>JAYQMT010000001.1:0-50945 GCA_038143955.1 Cellvibrionales bacterium
AATGAAACAATTTTAATGATCAAATCAAATGAAAATTATTATTTTTAAAGAATATCTTTATTTTAATAAACAAAAGATCAAAATTTTTAAACCTGATTTTCCTGTTTTTTGGAAAGTTGCTAAATAGACTTACTTATTGAAATTTATATTTATAAATAGTTGATTAAATAAAAATTATATTGAACCTTAGTTAATATCTAAATTTTAATAAAATTTATTTCTTCTTTTAGATTTATTTTTAACTTTCGAAGCCCTCCCATAACTTCTAAAAGAACATAAATACGATTTTTTTCATCAACACTTTCAATATTTGCAACTAAATCCGCAAATGGTCCATTATTAAACTTAATTGTATCACCTTTTTTTAGTTTTTCATTTATTATTGGATTAATATTATCTTTCAAACCTATTTTTTAATGCTATATAAAATCAAGAGGAATTTCAGAAGGTTTGTTATTAAAACTCAAAAGTTTTGAAACGCCATAAGTACTATTTATTTTAGTCCAATAAGAGTTTTGTAGATCAATACCAACAAATGCATATCCAGGAAATACTAGTTACATCTTTATTAATAAATTTATTTTCTCTTCATGTAGTGCGGTAGCTATGTCAGCTACAATTCTTCGATACAAATTGTCACAAAAATTAAAAAAATCAGTTTAGGGTCATAGTGATGCTCTGAATGATATGGTAAATTCTGAATCACTCATATGAGGGATTTTAATACGGATTAAATTTCCGGAAACAAAGTTGAGACGGTGATTTCCTAAAAACAATGAAAATGGACACAAATATATTCTTTCGATGATAATGATTAACAGCTTGGTTCTTAGTATCTTTTAATATCATGCTTGCATTTAAAAAATTTCTATATCCTAACTCCCTCTGAGCAGAGACAGGGGGCAGGTTTGTTGGCAATGATACTGGTTATGGCGTTTCTGGACATGCTTGGGGTTGCGTCAATATTGCCTTTCATGTCAGTATTGGCAAACCCTGAACTTTTACAAAATAACGATTTGCTAAAAAAAAACATTCACCATGAGCAGCTACATCGGCATAAAATCCACTGACCATTTCTTATTCGCTCTCGGTATGTTGGTCTTTGTGATGCTCATTATTTCATTACTATTCAAAGCGGTTACCATCTACGCACAAACCCGTTTTTTACTTATCCGCGAATACACTATCAGCAAGCGCTTGGTTCAAAATTATTTACACCAGCCTTACGATTTTTTTAAACCGCCACAGTTCAGATTTAGGCAAAACTATTCTTTCCGAGGTCAAGACGGTTATAGAACATGGCATGATCCCTTTGATGTCATTAATTTCCCAGTCTATGGTAGTTATGGCAATCTTCATTTTATTGTTTTTGGTCAATCCACTGTTATCCGTCAGTATTTTCCTAACGCTTGGGTTGGTTTATGGTTGTATATTTGTTGGTATGAGAAGGGTCTTAAAACGTTTGGGCCATAATCGTACGACAGCAAACCAAGAACGTTTTGCTATAGTGAGCGAAGCCTTTGGTGCCGCCAAAGAGATGAAATTGGGTGGATTGGAACAAACATATATTAATCGTTTTGCCAAACCTGCGAAAATTTATGCCAAAGGTCAAGCCACCGCACTAGTCATCGCTCAAATGCCCCGCTATGCATTGGAAATCGTTGCATTTGGGGGCATGCTACTAGTGATTCATACCATATGAGTAAATATGACTCATTTGAATCTATACTGCCTATTATCTCTCTTTATGCGTTTGCTGGCTATCGCCTCATTCCCGCGCTACAACAAATCTACAGATCCTCAACTCAACTACGATTTGTTGGCCCTGCACTCGACGTTCTTTACAATGATCTTAGCAGCCTCAAGCAAGTAAATCCTGAACGAGCTCAAATAACACCATTGATTCTTTCAAAGAACATCCAACTTGAAAAAGTTAGTTATCGCCATCCCTATTCATCACAGTCGGCAATAAAGTTTCTTGACATCAATATTCCTGTTCATAGCACAGTGGGTTTTGTAGGTGTTACTGGCAGCGGCAAAAGTACCGCAGCAGACCTAATCTTAGGCCTTCTTGAGCCTCAAAAGGGGTTGCTTAAAATAGACGACCAACCCATCACTGCCTCAAATCGCCGACAGTGGCAAAGCGCTATTGGCTATGTGCCACAACACATTTACCTTACAGATGATAGCGTAGCAGCTAACATCGCTTTTGGAGTTAGGCGCAAAAGATATCAATCAGCAAGCCATAGAGCGAGCTGCAAAAATTGCTAATCTACACAATTTCGTGACTGGCAACCTGTCGAAAGGCTATGCTACAATCGTTGGTGAGCGTGGCGTACGTCTCTCAGGCGGTCAGCGACACCGATATCGGCATTGCCCGTGCTCTTTATCATAATCCCCAAGTCTTAATTTTAGATGAGGCTACTAGCGCCCTTGATAATATTACTGAACATGCAGTAATGAAAGCGGTGAATAACCTCGGGCGCAAAATCACCATCATTTTGATCGCGCATCGCCTCTCAACCATTCGCCAATGCGATCAAATCTACTTGCTTGAAGGAGAATTGAAAGCTAACGGCACATATGACCAACTTATTTCCAGCTGCGAGGGATTTCAGGGCGTTGGAAGTCGGCATATAATGAAAAAATTTCTAATTACAGGCGGTGCAGGTTTTATCGGTTCGGCAGTAATTCGGCACTTGATAGAAGAAACTGATTACTGGATATTGAATCTCGATAAGCTTACTTATGCTTCCAACCTTAAATCACTAGAAAGCATCGCTCAGAACAAGCGTTATGAGTTTGTTAAGGGTAATATCTGTGATCACCAATTCGTCAAAGTACTTTTCAATGAATATCAACCCGACATCGTCATGCATCTAGCCGCGGAATCGCATGTAGATCGATCCATAGATGAACCAGCAGAATTTATACAAACCAACATAGTTGGCACATTGGTGATGCTAGAATGTGCACGGGAATATTGGATGGCTCTGCCGACTGAAACTGACTTTCGTTTTCATCATATCTCAACCGACGAGGTCTATGAAGTCTTGACAACAACGAATTGTTTTCCGAAGATACTGCCTACAATCCGAGCTCTCCCCTATTCAGCATCGAAAGCAAGCAGTGATCATCTGGTTAGAGCATGGTATCGTACTTATGGCTTGCCCATTTTGATTACAAATTGCTCAAATAACTACGGTCCATATCAATACCCAGAAAAACTAATTCCACTCATGATCCTGAATGCACTTGAACGAAAACCACTACCGATCTACGGAAATGGTCAGCAAATCCGTGACTGGCTGCATGTTGAAGATCATGCACGTGCGCTTTTATAAGGTTGTTATAGAAGGTGAAATAGGACAAACCTACAACATCGGCGGGCATAATCAGAAAACTAATCTCGAGGTGGTACATGCAATTTGTGAAATTCTTGATGACTTGACTCCTTCCTCATTACCAGGCGCGTTCAACCAAATAACTAAACCTAGTTCTGAAGGTGCAATGGGAAGTCAGTCCTACAAAGACCTCATAACCTTTGTCTCAGACCGTCCTGGTCATGATCAGCGTTATGCCATTAATGCCAACAAAATTAAAAACGATCTTGGTTGGACCCCACAAGAAACTTTTGAAACAGGGTTAAAAAAAACCGTGATGTGGTATCTCAATAACCCCAACTTCTACCAACATATACAAGGTGGCGGATATCAACGGCAGCGCTTGGGAATTGCTAAACAAAAACCGGTAAACAAGCTATGAAAGGTATTATCCTAGCAGGCGGGTCTGGTACGCGTTTACATCCAATCACTAAGGGGGTGGCTAAGCAACTATTGCCAGTGTACGACAAGCCGATGATATACTACCCACTATCTGTGCTGATGCTGGCAGGTATACGTGATATTCTTATTATTACAACGCCTGATCATCAAGTTGCCTTTCAACGATTACTTGGTAACGGTAGTGAGTTCGGCATTCACCTTAAATACGAAATTCAACAAAGACCTAATGGTATTCCACAAGCATTCCTTATTGGTGAGAATTTCATTGGTAGTGAAAGTGTATGTCTTATTTTGGGTGACAACTTTTTTATGGGCAGGGTTTCACTCCCTTACTTAAAAAAGCAGCTAACCTTACAAAAGGTTCAACTATCTTTGCTTATCAAGTAAAAGATCCACGGCAATTGGTGTTGTTGAATTTGATAAGCAAATGCGCGCTATCTCTGTTGAAGAGAAGCCAGAAAACCCCAAAAGTTATTATGCTATTACCGGACTTTATTTTTACGACAATCGTGTTGTGGATATTGCGAAACAGATCAAGCCATCTTATCGTAATGAGTTAGAAATTACCTGTGTTAACCGGGCTTACCTTGAACAAGAGACCTATATGTGCAATTACTTGGCCGTGGATTTGCTTGGCTGGATACAGGCACATGCAAAGCCTATTGACTGCGTCACAATTTGTTGAAACAATCCAAGAGCGGCAAGGTTATAAATTGGCTTGTTTGGAAGAAATTGCGTTTAATAATGGGTGGTTAAGCTTCGCCGAACTCTCTGAAAGGGCGCGTAGCTTAGAAAAAACTAGTTATGGGCCCTATCTACAAACAGTACTCATCAACCACACTCCACGAGATTTGAAAAAAATGAATTTACGTTACACTATTTACTCAAGTGGTATTTGTCACTCATCTATTCCTATCAAGGGCCACGCTCCTTTTCGAATGTTGTTGTCAGCAGTCGATCATTTTACTCAGTTCCAATCTCTCCTTTTTTCCAAGATGTATTTAAAAGAATGTTTTGACGATTGTATCACTTTCCTTGAGCAAACAATCTTGTTTTTCTTCAGAAGACTATAGAAAAAAATAGCTATCGTTCAGTCAAATTATATTCCATGGAAAGGCTATTTCGATATGATCGCAGCCGTTGATGAGTTCATTCTCTATGACGATATGCAGTATACTCGACGTGATTGGCGAAACCGCAACCAAATCAAAACGCCCCGGGGCTGTCAATGGCTTACCGTACCTGTGCAGGTAAAAGGCAAATATGACCAGAAAATTAATGAGACTAAAATCAAAGATACTGAATGGGCAAATATACACTGGAAATCGCTTTCGCTGAACTATAGCCGTGCTCCCTTTTTAAAGAAGTTGCTTCATGGTTAAAGCCACTTTACCTCGAGGAAGCTTTCACGCATCTTTCGCAACTAAACAGACGCTTCATTGAGGCAATCTGTTCGTACTTGAATATTCAAACCACAATTACCAATTCATCAGACTACAGCTTGTTGATGGTAAGACGGAAAGACTTTCAGATCTTTGTTTGCAAGCAGGTGGAACTGAATATATCTCAGGCTCAGCTGCCAAAAATTATATCGATGAAAAGGTGTTTTCTGATCATGGACTTAAGCTTACATGGTTTGATTACTCTGAATACCCTTACTATCCACAGTTATGGGGCGAATTTGAGCATAAGGTTACTATTCTTGATTTGTTATTTAATTGTGGCATGGAAGCCAAGCAATTCATGAGGCATGTAGTATGAAGCTATCAATTATAACAACGCTTTATCAGTCTAGTGCTTATGTCAATGAGTTTTATAAGAGAGCAAGTGCTGCGGCAAAAGAGTTAGCAGAGAAGATTTTGAGATCATTTTTGTAAACGATGGTTCACCTGATAACAGTCTTAATCTGGCGATTAATCTAACAGATCGTGATTCACGAGTTGTTGTTGTCAGCCTTTCGCGTAATTTTGGACATCACAAAGCAATGATGACTGGCTTAGCTCATGCCAAAAGGAGAGTTAGTTTTCCTCATCGATAGTGATCTCGAAGAGCAACCTGAGTGGTTACTAAGCTTTAATAGAAAGATGCAAATTGAAGGTTGTGACGTGATTTTGGGCGTTCAGTCATATAGAAAAGGAGGTTTTTTTGAGGTAGTTACAGGTGCACTATTTTGGAAATTAATTAAAAATTTATCAGGTCTTAATATTTATGAAAATCAAGTGACTGCTAGATTAATGACTAAAAGATATGTGAAGTCACTTTTACTTCACAGTGATAATGAGTTTTTTTTTGGTGGGATCTGCCATTTAACTGGTTATGATCAAAAGCACCATGTAGTAGAAAAGCTAGCTCGTAGTAATACAACCTATTCACTAATTCATAAATTAGATCTTTTATTGACATCTATAACTTCAATTAGCGCTAAGCCGCTAGTTTTTCTATTTATTTTTGGTCTTTTTTTATCGCTTATTTCATTATTCTATGCTTTTTATTTAATTTTTAATTGGTTTTATTTTGATGCTGTGCCCAGGATTTACCTCGTTAATGGTTTCCCTCTCATTTTTTTCAAGCATGATAATTCTTTCCATTGGCCTTGTTGGTTTATACGTTTCAAAAATATTTGCTGAAGTAAAAAGTAGGCCAGTAATAATTAAAGAAATTTACAAAAAAAATGTTAACTGAATTAGTGTTGTTATTAGCAAGAAAGCTTGAGCTTTTTTTTTGGTTATAGTAAAAGAATTGAATTTATAGTTTCACATATTTATGGCATTTTTTTATAGGAACATTAATACTTTTTTTCTTTAAACAAAGACAAGAAAGTAATAATGGTCTCTCTCGGTTTGCCTGGCTATTTAGATAATATTGCATATATCTTAGAAAAATTAAACAATAAGGGATATTTGATAGTAATCTTCCCTGAATGGAGTAATAACTTTGAATTATATAGACAACAGTTAGAAATTTATCTAAAGCCAAGTTTTAAAGTATTTTATAATTGCTCTCCGAGTAATGCCATTATTCAAAGCTTCAGTTTTCTTGTCAGCAATTGCAGGCAAAAAATTTTATTTTCCTCAAAACTGTAAAAAAATATTTTATTTTCATTCTGTTGCTGGCCTAGATGGTTTTCCAAACCGAGGGCTTGACTCTTATGATATAATTTTAGCTTCCACATCTCAGCAATTTGAGCAATTGAATTTAACATATAGTGTGTCAAAACAAATCATTCCTGCAGGCTATCCAAAGTTAGATAATGTGTTAAAAAGAGTTAGAGAAAGTGACTTTGTCAGTCAAAAAAAGTCAAGTAATACTATAATATTTGCCCCTTCATTTTCGAACGAATATATATATAAAGATGTTTCAGCATTTAAATTATCTGAAAAGATAATCGGTGTATTACTTGAGCACAAATATGAAGTTATATTCCGGCCTCATCCACTTTCTTTCAAACGTCAGGAGGATAAGGAGTTTATTTATAATGTATTAGAAAAATTTCAGTCTAGAGTTACATTGGATAATAATTCTGACTATTTCAAGACCTATATGGCATCAGCGGCAATGATAACTGATGTTTCTGGTACATCATTTATATATAGAGTGGCATTTGATCGTCCCGTTTTGTTTTTTTACACCAAGACCAGATTTAGCTAAGAAGGCATTTTCTATGATTGAAAATATTGGAGACCTGATAAATAATATTGACGAAATACCGATAGCTGTAAGCAAAATGTTAAGTCACACTTCTAATATTGACTATTCAGATTTGATTTTTTTGCAGGGCTTTCTTCTAAAAAATTTATCATCAGTGAAATTGAGCGAGCCGCTTCTTGAGTGAAAGTAAAGCAAATGTGATATGGATAACCGGTTTATCGGGTGCAGGCAAATCAACTTTGGCGCGTCAGACGGTTGAACTTTTGCGTGCTGATGGTAAAACTGTGGTGATGCTCGATGGAGATGAGCTACGCGAAGTATTTGGCGCTGTTGCAGAAAATTATGACAACCATGGGCGTAAAGGTCGCTTAACTTTGGCAATGCAGTATTCCAACCTGTGTCGTATTCTAGTAATGCAGGGATTAACAGTAGTAATAGCAACCATTTCGCTGTTTCGCGAAGTGCATACTTGGAATAGAGCTAATCTGCCAAATTATATTGAAGTGTATCTTAAGGTGCCAATTGAAGAATTGCGTCGTCGTGACCTCAAGAAGATTTACCAACGCTTTGACGCAGGCGAGCTTACCAATGTGGCTGGGCTAGATTTGCCTTTCGATGAACCGGAAGCCGCTGACTTGGTTATTGAATTTGAGCCTGGCCAATCAGTGGATAATCTATCAGATGAATTACTTAATATACTAAAAAATAGGAACCATTATGACAAAAACGTTTATATCAGGAGATTTTACAGGTCTATTAAAGATTATTCACAACATCGGCCAGATTATTGCCCCTTGGTTCTCAAAGCAATACTTGGGCTGTTTAACAAACCGTCGAATAATATTGATTTTGTTGACGTAGGTTCAGGCACTGGTATTTGGACACGCATGGTTCATGATGTAGGGGTTAAGTCAGTTATATCTGTTGAACCCAATGACGACATGAGAGTGTGGGATTGCAGATAGCAAGCATACGTCTGTGGTCTGGCTAGCTGGTAGTGCTGAAGCAACCGGATTACAATCAAATTCTGCTGATTGGCTCTCGATGGCATCTAGTTTTCATTGGGCTAATTTTAATAGAGCTACTCCAGGAATTTCATCGTGTATTGCGACCTGGTGGATATTTCACAGCGCTCTGGAATCCACGATTAATCGAGGTTAACCCTCTACTGGTAGAGATTGAGGCGTACCTGGGCGCGCTTCGCCCTAACATAAATCGTGTTTCATCTGGACGTTCAGGGATTACTGAAACACTTATCAGATCAACTGTCCACCTCACCTTTTTTTTGAGGATGTTGTTTACGTAGAAGGTCGCCACGTTATAGAGATGTCACCTAAACGTTATTTAGGTGCTTGGCGATCTGTTAATGATCTTCGTGTTCAACTAGGACCAAATAAATTCGATAAATTTTTAAAATTTGTTGAAGAACATACTGCTGGCCTAAAATTGATCGAGGCAACCTATTTGACCCGTTCATGGACAGCACGGCGCAAGGGTTAAACATAATGTCGTTGATACTCTCCACTAAGGCAGTACTTTGGCTGCCTTAAATTCTGTACTCAAAACAGCTCGCATTGCTCCTTTATACGTATTCTCAGTAGCAGACTGGCAGAAAGATCGTCAGGTTTGCCTTAATGGGGTCGCTGAATCCTAGGGAAAACTCCATTGATAGTGCGTTCCAGTTGCAGCCGCGAGGATAATACTGAATATTCGAATGCTGGTGCATTTTTGTCTATCATGAACGTAAATTTAGAAGAGCTAGAAGTTGCAGTTACTAAAGTTATTGATTCTTATGGTGTAGCGTTTTTCCGGAAGATGAAGTGTTGGTCCAACCCATGCTCAATGAAGTGGTACGGGATCCGGAGTAGCCTTTACGCATGATCCTAATACCTGTTCTCCCTATAGAGTGGTGAATTGGTCTGAAGGTGTTGATACAGCATCAATCACAGGAGGGTTAAGTGGACAAGTCTGGCAGCAGGCGGCTAATAGACCCAGTATCACCACCGATAATTTTAGCACCTATTATTGCGCTTATTGATAAACTTTTAATGCTTTGTGGTAATACGCCACTAGATTGTGAGTTTGCGGTAACTCGAGAGGGTGACGATGAGGTGTTGTGGCTATTACAAGCACGGCCATTGATCCTTTCGAGTGTTCCATGATTTACCAGAAGCTCAAACTATTCGCCTTGACGCTATTGAACGAAAAGTTGCCAGGGAATGCAGGAACATCGTATTCTGATCGGACGTAGCACGGTCTATGGCGTAATACCCGATTGGAACCCAGCCGAAATTATTGGAATACGTCCAAAACCCACTTGCATTATCGTTATATAGAGAATTAATAACTGATTCAATATGGGCTTACCAACGTCATAACTATGGATATCGTAATTTGCGAAGTTTTCCGTTAATGCTCCATTTTTAGGGCTTCCCTACATTGACGTCCGTGTCTCCTTCAATTCATTTATACCGGCCGATCTTGATGACAGTCTGGCTGGCCGATTGGTTGATTATTATATAGACCGATTATTGGATGAACCCACTTTGCACGATAAGGTGGAGTTCGAAATTGTTTACTCTTGCTATACCTTAGATTTACCAAAGCGCTTGGAACATCTAGCGGAGGTTGGTTTCTTGAGATGAAAGAGAAACTATCGCAGGTAGCTTGAGAAAATTGACTAATCATATTCTTCATCCTCAACATGGTTTGTGGCAAGTAGATGCTGCTAAGATCAATACACTCAATTCCCGGCGCGAGAAATTACTTGCCTCTAGTGCTGACCCTAGAACGTATCTACTGGTTGTTAGAGGATGCTAAGCGGTATGGCACTCTTCCGTTTGCCGGATTGGCTCGAGCTGGCTTTATTGCAGTGCAGATGTTGAAATCGCTTGTAAATGTGGGCGTGTTCTCTCAATCAGATTACGATAGCTTTATTAGAAGTGTGTCTACTGTTAGTGGTCAGTTGGCCCGCGACCGTGCTACATTAGATAAGTCTACTTTCTTTTCCAGATATGGCCACCTACGCCCAGGCACCTATGACATTCTGTCACCTCGTTATGACGAGGCTCCAGAACTTTATTTCGACTGGAGTCGGCGCCCATCTTTACCTGATCAAGTCAAACCGTTCGCTTTGACATTGCCACAGATGCGCGAAATAGAGAAATTACTCGATGCTCATGGTCTTCAACCCAATCCTGTAGGTTTGTTAAACTTTATGCAGGCTGGCATTGAATTGCGCGAACAGGCAAAGTTTCATTTTACGCGCAACCTATCAGATGCATTGGCACTGGTCTCTGAGGTTGGTTTACAATACGGCTTCAGTCGTGAGGAATTATCTTATTGTGATATTACCGCCTTCACAGAAATGCATGTTGCGGCAACTAACCCAATTGATTTGCTCTCACGTGGAATAGAGCAAGGTAAGGCACGTTATAAAGAAACGCTCAAGATATCACTACCTCCTTTGATTGCTAAGCCAGAGGATGTTTGGTCCTTTGAGGGCCAAAAACAATACCCAATTTTATAACTCAAAAGCAGGTGACTGCACCTGTAGTTGAATGTGATAAGAATGAGCTCTTGAATGGAGCTATTGTTTGTATCCCAAATGCTGATCCTGGATTTGACTGGTTATTTTCATACCCGATTTCTGGTTTGATCACAGCTTGGGGTGGAGTAAATTCACATATGGCTATTCGTGCTGGAGAACTTGGTTTGCCGGCGGTGATTGGTGCCGGCGAACTCCTTTATCAACGTTGGTCAGAAGCTACGCGACTGCACTTGGATTGTGCTGGGCGACGTGTTGAGGTTTTAGGGTGAAGCTAGTAGGTGTCAGTCAGCGCGTAGATACTCTTCCTGATCGGAATGAAACAAGAGACGCGTTGGATCAACGTTTGGTTAAGTGGATAACAAGTTGCGGCTTTATACCGGTGCCTGTGCCCAACACTTTGCAAGGCTGTATACATAATTGGTTGATGAATTTGCAACCAGCTGCCTTAATACTTTCTGGTGGTAATAACATTGGTCAACATCCTGACCGTGACGAGTCCGAGCTTGCCCCTTCTTTCTTACGCAAAAGAATTGACTTTGCCAGTTCTTGGAATCTGTCGTGGTATGCAGATGATGGCGTGCTGGGCAGGAGCAGATCTTCATATGGTCAGTGGACATATAAGAGCTCGTCATCAATTAAACGGCCAGATTTCTGGAAACGTTAACAGTTACCACAACTATTCGCTATCTTACTGTCCAAGTGATTTTGAAGTGATAGCAAGAAGTGAAGACAATGAAATCGAAGCTATCCGGCATAGTCCCTACCTTGGGAAGGTTGGATGTGGCATCCCGAGCGAGAGGTTAACCTAGGAGTAGAAGATCTGAACCGTATTAAGGCATTGTTCAGCTGATAAGTTGAAATGTTTAATCATTTACGCTTAGGGATAAATCCGCTTGTATTCTGATTGTCATCAAACTTCTGTATGTAGAGATCTGTTATGGGACGTTATAAACTCTGGGGTAGAAAGATTTAGATATAGAATGGAAGTTGATCTATTGTAAGAAACGTATCAAAAGTTTGTAGGATGTCCGTGTGCTTATAGCCCAAAACCAATACAATTAGTGAGTTATGGTTACTTCGACCCTCAAGTGCTGTTTGCCGGTGGGATCAAGGGTAGAGGTAGAGGTATTTCCTTACCTGGTCTACGATAGTAATCTAGACACCACTTCGGGAAAAGGTTTGACCTATAGTAAGTCAAGATGCAGTGACTTCAGTTTTTTGCATTTTGCTTGCCTTAAGGCTGTACAAAATTCTAATTAAAAGTGAAGGAAAGCTAGTTATTATGAAGGCCATTATTCTTGCTGCTGGACGTGGTAGCCGTATGAAAAGTCTGACCGAAGAACGTCCGAAGTGTTTGGTAGAGTTGGCGGGGAAGGCATTACTTGATTGGCAATTGGAAGCACTTCGGGAGGCAGGCGTTTCAGAGATCGCTATTGTTACAGGTTACAAGCGGGAACTTTTGGCTAATCGTGGGCTAGTAGAGTTTTATAATCCACGCTGGGCAGAAACCATATGGTGTCCTCACTTGCCTGTGCACAAGACTGGCTTCAAGCTGAACCCTGCATCGTAACCTACTCGGATATCTTCTACAGCTCAGTGGCTATCAAATCCTTGATGGAGTGTAGCTCATTGCTTGCTGTCACCTATGATCCTAATTGGCTTGAGCTTTGGACTAAACGCTTTGGTGATCCCATACTAGATGCAGAAACCTTCCGTCTGACGAGTGAGCACACCTTGGCTGAAATTGGTTACAAACCAAAATCTGTTGACGAGGTGCAAGGACAGTACATGGGATTATTGCGCTTTACGCCTCAGGGGTGGGCAAAGTAATTCCGAATCCTTTCAACATTGTCTGCGCAAGAAAATGATTGCATACATATGACAGGCACATTACAAAGAGTCATTGACGCTAGCCAAATCACAATTGCAGCCATTTCTTATATAGGTGAATGGGGCGAAGTTGACAGTACAGAAGATTTATTGATATACCAAAATTCTGACAGGGCTCGTTCTTCGGCAAACATAACAAAAGATAACTGATACTGCAATCGAATACTATGCGATTTATAAAATTAAAGACTAATAAATTAAGTAATTGCAAATTAGTGGACAACATAAGCAAATGATACTTTCTACTAAACTAGAAATACTTTGATGCTATTGAATCGTTTTGTTCTAAGAATAGATTGAACATCCCTTTTGAGGAGCTTTTTCGTTATGCAATTATCGGCTTAACTCTTAACTTTCTGGGATACCTAATATACCTAACCTTAACGTCACTTTGGCTTTCTCCATTTGCCACAATTACGATTTCTTACCCATTAGGGGTAATTGCTGGTTATTTTGTCCACAAAAGACATACATTTCGTGAACAAAAAGAGTTAGAAAGTTCTCAATTTATTCGATTTGTAGTAATTTACGTTATTGGTTTCTTCTTAAATTGGTTGCTGCTTTTTATTTTTCATGAAAAACTAGGCTATCATCATCAGTTAAGTGCAATTATTGCCATTTTTATTATAGCAGGCTTTCTCTTTATATTGATGAAGTTTTTTATCTTTACGTCTGTGAAAAATAAACAATCCAAGAAATTTATAAGTATGATTCCTTTCAACAAGCCCTTCTTAACCGGTAAAGAGCTAAAGTATATTGCCCAAGCGCAGGCAAACAATACCTTGGCGGGTGATGGACCATTTACACGGCTTTGTCATCAATGGATTGAAGAGGAAGTAGGTTGCAGCAAGGCTTTACTTACGCATAGTTGCACCGCAGCGCTTGAAATGGCCGCAATACTCGCAGACATTCAACCTGGCGATGAAGTAATTATGCCGTCTTATACTTTTGTTTCTACTGCAAATGCCTTTGTTTTACGTAAAAAGTGTACCAGTATTTGTGGATATTCGACAAGATACACTGAACATAGATGAAACGCTTATTGAAAAGGCTATTACGCCACGCACTAAGGCAATTGTGCCAGTACACTATGCGGGTGTAGCCTGTGAAATGAATACCCTCATGGCCATTGCTGAGCAACATAATTTATTGGTGATTGAAGACGTTGCGCAGGGCTTTCAGGCAAATTACCGTGGGCAGCCTCTTGGTTCAATTGGTCACTTAAGTTGTTATAGCTTTCATGAAACAAAAAACATCATTTCTGGTGAAGGTGGAGCGCTACTAATTAATGCCCCAGCGTTAGCTGAACGCGCAGAGAAATAATTCGAGAAAAAGGTACTAATCGTAGCAGATTTTTTCGAAAACAAGTAGATAAATACACGTGGTTAGACCTCGGTTCATCATATTTACCAGGCGAAATTACTGCAGCATTTTTGGGCACAGATAGAAGAAGCCAACAGCATTAAGACTAGACGCCTCCAGATTTGGGAACATTACCACGCTAATTTCGACTCGTTGGAGCAGAAAGGACGTGTTCGCCGCCCAGTGATTCCTGCCGAATGCACGCACAATGCTCATATGTATTACCTGCTTCTCAATGATCTTAATGACAGAAACCGGTTTATCGACGCCATGAATTCAAAGGGGATTAACTGTGTTTTCCATTACTTGCCCTTACATTCTTCTCCCTATGGTCAGAAGGTTTCCCGCACGCATGGCGACCTAGATGTTACCGAAAAATTAGCACAGCGTATAGTAAGATTACCACTTTGGGTAGGTTTAGAAAAGGAGCAAGAGATGTTAATTAACGAGATTACAAAATTTCTTAACACATAGAATATAAATAGATAATAAGTTATGAGTAAATTCTTTGTAACCAACAAAGCTAAAAACGTAAAAAATAATTTTGAAGAAAGATATTTCAAAATTGATATCTTATATTTGCTTTTTGTTTTTATAGTTGTGGTATTGCTAAGTTCTAAGGGGCTGAATACTTCACTTTGGCTTGATGAAGCATGGCGTATTAATTTGAGTAGACAACATGGTGCTTTTTTTCCAGTATACCTTTGTCATACGATGGTCTCTTGCGTCTTTATGAGATTTCTTTAGGACAAAATGAATGGCATTACCGAATAATGTCATTAATTTTTGGATTACTAGTTATTGGTACCACTTTCTGTGTTGGTAAAAAATTTCTTAATAGGCAGGCTGCATATTTTGGTTCTTCGCTAACTGCAGTTAATACATTATTTTTATATCAATCAGCTGAGGCATCTGTTTATACACTGGCCACCTTATTATGCTTATTGGTATTATTTCTATCATTGATGGATGATAAAAAATTCGCAATATAATTATTGCAATATGCCTAATTATTTGGCTGGTTTTTCTCCATATTTTTTTCGCTATTTTTGCTTTTATAATGGTTCTAGTGGCCTATTTTTTAAAAGTTCTGGTAGAATAAAAATGAAGTATAGTTTTTATTTATTTTTGATAACTGGGCTATCCGCGGTGCTACTATACTTTTTAATTAATTATGATTATTTTGCAGCATATTTTATAAACAAACTAAGTTTTTCATCTCCATTGCGCATGATTGAGAGGTTATTCTCAGCGGCGGTCTTTTCAGTGAATTTTTATGGTAATAGCAAGTATCTGCCTAACAATCCATTTATATCTACCAATTTTTGTATTTGTAACTCTTGGCTTAACTCTTTTTCTAAAAAATAGTTTATGGTTTCTCAAAACAAGTGCTGGCTAATCATGGCAATTTCTATAACTTTATTTGGCATTTTTCTGACTATGCAAAGCATATTTTCTGGCGCTACCTTTCCTAGATATTTCATTGGCGCGATACCTCTTGTATATTTATGTATCGGTTATTTTTCAAAACTTAAACTTAATCAGCTAGTGATTTTAAATAGTCTTATTTTCTTTATTTTTATTTTTGGCTGGAATACGGAGAATATTTTTGACAAAGCGCGACCAGATGTTAGAGAGGTATCAAAAATAATTGAAGATATATGTGTACAAGAAAATATTAAAGTTTATGTGCCTCACACTTTTGAAACTCCTTTATATGATTATTATTTTAAAAAGAGGGGTGTTTGTGAATTGGTGAAAAGTCCTTCTTATATTAGTTATTTTGAGGATCAAATATGTCCACTTTATTTCCGTCCCCAGAAGATTACAAGCAGCAAGATCATTGGTTAAGAGGTCAAGTTATTAATCTTGATGGTTTCATCTTAGTTGGTGAACGTTCAATCAAACGTATTGAAGCCTTTTTTGAGTTCTATATATGGTAAATTTGATGTTCATAAAAAAAATTGATATAGGTCCAGTAAGTATATATAAGATTAAGGAATTAGATGATAAATATTGATATTATTAATAAAAACTTACTCCATCATATTAACGTTGTTGATTTCGTCATTGATTGTCTACAAGATGATATAAGTGAGATAGGCACATGCTTGGCAAGCTCATTAGATACTGGCTCAACCTTGTTTTGGTGTGGCAATGGCGGAAGTGCAGCTGATTCACAGCACATTGCCGCTGAACTCGTTGGGCGTTTTAAGAAAGATCGTAAGGCACTTCGGTCAATTGCACTCACGACCGATACCTCAGTTATTACCTGTATAGCAAACGATTACAACTATGAAGATATTTTCTCAAGACAACTTGAAGCAGTTGCTAGAAATGGCGATGTACTTGTGGCAATCTCAACTTCTGGCAATAGTGAAAATATAGTGCGGGCTCTTAAAACTGCAAAAAAGCTAGGTGTTAAAACCATTGCCCTTCTTGGTAAAGAAGGCGGTAGAGCTAAAAAATTGGCTGATTTAAAAATCGTAATACCTAGCGATTCAACTGCACGAATTCAAGAAGTGCATATATTGGTTGGGCATATACTTTGCGACCTAATTGAACACGAGCTTGGTCTTGCCTAATAAAAAAAAATCCCAGACTACAAAGATATCCACACAATTGTGTTCGATTTCGATGGAGTATTTACAAATAATAAAGTTTGGGTCGATCAAAATGGTATCGAGACGGTGTGCTGCGATCGTGGTGACGGACTAGGACTTGACCTCTTGCGTTCTTTTATGATACAGAAGAATTTGTCCTTAAAATACTTTATTCTATCTAAGAGAAAAATGAAGTTGTTTTAACTCGATCAAAAAAAATTCATGTCGATTGTGTGCAGTCGATATCTAATAAAGCAGATTATTTATTGAATTATCTTAAAAAAATAATTTGAGCACTGAAGGGTTAGTCTATCTTGGAAATGATCTCAATGACCTAGAGGCAATTCAGATGTCTGGATTCTCTGTATCTCCAAGTGACGCACACAGAATGATTCTTGATCAAGTAGATCTTGTTTTACCCCAGAAAGGTGGTGATGGTTTTGTTCGAGCCTTTATTGAGTTGTTGATTGGTGTTGAAAAGATGTCTGCTGAAGAAGTAACAGGCCTATTCTAATTTCGGAAACAGGAGCTAAATAAAATGGGTATTTTTTTTATTGCCGAAATCATCAATCACAATGGCGATATGGGCATTTGTAAGGAGCTCATTGATCTCGCAGCAAGTGCTGGCTGCGACGCAGTGAAAGTTTCAAAAACGCGATATCAATCAGGTGTATACGCAAGAATTCTTGGATAGTCCGCGAGAAAGCCCATGGGGCAAGACGCAACGCGCACAAAAAGAGGGACTAGAGCTTAGCAAGGAACAATATGAAGAGATTGCTCGCTACTGTGCCAAAAAGGCATTGAGTGGTTTGCATCTGCTTGGGATCTAAATAGCCAAGGCTTCTTGCGTCAATTTGACTGCAAGTTCAACAAAATTGCGTCTGCAATGATTGTGTACCAAGATCTATTGCGGATGGTTGCTGAAGAAGGGAAACATACGTTCATATCAACAGGCATGAGTAACCACGAAGATATTCAAAAAGCTGTTGATATTTTCCAGGACGCTAGGTTGCCCCTTCAATTGATGCACACCATCTCAACCTATCCAATGCGTGATGAAGATGCGAATCTGCGTGTTATCGACACCCTTCGTAATCGTTATCAGTGCGATATTGGTTATAGCGGACATGAAGTTGGTTTGGCAATTTCTTATGCTGCCGCAGCGATGGGTATCACCTCGCTTGAGCGTCACATTACATTAAATCGTGCTATGTATGGATCTGACCAAGCAGCATCAATTGAACCATCTGGCCTGCGTCAACTGGTTGGGGCGGTGCGCAAAATCGAAAAAGCAATGGGTGATGGTGAAAAGCAAATCATTGATGCTGAAGTTCAATCGCTCGCAAGTTGCGTGAGCACCTTGATTTAGATTCGCGTCACTAATGTGCCGTAATGCCTCAGTATTTAATTTCCGAATGATTCTAGGTGTAACAAATTATGCTTTTTCCTGATAAAAATGATTGTAGATTTTGTCTTATCGGCTCAGGTAAGAACCTTACACTTTTTGCAAATATGCTGATGGAGCAAAATTTTTAAGCCGGTTATTGTGACTTGGAACAAGGAATATCACCAGAGAGATGCAACACTTCTACGTGATAGTGGTGAGTATTCTGATGTTTTTTGATTTTTCGCGCAATAAAGAAATAACAATAATTGAAGCTAATGATGTGAATGATAACGCGACTATTGAATTATTGAAGAGGCTGAAAGTTAATGGTATTTTCGATAGCATCTAGATGGATATTTAGCCGAAAATTTATAAATTCTTTTGATGGCAAAGTCTTGAATTTGCACTCTGGGTACTTACCAAGAGAGCGAGGAAGTACTATTTACTCTAAAATAATGAATGATATTAATGTTGCAGGAGTTTCAATACATTTGGTAACTCCTAAAATTGATGCCGGTGCAGTTTTATTTAAGAAAAAAATAGTAATCAATACGCGATACCCAACAATTTTATGTCACACTAGATCAATTTCTATTTTAGCAAAAGAGTTGTTTGGCGATTTGCTGAAAAGCATAACATCTAACGCTGAGGTCTTCGAAGAATCACAAGATATTGGAGAAGGTATTTTTATGCCTCAGCCTTATACGAAATTAATGGGTTCATTGATTGGAATTGGAGTGTTCGCCAAATTGATTCCTTTGTTAGAGCATTTGGATATCCAATGTTAGGTGCATCTACGTTTTATAAGGGGAACCGTATCCAGATTATGTCAGCGCACATAGAAGAAAGTGATTATGATTTTCACCCTTTCTACTACGGTAGGGTAGTTAACATTACGGAGCAGGGTTTTGTTAAGGTCGCTTGTAATGATGGTTTGCTTGTTGTCTCTAAAATAAAATATGACGGGGTCTTATCTGCTCCTAACGAGGTGATTAAAATTTCAAATATTTTGCACACACCGGCTCATATTTTAGAGAAAGCAAGGACTGAAACATTTAGAACTTTTGATATGGATCAGAACCCAAAAATTTAATTCGTGTGTGATTTATAGGTTATTGGATGACAAAAATTATTGCACTGATTCCCGCAAGGTCGGGATCAAAAGGCGTTCGAAATAAAAATATTCGTGATCTTGGCGGCCGGTCTATATTGGAATGGTCAATGGCTGCATGCTTTAGAAGCAAATTGATTGAAAAGACTATTGTCTCCACGGATTCTGACGACTACGCAACATTGGCACGTAAGTTTGGGGCAGAAGCACCATTTTTGCGACCAGCTGAAATTTCTACTGATAACTCAACTGATTTTGAATTTATTCATCATGCACTTACGTGGTTGTCTGAGAATGATAAGTTACCTGAATACATTGTGCATATCAGGCCTACCACTCCTTTCAGAAATCCAGAATTAATTGATGAGGCGATACGTCGTTTCGTTAATCATGAAGGCGCAACAGCACTGCGATCTGTTCACCTTATGTCGGAATCTGCTTATAAAACCTTTGAGATTTCGGAAAGTAGCTACCTAAAAAAGCGTTGGGTCAAATAGTGTGAATCTGGATGTCGCAAATGATGCGCGCCAGAGTTTTCGGATACTTACATTGCAAATGGATATGTCGATGTGTTATCTGTTAAATTTATTCTAAAGAATGGATTGATACATGGGGATAAAGTAATTCCATTTATTACGCAAGTTGCTGATGAGATCGATACAGAAGAAGATTTTCGCTGGCTCCAGTACCAATTATCAAAAAACCCTGAATTGTTTTCTATTTTATTTAAATAAGGATAAATCATGACTAGTCAAAAGTTTTCGCTTTCACCCATGTCTGTGCCTAAGATTCGTACTAAATATCGATCTATACAGACAGAAATACCTGCGCCAGGAACTGCAGAGATTTTTTCGCGCCTCGAAAAGGTCGAGTCACGCTCTATGCATGGGCAATTGCCGATCGTATGGGACAAAGCGGAAGACTTTAGTGTCTATGACATTGCAGGTAACTGCTGGATTGATTTCACGTCAACAATTTTTGTCGCAAATGTTGGGCATTCAAACAAGCTAGTTTCTGACGCCATATCTAAGCAGTTAGGTGATCCTATATATAGCTGCTATGCCTATGCGAACCCAGTTAGAGCAGACTATATTGAACGTTTGATTAGGTTCGCAGGAAAGCCTTTTGAAAAGGTATTTTTATTGTCGGCTGGAACTGAAGCGACTGAGGCAGTAATGAAGCTGATGCGCATGAATGGACAGAATAAAGGTAAGCGTCGCAGAGGCATTATTTGTATTGAAAACAACTGGCATGGACGGACGCTTGGTGCGCAGATGATGAGCAGCAACCTTGCTCAGCGCGATTGGATTGGTTATCAAGATGTTGATATTCATCATATTCCTTTCCCTTATCCATGGGCGCTTGATGGCCGAAGTGGTGAAGAGTTTATGTATCAAGGCCTCAACGAGCTTACTGCTAAGGGTATTGATTTGGAACAGGATGTTTGCGGCTTTATGCTTGAAACTTTCCAGGGCTGGGGCGCAGTCTTCTATCCAAAAGATTTCGTTCAAGCGATTGAAAAAGTTTGTCGTAAAAATAATATTTTATTGGCATTCGATGAAATGCAGGCCGGTTTCGGTAGAACTGGTAAGGCCTTCGGATATATGCATTATGAAGTTACTCCAGATCTGATTGCTTGTGGAAAGGGTATGGGGGTGGCGTGCCCTTATCCGGCGTTATAGGTAGTTCCGAAGTTATGGATCTTCCTGATGTGGGAAATATGAGCAGCACGCACTCTGCTAATCCGATGGTATGTGCTGCAGGCCTCGCAGTGTTGGATGAATTGGAATCGCGGAGTTTAATTACTGAAGCCGAAAGAAAAAGCAAGTTGTTCCGTAATTCGTTGGAGTCCATTCAAAAGCGATTCCCAGAAAGAGTATCATGGATTCTTGGAAATGGGATGATTTACGCGATTCTGTTTAAAGATCCTGTAACGGGTAAACCTGATGCTATGTTGGCCAGTCAAGTCGCTGAGCGCTGTATGCATAAAGGGGTGTTGGTTGTTCATACTGGTCGTGAGTCCATCAAGTTGGGCCCTCCGCTTACAATCACAAACGATGCGTTGCTGGAGGGGCTGTCGGTGCTTGGCGAAGCCATCTCAAGTAGTAGCAAGTAATATAATAGATCTGGAATAATGGAATTGTTGTTTCGAGCCTTTGAAATAAATTGTGTTTTTAGCGTTATATATTTTAATATTCGTAGTCATTCGTCAGATGTCACAGTAAAAGTTATATATCTACCTTTTCTTCTGTTAAAATTGATCAACCCCTTAAATAAACAAGAACGTTAGATGGTAAACAATAATTCTGATTATGTAGATGTTATATATAACGAGGTCAGATCGTCCTCTGACTACCTATCCTCAGAAATTAGCTTCGTATCTCTTTAAGCGCTTTGAAATCAAAGAAGGAGAGCGTCTCCTAGATATTGGTTGTGGCAGAGGTGAATTTTTAAAAGGATTTATTGCTTGTGGTGTATCTGGGTATGCGGTTGATCAGTCATCTGCAGCTCAGAAATATTGTCCGGAGGCTGAGTTAAGAAATGCTGACATAGAAAAATGAGGGCATTCCGTACCCTGATAATTTTTTTTTGACGTCGTTTATTCTAAGAGTGTGATCGAGCATTTTCATCATCCTGAAAAAATGATGGCTGAAATGTATCGTGTTTTGAAGCCTGGAGGATTGGCTATAACACTATGTCCTTCCTGGGAATATAATTATCAGATCTACTTTGAAGATTATTCTCATAGAACTCCATTTATGCGTGAGTCATTGAGAGATATTCAATTGATACACAGTTTTGAAAATGTAGAAGTAGAATTCTTTTATCAATTACCAAGCACATGGGGGATGTTTTCTAAGCCCGCCAAGATAATTGCTACACTAACTAGATATTTAATTCCTAAAATGCTCAAAAAAAAAATAGTAAGTGGATTAAGTTTTCAAATGAGATCATGTTGTTATCCACTGCAACAAAACCAAAATTTTAATTTAACCATAAGGAGTTTATTATGAAGCCAATAGTCTGCGGATATAGACATGCTGGGATAATCGTGGCGGATATGGATAAATCTGTTACCCTTTATCGTGATATCCTTGGATTGGAGGTAATACAAGAATTTACTGATGATAGTGATTACATCAATGAAATAACAGGCATAGAAAATGGCGTTGCTCATTTTGTTAAATTAAAAATGGGGGATGGGACCGTACTTGAATTGTTAGAGTACCCGACACACCCAACAGAAGCTCATGATCTAAGTATATTGAATGTTGGCGTATGTCATATTGCGCTGCAGGTTTTTTCTTGCGAGGAGGCATATGCTAATTTGGTTAGGAATAACGTCCAAGTTCTGAGTAGGCCAATACTATCATCAGAGGGTATTGCTAAGGTATTTTTCTGCCTCGACCCCGATGGGGTTCGTGTTGAACTTGTGGAGATGGTTAGGCTGCCTGGAGATGAATAGGACTATATATGCCAACACATCGATTTGATCTAAGTGGAAAAACAGCGCTTATTACCGGAGCAGCTGGTCTCTTGGGAGTTGAGCATGCCGCAGCTTTGCTGGAGTGTGAGGCGACAGTTGTATTGACAGACATATCAGAGCGACAACTTGCAGAAGCAGAGCGCAAGTTAAATAGTGAATTTGCAGTGTCGAATATTTTGGTCTATGAGATGGATGTTTCAAGTCCTGAGTCGATTCATTCGATTCAAAAAGCGATATCGGATCAGGGAATTGATATTGATATTCTCGTTAACAATGCCGCAATTGATCCCAAGGTAAAAGATAATACTGGTATAGTTGAGACCTCGAGGTTAGAAAACTTTCCTAGAGAGCAGTGGGATTTGCAGATCGCAGTTGGTTTAACTGGGGCTTTTTTATGTAGCCAAGTTTTCGGGACTGCAATGGCTCGAAGTGGTAAAGGCGGAGTCATTCTTAATATTGCTTCGGATTTGTCTGTATTTGCTCCGGATCAGCGTCTATACAAAAAAGATGGCTTGCCTGTTGATATGCAGCCCGTAAAGCCGGTCACCTATTCTGTTATCAAGGCGGGATTAGTTGGGCTGACCCGATATTTAGCGACCTATTGGACCAATCAGGGTGTGCGCAGTAATGCTTTGTCACCCGGTGGCGTGTTTAATGAACAAGGTGAAGAATTTGTTCAGCGCTTATCGAGCCTGATTCCCATTGGGCGGATGGCTAAGAGAGATGAATATCGAGCTGCTATGCAATTTCTTTGCTCGGATGCGTCAAGTTATATGAATGGCCAGAATGTCGTTATTGACGGAGGTAGATCAAGTTTATAAAAAATACCACAAATATATCTTACTATCCTTAAACGCTGGAGATCGTGGAAGACCTTGAAAGAAGTAGATTATGTAACTTTTAATTAGGTCAGTAAGTGCACAACTAACAGCTTCATGGCATGCTTGCCTTTCAACCATTGTATAAAGTCGCTTAAGAATACTGGGATAATCACAACCTGTCGGGTCATGCGGTCTGACTTAAACTCACAAGTCTACGGAAAACCGAGGCGATCCATCGGCTTTTTCAAAACCTCCAGGAATTTACTATCCAAAATCTTTACCCGTTTCTGGCACTTGTTTTATCAATCCACATTAGAAGCTCAGCTGTCAAATGAACTTTCGTTGTTTTACGATAAATTAAATAGGTTACGAATTAATTAGGACCGAATAGTTGGATCTAACTTCAAGAAAATGGATATGAAGATTAAGCTAGTAATAATTTTAATTAAAATCGTAGATCTTCTTGGATTGTCCATGTTGAGAGCTTTATTAAGACGTCGGTACGCTAAATATCGTTCAAAAAAGTGTTTGGCTGTAGCACGGCTTAACAATTGGGCAGTTTTAAATAATTCTAACAAATCCAATAGCGATACATTATTTATATTAGGTAGTGGGGCCTCCTCTGAAAATCTAACGCCTGATAACTGGTCCAAAATATCAAAAGCCACTCCATAGGCATTAATTTTTGGACGATACATGATTTTATTCCTTCGGATTATGCTATAGAAATTAAGCAAGAATTTACCAATGACAATATTAAGAGGCTAGTTTGCGGCCTTAACAGATTTGAGGTTCAAAAACGATCTCCGCGTGTTTTACTGACCTACAATAGAACTTGTGATGATCATAACCTAGATATGTTAAATAACTTCAACATTCATTTATATTCTGGAATCTCTCCATTAACACGGTCTAGTAAAAAATCTTGAAAAGGCAGTAACGGATTTAATGTTAGATAAAAAAAGAAAAAAATAGAACCACACATTACCTTTGATGCGCACTCAACTTTAGATAAGAATCGTATCCCTAGGAATATATTGGAAATTTAAAAATATTGTGCTTGTTGGTGTAGATCTTAATTCGGTGGAAACATTCTGGGAGAGGAACCCACTCTATCTATCTAATATTGGTATCGTTAAACTTAATTCTCACCAAAATAATGCTGTACATAAAATAAGCGATCCTCTGTATAAGAGATTTACTGTTCTAGAAACGATTCCTATACTTGCTTCATATGCTAATAAGCATTTCGGAATAAATATTTATGTGGAAGATCCAAATTCATCTCTAGCTAGAAAATTACCAGTATATAAGTGGTGAATTATATTATGCGTTTTATATATCACTAAGCATGTTTTTTACGGAAATTTCATTAAATGAAATCATTAGGATTTACTATAGTAATCGCGCCATTAGTAATACATCGTTTGTTTGATCTTGATTGGACTAATCGGTTTGCACAATTATTTGGCATATGCTTATTATTGTTTTATCTTATATTTTTAAGTTAAGCACAAAAAGAAATCATGTGATTTTAATTTCATTGAGCATCTTACTATTGATTCTCACTTTATTAGATCAGATGATCTGGAATAATCTAGCTCTTCGTGGATACTTTTTTTAGGTGCGATTGGATATTCAGCCTGGTTATTTAAGTTACTTTACTGGCCTAGTCGAACATGCTTTTGGTTAATAGTATTTTCTACTCTTGTTATTGCGTACTACACATTTTTTTCGATCTATGTCACTGGCTATGATCCCAATGATATAATGAATGGTTCTCGTAATCACATAACAACAGCATTTTTGAGCTATTTTTTGTTGATTTTTTAATCTCAATGCGTTTGAAATTAACTAGAATAGAGCTTTCAAGTTTTCTTGCTGTCTCATATTTTATTGGCTTAATTTGCATTCTATACACAGGTCGTTCTGGAGTTATAGTAGGCTTAGGTATTATCCCTAATCGCCTCATGGTACTGCGCAAAACAAGGCCTTATTTATTTCCAGAGGTTTTACAGCGTTTGTGCTCTTGATTTTAGTTAAGGCTTTGGTAGCGATAAATTTCCTTGTATTTGATGATGGGCTAGGGTTAAGAAATTCGAGTTAAAGGGCCTAACGTCTGTGCGCTGGGATATAAATTATCATGCTTTACAAGATTTTATTCAATTTCAAAATTTCTTTGGCTACCCTATAAATCACTTTAAAACCATCTGGGGATTAAGCAGCCATAATAGTTTTGTAGAGATTTTTGCTTATTATGGATGGTTAGGATTAGTTTCTACTGCTATTTTCTTTATATATATTTTTTATTTAGCTCAGAAAGTAAATCTAATTCTATTTATGCTTTTTACTCTTATTGGTTTTTCGCTCTTTTACCGATACTACTCTTTTTGCCATTGACTTTGCGTCGATATTATTTGTTTTTATTGGTAGCTTGATGTTTCGTATGAATATTGGTTCCAACTCTGCATTCAATATACGATAACTTGAATATGTCAATTATTCATCCTTATGCAGCATTGTAAATATCGGCATGTAACCTCATATCGCTGGACAAATCTATCTTATCTAGTTTGTGATTAAATTCACGCTAATATTCTTGGAGCTTAAAGTTTTATGTCTAATATTCAAATTACAATTTTCCGTTTATCAAATATGGCTGGTTTCACAAGCGCTCCACTCAACTCCTTTAGTATTTTTCGTGTTAAGAACTATGCGGACGAAAATATCATATATGTAACGTTCCATTCTTTTGATAATAAATTAATAGAAGCTATTAAGTTAGATAAAAAAACTTGAAGGTAGACTTAAAATTGAAAATGCTAGAGGTAGTGTCGTAGTGTATATGCGCATGGTTAGAAATTTGGTTCAAAAGTATTTAAATACTAATATGTTGCTGCATGGGCATCAGCCTGGAAGTTCGATGGCCGGCCTATTGGCACTTCTTTTTTTAGGTCAAAAGTACCTTTCATATACACGGTACATAATAGTCTGCAGAATTTTCCTTTGATCAAGAAAGTATTACTTTTTATATGTTTTCATCGGGCAGATAAAATTACTTTTGTCAGCCAGAGTGCATTTGATTCGTTTAAGTCGGTAATACCTAAGAGTTTTTTAAAAAAATCAATGGTTATTCAAAATGGTGTTGATTTAGAACGCATAGATAATGCTATAAACGAATATTCACCAAGTCATTCTTCATCTGACGATTTTATAAATATAATTTGTATCGGTCGTTTGGCACCGCAAAAAAACCTCCATTTTTTGATTAAAATAGTAGCTAAGCTCCCATCAAATGTGCGTTTTAAAATATTTGGTGAAGGCCCACTAAGGGTTAATATTCAGCATCAGATTGATGAATCCGGCCTTCAGGATCGTGTTGAATTATGTGGTAACATTCCACGAGATGACTTATTTCGACGTCCTAAATCACTCTGATTTGTATGTATCAGTTGCTGATTATGAAGGTCTTCCTATGGCACTTATGGAGGCGCTCGCTATTGGTAAGCCCTGCCTTGCTTCCGATATTGCGTCTCACCATGAAATTAAATGTCTCGTTCCCACACTACAATTAATTCCTTTTGATGAAGCCGCGTGGGTAGACGCTATACAGCGATTTATCTATACAAATTCCAGAGAAAGAGAACAGATTGGAAAAAGTAACAGGGCTTCTATCAGAAGAGTCTTTAACAATGCAGTGTATGCAGGATCGATATCGTAAGCTATATGAAGAAGTTATCGGTTTCCAAAGAGATAATCTAAATGTTGAGTACAGTTTATAAGTTGTTCGAAAAATGGAATTTAGAGCAAATACCATATTGTCACTGGAAGAGTAGTGATCATCTTCAGGCAACTGTTGATGGAATTACTGATTTGGACGTCTTGGTAGGGCGAGACCATGCGGACAAGGTTGAACGTATTCTTTCTGAGCTTGGATTTCAGCGACTTGATACGGTTTTTTAAGAAGTTACCCAGGAATTATGGACTATGTTTGTCTCGATCTAGAGACAGGTAAATGGGTTCATATTCACCTTCATTTTCAATTGGCACTTGGAGATCGTTGGGTTAAAGCTTATTGGTTGCCTCTTGAAGATATTATTCTTTCTAGAAGAAAGTTTTCTGATGAGTTTAGCTCCTATGTTGTAGATCCCTACGACGAGCTTTTCTTCACTGCGCCAGAATGTCACTTAAACATAAAAAACCATTTGATAAACCTATTGTCTGGAAGGAGTTTGAATACATTCTTAGTAGGTTAGACGTTAACGCATCTGCACCAAAAATACCTTAATGGTGTTTATGAACCGCTCCAGGAGATGTTTCGCGAGGCTTTAAGCGACAACCCATCACCCAAGCTACTGAACGATCTGGCACGTAAGGTGAGGCAATCTCTAATAAAAGCTATGCGGTTTGATCGTTTAGGATTTAAGTTTCAATCCACGGCTCGAATGATATATAGGTATGCAATTGAATTTAGGCGTCGTTTTTAAAAAATTTTGAAGTTGGTAGACGCAGACTTCCGCGCGGTGGTGTTCTAGTTGCTTTTGTTGGTATTGACGGGTCAGGTAAATCCAGTGGCGTTGAACGGATGGAAGCGCTATTTGCGCAGCAAATGAATGTCACTAATGTTTTTCTTGGAAACGGACAGAGTGGTGCCAGCTGGTATCGCAAGGCAATATTTTTCTTTTTTGGAGCAAAAGCCAAATGGCGAACTCACAAACAGTTAAAAAATAATCATTCTAATCCTAGAAGTCATGTGCCTTGGTATTACTCACTTTGGATTTTAATTTGCTTGCGAGATAAAGAGAAAAACTTTAGGCGTGCTATTCGAGCGAGGGCAAATGGGTCATTAGTGCTATCTGACAGATGGCCACAAAGTCAATTGGCTGCAACTTTTGATGGCCCCAGAATTTATGGCAAAACAGGCCTCGGCCGTTTTGCTAAATATGTTGCTAAACGAGAAAAGCTCTTTCTAGATCGAGCTGGAAACTATGTTCCTGACTTGGTGCTTCGGTTTAGGTAAAGCTCTTCTGTAGCTTGTTACAGAAACCTGGTGAATTTACGGAAGCTCTAGCAAGCCAAAATGCAGAGCTACTTAGTCAATTACAATGGAATGGTGCTGTTGTGGTTGATGTGGATGCTGATGCAAAAATTGAAGAGGTAAACTCGCTGGTACGTGCTGCAATATGGGCTACTGTGCAAGGCTGTAAATATGCCTAAGGCGATTTATTATCTTGGATTGTACTGCTATCTGGCTGCCTTTTTGTCAGATCATGGCGTTCACTGTAATACAACTTATCCTGGTGGTGAAGTTAACACATGGGATAAAAAGTTTGTTCAGCGTTTGAGCGCCCTAATTCCACTTGGTCAAATGGCTAGGAAAGATGTGCCGTGCAGCAATGAAATCCCTTAGTTCCACGCTTACGGCTAAATTGATGGCCAGAATGTGCTTATTGTTGCAGGTAGCTCAAGACTATAAGCCTCAGCACAAATATAAATCTTAATTTTTAATTTCATGAACAAGGTAGGTTATAGATTGTCCTCTTATAGACCAGAAATTGATGGTTTACGAGCTATTGCTGTAGTGAGTGTCATTCTTTATCACTCAAAGATGGTGCTTTTTGGTAGAGATTGGTTTGAGGGTGGCTTTATTGGCGTTGATATCTTCTTTGTGATTAGTGGATATCTAATAACTCGCATAATTTTGTCTGAGCTTGAATTAAAAGGGTCGTTTAGTTTTCTGAATTTTTACGAGCGACGAGCACGACGCATTCTACCAATGCTATTTGTTGTGATTTTTGTTTCGATACCATTTGCATGGCAAAAGCTTGTACCTTCAAATTTTGTTGAATACGCTGAAAGTATTCTTGCTTCACTTTTTTCGTCTCAAACTTCTTCTTCTATTTTACTACTACTGAGTATGGTACTAGAAAGTGCTTTGCTAAAGCCGTTTTTACACACGTGGAGCTTGGGTATTGAAGAGCAGTTCTATTTAGTTTTTCCAATCTTAGCGATAATAACATTCAAGTATTTTCGTAAGCACTTCTTAACTATCCTCGTTGGCCTGTCTTTGCTCAGCCTTCAATTTGCAGAGTTGATGGCAGTTCAAAACCCTGATTTAAATTTCTATCTTCCTTTCAGCCGTTTTTGGAGTTGGCTGTGGGTTCGATGCTTGCCTATAGAGAGCTGTATTACAAATCTTCAAATGAGGGCGTTGCTTCAAAATCTCTTCCGATGATTGGTCTATATTTAATCGCATACAGTATTTTGTTCTTTGACGCAAAAACACCACACCCAAGTTTTTATACACTTCTACCAATCGTCGGTGTTGCGTTGATTATTGGGTTTGCTTCGAAAGATGAATTAGTAGGCAAGGTATTAGGTAGCAAGCCATTAGTTTTAGTGGGGCTTGTTAGTTATTCCGCTTATTTATGGCACTTCCCTTTATTTGCATTCTCTCGCAGAGAGGAGAACCCTAGTAATTACGATATAGTTGAATTAAATTTTTTGACATTTATCCTCGCAACAATTTCATATCACTTTATCGAGCGCCCATTTAGGAAAAAAATGGGTAGGGGTATGTTTTTTATCTTTCATTGCCCTGTGTCACTTTTCATTAATCGCTGGTTTGTTATTGCTAAGCAATACGAAGGTTTCGCATTTCGATACAAATACCAAATGAATCTGAGTTTAGATGTAAATGAATATGCACAAAACCACAAAAGATTTGCCCAGCAGATACAGAAAAAAACAAAGTTTGATGACCAAAAAATCAACGTACTTTTTGTTGGGAATTCACATGCTCGCGACTTGTTATCTGCCTTTTATCAAAACAGAGACAGACTTGATGGGTTTAATTTAAGAAGGGGTAATATTACTCAAATTAGCTGTTTTTGATCCGTTGGTAAGATGGATGATACCTTAAAAAGGAAGAAAAAATTTTATTCATCTTATGATTATAGAAAATCAGATATCATTATTGTCTCCACCAGATTTCGAGAATCACAACACTGTAAACGTAATAGAGAGACTTTGAATACTTTTGCTGGGTTGCGTGCTTTGATAGAAAGAGTATTAAATGATGGAAAAAAAATTATTGTTTTCAGCAGTAATGTGGAGTTCCATTCACACCAGCGGCGTACATTGCTAGATCATAGACTAAGTGAATTAGCAGATAGGGTTGGAGGCGTGGAGAACATTGGAATCGATGAATTTAATGCTCTTGTTGGGTTTTACCTCAAGAAATTTATTCTGATGCAAAGGCGTGGGTTAAGGAACTTAACTATAAAAGTGAAAAATATTGCTGATGATTTTGACGTTCCCTATGTTGATAAGTATCAACTGATCTGCTCGGACTATAAAGAAAGTTGTATTGTTTTGACACCGAGTGGAGAAAAAGTTTTTGGGATGCTAGCCATTATACTAAAGATGGCGCAAAGTACATAGGTTCAATATTGTTAACTGACGAGTTCATTTATTTCTACGCAAGTTATCGAAGCAGTGAATCCAAATGTTTTAAATATTGCGTTTCCTTAAGCTGACACATTGAGGTGGATGTGTGCTCATTTATAAAATTCTTGTCCATAAATTTATTTAAATTATTTCCTTTCTTCAAGGTTGCTTGAGTTGGAAGATTCCCTTGAAGGGATTAAAGGACTATTTAAAATCGGTTGGATCCCCTGGTATTGACACGACCGGCTAATCCACCTTATTTTCAATAACCCAATTCTTCGAAACTAGTATCTCGTTGCGACTAAACATTAATAATGTGAAGCCGCGGTTAAGCATCCCTAAACAAGAGACTATTTTAAAGTTTTTGGAAAATCAGTAAAATTATGAACCTGGCATCACAGAGGAAATCAAATGGGAATTAGTTATCATCCGCTACACTTTCTTCTTTATTCGAAAAAGAAAAAGCGTTCAACAACACTCTACTTATTGGTAGGCAAGTTTTACGCTTACTGAAGAAAAAGATATCAAAAGGATTCTTGGAGACAAGTATTACAGGAAAGGCGAGGAATATTGTGAAGACTTGCTCGTGTCGCATTTTGGAGCCACCAATGTCGAATCAGTTGATAACTCAAGTTTTCAGGGAGCGACACATATCCATGATATGAACAAAAGAGTACCTCACGATCTAGAGAGCAGATACGATACGGTTATTGATAGCGGTACGCTTGAACACATTTATAATATCCCAGAAGCGCTTAAGAACTGTTCTTTAATGTGCAAACTTGGAGGTCAGATATTACATATACTTCCAGCAAACAACTATTGCGGCCACGGTTTTTGGCAGATATCTCCAGAGTTATTTTTCTCGCTATATACTGCCGAGAACGGCTATCAAGATACTGAAATATTTATGTCAAAACTATTGATAAGTCAAAGTGGTTCCGCGTAAAAAAACCAACCAAAAGGGGCAAAGAATAAATATATTGTCATCCACTGGCATATATTCTAGTCAGAACAACACTTACCGGTAACCAATTCACACATACTAATGTTCAGCAGAGTGATTATCTGTTCTCATGGGAAGGAAATGAGGGTAGTGGATTTTCGAAGGACTTCAGCTATTAAGAAAAATTTAAAAAAAAATGGCGGATATTATATGATCTTAGCTCTTGGGCTTATGGGTTTTGGAAAGCTAAAAGAGCTGCAGTGGGCAGACACAATCCCCACCTAGAAAAAGTCAAGCTTAAAGATTTGAGAAAAGCATAGTAAATTATCGTAAAATAATTGCAGAGACAGTTACTTTTATTATTTTAAGGTTCCAATTATTAACTTATGGCAAGTGAATTAGATTATGAAATGATATTGTCTTTAGACTGTCTATGTTAAGTGTCAGACGTTAGAACGCAATCGTCTATGTTGCTTCCTATGCTTAACCTGAATTTTAAGTAAAGAATCTTCTTGGTCGCGTTGTATGACTCGTTAAAGTTGAGGTTCTTTGTGCAGTTAGATCAATCCAGTTATAACGTATTCATCTACTGGTTGCTTTAGGGCTGCACTCCCAAGGGTAGTTATGAATAGTAAACAAAAAACGTACATTTTGCTAATCGAGATCATTTTGCAAATCAAAAAAAGTGGGATACTCATATCAGAAATTTTTTTGGTTTTGAGCTATTCTAGATGGAGAACTCTGTTAAAAAGCTGTTAATTAATTTACTGGCGTTTTCAATCGCTTTTAAGCAGAATAAAGTCTACGTGCTGCAACGCATGGACTAATATGCAAGGTTGTAATTATGCCTAAGGCGATTGAGTATCTTGGATTACCTGCAGTTGGAAAGTCATGGCAGCTTAATAATGGCTATTGCACTAAAGTTGGCGCCACTCCAGTGTCCAGTGCCAATTGGTAGTAGTCTTACAAAAGCAATAAACACTATTATAGGTGTGGTTAGTAGGCCTAGATTGTTTTTTTTATTATTATGGTTTCTTTCCAGTCCATCAGCTTTTCATATTAAGACATCGGTCAGACCTATTTTTTGTTGTTCCAGAACGAATAGGAAGACTAGTTAGGAATTAACCAAATAATTGATCGAAGACAAATTCATACTGACGAAGGAGCTTTGCAATTTCTATGGCGTGTGTTTTACGAAAAAAAACTTACAAGTAGGAATTTGAAATTATTAAAAAAATGCCTCATTGCATTAAAGGTTGAGCCTGGTTCAGTTGTGTATTTTTAGTTGTAATAAGAATAAACACCGAGAAGAGAATTCATAGGCGCTCAAAAAAACAAACTTTTGATCAAAATGCTATTGCGGGCAATATGAATGACTTCAAGCGTGGAAGATTATGGATGGCGTATCTTCCTAAAAAATTTAAGAGACTTGGGTATTAAGCCACTCATTTCAAGGCCTGATGTAATTGGGTAATTCTATGAGAAAATTGAAATAGTCGTCTATAACGTTATTAAAAACACTCCATTTTAAAAGATTTTGTTAAATATATTTACCCAGTTGTCGCTTTCTTTTTTTGTACGAAAAAAACATTTTTCGATTAGACCAATCATTACCCGTAAAAATGCTTTTTTGGCTTCGACAAATCACCTTGGTCGCCATCTGGAAGTATGCTTCTGGCCCATGTATTTTCTGGTAAAAAATGAGTCTCTTGCTACAAACAAACCTGTAGAGGTTGTGATTTTTTCAGGAAATGATTGGCTAGAGAGGCAAGTAATTGCTGATACGCGTGCATGGAACTGGCAGCAAGGTTCACAGCTACTATGGCTTGATGATGCGCATTTGCTGTTTAACGATTTTCAGAGCAGGAAATGTGTAGCCAAGGATTTTGGTATTGATGGTCAACTAAAGGGCAACTTACCTTTCCCTATAGGTGCCGTTCATGCGGGCACGCAGATGTACGTTTCATTTTGTTGTAAAACGTTTGGGGCGTAATGCCTGGGTATGGATACAACTTTTAAGCAAAACAATGCTAGTTCAAACCTGAAACGGATGGAGCTTGTTATCGGTCACATAGAAAATCCGGATGATTTTTGGAGACTGGATTGTAATGATTTGGGGACACGTGATTGGTCCATTGGTGCTCAATTACTGTGTTTCACGCCTCAGTTTTCACCATCTGGCCGGCATCTAGCCTTTATGAAAAGATTAAATCCAAAAAGGAAGGAGGCTTAAATCTGAGATTTTTTATTGGATCTTCAAACACAATCAAGTAAGTGCGTTTCCATTTCAGGACATGGTTTCACACTACTGTTTTATTAATGATAGTACTTTGCTCGCTTATGGAAGTATTTCTGGAGAGAATGGCTTCTATATTGTTGATATAACAACTATGTCGCATGAAAAGGTAACTGAGTCTCTCAATGATCGAGATGGGCACCCTACTTGTTCTACTGATGGTGTTGTTGCTTTTGATACCTATCCTGATGGCAGCAGACATCAGGAGCTTTATTTATGGAGAAATCGTAAAGCTCAAGCTAATAAGATAGCTACGTTGTATGCGCCATTATCATTTAGAGGATCGGCTGAGCAGATTTACATCCTCGTATTAGTCCTGATGAAATATCTTTGTTTTTGATAATAGTTTCTCTGGAGTTCGTTCACTATCCACAATGATTCTGCTCGATGAAGCATAAACTCGTATCTATCATTACCCCGCTGTATAATGGTAGTTCATTCATATCTGACACTATTAAGTCTGTTCAAAAGCAAACATTTAAGGACTGGAAATGATAGTAGTGGATGACTGTTCTACAGATGGCTCTGCTGCAGTTGTTCGTACCTTTTCAGATTATAGTCCCCGTATTAAATTGATTCTATTGAATGTGAATTCGGGTGCGGCGGTAGCCCGTAACAAAGGCATAGAGGTAGCAGAAGGGCGTTATATTGCCTTTTTAGATAGTGACGACCTTTGGCTGCCTCAAAAGCTTGAAAGGCAATTAGCCTTTATGAAGGCGAATGACTATTCATTTGTTTTTTCAGCGTATGACAAGATTGATCAAAGAAGGTCATGTCTTTGGGCGTGTTGGTGTACCGGATAAGGTTTCCTATGCTGATTTATTAAAGATTCCCTCGATTGGTTGTTTAACAGCAATATACGATACGGATTACTTTGAAACGGTCTACATGCCATTAATACGTAAGCGTCAAGATTTGGGATTGTGGTTAAAGTTGTTAAAAAAGACAAATTATGCCTACGGCTTAAATGAATCGCTTGCGCAGTATCGTGTGCGCACTGATTCAATTTCGGCAAATAAGGCGAATGCCGCCATATTTACTTGGCTCTTGTATCGTGAAGTGGAAGGGCTAAGTTTGATTAAATCTTGTTATTACTTTACCCACTATGCTGTGAATGGTTTATTGCGTACTAAGTTACCAGCCCTAGCGAGGGTGTTGGGAGTGTTGCATTGATTCTCTTAACAGGCGCAACTGGTTTTTTAGGCTCGTCATTAGTTCAGCGTTTTATAATGGATGGAAGTAATGTGGTTTGTTTGGTTCGTAAAAAATCAGGTTTTATTCCAGCTTTGGGTATAAAGCAAGTTGTTGGGGATTTAATGGACTTTAATGTTCCAGAATTCTGCGGCAGCTCACAGGCCCCTAAAAGATTATGTTTTGTAGATTGGGCCAATCTTCGCTTGTGGTCACATTGGAAAACACTGACGTCGTAGTGCATGCGGCCGCCCGAGCACATATTATTCGCGATGAGGTTGGTGATGCTTTGGAGAAGTATCGCAAGATAAATCGTGATGCAACCATGGCATTGGCTCGATTAGCGGCAGAAGCTGGCGTTAAAAGGTTTGTATTTGAGTTCAATTGGAGTAAATGGCAATCAAAATATCAAACCATTTTTAGAATCGGATAAACCTTGTCCACACGATCCTTATTCAGTATCAAATTTGAGGCTGAACAACGGTTGCTGGAATTAGCAAAAGAAACTGGCATGGAAGTGGTGATTATTCGTCCACCGTTAGTTTATGGTCCAAATGCGCCAGGAAACTTTGGTAGTTTAGTTAAGTGGGTTAATAAGGTTTACCCACTTACATTTAGGATCATTCATAATCAACGTTCATTAATCGCGCTAGATAATTTGAGTGGATTTGTTGCCTTGTGTGCTAACAGTGAGCGTTCGCCTAGAGCAGCCAACGAGGTGTTTTGATCTCTGATGGCGTGGATATTTCGACTTCCGATTTGTTGCGAAAAGTGGCTAAAGCTCATGGCGTCAAGTTGAATTTGTTGCCGTTGCCTGTTGGTTTAATGAGGTTTGTTGCTAATTTATTCGGTAAAGGTGCATTGGCGGACCGTTTGTTGGAAATTTACAGGTGGATAGTTCTAAAGCAAAGGGATTTATTAGGATGGCAACCGGTGTCCACAATGGAAAAACAGTTAAGAAAATAGCTACTTTAAATGTTTCTTAAGCTTGAATTTGTAACTTTAAATAGAGTCGTAGTTAATGATTCGATTTTTAGATTTAGTCTTTTCTTTACTTGGCCTACTCTTTGGCTTTCCAATATTATTGTTTTTATTTCTAATTGGTTTATTCAACTCTGGATCACCACTTTTTTTTTCAGAAGCGATTGGGCCTTAATCAAAAGCCGTTTACTATAGTGAAGTTTCGTACTATGTCTAAAGATACGGCTTCTTAGCTAGTCATTTAGCGAGCAGCTCTTCAATAACCTTCATGGGTGGCTTTCTTCGTAAAACAAAATTAGATGAGTTGCCTCAGCTATGGAATGTACAAGGTGAGATGAGTTTGGTTGGGCCTCGTCCAAATCTTTTCAATCAAAAAGATGTCATTAAGGCTCGTGGAGCATTAGGTGTTTATGGTGTTCGACCAGGTATTACTGGTCTAGCGCAAATTAAAAAGATTGATATGTCCATTTCTACTATGTCTGAACAAATATATTTTGGCCAAAACCGATGCCGAAATGATTTCTAACATGTCAGTGTTTTTTTAACGTTTTTTCTATAAAGTAAATTTATTTTTTAACAATTGTTGGAAAAGGCCAGGGCAAAGTTAGTTAAATCACCTGGTCTAAGTCCTATTATCTTGATTGCAATCTCATGATCTTTAAGAATTTTCGTTTTCATTTAAAATTGGATTTTTTCCATTTAGGTAAATCATTCTGTTTTGCTAAATCCAGGATTTTAATTGGACTTTCCCATATCTAAAACAAATATTTCACCCCCTTTAGCGATTGATCCTGCCTGTATTACTAACTGCACTGCCTCAGGTATAGTCATAAAAAAACGAGTTACATCAAGGTGAGTTAAAGTAATTGGACCACCGCTTTCAATCTGTTTTTTAAAAAGTGGCACTACTGATCCCGAAGATCCCAATACATTACCAAAACGTACTATTGAAAAACAGGTGTCTTTTTGTTGCTTCGACATTGTTAGGCATATAATTTCAGCAATTCGCTTGGATGCACCCATGAAATTCGTTGGGTTTACCGCTTTATCAGTTGAAACAAGAATAAAGTTTTTTACCTTCGCGCCAACGGAAAGCTCAGCGACATTCAATGTACCAAAAACATTATTATTAATACATTGAATTACATTTTGTTCCATCAAAGGAACATGTTTATATGCAGCAGCATGGTAAATAGTATCAATTTTATAGCGATCAAAAAGATTTTTAATAAACAATCTATCCTGTACCGAGCCAATCACAGGAATGATATCTAACTCATAGTTCAGATGAATAAGTTTTTAGTTCTTCAAATAATTTATAGATTGAAAATTCTGATATATCTAGCAGGATAAGTTTTTTAGGTTTCAGAAAAATTATTTGTCGGCACAACTCGCTACCAATAGATCCACCAGCTCCCGTCACTAGAATTGTTTTGTTTGAAATTATTTTTGCCATAAGTTTATTGTTAGGCTCAACTGGCTCGCGACCTAGTAAATCCTCAATTTTAACATCTTTCAGATGATCAATTTTAAATTGAGTATCTATTAGTTTTGATATGCTAGGTATGACTTTTACCTTAATCGGATAATCTGATAATATATCTAATACTTGTTGGCGGATGTAATCGACTTTGAATGAGATCGCTAAAAACATAGTTTTTATGTCTTTGCTTATAAATTTTTCCTTTGCTCGATTGAAATTAATAACATCAATACCACTAAGATTTTTACCATCTAGGTCGGGATTATCGTCAATAAATAGTTTAACTGAATAATTTGGGTTTTGTCTTAATGCATCCATTAACTGGATACCAGCGGCACCTGCACCATAGATCGCAACATTTTCTCGATTTCTGTAGGATATATTTTGGCTAAGATAACGGATAAAAAGACGCATGCCCGCCAGAAATATACACAAAATTATTCCAAAAATTAGGGAAACTGATATTGGTATCTTAAGATTAAGCAGCAAAATACCAGAAAGTAAAATTGCGGAAGAAAAAGCACTGCTAACAGCTATATTAATGGCAGTGCTGATTGAAACATAACGTGTAATGTTATTATAAAGCCCGTTCACTATAAAAATAAATAAGTTTACAATGATAGCTATTAAAAGCCCAATATAGGTATCAAATAGATAAAAGAAATCAGTGGTCTCAGAGTGTAAGGCTAAAGCAAGTAAAAAAGCAACTATGATAGAAAAACAGTCATAAGCTATTTGAAGAAAATATTTCTTAGAACGTGAAAGAGAAAACAGCCACATTAATTTTTTTTTATTAAAAGTTATCACTTAAGTTTCCAAATAATAAATTTATTGTTAAAATAAATTTTATAATTAGCAACTATTAAAATTGTTTAAGTCTATTTTAATAGTTTTAATTAATTTTATTTAGGCATATCAATAATAGGATTTATACCATTTTACAAATTGAGATATTCCCTCCCGTATATTTGTTTTTGGTTCAAAACCTGTAAGAGCTCTTAGCAGATTTATATCACTGTGTGTTTTCTCAATATCACCATCCTGCATAGCTAAAAATTTTTTCTTAGCCTCTTTTCCCTAAAATATTTTCCAACTCTTTTATAAAATCCAATAAATTTATTGGATTAGAGTTTCCAATATTAACCACCCTAAATGGGGCCACTGCAGAGATATTATCATTTTTTATTATTTCTTTTCTTTCATTAACTTTTATTGGTTCTTTTGAGGTTAAAAGAAAAATAGCTTTTACCAAGTCATCAACATAAGTAAAATCTCTTTGCATATTTCCACTATTATAAACATCTATAGGCTTATCTAATAAAATATTTCTTGTAAACTTAAATAAAGCCATGTCAGGTCTGCCCCATGGCCCATAAACAGTAAAAAATCTAAACATAGTTATAGGAATTTCATATAAATGTGAATAGGAGTGAGCCATCGCCTCATTTGAGATTTTTGTTGCAGCATAAAATGACATAGGTGTATTTATTTTCTGGTTTTCATGTAATGGGTAATCTTTGTTACTTCCATAAACAGAAGAAGTTGATGCCATAAGCAAATGTTCAGGTTTATATTTTCTTGCTATTTCAAGAATTTGAAAAGTGCCTATCAAATTAGATTCAACATAGGACATAGGATTTTCAATTGAGTATCTTACACCAGCTTGTGCAGCTAAATGGACAACTATGTTAGGTTTATGGTTTAAAATATTTCATTTAATAATTTAGTATCTTGAATTAAACCTTCATAGTTATGAAAATTAGAGTTTTCGCATAAAATCTTTTGCCTAGCCTTTTTTAAATTAACATCATAATAATCAGTTAATGCATCAAGACCTACCACTTCCCAATCATTAGACAAGAAAAACATTGCTAAATGGAACCCTATAAACCCAGAGGAACCTGTAATAAAAGCAATTTTTTTCATTTGATTATCCATTTTTCTTTTTAAACTTATATTTATGTAAAAATTAAATTTATAAATATCTTAGTTATAAACTTCAGAAGGATGAATGTATTTGTTTTTAATCACCTTACTATAATAAATAATAAATAATTAGAATTATAACATTCAACATAAAATTATTAAGAATTATATCTTGAATACTTAGAGTAAGACCTAAACCAAATATATAAAAAAGAAATAATAAAAAAATTGGAAAGCTTAATGATCTAAAATGGTTGTCAATAAAAAAACCTAGTAATAAAAATAAACTACCAAGACCTAATATACTTAGTACAACTTGTATATTATTTAATCCTAACCTTTGTAAGAAATGATGCAAATGACTTCTGTCAGGTTTAAATAATGAACGAGAATTTTTAAATCTAAATATCATTACAGCACAAACATCAAAGATTGGAATTGCTAAAATCCATAAGGCGAATGGTGGTGATATATTTTTATTAACTTGTGTTTCATATAATAAAAGAAAAGATATAGAAAAACCTAGAAATAAACTACCACTATCACCAAGAAATATTTTATTTTTTGATTTAATCAGGTTAAAACTTAAAAATGGAATTAAGCTTCCTATTAATGCCAAAATTAAAGGGTTAGAGTTAATATTTAAAGACAAAATTTCAATTAAGAAAATTACTGAAAAGAGCTAGAATAGCTAAAATTCCTGTTACACCATCTGCACCATCCATCAAATTAAATGCATTAGTTACCAACAACACTCCCAAGACAGTGATAGGATAAGCAAAAAGATCCCAAATTTATTTGAGTTTTTAAGCCAAAAGAATGTCCCAAAGTATCAAACTTTAAACCTGTTAACTCTAAAGTTATCAAAATTATGACTGTTTGTATTGCAAGCCTAATTTTTGGTGAAAGAGGATAAAAGTCATCTATGAGGCCAAGAACTAAAATAAAAAAAGCACTTACCATGTAAATTAAAAATATATTATCATCAATTAAACTTCCTGAAGTAGATACATAAACACCCATTAAAATTGAAAGGCCTCCTATTAATGGAACATTACCTAAATGTGACTTTCGTTTTGATGGGATATCAACTAACTTTAATTTTCTTGCAATAGGTAAGAGTATTATTATTGAAATTAATGTTATTAATGATGAAAGCAGAAAAATAAATATTAAATTCAAGTCCATAAAACAATCATTTTTAAAAATTATGAAAAATTAATTGATGATTAACAAGAATATATAAAAGATACAAGAATTATGAACTATAGGTTTCTATGTATAAATTAAGAAATATAATTTTTGGGATACTTTGCTAGGTGATATTTCTTAACAAGTAATCATGATAACTTAATGTCAAACCATCAATTAATTTAGTTTGTGCTTTCCAACCTAACTTTTTAATTAAATCAACATTTAATAGTTTTCTTGGCGAACCGTCAGGTTTGGTTGTATCAAAAATAATTCTACCTTTATACCCCACCACTTGTTTAATAGTCTTAGCTAATTCTTTAATTGTTAAGTCTATACCTGTTCCTATATTAACGTGTGATTGCATTTTTTTGTATTTTTTCAAAATTTATTTTATCTAATTGTGGATAAAAAGACATGCTTCAGCCATATCGTCAACATATAAAAATTCTCTCCTTGGATTTCCTGTTCCCCAAACAACTACTGTTTCTTGATTATTTACTTTAGCTTCATGAAAACGTCTTATTAATCCTGGTACAACATGACTATTTTCTTGGATGATAATTATCACCTGGACCATATAGATTTGTGGGCATAACTGAGCGGTAGTCTCTTCCATACTGACGGTTATAACTTTCACATAGCTTGATACCTGCAATCTTTGCAATAGCATAAGGTTCATTTGTTGTTCAAGAGAACCTGTTAGTAAAACATCTTCTTTCATTGGCTGTTTTGCGTATTTAGGATAAATACATGAAGATCCTAAAAATAAGAGTTTTTGTACATTTTGTATATGGGAGTAATGAATTAAATTACTTTGCATTTGTAAATTTTGATATATAAAGTCTGCAGGATACATATTATTTGCATGTATTCCTCCAACCTTTGCGGCTGCAATAATTACTTCATCAGGACTTTCAATCTCCATAAAATTCTTTACTGCTTTTTGATCGCATAAATCGAGCTCAGAATGTGAGCGAGTAATTATTTTTATATTTTTTTTATATTTAAGTAACTTGTGAATTGCACTTCCAACCATTCCATTATGGCCTGCTAGAAATATTTTTTTCATATCAATCCTCAATCTTGTATTGAATTTGGTAAATCAAGTTTATTTTCTTTCAATAACACAGCTCTTCTAGCTACTTTATAATCCTCCTCAATCATTTCCTTGCACATTTCTTGAACTGTTATCTCAGATTTCCAACCTAATTCTTTTTTGGCTTTAGAAGCATCTCCTAGAAGACTATCAACCTCAGTAGGACGAAAATAACGAGGATGAACTTTAATAATTTTTTGTCCAACACTTACCTTAAGAGGAAGTTCACTAGAAACAGCAGCCACAACTCCAACTTCATCTATTCCCTTACCTACAAACTCTATCTCAATTCCAAGTGCACTTGCAGCCAAAATTATAAACTCACGAACAGAATGATGTTTTCCTGTGGCAATAACGTAATCCTTAGGATTTTCTTGCTGAAGCATCATCCACTGCATTTTTACATAATCCTTTGCATGCCCCCAATCTCGAAGACTACTAAGGTTCCCCAAATACAAGCAATCTTCCAATCCAAGAGCAATGTTAGTCAAACCACGCGTAATTTTTCGAGTGACAAAAGTTTCACCTCTTCTTGGGCTTTCATGATTAAACAAAATCCCATTACATGCAAAAATACCGTATGCCTCTCTATAATTAATACAAATCCAATAAGCATATAATTTTGCAACCGCATAAGGTGATCGAGGATAAAATGGTGTTGTTTCTTTTTGTGGTGTTTCTTGAACTAGACCGTAAAGTTCTGAAGTTGATGCCTGATAAAACCGTGTTTTTTTTTCCAAACCTAAAAAACGGATTGCTTCTAAAATCCTTAATGTCCCTATAGCATCAACATCTGCAGTATACTCTGGAGCCTCAAAACTTACTGCGACATGAGACTGAGCACCTAAATTGTAAATTTCATCAGGTTCTATATCTCTAATAATACGAGTAAGACTTGATGAGTCTGTCAAATCACCATAATGAAGTTTAAATTGGTTTGTTTTTTGAAGTTGATCTTGATAAATATGATCTATACGTTGTGTATTGAAAGACGATGCACGACGTTTTATACCATGAACCTGATAACCCTTTTGAAGAAGAAACTCTGACAAATACGAGCCATCCTGCCCTGTTATACCGGTTATCAAAGCCTTTTTCATAATTTATATCTCCGTCATAGTATCAGGTGAAATTTTTCTAACCTTGATATGTTATCTTTCTAGTAAAATTTTAAATATTATGAACCAAAAGTTATAATTTCTTATATTGCCATAATTTTGTTATTTTTTTTAAAAAAATTTTATAATAAATAAAATTATAATCATTTGATTTGAGAACTCTCACATCTTCTAAAAACTTTCGAATTTCAGAAAAAAAACCATTATTACTTATACCACCACTGCTCATCATATAAATGATCTCAGATGAAAAACTAAATGAAATATTACTAGAATTTAACAATCTAAGCATCCATTCAAAATCAGCTGCAATCTTATATTCAGTTCGAAAAACACCAATTTTATTATAAACCTTTTTATCTATTAAAATCCCTACATGTGGAGGTATAATCATGGAGTTTATATTAATACCACTCAAATTTTTTATATGCCATTTTCTTTTAAATCGTTTACCTTTTATTTCTATACCATAAAAAATCACATCCGCATTAGGATGATTTATATCTCGAATAAGGGTATCACAAGATTTCAAAACATCGTCGCTATGTAAAAAAAAAGTTTTTGTTCTTGTTGCATTTTCGATAGCGAGATTGAATGCTTCGTATAAACCAGCTTTTGGTTGATTAATTATCTTAAAATTAACAATTTTATTTTGATCAAAAAATCTTTAACTAGTTCAATGGTATTATCTTGACTATTTCCGTCTACTAAAACTAACTCAGCATTTTCCTTTAAAATTGGTAAAGAACTTTCTAAGCAAGCAATTATACTTTTACTTGAATTTTTGGTGCAAACTAAAAGGCTTAAATCAAGCATCTATTTGTAAAACTTCTTTTATTGCTTTTTTAATATTTATATTTTTTGTCTTAATTAATAACATTACACGAAAGACAAACAAATCAACAACCATCCTGTACCAAAAAGCATGAAAAAAATGAAATAAAAAGCCAATTTTTCCATCTAAAAAACCTATGCGAACAAAGTATCTATATAAAAAGTATAATGTTGGTCTTAAAAATAGAGGTAATTTACTATAATAGTTTTCCTTAATATTTCTTTTTTTACTAGTTGATAAATTATTTTTAAATTTACTATTTTTATTAGTAAGACCATGGTTAATAAACAGCATTTCTATGGCTTCTCTTTTTGCATAACCAATATGTTTATTTAGCCAAAATTCAAAACCCATTTTATTATCATCAATAATTGTCAATTTCATGAATAATTTCACCAGAAACAACAATATGTTCGTCCATCCACCTATCTTCACATAAGCCAAATCCAGATCTAAATAAACGAACTACACTAATAGGAAAAACTCCACCATATTTAATTCGATTACCTAAAAAATGAATACGTCTATAAAATGATATTCCATTAATGTTTTTATATTTATTATTTCTAATTTTATCGATTAAGTTGAATAAATCTCCTTCTTCTTCAAAATATTCGTCAGCATCAACCCTAAGTAACCAATCGTATTTATCTTTTAAATAATCAATACCAAAATTGAATTGTGTAGCATGATTTTTCCATTCATTAGTTAGGAAATCACATTTAAATTCTTTTGCAATTTCAGGAGTTTTATCAGTAGAGCCAGAATCCACTATAAGAATATTGTCCATTAATTTTGAAATCTGGCTTAAAATACGGTTTAAATGAACTCTTCATTTTTAGTTAATATGATTGCACAAATTGTCTCTTTCATATTCTTACCAATTGTAGCTAAAACATAATTGATTTTAAAAAGTTTTATTATAAAATAATTTAAAGAAAAATTTATAATTGAGTATTAATTTCTTTTCTCATTCCTAACACATTTTGCAGGGTTACCAAGAAACACTTCATAATTTGAAATATCATTTAAAATAACTGATCGAGCAAGTGCAACTCCAAAAGAACCAATGTTAACTCCAGGGGCAACAAACACATCCATACATATCCATGCATCATTCATTATATTTATTGGTTTAGTCTTAAGATCAAAAGAATTTACATTATAATCATGAGTTGCAGTACAGAGTTTTGCATCACGACTAATTATAGACCTCTCACCAATAGAAACCATAGCAACATTATAAATAAAAACACCGTTATCTACGCAAGACCCATTAAACATAGTTAAATTTTTAGGATCCCATATTTTGGCGGAAGGATATACGTTTACGCTACCAAATATTTTAGCTCCAAATAACTTTAATAAAAAACTTCTCCAAAAAAACAAAGTTCCTCTTGGATTCCATCTAGCAAAACAAAACCAAATTATTGCAAATAAACTTCTTCTAACTTTACTAAACATCTGAAAGTTTTTCCCAATTAATCTATCCTATTCTATAACACCTATTTTACTAATAAAGCGATTATGTATAAATAAATAACTACATAAACTCTATTTTAAAAAAAGTAAAAAAAGATAAATTTAAAATATTAAAACTTTAATTTTAAAAACCTTTTCTTAAAGTATTTATGTATAAATGTGTTCTGGCATCTTACTTTTATTTTCTATCCACTAATATGCTTCTAGTGTTTTTTGTGAAGCATTTTCCCACGAGAAATCTTTTTGCATCCATTTTTTTCCACGTCGTCCCATATCAATAAGTTGTTTTTCTGGAAGCGATAAAGCAACTTTTAATTTTCAAACAAAGAGACTTCATCTCCTTTTATCCACCAACCACATTGATTAGTTTTTAGACCAGACCAAGGTGTCGCTTTTGTAGCAATAACTGGCAGTTCAACAGCAAGACTTTCTGCAACAGTCATAGCAAAATTTTCTGTCTTTGAAGGAAGTGCAAAAAGGTCACAGCTTGATAATAATAAATCTCTTTCAGGTCCATATATAGGTGGTTCAATGGTAACCCTATTTAAATTTAGTTTCTTTATTAATTTTTCAAGTTCTAGTTGATATCCGCATTCATCAGGACCTACAATTTTAAGATGCCACTTAGAAAAAATTGGTTCTATTCTTGACCATGCTTTTATAAGCGTATCTAAACCTTTTTTAGGGTGTAAACGACCAAAGGAAATAACAGTTTTTTGATTTTTAAATTTTTTTTCCTTCTTAATATTTGGTATATTAACACCATGTGGAATTATGGCTATTGGCGCGTTTAGACCAAAATTTCTAATGTCATCAAACTCACTTTCTGCCGAAGCAAAAAACAATCGGGCATCAGCTAAAGCTTTTTTTTGAAATAATGAATAAAAAATTTTCTTTTTAATTGGTGAAAATTTTAGGGCATTTTTTGCAAGCATTCCATGAGGAGAAATTACGAATTTTGCATTCGTGTTTCTATAAATATTTGGAAACATCCAAAGTCCATGCGTATGTACAATATTAGAATTACTAGCTAATATATATTTTTTCATATCAGAAGAATAACCAGATTTATGTAAAAGTGGTATTTTTAGAAAATCGTTTCTAAATTTATATTCGTTCATTGAGCTAACCCAGTTTTTGGAAATTGAAGATAAAGATAATATTTCCACATTTTCTCCAAGAACACTTAATCCTTGAGAAAGTTCATTAACGCAATAGGTTATTCCAGAATATAAAATTTCTGAGGATGAAACTGTTTCTATAATTTTCATTTAGAATAATTTTTCATAGTTTGATATAATTAGCTATTAAATAATTCTAGACAGTAATATTTTAATTCTATAAGCAAAATTCATCTAGAAACTTTGAGCAGATAGACAGTAGAAAAAAAGCAACCTATCAAGTAACTTAGTATATAATATTCTGCGTTAGACACAAAAAAATTACCTAACCCAACAGTAATTAAAATTAATAAACTTGCATAAAAATTTCTTTCTAGTTTATTTAGGACAACATTTTTTATGTTTGGTAGATTATGAATAGAGAACAAAAAATATGTTGTAATAATTATAGACGTAAAAAAGAAAATTTTGTTCTTCAATATGAAATAGTAAAGAAAAAATTATGGAACTAAAACATAGATAAATCAGATTTAGTACTAGAGCTAAGAAAATATTAATCATTAAATCTTTATTAAAAACACTTTGGGAGTATTTTTTGCTCCAAATTGTAATTAAAGGTATATTTAAGGAGGCAATAACTGTACGTATTGTCGATGCAACCCTTGTTGAAACATCAAATAAAATGATCAAACTAGTCGCTCCATATGCAAGCAAATTATACTTAATAAGAGGTTCAATGCAAGATTGCACAATCGAAGTTCCTATTGAATAGGAATTTTGTGATATTAAAATAGACCAATTATATTGAGGAACACTAAAATCCCAGGCTTTGTTAGCAGTAACAATTAATACGCAACCAAATCCTATAAAAGTATATGATAATAACGCTAAAATAATAATTTGTACAATTGATAGATTAAGATGTTCAGCAAAAAAAATATCAAAGAAAAAATTATAAATATTATTATCTGAACTTTACATCTCATTATTAATTTTCCAAGTCCGTCAACTATATTACATAATGAAAGGTGTAATTGCATGATGGAAGAAAATAAAATAGCTAAATAAAAAAAAATATTAGCGTCTGAAAACAGACCATACATTATCATTAAGGTGGATATTATAATCAAACCAACACCATTGAGAAGTATGATATTAGTGCTGTAATATCCCGAAGCTATAAATTTATTAAATAATACCCCAGAAAAAATATTTAAAGAAAATATGGCTGATGCTACTGAAAAAGATACAGACCAGTCTACGTAATCTACATCAGTAGCTGATTTTATTAATGAGCTTAAAAGCTAAATGAAAATAACGCCTGTGCAACAACCTGCAAAATTGAAAATAACTTTTGATTAAACATATTCTATATTGCTGACATCGCTAATAAACCGACTTAAATTTGACCCTTTAGGAAAATAGGTATTTTGATTGGACAAAAAATATGACCAAAGAGAAAAAGTTGACCTTGATGCTACCAAAATATCTGCCGTTGACATACTTAGTATGTTTGAACACGCAGATAAATTTTGAGAAAATTTTACCCTAGAGCCAAATATTAACCATTCATTCGACACTTTGCTATCACTATATAAAACAACTTCCTTATCATTTTTAGAGAGCAATCTGTCAACAGTGTCTAAATACCACTGAGTAGGTATTTGATATGATAAGTCGGACTTATTAGATTTGTTAAAATCTCCACGACGAATATGCACTGCAATTTTACCAGTGTTATTAATTGGCTTCTCCAAGCAGTTTAAAACTAACCAATTATTAATTAGCAAGCGAGAGTCTGTGATATCATGAAAAAAGTTTGACTCACCTGAATAAAATGTAGCTTTATTTCTATAAATAATAACACGAACAAAATCGATCCATTCCCTAAAACCACGTTTTTTGAATTCCTTATTATAAAACCTTAAATCTTTTTCCCTTCGTATAATTGGGCCTATTTTAATATTAAACATGGTTGGAGGAACAATAAATTTCTCTTTTGCTCTTTGCTGCTTGAAGAGCTCTAGTGATTGGAAATAATAAATTACCTAAACCTGGCCCTGGTCCTCTTATAAACCCAAGGTCTGGTGTTGACAACAATGGATAATGATACATTTATTTGGACTCTGTTTTTCAAACATACATTTTCATAATTTATTATATCAACTCTAACAAGGCTATTTGATTTTCTTAAGAGATTAAACTTAACAAGTTATTGGCGGATGTTTGAGGAGATATTCTATTTGATAATTGATTTGAGTTTCTTGAGAACATTAAGAGTGCTTCATCTGACATTTGCATGATTTTTAACATTTTTGATTTTAGGCACCTGTAATTTTGAGTATTAAAATAAAATCCATTAAATCTATTAATTAAAAAAGATTTTGTCGCTCCAACTTGATCAGATACAACTAATGGCAAGCCAGCTGCAGCAAATTCGTGTATAACAACACCCCAAGGTTCATAAATACTAGGAAGGACAAAACATCCGGCTCCTTTTACTTCATTAATTAGTTTTTCTGGCTGCATAAAATCTTTTACAACGACATTCTCTATTTCAATTAATTGGTATTTAAGAGAACCATTTCCAATTAAATGCAGCTCCCAATCATGTTTAAAATTCCTTAACTCATCCCAGGCTTTTAATAAAACTTCAAGCCCTTAATTTTCTCAAAACGCCCTACATATAAAAATCTATGTGGATAGTTTTTCTCTTTAAAAGTAACATTTTTTATATATGCATTCGAAAACTTTGAAATATCTGCACTATACAAGTCAAAAATTATTTCTTCTTTTTTAAATCCAAGTTTACGCGCATATTCAAATTGGTATGTACCAGCTACCCAAGCATGACTAAAATATTTTTTAAAATAATTTATTATTCCTAATACTGATGCAAAATATTGCCTTAAAAGCCCGTACCATTGCCCATCTAACGCACAAACAACTGTTTTTCCTTTCATTTTTAAAATTGAAGCAGCATGAAGATAATCCTTATCAACCCAACCAGAGACAACTGTAATATCAGGATTTAATTTATTAATAAGTTTAACAAGAGAATTCTATTTTCTTTTGATTTTGGATAAAGAAAAAGTTTTGTTGGAAGTAGGTATTTTATAAGGGGTTAATTTTTTATCATCCCAATGAACTAAATGAATTTCAGCTCCAGTTTGTCTTAATTCATTAATAGTAGCTAAAGTATAGCCCATTACTTCCGTATAAAGATAAAGTATTTTCATTGTTATATTTTCAAGGATTTACGAAAGTAATTAATTGTTTTTTCTAAACCATAATCAAGTGAAATTTTTGGTTTCCAGCCAAGTATGTTATTGGCTAAAGAAATGTCTGGCTTTCTTCGCTTGGGATCGTCAGTTGGCAAAGTAACAAATGAGATTTTTGAATTACCTCCTATTTTTTCAATAATTTTGTTGGCTAATTCAAGCATAGTAAATTCATCACAATTTCCTAAATTAACAGGACCTTTAAAACCTGATTCACTTTCCATCATCTTCAAAAATCCATCAATCATATCATCAACGTAACAAAATGAGCGTGTTTGTATTCCGTTTCCATAAATCGTTAAATCTTTATCATTTAATGCTTGAACAATAAAATTTGAAACAACTCTACCATCATTTGGGTGCATGCGTGGTCCAAATGTATTAAATATTCTAACCACTTTTATATCTAAACCGTGTTGACGTTCATAATCAAAAAACAATGTTTCGGCACAACGCTTACCCTCATCATAGCAAGAACGAGGGCCAATAGAATTAACATTTCCCCAATAACTCTCCACTTGGGGATGGATTTCTGGATCACCATATATTTCACTAGTAGATGCCTGTAAAATTCTTGCCCCTGTTCTTTTAGCCAAACCAAGCATATTAATAGCACCTTGAACACTTGTTTTGATAGTCTGAACTGGATCAGATTGATAATGGATAGGTGAAGCAGGACAGGCTAAATTATAAATTTGATCAACTTCCAAATAAATTGGGAAAGTAACATCATGTCTGATTAATTCAAAATTTGGATTTTCAAGCAAATGAGTAATATTTTTTTTGATCCTGTAAAAACATTGTCTAAACATAAGACTTCATGTCCTTCATTTATTAAACGATCACACAAATGAGATCCAAGAAAACCTGCTCCACCTGTTACTAATATTTTCTTCATATTC
>JAYQMT010000002.1:0-42978 GCA_038143955.1 Cellvibrionales bacterium
ACTTCTAAAAGAACATAAATACGTTTTTTTGTATCAACACTTTCAATATTTGCGACCAAATCCGTAAATGGTCCATTATTAAACTTAATTATATCACCCTTTTTTAGTTTTTCATTCATTATTGGACTAATGTTATTTTGAAACCTTTTTTTAATGCCACTATCAAATCAAGAGGAACTTCAGAAAGTTTATTATTAAAACTCAAAAGTTTTGACACTCCATAAGTACTATTTATTTTAGTCCAATAAGAGTTTTGTAGATCAACGCCAATAAATGCATATCCAGGAAATACAAATACTTCTTTATTAATAAATTTATTTTTCTTTTTTGTTGTTGCTTTGATTTTAGGCATGAAAGGTTTCAAACCCTTGTCTTTCAAGGTTTCGAAAAGCTAAATCAGATGAATTAGGTTTAATTTGGGCAACTAACCATTTTTTTTTAAACTTGGATTCATTTTTTATATAGAAAGTAATATTAAAAATTAACTAGATTTATATAATTGTTAATTGCATTTATTGATAGAATTTACAAGTAGTTCAAATTATTTAAAAAATTCATTTATTAACTTATCACTCATTTTTTTAAATTATCAGTAATATTTTGTAAAATTTAACTTTAAACATCTTTGATTCTAATAAATATTTTATCATAGTTAGACAGTTTTTTATGAACAAGAAACAAAAGATAAATAATTACATATTTTTTTCAAATAGTTGAACTCACCAGACAAAATACTAATTAATAAAGATCAACTTTCTTATTAGATGACTTTAGAACAAATATTTATAAGTTTGTAATATTACTAACATACCATACTTAAGTCGTGAGCAATGTCCAACTAAGCGTAATGATGTTAATGAATAAGCATCAAAAATGCTAAAACACAAATATCATAAAATAAATTTGACAATTTAAATATTATATGTTCAGCTCATGAACATATTACCGCATAAGAAGCGATTCTTATGTTGTGCGGTAGCTTTCAGAACTTATATTTTTATGAACTACGATTTATCAATAAAAATTATTAAAGAAATTCAAAAAAACCCAAGTCAGTCCCAACGTAAGCTATCCAAGAGCTGTGGTGTTAGCCTGGGCTCTGTCCATTACTGCATAAAGGCGCTTGCAGAAAAAGGCTATGTAAAGGCAAGTAATTTCAAGAATTCGCAGAACAAGGTTTCCTATGCCTATATTTTGACACCCTTGGGTTTAAGTCTCAAAAAAGAACTTATTGGCGCCTTTTTGAAGCGCAAACAAACAGAATATGAGTCGCTACAAAAAGAGATCAAGGCGCTGGAAAACGATCTGGCGCGTTGATGGCTTTGTCCGTCGCGTTTTCAAATTTGCTAATACGGAGCACGTTCGCACGCATGATAATGAGTTTTAGCGGGCGAGGCTGCGAAGTGCAAGAATGTAAAGAGTTTCTTGGGGTTTCAATGATAGAATACGATAATAGCCATTATCGTCAGTTTTCGGACACGCTAGACACCTAAATTGAAAATAGAAATATTATTTTAAAACAATGTATATAAAATAATGAAGATTGCGGTTGCTGGTACAGGCTATGTAAAACTCTCGTATGCGGTGTTGCTAGCACAGCATCATGAGGTCGTAGCTCTTGACATCATTCCAGAAAAAGTTACGCTGATTAATCAGCGTAAATCACTTATGGTTAATGCAGAGATCTAAGGGTTTTTGGCGAATCCTGAACTGAATTACAAAGCTACAACTGACAACCAAGAAGCTTTCACTGGTGCTGAGTATATGGTGATTACCACGCCAACTGATTATGACCCAGTGACAAATTACTTCAATACTAGATTGGTTGAAACGGTTATCCGTGATGTGAAGAGTGTTAACCCTATGCGGATCGTTAAGTCAGTTATCCCGGTGAGCTATACGCAAAAGCTGATAGATAATACAGGTTGTAAAAACCTGATCTTCTCAAAAAGTTTTTGCGTGAAGGTAAAGGATTCTATGACAACCTCTATCCATCTAGCATTGTTGTGGGTAAACGTTCTGATCGAGCGAAGCAGTTTGCTGACTTATTGATCGAAGGCACTGTTAAAGAAAATATCGACGTCCTACTAACCGACCCAACTGAAGCCGAAGGAATTAAGTTAAATGCAAATACTTAAAAAACTTCTCACCCTGTTAACCCCGCCCGAGCGCAATCGCGCGAGTATACTGATGGGTATGATTCTGGTAATGGCGTTTCTGGATATGCTGGGTGTGGCGTCGATCCTGCCGTTTATGGCGGTGCTGGCCAACCCCGACCTGGTGCAGTCCAACATCATGCTCAACACCGCATTCACCACCTGTCGTCACATCGGCATTCATACTCCCGAGCAGTTCCTGTTCATACTTGGCGTGTTGGTTTTTTTGCTGCTGGTCGCCTCACTGACCTTCAAGGCACTCACCACCTACTTCCAAACTCGCTTTGCGTTGATGCGCGAATACAGTATCGGCAAGCGCCTGGTAGAAGGCTATCTGCACCAGCCCTACAGCTGGTTCTTGAACCGCCACAGTGCCGATTTGGGTAAGACCATCCTCTCAGAGGTCGGTACCGTCATCCACGGCGGCATGCTCCCGCTAATGACGCTCATGGCACAAGGCACGGTCACGCTGGCGCTGCTGATCTTGCTCGTCATCGTTGAGCCACTGCTGGCACTCAGCGTCGGCGTGGTGCTGGGACTAGCCTATGCCGGCATCTTCTTAGTTATGAGCGGCTGGCTCAAACGCCTCGGCCAGGAACGAATCCAGGCGAACCAAGGTCGATTTACCGCCGTGAGCGAAGCCTTCGGCGCGGCCAAAGAAGTGAAGGTGGGCGGTCTGGAGCAGGTTTATATCCAACGATTTGCCAAGCCTGCAAAAATATTCGCCAAGGGCCAGGCTACAGCAAAAGTGATCGCCCAACTGCCACGTTTTGCGTTGGAAGCTATCGCCTTTGGTGGCATGCTGTTGGTGATTCTCTACCTCATGACCAAAAACGGTAGTTTCGCCGCAGCGCTGCCCATCATCTCGCTCTATGCCTTTGCCGGCTATCGCCTAATGCCAGCGCTACAACAAATCTACGGGGCCTTTACTAATCTGCGCTTTGCTACCCCGGCGCTAGATGCTCTACACCAAGACCTGGTCAACCTACAAACCAACGATGCCCAGCATAGCCCGACTACTCCGCTGCCGCTCACACAAGCCATTACGCTGAACCAAGTCAGCTATCGTTATCCCAACGCCCCCCAACCAGAGCTCAAAGGTATTAATGTCACCATCCCCGCGTACAGTACGATTGGCTTTGTAGGCGCCACCGGCAGCGGCAAAACCACTACTGTGGATGTCATCTTCCGCTTACTCGAGCCGCAAGAGGGTTCACTAGAAATCGACGGGCAACCCATCACTGCCGCCAACCGCCGGCAATGGCAAAGCGCCATTGGTTATGTGCCGCAGCACATCTACCTGACCGATGACACTGTGGCCGCCAATATCGCCTTTGGTGTAAAAGATGAAGACATTGATCAACAAGCTATCGAGCGTGCCGCCAAAATCGCCAACTTGCATGAGTTTGTGATTACCGACCTACCGCAAGGCTACGCCACCATCGTTGGCGAGCGCGGCGTGCGCCTTTCGGGCGGGCAGCGCCAGCGCATCGGCATTGCCCGCGCGCTTTACCACAAACCGCAGGTGCTGATTTTGGATGAAGCCACCAGCGCACTGGACAACCTAACCGAACAAGCAGTAATGCAAGCGGTGAACAATCTTGGCCACGACATCACCATCATCCTGATTGCACATCGCCTCTCCACAGTGCGTCAGTGCGATCAGATATACCTGCTAGAGCGGGGCCAGGCGAAAGCGCAGGATACTTTCTATGGACTGACAGAAAACAACGCTCAGTTTAAATTGATGGCGCATCATGAATGATTTCTTGCTTGTCATACTAAAACATAAAAAGCCTTTAACATAATCGCGTGGTGCGGAATTGCTTGAAGCAGAAGAGATCTGTCTTCCTACATTGTCTCTTGGAGATAGTCTTCTAGATTACGAGGTCGCTGAGGCGTTTGGACTTGATTTTATCTTCTTGCATGAATAGACTGAGCTTCCTGATTGGCGGCATTACTGTCAAATTAATATGATTCAGACCATTCCATTAATCAACCATCTGCTAAGAATCCAGAAAGATTAATCTTGTTTAGGAGTTCTAAGTGATTAAAGAAAAAATATAATGGAGAAAGCGTTCTATAAGAACGTACCTAAAGCAAGAAAAATAAACCCGTTTTTTAGGAATCTTTTAATCTGCTTTATGACGCCCACATGAGTCTGGTTGCTTCTGGTTCTGGTGCGAAAATTCTGAATATCTATTCCTCAGCTGATCTTTCCTCCGAGAGAGAACAATTCTTCAATGAAATGTTCTTTTCTGATTCTGAATATTACGGAATAGATTTTTGGAAAGATCAGTTTATTACTAAAGGCCATGAAGCCTCAGATCAACCTGGAGAAGAAAGGCATCGCTTGCCATACGAAGATAATAGTTTTGACGTTGTTGTTACAACGAAAGTAATTATGGAGCATGTTACGATCCCATCTGCTGTTGTAGATGAGCTGTATCGAGTTTTGAAGCCTGGTGGTAAGGCTTTTGTGATAGCGCCACATGTACGAAGGCAGCATCAGGTTCCATATGACTTTTTTCGCTATACAGAGTACGGATTGAAATATTTATTCTCTTCCTCTGGATTTAGTAAATGTACCACTACCCCTACTGGTGGGTTCATGGCCTTAGTTGGATATTATGCTTACTTCTTCCAAAGGGGGTTAAATGTTCCAAAGTTTGTCGAGAAAATGCTTGACTCAATTCACTATTGGTTAATTGAGCCTATTTGCTATGGACTCGATCGACTTGATAATGGTTATGGACGCGATATGACTCTCTATTTTATGGTGCGGGCAGAGAAGTGAGCTTGATGCACATAGATCCTGACTTGAAATCTCTTGTTGTCATAATCGCGCGAGGTGGTTCGAAGGGTATTCCTCGAAAAAAAACTTATCCGACATTGGTGGTATACCTCTAGTAGCTCATATTGTTAAGACAGCTTTAAGTGCAGCTGATTTACTCAAGTTTGATGTTATTTTTTCTACGGATTCAGAAGAGATAAGACAGGTTGCGGCAGATGCTGGCGCATGGGCGCCTTTTCTCAGACCCCCCCGAGCTTGCCGAAGACGACGTACCTTCCTGGCCTGTAGTCCAGCACGCTGTAAAAAAAGCAGAATTGATCAGGCAGACTCGTTACGATTTGATAATTTATCTGCAGCCAACTGCTCCATTGTGTCGGGCTGAAGATATTCTTCGCTGTATTCATACACTGCATAAAAACCCTGAAGCCGAAAGCGTGGTTGCGATTACCGAAGTGGATACACACCCTTTTCGTATGAAACGGATGCTGAGCGACGGTCGGTTAATTAATTATATAGATCAGGGGTTTGAGGACATGCGCCCAAGGCAGCAGTTGCCCAAAGTCTATCGTCGAGCCGGCTCGATCTACGCAAGTCGCCGTAAAGTGGTAATGGAGGATGACACCCTGGTAGGAGATCCCTGCATTGGCGTCGTCGTCCCTCCAATGACCGCCGTAGATATCGACACAGAAATCGACCTCGAACTGGTGAGGTTGTTACATGAACGAAACAAATTAAGAACAGGAGAGTGATTATCCATGAAATTTATAGCTGAACTTTGCCAGAACCACAACGGAGACTTCGAGACCGTACGCCGAATGGTCGATACAGCCGCTGAAAGTGGAGCCAGCCACGTCAAGATTCAACATATCTATGCACGTAATCTCGTCTACCGCCCCGAGTTCGAGGAGGGGCTGCAGCAGGATGGCGTGATCAAAGCCATTCGGCGCCCTTGGCTACCAGAATTTGATCGTCTCAAAGGACTTGAGCTTTCAGAAGAAGAGTGTGCCCGGTTCGTGGAGTATGTTGAATCACTTGACTTGGTTCCAATGACCACATGTTTTGCTCGGGGCGATATTGAGCGGATCGCTCAGCAGGGTTTCCGCACAGTTAAGGTAGCCAGTTACGACTGTGCCTCGTTTCCCATGCTGCGCGAACTAGCGACCCGTTTCGACTACCTCTTTGTTTCCACCGGCGCAACCTTTGATGATGAAGTGCGTCACGCCGCTCATGTTTTGCGCCAGCATGCAAAAGGCTATTCTTTGCTTCATTGCGTTACGCAGTACCCTACTCCGCTGGAAGCTATGCATCTAAACCGCATCGGTTGGTTGCAACAATTTGCGGATGAAGTCGGATTCTCCGACCACTCTTTGGTTTCTCGTGATGGGGTTATTGCGGCCAAGGCCGCCATCGCCTTCGGCGCTAAGGTGGTCGAGCGCCATTTCACCATCTCGGATCCTTCGGAGACCAAAGATGGCCCGGTTTCGATCTCCGCAGACGATATTCGATCCCTAGTCGATTTTGCAAAACTCTCACAGGTTGATCAGCTCACTCATTTGACCGAGATTCATCCAGGTTGGGAGCAGATGCTAGGCCAGGCCGAGCGGTGGTTGTCTGACGCAGAGCTGCTTAATCGTGATTATTACCGCGGCCGGTTTGCAACGCCACGCCGAGAGGGCACCCATCGCCTCGCCGAAATGGTCCTCAACTGGGAGGAGGCGCCACTGTGAAATCGCATCTGGAACGTCTAGTGGTTCTAGCGCAGCCGGATGAGCAGCTGCGCCTAATCATTTCCCGAATGGGGCGTAGTGGTGAGCATATCTTCGAGATTGCACTGGTAGTTGATGAAAGGATGGTGCTTCAAGGCGTCATTAACCACGGTGATGTGCTTCGGTTTATAGCCGATGGCGTGAGTTCTAGAAAGTCCGGTTCGCGAGGTCATGGTTCAAAGCCCGTCACCGCGCCAGTCGATGCGAGTGATGAACAGATCTTGCAATCGGTTCGATCCCAGCTCTTTCACCGCACCGATGGTAAAAAAGATGTTACCCGTCATGTTCCACTAATTGATGAGTATGGAGTGGTGCGCGATGTAGTTGATGTCTTTTCTCTGCTGGCGCGCTCCTCACGTCAGAGTGACCACATTGAGGTCTATGGGCTGGGTTTTGTCGGCCTAACCCTCGGGGTCGCTCTGGCGGGCCGAGGTCATTTCGTCACTGGTATTGATACCAACGAACCGCTGGTTGAACAACTTATGGCAGGCAAACCGCATGTATTTGAACCGCACTTGTCAGACATGATGCGGAGGGCACTGGATGACAAACAGTTGGACTTTCGTGCTTCACCAGGAGAAGAGCACAATCGGGTGGTGATCATTGCCGTTGGCACTCCGGTGGATGATGACGGGTCGGCTTCTCTGTCCGCCCTGCAAGCGGTATGCAAGATAGTGGGCCCACGCCTAAAACGCGGCGACTTGGTCATGCTGCGATCGACTGTGCCAGTGGGAACTACCCGTAGTTTCGTGCGTGAGTTCCTGGAAGGAGGCTCCAATCTTAAAGCTGGAGAGGAATTTCATTTGGCGTTCACCCCCGAGCGTACTGCGGAGGGTCAGGCCATGCAAGAACTGTCTTCACTGCCGCAGATAGTCGGTGGATTTAGCAGCCGTTGTGCTGAGATGGCCTCTAATTTCTGGCAAACTCTGAACGACAGTGTTGTGCGTGTCGACAGCCTGGAGGCTGCGGAGTTGGTTAAACTGATTAACAACAGCTACCGCGACCTTTCCTTCGCTTTCGCCAATGGGCTGGCGCTACTGGCTGACCGATTCAATCTTGATGCTGCGCGCGTAATTAATTCGGCTAATGAAGGCTACCCACGTAATCCGATTCCAAAGCCAAGCCCTGGTGTTGGTGGTTATTGCCTAACCAAAGATCCTTTTCTCTACGCTGCCGCTGATCGAGAAGCGAGTTACGGGATGCTCTCGCAATACGGCCGCATTGTAAACCAAGAAGCGGGGCGTTACCCTGTGCAGGTGTTGTTGCGCTTTGCCGAGCGGTTGGGTCGGCCACTGTCCGAACTCTCTGTTCTGCTGGTCGGCATGGCCTTCAAGGGCTGGCCCGAGACCAATGATCTGCGAGGTTCCACCAGTGTTGATGTTGGACTTGAACTGGTCCGACAAGGCTGTGAAGTCATGGGCTACGACGCAATCGTCGATGATGCAACGATACAGACTTTGGGCTTCACGCCCGTTACCTTGCATGACGCAGCAGGTCGGTGCGACGCACTGTTGATTCTCAACAATCATCCGAACAACGTTCAGGATGGGCTTGTCGCACGGTTACACGGTCGCCTGACTCTCCTGTTCGACGGCTGGTCGCAGTTGGATCGGCATGAGGTAGAGCATTACGAGGGCGTCACCTACGCCACGATGGGCTATATGACGCCAGAGAGGGTAGGAACTGCGTGAGCCCTTCTTGTGCAATCATTGCCTGTGATCACGGTCTCGGCCATGTACGTCGCTGTGCTCTTATGGCCAAGGAACGAGTGGAGCTTGGTGAGCGAGTAACACTTTTGCTCCAGTGCTGGCTATAAAGAGACTTCAGCGGGTAATGCCGTCGGCAATTGGCTTTCAGGTGCACGATTTTGCAACCCGGACTTCCCCAAAATGCATTAAAAAAGGCCTGCCGATAGCAAATGAATGGGTGGATCATCTGCCGAATTTGGACAACTTCGAAACCGTGGTTTGCGACAACCTGCCGGAGATTCTCCAACGTCGACCCGATGCCACTCTCTCGGCTCAATTTTTCTGGCATGACGTGATCGAGGGTGCCGCAAGAAATTACGCCGAGTATTGCGACCACTTGCTTGCCAAGCATAAACCCACAGTAATCGGCTCCGAACAGTTTGCCATGGGGTAGTTCGTAGTCAGCCTGGCTTCAAGCCCATCAGCCTTTACAAAAACCCCGAACTTGTCGATGCCGCCGAATCTACTCCAGCAGAGCGGCGCACTGATCTACTGGTAAGCGGTGGCACCACACGAGTGGTGCGTGAAGAGTTGCTCCGACTTATAGATGAGCTTCTGCAGACAGGCCCCGATCCATATGAACGTGTGCATGTTGACCCGGAGTTAATGCCCTCGACAGCACCTAGATGGATGCTAAAAGCCGATTTTACAGTGGCGATGTACTGCAAATTGAAGGCGGCGATTTGTCGGCCTGGGCTTGGAGTAGTAACAGACCTGATAACGGTCGGGGCAACTATCTACCCATTGTATGAATCAGAAAATAGAGAAATGATTCACAATGCCTCTGTATTGAAATCCATCAGGCATAATGGGAAATAATTAATTTAAATAAGATTATTTTTTGCAAATACTTAAAAATATTTCCGCTGGATCAAGCCAATTAATCGCTCATAAAAATTGTGTTCTTTTGATTGGGGAGTGTTTTAACTGGCTACTTATAGCCTCGGACTCGCCAATAAAGCTTACCATTGGGTTAATTTTTTCTAGTGTAATTTAGATAAATTTAAGCTTCCTTATAGATCTCTCCAAATATTTCATGTTAATTAAGATTAGAGTTACCAAAAAGTGATAAAAAACTCCTCCATCCTCGTCACTGGCGGCACCGGTTCCTTCGGTCACGCGTTCGTGCCAATGACCTTAAAAAGTTCAACCCCAAGCGTTTAGTGATTCTCTCGCGCGATGAGATGAAGCAGTGGGAGATGGCAAAACTGTTTGGTGATGATCCGCGCGTGCGGTTTTTTATTGGTGATGTGCGTGACAAAGACCGCCTATACCGCGCTCTCGATGGCATTGAATATGTGGTGCATGCAGCAGCCACGAAGATTGTGCCAACAGCTGAATACAATCCATTCGAGTGTATCAAGACCAATATCGTAGGTGCGATGAATCTGATTGACGCCTGTATCGACCAAAATGTGAAACAGGTGGTAGCGCTCTCCACTGATAAAGCCAGCAGCCCAATCAATCTATATGGCGCCACGAAATTAGCTAGTGACAAACTTTTTGTTGCGAGTAATTCTTCCTATGCAGCGGGGCACGATACGCGCTTTGCTGTCGTACGCTACGGCAACGTAATGGGCTCGCGAGGTTCGGTGATTCCCTTCTTTATGTCGATCAAAGACAGCGGTGTATTGCCGATTACCGATGCGCGTATGACGCGTTTCATGATCTCCCTGGAACAGGGTGTGGAAATGGTGTGGCAAGCCTTCAAAGATATGGTCGGTGGCGAGATTTATGTTAAGAAAATTCCGTCGATGAAGATCACCGATGTTGCGCATGTGATCGCGCCAGACGCCAAGCAAGAGATCGTCGGTATTCGCCCTGGCGAAAAGTTGCATGAGCAGATGATTGGCGGGGAAGATTCCTACTTCACCTATGAGTACCCCGATCACTTCAAGATTCTACCCCAGATTAACGGCTGGGCCGATGACCAAAACCGTATCAAGGGTGGCGTTAAGGTCCCCAAAGGATTCGTCTATGCGAGTGATTCCAATCCGGCTTGGATGAGCGATGCTGAGTTGCAAGCTTGGATTGACGCCAACGAAGATTCTATCGGCAAAATTTGACGCCATGATTCCTTACGGTCGCCAAAACATCTCACAGGCCGATATTGATGCGGTAGTTGAGGTCTTGCGTTCAGACTTTTTGACTCAAGGCCCGACTGTGCCCCGTTTCGAGCGAGTGGTGGCGGAATACTGTGGAGTGCAACATGGCGTGGCGGTTAATAGCGCGACCAGCGCCTTGCACATCGCCTGCCTCGCACTGGATCTTAGGCCTGGCGATTGGCTGTGGACAAGCCCAAATACTTTTGTCGCCAGTGCCAATGCCGCACTTTACTGCGGCTCGAAGGTTGATTTTGTCGACATCGATCCACGCACTTACAATCTTTGTCCTAAGAAGCTCGAGCAAAAACTGCAACAGGCCGAAAAGAATGGAATGCTACCAAAAATTGTGATGCCAGTTCATTTCGCCGGACAGCCCTGCGATATGCCGGCAGTTCATTCGTTGAGTAAACAATATGGGTTCAAAATTATCGAAGATGCCTCGCACGCCATCGGCGCCAGCTACTCCCCCCGTCAATGGGAGGAGTAGCAAAGCTACGACGCAGCAACCCACTTCTATCAAAGTCGGCTCTTGCACCGACAGCCACATCACCGTCTTTAGCTTCCATCCGGTCAAGATTATCACCACCGGCGAAGGTGGTATGGCGATGACCAATGACGACGCTTTAGCTAGTCGTTTGCGCCGTTTACGCGCCCACGGCATTACGAACGACAAAGCAATGATGCAACCTCGCCCAGACAATGAAATCTGGAACTACCAGCAAATTGAATTAGGCTTCAACTACCGCATGACAGATATCCAGGCCACCTTGGGATTAAGCCAAATGGAGTATTTAGATGAATTCGTGAGCCGTAGGCATGAAATCGCAAAGCGATATGACGCCGAGTTGAGACCATTACCGATCACCACACCGCACCAAGCGCCAGGAACATATTCCAGCTATCACCTTTATCCGATTCGTGTCAGTGAAGCAGAAAGCAAAAAAACACAACGACAGGTTTACGATGCCCTGTGGCATAATGGCGTGGCAGCAAACCTGCATTACATCCCAGTGTTTCGCCAGCCATTTTACGAAACTCTTGGTTTCAAGGCGGGTGACTTTCCTGAATCTGAACAGTTTCATCGAGAAGTGATCAGTTTGCCCATGTATTCAGCCCTGACGAAGAGTGCACAGAACAAAATCCTTGAGATTATGCTTGGTTTTTTTTAATGAGAGCGGGAATAATAATTCATGCTCGAATCAACTCTTCCCGATTACCCGGTAAAGTCGTGCTAGACCTTGGAGGCACGACTCTTTTAATTAGAGTGATTAAACGAATGGCGGCTACTCAACTGCCAATCGTAGTTGCAACATCAAATTCTAGTGATGACGATCCGATTGAGTATGAAGCTCCATCAAACTTTGGAGTTACTGTTTTTTGAGGAAGTATAAATAACGTCTGGAATCGATTTTATACATGCGCTATTGAAAATGATTCCTATGAGTTTATGGTCATGGTTGGGCTTGTAGGACGGCAGACGTCTGTATGACCTCTACTAAGAGGCGTATACGCCCTGGGATTGGGATAAAACCATTTTTGATCATGCAAGAAAAATTAAGGTCACAATCTAAGAAAATGAATAAAAGACTGAAATTACACTCAACTTCTAGTAATGATGCTTGCCATTTTTATGAGGTAATCAGGCAGGCTATTTGGTTGTTAAAACAAAAAAAGTAAAATCGATGTTGTTGAGATTTATTTTAATCCAATCTTAGTTATGAGTCCTCTATCCTTACTAGGACTAATTAATTTAAAAAATATACTTCGTGCTACTAAAAAAATATGGAGTATTAATAGATCATCTCTCTCTCGTCGCCTGAGTAACTTAAGGGATAAAAGTCGCACTGAAAATAAAACGACAAATTTGATTGGGTTACATGAAAAAATATATAAGAAAGGCGGTGCTTATACTATTAAAACAATTGATGGAGATATCACTATTTTCCCAGCGAATAAAAAATTAGAATTAACATATGTGGAAATGTTATTCAATGATTGGATTGCAATTAAATTATGGTTAGGACTTTTTTTGGTAGAAAAACATACACCCGAGACCTGTTAAATCTAAAGTACTACGGCACCTTAATTGGTGATCTAATCGCATCTACTGCCTTAAGAACTTATCCAATGGCTGGGGAAGTTTAGAAAAATCTAAAGGTATTCTTAGCTTGATTGCGCGTTCAGTCGCGTTAGTAAATTACTGTAGGAATCACTTTGGCAAAACAGGTTCTGACCAGATTTATGTAAGCATACCCGAGCCAACTTACCTACAAAATATTTATGGGCGCGTTCTTCATTCATCTGGTGCACACATCCTTGAGTCATCATTATTCCGGGAGTTATAAAATAATTTCGCCAGAAGAAAAATATACAATCCTCGGGTGGTGAAAAATCCAAAAATAGTACATATAACCGATGCATATCGTGAAAAAGCAATTGCCTATTTAAGTCGTCGCATTGAAAACTCACATGAGAGCTTATGGTACATGTTTAACGGTGTGAACCGAACTGATGCAGCGTTGTTCAAGTTGAATGGAGAGGAAATGAAGATTCAGAAGAATCAGTTGTATGTAGTCGTTTTTGCACAGTTTTGACGATGGTCAGTATTGGTTTGGTCTTGATGGATTCGACGATATTTATCATTGGACTATTGAAACAATTGACCATCTGCTCGCAAACAAAAATGTCAATACTGTTTTTATTAAGCCCCATCCAAATACAGATTACCTTAGATATCCCGGCGACAAAGCGGCATTTCAGCATCTCACTAAACGATACAAACAGATTCAGAGGGTTGTTTGGCTGGGTAAAGATGTAAGCCCAAAATCTTTTTGTTGACACTGGCAAATTTGTGGGTATCACTCACCATGGCAGTATCGCTGAAGAGTTAACGTTTTTAGGGGTACCTGTTGTTGCAGGGGTTTATGCACCGTGGGGCAGGGCTTATAAATTTGTCCATGCATGGAACTCACCTAGTGAGTATCGTAAGACTCTGATGTCTTTATCTGTTGACAACTGGTACCGTCCATCTGAATTAATGAGCGATGAGCTTTACCGCTATGTCCTTGAGTGCCGAATTTACGTTACCTCGTATGTAGATCAAGCTGCATGGGTAGTTTTTGCAAATTTAAATGATGGTGCAGCGCCGGAAATATCATTGGAAAACTACAATCGTTACAACGAAAAGCTGAGAAACCTTTCATTTGACTCAGCTATTTTTCCAGAGTTTGTCGAAAAATTAAGATGTTCTTAATAAATTATAAAATTGTCTCGTTTTTTTCTCACCCCTGCTGGATATTTCAAGACGCGCCACTGGGTTCGACTACCACCACTTGTAAAGGATCTCGCTTGAACTGTCGTCTCTGTTTTTCTGCGATATCTAAGCCTTTCTCTAACGCCAAAATCTTTAAGCGTCATGTCAAGTATTACGAGTGTAAGTCTTGTTATTATGTTCAGATAATGATTTCGGTTTCCTGAATTTTGAATTCCAGAAAATGAAAATTGCTTTCGATCATCAAGTATTTACAAATCAAAAATATGGTGGCATCTCGCGTTATTTTTTAGAGCTCGCAGAAAATATCTCTTACATTTCTAAGAATGAGACAGATATCAAGATATTTGCACCCATTTATAAAAACAATTATCTTTACAGCTCAGCTGGAAAGTTCAGAGCCGCTGGTTTAAAATTTCCAGATTTACCTAAGACTGGTCGGATTCTGAGATTAGTGAATAACTTTGCATCTCATTATCAGATCATTAATTTTAACCCTGATATTATCCCACGAAACCTATTATTCTAAAAGTGTCGTTGGTCCAAGAAAAGTAAAAAGAATAGTTACAGTATACGACATGATTCATGAGTTGTTTTTTGAATCCTTTTCAGTACGTGATGCTACTCGCGAGTACAAAAGGATAGCAACTTCTCGAGCTGATCATATTATTTGTATTTCCGAAAATACTAAAAGGATCTTATTAATATTTTAGGAGTTGATGAGTCAAAAGTTTCAGTTGTTCATTTGGGTTTTGAGTTGGCCGACACTGATCTCTCTGTGAAAAATGTAGGCTCTAGACCATTTTTTCTCTTTGTGGGTTCTAGAGGAGGGTATAAGAATTTTAAATTTCTTGTAAGGGCTTATGCTTCTTCAATTCAGCTTTCAAAAATTTAGACTTGGTGTGTTTTGGTGGAGGTTCCTTTAACTCTGAAGAGTTGAATCTATTTGAACAACTTAGAATACCTTTCGAGCGTATTCGTCAAGTCTCTGGAGATGATGTATTGTTATCTCAGTACTATAAAAATGCACTTTTTTTTGTGTATCCATCGTTATACGAAGGCTTCGGTATTCCGCCGTTAGAAGCGATGGGTTTTGGGTGTCCTGTTGCCTGTAGCGATACTAGCTCCATTCCTGAGGTGGTGGGAGATGCTGCAATCATGTTTGATCCTAATTCGATTGAATCAATTCAAGGACTCACTAGAGAAATTATTTCTTGGTTCTTCCATACGAGACTCCCTGATTAGTCGAGGATTCAAGCGTATAAAGAAATTATTCATGGAAGAAGTGTGCTGGCGAGACATTTGAAATTTATAAAAAGGTCTTATCGTGAGAAAAAGCTCTTATATGCGGTGTAAGCGGTCAAGATGGTGCATATTTATCAAGGTTGCTATTAGAAAAGGGTTATGAGATCTTCGGAACCTCGCGCGATGCCCTGGCCTCAAATTTTAATAATCTTGATCTTTTGGGAATAAAAAAAGATGTCAATTACTTGTCAGTTGACCTTTCTGACTTTAGAAGTGTTTTAAAAGCCGTTGATGAGGTTAGGCCTGATGAGATATACAATTTGGCTGGTCAAACATCGGTTGGGCTATCTTTTGAGCAACCTGTTGAGGCAATGGAGAGTATCGCTAGCGCAACACTTAATTTACTTGAAGTAATAAGGTTTGTTAACCCGGTTATTCGATTCTACAGCGCTGGTTCTTCCGAATGTTTTGGTGATACTGGCACTTTAGCTGCAACAGAAAAAACACATTTAATCCTTGTAGTCCTTATGCCATTGCTAAAAGCACAGCGTATAATTTAGTTAAAAATTACCGCCAGGCTTATGGACTACATGCATGTACGGGCATTCTCTTTAACCATGAATCACCTCTACGTCCCCAACGTTTTGTTACACAAAAAATCGTAACAACGGCTACCCGCATTTCAAAAGGTAGCCAAGAGAGACTTAAGCTTGGAAATTTATCAATCGCAAGAGATTGGGGTTGGGCTCCAGATTACGTTGATGCAATGTGGAGAATGCTTCAGCTGAAAACAGCAGATGATTTTGTCGTAGCTACCGGAAAAACCATTACTCTAGAAAAGTTTGCAAGCAAAGCTTTTGCATATTTTGGTTTAAATTGGCAAGAGCATATAGACTTTGAATCATCTTTATCGCGCCCATCCGACATCGCAATTAGTCGAGGCAATCCTCAGAAGGCCAAGGATGTTTTAGGTTGGGAACCAAATATAGATGTAGATAAGGTGATTAGGTATATGTGCTGCTAGTGCAGACGGAAGCGCAGTAAATGGTTTATAACACCTCAATAGAGTTTGGAGGTTTCCGATTTATATGATTCTGTTGTTGGCGGGATAAGAGGCGAGTGTGAGCCGAGCAAAGGTCTTTATCTGCTTACCGCTGCTAAATGGTCTCCAGCCAGCTTGCGCTCGACAGTGGTGCTGATTCAAGGGTTTTGCCTTCACGGCAAGACAATCTACCTGACATCGCCGTCGAATCTTAGGCCTGCAGTACGCTAGTAGCCTTCAACATCGCCGGATTGCCGGTTATCGTCGAGCACACTACCTATCTTGTTAAAACACTAGAACTGGGTAATTTAGCAGAAGGTGTCCAATGGGTTATTAAACATTCAGTCAAGTTAAGATAAGAGAATAGGTGAGAGCAGGTGCCAAACAACTTTTTAACTCTGCAGATGTGACTAAGCGACATAAGAATATTTATGGTAATATTATTCCCGATTTTAAAAAATTTAAGATGTATTTGGATAGGTCAAGCCAAGTTGATTACAGAGTAATTTATGGAAAGAAGATTTTTATTTAAGATTATAAATGGCATTAAGTTCAGAATTTGCAAGCTAGTAATAATTTTCGGAGTAAAAATAAACTCACCTCGTCTAGTTGCGAGAACCCTGAGGTTTAGTTTGTTTCACTTACCCACGATAAACTGCGAAACAAGAAGATCAAAACACTTAATGCTAGTTTTTCATAAGGTTGGTGGTGTTGAAGATCTTGAAACAATGTACCCTGCTGGTTCTTGCATTTCGGCACCATTTGATATTAAGTTCATTAGCCGTGAGCTGATAATGACGATGCTTAAATATTCTACTGGTAAGGAGCTAAGCGATATTAATTATAAGTTTGTCCTTAACAAGAATGAGAGAAAAAGAATTTGTAATTATTATGCTGAGGCATTAAGAGAAATTTTTTCAAACTACAATGGCAACAGATATACTTTATCTTTTAATATTGGATATTATACAGAAAGAGAAATCCCACATGTCGCTATAAATAATAATATAAAGCCAGTTGTATTACAGAAAGAGGGTTTACGTCCTAATGAGTCATGGAAAAAGATGAGAAATTTCTATGCATGGTATCTGGAGCCCTCGCCATATGCATTGGTTATGACTTATAATTACAATACAAAAGAATGTATTGTTGGGGCTGGGTTATGTAAGGAACAAAACACTAAAGTTGTGGGTATGCCTAGATTAGATATTTCTCATAATTTTCGAAGGTGTAGAGTTAAGAGAAATGTTGTCCGAAAAAGAATTATTTACTATATAATTGATCCAATTGCTGGTCTTCCTAGCTATCCAGATGAAGGGGGAGGATATATCTGGATGGGTTTTAAGTCAGCTGACGGCAAAGTTCATAGGAGAGAGAAATTTTCTGTTTTGGTAGAAAGGGTAATTGTTGAAATGGCTAGGGATAATCCAGATATTGATTTTGTTATCAAAGGAAAAGGTGGAGCGACCCATGAAAAATATTGGAAACAATATGATCTCCCGAAAAACTGCACTATATCCCATGAACAGATTGGAAATAATTTGCTCTACGATGCAGATTGTGTAGTTGGATTTAATAGTACTATATTATTTGAAGCTGTCGCTGCTGGTGTGCACGTAGTAGTTCCAATGTTCCTTGGTAATGAGCCTGTTGGGATGAACCAATACATAATGCTACCTAATAGTAAGTATATTTCAATTGCTCAATCCGTTAATGATTTCAAGACAAAAGTAATAAATGTAGTTTGTGCAAAGGAACCTGATAAACCAAAAGACTTCGAGTTACAAACTTCGCTTGATTACTGGCTCAGCAACTCAGATGGAAATGCTTCAGAGCGTGCACGTTATGAGTTGAGTAAGCTAGGTATAATGAACTAAATGCAAATTACTTTCTCAATTGTGACGCCTACTTTAAATGCAGAAAAATACTTGCAAAGAAATATTCTAAGTGTTAAATCGCAAAAGATCGAGGATATCGAGCATATTCTCATTGATGGTATTAGCACTGACGGTACAAAAGAAATTATTGATAATAATCGAGATCATTTCTCAAAGATAATAGTTGAAAAGGATGATGGAATCTATGATGCCATGAATAAAGGTATATCGCTTGCTAATGGTGACATAGTTGTAATTCTAAATGCAGATGATACTCTCTTGCCTGGGTGCTTAAAACATGTCAGATCTGTTTATAAAAAAACCACCAATAAAAACTCAATTATGTATGGAGATATGTATAAAGAATACTGCGCTCTGAAGACTTTATCTCGAAGTGATATGACCCCAAGAGCGTTTGTGTCTGGGAAATATACAATTAACCATGCTGCGATTTTTGTTCCCAAAGTCGTTTACAACAAGATAGGAAAGTTCAGTAAAAATTTTCCCTCAGGAGCTGATCAAGAATTTATGCTTCGAGCTTATTTTGCAGGCATAAATTATATAAAAATAGAGAAAGCATTAGCTGTATTTTCTATGGGCGGATTTACCTCTAGCTTCTCATTGAGAATTATTTTTAGCCGGACTAAAGAAGCATTTCTTTTGGGCAAGTTGTATTATGGTTCCGGCTTTGCGTTTTGGAGGAGTGCTGATGTTTTTTTTCGTATGTTGAGAAATTATATATTAATAAATTTGATTGGCGAGAAAAGGTTTTTGGCAGCAAGAATTATGCATATTGATCGAAAATCTAGTAAGTAACTATTAAACGCGATCAGCTAGTTTCCTCGACACAATTATTTTCTGATGATTATACGTACAAAAATGTCTATAAATGCTTTTGCTTTTTTAATATTATTATTAGTTATTTTTCCTGCTCAACTAGGGTTAAATAATCCTTGGCAACCGTTCATGCATATGGGTCTCATCACTTATGTGAGTTTAGGTGCGGTTCTGTTTTTAATAGGTAATCGTTTCCACACAAGAATCCCACCCGTTTTTTTCCTATTTGGGCTGGTATTTTTTAGTATAGCGGCAATTTCGGCAATTTTATCTCGTGATATCCAAGTTTTGTTGGTTTATGGCTCACTCATGTTATTATTTTTTTTGACCAACTTAATTTCCTCTCGGATATTAGCTATTGATGAATTGATTTTGAAGATTGTAATTGGTGCCTTATCAACAGGTATTTGTCTTAGTCTGCTGAGTTCTATTTACTGAGTCATTTTCAACATTTCGATATCAAGGTATCTTCAACAATCCTAATAGCATGGGTTGGTTTGCTGGCGGGCTTTTGCATTTGTGTTTAGGCGCGTTGTATGACTTCTGGAATAGATTAAAGTTTGTCGAACGAACGTTCATGCTGTCAACTCTGGTTGTAAACTTTTTATTACTTATGGCAAGTAATTCTCGATCTGCGTTTGCGTCTTTTTGGTTGTTGCTTTTGTATTGATAATCTTGTTCATTAGCCGGAATTTTAGTCTACATAGAATGAGCATTAAAAAAAAAATACAGTCGTAGTTTTAGCCTCTCTTTTTATTATCGTCCTTTTGGCCATTAGTGTCGGATATGTGACGGGACTGTATGACAATATGATTACCAAGTTTATTGAAAACGCAGCACGTTCTGATATGACTAATGGACGGCTTGAGTCATGGTTAGTTGAGCTTAGCTATTGGAATTGGTTTGGTCATGGAAGTAACTTTTATTATGAAGTGGATGTATTAGGGCATTCAACTTGGATTAGCCATTTGTCCCAATATGGCTTAGCCTCAACATCTTTATTTATTGGGATGCTTATTTACATAATTATTTGGGCTTGGGTTGTCGCAACAAGAAATCAACAGCAAATTTCAGCTGTGCTGTTATCCACAATTTTAGGTTTCATGGTGAACGCTAGCTTTGAGACCGGCGCATCAACACCGGGGCTGGTTACGTCAATTGTTTTGTTTGCGATTGTCTTTCAACAGAAGAAGAGTATTTAGCAGTTAAAAAACAATTCTACACATCGATCACATGAAACAAATTTGAGTAATCAATGTGGCGCCACTGTATGATGAGCAGGAGTACAGCTGGTTCGTTTGCTTAAAAGTAGATTGACTACTTGCTGAATAGATATTAGAGCAATATATTTTTCGAATCTTTGGGGTTGGATCTATCCTAAAAATAGTGGTGAATGGTTTGAGATCTCTGTATTTTTTTGTATTCTCCCCGCCCTGCGAAAACGAGAAAAAGGTTGCTCTCTCTAGGCTCACGGGCAAGAAGTATAGACCTTGTTAGTTTTATTGGCGATGTTGCAAATGGTTATTACGCTAAACTTTATTATTTTTGACTGCATTTATTTTATATTAGTTTTGAGATTACGGATTTGGGATTATATGATAAATGGAAAACTAAAATAAATAGGTACAGTTTTTAAAATCGATAATATTATTATTCTTAAGACATCATTGAATTGTTATTTATTTAGGGAAGGGATTGATCATCTTCTTAATATTTTTCTCGATAGAAATTTTAATTTTATATTTTAACAAATTTTGAATCCATGTAAATAATAAGTTTTTTTGTGCTCTATTATTGTTCTCCATATTATCGATCAAATGTATATAGTGGCGCCAACAAAAGGTTTGAGGAGTTTATTCTTCAAACTATTGCGCTTGATATTAATTTCAAAATCATTGTTCTTGATGGTAATATCCCACCTATTGTTACTAGTGATAAGTGTGTCTTAATACCTTCTTATTTAGCTTTTTCTAGGTTTCTATTATGGATCTGGCTTAACTTTGCTTTTATTTTCCTTGAGAAAGGGGTGGTTGTAAATGATTTTAAGCCAATTCCTTTTTTTGCTTATTTAAAGCATGATGCATATCTTTTGATCCACGATCTTAGAAAAATAATTGGTGCTGATGGAGAGATCAGAGGGCTTATTGGCCATATTCTTATCTGTTTTCTAAAAATTTTTCCTACTGTTATTACGGTAAGTAAAAGTTCTAAAAAGCTGTTAGTGGATTATTGCGGTTTGCTTGAGAAAGATATAATTGTTTCATATAATGGTGTTTCTAGTTTATACCAAGAGTCTTTTAAACAAGTATATCGAGATATTGATGTTCTTTATATTGCGCACTTTGAAGCTAGAAAGAGACATGTTGACCTCTTGCATGCCATTAAATTTATCAACTATAAAATTACGGTTTGCTTTGTTGGGGTGGACAGTGGCAGTTATCAGTCTCTAATAAAAACCATAAATTACTTGAAAAGTTTAGGCCATAATATTTACATATACTCAAATTTACATGAAGATGAGTTAATAAGTCTATATAGGCGGTCTAGGATTTATGCTTTTCCCTCAGAATTAGAGGGTTTTGGTATGCCATTAATTGAAGCAAAGTCTCAAGGGTGTAAAATTTTGTGTAGTGATTTGGATGTCTTTAAAGAGATATTGGATGGCAATCAATATTTTTTTAAAACTAAAAGCATTATCTCTTTGACCGATATTTTATTAAAAGCTTTGGTTGATAAATCTGACTATAATGAAGTATTTATCGACAACAGGTTTTTATGGATTATTATTGTTGAGAAGCTGTTGAAAGACATTAATATAATAAAAGCATAAATTTATCATGCTGTATTGTTGGCAAGTTTTAAACTTTTATTTAATTTCTGATTAGTTTATTATAATATTGATTGATTTAGTCAGACGTAATTATTTTTGTTTCTAGTTGTATAGTTGCCCTGATTGCGTTTATTAAAGATTGAACACTATATTTAAAGTGTTAGGTTATTTTTTCATCATATTCGGAGTTTGCATTGAGCACTACTGATAATCATCATATTGCTATTATCGGGCTCGGTTATGTTGGGTTGCCACTCGCTGTCGAATTCGGCAAGCAATACCCCACGCTTGGTTTTGATATCAATACCAAGCGTTTGGCTGAGTTACAGCGAGGCCACGATAGTACCCTAGAATTAGACGTCCAAGAGTTAATAGAGGCTCAATATCTTTCTTACAGCAGTTCAATAGATGATCTCAAGTCTTGCAACATTTTCATTGTCACAGTGCCGACTCCGATCAATAAACACAAGCAACCTGATCTCATTCCGTTGATCAAGGCGAGTGAAGTCATTGGTAAGGTGCTCAAACAGGGTGATATTGTGATTTACGAATCCACCGTCTACCCTGGCGCCACAGAAGAAGATTGTGTGCCCGTTCTGGAACGAGTATCTGGCCTTAAGTTCAACCAGGACTTTTTTTCTGTGGCTATAGCCCTGAACGGATCAACCCCGGCGATAAGGAACACCGAATTACCGCCATTCTCAAGGTGACCTCTGGCTCTACTCCTGAAGTGGCAGAAACTGTGGATCAGCTTTATAGCTCAATCATCACTGCAGGTACACATAAAACTAGTTCTATTAAAGTCGCTGAAGCCGCAAAGGTGATCGAAAACACTCAACGCGATGTGAACATCGGCCTTATCAATGAGCTGGCTCTGATCTTTAACAAACTTGGAATAGATACAGAAGAAGTGCTCAATGCCGCCGGTACTAAATGGAACTTCCTGCCTTTCCGTCCTGGTCTAGTTGGCGGACATTGCATTGGTGTCGATCCCTATTACTTGACCCATAAAGCGCAATCGGTGGGTTATAACCCCGAGATTATTTTGGCAGGCCGGCGCTTGAATGATAGCATAGGTGCTTACGTAGCTAGCCAGCTGGTTAAGGCAATGTTCAAAAAACGCATTCAAGTTGAGGGCTCACGAGTGTTAATAATGGGCTTGACCTTCAAGGAAAACTGTCCGGACCTGCGCAATACTAAGGTAGTGGATATCATCAACGAATTACATGATTACGGTGTGCAGGTGGATTGCTACGACCCGTGGGTCAACTTTGATGAAGCTGAGCATGAATATAATCTCAAGCTAATTACCACCCCTGAAGTGGGCAAATATGACTCTATTGTGATGGCCGTAGCACACAGGCAATTTGGAGATATGGACGTGGAACAGGTGCGTGCGTTGGGGAAGCCAGTGCATGTGTTGTATGACCTGAAGTACATCCTACCTGTAGAAGTCAGTGATTTGCGTCTCTAACTTTTAAAATGATATAACTGATGGCAGTTTAGATCTGTTGAATCCAGCTGAAAGTCACTTGTGTCCTAATTTTCTGACTTGCGCCGCTCCCGATTATCAAAAGATTATTACGAGTAGTTCTACACACCGTGATCATACATCATCACCTAAGGTTGTAGAAAACATAGGTAATCCCTTATCTCCTTACGCTGTCACAAAATACGTTAATGAACTTTATGCAGATCACTTTGGAAAAACATATGGATTTAAAACGATTGGTTTTAGGTACTTCTATATTTTTGGTAAAAGGCAAGACCCGAACGTTGCTTATACTGCCGTTGTTCCAAAATGGACTTCGGCAATGCTAATAAATGAAGATGTTTTCATCAATGGTGACGGTGAAACTAGTAGGGATTTTTGTTTTATCGAGAATGCTGTTAAGGCAAATTTACTTTCAGCTGTTGCAAAAAATGATGCAAAAAATCAAGTTTATAATATAGCGGTTTGTGAACGTACAAGCCTTAGCAATTTATTTGAAGCGATTAAAACTGCACTTGCTGCGAATGGAAAATATTATGATAGATCTGCTACTTTTTAGGAACTTTCGTGCAGGCGATATTCGTCATTCTCAAGCAGATATAACTAAGGCTAGTGTAAATTTAAGTTATCAACCTGATTATCGTATTTTGGATGGTATTTCTAAGGCTATGCCTTGGTATATTGATAATGTGAATTAAAAAGTTGATGCCCAAGAAATTTCTTCTGATAGCAGGCTTACCAGAATCACTGTTGAATTTTCGCGGCCCTTTGTTGCGCGCACTAATTGCGGAGAGATTGCAGGTGCATGTAGCAGCCCCTGATTTACCTGCGAGTAGTGCGATTAGGCAACAGCTTGAGAGCCTTGGCGTTTTTGTGCACGAGGTTGCTTTGAAGCGTACTGGCGTCAATCCGCTTGTCGACGTATTGACGGTCTACTATTTGTTTCGCCTGATACGTCGTATCAAGCCAGATTTTTCACTTGGCTATACTATCAAGCCTGTTATTTACGGCAATATTGCGGCATGGCTTGCAGGTGTGCCAAGGCGCTTTGCATTGATTACCGGCCTTGGCTATACGTTTATAGGTGATGTCCGGCAGCGCTTTTGGCTTAAACAAGTTGTAAAATTTCTTTATCGCACAGCTCTTGGCAGAGTCCATAAGGTATTCTTTCAGAACCCAGATGATGAGTTGCTGTTTGACTCTTTGGGTATTATTGAGTCATCAGATAAGAAAACGGTTGTTGTAAACGGCTCGGGTATTGATGTTGCCAGTTTTAGGGTTGTGCCTTTACCTAAGTTTATCCAGTTTTTGCTGATCTCAAGGCTCCTTGGTGATAAGGGAGTAAGGGAATATGTCGAAGCTGCCACTATCGTCCGTCGGCAGCATCCCAATGTACATTTCGGACTCGTCGGTTGGATTGATGAAAACCCAGATGCGATAAGTGAGAAAGAATTACAAGATTGGATCAAGGCGGGTGATGTACAGTTTTACGGCCGTCTAGCTGATGTGAGGCCCGCAATAGCTGAAAGTAGTGTTTATGTTCTGCCCTCATATCGTGAGGGTACGCCACACAGTTCTGGAAGCAATGGCAATGGGCCGCCCTATAATAACAACTGATACCCCTGGCTGCCGTGAAACAGTTGTGGATGGCGATAACGGTTTTCTTCGTTCCTGTCAAAGCAATAAATGAATTAGTTGCCACCTTGTTGAAGTTTATTGAAAACCTGATTTGATTACTCGAATGGGAAGAAGTTCGCGTCAAATTGCTGAAGATAAATATGACGTGAATAAGGTGAATGAACAGATGTTGAAAGTCATGGGGATCAAAGTGATCAAACGCCTTTTCGACATCATCGTATCAGTTGTCGGCCTGTTGGTTTCAGCTCCAGTTATCTTGCTAATTGTTTTTCAGATTCTCCAAAAGCTTGGCTTGCCAGTGCTCTTTTATCAGGTTCGACCTGGGAAAAACGGCAAACTCTTTCAAATGATTAAATTCCGAACTATGCGTGAAAGTATTGATCAAGATGGCAGATTATTGCCAGATTCAGAACGTCTTGTGCCCTTAGGTAATTTCTTAGAAATTCTAGCCTTGATGAACTTCCGGGGTTATGGAACGTTTTAAAAGGTGACATGAGTTTAGTTGGGCCTCGTCCACTTCTTATGGAGTATTTGCCACTTTATTCATCCGAACAAGCTCGTCGACATAACGTTCGACCTGGTGTTACAGGTTGGGCGCAAGTTAATGGTCGAAATGCTATTTCTTGGGAAGAAAAATTTAAATATGATGTTTGGTATGTGGAAAATCAAAGCTTCTTGTTAGATATGAAGATAATTTGGATGACGATAAAAAAAGTTATTGCTCGTGAAGGGATATCTGCTGATGGCGAAGCGACAATGCCCAAATTTACAGGCAATAAAGAGTAATGACTTTGAAACGACTTGCCATACTTGGTGCTAGTGGTCATGGGAAGGTCATAGCCGAGATAGCGTTATCAACTGATTGGGATTCGGTCGACTTTTATGATGATGCTTTTCCGGTCAAAGCATTATTGGATAGTCACTCTATACATGGTGGCGTAGATAAGCTTCTTGAAAACTCTAAATTATATGATGGCTTTCATGTTGCTATCGGTGATAATAGAACGCGTCTAACCATTCTCAATCAGTTGCTGGAACTTAATTTACACTGCCCAAATATTATTGCTCATTCTGCTGTTGTGTCTCAATCAACTTCTTTAGGTGTTGGCATTTCAATCATGGCAAATGTTGTCGTAAATGCTAAAGCAATACTTGGTGATGGCGTAATTTTGAATACATCTTGTTCAGTTGACCATGATTGTAATATTGCATCCGGTGTACATATCAGCCCGGGCGCTCATTTGGCCGGTCATGTGTCAGTGGGTATTTGTTCTTGGGTTGGTATTGGTAGTGCCATTATTCAAGGTAAAAGCAGCGGGCATGACTCTATTATTGGTGCCGGATCGGCTGTAATCAGTGATATTCCAAACGATGTGACTGTCGTTGGTGTTCCATGTTTGGTTAAAATCATTAAGTAGATAACCATGTTGAACGGACCATTCTCACCTTGGCCTTCTTATACAGAAGAAGAGTCTCAAGCTGTTTCCCAAGTTCTTACATCCAACAGGGTGAATTATTGGACTGGATCTGAGTGTCGTGAATTTGAGAAAGAATTTGCAAAGTTTGCGGATTCAAAATTTGCTATTGCAGTTTCAAATGGGACTACAGCTTTAAATCTTGCTTTTATTGCCCTTGAGATAGGCGAAGGTGATGAGGTCATCGTTACTTCACGTACTTTTTTAGCGTCTGTTTCTTCTATTGTTGAAGCAGGTGCTACTCCAGTGTTTGCGGATGTCTCGCTTGATACACAGAACATAACTGCTGAATCAATTTCAAAAGTTTTAAGTGATAAAACTAAAGCAATAGTCTGCGTGCATCTTGCTGGTTGGTCATGTGATATGGATCCTATTATGGAGCTTGCTGATAAAAATAATCTGTTGGTTATTGAAGATTGCGCTCAAGCTCATGGTGCTAAATATAAAGGACGATCAGTTGGCTCAATAGGCCACATTGGTGCATGGTCTTTCTGCCAAGATAAGATTATGACCACAGGTGGTGAAGGTGGCATGGTTACGACTAATGATCGAGAACTGTGGTCTCGCATGTGGTCGTATAAAGATCATGGGAAAAGTTGGGAGGCTGTTTACGAGAGAGAGCATTCACTAGGTTTTCGTTGGTTGCATGATTCTTTCGGAACGAATTGGCGCATGACTGAAATGCAGGCTGCTATTGGTCGCATTCAGTTAAAACGGATGAATGATTGGTCCTCTAAGCGTCTCGCTAACTCTACTGCTATTTGGAATGCTGCTAAACATTTGAAAGGGTTGCGTATACCTGATTTGAGCTGCGCTGGTTGTCAGAATGAATTTGATCAGACAACTGGTTGTACTCATGCAGCATACAAATGCTATGTCTTCGTTGAAGGAACTGAAGCTGATCGCAATGCGATTATGGCTTCTATAAATGAGCAGGATGTGCCCTGTTTCTCTGGATCATGCTCTGAGGTTTATCTGGAAAAAGCTTTTGATTGCACAAGCTTTAGACCTAAAGAAAGATTACCTAATGCAAAGCTACTAGGTGAGACGAGTTTAATGTTTCTCTGCCATCCAACATTGACCGAGAATGAGATACAAAAAACATGTGATGTGTTGACATCTGTCGTTACGGATTATTTCGCATAAGTTAGCCACGCTAAACTAAGCTTAACAAAACAAATAATTAGGTTTTAATTTACTTTACGTTTTTTTATAAGTTAATAAATTTCCCTTACCTTTCCTAGCATCGTTCTTTTTAATAAAAATATCTGTTGATGTTTTAATAGTTGAAAGGCCGTCAAAAACTTTGACAATATTGTTAAATAGTTTTGGGTAATTATTTTCAATAATGGCTTCTTTTACAACTCTCAGTAACGATTGCAAATCTTCTTTTTCATTGATTCCTCATTAGCAGCATATATACGGGGGTGGACCGTTCCTACCAAATTTGGGTTATATGCAAGCTCTTCAAATAATTTCTCACCTGGTCTTAGTCCTATTGTATTGATTGCAATCTCATTATCTTTAAGTTTTTCTTTTTCATTTAAATTGGTTTTTTTCCAGATAGGTAAATCATACGTTTTGCTAAATCAAGAATCTTAATTGATTTCCCCATATCTAAAACAAAAATATCACCCCCTTTCCCGATTGATCCTGCCTGTATGACCAACTGCGCCGCCTCAGGAATAGTCATAAAAAAACGAGTCACATTAGGATGAGTTAATGTAATTGGACCACCACTTTTAATCTGTCTTTTAAAAAGTGGCACTACTGATCCCGAAGATGCTAAGACATTGCCAAAACGCACTACTGAAAAACAGGTATCTTTTTGTTGCATTGACAGTTTTTGACATATAATTTCTGCAATCCGTTTTGAAGCACCCATGAAATTCGTTGGTTTTACGGCTTTGTCAGTAGAAACAAGAATAAAGTTTTCTACCTTCGAGGCAACGGAAAGCTCAGCGATATTCAATGTACCAAAAACATTATTATTAATACATTGCATTATATTCTTTTCCATCAAAGGTACATGTTTATATGCAGCAGCGTGGTAAATAGTATCAACCATATAGCTATCAAAAAGATGTTTAATAAAATCCCTATCTTGGACAGAGCCTATCACTGGAATGAGATCAACTTCATGAGTGCGTGAATAAGTTTTTAGTCCTTCTAATAATTTGTAGATTGCAAACTCTGATATATCTATCAGAATGAGTTTTTGAGGTTTCAAAACGATAATTTGTCGGCTCAACTCGCCACCAATAGATCCACCAGCTCCCGTCACTAGGACTGTTTTGTTTGAGATTGTTTTGGCCATAAGTTTATGATTAGGCTGAACTGGCTCACGCCCCAACAAATCCTCTATTTTGATGTCTTTGAACTGATCAATTTTAAATTCACTATCTATAAATTTTGATATGGAAGGTATAATTTTTATCTTAATCGGATAATCTGATACTATATCTAATACTTTTTTACGAATGGAACTTGTTTTAAATGAGATCGCTAAAAACATTGTTTTTATGTCATTGCATAGAATTTTTTCTTTTGCTCGATCAGAATTAATGACATTATTACCGCTAAGATTTTTGCCGTCTAGTTCCGGATTGTCGTCAATAAATAGCTTAACTGAATAATTTGGATTTCGTCTTAATGCGTACATTAGCTCGATACCGGCGGAACCTGCGCCATAGATCGCAACATTTTCTCGTTTTATGTTAAACAGCTTTTGGCTAAAATAACGGATAAAAAGCCGCATACCCGCTACAAGGATACATAAAATTAAACCAAAAATAACGGGAACTGATAGGGGTATCTTAAGCTTTAGCAACAAAATGACAGAAAGCAAAACTGTACAAGACAAAATGCTACCAACAATTATGCTAATGGCAGTCTCAATTGAGACATAACGTGTAATATTATTGTAAAGCCCCAGAAATACAAAAATAAAAAAGTTGAGTTAAGAGTTATCAAAACCCCAATATAAGTATCAGGAAAGTAGAGGTAATCAAGAGACTCAAGTCGTAGGAATAAAGCAAGGAAAAAAGCAAGCATGGTAGCAAAAATGTCATAAGCAATTTGAAGCAACCGCTTGGAATGTCGATTGATAGAAAATAACCACATTAAAAAATATTTATTAAAGCCTAACATTGAATTTTAGTAATCACTTTTTTTAAGTATTTTAATAAGCTAATATAAATAAGATAGTCTTTATATTATAAATTTAATGTTATAACAAGATCTCAATAATACGATTTATACCATTTTACAAATTGAGATATACCCTCATTAATATTTGTTTTTGGTTTAAAACCTGTGAGCGCTCTTAGCAGCTTTATATCACTATGTGTTTTCTCAATATCGCCATCCTGCATACCTAAAAAATTTTTCTTTGCTTGTTTCCCCAAAGTATATTCTAACTCTTTTATAAAAACCAACAAATTTATTGGATTTGAGTTTCCAATATTAACAATCCTAAATGGGGCCACTGCAGAGAGACTATCATTTTCTATAATCTCTTTTCTTTCATTAACATTTTTTGGCTCTTTTGAGGTTAAAAGGAAAATAGCTTCTACCAAATCTTTCACATAAGTAAAGTCTCTAAGCATATTTCCTCTATTATAAACATCTATGGGTTCATTCAATAAAATATTTCTTGTAAACTTAAATAAAGCCATGTCAGGTCTTCCCCACGGCCCATAAACAGTAAAACCTAAACATAGTTATAGGAATTTCGTATAAATGTGAGTAGGAGTGAGCCATCGCTTCATTTGAGATTTTTGTAGCAGCATAAAATGAGATCGGTGTATTTATTTTCTGGTTTTCATGTAATGGGTAGTCCTTGTTACTTCCATAAACAGAAGAAGTTGATGCCATGAGTAAATGTTCAGGTTTATATTTTCTTGCTATTTCAAGAATTTGAAATGTACCCAATAAATTAGATTCAACATAGGACATAGGATTTTCTATTGAGTATCTTACACCAGCTTGTGCTGCCAAATGCACAACTATGTTAGGCTGATGATTTAAGAATATTGTGTTTAGTAATTTAACATCTTGGATTAAACCTTCATAGTTATGAAAATAAGGGTTTTCGCATAAAATCTTTTGCCTAGCTTTTTTTAAATCAACATCATAATAGTCAGTTAGCGCATCAAGACCTACCACTTCCCAATCATTAGACAAGAAAAACATTGCTAAATGAAACCCTATAAATCCAGAGGAGCCTGTAATAAATGCAATTTTTTTTTATTTGATTATCCATTCTCTCTTTAAACTTATATTTATGTAAAAAATAAAATTTAAAAATATCATATTCAACATAAAAAATATTAAGAATTATACATTGAATACTTAGTGTAGCACCTAAACCAAATATATAAAAAAAGAAATAACAAAAAAATTGGAAAGCTTAATAATCTAAAATGGCTGTCAATAAAATAACCTAGTAATAAAAATAAACTACCAAGACCTAATATACTTAGTGCTACTTGTGTATTATTTAATCCTAACCTTTGTAAGAAATGATGCAAATGACTTCTGTCAGGTTTAAATAATGAACGAGAGTTTTTAAATCTTAATATCATTACAGCACAAACATCAAAGATTGGAATTGCTATAATCCATAAGGCGAATGGTGGTGATATGTTTTTATTACACTGTGTTTCATATAATAACAAAAAAGCTATAGAAAAACCTAGAAATAAACTACCACTATCACCAAGAAATATTTTATTTTTTGATTGTTTCAAGTTAAAACTTAAAAATGGAATTAAGCTTCCTATTAATGCCAAAGTTAAAAAGTTAAAGTTAATATTTGAAGACACAATTTCAATTAAAAAAATTACTGAAAGAGCTAGAATAGATAATATTCCTGTTACACCATCTGCACCGTCCATCAAATTAAATGCATTAGTTACCAACAACATTCCCAAAACAGTGACAGGATAAGCAAAAAATCCCAAATTTATTTGATTTTTTAAGCCAAAAGAATGTCCCAAAGTATCAAACTTTAAGCCTGTTAACTCTAAAGTTATCAAGATTATGGCTGTTTGTATTATAAGCCTATTTTTTGGTGAAAGAGGATAAAAATCATCTACGAGGCCAAGAACTAAAATGAAAAAGGCACTTACCATGTAAGTTAGAAATATATAATCATCAATTAAACTTCCTGAAGTAGACACATAAACACCCATTAAAATTGCAAGGCCTCCTATTAATGGAACATTACCTAAATGTGACTTTCGTTTTGATGGGATATCTACTAACTTTAATTTTCTTGCAATAGGTAAGAGTATTATTATTGAAATTAATGTTATTAATGATGAAAGTAGAAAAATAGATATTAAATTCAAGTTCATAAAACAATCATTTTTAAAAATTGTGAAAATTAATTGATGATTAACAAGAATATATTAAGGACACAAGAATTAAGATCTATAGGTTTCTAGTGTAAATTAAGAAATATATTTTTGTGGATACTTTGCTAGGTGATATTTCTTAACAAGTAATCATGATAACTTGAGGTCAAACCATCAATTAATTTAGTTTGTGCTTTCCAACCTAACTTTTTAATTAAATCAACATTTAATAGTTTTCTCGGCGTACCATCAGGTTTGGTTGTATCAAAAATAATTCTACCTTTATACCCCACCACCAGTTTAATAGTTTGTGCTAATTCTTTAATTGTTAAGTCTATGCCTGTTCCTATATTGACATGTGATTGCATTTTTTTAACATTCTTTTCAAATTTACTCTTATCTAATTCATGGATAAAAATGGATGCTTTGGCCATATCGTCAACATATAAAAATTCTCTCCTTGGGTTACCTGTTCCCCAAACGACTACTTTTTCTTGATTATTTACCTTAGCTTCATGAAAACGTCTTATTAATCCTGGCACAACATGACTGTTTTCTTGATGATAATTATCACCTGGACCATATAGATTTGTAGGCATTACCGAGCGGTAGTCTCTCCCATACTGGCGATTATAACTTTCACATAGCTTGATACCTGCAATCTTTGCAATTGCATAGGGTTCGTTTGTCTCCTCAAGAAAACCTGTAAGTAAGGCATCTTCTTTCATTGGTTGCTTTGCGTATTTAGGATAAATACATGAAGATCCCAAAAACAAGATTTTTTCTACATTTTCCATATGGGAGTAATGAATCAAATTACTTTGCATTTGTAAATTTTGATATATAAAGTCGGCAGGATACGTATTGTTTGCATGTATTCCTCCAACCTTTGCGGCTGCAAAAATTACTTCATCAGGCCTTTCAATCTCCATGAAATTCTTTACTGCTTTTTGATCGCATAAATCGAGCTCAGAATGAGAGCAAGTAATTATTTTTATGTTTTTTCTACTTTTAAGTAACCTGTGAATTGCACTTCCAACCATTCCATTATGACCTGCTAGAAATATTTTTTTCATAACAATCCTTAATCTTGTATTGAATTTGGTAATTCAAGTTTATTTTTTTCAATAACACAGCTCTACTAGCTATTATATAATCTTCTTCTATCATTTCCTTGCACATTTCTTGAACTGTTATCTCAGATTTCCACCTAAATCTTTTTTTGCTTTAGAAGCGTCTCCAAGAAGACTATCAACCTCAGTAGGACGAAAATAACGAGGATGGACTTTAATAATTTTTTGTCCAACACTTACCTTAAGAGGACGTTCACTAGAAACAGCAGCCACAACTCCAACTTCATCTATTCCCTTACCTACAAACTCTAGCTCAATTCCAAGTGCACTTGCAGACCAAATTATAAACTCACGAACAGAATGCTGTTTTCCTGTAGCAATAACGTAATCCTTAGGATTTTCTTGCTGAAGCATCATCCATTGCATTTTTACATAATCCTTTGCGTGCCCCCAATCTCGAAGACTACTAAGGTTCCCCAAATACAAATACTCTTCTAATCCAAGAGCAATGTTAGTCAAACCACGCGTAATTTTTCGAGTGACAAAAGTTTCTCCTCTTCTTGGACTTTCATGATTAAATAAAATCCCATTACATGCAAAAATATTATAAGCCTCTCTATAATTAACACAAATCCAGTAAGCATATAATTTTGCAACCGCATATGGAGATCGCGGATAAAATGGTGTTGTTTCTTTTTGTGGTATTTCTTGAACTAAGCCGTATAATTCTGAAGTTGAAGCCTGATAAAACCGGGTTTTAATTTCTAAACCAAAAAACGAATTGCCTCTAAAATCCTTAATGTACCAATACCATCAACATCTGCAGTATACTCTGGAGCCTCAAAACTTACTGCAACATGAGATTGAGCGCCTAAATTATAAATTTCATCAGGTTCTATATCCCTAATTATACGAGTAAGGCTTGATGAGTCAGTCAAATCACCATAATGAAGTTTTAATTGGTTTTTTTTTTGAAGTTGGTCTTGATAAATATGATCTATACGTTGTGTGTTAAAAGACGATGCACGACGTTTTATACCATGAACCTGATAACCCTTTTTTAAGAAGAAACTCTGACAAATATGAGCCATCCTGCCCTGTTATACCAGTTATCAAAGCCTTTTTCATAATTTATATCTCCATAATCGTGTCAGTTAAAGTTTTTCTAATCTTGATATATTATTTTCTAATGAAATTTTAGATATTATGAACCTCTAATTATAATCTCTTATATTGCGATAATTTTGTTATTTTTTTTTAAAAATATTTTATAATAAATAAAATTATAACCAATTGATTTCAGAACTCTCACATCTTCTAAAAACTTTCGAATTTCAGAAAAAAAACCATCATTACTTATACCGCCACTCCTCATTATATAAATGATCTCAGATGAAAAACTAAATGAAATATTACTAGAATTTAACAATCTAAGCATCCAGTCAAAATCAGCTGCAATCTTATATTCAGTTCGAAAAACACCAATTTTATTATAAACCTTTTTATCTATTAAAATCCCTACATGTGGGGGTATAATCATGGAGTTTATATTAATACCACTCAAATTTTTTATATGCCATTTTCTTTTAAATCGTTTACCTTTTTATTTCTATACCATAAAAAATTACATCAGCGTTAGAATGATGTATATCTTCAATAAGTGTATAACAACATTTCAAAATATCATCGCTATGCAAAAAAAACATTTTTGTTCTTGTTGCATTTTTGATAGCTAAATTAAATGCTTCGTATAGACTAGGATTTGATTGAAGAACAAACTTAAAATTAACAATATCATTTTGATTTAAAAAACCTTTAACTAGTTCAATGGTATTATCTTGACTATTACCGTCCACTAATACTAATTCAGCATTTTCCTTTAAAATTGGTAAAGAACTTTCTAAGCAAGCAATTATACTTTTACTTGAATTTTTGGTGCAAACTAAAAGGCTTAAGTCAAGCATCTATTTGTAAAACTTTTTTTATTGCTTTTTTAATATTTATATTTTTTGTCTTAATTAATAACATTACACGAAAGACAAACAAATCAACTACCATTCTGTACCAAAAAGCATGGAAAAAATGAAATAAAAAGCCAATTTTTCCATCTAAAAAACCTATGCGAACAAAGTATCTATATAAGAAGTATAATGTTGGTCTTAAAAATAGAGGTAATTTACTATAATATTTTTCCTTAATATTTCTTTTTTTACTAGTTGGTAAATTATTTTTAAGTTTACTATTTTTATTAGTAAGACCATAGTTAATAAATAACATTTCTATGGCTTCTCTTTTTGCATAACCAATATGTTTATTAAGCCAAAATTCAAAGCCCATTTTATTATCATCAATAATTGTCAGATCTTCATGAATAATTTTTCCAGAAACAACAATGTGTTCGTCCATCCACCTATCTTCACATAATCCATATCCTGACCTAAACAGCCTAACAACACTTATTGGAAAAACTCCGCCATGTTTAATACGGTGACCTAAAAAATGAATACGTCTATAAAATGATATTCCATTAATTTTTTTATATTTATTATTTCTAATTTTATTGATTAAATTGAATAAATCTTCTTCTTCTTCAAAATATTCGTCAGCATCAACCCTTAGTAACCAATCGTATTTATCTTTTAAATAATCAATACCAAAATTGAATTGTGTAGCATGATTTTTCCATTCATTAGTTACGAAATCACATTTAAATTCTTTTGCAATTTCAGGAGTTTTATCAGTAGAGTCCAGAATCCACTATAAGAATATTGTCCATTAATTTTGAAATCTGGCTTAAAATACGGTATAGATGCACACTTTCATTTTTAGTCAATATGATTGCACAAATTGTCTCTTTCATATTCTTACCTGCTAGCTAATACATAACTGAAAAAAAGTTTTATTGTAAAAAATTAAAAGAAAACTTTATATTTGACTATTAATTTCTTTTCTCATTCTAATACATTTTGCAGGGTTACCAAGAAACACTTCATAATTTGAAATATCACTTAAAATTACTGAGCGTGCAAGCGCAACTCCAAAAGAACCAACAGTCACTCCAGGAGCAACAAACACATCCATGCATATCCATGCATCATTCATTATATTTATTGGTTTAGTTTTAAGATCAAAAGTATCTATGTTATAATCATGAGTTGCAGTACACAGTTTTGCATCACGACTAATTATAGACCGCTCGCCAATAGAAACCATAGCGACATTATAAATAAAAACACCGTTATCTATACAAGATCCATTATACATAGTTAAATTTTTAGGATCCCAGATTTTTGCTGATGGATACACATTTACATTGCCAATTATTTGGGATCCAAATAACTTTAACAAAAAACTTCTCAGAAAAACAAGGTTCCTCTTGGGTTCCACCTGGCAAGGAAAAACCAAGTTATGACAAATAAACCTCTTCTAAATTTACTAAACATCTACGAGTATTATTCCTGCTTAATCTATTTTAATCTTTAACGCTTATTTAATTAATAATGTGATGTTACAAATCATAAAACTATATAAATGCTACATTCAAGTAGTTTATGATAACATTTAAAAAATTAATATTTTAATGCTAGAGAGCTTTTTTTAATTTCTATGTATAAATATGATTTGGCAGCTTACCTTTATTTTCAATCCACTCATATGCTTCTAGCGTTTTTTTGCAAGCAGTTTCCCAGGAGAAATCTTTTTTCATCCACTTTTTACCACGTTGTCCCATATCAACAAGTTGCCTTTCTGGAAGGCTTAAGGCAACTTTAATTGTTCAAACAAAGATACCTCATCTCCTTCTACCCACCAACCACATCGATTAGTTTGTAAACCAGACCACGGTGTTGCTTTTGTTGCAATAACTGGTATTTCAACAGCAAGACTTTCTGCAACAGTCATAGCAAAATTTTCTGTTTTTGAGGGAAGCACAAAAAAGATCACAACTTGATAGCAATAAATCTCTTTCCAATCCATATAGAGGTGGTTCAATAGTTACTCTACTTAGTTTTAATTTATTAATTAATTTTTCAAGTTCTATTTGATACCCAGACTCGTTAGGGCCTACAATTTTGAGATCCCATTGAGAGAAAATTGGTTCTATTCTTGACCATGTTTTTATTAATGTGTCTAAACCTTTTTTAGGGTGCAAACGGCCAATAGAAACTGCAATTTTTTTATCTTTATAAGTTTTTGCCTTTTTAATATTTGGTATGTTAACCCCATGCGGAATTATAGCTATTGGTGCTTTTAGTCGATAATTTCTAATGTCATCAAATTCACTTTCTGCCGAGGCAAAAAACAATCGAGCATCAGCTAAAGCTTTTTTTTGGAATAATGAATAAAAAATTTTCTTTTTTATTGGTGAAAATTTTAGGGCATTTTTTGCAAGCGTTCCATGGGGAGAAATTACGAATTTTGCATTCGTGTTTCTATAAATATTTGGAAACATCCAAAGTCCATGTGTATGCACAATATTAGAACTACTATCTAATATATAATTTTTCATATCAGAAGAATAGCCGGACTTGTTTAAAAATGGAATATTAAGGAAATTGTTTCTAAATTTATATTCATTCTGTGAACTAACCCAGCTATTTGGAGTTGAAGATAAGGATAATATCTGTACATTTTGTTCTAAATTAACTAGGCCTTTAGATAGTTCATTTACGCAATAAGTTATTCCAGAAAACAAAACCTCTGTAGATGATACTGTCTGTAAAACATGCATATTTTATATAAACTCTCTAACAAACTTAGTGAATTTTTCAGTCATTTTTGTTGTATTAAAATCATTTTCTACAATATTAAGACACTCTTTTGACATACAATCTAATTGACTTGTAGACGATATCATCGAATAAAGTTTAATAGCTAAATCTTCTGGGTCATCTTGGTTGAAAGTTAACCCAGTAACACCTTCTTTAAATGCAGATATTTCTGGCATATGTCGTAAAGGGTCCGAGTGCACTAAAGATGGCAAACCGTAGGCCATAGCATGTATAAGAGACAAACCAATAGACCCTGGATAAACAAAAATTCTACATCTATTAGCTATATTTGAAATTTGTTTTTCATCTGTTAATTTTCCATAGTGATTAATTTTGACACCATTGGTAGATTTATATTTATCTAATTTTAAATAAGGATCAAAATTATTATTACCAATAACATTTAAACTAATATTTTTGATTTTAGGGTGTTGTAAAGCCTTAAGTAAAATATGAAAACTAGCTTTTCTGTAACTCTTCCCAAAAACAAAATTTCGTAAGATCTAGAGTTTGAATCATACTTTTTACGTAAACGTCTAATTGGCAAAACATCTATTCCATTATTTAGCCCTACAATTGGACGAGATTCATTTCTTTGTTTTGAGGTTAAATATTTCTTAACTTCATCTTCTGTGTAGAATATTATTCCATCGGCAAATTTCATTAATCCTAAACGTAACTTTATACGCCAATTTTTCGAAGTTGAGGATCTATAGTGACCCCACCATATAATCTTGGCAGCAACTAATTTTGCCTTTAAAACAAATAAAATAGTAGATAAATATCTAGGGTTTCCAGAAACAACTATTATATGATCCTTTTTGACTGTAAAATATATAAGGTTTTTTTGCCATACAAGACCAAATCCAATTTTTATTACCTTTCCAATACACTTTGACCATGGATATTTAAGAGATGGTGTTAATTCTCCTAAATCACCTTCACTATGAATAACCATAAAAAAGTTGCCAAACGCAGACGCTAAACATTTAAAAAAAGATATCCTGTATAAAGGAATTGATGGTTGTACAAATAAAATTTTTTTCTATAAACAAAAATCACCTAGAATAGCTAAACAGATAAGCAGTAGAAAAAATGGAACCTAGCAAGTAACTAAAGATATAATATTCTGCATTAGATACAAAAAAATTACCTACACCAACACTAATTAAAACTAATAAGCTTGCATAAAAATTTCTGTCTAATTTATTTAAAGCAATATTACTTATATTAGGTAAGTTTTGAAGAGTCATCAAAAAATAAGTACTAATAATTATTGAAGTGAAAAGGAAGTTTTGTTCTTCGATATGAAAAAGTAAGTAAAAAATTATTGAACTAAAATATAGATACGTAATATTTAAAGTCACAGCTAAAAAAATATTAATCATTAACTCTTTATTAAAAACATTTTGCGAGTACTTTTTGCTCCAAACTGTAATTAGAGGGATATTTAATGAGGCTATAAATGTACGTATTGTTGATGCAATTCTTGTTGAAACATCAAATAATATAATTAGATTAGTCGCTCCATACGCAAGCAAATTATATTTAATAAGAGGCTCAATACAGGATTGAACAACCGAAGTTCCTATTGAATAAGAATTTTGTGATATTAAAATAGACCAATTATATTTTGGAAAGGTATAGTCCCAGCTTTTATTAGTAGTAATTATTAAAACGCATGCAATTCCTATTAAAGTATATGACAATAATGCTAAAATAATAATAGGCAAGATTGAGAAATTTAAATGCTTAGCAATAAATAATATCAAAGAAAAAATGATAAATATTATTGTTTGAACCTTACAACGATCAATTAATTTTCCAAGCCCATCAACCATATTACATAATGCAAGATGTAATTGCATTATAGATGAAAACAAAATAGCTAAATAAAAATAAGTATTAGCATTTGAATAAAAACCATAAATTATCATTAATGAAGATATTATAATTAAACCAAGACCATTCAGAAATATAATGTTGGTGCTGTAATGTCCCGAAGCTATAAATTTATTAAATAATACACCAGAAAAAATATTTAGAGAAAATATCGCTGATGCAATAGAAAAAGATACAGACCAGTCTACATAATCGACATCATTTGCTGATTTTATTAATGTACTTAAAAAACTAAATGAAAATAATGCCTGTGAAGCAACTTGCAAAATGGAAAACAATTTTTGATTAAACATATTCTATATTTTTCATATCACTCATAATATGACTTAGATCTGTGCCTTTAGGTAAATAAGTATTTTGATTTGATAAAAAATATGACCAAAGAGAAAAAAAGTTGACCTTGATGCCACTAAAATATCTGCTGTAGACATACTTAGCATGTTTGATGAAGCAGACAAATTTTGTGACAATTTTATCCTGGGACCAAACATTAACCATTCATTAGAAATTTTGGCATCGCTAACAAAACAACTTGCATATTAGTTTTAGAGACCAATCTATCGACTGTATCTAGATACCATTGAGTAGGAATTTGAAATGATAAATCAGACTTATTAGCTTTGTTGAAATCTCCACGGCGAATATGAACAGCGATTTTTCCAGTATTATTAATCGGTTTCTCAAGAGTGTTTAAAAGTAGCCAATTTTTAATGAGGAATTGAGATTTGTTAATATCATGAAAAAAGTCTCCTAGACCATTATGTATCACAACTTTGTTTTTTAAAAAAAAAACACGTAAGAAATTCACCCAATCATTATAATTTCGCCTTTTGAACTCTTTATTATATAACCTTAAATCTTTTTCCCGACGGATTAATGGACCTATTTTTAAATTTAACATAGTAGGGCGAACAAAAACTTCTTCTTTAATTTTTGCTGCTTGTAAAGCTCTAGTGATTGGAAATAATAAATTACCAAAACCTGGCCCCGGTGATCTTATAAACCCAAGGTCTGGGCTTGATAATAGTGGATAGTGATACATTTATTTACTCTCAATTTCATGCATAAATTACTTCATAGTGCATTTTGTCATATTATTAAGCTAAATAAGTTACTCTTTAAACAGTCTCGTGCGTTCACTCTAATAGATTATTGCTGTAATAATCTTTCATTAGTATTTAATTGCATTAATTGTTTTAATAAAATTTTATATGAAAATGCCGCAATCAAGTCCCTAACTCCTAAACCAACCAGAACTATTGGTGTTAATGAAATCATATCTATGAAATAACATGATTCAAAAAATTAATTAATGAAAAATAATTTTTTAATACTTTTATTACAATTATATATCAGCAAAAATAATTAATTTTTCTTGTTTTGGTAATATTACCTTGAACTAAACTTTTACCTAGAATTTAAATCTCTTAACTGCTTAATATCCATTTATATTATAAAAAAGACTGAACGACACTACTTTTAGTATATGCGTCCATGACCATCGTTACGAAATCAATAAGACAACAGAAGTAAACGCTAATAACACGCTAAAAATCTACGGTTTGTGATAGTATGGTTGATACTATGACAGACTAGCATAGTGAGACGCTATAAAAATACTTCCACATATATATTAAACGTTAAAGCAGACGTAGGAAAAACGTGCTGTTCATACGCTTAACAAATCGATAATATAAGAATGATATATAATCGATGGATGTGTGAGATAAAATCTTATGAGGAGTTGAAAGCTGAAATGAAGCATTTCAACAGCAGATGGTTGAAGCTAAGAAGAACGAACGTGCAAATGCACTAAGAGGAGTAAAGCGTCTTTGCAAAGAGTTTGGCTTTACTGCTGGGATGCTGAAAGGCTCGCTAGCTAAAGGGAGAAATATCAAGTGAATAAGATTAAAAAAGCATTAAAAAATCCAGGTTATGCAGTGTACGTAATCTTATCTCGAGTTCTGAAAGTTAGTATGCGAGCCAAAGTGTTTGCCCATGCAAAAGAGTACCGTTCGGATTCAGAAAACGGAAAATATGCATTGGCAGTAATAAATGCTCTTAAGAACCAGAAATCATTCGATAACTTTAAAAGATCATATTCATATAGAGCAATTTTAGAGCACGTATCGGAAGAACAGGGACGCTCTTACCTTGATATACTTGAGTCTAGAAACACCTCTATGCTTTCCTTGGGTCTATCAACAGTTTTGAAATCCGATGAAGTTGGTAATCCAATAAAGTATCACTACGAAAGATATGAAAAGCCACTTTCTCCTACAACTTTGAGATACTTAAAAGTTGCATCAGATTTAAAAATACTATTCGGACCTGATTTAGGATCAGTCGCAGAGATTGGTTGCGGATACGGAGGGCAAACTTTAGTGAATGATCAGCTTCTAGATGTTCATTCTGTAAGGTTATTTGACCTACCATTTGTAAATAAGTTAATAGATCGTTATCTAAATGCCCACTTGCTTAAAGGCTCATACTTTACCACTGTCATTAATAAAGAAAAACCTCGCGATTATGATCTGGTCATAAGTAACTACGCGTTTTCAGAGCTTCCAAGAATGCTTCAATTGGCTTACATAAAAAAGGTTCTAGCAAAGTCAAAAAAAGGCTATCTTACTATGAATAGTGGGTTAGGAAACGCTCGTTCAACTGGAAAATTATCTATTGATGAACTAAAACACTTGTTACCAGAATTTAAATTAATAGAGGAAGAGCCACTGACTGCAAATCAAAACTATATTATCGTTTGGGGTCATTCACAAGATGCTTTAGAACAGCACTTTAAATCTTTTGTAATTTAGAGACCTTAAAGAATTGTTTATTGGGAAGTATTAGCTGTAATCAAGTCATATTTTTTTTAATAACAGGCATTTTACTTGGCTGAGTGGCAATAACAGCTTGAGCTCAACAATGAGCTTAAAGGCAAGCCAAGCGAATTAAAACGCTACAAAAGAAAAAGTGAAGCAAGCTACGTTCTACTATAACCGTGCAGAAGGCTACAGCCGTAGAGGGAAACATTACACAGCTAAAAAATTCTAAAACTAGAGTGAAAGCCTTTGTGAATATGCGCTAGATATACTCCAAAAAATTCTACTTTATGAAAGCAGTCTTCGACTTTAGTTTGATAGAGATATTAGTTTTAAAGTAGTTAAGAATTCAAGCATTGGCATCGTTTCAATACTGCGCTTGGTTACCTCACATAGTAATGAAAAACTTAGCAACTATAGTAGAATTAATAATCAGTAAAGCGTAAAGCTATTTGTTATTAAACACGTTATTTATAAAATAGGAAGAGACGCAACGCCAACACCTAAGCTTTCAGTAGTGAGCTAAATAAGCTTATGAAATTAAAGATTAATCTTCTTCTTACAATGTGTAACAAATGATAGAGTAAACTATTGAATTGCACATTACTTAAACACATACTATGGAGTAGTAGTAAATGGTTGATAGTAAAATCGAAATAATCAACGTTACTCGTGAAAATGATAAATTGCCAAAGCCTTGAACTAGTACTCTTACTAAGCCAATTTCAAAAGTTAATAAAAGTGGATAATGATACATCTATTTGAACTCATATACG
>JAYQMT010000003.1:0-8729 GCA_038143955.1 Cellvibrionales bacterium
ATGGCGATCCGTTGGTACCAGCAAAGAACACAGGGTGTTCGTCCCATGACTTCCCCGATGAACAGGGCCCCGAGGGTCGCGGTCAAAGCAATCAGCCATGCGAGATACAAGGCGTTGGTTTGATGGGAGGTGTTCTGCATGGTGCTACCCGACCTCACTCGCCCGTCGCGGGAACGGCACAATGTTGCATTTCTCCCCACGCCTGACGCACGACAATCTGCGTGGCCGACCAGAGGAACAAACCGGCCATGAGAGCGGCGACAATAAGGTCTGGCCACGCAGTCCCGGTAAAATAGACACCGGCTGCCGCCCCGATGACGGCCACATTTCCGATGGCGTCGTTGCGGCTGCAGAGCCAGACGGAGCGAACGTTCGCGTCGCCGTCCTTGAATCGCATGAGAAGGACGACGCTTGCAAGGTTTGCCAAAAGCGCCAACAACCCGACACCGCCCATGACTGTCGCGGACGGCACGCCGAGGACGAGAACTTGATAAGCGGTCGATCCAAATACCCATAGCCCCATGGCCGCAAGGCTGAGCCCCTTGATGAGTGCCGCCGTCGCGCGGACGTGCAGGGCCATGCCGATGACGTAGAGGCTGATGGCGTAAGTGGTCGTATCGCCGAGGAAATCGAGGGCGTCCGCCTGCAGCGCCTTCGACCCGCGAAAGCGCCCGCCGCCATCTCAACGATGAACATAGCGCCGTTGATGGCGATGACGATCCACAATGCCCGCTTGAATGCGGCGGAAACGCCGTCGAATTGGGCATCTTGTCCGCAGCAACTTGCACTCATACCTTGCTCCTGTAATTCATTATCGAGGCTTGTCATCCAATTGAACGACGCCTTGACAGCCCCTAGTCTGAGATAATAATATCTACAATCGTTGTAGGAGCAAGAGGAAAATTATATAAAAAATAACCCAGATATAATAAAAAAATCTCTTGATAACATGCAACTAACTTTACAAAAGAAAAAGTTTGGAGATGCTCTACAATTATTAAAAAATGCTGATAATCCAACTTTACTTCAAAATAATGCTGACATTACAATTTATGAATTTTTTGATTACAACTGTGGTTACTGTAAATCTGTTGCGCCTATAATAATGAAAGCTATTAATAGAGATAAAAAGTAAATTTTATTTTTGTAGAATTTCCAATATTATCTCAAGATTCATACACTGCTTCATTAGCTTCTTTAGCTGCAAGAAAACAAAATCTATATAATAAATTTCATGTTTCTTTAATGAAAGTAAAAGGTAGAATTGATGAGCAAAAGATTTTTAAAATTGCAAAAAAAATAGGTTTGGATATTGATAAATTAAAACTAGATATGGATGAACCTAAAATTCAGTTAACACTTAAAAACAATCGTGAAGCAGCAAAATTACTTAAATTAAATGGAACACCTGCTTTTATAATAGGTAATACTATTTACCCTGGAGCCATAACTGATGAAAAACTTCAAAAAGCTATAGAAACTTATCGCAAGAGTTAAATATTTTTTTAAGAATACAATTTGTTTTATGATTTTTTTTGTTTCTTATTAGTACACTAGTTATAATATATAAATATGACTAAAAAAATTAATTCAACCGTTGTTCAAGCTCACTAGTAATACATATATATAAATGCAACAACTATTATCAAACTAAAAAGATCTATAAATGTAGAAATGATTATTGTTTTAATAATCTTTTTTTTAACCAGTTTACTTTCAACTTCTTTAACATTACCGATGAGTGATTAATATGACTTCTAGAAGACAATTTCTTAAAATTTTACCATATAGTTTTTTGCTAACTTCATGCAAGCCTTTGGTATTTGATACTAAAAAAGTAGTCAAATATAAGCTTGCAGCTAATAAAACATCATTTAATTTTAATGAAAAAATTTAAAGCAAATTTGTTATTATATAATAACACTAACCCTGGACCATTATTAAAGGCAAATGTTGGAGATATTTTAAAAATTGATTTTAAAAATAACTTAGATCAGCCCACTAGTATACATTGGCATGGTATTAAAAATATTAATAAAATGGATGGAGTTCCTTACCTAACACAAGATCCTGTCCAGCCTGGTGAGACTTTTTCATATGAATTTCCAGTAAACCAATCTGGAACATATTGGTATCATGCTCATTTTGAATCTTGGAAACAAGTCGCAAAGGGTTGTATGGTCCGTTAGTGGTAAATGATAAAACTGATGACCTTATAGAAGATGATATTGTTATTTTAGCAGACGATTGGAGATTAGATAAAAATTATGAAATTGATGAAAAATCTTTTGGTTCATTAATGGATTGGTCACATGCAGGAAGAGTAGGTAATTGGCTAACAATTAACGGGGAAAATCACCCCAATACTCAATTAAAGCAAATAGTCGGGCAAGACTAAGGTTTATAAATGCTTCTAATGCTCGTATTTTAAAATTTGGATCAAGCTTAAAAAACAATAATATAATTGCTATTGATGGGGTTACTGCTAGTAAAAAATTTTACATTAGCACCAGGACAAAGAATAGATTTACTTATAAATACAATTGACCTTTTGAAAGTTGATTTTTTTGAAATTAGTCATACGAAAAAGCTGAAAGCTTTTACCCTAAATGTAACCAAAGCAAATAATAAAACGAAAGACATCGCTAACATTAATTTTAAATCTAATTGGATTTTGCCAAAATTAGACAATGCAAAAACTATAAGCATACGAATGCAAGGTGGAGCGATGGGCAACCTTTCAAAAGCAAATTTGGATGGAGTTGAAAAAGATTTTCGCACTCTTGCAACTGAAGATAAAAAATTATGGGCTTTTAACAAAGAAATTGGAAGTTATGAATATTTACTTGCCAAAGTTAAGCTAAACCAAGTTGTAATCTTAGATGTTTGGAATGATACTCGATGGCCTCATAGTATGCACTTACATGGCAATCATTTTTTTGTGAAATCCCAAGAGTTCAAAGGGAATAATGATTTTATTTTAAGAGATACTTATTTAATGCAGGCAGGAGAAATAGCAAAGCTTATTTTTTTAGCTGATAATCCAGGCAAGTGGCTTTTTCATTGCCATATGCTTGAACATGCTGCGTCAGGAATGGTAAGTTATATTGATGTAGTTTAATTTACTTTAATTTTTTTGTGGAAACAAAAGGAAACAATTAAAGCTAATAAAACACGACTTTCAACCACCCCTAGCACGGTCATACATGGGCATTGGTCCGTGGTTCTTGGTTCATGGGGCGTTGGAGCGAATTATAGTTTTGTTTCAGCAGGAAGCTACTTTTGAGTCTTCAAACCATGGTCAATTTAACACCATCCAAGGACCATGGGTAAAGAATAATGCAACCTATGATCATGATCAACTGACCATGGCCTTTAGTTTCAAGTAACCACACTGCTGATAAGTGTATTAATTTGTGGTATAATAAAACCTCATGATAGGTAATATTCACAAGATAACAAAAAGAAACCTTTTAAAAGGTATACCCTGGCGTTTTGGACCTAATTGGCCAGGTCAAAGGTGCAAAGCAAAAACTAGAAGAGGTACACTATGTCAAAGACCCAGCTAAACTACCAGTTGGTCGGTGCAGGCTTCATGGAGGTGCAAGCACAGGTCCAAGGACCAAGGAAGGTTTAAAAAGATTAGCAGTTTCTAAAACTAAACATGGACGCTTTACAAAATCAGAAAGAGCAAAAGCTAAAGCTAGAGCAGAGCAAGGACGAATAATTCGAAGAGAATTAAAAGAACTAGAAGCATGGTTCATTGACCATGGACATTTAAAAAAGAATTGGCGTAAAGATTGGGACGATTTCTTAAAATAAAATTTCAAAAAACTGAAGCTAAGATTTGACCATTGACCATTGACCATTGACCATTGACCATTGACCATTATCCCTCTCGTTTATTATTAATTCCAAGTATCATTTTTTAATTAGATTTATTGTTTTGATAAATGACCGAAGTCCTGCCAACACGTCTTTCCACGCTGTAATCTTTTACATTCTTGACAATATTTTTAAGAACTCTTGTTCTTTTACTTCTGTCATTTATACCTGCAGAATTCCAAACTTTTAATGTAAGGGGGTAATGAGATTTTTCTTCCATATCCATGAAAGCACGTGCGACTAATAGAAGACGTGCTGTTGGGATCTGCAATGTTTTGCCTGATCCACCCAAAATAAATAGGACCTTTCAGAAATAACTTATCACGTTTTGCTCTTTGGATATCTCTCTGGTTGCTCATATTACTATCTCATATTTATTATTAAGGAGAATATTAAGGATAAAGATACGGTTACGTGGAAACAGCATCAGTGTTACGTGGATAACGCGACAGTTGACCTTGCCTTTTTGCCAATAGCATCATGATTTTATCCCACATTTCTTGTCCTTGTTCATCCATATAACGATCAGGATATTTAACAATTTCAGCATCAACTCGGCATATTTTACCAGTACCAAGAACCCCTTCACTAGCTTCAGACATACATTCTTTCAATTTAGTAACATCTGCATCAATTTGATCATTTGATGATTCAATTAATAAAGCATCATGTATCGGGGCACAAAGCTTCAGGCCTCTCTCTACAGCAAGAACACATGCAATTCTCATCATTTCAGCACCGTTAGCTTGCATAGGCCAATTCAAGAATGTATTAGCCTTAACAGTACCTTCTTCAACTTTTATTGACCATCCAAAAATCAGTTTGTAGTTTAAGACCCAACAAACCTGTTTTTTTATTATTATCAGCCCAAGACCAGAATTTTTTATAAGTTTCTCGATGTTTTTGAAGTAAAGATTTTGCTTCTAGGACGTGGATTTTGGCAGCTTGCGCAACACCATAAGCACTCATTCCATAATTTGTTCCTAGAACAACTGATTTACATCTGTTTCGAATATCTTTATGAGTTTCTTTTGTGGCTTCTGGTGGAGCAAGTCCTGCTTGGATTGCAAACGCAATATAAGGATCACCACTTTCATATGCCTTCCATAAAAGCTCATCTCCAGACAAAGCAGCTGCTATAGCAATTTCCTGGGATGACCAATCACAATAGGCAAGAGACATTCCCATCTCAGGTTTGATTAGTCCTCGAACCCATTTTGCAGGTCCAAAAATAAACTTTGCTGTACTAGGTTGATTACGACCTGTTTTAGCAGCAAAAGGAGATAATAATGTTCTATTACGCGCATCTTGGCCAACAGATAGTTTATTTAATTTAAATTCACTTAATGTTTTTCGAAGCTCATGAAGAGGTTGTACTTGTTGATAACGTTTACTCATTGAGCTAAACGTATCTTTGTCTAGCATTAAACGTCCACTATCTAATCTAGGCCATGCAATATTTTGTTGAGCTAAATAAGCTTCAAATAAAACCTCTTTAAATACCCCGTCTGAATATACTCCAAAATCTTTATTAACTGTTTCTATGAGATCTATTTTTATTTGTTCCCAGTGAAAATCTAAATATTGAAGTATATCTAAATCAATAGGAACACCTCTATGTTGCATAGATCCAACTGCCTTCATATAACGACCACGAAGCAAAGCCTGATTTAAACGAAGATCAGACCAAGGATTTTGCTTAAGTATTGTATTAAACAAAGGACTAAGAGCAACAACATCCTGTTCACAGTACTGAAGTATATCTTGACGTTGACCCTTGGTCCATGGACCTCCAGAGAGTATAAGTGAACGCATTTCTTCTTTTTCTTCGGGGATTAAATGATTGAGCTCATAATAACCAAGCGCATTTACTAACCCCTTTCGGGATATATCTGGATTACCATTTGTCTCACACCTAAACTCTGCAAAAAGATCGATTACTGACACCTCAGTTGACCAATTTAACGCCAACATACTTTGTAATTCTGCTAGAGCAAAATATGTAATAAGAAGAGTATTCTCCCCCATATTAAAGGGGGAGTTTTCATTTTTTTTAGTTGATCATGCCACACACGACTTATTTCCATCGTCTTAATATTTTGCATAACCATGCAGACAATTTTTGGGATATCTCCATCATTTCCATAGAATTCAAAATCAATGGCATATATATTTTGAAATGGAAGATCTTTAGCTCGTTTATACATTAGTCTTCCCCCTAAGTTTACGAAGTGCTGGATGATCTAAACTGTCAATGATATGCGTTGGAGGAAAAGCAATGTTCAGTATTTCATCAAATGACAAGGTAGGCCAAATTGGTTCTGGAATTTCACCCTCAGCAACCTGTGCATCATAAGACCCTGACGACATGTTAGACTTAAGGCGAACCCATTTGTTTTCGGCCATTTCTGCTATTTGTCTTTGACTCTGATTCCATGTATTTTCACGTCCTTCCACTGGAATAGGTGGTACTTCCCATAAAAACACATTGCCCTGCCTATCAATTGCAAGACTTAAAATAACGGATTTAACATCTTGAATTATTACTTGGACAATATGGGGAGATACCAAATACTTTCTTTCTTCATCTTCTAATTTAAATTGCACAATCTAGCTTATTATCATTATCCGGATTGAACCTCTTACATATTTTGTTTACCTGGTTTTCCAACAATACATTTACTATAACTTTTTTTGCAATAGGTAAGTCTGTATTATTGATAGATATGCGAAATTTAGAAAAATCGATCTTACTAGGTTTCTTATCATCATCTTTACTCATGACTGATCTCCTAAAGCACTAGTGATCCAGTTATCAATATCAGTCTCAAGCCATCCGGATGCGCGTCCACCTGGTGAAAGTTTGGATGGTTTAGGAAATTTTCCTTGTGCAATCAGTCCATATATTGTTGAAGGCTGATAACCTACCTTTGATGGAAGGTCCCTCATGCGCAAAGTTCTTAAAGTTTTATTTACATACATTGTTATAAACTCCTTTAATGTTTATTTGTATTCGACACTAAGGAGTTATTTTGTAAAAAGTGCTTAACTCATTTTTTTTAACTGATCCATCCACCACCTAACGCTGTGATTGCCTTCTGCTAGGTAAGATAAATCCATACTAGTAGCCAACTGATGGGCTTTTGTATGTGGAGTATTTATTTCTTTTTTTTTTATCCATAAACAAAATTTTCTTTTTAAGAATTTTTGATAACTTTTTAAATTTGATCGGTATAGCATTTCTAATTGCGGTAATATTTTCTCAGCTTCTTGTCGTGCAAAATCTCTACTTGTTCCATTTTTACCTGGCCTTTTCTTTTTTTAGAGTTAAAAAATTATATTTTATTGTTTTATGTGCTTTAGCCAAAGGCAACAAGCTTGCAATACCCTCTTTGTGATTAAGTAAATAAGAATGTGTTCCTAAAGAGCTAAAAACCAGTGATGAGTAGATGAAACTTTTCCTGTTTTCCTATTTATAAGCGTTAGTCTTTCATAATGACTTTTCAATATATTTATTCCATTCATTCATAAGTTCTCTTCTTCTTTCTAATTGATCTCCTCGTCGATAAGCGGCTTCTGCTTTATTCTTGATTGTATGAGAAAGAGCTAATTCAACTGTTTCATTTGAAAACTGATAAGCTTCTTCTGCAGCCCAGTCTCTAAAAGAACTTCTAAAACCATGAACAGTATATGGACCTATATTCATTTTTTTTAGAAGAACAAGCATAGCGCCATCACTTAAACCTTTACCTATTTTCCCACCAATAAAAATAAAATTCTCTGGATCACGATTAGACTTAAAGCCATTAAGAATATCTATTGCTCTTAAACAAAGAGGAACTCTATGTTCTTTTTGAGTTTTCATTCTATCTGCTGGTATAGTCCAAACTTTATTATCTAAATCTATTTCTTTCCATTTAGCACCTCGGACCTCTCCAGTTCGAGTAGCTGTTAAAATCATGAATTCTAATGCAAGAGATGAAACACCATAAAATTCTCTCAATTTTTTTATTACTAAAGAAATTTCTTTATATGGGACAGCTGCATGATGTTTAACTTGCTTTACTTTAGCAGGGTTCGCTAGAAGCTTATCTAAATGGCCACGAAGGCGTGCTGGATTTTCACCTTCAACATAACCTCTTGCCTTAGCCCAATCCCAGACAGTTTCTATACGTTGCCTAACACGAGTTGCAGTTTCAGTTTTAGTTATCCAAATAGGTTCGAGTGATTTAAGCACTAAATCAGTAGTTAAATCAGAAATAGATAATTTTCCAAAAACTGGATAAGCATAAGCTTTCAATGAGTTTGACCATTGTTGAATATGTTTAATATTTTTCCATTCTGGCTTTTTACTATCAATACAACGTTCAGCTACCTCTTCAAAAGTCATTGCCTTTGCTTGCTTTAATAGTGCGGTTTGTCTAATTATTTTACGTTCTTCAATTGGGTCAATAGCTTTTAGTAATTGCAAATGACATTCAGAAGCTATCTCACGAGCTTTCGCAAGAGATACAATGTTAAATGAACCTAAGCCCATTTCGCGTTGTTTGTGAGTAACTGGTGATTTATATCGAAATATCCAGGACTTAGTTCCATTGATAGAAACTTGTAAATATAATCCACGGTCGCAACGATGATAACCTGGTTTTGTAATAGCTTCTACGCTTCTTGCTGACTTCAAAAATACCATAATTAATTATACTTACCCACAACTCTACCCACAATAAATTAGCAGATTAAAAGAAATCTTTATAAGTCTGATAAAGTATTTTATATGAAAAAATCAAATAAATCAGCCAAAAAAGCATATTTTATTATAGATTAATAGATACTAGTAAGGAGGA
>JAYQMT010000004.1:0-210818 GCA_038143955.1 Cellvibrionales bacterium
GTATATTGTAGGGCTGTATTCTTGATTTATGCCTACAACCTTTTCTTCATATCCATCGGTTAGTAGATACTCAAAGCTTACGTTAATCTCTGGCGCCGAAACAATTTTTCTGTCAAGAAAATCTTCTGATCCAATATGCTGGACATCAACCCTGCTAACATCTATGGAAATTTCTGCAGATTGAATTCTATTAAGAAAACTTACCTGTGTTTTGTATGGATCATCTTCAGAAGCTTCAGTGAGGAAAAGTCCTACCGAGTTATACCTAATGATATTTCTACTTCGAGCCATATATATAAATACACCACAGCGATAAAACTGTGGTGTATTTAATTAAATTAATTTTGAATTAATTATCCGCGATAACCAAAAAGGTATCCTGAGGCAGCTCCTGTGGTTTGTCCACCTATTCCGGTCCAAGCTGGTGGCAGACCCTGATTGTCTTCATTCGCTTCTTTACCAGAGATGAACAATCCGTTAGCCAAATCATCAGCTCCACCAATTTGAGCGGTGAAAGTAAGGTCTACACTTTTGTTGTCACCGATTGAACTGCTGAAGTTTTCGGATTCCAGTCTTGCGCCCTTGAGCTCATATTTCATAGCTACAGTACCTTGCTTAGTATCACAAACATTACATTCTGGATCGAACACTGTTACTCCAACATCAAGTTTGTCGCAATCACAAAGTAAATCAAGCATATTACCTTCTTTCATGTCAGCAACCATTGCGTTAACATTGAAAGATACGTTTAATGGTAAATCAATTGATTTTGAGAAACCGAAAGTACTTCCAAGTCTTTGAAGTGTCGTTCTAGCCAGTGGCAATTGAATTGAAACAGACTGTACATGCGCACTTCCTACAACAGGAACATTAGCGTTACCTGAAACGTTTTTACTGATCAAACCTGCGTTAGCGAGGTCAAGAACAACGTCTCCTGGGCGTAATGCAGCAACATCAGGAACATCACCTGTACATCCGGTATACCCACTGTTTGCAGCCGGAAGACTGAACAATCCTGTACATCCACCTTCATAAGAAACACCTTTTTGGTTTCCTGACCATGCATTACTGATCGCAGATCCATCACGCATATCAACAGAAGGAAGATTGTTTCCAGTTGTTCCAAAATCGCTCTTGATATTCATACCTTCTACAGTAACATTTGCAGTTGGAATACTTCCGACAGAAATGTCGACACTATAATCGGTTACATAACCGTTACCCAAAGAAATAACAGACTTGCTGTTTTCAAGAGATTCTGTTTCATTTAAGTTAACATCTCCTCTAACTGCATCTCTAGCTTCAGGAGTAGTCAAGATAAAGAAGTTATTACCTGCTTGATAAAGTTCTGGCGTCAAAAGACCGCTAAGGGTATTTGTGGCACCATTAGTTACAAACTCAAGCATTCTTTCGTTGAAGCCATCTAAAATGTAGTAACTGAAATCAAGATTAACAGTAGGAGATTCTACAACAATAGAGTCGAGCCTAGAAGCGTGACCAAACTGATTAACGTCTGCACGATTTACGGTGAATCCATAATTTGCACTTTGAACTCTTTTTGAGTTGCTTGATGACAGTTCCATGAGCATGAGCGTATCCGTCGCTACCACCAGATAGAGTGATTGTTTTGGTGTTATTGAGAACATGCTGCCCGCCTTCAATAACCGACAATGTATTATCTGGGTTGCTAGCGTTATGACCAGCAACTAATTGATTAATCGTCGAAGTGTCATCACCCGTAAGAGTAACATTTCCAGCTACACCTTCAAAATTTGCAACAATTTCAACAGGGAGAGGTTTTGATTCAACAGGTATGCTGATGTCTACAGAAGCCCTAGTTGCAGGATCAGCTCCATCAGCTTCGTCTCCTCCGTTAAAACCATTAATAGTAAAACCTTGGTCTGGCACTAAGCTTGCATCGCCACCGTTAACTGCAAAACCTTCATTTTGACCAATTTGCTGTAAACTTTGTACTCCATCCGCAACAACGCTAATTGCGTTACCGGCAATTCCAGCCACCGTAGCTATGAGAGTATAAGTTTCAACATGACTATCTATATCAGCATTTCCATCAAACCTTGCTTTAGCGGCAGGCATATTGTTGTCAGGATTCCATTGTGGCCAAGCGTCTCCTGGCTGCCATCCAACAAGTTGACCTGCGCTATTTAATGCAGGCTCACCAAGGGTACCGCCAAAATCTTGACGATCTGTGATTGGTGGAGTCATTAGTCCGAAAGGACCAGATCCTACGCCTGGAACATTAGTTTCTGCGCCTGTAAAATGATACCCAGTAGCATCTGGGCTGATAAAAAGCGCTTCTGATTGGTAAATTACTCGATTTCTGTGAATTGCCATGTTAATAACTCTCCTAATTTGATTGTAAAGAAATGTTTGTATAAAATTACATTGATAATAATTTATTGGGAAATATTTTTTTTTAAACTCTGGGGTATCTAGCTTGACTAACTTTAAAATCAACAAATCCTAGATACAATTGAGGGTTAATTGACTTGTTGTATCGATCTGTGATTTTTGACGCTCTTACGTCTTCTATATATAGAATTGATTTTCTGTGTGGTCCATAATTTACAGCATTTGCATAATTATAACTACCGCTTTTTAAATCCCCATATTCGTTAAAAGGATGGTGATCGTAACCTAAATTACATATTCCTAAATTTTTTGCATCGGTACACATTGATAATACTCCATCTAGCTGATATAGATCTTCCATAAAAAAGACTACCCTATAGTTTAGCTCTGTCAAATCTTCTCCCCCAAAAGCGTATGGTTCATTGTATGAGTTTTCCATTGAAATAAAAGCGGCAGGAGTAACCTGCTCATATGCTGGAAGTCCCTGCCCGATTGCGTTATCTGGAATAGTCCTACTGTTTACATTAAATTTATTTTCAAAAATTAGATTATCTTCACTTTCATTTGATAAGTAAATATTTACATCTTTTACTGCAAAGTCGGCTTTTATTTTTAAATCTTCAAAGTTATCTTCAAAATACATACCGCTCAGTAAAACTCTTCCGTTATCAAAATCAAAGGTAAGACCGCTTTCCCCTCTTTGGCAAAAGTTGTATCGACCATCTCCGGTATCTATATGTACGCCAGAGGGAATCTCTGCACCATTTAGGCTGCTATCGTAAACCCATTGCTTGTATTCACTATTATACGAGAGGAATCCATGGTAATCTTCTGGATAATTTTCCATTCTTTCGTCTGGCGTATAGTAAAGTTCTGCGCTTTTATTGGAGAAGCTTTCTCCTTTGTACCCTATATAATGATCAAGCCATAGCGCAAAGCTAGTATTTGCTTCGTGTTGAAATTGAGGTTTCATATCTTAATCGACCTTTCCATGTCCAAAAACTTTTTTTGCCATTTTTTAATAAAACTAGATACGTATTTTGTGTTCGAAAATTTACCAGTTCGTATCTTTGGTTTTATTTGGACGCCTGTCCCAGACCTACTAATCGCTGAATCTTTATTCATGTACTGACCTAAGCCTGATAAGCCAACTTCTACTCTTTGCGCCCAACTAATTCCCGGTGCCCATGGTAAAGGCGTTACCCTAAATATATCTTGAGGGCTTGGGATTTCGATTGTTACGCTTATTGTTCCGCGTACAGTTGCTCTGGAAACTTTTATCATTGATCTTTCAAGTAAATCCACAATAGGTCCTATCGGATCATCAGACTGATTAAAACCTATGAAAGAAAATAAATTTCCGTAACCTCCTAGTGTACCGCTGATATTTCTTGAGTCGGGTCCATTTAAGATTTCTTTTGTGACAGGAAGATTTAAAAACTCTTTGATCATCTCTGACTTCATTGATTCAAATTTTTTAACTAACAGTTGATTTCCTACCATTAGGCTGTTCCTAATTTGCGTGGCATTATTCATTCTGGCTATAGATTGAATTAGTTCTTTTTTTAAGGCTGGGCCGTTAACTGTCAACACCACGGTCATTAGTCGGTTGGTTTTAAGTAGTAAGTAAAGAATCTTGGTCTAAATAAGCCATGCTTTTTAACATCAGTAACTTTAAACATTAGTCGGCCATCTATTTCGACTCTTTTTGCGGATTTAAAATAATCATATCCTTCTGCATCAAGCTTGATTCTCACTTCTCCTATGTCGTGACTTAATTTTATTTGACTACTAACCTGTGCATCAAAGTTAACTTCGGTTTGTTTATCCATATACATTATTCTAGCCATGATTGCTTGAAACTGTGCTTTATGAACTTGAGTCTTGACTCCTTTTACATTAATGTATAAGTAATTAAAGTTTACATCAGTGCTTACAATAATCTTTTTAGAATGTTTGTAAGCAAAAATTGTTCTTGAAAAAGTTTCATGCATATTCTGCATTACCTCTTCATATTCATTTTTTTGCGATGAATTAAGATAAGACGACATAATTATGTATACACTAGTGTTGGATAAATAATTGAAAAAATGATAATAACAAGTTATTATTATCTATAATGCAACCAGAAACTGCAATACATTCAGTGTATTCAAGAAATACAAAAAAATTGTTTAAATCTTTTTAGTATTAATAGAAGACCTAAATAAGGATCATGAGATTAACTTTAGCAAGCTTAGACAAGCTTTACCAGCTCAGTATCACAGCTTATTAGATCAGGCCGATTATTTCGACGAAAACAAACTTCAATATATGAGAAAAAAATTCTGGATATGGGAAATGAAAGTATTAGAGGCACAGAAGACGATTTAGAAAATTTTACTATAAGTTTTAAATTTTAAATTTATTATATAATAATATAAATTATTTTATTAAGGTATAAGGAAATATATGAGCAGAAAAACTATCTATCAATTCACAGTCAAAAAAGAAGAAGAAGTAGAAGAAGAATCTACAGTCAATAAAAAGAATAAAGAGACAGGGGAAATGGAAAAAGTTACCACTACAAAAATGGTAAAAAAAGAAATCCCTTATGAGATTCTTATCTTTAATCCTTCTCGTAGGCAAATTGAAGACGCGGATATGGAATTTAGCGTAGAGATGAGTAAATGCATAAAAAAGGGCATCCTCACAAAAGCAATGCTTGCGAAAAAGTATAGTGACTCGGGTGGACTGTTGAGTGAAGACGACTCGCAAAACCTTATGAGGCTTTATAGAGAGTTAACTGAAGTTCAACAATCACTCGCTAAAATAATAGGCAAAAAAAATAAAAGCAAAGAAGAAAAAGTAAAGAAGAAGAGCTTACGGAAAAATTTGCAGATATTAGAAAAGAAATCGTTGATTTAGAAACAACCTATCAAAACGTTTTTAATCATACCGCAGATACCAAGGCGCAAAATAAAACCATCCTATGGTATTTACTAAACCTTGCTCACTTTAAATCAGAAAACGGCGAGATTCAACCAATGTTTCCAGGTGAAACTTTAGAAGACAAGGAAGATTCTTATTACGAAAAAGATGAAAATGGAGATGAAATCTTTGATTTATCAAAAGACAAATTAATGACTTTTGTCAGTTATTGGTACTTTAGTCAAAACGCTAGTGAAGAAGACTTTAAGAATCTAGAAGAAGAGCTTGATGCGGGTACAGTATAATGGGTGGAAGATTCTCATTATAGAAAAATTTTTAAAGAAATTTCCGAAGGCTTTTCTTGTGTTTTTTTAGAAGGCCAAAAAGTTTACATAAAACATCAGTCTACCTCTGACTTGGTAGAATTTGACGACGTATACCAAAGTTATCTAAAAAGAGCTCTTGATAAAGGTCTCGAAACAGAGGAGCAAGTACTAGATGACCTAAAGAAAGACGGTATGTGGACTGAAAAAGATGAAAATGAAATAGAGTCTCAAACATTTTATCTAGAAAGTCTAAATAGAAACAAAAAAAATATCGTACTGCCCAGCGCTTTACAGCAAGTTAATAATCAGATAAAAGAGGCTGAGCAAAAAGTAAAAGAGCTTCGAGAAAAAAAGAGCGGCTTGATATCAAACACAGCTAATCAATACGCTTTAAATAGAGCAAATGACTATTACATATATAATAGCTTTTTTAAAGATAAAAAGCTGGAAAACCTCTGTATACGGAAGAAGAGTTTGCGTACGTTGGAGTTGATGAAATAACTAGGTTAATTTCTGCTTATAATGATTTTCATCAAAGTTTCTCGGAAACAAAAATACAACACTTAGCTATTCAAGATTTTTATAGGATATATTATAGCTTTGCAGAGAGATGTATTGATTTTTACGGCAAGCCAGTTGTGGAGCTTACAAATTTTCAGTTAAACTTAATTTTGTATACTAGGATATATAAAAATATATTTGAACAGCACGACGACATACCAGATAGGATCAAAAAAGATCCGGCAGCGCTTTTAGATTTTGCAAATTCTTCAGAAGCCAGAGAAGAGATGAAAAAGAAGTTCGAAGGAAAAGGTAATGGAGGCTCTACAATTGTAGGTGCAACCTCCGATGATATGGAAGAGCTTGGCTTATCAAACCCAGGGGGTAAAAGTTTAGCAGAAGCCGCAAAAGAAAAAGGGGGTAGTTTATCAATGAAAGATTTAATGGATCTATCCGGAGCGTAATTTTTAGTGTATTACATAATATGTCTAATATTAAAATACGTAATTTAGAGCCCTCTATGTATTCGTCCGTTACGAGCGGAAATTTTATACCAATGGCGCTAAACCCAGATGAAGGGCACGAAAGAGTTACCCAAAAGGTTACTCTTAGCCAAATTGTTTCAGGAGGAGCAGTTTACGCAGATTTTAGTGATCAATTAAAAGTTAGCGGTCAGGCAGTATTAACTGGTTTTGAAATTCCAGGAGGAGGAAGTGTAATAGAGGGAAGTGACGATTCTATTTCTTTTGGTCCATTAGAGCCTGGAGATGACAGAGACCTTAATTTATATCAAGGTGGTGAAGAAAAATATCAATAAGCGATGATGTAATTACAATTGGAGGAGGAGATCCAACAAGCGATACTGTAGAAATTATTAATCCAACAATTTTTAGTCATACAGCGAATTTCACAGATACTTCTAAAATAACATTTGGATCAGCGCCAAACACTCAAACTTTACAAGAAATAGTTGCTGATTTAGTAAGTCAAGCTGGTAGCGATTCTTTATCTGATCTAACAGATGTAAGTCTTGGAACTTTAAATCAAGGAGATATTTTATCGTGGAATGGCTCTAGCTGGGTTAATGCCTCAACTGATGAACCAGCTTTTCTTGATTCAGACGCGTCTTTAAAGGATGAAGTAACTCAAATCCAATCTTCTATAGAAAAAATACAGTCAATACGAGGGGTTTCATTTAAATGGAATGATAGTGCCGATATTCTCGTTAGGGGGACTTTAGATGTTGGTCTTATAGCTCAAGAAGTTGAGCAGGTAGTACCTTCTGCAGTAAAAAGAATAGCGAAGGAATGAGACAGGTTGCTTACCACAAACTAATTCCTTTTTTATTAGAAGGCTTAAAGGATCAGCAATTACTAATTTCTAAATTAGAAGAACGAATTAAAAAACTCGAACAGAGTTCTTAAAAAATAACTCCACTAAGCCCCGTGGCCCCACTGATTCCCGTGGCCCCACTGATTCCCGTGGCCCCACTGATTCCCGTGGCCCCACTGATTCCCGTAAGTCCCGTAACCCCAGTGAACCCTGTAACCCCACTGATTCCGGTGCTACCGCTTATACCACTACTTTCACCGGAGAATCCAGTAAAACCGCTACCACTACCTGTAAATGAAGCTACAGACTGCTCTCTGCAGTTTTCTGGCAATGGAGCATCGAAACCTGCAACCTGCCTAGGGGCAGCTCCATACATATTATAGTTGTATACAAGAATTTTTATCTTTTCCCTGGATTCTTCCGATAAAGCTTTAAACTCTTTTGCTAATGTAGTTCTATTTGAAGCAGAACTTCCTAACGCTTGCGCTACGCTTAATAACAGTATCACCTTCTCTTAGTTCAATCCAACCTGAGTCTCCACTAGAAGGAGAGAATACTGAAGGATCATAAATACCTCTTAATATTTTTTGAGCTTGTCTCGTGTTATAATCCCTGAGGTAGATTTCTTGCAATATTTCGCCTTCTTCTATATGCAGTCTTGGATGGGGATTTCCATCTTCACCTGTAAATCTAAAAGACTGATTAATCAGTATATTAAGCTCGCCTAGCTTACCGCTAAGATTTCCTGATATTATATTTAACTCAGCTTGAGCTGCAACAGGGTCAACTATATAATCGAAATTATATTCCAGTAACTCCTGAGCTAAATGCCCAATCTGGTTAAATCCACTATGCATTTTACATTTGTTCTTTTAATAAATTCATCAAGTCTTGACCTTTTTTAGAATTAGGATCTACAATAGGCTTTGTAACTTGAATCTTTTTGGATGAACCTGCGGCGTACTGAGAAAAAGCTTTTATCAACTTATTTTTTAATGTTAGTTTTGTGCCTGATGGGAAGACCTCAGCTTTAACTGCTAGCGCCTGCAATTCACTTAATTGCATATTGTTAACTATGCTTTCGAACTCTGAAGCTTCAGTAACCCCAAAAGGATTTTTTTCTTGAATACCTAAAATACTTTCAAGACTTTGAGCTTCTTTTGATTCTTCTCTTAAGTGATCCTTTCCATCACTAAATTCAATGTTAGTTGATAAGTCCTTTACCTTCTTTTTTGCGTACTTTTTTTAGCCATAATTATTCCTTTCACCTTATTTTAATTTATTATAAAGTTTGTAAACAAAAAATCCACCCGAGGGTGGACTTTTTGCAAAATCTGGACCCACTCTATTACAGAGTGATTCCGGTCAATACACGATCATCAAGAATCATGCGACCTTCTTCCATTGATCCGTAGTATCCGATCTTTTGTTGACGAACACTATACTGGTCATCAGCAGCAAGGCTGAATTCAGCGGAAGTTTCAGAATCAAGGGCAACAGCTCTGAAGAGAGACTCACGAGTTCTATCGATACCGATAACAAGATCACTGTCAGTACGGCTACTTAGGGTGTTCCATACTTTGGTGAACTTTTGATTTGGTCCAAGCTCATTGATTTCCATAATGGAAATTCCGTAGAACTCAGGAACTCCAGCGTTGTTGTAAACAGAATTCCGCATTTCGTCAGTTGCTGGAATTGAATTAAGTCCGCCAGCAGCTTGCTTAGTGTTAATTGGATTGTATGCAATTTCACGAAGACCTTGAACTGCTTCAGGAGACATGATAAGGTCAGAAACACCTTTGATACGTCCACCTTCTCCGGCTCCACCATTCCATGCGGTGTTGATGCGTTTTCCAAGAGTAAGAAGCTTATTGAAATCGTCAAGAATCAAAGTGCTTCCACTGCCAGCGATGGTGTGGCTTTTTCCGTTAGTTTCGGCTTCGGAAAGTGCTCCAAGCAACAAATTAGCAGAAGTAGCTTCTTGGCGAAGCATGATTTCTTGAGCAATTCTTGTGAAAGTTTTTCCGATAACATCCATGCGTGATTTAGCTGCGTATCTTTTGTCAAAGTCAACAGCGCTATCGATACGATAAGTGTTGAACTTCATTTCGGATACTGTAGGAGTTACAGTGTTCGTTGGCAATCCACCAGGAACAGTTGTACTGTAAACCTTCACGTAATCTGGTGCAGTAATGTCATAGTACAGATCCAAAGGAATACTTGGGCTGTCCATTTCATTGAATTGGAATGTTGAGAAAAGGTTACTAAGCGTTGGAGCTTCGTTTACTACTTGAGCTAAAACTGGCCCAATAAACTCAGCGAGAGCTGTTTGTGCTTCGTATGCGACTTCTCGATTACGAGAGGCCATAGCCTTAACGAGTTCTACTTGTTCTTCGGTTCTTTTGAGTGTAATGTTCATTATTATGAGTCCTCTCTGATTTTTTTAAAATTAAAGGTCTAGGTTGATGATTAGATACTTTCCTGTACCTGCTCCCGAGCCGTCTCCGTCTCCAGCAAAGTAGTCAGGGCTGTTAGCATCGTATGGACCATTGTCGTCGTTACGATCACCAACTCCAATAACATATCCTACGGGATCAGCAAAACCTGTGGCAGCTGAACCAAACTTACCGTCAGCAATCGCGAAAACTACTGAACCTGCAGAATAGGTTCCGCCTGTGTCAAAACCATTTTCACCAACAGTGATGATTCCCTTTGTGAGAACTGGAACTACTTCACCAGGAAGTACGCCTTGATGCTCAAGAAGCTTTTGACGATAGTAAAGCATTTTTTCACCGTTTTCATCGAAAGCAAGTGTTTGATTGAGAGTAACACCTACAGGGCGAGCTCCTCCACCAGCATGCAATGAAAACTTTGGTGCTGCTGCTGGATTTACGTTACGAGCAACGTGTGGGTAGTCAGTTTTTCCCAAATATGCATTAAGAACTGCGTCTCCTTTACCGTCTGATCCGTAACCAGCTGGCTCACCTGCTGCCCAGTCGGCTGATCCAAGCTTAACTAAAGCTCCTGCATCATGCGCTCCTGAAGAAGAGGAGTCGTGTTTAAAGGTGCTCAAATCTGCCCCGCTCAAGTCAAGCGAAAACAAATTGATCACGAAGTGTTCGTTGTATTGTCTGAATGGTAGTAATCTATTAGCCATTTTTAATTTCCTCTTATTAGTATTTAATGTTTACGCTTTCTTGAGTAAAAGCTTGTTTAAATTTTTCTTTTAAAGAAAGTTCTTCTTCAGCACCGGCTGCATCATTATTTGAGATTTCAGCTTCTTCAGCTTCTACACTCTCAATAACTTCTTCGGCTTGGTCTTCGGTAGCAATTTCGGCTTCTTTGCTGGACATTGCTTCGATTCTTTTTGAACTTCTGCCTCAATTTTTTCTGAAATAAGTTTTTCTTGCTCTTCTTTAAAAGCTTTTGTTTTATGTTTCCATACGACGTTAAGCTTTTCTTTATATTCAGCAAAAGATTCTTCGGATGAAACAGTTTTAAGCTCAGAGGCTAAAATCATCCTGTCTTCATCTTCTAATTCAAAGATTTCGTCAAGCTCTCCCATTCTTTCGGAAAACTTTTCAGCTTCCTCTCTAGCGATAGCTTCGTTTTCAAGCTCTGTCACTTTTTCATTTACACTGGCGAGTTCTTGTTTTAAAGATTCAAGTTCTTTCTCGGAATTTTCAGAAGCTTTTAAAAGCTCTTGTTTTTCTTGCAAAAGTTTTTCTTTATCTTCTTGCCACTGGTCATTTTTTTGAATGATAGCGTCATGAAAGACTTTTGTGATGTTAGCGATAGCTTCCTCAGATAACTTTTTTGAGGATGCTTGAGCTTCGAGAGACTCGGTTACTTGTTGTAGAATTTCTTTTTCCATAGTTTTTATAGGTTTTTGATTCTTGTTAGAAATTACATCGTCTTTTTCTAAATGGGAATTTTTTCTTTTAAAATGTTATTTTTTATATATATTTTTTCGAAAGCAGTGTTTGACTCTTCATTTTTTTCTTCGTCGTTTTCTTGGTTATCAAGATTGATAAGTCCTTTTACGTCAGCAGCTGGGTTCGCCGTGAAGCCTATACCTATTGGATATATATCTCCCATAATTAGTCTGTTAACAGTCAAGCCTTCGTCGGTTCTGCCATTGCCGCCGTAAGCTTTTAAATACTGCTTATAATCTTCTTTTCTTTCATCTGTAATAAGTTCAGATTGATGAAGATCGTCGCTTCCTAAAGCTATACCGTAATCATTGAAGCCTATTTCCCAGCTGGCAGATACTTGGTGCAAGTACTCACTTGATACATCAGTTGACATTACAACCAACTCAGCAAATTGAGGGATAACTGTTTTATATATAACCGCTGACAGAGCTATATTAAATGGACCATCCTCTAGCGCAGCTTCTTCATCTGTCATAAGCTTATCTTCTCCGTACTTAGAAAAAGAAGCCCCTACTACATGACCAACTATTTTTTGTTTTTTATGCTCTATATTTGTTGGCTTGTGAATAAAGTAATCTTTAATCGCAACGGCTGTTGCTGTATCTATTCCGTCCCCATTCTTATTAAACCTATTTACAACTGCAGCATTGAATGCAACACCTATAAGATCTATATTTTTTTCGAAATCTATATCTTTAGGAGCCAGACCCTTTAGGGATTTCAATGACGCAGAAGATATAAAATTATTATCGGTTAGATTAGCTAGAGATATATTTTGATAAAACTTAGCAGTATGCTTAAAAGGTAAATCCATAATAAATTATTATACACAAAAAAATAATTAATTTTCTGTATTTATTTTTTTACTATGATAAAGTATAGCTGCTGGGTATGATATTAATTGATGCACTTGTCCAAGGTCGAGAATCTCAGGCATAACCTCAAGCTTTTCTATATTATTAAAATCTGATATACAGGCATCCACAGTTTCTTTCCAGTCTGATTGCTCTTTTGCTAAAACCACACTTTCAGTTAATGTAGAAAGTATTTCTTTTTGCTGCTTCGATAATCTTTTCTTTTTAAAATATCCTTTTAATTTATTTTCTGTATATTTTTGCAGATCTTCGGTTGCATAAATAATTGATTGAATGTTTTTTCTACTATGAACATCTTCGCTTGCCAATAAATTATTTGTTTTTGTCTTTGTTCCAGCGGGTCTGCCTTCTTGCTGAGGCGCAACTTGCGGTTGTTGGTTCTGTTGAGCTTCTTGCTGCTCTTCTGATAGAATTGGCTGAGAAACACTAAGAGGTGTATAAAATCCTTTCTCTCTTTGTTCTACAAATTTTTGCTGCGCTGAGTCTAAATCCTTTGGATCTGGATAAACTCCCTGCTTTAATGCTGTCATGCCTTGCTCAGGAGTAATGATACCCATCTCTATCAGTCTTGAAGTGACCCTTTGCAGTTGAACTTCATCTTTGATATCTATTTCTACAAACTTAGCTTTTGGGAAATTCTTAAAACCCATTAGTTTGCATACTTCTTTAATCTGAGGTTGAACAACATCGTTTAAGAAGGCGTTTCTAGCTTCTTTTAATCTTTCTAGGAATATTTGAGCTTTAACCTGGGTGCTCGAATAATTTTCTTTACCAACGATTATGTTTTGTAGTCCCTCCTTGATGTCCTCGTTAACTATTTGGTATTTGGTAGGACCAAGAACTTTATTTAGATCTGGGATGATGAATTCAGCCTTTGTCGTATAGTCTGCAATCAAGGCCCTTCCAATACTTTCGTTTTGAAAGAGATTTTGCATAGCTTTTAGGTTGTTTGGGTTTATGCCTCCTTTGTCAGGAGTATTTCCCATTGTCACAAGCAGAATAACGTTTTCGATAGTTCTGGTAATAGCTTGATCTACCTTTTTTAATTCCATCTTCCAGTTGATATCATCTAAGACAGGAAAGCCAAAGGGTATGGCAAATGGTTCGTAGTCTTGCTTTTTATAAAACGAGAAAATGAGTTTATTAGGGTCTAGTTCAACCATAACACCCTCTTGCATAAACTGATTATTTTTGATATATTCTTTTGCTTTTGGAGGCATCGCATCAAACACTTCTCTGTCGTATTCGGTTTGAGGCTTCTTTAGTTTTTCTAAATCATATTCGCTTAGCAACTTTTTGTAGACACCGTTCTTGGAATTAAAAGTTAATGCTCGGTCCGCTACAAAATCATAGGGATTTAGAAATATGTATCTAATCGGTATTTTTCTGGCAGCAAGGGATTGATATTTGGATCCATAGACTTGATTAAGCTTTACTACATCTTCGGCAGTAAATTCTCCTTCAAGTTTGTACATAAAAACATTACCGGATCTATAATATTCCCTAAAGTATTGATCTTTTAATTTCCATATCTGAATTTTATGTAGCCATTTCTCTATAAATGATCTAGACTTTTCAGAGCCATCTTCTAAATACAAGTCAGAGTTTGAAAATTCAGCCATTACGTCTATGGCATTTCTGAAAATAGGTATATTGGCATAAGCTTTTTGACATAATACTATAGCATCTCTTGGGCTTATGTAACTCTTGCTATAAGAGTAGGGGAGCGCTGAATCTCCAATATTTTTATACTTATCGGTTTTTTTGTTGGTTGCTATGAAATTTTTTCTACCTCTAGTGCTTTCGCATTCGTTGATTTGGCCTACGTTTCTTATCGGTGGTCCATCAGACGCTTGAGTGTAGTAAGCTTCGCCAGCTGAAGCTGGAGTTATTTCTTCTTCGCTAGCTGAAGATTGCTTTAGTATATCTTCTATGCTTGAATTGTGTTTTGGGAACTTGCTCCAATAGTCTGACTTTTTAGTATACTTTCTAGGCATACATTATGTTACACGAAGAAAAGCAAAAGTCTATTTTAAAGTTAAAGTTAACTTTTAACTTTAGATAAACATAGGAGTAAAAGTCGCATGATTTTGTTCTACTTTTAGATTCATGAAATCGTAATAAGTCTTAATCATCCAATTACCCAAGACAAGCGCTGAATACGAGTCTTTTCTTGTTTTATTCGGACCGGTTTGTCTTTTTAAATTATTTGGTAAACCAAAAGTTTGAGACCCTTGAGGAGAAGAAGAAACTTGTATTAGGGCGCATTGATTTTTTGTATAGTTCACCATATCGTGCTGGTGCTCTAAAAAATCTATGATTTTTGCACTACCCGCATTTTTTAGTACTTCTTTTTGGTTTGGTATAAAGGTTAAGCTATCAATAGGAATCTGCGAATTTATTTGTTTGCGATAAAGTTCATCCAAGGGCCTTGATCCGAAGTGAATTCTTTTATGATCAAAATTTGCTTGGAGTAGTTCGTTTGCTCTTCTAATCCAATCTGATGTAGGCTTCCTTAAGACACATATTCTTTTTTCTTTTAAATTGTATTGGTTTTTTGCATCTATTAAGCCTTCCTGGTAATGCTCGGTATTATCAAAGTCAGCGACAATTTCCTGTATTTTGATTGAACTTTTATTAAATTGCTCACTTGCGTTTGCCGCCTGCATAAATTGAACTCCTCCTCCGTAATCTCCCACTATAGCAACTATATTGAAACTTGTCAACAAATAATGAAAGTAGTTTATATGATCTTGCATTTTAAGACCTGGCATTGCATAGCTATGAACAAGTACTCCTGTTTGAGTATTATCGTTTAATTTAAATAATTGTATGGCAAAATCATCCGAGCTTTCACTTTCAGCCCAACTGGGGTCAAATGCAAGTAAATATTTACTGTTTCCATCTCCATGGATTTCAAGGCAGGGTTCGCTACCATCCTTAACGGTACATTCAGCCATCGTAGAAGTCTTGAAGTACCCACTACTATCGTCAGTAAAAATAGCATTAAACTCTCTATCAAATTGAGACTGACTCATTGTTTGTTTTGACTGATTAATTAAATTTTGGTCATATAGAGCTTGTGGAGCCACGTCGTAACTAAAGTGCATGATAACCCTCTTAGAGGTATCTTTCCTTGCTTCAGGTATTCCATTTAATATCAAATCCTCAAAAGTTTCGTAAACTTTGTATAAGTATTCAAATTTATAACTTGCAGAGGAAAGGGCTATTAATTTATTGTTTGGCCACTGATACCTATCTTCTTCTTTCATTTGTCCTTTTGCGATTAAGTCATCCTCTAGCTTTGTGACTTTTTCTCTTTCAGTTGGATTCTGAACTACGCTCAAAAACGGAAGTATAACTTCATTATATATATGCTCTGGCATTAGCAAGAATTCATCAATAATAATTCTATGAAACCTAAAACCTCTAAGTTTAGAGCCATCGCCCAGTGGTAAAGCAATTATTTTTGATTCTCCGATTTCTAGCGTCCACTGATCATTCTTTTTAGATTTTTTTGTGATACATTGTCCTAGTAGCGCAGCTTCAGGCTTTCTTGCAATATCCTCTATTTTTCAAAAATCATTTTTGACTGCCTAAAGGTTGCAGCCAAAATACCTATTTGAACTCCTTGATTAAATATAGCATCAAGAAAAGCATATATTGCAGTACTAAAAGATTTCGACATACCCCGACTCCAAATACCCAAAAAATAATCGGTTTCCAGCATAGACTTAATCGCTAGATGCTGAAAAGGAAATAGATCAACCCCGGAGATCAAATTGGTTGTAAACGTAATATTTTCTCTTAGAAAATTGTGCAGATGGTATTTGGCATCTTGCTCGTCAAGATGCCCCTTAATATTTAAAAGCTCTTTATTGATTTCAGCTTTGTTTGATTTAATTTTAAATTTACCTTCTTCCCAAGTCATATTTTTCTATAAAGTACTGAAGATCCACATCCCATAAGCGTTTTCCATAAACTAGCAGTTTTGGTATGATTTCTTCTGATTTTTTTCGAGCCTGATCTACGTAAGCTTCATAAGCTGGCTCGAAGATCTTTTTTTTAATAACCCATAATTTTTTATTTATTTTTTCTAATTTATCTCGCTGCCCGGAAGAATAAAGAGATTTTGAATAATCATAAACTTTATTAAAATCCGAATAAAACTTTTCGTCTAGCTTTGAGAATAAATGTTTCTCTGGGTCACCTGTAAAAATGAATTGGCACCTTCTTGAAACTTATGAGATAAAATTCTCATGTTATGCCATATGAATGATAGATTAGCAGGCTTAGGTATAAGCTTGTTGTTTCTTATCATAGATTCTATAGAGCCTTCTACGACAATAAAGATAAAAGCGTCGAATTCCTTGGCTCTCTCTAGCTCCCTAGTAAATCTTTCAAAGCCTCCCGTCATGGTGCTACGAAAATCGCTTTCGTCTTTTCGATCAACATAAGTATAATTATAATGAGGCGCACCAACAGCATAATCGCCAAAGTCTAATTTTAGCTGTGAAGATTTAGGAAAAGACAATGGCTTTCGCTCTCTAGTATCAATAAGTATATTTACATCATCTAAATCTTTATTATAATTAAAAAAACTTTTAAATAATTTTTTATTATACAAAGGTTCTATATTAATTAAATTGCAAGCAGAACTATAAGAACCAAAAAACTTTTTATATATATCGACACCAGGAAGCTTGTTTATTTGCAATTCTATATGAGGAGGTGCATACGCCAGCTCTTTTGCCCTTTATACGTGCTTCTAGCTGATTTAACATCACTTCTCGCACTTCTTCTGGGTCTGCTTCTTGAGACCAAAGCAAGAAATTATTAATTCCTATAAAATCTCTAGCAAAATAATCTGTAAAATCTTTAAAAGGTATAAGCTCGCCAGTAAGCTTATCTTTGCGCTGATAAATCTTTACATAGTAATCAGGTACTGAAAGCTTATGGGCCCTAGATACATGAACATGGAGACCTTTCTTGCTTTTGAAGGTCTTACCGCAAATTTGACAAGTTTCGGCCATATTGTTAAAACCATAACCAGAAACTTAAAGAATTAAGCTTTGGCAGTTTCTTTAGCCTCTTCCTGTCCTTTTTGTGATTGTTCGGCGACCTGCTTCTCCATTGTTTCGATTTCTTCTAAGGCTTTTGACTTTTCTTCGTCAGTCATCTCCTTGAATCTTTCATTGGCAAGATGCATGGCGTAAAAGCGTGAAGCGTTTACGATACCGTTAATATTAAAAGAGTTAAGGGTAGCAGAAGCTATACCTTCGATTATTTTTTGATCTGTTTCTTGGCTCATATTTTAAATTCAATTTCTCCTTCGTTAAGTGACTTATTTGCTGGCTCTTTGATTTTTCTTAGTGTGGTAGTTGAAGTTTCTTCGCCCCCAACATTTTCTTCAACTAAGTTATTTTTATTTATAATTTGTTTTAATGCAGTAATTATAATTTTATCTTTTTCATCTATAGGTTTAAAATCTTCTTCTTTTTCGAATATATCTTCTATTTGTTCATATTCATAATCACCTATTAATAATTCTATTTTTTTCATGTTATATATGTTATACTGAGTCGTGTTTTGATATTCCTAGTATTCTTGCTTTCCAGCTATCCATATTATCAAGCCTGTCAACCTCTTTTTCAACTAGTTTTTTCTGCATTTCAGCTAACTCTATCATTCTTCTTCTTTCGGATTCCGCTTGAAAGCTTTTTACTAAAGATATAATGGTAGCGCTATCCTTTTGCTTATTCTTTAGACGTTCTGAACGATCACCGTTAAGTTTTTTAATAAGTGACTCCATACGCTTTTCGCATTTGTCATACTCGTCTGTCTTAGATTTTAATACTTCCGCCAACCTCACGGTCATATCCTGCTGATCCTCGACTTCGTTAAACATAGTGTTTAACTTTTCAATATGAGATGAAATATTTTTTAAATTAATATAATCAACACATACATTTATATATAAGTTAATTTCATCACTTGTTAAGTCTGGTTTATCCCAAGTAGCTCTTACAAATTCAGCCTCAAATAATTCTCTATCTGCCATGCTGTTGTAATTACTAATAACTTGTATAAATCTTGGTGCAGAAAGGTTTCTCATTAAAGATTCTACGCAATCAATATCATCATGAGTTAATTTATCTTCCTCTAGCTCTTGAAGGGTAAATGTGTTTATTTTTTGAGTCCAGTGCTAAATACTTTAGGGGGATTGTAAGTTTTGTTTATTGCAGTTTCCGTTTCATGGACAAATGCTGGCTCATACTCTCTAAGAAATTCTACAATCGTCATATGCTCCTTGCAGAATCTTTTTATATTCAAATCAGGAAACAAGATTTCGGATATTTGAAACGCGCTAAGCCCATTTTGCGCTTGAGCTTTTATAAATTCAACCTGCTGATCATTTAGTTCTATGTCGGGGACTTTTTCTCTTAGTGTGGTTTTGTAATCTAGGTTTTCTTTTGATAAAAATTCGCGTACAGCTCGCCCTTCTTTGCTTCTGCCGTCTATATTTTCATTATTGAAAACTAAACGCGTTAAATCAAGTAAATTTGGATTTGATTTAAAATTCTCTCTTATAAATTGCTTTTGTTCTTCAGTTAGCATTTTTTTCGTCCCCTAAAAATGTAATACCTTTATTTTTTAATATTTTAGCAGCTTTTTCTTTTAATGTTTTTTTAAGGTTTTTAATTTGCTTGTAACCCGCTTTTCTTCCTACCTCTGTACTTTTAAAGCCCATTTCTTTCGCTGCTTGCTCGTCTGTTAAGTTTTCTATAAATAGCAATTGAAAAGCTTTAAACTGCCTTTCATTTAATTCTTTTTGCAATTCTTTTATTAAATTTTTTGTAGCATTTTGTAGATCAACCCCTAAGTATTCTTCTGAATTTTGACCAACTTCATGTATATGATTATCTAGTGACAAAGTTATCTTTACATTAAAAGCGTGTTTTTTTGATGATTCCCATTTTTTGTATAACGGGCAAGAGCTATCTTGCTCTCCTGATCTGGTAAAGCTGCATAGATGATATTCAGCATCAGAATTGAAAGGGCAATTCAAACAAGGTCTTGCGTAATTGCTGTAATGATTACGCAGTATGTTTTTCATTTGGTTAGCTATGATTTTATTGAGCCAGGGCTTAATGGGTCTAGATTGATCCCATTGATCCCACTTTCTATGTATATGAGCTCTAATGATTTGGCAAACATCATCAAACCCTACCCATGATACCGAAGTTAAAAACCAATTTTTACTTCTTTTTTGCAATTCCTGATCTATGAGAGTTGCAAAATCTTCGTAAGTCTGATTTTTATTTTTTTCTTCTTGGGGATCTTCGCTGTCTTTTTGGCTTTGAGACTGTTTGCTCGGTTTCCTCGGCATTTTCTGATAAAAGTTCCCCAAATTTATAGGTTGGATTTCCTGAAGCGCTAATTTCGTACTGTAAAGAGTTTATTTCGGGTACATATTCTGCATCAGTTTCATCTTCAGATATAAACTGTGAGTTTTTCTTTTGCAATAATCTGATCCTTTATACTTGGGGTGCTACGCTTTGATAAAGGTTTTTCTGGCTTTGATGCTCCTCCTATAGGACCCCCGCAAGAAGAACAAAATTTGGGCTTTGCGCCCGAATAAACCATTTTATGGCCACACTCTGTACAAAATAAAGTTTGCATAAATTATACTATATTTTATAGTAAATATAAAATGCAAAAAATCTATTTTAGTTATACTAAATAACCAGATATAACTCTAGCTTGTGAGCGCATAAACTTCCTTGTTTCTTCACTGAAGCTTTCTTTTTGCTCTATAGAGCAGAAACCTTTTTTGATTTATCCGCACATTCTTTTATGTAGTCAACACCGAGTATGCCAATAATGTTTCCATTTAATGTTTTAATGGGCACATTATAAACGCTTTGTATTCCTTTATTCTTCATTAAAGCTGCAAAAAGTTTATCTGGAACATTTTCGCAATCCAAGTAAGAATATTGACCTTTTTGGGTTAATTCATTGATATATTGATGAAAGTTAGATATTACGTGGTTTTGAGAGTTATCGCATTCTCTGCTAATTCCTGGCGAACAAATTTCATGGGTACAGCTAAATTTCTGCTGACTTCTTCCTGATATATAATAGCCTCCATTATGGAATTGTAATACATAAGCCCTGTCGGAACCCATTTCTTCCATAACGTATTCTAATGCAGAATATATATTTTGATTGTTTTGAGTTTCTGAAAGGATTGGGTCTTTGTTGTTTTTTTTATTTTTCTTTGAAATTAATACGCTTGCTATCGTTGCAAAAGCGCCAATTAAAGCTGAAACAATTAAATATAGTCCTTCCATATAAACTTATACACTTTCCGAGTGCTTTTTTAATTTTTTAATTATAAATTTTAATATTTCACTTCTAAAAATATCATGTTCATTAAATTCAAAATGATGTATTCCTTTTTCCTTGCTCTCTGTGTCAAGAAATAATTCTATCATTTCCTTAAAGCCACTTTTTCCATTTATGTCACTCTGCATTGTATCACCACATATAAAAAGCTTTGAGTTGTCGCCGAGTCTAGTAATTAATGTAACTAACTCTTTGAAGGTAAAGTTTTGAGATTCATCTGCAACTACAATTTTATTTATCCAGCTTGCGCCTCTAAGGAAGTTTATTGGCATAGCTTGTATTCTACCTGACTGCATTAAGTCATCTTTTATTGGCGTTGTCTTTGGAAGCATTTCATCAAGCTTGTCTTCTAAAGGAGCCATGTACGGATTAAATTTTTCTTCAAGCGTCCCTGGTAGTGCTCCAAGCCCTTTATCTGCACTTTCAATAGCAGTTCTTACATAAAGTAAGTCAAGATTTTCATCTTTCTGCAAATGACGCAAAGCAGAGAATACTGCCATGTAAGTTTTTGTGGAGCCAGCGGGCCCCGAGACAAACATGATGTTGGTATTTTCATCTGTAGCGATGTCGTTAAAGAGTTTTTGTTTTTCGCTGAGTTTTTTTCCTTTTAAATTAATTTTACTCTTAAAAGTGTTTTTAGATATTTCTTCAGCGGTTTCTTTTATAATTTTTCTTTTAGCCATAATTTTGCAATAGCATGATTTTAAATATAAATACACAGAATTTAGTGTATTATATATATTATATGGCAAAATACACAAAATACGACGTTTTAAAACTTTTAGCTAACAAAAAAGCTTTTTATCCAGCTACCCAGTGGCTAAAAACGCCAAATGAAAAACTTGGAAACGAAGCTCCATCTGATTTGATGAACGAAGGCAAGATTGATGCCGTATACGCAGAACTAAAAAAAGAAATAAAAAGTAAAAAGAAATGAGTACGTATGACTCTGGATGGCTTGCTGCCACAGCAAACGCTGATACGGTTTTTAAGCATGGCTTGCAAACTAACGCAATTCATACTCAGATCTTTCACTCTGCATACTCGGATGGGTCAAATGCATCAGTGGTTGGATATTTTAGATTCTTCGGGAAATACATATGGCGCAAGAGTTCATGGCATAACTGCGCAAGAATTAGTTGTAGAGACGGGGTATTCAGCAACCACCTCTCAGTGGGGAAGCGGCACAGAATGGAGTGGAGGCTACATAAGGGTAATTGCTAGTTCAATCTTGGGGGGCGGCACCGGAGGTGTTGGGGATAGTTCTGACTGTGGTGGCGGTGGAGAACTTTCTACAGAAATGATAGTAATATCCGCTTCAAATGGAAGCAGCGCTGGAGATGCAGTATCAAACTCAGTACATGCAGGATCATGGATGATTAATCTAACATCTCAGGAAAATGGTGGAGAAGACGAGGATATCATTATTACCCATAGCGCAAAATATGAGGTACCACAAGATCAATATTTATGGTTTAAGGCTTCAAGAAGTAGCTTGTTTAAACAAATTACAAATAGCGCTACAGCTCCAGGCACCTCCGACGCTAATTGGATTGAAGTAACAAATAGTGTTCGTCAAGGGCAAGGTGGTGGCAATGCATCAGTGGGAACTCTTTACGGTTTTGCTATGAGCGTACAGCTGACGGGTAGCGGCGGTTCTGGCGGTTCTGGCGGTTCTGGCGGCGGCGGAATAGAAATCAATGAATTAGAAACACACTATACTGAAAGCCTCTCTCCAGGAACTACGGTAACATATAATATTTCACAATTTGGCATTCCTGCTGGAGCTACTCATGCGCATGTTGAATTTGTAGGCAATGAACATCGAACCACTGAAAATGTTTTTGGAACTCTTCTTCTCCTGCTGTTGACGGAAAATGGATAACAGTATTAGCCGCAGGAAACACGGAAAATGCTAGATGGGCAAACACAGGACTCTTCCCAGTGAGCGAATCGGGTGACCTTAGTATACAAGTTACTAGTGGTTGGAATAGCGTTGATATGCGAGTTTTTGGATATACTTCAAGTAGTAGTGGTAGTGGTGGTAGTGGTAGCGGCAATTGTGGAGATACTGATGTAAAAGAAGGATGCGAAGCTATAGGGCCAGATTGTAGAACTGCTATAAGCGAACTGAATAGCGTTGCTTCAATCGATGATCTTGACGAATTTATTTTAACAACAAATTCTGGTGGAAAACTTCAAAGCATGAAGACCAACTTTAGTGTTCTTAAAGCTAAGGTTCTCGAGCCTGATCCAAGCACCCCTTCCTTAAACGAAGCGGCAAATATAGAAATGTATGCTCGTGCTTATTTTGAACCCTACATAATGACAATACATAAACAGGAAGGTTTTGCAAGTATAGAAAAAATTCATGGAGGTAGATACAAATTTACATTTACCGAACCCTTGCCAGATACACATTACACTGTTTTAGCAACCCAAGAATGGGTACGGCCCCTTGAGGATGCATGTATTGTTATTTATACTAGCAAGACAGTTAATGGCTTTGACATCGGCACTTCAAATGATAACTCTTCCTGGGCAGACGCAAACGCATTAAACGTCGTCGTCTTCAGGTGATTTTATAAGATCAGTTCTGGAATCTATTCCCCTTCTTACTTTTGAGAATTTATCTTCGGGGCTAGCTTCAATAGCTTCTAATTCTTGAACAGTTGGGTTTAAGTCCTTTTCTGAATTAATATTGTTGTTCCTTAAAAATACTTCTCGTATTTTTGAAAAGCCTGACTCTGCTCTCTGCATTAATGCATTTAACTCTTCTTGCGTATATTTTTTATTCATATTAATCAATTCTAACTAGAGTAGTGCCCGGTCTTCTCGTCCTGCATCTCTATGATTTAATGGATTAGCGTGAGAGTCTGCTTGACCAAGTCTGCGGCATTTTTTGCCATTACAGATAGTTAGGTTCGGTATCTAGCGAATTAGTTGCTACTGGGCCTGTCGAGTCACTAGTTGTAAATGGATTACTAGCAACATAATCACCGGGCGTACTTGATGAGCTACTGAACGCACTAGCACCGGGTAATTTAGGATATTTAGTTGTTCCTCCAGCAGGGTCTGCATCTGTATCTTCACTATATTGATTAAAGAAAACAGAATTATAACCACTAGCTGTCACTACACTAACGCTCGACATAGTTGTAGCAGTACTACGAGTAAATTTAGTATTTGTTTCTATTCGACTATTTGCTTGCATCAGGAACAGATGACCAATGTTACAAGTACCACTTCCTTTAAAGTGAACGCCTGACAAATCTGTAGTTGTATTAGGTCTAAACTCTATACACTCGCACGACGCTGCATTTGCGATTGAGAAGACATAATTAACAATCGGAACGCCTACTAAGTCTAGCTCCAAACCATGCGCGCGACCACCATTATTAAATGGGTCATCTCTATTTGGGTGGTTATTATAAAGGTCTGATGTAATCCTTATCATACCTCCATTTACAGACTCCAAAATCCTTTGACAGCTTTGTCCTGTGTCAGCAGTTACCTTTATCGAGCAGTAAGTAAAAGTAACTCTTGATCCTAACGCTCGGTGGATAACATGGAATTCATTTCCTTTTTGCCCCAAGATTTACAACAAAGTTAATGCCTCTCATTGTGACAACATTCTCTAACCAAAAGATAAACCTACTTGAGTGAGAACTATTTTGATCAACATTGATAGTTAGAGTGGGATTACTAATCGCAGTAGAAGAAGGGGTAGAATAAGGATTGCTGTCAAATAAGGCTTTACTCCAAATATTTATATTTCCGTAACGGACATTATTGGTTCTCCAAAACCATTGACCTGATAGCTGTTCAGTTGAATCAGTCTCAATGACCAGATCAACTCGGACACCAGTAGATGCTAGGTTGTGGGACATCCAAGTGAAAGCGTCTGACCAAGTTGCGAATTTATCGGTGATTATATATCCGCCTGTCCTACCTTGGTGTGAAGTTCCCTGTGTATATGCGATCCCGGTTGAAGAATTGACATTTAGTTGTACGCGAGTGGCATTAGTAGAAGTTGCAAGTTTCAATCCATTATCACCAATCTCTATACCTCCACTTGGGTCTACGATGTCATTATTTAATTTATCAAGAGTGACTGAATCTGTTTCTAATGATGTGCCAGAAGCTTGACTTACTAAATCAGCAACTATTTCTTGCAAAGTTTGAGTGTTTGGCTCTGATCCAAATGTTATTTTAGAAGTGTCTGGATAATTAACTGTGCCTTGTGATGATTGATTATACCCATTAATGACTTCTTCTATTGAAGCTTTTTGTGTTGCTGCGTCCCCCGCACTAGTTGCAACTATTAAAAAATCGTCTTTACTAATAGGGTTTGCGCTTGTGAAAGATGCGAGATCTCTTATTTTTTTAACTTTTTCTTCAGACATACTTATATATAATACACGGAATTCATTTTTTTTAAAATAAAAAAAGCCCTCAGGTGAGGGCTCATCAGAATTAAAGTATTTTTATTTTTTTAGACTTTTCTGGTTTTTTCTTCGGCACGGATATTAATAATAATCCATTTTCAAATTTAGCCTGTATTTTTTGGTGATTGAAAGAGTCTGATAATTGAAAGCTTCTCTTGAAGGATGATCGCTTAAGTTCTTTGCGGATATATTTTTTCGAGTCAGTCGCGTCTTTTTGACGCTTTTGCCCCGAAATTGAGAGCACTCCTTTCTCGATTTCCACTGAGACCTCTTCTTTAGAAAGTCCTGGAATTTCCGCTTCAAATTCAATAGCCTCAGGACTATCGATTACATCAACTTTTGGGTAGCTATTGCTTCCAAAAAAGTTTACCCCAAACTCTTGCTCAAAAGAGGGGAAGGCTTTTCCGATCATCTCATCAAAAAAAGAGTCGAATGGCGTTAAAAAATCGCTCCTGCTAGCAGGTACTGTTTTACCGTTTAATAATTGTGTCATAATTTTACTTTTTATATTGTTAATGAGCCCGTTTGGCACTCAAGAAGCCTCACTATGAGCGCTTCCAATATATATTTCGCAAAACTTATGCCAATTACGGCAAAGAATTAATATTTTTCTTCTTTTTTGGCTTGTAGCCAGATTCTGAAGGCTTTTCATGAGTATACCCCATTTTTTTATATTTCATGTGCTCTTCATAACTTTTTGCTTTATAAGCTTTGCCAGTTTCTGGATCGTACATTGCATGAGGTTCAAATTTTTTATCTTCAGCTTTTGATTCTTTTTTCTTTTGCTAGACTCTTGAGCTTTTTTAAGAGCTTTTGGATCTGGGTAATCTTTATCTCCTGGTTTTGCGGGGCGATAATTTTTTCCTTCACGTTTTTTCTTGTCGCGAATATTTTTCCCAAAGACCTTTTTTGGCGTCAGATTCTTTTTCTTCTTTTTTGTCTTCTTTTTTATCTTCTGAATCTTTACCTTTTTTACTTTGTTTTTCTTCCATCTTTTTCTGAATTGCTGGTGGTAACTTTTTTGTTTTTCTGTTAGTGCACTTTCAGATTCATCAAGTTCTTCAAGTAATTCATTTTCGGCGGCCAATAAAACTTCGGGGCTACTTCCTTTCGTCACTTTAGTAACGCTCTTCTTGCTCCACATCTTGCAGCTCCAGTATCTTGCTTTTGTCTTGGGTCCGGGGTTGTCACAATTATGTCGGGCGCGAAAGTTCTTACGACGACCTGGATCATCACGCTTGATCTCCATGTTGGGATCTCCAAAATTAACCTTTACAACGTTTCCCTTTTCGTTCTTTACGTATACCGAAAACTTCTTCGGTCCGCCAGATGTACGAAACGGCTTGTTAAGCTTTTTGCCACTTTTTTCCTCAGCTGCCCAAGCTTCTTGCGTGATCTCTTCTTCACTACCCTCTTCTTCGCGAAGTTGGGCGCAAATTTGGTCGGTAAAATCGAGTTCTTTCATATTTAAAATTTTCTTATTTTAGATTACACACAAAATAGTTTTTTTTATTATTATTTTATGCACCTTTATTATAAATGAAATTTACCTTTTTTTAAAATACCCCTTCGGATTTTTTTTAGACAAGCAAATATTTGAAAATGTAATATTTAAAATTGAGAATGAGAAAAACCACCCCCCGGCACTATCTCGATTGATCCTATTTGTAAATATTCAAAAAACCCGGCACCCCTATTTGTGATCAACTCAAAAACCCGGGATTTAAAGATTTAAAAAACTTTTAATTTCCGTTTTTTTTTCTTGCAATTAGCTTGGTGCTGTGCTAGTTTATACTTATATGACAAACGAAATACAAACACATCTCACAAAATTAGGAATCGACAAGTTCATCAAAGACAATGGACTTAAACTTGTAGTCTGCCTTCATGCTGACCACATGCTTTGGGAATGTCCCGGCGGTCACCTGTGGAATATTCAAATGGTAAAGGATGCCGCAAATAAAAGTTTATAATTCGTAAACTTTTTTCTTGCAATAAAACCTTTAAGCTGCTAGTTTATACTTATGAATCCAATCGAAAGAATTAAAATAATCAAACAAGAAATGATCGACCTTGAGGAAATGATCAAAAACACAAACAACATCGTGGTAATGCAGAATTGCCAACTGCAAATCAACGAATACAAGAAATTTCTCAAAGAATGTCGAGAGCAAAACGCATTCACTCAATCTCGTAATGGCTTACTAAATTTAAAATAAAACATTTTTTTCTTGCAATTATCCCATAACTAGTTTACTTTATACTTATATGACAACAAAAACAAAATTCAAAAAGGGTGATGTTCTAATCTCAAGAGATGGCAAAATCTTCCAGTTTATCCAAGCCACCGAGCACGAACATCGCTTGGCACTATCGCAATGGTTCGCCCATATCGAACAAATCGCAAGGTTGGCATCCGTTTTGAAGATGTCAAACTCCATCCTTTGTTTGCGTAAGATGTTTACGCAAATAATCCTCGTTTTTTTCTTCGCAATAATAATCTTAATCAAGGAGAATGCAAAAGATGCGTAAAGTAACAGAGCAAATTAAAAAAGCTTTTGACAACGGGCAAAAGTTAAAGGTAGGCAATACCAAGACAGACGGCAAAACCGTTTGGCTACATGGCAACGCGATTGTTAAACGCGATCCTGACGGGCTCGTGCGTTGGTCGCTCGCGGGTTGGAATACATCGACCACACGCGAACGCGTCAATGGTATAGCAAACGCTGGCGTTTGTCAAGTAGATTTTGAGCCTGTTCTAAATGGCGAAATAATTGACCCATTCGATTGGTTTGCTAGTGAACAACAAAGTTGCCCGATCCTATCGTTTGGTAAGTTGGCACAGAACCTGAACGGCAGGAATTATGCCAATGTCGTAAGTGCTTAACTATCAAGCACTTCCGGCGCGGGGCTTGCGTAAGTCGTTGAGATATCAATGACTTACAACAAAAATACATAGAGACACCATATGTCTCTGGGTATGTGTTATACTGTAGGTATGATTACAATAGAACACATTGACGACCAAACTTTCAACGCCACCGTAGAGTGGGATATGTACCTCATCGAGGTCGAGGGTACAGTATGGACTGAGCAGGAAGATAACCTGTGGGGTGACCAGGTCGAGTCAGTTTCGACCATCGCCCATTTTGACGCAGTGACCGATATGAAGGTGTCAAGCAAAATGACTGGTGATGAGGTTGAGGTGCTGAATCTGGACTTTGCCGAGCTAGTAGTCCGCCAGCTCAAGGAGGCTATCTGCGAAGAGGTCTACTCAGAGGAGTGTCAAGTAAATTATTCGCCACATTACCACGATATGGCGTAAGTCGTTGAATATCAGCCGGTTAGCCGGCCCCGCCGCCGTAAGTCGTTGAATACCAATGACTTACAAAAATAAGCTTATATACATATCAAACCACTCTGTCAAGTCATATTTGTAGTATTTCTGATTATTGTATGGGTATTTTTATTGTTTTTATGTTTGACACGCGCCCCGTAATTGTTTAGTTTGTATGTATGATAACGATAGAAAAACATTCAAACTTCGGTAATTGGTTTCAAGTCTACTTTTTGAGTGATATGCTCGAAGAGTTCAACAAAAAGTCAAAGGCAATTAGATTCGCTAAAAGAATAGCAAAAGAGAATTCCATTGATAAAATACAACTAGAGGAGGAATTAATAGAGGTATGAAATTGGTACTCACAACAATATCACAGGGCAAAGTTGCAATAGTAGAAAGTAGCGAAAAAGCAGACGAGAGAAAAGGAGAGAGATATATAAGCGAATGTTGCTTAAAAGTCAACCTAAAAAATAAAAACTTTACAGATGTCTCCCATTTAGGAGCTAACCCAGAGGGTAGAATGTTTGTACTCACAGAAGATATGCCACAAGTCGCTTAGTATCAAGGGTTTAGCGCGCCCTGCCCGCGAAAGTTGTTGATATACAAGTAGTTACGAAATAAATAAAAAACATTAAAAAAAGCTTGCAATTAAGTTCCCGCTCTGCTAGTTTACCATTATGAACGACACACTACTACAAGCAGAGAACGAAGCACTAAAAGCAAGAATTAAATTTCTAGAATTAAAATTATCATTACAAGAGCAAAAACCGCAGGAGCCGAAGAAGAAGGAATTTATTGAAATTGGATCACTTATTATTCCTGAGCTAAAAATACTTGCGGGTAAGCTTGGCCAATATACCTCATCTGGCTGGAGAAGGTCTAAGATTGAAACGATTTTCAGAGGAGATGGCGGTAAGTATGTCGCAGGTTTTCCTGGCTTAAGCCAAGAAAAGAAAATGGAAGCCATGGTCAAGGCCGTAAAAGAGTTAAAGTCTGAAGGTCAATTCGAGAACATAATTATCCACGAAAAAGCTTGCAATTAGTTTTTTTCTTTGCTAGATTACTTATATGACTAAACAAGAAATATGTGCCGAAATTGCAAAGCTTCGCAAAGCTCTAAAGAGCGATGCTGACCTTACCCCTGGAGATCGCATCTCGATCCTTAACCAAATAGGTGACTTGGAGGACAAGCTTGCCCTTTTGAGTTTTCATGTTGTTGATGATGTAGACTATGGTTATCATGACCAATATGATATGTAAATCGTTGAATATCAGGCGCTTATGGCGCCCTGCCGCCGTAAGTCGTTAATACTAAGCAGTTTATGACAAAAATACATAGAGACACCATATGTCTCTGGGTATGTGTTATACTGTAGGTATGATTACAATAGAACACATTGACGACCAAACTTTCAACGCCACCGTAGAGTGGGACATGTACCTCATCGAGGTCGAGGGTACAGTATGGACTGAGCAGGAAGATAACCTGTGGGGTGACCAGGTCGAGTCAGTTTCGACCATCGCCCATTTTGACGCAGTGACCGATATGAAGGTGTCAAGCAAAATGACTGGTGATGAGGTTGAGGTGCTGAATCTGGACTTTGCCGAGCTAGTAGTCCGCCAGCTCAAGGAGGCTATCTGCGAGGAGGTCTACTCAGACCCGTGTCAAGTAGATTATTCGCCACATTACCACGATATGGCATAAGTCGTTGAATATCAGCCGGTTAGCCGGCCCCGCCGCCGTAAGTCGTTGATTAATAAGGGTTTATAGAAAATCATCCATTACCATCTTGCCAATAATAAGTCAAGCACAAAATATAATTTTCTTAATTTTTTTTGTGAATAACTTTTAAACTTTTTTCTTGCAATTAGTTTATATCTATGCTAGGTTATACTTATATGATTAAGACAAACAGTAAAGTAAACGGCTTCATTGCCAAAGTAAATATAATTGACCGCAAGACAGGCGAGCTGATCAGCTCAAATGTAATGATGAAATGCGAGCATCACGCATCAATCGAAGATCTGAATAAAGATCTTGCCAAGTTTGGACTGCCTCGGAAGTTTGAGCTCGTCGAATGGATAAGTTAAAAATAAATAACTTTTAGCTTGCAATTCACTAAAAAATTTTTTAGAGTAATACTATGATAGAAATAAAACAATCCAAAAGAAAACTCAGAAATCAAATCAATAGACTCAAAGAATTACAAAACATCATAAGTACTCAGGCTGAAGCCGCAGATCTTGGTCATGGGCAAGCAATGTCAGCAGTAATCGAGGCTAAAGACGAGCAAGAAAAAATAATGCAAAGATTCAAGGCTTTAGCTCTTTGGGTCGCACTCGTTAACTAAGAAAGGAAAATCATGGAAGGATACAACGGTTGGAAAAATTGGGAAACTTGGAATGTAGCCCTTTGGTTGGGAAATGATGAATATCTTTACAGACTTTCCCGCAGGTTTGTAAACTATAAGGATCTTGCAAATGAGCTTGAGGAAATCGGAACGCTCACCACCCCTGACGGGGCGAGCTACAAGGATGATGACCTTGACACCTATGCGCTTGACGAATGGCTTATGGATGAATAATCCATAAGTCATTGATAATTAGGCACTTAGGCGGCCCGGCCCGCGCAAGTCGTTGAATATCAACGACTTACGCTAATGTCTAAGCTATACCGGGAAAGTCCGGGGAAAAGTCTATATTTGCCTTATTTGCGCATATTTGGGAAAGCCCTCAAAATTCCCAAATCATATAAAATACAAAAATCCAAGGAGCAAACATTAGTAGCTCAATTATCATTGTAAACTCCTTTCATTTCTTCAGACACCCCTATATCTTGATCTTCTTCGTCAATGTCTTCAGCAATATCAGTAAGAAGGAATTGCTGTTCATCTGAGATGTCATCTTCCTTTACATCTTTTAGTCCATGCTCAACAACTAATTGTTCAACTAAAATATCACCAATAAACTCTTGAATAGATTGTGGAGGACAAATCTTCTGAGAGTTTTGGTGAGCGTGTTTAATGATTGCGAGTCTTTGTTCTTCTGTCATAATGCGTTGTAATGTGTTTTAACTTTTAGTTCTTTTTCAAGCTCTCTCTTTTTTCTGCGAAGTTCGTTGACTGCATCAATGCGAAAGTTGAATTTGTCGTGTTCGATTTCTCTGTCAACAATATCTTGTGCATCCTTGATGTCAATACCTGAATGCACTAAATCAATAATAGCATTTGCTCGGTCAACCTTTTGACCTTTGCGAATTTTTATCCATTGTTTCTTTTTGGAAACTAAGAAGGTTTTCCTGAAGTCTGAGTGAGCTTTGCGGATTGCTTTTTCGTTGTTTGTCATAATAGTAATATAGTTTAGTTGTGATTAGTCGTCAAGCCCTAATTCTCTTCTAAGTTCTGCTTTGTCTTCAATTAGCTCATCAACCCAAACGCTTCCTTCGACTTGAGCTTTTGCCATTAGAATAGATACTTCAGCAGGAGATTGCCAACCGACAACATCGTCAGAAGGAGAAAGTGGAATCATTCCGTTTTTGTTGAAAATTGCAACTTCATACAAATCTTCTTCCACACTGCCGTACAATCCTCTTCTGTCATCTTTACTTGCAACAACAGAAATTTCTAGTCCGTTGCCAAAGTCAAGCCTTGCTTGAACTGCGTCATCAGCACCACGATGTGGTTTAAAATCAAGATCGTCAAAGTCTAGCATTGAAGGTTTTGGTTGAAATTGTGAGATGTAGTTTGGTATGTCGTAGTTAATCATAATAAAAATCTAGTCTAGTTAGCGTTGTTTGTCAACCCAATTAAGGAGAAACTCGAATAAATTCTGTAACTGAGTTTCCTACTTCAGTCTTAACAAAATAGATTCTGTCTTCTTCAAGAGCTTGCTCTACTGTGGAGAGATGATCTCTTAGCTTGCTACTGTATAGCCAAATTTCTCCGTCTTCGGTTGCATTGATGATTGATATAAGTTCTTCGATTGTCATATAAACACACTAAAACTTTTTGCCGGTTAATGCAAGAAAAAAGTGAAGTTTTTTCATTTTGTTGTAAGTTGTTGAATATCAGGCGCTTATGGCGCCCCGCCGCCGGAAGTCGTTGGTTATCAGTGACTTATGCTAGTAGCCTAACCATCTAAGCACCGCCTGAGCTTCGTAGTCATCTTGTTGCCCCATGTCTGCAAAAAATTCTATAATGTCCTCGTTTGATGTTATGCCGTGGCTCGCTAATTCTTGTAAGGCACGATCTTGAGTAATGGTGAGGTCTTCGGCTGAGTCGTAATAATCCATAATCTTAATGTAGCATTAGTGGGCTAAATATGCAATACCTTTTTTGCATCCTTTGATAAAACATAAGTTGCAATTGTGAGCGTTGCAAGTTGCTAAAATCTTGCCGTTGTCATCCTTAACATAAGTTGCGGGACAAACAAAATGCCCATCTTGCTCAGCTTTCTCTTTTGAGCTATAGACGGAAGTTCCCGCATCTAGACCATCGATTTGTGGAGCGGGTTCATCAACATACAAGGCACTTGGTTTTAAGCATACATTCTTTAAACTTGCAAGTTTTTTTAGTGAAGGCAATTGACTATCTCTTGCCCACTCACGAGTTGGAAACCAAAAACGAATTGAAGGAAAATTTTGGCAAATCTTAATCCGCGCTTCAATATACTTTGGGGAAAACAAGTCCCCTGAATCATGAACACGGAAAAGATCAGTGTTTACATTCTTTAAAACTTTTTTGTTTCCTTTTGCGTCAAAATACTTTTTAGTAATTTGCTTGGATATCTCATTTACAAAAGTTTGCCCATTGTCTCTATGCAAAGACTTGGTGACAAAATTTGCCTTGTCTTGCAAACTTTGTTTGACATTGTTAAACATATAAAAACCTTTGCAAGCATAACAAGCATCACAAATAAACTTTTTTGCTTTGTCCTTGACGTTTGCCATATGTTGAGCTGCGGGGCATTACTTAAAAGCGGGAATGTTAAAGCCTAGGCAAGGCATTTTAGAAGGATTTGATAGTAGATTCATGGTATAAAACTAAACAATTTTTTACGCAATTGCAAGCGAAAAGATAAGATCTTCAAAGAAATCCGGCTCCAAAGAAAACTCACTAGTAAATGCGTGTTCCCATTCAAAAGGATCACCACCCATTCCAATGTCTTCAGACATTTCTCTAAAAAAAGTTGCGGTTTGGTGAGTAGCGTCTTCGAGGGAAAGTCCGTCACGCTCCATTAAGATTTTTACTATTCGTTTCATGCTTACACTATCGCAGAAAATACTAATAGACGCAAGAAAAAAGTGAATTAAATTTAATTTTGTTGTAAGTCGTTGATTACCAAATGTTTGCGCGGCCCTGCCCGCGTAAGTTGTTGATATTCAGCAACTTACAGCAGTGTCAAGTCAAAAAAAACCCCCTCCGAAGAGGGGGCAAACGACAACGATAACTACCTTATTTAGGCTTCAACCAATTCACCTTCGATAACTTCAAAGTCTTGAGTGGATTGAACATGATTGTCAATCGAAAAATCAACCTCACTATCGAGAACAGAGTGGAGTGCGTCTGAACGATTAGGCAAGGCAACAAGATTACCTTTGTAAATCTCGGTGAACGCATTATAAAGTGAATTGACATTGCGATCCCAAAACTCGGAATGGTCTGATGATTCCCATTGATCTACAACATCAATCATTTTTGATTTAGGTAAAGCACCTGCTTTGCAAGCTCGGATAACAATATCATTGACTTGGGCATTGCTTAATTCAACTTGTTTGTAAGCGTTAATTCTTTCATCTTGACCATGCCAAAAGTTGAAGAGCTTTCCGATTGCCCGATTGATAGTCGTATCAAGATCGTTCAAGATGTTTCGGGTATGCCTACGAGCAAGTTTGATCGTATTAGTGAAGATCAAATTATCACAAACAAAAGGGGCATCACCTGCACAAAGTCCCGCAGGAAATGTTTTGTCGTGAGAGTTGCGAATGCCTACAACGCAACCACGATCTGACGCTTCACGATTCGGATGATCTACGGCAAACAAACCAAAATAATGTTGGTTTGCTCTAGCAAGCGAGTGAACTTCATCTTGAATGGTAAAACCATTTTCATCAAGAAATCTTTTGGTGCGATTGACTACTTCATGGTGAGCGATAGGCTGATAAGAAACGGCTCGCTCGCCATTGGCATTTTCTTTCTTGCGGTATTCGACAGGTGGAGTCGGTATGCCGACAACTTGCTCGAAGTCAACAAGAGAACGCTTGCCTACACAAATGTGAAGATTAACTGTTGGTCATGTAGATTGTGTATTTTCTTTATTCATAGTTTTTAATAATATAGATGTAATGTTTTTTGTCAATACTTAATTGTTAGAAAAATCATTTTTTTCGTAACCATTTTCTTGTAGTTGGTAGTATGCTTCAGCTTTGCTCGCCATATCCTTGAAAATTACCCCAATAATTGTGAGAGTATCGAGGTCATCCTTGTTTAATTCTGCCGTCTTCGGAAGAATAAAGTTTTCATATAAAAAGCTCATTGCTTGGCTCATTGCTTCTTCAGCGTTAGGTCTTTCTTGTTCGTTAAATCCAGGATTGATATTCATACTAATTGCTCCTTGTGTTTGAGTTTTCTGTGGATCACTTTGCTTTTGACTTTGTGAGGTCTTGACTTAGTGAAGAGGATTGTTTTTCTAATCTTTATCTCTCTCGTTTTCATATACATAGTATCGCATATAAAATAACTTTATGCAAGAAAAAAGTTAATAAAAATTCACTTTGCTGTAAGTTGTTGAATACCAAAGACTTGCGCGGGCAGGGCGCTGTAAGTCGTTGATAATCATGCGCTTACAAAAAAGCCCCACCCTTAACAAAAGGGCGGGGCCAAGACAACGAGACAAATATATTTGCTAGATTTTCTTTTCCAACCTATAGAGCCGCGTGAGCAAATAATTATGCTCCCTTTTTAATTTAAAATACTCCGGAGTGTTTTCTCCGTAAATTTCCCGCACCGCCAATTGGTACCCTAGTTTCCTAATCGATTCTGTCAGTGTTTTAATTTGCATAATTTTTATCCTCTGTTAAGTGATATGATTCTATCATAACGAAATGAACGAACTCCGTCCCGATTGTAGCAATGAGCTCTAAAGCCCGCTACGGCGAGACCCTCTTTATAATTCGAAAATTCATTCTGATGTTTTGGTTTCGAGATTGTATACATCGCAACCGTACCGTCCTTGGTTTTATATACCAATTGATAAGCGGGCTTAAACAACCTCAGCAACTTTAACAACAACTTCTTCATCTTTTTTATTGGTTATGGGATTTTGATTGTAATAGTTGTAAAGATCACAAGCTTCGTCAGCTGATTCACAACTATAAGAAATAATATCTCTTTGGAAGTAGGGATGGAAGTCATCTTGATTCTCTTCAAAATAAATCTCCCATTGCTCAGTATCTTCGTTAAAACTTGGTAAATCTAATGGTCTGCCGATGCAGGTTGCTTCTTCCAATATAATTGTTCATATGTTATACTGCCCTTTCGTCTACTTGTTCTAACATTAATTTGAATTGATCGAAAACTTTTTGCTTACTACCTTTGAGACCAAACTCTTGTTTGATGATAGAATAACAAGATTTGTCCTCGACTCATTTTTTAGCCCAAAAGTCTCAAGCTTTAAACCTTCTGAGAAGAGTTTTGTAGCGAAACATTTCGATTTGTTCGGGAGTGTCTAATACTGCTGTCATAATTTTTTGTGTTTGTGTTATAGTTGTGCTGATTGAAAAGATGATTCTATCCTAAGCTCATCTTGAAACCTTGTCAAGTCTGAAATGATATCATCTAAAACTTCTTCCGCGGTTTGAGTAGTAATGGAATCGACACCCAACTGCTCAGCCTTCCTGAGATTGATGGGGTCTGCGGGATTACACCAACGAATGTTTCCGTGAACGATATTCATTATCATTACTCTAATTTCACTTTGTGTCATTTTTTGTCCTTTCTGCTTTAATCTTTGCGTTTTGGTCGTCAACGATTTTAGCTAAACGCTTTAATTCAAATATAACATTTTGCTTATCTTCGTATCCTGCTTTTGGGTTCTTCAGTACCTCAATCATTGGAAGAATGAGTGCTGACCATGTTGGTGTGATATCTATTGTTTCTTGCATATAAACACACTAGACGAATTCCAATAGTAACGCAAGAAAAAATCCAAATAAATGCATTTTGTTGTAAGTGTCTAAGTATCAATGACTTGCGCGAGCCGCGCCCGCCTAAGCCGTTGATGTTTAGCGACTTACATAACTATGCGAGCGTCATTTTTAATTCATTTTGCATCTTTTTTTCTTGAACTAAATCTTTGAGGTCAAAACTAATGGAGCATAAACTTTGATCAATACTTTTCATTACTTTGACGAGGTCGTCCATATTGGCATAGCGTCTATGCTCTAACATTTCATCTGATAATCCGTCGATGGCGTGTTTGATTTCTTTTAATTCTTCTTTCATAACATATCCTCCTCGTCTAATACTTTTTGTTGTAATTCCTTTAATGATTCATAGGTAGTAAACCAAGAATCTGTTTCGTCTTCTCTGCCCTCCATCTCATTGTAATAAATGTAATCAATAACTTCCTGAATTGATTGCGAGGTGGGTATCTTGACTAATAATTGTTTCATGACATATAAGCGGTTACTTTGTTGTGGGTTAATAAAACTTCGTCTGCATAGTATACAAAACTTTCGGTGTCCTTGTCAACAAAAGTCTCATACTTATACGGGTTGTATGTCACTTCGGTTGGAAACTTGTCTGTGTTTACATTCTCGGCATCCTGGAGGTAGCCCTTGACAAAAGCGTGAACATTCTTACGCTTCTCAAGAAGAACATTTTCTCTACCATTAACATCAACATGGAAATAGCAATCCCATAATCCGATGGCTTCGTCTTGTTTAATGTGAGCTTTAACTAGCCCGTGTTGCTTAACGCTCCAACAATCTTTGTGAAGATTCTTGTAAACATACACAGGTCGATTCTTTTTAATTCTGTATCGTGGGTCTTGTTGGTTTCTTAGTATCATGTAAACATAGTAGTGCAGTTTTTAGTTTGGTGCAAGAAAAAAGTGAATTAAATTGCACTTTGTCGTAAGTTGTTGACAGTAAAGAACTTAGGGTAGCCAGGCTGCCGCAACCCGTTGGCATTCAACGAGTTGCGTAATAATTAAGCAGTTCAGTTTAGCCGTTGAAATGCTTGGCTATCAATCCTCTAAGAGCAACAGTAGCTTGGCGTTTGTGTTTTCTTTGTCCAAATGACCAGGTTGATTGTTCGCCATCGATAAGTCCGCCAGTAGTGTTTTCACTTGAGTTATTCATTTTTTTCCTTTCGTTAGGTTTATTCTTAATATATATATACATTAGTCGATTAACGGCCTCATGTCAAACTTTTTTTATCTTTTTTAAATCGTTAATTATCAAGGGTTTACGCGAGTCTGGCTGCCACAAATCGTTGATGGACAGCACTTTATGCAATTTAATTTAATTTTTATATCTAAATTTTTTAATTACATTTTTTTTATTATTTGTTTATATTATATTTGATGTCTATATATTTGTAGTATTACTCTTGTGTTTGCGGACCTATGATAAGTATAGTGGCAAAGAATATTACTAGTAGTATTTGTATTAGCATTCGTGTGGGTTCGTAATTATGTTAAACGAAAAACCCTCCCGCGCAAGGGGCGCAAGAGGGATAATTATGAAAAATTTATTGTGCAATATGTAAAGCTATTCTTAAGTTTTCGCAGTCTTTGCCTGAGAGAAACACTTCCCTGCAGTAATCGATATCTTCTGCCTCGACCTTTTCGATTCGTTGGATTGCTTCCCAAGCACAGACTCTCTCTCGTGGCATTCCGCCCCACTTGATTACAACTCGCATATGCGGAAAGTGGTCGACGATCTCTGCTAGCTGAACTGAGTTAATGTATCCGAAGTTTGATAGTATATCTTTTAATGTTTTCATGATACTACTATAACCAGGAAAGATTCAGCTGTCAAACAAAAAACCCCCTTCGTTAAGAAAAGAAAACGAAGGGGGGTTAAGGAGGGACGATGAGATAAACAAAATGGTGTGGGGAGGGGTTACTGAATACCCTCAAGTTTTCGGCGTGAACATCAGTTCATGGTGTACCTACTTCCAACCACAAATCAGACATGGTAATTTGTCATCGGCTCATCCGATTGGACTCTACCGCCCCACCACAGGGGATTTGCATACCTTAACCCGCTCACGACAGGTTTATTCGGTCACCCACAGGATGTCTCCGTCGAGAACATCCAAAGTATTTAAATTTTAAAGAACAAAAATATTGAGGCTATTTTATTTATTTGAGTCACCTCTTCTCAAATTATGTTCATGAATAAATTATTTGAAACCTACTTCTTAACAAATTTCGGAACATCACATAAATAGCAAGGTCCGTGCCCCGCTTTTGGGCAACTATGTGATTCGGGTTTGTGGATGCTCAAGTCGGGCTTTGCGCATCCTGCAAGTAAAGTTAATAATACAATTAATCTCATTGTTATATATAATACTATATTATTTGTTATTTGTCAACTATTATTTTGTATTTAGTTGATTTTTATTTAGCTTTCTTAATTCCTTTAATAATTCTTTTATTTTAAACCAACTTTTATCTGCGGGAAATAACTCCGCATGATAATTACTCTGAGTAGAGCGATATAAATCATTAGCAAACTCTTCTAATTTAACTAATTTAACCAACATTAATTCTTTGTTGGTTAATTTTTCATATAGCTCTTCATTGGTTGCGAAGAGACTAACATCAGGATGATCACCGATTTTCTTGATTGATGCGTCCATTATGCTACCCCCTTTGCCTGTTTATTAGCAAGAATTTTTTGTAGTTTTAAATCTGCTTCTCGTTGTTGAGCTAGAATACCTTCGGTTGCTTCGTTGTACCCCAAGAACCTGCGTGTGAAAGCGAATGGGTCTTTGCCCTTTACTTTATTCATTACTGCTGTTGCTCGTGCGCATTTTGCTATATTTGCCATAATTTTTCCTCCTTGTTTGATGTTAATAGAACTACATTAGACTAAAACAAATCACTTGTCAACATACTTTTTTATCTTTTTAATATAAACTATTGTAAAAAATTTTTCGTAATATTATTTTGTGTACTTTGTTTTGATGAGAAAGAAAATTATTAATTATTTGGTGAATAGTTTATTGGGTTCTATGGTGTTGTATTGGGTGAATGGCACTCCCGAAAAGCGTTTATTTCGGATTAAGGAGTTAGCAAGTCACATTTACAACAAGATGGGCGCGAAAGAAAAGAAAGATTTATTTGATAAAATTAAATCAGATACTAAGCCCCCGATGTAATTCGACTTTTTATTTTGTCTAATTATTTGGGTAATCACCCTCAACTATCTCTCTGTCCTGCATGAGATCATTAACATAATAGTTATTTGTAAAAATATCTTTTACATTTTTACCTTTATTTGTTAAATTATTTAATTCTTTTTTTATTTCAGTTATTTGGGCTTCTACTAATTTAAATGCCCCTGCTTTATTTGTCTTCTCTCCTGTTGTAATATTATTTAGCAGTTGGTCATCTGTAATCTCCCTGTCCATCTTCTCCATCTCTTTCCTCAGCGCTAATATTAAATCAAGTTTCTCATTTATTTGTCTTGCGATACTCATGCCTACCATAATAGCATAAGCAACAAACAAGTCAAACACAAAATTATAATTTATTATTTGATAAAATTTTATTTATAATTATTTAGTTTATTGTAATTTATTTTTTATGTATTTAATCGGGGGCAATAGTAAAACTATATTTGTGCTTAATCCCGCTTGAAGCGCAAAAGGCTTGTCAATATGCATGACAGGTCTTATTTCGTCTTCACCTTCTATCCACTCGCATCCACTAAACAAATAGGTTTCTGCAAGCTCCTTGAACCCTTTCTCGACCCATTCTTCAATATGCGCAACACTTTTCTCTGTTATGTCCACATTTTATAATAAGCTAGAATATGCCAAATAACATTAAAAAATATTAAAAACAATTAAAATAGTTTATTATATATTAAAATTTGTATAATTATTTCGGGGCTATTTATTTGTTTTGCAATCTGCTTTATGCCCGATTTATTTGAAAAAATATTATTTATAATTAATTCTTTATTAAAATATAAGCAAAAAATAATGTCAGTAATATAGATAAAAGCATTTTATTTGATTAAAATTTTATTCAAATTATTTGTCAATTGGAAATCCAAATTTATTTCTTGTTTGTTTATTTTCATTTTGTTTATTATTTTTATTATAAAAAAATTTATTTGCAATTATTTTGCTTAATACATTAAAATTTGTTTTTAGTTTATTTATTAATTTACTTATTAAACTTTCTCTTCTATATAATTTAGTTTTTATTTTGTTCATTTTCTTTTACAATAAATTAAATTTAAAAAATTTTTTATAAAATTAAGTTTGCCACACCACATTTCAATCTATATTTATTAATTTACCTTTAATTTTAATATTATACTATATATTGTTTATTATTTACTCTATATATAAGTATTGTATGTATAATGTATTAAAGTATGAGTGGAATTATATTTTGGGGCGAATGAAATTAAAAGGTTGATCCGCTTTTATGTGGTTACGGATCGGGTGATGTAACTGACCACAGGAAACGAAATAAACTGCGCCACAATACCCATTAAAGACAAATTTTTTTATTATATAATTACAATTTTATTAATCTTCAATTAAACCTTTTTTAAATTCATATTCTTTTAATAACCTAAACAATTCTCCTGTCAGTCTACTTGGTTCATTTAGCAAATCTTTATGTTTTTTGGCATAATCAATGTCTTTTAATTTCTTTATTTCAACATCTTTACTTGCTTTAAAACTTGCGTCACGAAAAGCGATACAAGTATTTATAATCTTTTCTTCTAAACTAGACATAATAATTATTCAAATACTTTTTAATAAATATAATGGAGTATCGCCATTATCATCTTCAACTGAATAACCCATGTCCTCTACAATGCCTAAAATTTCGTTACAAGTTAATTTTGCTCGTCTGCAAACTTTTAAATCAGCAATGTTCTTCAAGGTTGGATTGATGTCCTCACCATGCTTGAAGTTAAGATAGTGTCGGATTGGTTCTATGTAATCTTTTTCAGTTTGATCCATGTCTTCGACTTCTTCGCTACTATCATTATAGTCAAGCCCCGAACCATCATCTACATTTGAATCTTCTTCATCATAATAATCTTCTTCATCGACATAATCAGAATCTTCATCTTCATAATCCGAATCATATTCATCATCTGATCCATAAATAGGCTTATTGGCTTCATAGACAGGTTTATTTAACTCTTTTCTTGTGTCAGTAATATCAGAGATCACCTTGTACTTAGAAACACGCAACTTCTGAAAGTTGCAATCAGTTGGTACTGATACTGCATCAGCAGGGTCAAACTCAACAACAAGCAATCTGCCATTTTCTCCTGCCCACTCGTTAGCATAATCGTATGAACCGACATGAAGACCAAAAGAACAATGATTATCCTTGTTGTCATCTACGCATCTACGAGCAACTTCGATTGTTGCGCCAACCTCATTGAGAATTTGGTGACGATCATTGGTTTCGCCTTGCAGTACAATTGTATCTGCATTGCCTGTTGTACTCCAATAGTTGGATTGTACACCTTTGTAGCCCAAGATTTTACCTTCGGGAGTGTTGGCTAATGACTTGTAACTCATAAAAGAATACAATTCATTGACTGAATTAGCGCTTGGGTTAGACTGCAAGCGAGTAATAAAGTTGGTTAGAGGAGCAGAATCTTTCATTCCTGCTCGCAACATTTCAATAAGTTTGTCTACAACAACACCATGCAAGCGATGACCTTTGTAGTAAACAACTTCGTCCTTGACTTCAATGTCACCTTCGACAAAGTTCTCAACCGCCTTGGCAATGTCAATGAGATCACCTAGATCATCATATCTAGCTTCAAGAATTGCTTTCTTGGCAAGGTTAAAGTTAGCATGGTCTTTGCGCAAGGTATAAGGTTTACCTTCCCAAAAGATTGTGAGTGAATTTTCAGTTAATTGATATGGTACTTGTTTCATGTTTTCTGTTTTATAATTAATAATATGAATACTCTAATAAATTTCAAATGACTTGTCAACATTTTTTTTTAAAAAGACAGAGAGAGAGGGGAAGTCACGACCCCTCTCCCTCTTTCATATCACACAAGGAAATATATTCAAAAAGAGTTTCGTTGGTTACATTTTTGTCATTGTCTTTCTTTAGGTTGATCCAATTATTGACATGACTTGTAACAATTTTAAGTAAAGGATAATTTTCATCAAGTAATTTAAACTCTTGCATAACTGATTCTGCATCAACTTTTGTATCCAATACATCATCTAACCATTCTTTATCACCTAGCTCAACTACATTGATTGCAACGCTAAATTTACGATCAGTTTCTTTTTCTTCCATAAGAAGATTCCAATTCTCTGCGCAACGAGCAAACAAATGATCATCAAAAAGAGAAATATCAAATGTAGTATTGGTAAAAACTTGACCATAACTCCAACGATATTCACCAAAATTATTATTGGTAGATTTTCTGAATTGAATTACCTTGTATGCTGATTGACATTCCTTCTTGTTATTGCGAATGATATTCTTGCAGTAGTCAAGATAAAAATCAAAGAATGATACCCATGTACTTTTATCCAATTTCTTTACATCACTTGCACGAACACCGAATAATTGAAGATTTTTTTCGTCTGAATTATCTTCAGCATTTTTACGAATCCCTCTAGTGATTTTGTAAACTCTGTCAAGATCATAAGATTCACTATCAACTTTGTAGTTTTTGATTGGAACATAAATGATTTTTCCATTGACAGAACCTTCAACTTCGTCTAGCTCAAGTGAATTGATTGGTTCGTTGACATTTTGCCAATAATCTGCATTGCGATAAGCATAGGAAGATTTATCCATTCTCATCTTGAACAATGGAATAGAAGCACGACTTGTACCCGAAACTTTATTGCGAACAATTTTTTCTTTATCTACTTGAGAAGAATATCTTTTGTGCTTTGCGTCAACAAGATCAAATTGCCAATTATCATAAAATTCTGATTTACCGCATTCAGATGTTGGATGAACAACATAAACACCTTTGAGGTCGGGTAAATCGTTCATCAATGTACGAACTCTAAGGTTGTTGCCATGAGATGAATCAATATCTTGAATCATCACAAGATAATCATCTTGAACATAGATGCGATTTGTTTTAGTGGCTTTTACCTTAAATCCATTACGAGAATCTTTATCTTCAATTTTCTCGTAATCAGTAATAATTAAATCATCTTGAAATTGATAATCCCTAGTGAATGTAGCATCTTCAATTTTCATGCCATTCCATTCGAAACTATTCTCGAAAACACCTCTGACTTGGTAAGGCAAGGCATTAATAACTTTAGCGTAGTTTCTCTTTGCGTCCCACAAGTCTTCACTATCAGCAAGTTTTTTCTTTTGCAATAGTTTGAATGTCTTGACTAACTTTGTAAAGAATCGCACAAATTTCTTTTTGAGTTGCTTTGTTGTACTCTAAGGACTCACGACTATGGTGCAATCTTACTGAACCGATAGGAGCGCGAAAGTAAAAATTACTTTGCGATAAAAGTTGTTGAATTATCTTGCAAGCATCTGCATTGGAAACGAAGTTGCTGACATTAATTGAGTTTGGATCAATTGGATAAGCAACTCTACCCATAAGAACATGAGAGTAATAATGTGCATAACCATACCCACGATCTTCATCTACGAAAAACCATTTGTCAGTTTTACTTGATAAAACTTTTTGTGGAGTTTTAATGAAGTCATCTTCAACACCTAAAAATTTAGGCATATCAGCATCAGAAAAGAATCGGAAGAAATTTTGAGCAACACTTCTAAACTCGTTACGATCATCTTCGGCAACTGCAACTTCGATACTTAAACCTGTTGGTTCGTTGCTTGGTTCTTCAAACAACTTGGTGATCTTGGTATCGTCATTTTCATCGACAAATACATTGTATGATGTTTTTACACCATTATGGTAAGAAACACAAGTGAAGTTGTCGCCATAAGAAAGTGGCGCAAACTTGCCGATACCAAAAGCGCCAATATAATTGTTACTTGTGCGTTTGGTTGACTTGCCATACTTAGAGTAAAGACCAAAAACATCTTCTTGACTAAGTCCACCCCCGAAGTCACGAACTGCGAAAGTTGGATTCATGGAAGTTGGCAACTTGACTTCGATCTTGCGATCAATACCTGCTTCTGCGTTTGCATCTAGCGCATTGGCGCTAATCTCTCTAACAACTGCAAGTCTTGTGTTTGAGTAATTGTTGCGCAAAGAGATGCAACATAACGCATATCTTCGGCATCAATCGTGCAATTAACTTGGTCGAAATCGTGAGAACTGACTACTTCTTTTGATTTGTTTTGTGTGATGATCATTTGTTTTCCTTGTGTGTGATTTAAATTATGACATAAGTCTAAAATAGTTTTTTATATATGTCAACATTTTTTTTAAGAAAGTTCTTTTGCTACTCTAAGTAATTGATTTAAACATCCTACTTCTAGTATGTGCATCTGTTCTTGTTCCTGTGTTGTGATTGGATAATTATTAATCTCTAAAATTTTTTGTTCAATTAATTCTATTACTTCTTTCATCTTTATTGTTCTCTATCTAATTTTCCCCATGTTGATACGCTAAGTGGACTATTATCTAAGAAGTTGGCAAGATTGTCAAGAGAATTTTTAATTAAAAACTTATTGTAAGTTATTTTTTCTCCTGTTTTCTCTATCTCTTGCACATAAAGAGTAAAGATTTCTTTAAAAGTTTTTGCATTTTCTAATTGCTTAATCATTTACTTCCCCCATTAATATTATCTAGTCTATTATATTGAGCTTGTCTTTCTCTATCGGCTTTTATTTCTGCTTCAATTAATTCATTGATGCGAGTCATATCTTCTACTTCTACATCGTAATATGCTTCAAGTGTTTGAGCAATATCTTCAGCGCACTCGTAGAATGTTTCTACATATCCTTTATCTTGTTTTGTTTTCATGTCGATTTTTTCTCCTTCTGTGAACATATAATTATTGATATGTCGATACTATAACTCTTTTTTACTCCATGTGTCAACAACTAAGTTCATTTGATCTGATAAAGTTGCATCTTCACTAATTGGCTTGAGATGAACGCTAATCTTATCTTGGTAATCAGTATCATCAGTTGGTAAAAAGTGAAGCGTTGACATTTCTCCATCAAGAATAGCTTCAATGTCGCTTGGAGTCAAGCCTATTTCTACATTATACTCTTTGGCAATATTCATTTAAATAAATTCCTTCGTTAATTAATTCCTCAGCAGTAAATTCCATTGGTTCTTCCCATTCTTCATCTTGCAACCAATAAGTTCCTGTGAAACAATCGTATTCTAGTTTATTATTATTTTCCTCATGTAATCATTCATAGTTATACCTTATGTTGTTTTTGTTGTTGTGTCAAGAATTATTTTCGTATTGATCAATTAAATCTTCTAAATCCCATTCAGTATATTCTTTAATTAATTTTTTAAAATCTCCATCTACATAAGTTGCTCCACCTGTGCCATCATTGCATATTTCTACATCTTTAATATTAGTTTTGCATTGATAACCAATTCCTTTGTTTGTTTCAAAATATCTAACGCTTGTTACTTTCATAGTTCTAATTCCTTTGTGATTGTTATATCTAATACTCCCCAATTCATTTGACTATCAACATTTAAACCTAGATCAATTAGCTTGTCAACAATAGAATTTCTATAATTCCAAATATCTTTATCCCAATTATAATGATCGCAAGTAGAAAGAGTATTTGAGCCATATTTATTTACCATCTCAACTTGTTTAGAGATAACTTTATTTAATTTTTCTTTCAATTCTTTCATGCTATTTCCAATCTATAATATCCATATTCTATTTGCTCTTCTTCAGTTAAAGATTCAAGACCATTGTAGTCTTCATAAACTTCACGAATGTACTCTAAATCTTTTCCAACATAAAACGCAGGAGTATAATCTCCTTCTTTGTGCAAACCATTTGATTTGTCTACTTGAAGAATATAATCTAACATTTTTTGTGGCTCAATATTCCATACTTTTTGTACTTTCATTTTATATATCCCCTTTCTTGTAAATATTCTTTAAAATTAACTTTAAACTCGTTTAGCCAATTAGGACAATCCTCTGCAATCTCTGCGACTATTTGCCAAGGATCACCTAAATAATTATCAATGTCAACATCATAATAGAATTTTATTTGAGATTCTAAGTCCATGTCTTTTGTCCACTCTTCGTATGTTGGTAATTTATCATTCATTGCGTGTATTTTATTACTATGGATTTTTTGACTTTATGGGATGGGTTTTTAACTATAACTGCTTGTATTTGTATTGCAATCATTTTTTTTTATTTAACCAAGATTAATGATTTTGCATGGTATGTCAAGCATTTTGTTGTGCTTTCAAGCAAAAAAGTTAGTATTTATATAGTTAAACAATTATTTTGCATCTTTTATCATGCGTTGTGAATCATTTTTGTAATTTTTGATTAACAATTTGATTTATCCATTATCCATGATGCACAATTAAGATTATTGCAATCTGCCCCCTGCATCTAATACATTGCGAAGACAACTTGATTGCCCTGCTCTTGCAGTAACCTTCTTGGCATACTCAAATGCGCTAGGATCACTAAAGGTTTGCATAACCATAGTTGACTTGTCGAGATAAACATTAAGACCCTTCTTGGGGATCGAGTTTGCTACCTTCTCTGCGCTTGCAACAGATTTTTGTATATCTGCTAAAAATGCTTCTGTTGTGTTCATGGTAGTTACATTAAATTAGTTTTGTTTACCTGTCAATGCTTTTTTTAAAAAAGTGTAATAAATAATATGAAGAAATTTTTTAGTAAATTAATTGATTTCATCATAATGTTTTTTGCTTTATTTTATTACTCTTTTAAATATTTTGTTGATTTATTTGGAGATAAATATTTGCATGGAGAGTATCCATGACTAGTTTCCGATATAGCAGTAATCTAATTACTTACTAGTCTTTTTTAGTTGATCAAGCAGGGAGTGTTCTTTGCGAGAGAACGAAAAGAGGTGAACCCATAAAAGTGGACGCATGGATCAGAATCGAACTGACGAATGGGAGTTTTTTGCAGACTCCTGCCTTACCACTTGGCTACCATGCGAATTAAATTAATACCAACAACTATAAAACACCCTATAACCTTTGTCAAGCATTTTATGTGCTTCTGCAAAAAATCTAAATCTTGTTCTTTATAGTAGTATTCGTTTTCGGGAAATGGTTTTCCATCTTCATCGTTCCAAAAATATGAATCACTACCCCAAAAGAATCCATTTGATTCGGGTAATTCAAAATTACGAATAGCATCTTCAAGATTATAAAGGTCTGCTCTAGTTAATTGCAATTCAACGCTATTGAAATCTCCACTAAAGTCATTTTCGTCTTCAGATGGTTTCCAATTTGGTCTACCCTTGTTTTCCCAAAGATTTTCCATCCAACCTTGCAAGCGATTATGTTTTCTCCAATCACAAATTGAAACATCATCGTCACTATTTCTCTTGCGAGGTGGACGAGCATAAGCGTACATATCTAACCCCATAATATTTTTTCCTTATTTTATTTTGTTTAATGATTCCTGCATTGTTAGCGCAGGTTTATTGTATCCTAAATGTCTTAAATTATAGTGCATTTTGCCCATTTGAACAACAACCTTATAATTAACTTTAGTTTTTTCTTCTTCAGTTAATTTATTAAAATCTTTATATTGCTCTTTTGTCCATTTTCTAAATGCTTCTTCTACTGCATCGGGCATGAGTTCTTTCGGCACTCTGTCTGCTCTGTTCCATATATAAGTCATATTGCTTTTTCGTATTTTATTTTAAAACCAAGTTTAGTTAAACATAAGAGATCAACTCTGTCAAGACTTTTTTGCGTGTTAGTAAATTAATATCTTCTGCATTTTGAAAAGATGTAACGACCCACAAACCATCTTTTCTATTCTTATATTTTTTTTCTCTTACTACTATCTCTGATCTGTCTATTGGCAAATCTAATGTTTGTCTTATGCAACCTTCTATTATTGAGTAATTTTCCATTTTTAAAGATTAAAGTATTAATAAATGTTTGTCAACCCCTAAAAACAACAATATCTTTTTGTTCTGCAAATAAATTTTGAAGACATTTTGGGCAACGATAACCCCTGTTTGACCTTAAACGATGTCTTTTGTAGGTAACTACAAGAACAAGTATCAATATATTTGTAATGATTTTTTGGTTGATTTAACTTAGACTTGCATCGAGCTTTTGGTATTGCACCTACCTCTTTACAGATTTTTTTCCACAATTTACCATGACCTTTCCCTGCTTTACCATGTCTTTCATAGGATAAAGCATGAGCGATCTCATGCAGAATAGTGTCTACAACCTCTGATTGAACATTCAATTCTACAAACCATTTTGATAAACGAATTTCTTTGTCTACATAACTACAAGTTCCTAGTGAGCATTTTTTATATTGCCAACGAAACTTCCAATGACTTTTAAGTGATGCTTCATAAAATAGCGCGCAAGCCCTTCTGCTTTTTTTAATTCCATACCAACCACATTAGATTAATAATGGAGTTATGTCAATACTATTCTTTAAAAAGTTTTTGTTTGATTTCAAGAAGTAATTGTACATCTCTTGCTTCTTCTATATAGTCATACTTTTCTAAAATATCTTCATATTTCTGAATAATTGTGTCTAATTTTTTTTCGATTAATTTTACTGCATCATAAAACCTGCATTATAATCATCCATAACTATTCTGTCCATATTTTTTTTTATTTCTTTTAATCCTGCTTGCTTAATATATGATTCATAACCTTCTATGCTTGGGATCATTAATAAAGTATCATGGTTGCAATAAATTGGCATTATGCTACCAATAAATCTTCTTCAACTAACTCACCATTCTTTGCAGGAATGACAACATCGACAAGAAAATCTCTGATCATTTCTGTTATTTGAATTAATTCGTGAAATTCATCAAAATCCATAGCATGAGCATCACCTTGTCCACCATAAGACATACGATAACCTTCTCGCAGTGCGCAGCAACATTTGCTTTTCTGACCCAATTTCCTGTTTGAGGAGCATTTAATCCACTCCCAAGGAATATGAAAAGAATTTAGATAAACTAAAATATCTAAAGCACCTTTTGCATTGCCCGCGCTATCTTTTCTTTCTGTCCAATCAATAAAATCAATGTTAGCAGATGGAAAATCTGATTTAACATCTCTTAATTGAACCATAATTCCTTTGTAATTATCTTTGGTATAATATGTATATGGTTGCCCACCATACGGACTTTGTTGAATTGCTTTGCAACCTGTCATCTCGCACATTTTTTGGTCACGATCAGATTTGCTCTTCCACGACAAAATATGTTCAGAAGATAAAACCTTCTTGACTAGATGATTGCTCTTAAATATAACATTTTCGGGCGACCATGTGTTCCAACGGACATTTGTATTTGTGAAGTAATTCATTTTTATTCCTTATGTTTGTGATTAATAATTGTACTTTATTAAATTTCTCCAACCATGTCAATAGAAAAATTGGCAAAGTGATGACCATGTTCATCGTAAAAGGCTTGAACGAGTTCAACCGCCTCTAACACCTTATCTCCTTCTGAAGAAGATTCTCCAAGCGCAGATGTTTCTGCCTCGTTTAAAACTAATTCTATTGCTTTTTCTAATTTCATTTTTTATTTCTTAAAAATTTGATTCCATTCATCTTTTATTTCGATACTTGGCATTTCATTTAACCCAATACATCCATTTAGTAGAAGATCAATTATTTCGCTAACATTCATATTTATTGCTTCTCGCTCTGCAAGATCATAACGCATATCGTCTATTGATGGTTCTTCATCTTCGTCTCTTTTGTTGTTCTTTAGTTGTTCTCATGTTTTATTATTCTTCGCTTTGTTTTACGATCAATAGCTTGACATCTTCGCCTTCCCCTGTCAACCCTAAATTTTTAATAACTTCTCCATAGATTGATCCATCTTCGGGAGCAATTCTTATCCAAGCGCAATTTTTTATTTACCATCTTCTGTTGTGTAAACATCCAGACTCATGTTCAAGTAATCTGAAGCTTTCTGATATTTAGTTAATTTCATGATTAATTAAATATCTACTTTTTTATATAAATTGTCAACTATATTTTTTATGTGTTCTATGTATTTTTTTTCTTGTGGCTCTCTTGAATATAAGAATTCTAATTCTGCCTCAAGGTCTTTGATATGTTTTCAAGAATCCATTATTTCTTGTTTTTTGGATTCTTCTTTGTTGAGAGCATTAAGAGTTTGCTTTTTCATTTTTTGTTCCAATAATAACTTCGATTTCGTCCTCAAATTCAATGAGAACATTCCCAATTTATGTTGGTACATCCACGCAAAACATAACCATCCCAAAGTTCTTTTACGACTCCTCTTGGGGCATCCCATGCAGTTTGAAAATAATACTCTAGCTTTTCATCTTCTTCGTTGAGAGACGCATCAACTGCATTCCATTTTGTACCCCAATTTAAAATACTCCAATCATACCAATTATTGTCTCCAAATTTTTCTCTTTCTTTCTTGCCCAAGACTACCTTCGGCAAAAAAAGTATCTGAATGTTTGGGCATTGGTAATATTTTATTGAAATCAAAAACAGATTTTTTGATGCAAAAAAAGTTTTTAGGTGCTTCATCTTTTCTTTTGATCCTTCAAAAGTAACATAATTTGTAGTCCAATTTGGCATATTTAATTCTCCTTATATAATAATGTTCGGTCTGTCTAGTTGATCCCAATCAACTTCGTTAGATTTTATTTTCCATGCGATTTCTCCGTTTGTAGGATCAGCATATTCGATATTGAAATCAGAGTCAAGTAAAATTTCATCGTTATCCATATTTCTAACAATTTCTTCTGCTTCAGTTCTATTTTCTGCTTCGACATAAAAGCAATTAATAATTTTTACCCCAACACAATATTCTCTTTTTTTATTATTCATTTTTTTGTTTGCAATAGTTTTGATCTAATAAATCGTCTAGTAAATGCACAATACCCCAAACCTAATTCTCTATCTAGTGGAACAGGTTGATCTTCTCGTTCTTCGGCAGGTTTGAAGTCATGCCACAAAATAGATAATAAATGATCCCTTTGTTTTTCTAATAGTGAATAGTCGATATTCATCGTATTTGTTGTTCCATTTCCATTATTTGATCTTGAGTAAGTTCTCCTTTTGCTTTGCTACCCCATTCAAGTGGAGCATTATCAGTTAAGTCGCAAGCAATTTCTATGTTACTAACATTATGCCATGCTTCATCTGCATTAACACTTCCATCGGGATTTAAACTTGGTCTTTTAAATCTTTTATTGCAATTCTCCTCTATATGATTAGAGATAATTACTATATCATCGGCAACGCAAGCAAGTCTATGTCGAAGCTCGACATTTTCTTGCATCAATCTCTCTAAGTTGTCCTTATGAATCTCATGCTCTACTTCAGTCATATAAGTATAAACTGAATCTTTTTTTTGTTCAGCTAAACTCATGTTTACGGATTCTTCGTAAGTTGGATAATCGTCTCCTATAATTTCTTTCATGTTTTTACCTTATGTGAATTATTTATTATTGTCAAGTATTTATTTTTGTGGTGGAAATCTTCCATAGTTTCCCATGCCATCGTAATCCATACAATCAGAATTGATCTCACTCATTATTTTGTCCATTTGTTTTTAGAAGAGCGAGTATTTTTTCTTCGATAAAACCAACCAAATATTTTACGAATTATTTTCATATTTATTCTCCTCTAATATATGCGCCAAACTCATCATTATCCATTTGCGATGTTCCATCTAAAGGATTACAAGCAACAACACTCGCGCCTTCTTTCCATGCCGTACTAATCATATAATCTTCATCCAATTGGGCTGAAAGCTATATTTTGCGCATCTTCGGGTGAATCTGCCACAACTTCAAATGTACGATATGTCGTACTACTCATTTCTACTTCGTATATTTTTTTCATAATTATTCCTCGTACATATAAATTGGAGTAAATTCGCCAACATAAGCGCACTCGATATTAAAGCCAAAAATTCTACTGCCTCTTCTTGTGTCATCCCTTGGTTCATTAATCCCCCTATAATTTGGTCAGCAGAATAAACAACCCTGCCATCGCTAGAATAACCCATAATAGCATGATCATGCCCATCAGCAAACATTGCTTCGGGGTTATATTCAGCAATCGTTTCTTTTAATTCCTCTACTCGTTCAGACCGAATTTTTCTAATTTTATCTATTGTATCAATGCTTTCATCAGAACATATTTCTTGATCATTGTCAAGATTTATTTCAGTTTGCGCACGAAGTTTTTTTAATTGATCTAAAAAAAATAAACCTTCAGAATTTAAACATATCATGCCTAATGTTAAGGCAATCCAAGAGTAGTGTCAAGAATAATTTTTCAAGCATCCACCTTATTTGATCTTTTAAATCGTAAATAAATCTTTCTTGATTATCTCTTTGAGTCCAAAAAGCTAACTGCTTAGTCAAAATACCCAACCTGTCTCTAATAATTTCTTTTTCTTCTAATGAAAAAGATTCGTTGGTTAAAACATCTTCAAGTAATACTTTATTTGCTTTTATTAAGTTTTGAATTTGCCCTTCAGTCATGGCAGTTACCCCCACAACATTGATCTGATCCACCCATGACTGCATATTCAACTACTTCTTGCATATATCGTAACAATTCGGGTTCTAATTTGTCAGCAATCATTTCTCTTGCGCTTTCAGATTGTATATTGATTTGACAAGTACCTGTATTACCACAAGCGACTTCATTTAAAACTTTTAAAATAATTTCTTTCATTTTATTCTCTTCCTGTTATAATGTAAATTAATTGAAAGCATAGTATCAAAAATATAACTCCAATACAAGCAAAAAGTTCGTATATTTGTTTAAACTTATTTTTCATTTTGTCGCTGAAAAATTCTTTGCCTTAATTCTGTGCTAGAAAAATTGTGAGAACTTTGATTATAAATTATTTCAATTCCTTTATCCCTGCAAATATCTTTACCCGAAAAATCAATACCCTTGTAATCTGCACCGATAATTCTTACATCAATTTGGTAGCCTAATAAAATATCATGTAAATCTTTCTCAAGATTATATGGGACGATTTCATCTACATATTTTACCGAAGACAACTGAATATATCTTTCAACTAAACTTTGAACAGGTTTATTTTTGTTAGGGCGCTCTATTTGAGGATCAACATGAAGACCACAAATCAGATAATCACAAAAAGATTTTGCTTCTTTTAACATTAAATTATGACCTGCATGAAGAAGGTCAAAGGTTGAGAATGTAACTCCTATTTTCATTTTATTTTTCAATTTTCTTTCTGCACTCCCAATTTGATTTTGCCATTTCTCTTTGTCTTCTGAGTTCATTGCTTTGATTTTTTAATATTGCAATAGCTTTGTCTTCGTTCATTCCACCATAAAGAACTTTTTGAACACAAACTTGCACTTCTCTTGCAGTAACTCGATAGGGAAAATTCCTATAAAGAAACTTATAAAACTTGCCACTTATTTTGCCATACTTTAGTTTTTTATGCAAGAATCTTCTGTAATTGCAATTTTTTGTATTATGTATTGGTTTCACTTTTAATGTATCTTTTATTTTCGCCATTTAATGCAAGCAACTTATTTAAATCATAAGCCTCATCTTTTGTCAACATAATTTTATCTTTCGTTGGAACTTTTTCGTGACCATGAGGGCGATTCCAATCTACAATCATGTACTCCTCTTTGACTTCATTGTTTGCGCACTCATCACCAATCGCTTACTATTTTATTTGAATGCGTTTTACCCCAAAATCCACACACGCAGGGATCATTACTACTTTTATTTGCTCCTTCTTTGTAGCCTTTGTCGTATGCTTCAGTTTTAGCTTTAATTAAAAGTTTATCAAACTCTTTAGCAAGATTTTCTTGGGAATCATCCCAACCTTTGTTATAACCTCTTTGATAAAAAATATTACCTGTTATTTCTTCATTCATTACTCTCATTTAGTCTTGCTCTAATCGCATCTTCGCAGAGTTGATTGAATGTGATTCCTGCTTCATGCGCAAACTTCATATATTTGAGTAGTTCTTCGTCATCAAACTCAAGCTCAACGCTTTCATATTTTATTTTGCGTATTAAAACTGCACCATTTCTGTCTTCAAACTTTAAATCATCTCCCTCTTTCCATCCTAATCGCTCAAGAGCGTCATCGGGTATGCGAAAAAATAATTCACCTTCGGGGGTTTCTTTTAAAATTACTTCTTTTTCAATCATTTTTTTCTACCTTTATTTTCAAATTTTCTTTTCCAATATTTACCCGATCTTCTTAGTGCATCATTTGAGTCTCTAATATATTCTAATGTATCGCTAACTAATTGAAGTCTAGCCTCTAAAAAGTGAGAGTCTGTTTCGTTTTTTATTTGATCTAAAACTTCTTGAATAAAATTAATGTACAAGCAAGTATCGGGTGGAATTTCGGGTGGAGTATCTTTCGGAAAATAATTAGTCATTATTTGACACTATATACATATCTGAATGGAATGGCTTGTATTGCTTGTAATAATCCTCTGCATCCTCAAGAGAAGATGTGGTATATAATGGCTCATCGGGTGTGTGTTCTAGGTAAATGTAATATGTAATTTTTTGCGCACAAGAAGAAAAAAAGAAAAGCAGAATTGCGCATATAAGAATAAAAAGTAAAATTCTGTCTATTAATTTATCCATATCGTGAAAATTATTCATAATTAAAAAACAAATTCTCCTTCTTTGTCGAGTTTAGCTTGGTAGCATTCTTCTTGTATATCTTTTGGTTGCTCATATAAATGATTTTGCCACTCCTGCACCTCTTCTTTTGTATGACCTTGTAAGTTGTCTCTTATTTCTTGTTCTGAAAACCATTGATCGTCTAAGTTGAAAATAGAATCAACATTGCAAGGGTGATACCTGCATTTACAAGTAACCCTTTAAATTGCCCTGCAAGCTCATAAACATCTGAGCCATCATGCACTTCATCGGTTTCAACGCTATAAATTTTACCATGTAATGTGAGTGATAATTTCATAATTAGTTCCAATCAAAGTCTATATTATAACCTACTGCCCTGCGCTTGTCAATGTTTTTCGATGGACAAGTTACTTCTATACAAATGTCTCTACCCCAAGAATCATCTTTTTTAGAATTGGCGCGCCTTCTTGATCCATCTCCTCTACCCAATCAATATTTAAATCATCAGATGGAAAAAGATCATCTTCTGACTTGTCATCTAACCACATAATTGGTGCAGACAAATCGTCTCCAACTAAATCTTGTCTAATTGTTAACCAACTATCTACCTTCATTTCCAATCCTTTTCTAATATGTATTGTTTATTTGCTCGATTCATTTTATATGCCCTGTTTTTTGTCGATGCTTCATATTCTGTCATAAAACAAGTTCTGATTCTTGCATAGCAAGGTTTCTCATTTGTGTTAATAAGAATATATTTTTGTAATTTACTTGTGTCTTGATTCATTTATAATGGTCAAACCCTTCTAATTCATCTTCTGCTTCATGGTTTAGTTTGTAAAGATTCACTGATACTCTGTCATTATGGTTGTTGATATGTAAAGAATATCCATCTATTGTAATCCATGCAGTTTTACCTGTCAAGACAGAAAATCTTCCCCACTACCATTAGCAAGTTGAATTGTCATATCTTCGCTTGCCAATATATTATTTTGCATATTCATGTTTCATTAATTCTTTTATTTTGATCCCTTGCTGAATTCCAAAGTTACTTTTGTCATCAGTTTGACCATATTGTTGCGCTTTTTTCTCATGCCATAATCATGCCATATCTCACATATCTTGTCAATGTTTTTATCATCGGGTTTTACATTATAATGATTCCAATTTTTTTCTCCATCAATTGTTTCTTCCTCTATCCATTCAGCAGGAAAACCTTCGGAAAAATACATTAGAGCAGTTGTCCTTGGCAAACTTAAAAGCAAGAGAAACAAAACTATCTTCTACTTCATGTGACTCGTACAAGTCTGCATCTTCGTACCAAGACTCATAGACACTAATTTCAAATTGAAAAGTATCTTTGATTGCAACATATTCTTGCTCAAACTTTTGTCGATTATCGTCACCATGTTCTAGTATGTCAACGCTATGATCTTTGCCATACCATTTCATATGCATGACTCTACTATTATAGATGATGTCTTGAAACTCTTTAAGAAGTTCTGTATTAGACTTTGTAGTCATTGATGTTCTCCTAAAACATACTGATAAACCTTCTCCACTCATTCTGCCTTCCCATACTTCTTCTAAGTTAGCATTAGCATATCTTCTGATGTCATGTCACAAAGCTCTCCAACCAAGTCAAGTCCACCACTTTCTTCTAATATAGCTCTAGCTTCTTTTTCTGAATCGGCATCTACCTCATAGATATAAGTAGCAGGTACGCTGAAAACATAAGTATGTTTTTTGTTTAAGTCAAAATTTTTATGTTTGTATTTGCTCATAGCTATACCTTAGCGCAAAGTAAAATTGCCGTCAAGAAAAAAATAAAAAAAAGTTCAATGATCAAAAAATCATTGTAAATAAAAATATCAGAGATACCTTTACTTATCCAACACAAAGCTCGCTTCAGATTTTCTACCATTGATCTTATGGAGATAGTCTACATAGCGCATATTTAAAGCGCTTGCTTGAGCTTTGAGTTCGGGATTATCATAATCATCAGTTGGCAAAGGACAATTATGAGGGTCGAGCATAGGATAGTTATGCAAAGTTTGCAAAGGTCTATCTTTTACGCAACCAACTAAAAGTAAAAATAAACAAACAAAGTATTTCATAGGATTAAAGCTCATATAATTATAAAATTTGCTTAGTCGTTTTCAAAAGTTACTTTGCCATTTTCGTAATGAAATAAACATTGTTCTAAATTTGTATTTATTTGATAGTATTTATTATTTTCATTTGGTGGATCAACTGCATAACAAGCGACACTCCAAGACCATTCACTTGGATCACCATATTTATATTCACCATCTTCGGTAAATTCTCCAACATCATCACCGCAATAAATATTGTAATCAATATAGTTGCCATCTTCTAGTTCGTAACTATTCCAATAGTCAAAATTATCTCCATCAGTTTTTACTTCGGGTTAGCCTCAACTTTTTTAATATGACTTAATGCTAGGTCAATTATTTTTAGCTGCAACTTCTTTTGGCGCTAACCAAGTTTCAATTGTATCAGTCATTATTTTATTTCTCCTTCTTCGTTTATTATTTTCATTGCCATTGTTCCGTCATCATAATCGGGGAAATCAATTTTGTCAACATCCTTATTTGAGATAACTCCATTTTTATTAAATCTTCAAATATTTGCCACATTTTTTGATACCTAGCATTATGTAAAGCCTTTGCGCCAATCAACATATTTGCTATATCATCTTCAGTTGGACGAACTTTCGCATCCATCAAAAAGAATGTAAAATTACATCTATATCTCCATCCATATTTGTATAGGGCGCTCATTGCATCTTCTAAATCAAATCTATTTTTCATGGTATTTAACAATATATGTTTTAAATTTTCTGTCAACTAAAATATCATTTATCATAGAAAAAATTACATTCCAACTACCCCCTGCAAGTCCACAAGAAATCATCCAAAAGGTAAACCAAGGGTGAAAACTTTATCATCATGTTTATCTTGCCATTCAATATGATTTGCAACATTTTGTAAAGTTAGATAAAAACCTTCATAATCAACTGCTCTTTGACCCCCAATTCTGTCTTGGGTGTACATATTGTAAATACCCTTGCTTTGGGTTGCCTCAGTCAAGCAAAACTATAACTACCTAGACCTACTTCATCTTCAGCCCATGCGTAGCAATCAGATTCATAAGCCATAGGGTAGCGATCTTTTATTTGTTTCGCAATTCCCGCCCCCATAACATTTTGTGTGTTACAAGAATGAGCAATGAAATCTATACCATTAGGAAATCAAGAAGATTGCCATCTATTATTTGTATCATAATTTAAAAGTCAAATTATTATTTAAGATACATTTCATATGTCCAATCACTTAAATTAGCTCCAATCTGATTTAGGGCAACATTGTGCCAATACAAATCAACTTGCTCATCATTTTCTTTGCAATGCTCAAATATAGGAGAAACTTGTAGTTTCATAAAGTCCAAATACCAAGCATCATGAATTTTTTGCTCTGTGTTGCTGATGTTTTTTTCTTTGTGATTTTTTTATGATTTGGGTGCATCATATTAACCCCAAGAACCATTTGACCACAATCATTTGTAACACCAATGCAATGACTATGGTTCATTTCAATAGAGTCTGCTTCTTCATTCCCAATCCTAACATGAAATTTATTTAAATGATCTCTTTTTAAGATAGGGAAAACCTTAATATCATTAACAAAAGATTTTTTATTGTTTTTCTTGAGGGACTTTTTCTTTCTTGAGTTTCCTCTTCTTTATGTAAGCTAACGCAAGGAATAACGAATTCCCAAAATTAGATTGACAAGAAAATGATATTTTAGTGAAGAATGTCGTATTTGAAAACTCATTTGGTTGAGCTATTGTCATCATTGCAGTGCCATCTGCCCAAGAAGAACCATAAAGTTCACTTTTTTCTTCTTTCCAATCACTGCGATCTTTAGAGAAAAATAGACATATTTGTATTTTATTCTTAGTAAAAAATTTCTCTTTTGCATCGTGATTGAAATAAATTTTAAAAGAATTTAAATTATCCCCAACTAACTTAGTTGAAACTAAATTGGTTGGATCATTTTCATCATGGGCAAAATTTATAAAACCTCTATCATCAAGAGTTATTTGGGTTAATGCGTCATTTAGATTATCTTTAGTATTGCAAGGGATTGCCAAGTTCATTGGATGTCCTGCAAATTGGTTTTAAAATTAAATCTGATAAAAATTTCTTCTTATTTATTTCTAAATCTGCTTTGAAACCTTCCAATCTATTTTTATCTAAAAGATGAACGATATTTTTGTCGGACTTTAATTGCTCAAAGCCTTTCTCTATAAAATCAACAATAATTATCAGAAGCTAATTTCTCCTTATTAGTTTGAACTGCATCTAGTCGATCTTCCATCGGAAATTGATTTAAAATCAAAGTAAACAAGTAACCTTTCAGCGATTGAATTCATCCCAATTTCTTGTCTGCAAAAATATTTACTATTAAAATAAACAAAATTATTGAAGATTTTAATTACTACACCCGAACGAGGAGAGTGCTTGTGATGATTTTTAGCCTAGAAAATTCATCATCAGTAGTATAATAAGCTTTCATGTAAGCTTCATATTTTATTTTGTTTCAGAAGTTTGATCAAATACCACTTTCATTTTCTTTTCGTTGACTTTATCTAGTAAAATCTTTTCTAAGCCATAGGCAGTTTCAGAATCACCTCTAGCAGATTTAGTCCAGCTCTGAGTGGGGCTTTCATCTCTTTCGGGTTCAATAACTTGAATTGGGATTACGAAATTTGGGTTGGTAAAATTAATATAATTTACTATTTGGAATAAACTATTATTTTGATGCAACAACCCGCCCCATCTGTTTTCTGTTTTCTGTAAGATGATAATTGACCGAACCCTTTATGTAAATCAAAATTATAAATTTTTAATGTATGTACCATAACTAGGTTCAGAAAATTTCTGAATACTTGTATATCTTTCCTCATAAGAAATGGGTAAGCTTTCAAAACTGCAAACAGGAACTAACCAATCATTTCCCACTTTAAACTTTAAATAAACAATTTCATGTTGCCTTTGCATTGGTAAGCCAAAATTAGTCAGCTCTCTGTGGGAATCACTTGACTTATCGAAAAAGACCAAAAGATTTAAGAGGATCGCTTGAAAGGTGATCTAAGTCGGGGCATATTTTAGAAGCAATTAATTGATACTTTCTGCCTTCCATGTGGTTGAAAACCCCTTTCGCTCCAAATTTAAAACGACCTGTTACATAAGTGTTTCGGAGCTTAGAACTCTCTTTAACTTTATAAAATAAATTATTCTCTAAGCTTTGGGGCGAATGACCCATTCCGAAATCTTGAATCGAGATAGTCCTAGTTTTGTTGGTTTTGGCATGGTGTATGTTCATGCAACATTCAGAGCTTTCTTTTTTGCGTTAAGTCAATATCGCTCATATAGCAAGCAATAGCCTCATCTTGAGACTGAGGAAGAAGTTTGAACTCTTCTTCGCTTAATCCCGACATCATTTTTTGATAACTATCAAAATCTTTTTTTGCATGATACTTTTCTAAATTGCATCACATGAATTGACCATTTTCTCTCTAAGAGCTAAAAAAGCTACTTGATTACCTGCGGAAACATCTGCATATGAGCCACTATCTCCACCAAGCGCTACCCATTCATACTCATAGCCATCGGTTGTAACACCCTTTTGTTTACTCATGTTTTTAGATTGGTAGTATGCATCTACATCAGTGTGATCATTTAATTTTTAAAATCTAAAAGAGTTGATCACACATTTTTTGATATTTTTTGAATTCTGTCATAATTGTAATTGTAATTGTAATTGTATAATAATATTCAACTAGGTTAGCATAAAAATTTTGAAAGTCAAACTTTTTATTAGTTTAATTGCAGGGCAATATCTTTTTTTTTGATTTCGAGGGCAAAAAATTCTTTGTATTTAATATTGCCCTCTCGCCATTAACTACAAACTCAAGCATATCATCACTAGAATAGTGAAATGATTTAAATATTGCATTGTTTAAATTTTTACCATTAGAGCAAGTCCATTGATAGTCACTACTATAAATATCCGTAAGAAGTGGATTGTTATGTTCGATCTTACTCTGCAAATAATCTATTTTTGAGCTTAAAGTTTTAATTAAGTCACATAATGCACCAACATCATGTGAAGAATCTTGATTGAGTTTTAAAAATTTTCCACCAATATTAGTGATAAATAGATTTTCTACTAATAAATTATTTTTTAATTTTTTTGTATTTGTTATAATCAGATTCTACTCCACTTGTAATTTCTCTCTCTTTAATCCAAGCGCTAAAAGTTCTAAAAAGGTAATTCTTTTCTCCACCAATTATTAACATAGCGATGATTTGCGCATCTACGCATACTAGGTCTAAATTCCGAAGAGATAGTCAATTTTAAGACTTGTAAAATTGAATTAAATTCATATAACTTAATTAACCCACCCCCACCCGTAGGGCGTATCTGAAGCGTGACAATCTAAATGATGTTCGATACCAAGAATGTCTCTTACTTTTGGATTGAGAAGTAAATCTTGTATTGGTCTACGAGACTTTCTAAATATGCAAGCCATCTCTACAAAACTCACAAAACGAAAATTGTCAGAACAAATTCCGTACTCTTTAAAATGAGGAGTCATCACCGCTATTTCTTTTTTTGAAATTTTCATTACAAATCAATAAATCATAGAAAATATTATATGTCAAGCCTTAAAGGAATAATTGGTTTTCCATTTTCGTCTCGATCTAAAACCCTTACTATCTTTGCTTTATTTGGATCGGCAACAAAAATATGTGGATGATTTTCTTCGTCTAAAATTCTTTTTAGATTATTTGGATTTATTTCAACACACTCTAGCAAGTCTTTACCATTATGTTTATATAAATCATAAGATTTGGGGTATAAGCCTTCTTCTTGATTTAAGTAGCAAATGATTCTTCCGTATTTTAATCTAGCTTTGCCTTTGTAAGAGACATAATCGCCTATTTCAAAAAGATTTTTTTCAAAAAGTTTATGGCGGGGAACATAATATTTGCTGTTATCCCTTTTGATTTTAAAAATTTTGTGTTGACCAAAAAGATTTTCAATTGGCAAAAGAGTTTTTGGTGAACCAAAATACACTCAAGCGTTGGATTGTTTTTGCTATCTTCAAGTATGGTAACTATTTGACCGACTCGCCTTTTGATTCTCAAGGCTCTCTCTCTTATGTGATCGCCTACCTCTAATTTATTTAACTTTTTTTTCATACCATTTTGTTCTTGTAATAATTTAATAGCTTTGTCTTTTTGTTTTACTTCGCATTCCCATTTTACTTGCTTATTTGGTTCGATAGCAATAATTGGTGGAACATGACCTAAAGCAAAGTAATCTGCATGAGCGCGAGGTTTTTCGGGAGTACCTTCTGACCAATGAAAGACAGGGGCGAGAAAGTTATGCTCCCTTCTCCTTGGTTTACCCATGTATAGGCACAACGCTCTGCTTGAAATGCAACATTGTGAACTTCTGATGGATTGCAAAAGTCATGCAAATTATCGTAGCAAACAGGAATATTTGCACCGAATGCGCTAAATAAATACTCGCTAAATGCAATGCAATTATCTACATTGAAGAAACCTTTGTCTTCGTTCTCGATAGTTAGTCGCTTGTAAACACCTTGATCACACATAGAAAGATTGCGAAAGAATCTAGTAGCAACTATCTCTAAGCTTTCATCCATTTTTGGAGTATAGTTGACATGAATATTCATCGGGGCAGTGTGATCTTGAGGCAAGCCAATCATGTCAAGAACGCTTGCTTGAAAATTTAGCTCATTAATTGTACGATCAACTTTAGTTCTATCTGTTGACGCAAGAACATTGAATTGATCGGGGTGAGAACCGATTGAAATATTAAACTTTTCAGCAATTAATCCGACAAGCTTGAGTTCTTGCTCGATTGTAGCTTTGTTTGGCAAATCTTCAAGAGATATTTCCAAAGTTTGGTCGGTAAGGAGAGGAAAAAAGAGCAGAACTAAGACGATAATGCCTAATATTTGAGGTATGACAATGATTGACAATATATTGAGAAACAATAACATTGTGCAAAATTCTTTCAGATAATTGATTGAGCGCTTCATCTCTTCCATCTTTGTTACACAAATCATTGAACCTTTTCCTTGTCATTGTTCGAAAAGAATACTTTACCTTATCCTTTTCTTTGAGTTGTTCGCTAATGCAAGTGAGCCCTAAAATTTGTGTCATACCTAGACACTAGCATAGGAAATGAATCTAGTCAAGTTTTTTTGAGAAATCGGGGTGATTAAATGAGTCATCCAAAATTGAATCATTTAATAAATCCCTCATGTCTGCTACTATTTTTTCTTCTTCATCTTCTTTAGTAAGAGAAGCAAACTCTATTTTTTCAGCTTCAAGAATATTGTAATAACTTTTATTTGCATCATCAAGCATTAATCTGAGCGTCTGCAAAATATCTTCGGGGCTTTCACCTATTACCTCGGAGTCTTCTGAATGTGCAGAAATTTCTCCTTTATCATTATATATGACTTCGTAAAGACCATAAGATTCGTCTTTGTTTTTTATTATTCTATAATTCCACATTATTTATTATTCCATAAATTAACTATCGAGATTATTAATAGCGTTGATCCCACAAAAAGTGCTAAGTAAAACATTGGATCACTCATTTATTTGCTCCCATCTGTTGTCATAATTAAGTCTAAACTTTCCTTGATAACCTTCATCTCCACTTATTTTCTCATGTGGCGCAAATAAAGTCAAGTAGAATTGATCATTCTGTTTTTTATATAAAAAATATTCTTTTCCGATAACAGGTTTAAACTTCATTTCTGCATTAAATATTATTTCGTTCCATTTAAAATCTTTAGATAGCTCTTCAAATTCTTTTTTTAATTTATTGAAGCGTTCTTCATAGTGTTTATTTGCATTATGCACCGCTCCAATTTTCCATCCGCCAAGGCTATGTTCGGGGCGTATAATAGGCGCTCCAACATTACTGGCATAGGGTAAAGAGTGAGGATTTGGTGCAACATTATCAGGTAAATCTTTATTGCTCATTTATTTCAAAAGGTCTTAACCATCCTTCTCCCATGTGAATTTGCGCAGTATCTTTTGGTTTTTCTTCGGGAAGATCGAAAGTTGCTATCAAATTTTTTAATTGATCATTATTTAAATGAACTTTTTTTCTGTTTATCCAAACTGCATATTCACCGATCATAAGACGAAAAGGATGCGGAACAGGATTTATTTGAATTTCTGAAATTTTGCTTTTATCTGGAATAAAAGATGGAGGAAGAGTGGGCGGTCTAAAGTCTAACCCAAACTTTGGCGGTGGAGGCGCAGGTCTATAAATATGAGATTGATCTTTGTTTGACTGACAACCAAAGCCAATTAATAATATTATTATCCACCATTTAAAGTTCATTTTACCAAATATAATAAATTAAATAATTATAAATTCAAATACCTAAACACAATCTTTCTCCATAGCCAAAATCTCTTTTGTACATCTTATTTAAGAAATTCTTTTTGACTTAATCCAAAAGATAGATAAGGTTGGTTCTGCGTAGTGACAAAGGGCTAAATGACTAGCATCATCTATTTCTTTTAGTGAGTTTAATTTTAGTATGGGTGGACTATATTTGGTTGTTTTTACTGACACTCTAAGTTTGCCATTCAAGCCTACAATAATGTCTGCACTATGCTTGTCCCCTTTTGGTTTTGGCATCATATCAAAAAAACCATTTAGATGACGAGCTACTGCAAATTCTCCTGCAACACCCAAATAATGACCCTCAAAGCTTTTATCATAGTCTGTTGCGCCTTCTTTTCCCCACACATAAGTGCTTCTGTTTTTAAGTGAGTCTTCCCCTCGCACCGCCAGGAAGCTAAAGTTTTTAAAGCTTCTATTTCAAGTTTGTTGAGTATTATTTTTTGCACATTTAATTTCTTTTAATTGCTTTATATATTTTTCAACATCTTCTATCTCATCAAATATTTTGCCCCAATTATTTTTATTTAATTTATTTACTGATTGTATTAATTCTAATGACAATTCGGTTAACTCTTCAGAGCATTTTAAAAAAGTATGTCTTTGTTTGGAATTTAATTTCATAAGCTTTTGCACAGTTTTCTACCATGATTAGTTATTTTTCTTTTGCCATCTATTTCAATTAAATTTTTATTTAAAAGATACAATTCGTGATCTCTACGGACAGCGGTCGAGCTTAATCCAAGTTTGGCGGATAAGCCTGTAAGACTAGCGGAACCACAAGTATCAAGAATTTCCAAAACCTGCTTTTCAGTATTGGTTAGTCCAAAAGGCAATATACCAATAGTATCGCTCAAAGATTTAAAGTCATCTTTCGTAAAAAAAAGAACTCTGCTTCGATCCACAATATAAACTAATCTCTTTTGATCTTTTAACTGCACTACGAGCATTACCGCGAATAGTGCTAGATACAGCTTGCAAGCATCCATCTTCAAAAGAAATTTCGGGCAAACAAATTTGGACTATCTCTGCAAGTTCATTGTTATTATAAGGTTCAAAGTCAACCACGGTTAATCTATCTTTTAGTGGTGGAAAAATTTTGTCGGTTTCAGTGGTCGCAAAAATAAAAGTCTGTTGCATGAAGTTAAATTCAAAATTCATACCATTCCATTCAAAGTTCTTCAAGTGATTAGACTCCGTATTAAAGATAGTTAGGAAAGCCATTGTTAAATCTTGGGGTAACTCATGACATTCATCGAAAAGTATGGTAACTTCATTATCAGCAATTAATGGCAAAAAAATTTGATCAAAAAACTGCTCGTTGTTTTTTATTGTTGAGCAGTTAATTTCAATAAAAGCTCTTTTTTTCTCCATCTTGATTATATAGATTTTTTGCAAATGCTTTTGCAAATTCAGTTTACCTAAACCTTTTGCGCCAGCCATTAAAAGGAATGGCGCTTGAGATGTTTTATGAAACGCATCAATGTAAAAAAGATAGTTTTTTCTTTACGGCATCTTGTCCAACCAAGCTTGGGAAGTAATTATTATTTTTCATATACAAAAAAGGTTAGTGTGTTTTTTAGGAAATGTCAATCATTAAAGTTTGTAACGACAAATTCTATCTTAGGCTGATCTTCTTCATAGACCCCTTTTCTTTCACGATCCCCTTCTTTATAGCAAGATTTGCACTGAGATCGCTTGCCGAATTTCCTTCGCTTGTCATTATTGAAAGAGTCTAATGGCAGTATTTCATTACATTTGGTGCATTCTTTTTTAGACTCGACTATTCCACAAATTAAATCAAACCATTCTTTGCTTACAGTGACAGACGCTTTTCTGCCAATATAGTCGCCAAGCTCTCCATAAGTTATATTTATAAATTCAGATTTATTACTTTTCATAAACGAACATTAAAAAAAAAAAATAATGTGTCAACAAAAAAAGGGGAGTAGTTACTCCCCTTTTAATGTTTTTTATTTATCAGAGACTAGACTAAAAACCGAGTAAATCTTGCATTGGGTCAGTAGGTTGCACATAGCAATGATTAAGTGCGACATACCTGTTTCCTGTTCTCAATTTATTTACATCACAAGACAATTCCCTTGAGCAAATCCTAGAGGTTTGCTTTCTGCCATAAAATTGAGTCATGAAATAAAGCATATTTCCAAAGTGACGTACTTTAGCTCCACCACCTGTTGATCCATTAAGCTTTTTATTATTACCTAGCTTTTTTAGGTAATCTCTACAGACTCTCACTGAAGACATTGCTTTAGAAGACCAAGTTGTGTCAATACCCTCTTCTTTTAGTTCTTCTAAATTTGCACCATCAGCAGTGATACACCTCATGAAAAGTTCAGTGTCTTCACGATCAAAGTACATACCCATCTGTAAGCAAGTTCTATGACCAAGAGTCATTTCATAAGCAGAATTATTGACATGGGTTTTTTCTACGATATATAGAGCTATATCTTTATGAGTCGTATCTGACTCTTCATCTACAAGAGATTCCCATCTTTCAAAAACATCATCTTCGGTGCATTGATGAGTGCAGAAACCATTACCCTCGTCTTTTTTTGTAAAGTAGCTTGAATAATATCTAGCGCCTTTTTCCCATAACTATCTCCTGGCTCTATCAAACCTTTTATTTGAGCAGTTTGATGTAGCGATCTTTTGAGCCTTTGTCAATATGATCTTGTATATCTTGGTCTGCGCCAAAAATAATATTAAAAGAAAGTTGAAAATCTCGTAAGTTATTTGGAGAAACTCTTTTGCGGTTTCAACTAAAGCCTGTAATCTATTTTGACCATCAAGCAAAGCTCCTGTTTCTTCTTCAAAAACTAAAGGTGCGCAAACTCTCCATTTACCCTCTTCCATGTACTTTTGAGTACCTAATTATATTTGCCTTTTGTTTGCTCCTATTTTTTTCTAGATTTTTTGGGGTCTGAGCTTTCTATATTGTTGAAATGATCTAAAATATGAGATGCTATCTCAGCATTAACTTTAAAAACTCCGCTTTGAACCCCTTCTCCATAGGTAGTTCTCCAAGGATGATTTTTCTCTAAAGCACCCTCTTCGTTTAAAAAGTATAGGGAGTCTGCTCTAATATCTGCTCTATATTTGATTCTGATTCGCTTTTCTTATTAAAAAACTTTTTTAACTGAGACTGTTTTTTGAACTTAGTTTTTCTTGATTCATATTTGTATTAATTTATATTATGTTTTGAGTTTAGCAGAATTATATCAAAAGTCAAGCTTGAATTTTTTAACTTCACTTTTAAATTTATTCATCTCCTCTGAAAGAGTTGATACGGTATTTAGCAAGGTATGTAGTGAATGTAACTGAACGCCTCTTTTTTTAAGAATCTCTCTATCGGATTTGTTTAAAAGAACAATTTCTTTAATAGATATGATTTGCTTATTGTAAGTGGCTATCAATTTATCTAAGCAAGAGAGCATTGAATTAAGGAAATTACAAGCTTCCGATTTGGAGCCATGAAATTTTCCGTCTCTAATCATCGAGAATTTAGCAACATTTTGTATATGGGTATTTTCCAAAGAAGTCACGTTATCGCAATGAAATTCAAATGTTTCCCAAGCTAAATCAGCCTCATTCATTAGAGAAATTTATAAAGAACATTTAACTGATTAGAGCCAAGGTATTTGTTAAAGTAAGCGCAAAATTTTGCGATTTCTTTAGGTTGCCACTGCTCTTCTTTAATTATAAACCCAACTTCATTGTATTCACCTTCGTGCCATAGATCTGTAAGTTTTATATACTCTGTATTCATATTTTATTATTTGGTTGTGATTAATTTAAAATCACAGTCTGACAAAAAACACAAAGAATGTCAATATTTTTTTTGTGTACTTATGTTTATGGACGAAAGAATAATAAACTATTTGATACTAAAGCAACTAGAAGACGAAAACTTTTCCGCTCATCCGCACATAAGAATACGCAGTGCATATATATTAGCAAAGAAAGAATTTAAACAGATGAGCAAAGAGGAAAAGAAAAAAATATCAGAATATTTGGACGGCAAACAAAAAAAATAAACTAATGATTTTTGTAAGATATACTATATAACAGTTAACTCTCTTATTTGATTCGAGAGCTTTTCTTTCGCCCTCGATATTGTTGCGCAAACATACCCTTGGCTTTTATTGGTTTTTTACATATATCTTCGTAACTTAAATTATCTTTAAAACGAAGAATCGCTATTTTTTTTAAAGCCGGAGAAAGATTATCTATCTCAGAAAAAAAGAGTTTTTTTTTTCTCTAAACAATATTCTTTTAATTCTCTTCTTCCGATAAAGCATCAGTAATCATTTCGCTATTAAAAATAACTTTTGATCTAGCTAAACGAGTTCTATGAGCTAGAATTTGATATCGAGCTATTTTAAACGACCAAGCCCTTAAGCATTTAGAGGGGTCATAATTTAACTTATTATTTATAAGTATAATATTTGTTTTTGTAAAATATCTTCTGAATCTTGTTTATGATAACAAATAGAACGTATGAAACGTAAAAGTTTAGGTTGCACATCCTTAAGTAGATTATTGAAATTATTTGAATCAGTATTCTTCATCCAAATTATCAATAACTATATCTAAAGAATTATCTTTATTTTTAAGAACCATTATTTGTAGCGCAGTCTTATTTTCAGTATAAAGTTTTCTATATAAAATCTCTATTAAATCTGATATATTAACTTTTTTATACTCTTCTGTTCCATATATTTTGTCTAGTATATCTTGTAGTACATTTTTAATGTCCTTTTTATTGTCTGGCTGAAAGTCTTTTCTAAATGCTATCATGGTAGAAATAATCTTTTATCGTCCTGCTCTAAGTCATAATTATCCCAATAAGAATGATCATATTTGCTAAAAACAATGTCGTTAAATAAGACGATATTTTGATCTTTATCAATAAAGCCTACAGCGTCTCCTTCTGGAACTCTTCCTTGTCCATTCTTAAATTCAAAACATTCATCAACCCCATGCTCCGAGTATATAATATCTGTAGAATTAAGTTTCAATGTGTAATATAAGACTTATGAAAAAAATAAAACGAAAATGAATGAAGAATACATACTGTATTTATATGAAAAAGCTAAAAAAATGAAAGACCCTCATAAGAAGATAAAGTTCATAAAACATATTAAGCTTTTAAGTAAAGGATTAGCTAAACCTCGTGGTCAAAGCTTGAATTAATGTGTTCACTTTCATCTTCCCACTCTAAAGAGTAAGGGTTGTACTTTTCAATAGATAAAGTTTGAACGACTATTCCTCTTTTTCCATCATTTCATAATGAAAAGATAAAGCTGTTTTTGCGTCAGGAGCATTATAGTAATGATAATTGTCAAGCTCTACATGCTCTGCACCAGCATTATATTTTATTCTAAATTCGAATAATTTTGCTAGACTAACTTTCTTCATATTTGAATTCGTGATAAATATTATCGAATAGATAAAGTTTGACAGTATCTCCTGTACCCAATTTACTCCCACGGGATCTCCCTCGTAAACAGGCTCATCATTGCCTTCATAATAAAATTCTTCATATTCACTCGCTGTTACTATTTCTAATCTGTTCATAATTTACTTTCAAATATTTTTAATTGATTTGGATCTTCTATTTCATCTATTCTTGAAGCTTCTTCTTGTCTTACTTTATTGGCTGTTTTTGAGCCTCGAAACCAATTTCTTTGAGCCATGCGAACCACGAAGCGCATAAAAGCAAAAGCGTATACCTTATTTAGCTCAATGAATTGATCATTTTGACCCTTGATTACAAAAGACTTTTCTCTTCATCATATTCAAAGGTTGAATTTTTTAACTCTTTTTTAATAATCATAGCCTTAATAATATAAGGTAAAAATTATCAAAAGTCAAGAATTATTTAATCATTTTAGAGGAAACAATAAAAAATGGATTTAAGAGACTTTCTTTATTGTAATGTAACTGCTGATTATTTTGAGCCTTATAAACAAGCGCGCCACTTTCCTCCGCTATTATTTGTGGAGCACAAGTATCCCATTCCATTGTTGGCCTCAAATCTAGGATATATATCAGCCTTACCTTCTGCGACCAAGCAGAATTTTAATGAACTTCCAATATTTAAGGTTTCTACCTTGTGATCTTTTTTTAAATTATTAATAAAGTCTTCAGTGTCTTGATTTAGGTGAGATTTACTTGCAACAACCTTGATTGGTTCTCCTTGAGGATTGTAAGAATATTTAGCGTAAATAGGTTTATTGTTTTTGAAAGCGCCGCGATCTTTTATTGCAAAAAACTGATCCTGCTTCTTAGGGCAAGCTACATAACCAAATATGGGGCTCGATCCCTTGCACAAAGCAATATTAATACAAAAATCATCTCCACCTTTTTACAAATTCTTTTGTGCCATCTATAGGGTCTATTAACCAATAGTAATCCCATTTAGAGCGCTGTTTATATGGAATTTCTTTATCCTCTTCAGAAATAATATTTGAGACATCCGTATTTGCAAACAAAAATCTCTAATTCTTTTATTTGAGTGAAGGTCAGCCTCTGTCAATGGGCTACTGTCTTCTTTTTTCATTGTTTCAAAACCAAGGGTTTGTATTTCGCAGACTTCTTCAGAAAGTTCCGCGCCAAAAGCTAAAAGTTTATCAATAAATACTTTATTTAATTTCATAAAATAAAATACACTATAAAACGATCACTTAAATGTGTAAATCTATATGCATGGAGGATTGGACGCACATATTTAGAGAAATACCTAAAGATCCACTGGGGAAATATACCCCAGAGAATAAAAAATTCAAAGAAAGCAGAGAGGTCTCGGATCAAATCGACGAAAAAGCTCATAAGAAAGTATAGACAGAAGGTTTCAGAAACTAAAACATCAAATTTCTTATCTATACATAGAATTAGATGAACTTCAAGAAAATCTAGACCACGCTAGTAAAAAATTTTTTATGATAAAATGGTTGAATATTGTAGTAGAGAGAGCTTGGAATTGCCTTTTAAAAAAAGAGAAGAAGATAATAATCATGACGATAATTCAAAGCAAATAAAAGAAATATATAGAGAGATTGTCAAACTAACTCATCCAGACAAAAATAAAGAACTACCAGAAAAAGAAAACGAGCACATGACAGATCTTTATCACCAAGCGAGTGAAGGTAAAGAAACTGGGTCTTTTCAAAAGATTATAAATGTAGCAATGGATTTGGATATAAATTTACAGGAGATTAACCCAGAAATTTTAAATACCATAGAGGTTGAAATAAAAAATATATACGAAAGAATTGTAGATATAAAAAAAGATGTGATGTATATCTGGTTTTATGCGCCAAAAGAAATTCAAAAAGGCAATGTTCGAGCACATCACCAAAAAATGCAAACCAATCTTAAGAAAAACTTAAGATGATTATGCTCCGTGTCCAAACTCCAACATTGTCACTCTGCCATCATTCTCAATCGGTTGAATACTATTAGCATTTTGTGAAGTTGCATTAATTACAAAATCTCCAGACGGTGTAATTCCGCTTGAATCCCAAGTGCCGATTGTTTGGGTATGGGTAGTGGATTCAAATTTGTGGTAGCTTAATGTAATGCTTCCATCATCTTCGAAAACTACTTCAATGGCATTATCATTTGCCAAGTTTTCTGAGTACATCTTATAAAAAGATGTTCCCCCAATTGTAACTAACCCAGAGTTCCACCTTCTAGTAATTGTTTGCAAATCCTGCTATGTTCAAGTTCAATGATGGAGTGAATGTGCTACCTTGTATACTTGTTGGAGTAAATGAAGCAGTGGCCGGCGTAAAAGTTATACTAATTATTTCTGAACGTAAGATACTGGTCCCAGCAGTATTTAATGCGGTAATGTAGACTGACGTAGTAAAGCTTGATCCGTCTGTTGGCCAGGTATAATTACTGAAAGTTATGATACCTGTGTCTGGATCAATTGTAGCTGTAGTATTTGGCTGCTCTCCCCTAGATTAGTTTGAATAATTTCAGGGTTTTCTCCTGATGTAAAACTAAAAGTTAAAGTGCCGTTTGCAGTTACTGTCGAGCCTAAGTCTAAACTTTCACCCCGATTAACATTAAAAGTAGTTTCGGAAAAAGAAGGTTCATCGGCGGATACTAAAGGTGGCTATAAGTAGGTAAAAAGTATTGACCAAAACTCTCTCCTTCAAAAACAGTAAAACCATTAGGAACTTCTTGCGGGCTGGAAAATTGATACCCGTTACCATCTGGATCAACCATGATTGCGTTTCGACTTTTAGTAACAACAATTGTGCTGCCACTAGTGTTTGTTTCACCGCGATTTGCATCATCTATGTAATCAGAAACGTTAATTGTAGAACCATTAGATGTTGTGAAATCTCCTTCTCCAGAATAGTTTTGAAATAAAATCAGTAGTCGCATTACTAGATCCATAGCTAACGATTATTTGGTTAATTTCTTGATGAGTGCCAGAATCGGTAATCGCATGAGTATTAATACTGTATCCAGAAGAATTAGATACCTTGTATACGTCTTCTGAGGTACCAAGTAAGCTGTCATCCCAAGAACCTATTTCAATTCCGTTTTTAAAGAAAGTAATTACGCCTGTCGATGTATTTTGTTTTACGTCTATATTTCCATGATTAGCATTTACATATGTTGTTTTCCAGTACGTTGGCAATCCTGAGGGTGGAACATAAGAGCTTAACCACGAACCAACATCATATTTTGATTCAAAAATTTCGCCACTAAAAAGATATGAACGTTAGGATCAATTGCATCGTCTACCCCGTCACCGTCTGAATCTACACCGCTTGTGCTGGCATCGTTAGGATTTGAGTCAACTGCATCGTCTACTCCATCACTGTCTGAGTCTACTCCAGATACATTAGCATTATTGGGTTCTGAGTCAACTGCATCGTCTACCCCGTCACCGTCTGAATCTACACCGCTTGTGCTTGCATCGTTAGGATTTGAGTCAACTGCATCGTCTACTCCATCACTGTCTTAGTCTACTCCAGATACATTAGCATTATTGGGTTCTGAGTCAACTGCATCGTCTACCCCGTCACCCGTCTGAATCTACACCGCTTGTGCTGGCATCGTTAGGATTTGAGTCAACTGCATCGTCTACCCCGTCACCGTCTGAATCTACGCCGCTTGTGCTGGCATCGTTAGGATTTGAGTCAACTGCATCGTCTACTCCATCACTGTCTGAGTCTACTCCAGATACATTAGCATTATTGGGTTCTGAGTCAAGTGAGTCATATACTCCGTCACCATCTGTATCAGGGCAACTTCCAAGTACATTGATTGTACCACGCATGCCTGCATGATTTTGGCATTGATACTGATATTTAGTGATGGTTTCGTCACAGGGAACCGTCCATATCAAAGTATATTCAGCGCCATATTGAGTTTTTTGTACCCCAGGAAGCGGTCCCATTGCTTGACCTAGGTCATTGTAGTTTGTGATTTGCAAAGGATGTGATACGAGGTCCGGCTCAGAACCTTCTACATCTATTGTTAGTATTTCGCCACGATTAACATTTATGCATCCAAATAATTCTCCATTACCATTTGAGTCGCTTGTAGTGTATTTTGTATGTTCTGGTATCTGTTGATGAATCATATTCAGAAGAAACTGTTATAGTTACAGGAGATGAAGCACATGAAGCAGCAGTATTACCTGTGCTATCATTACTTGTCTGGTCACCACTTGAATCTACGCTTGAAGAATTAGAATTATTAGCGCCTGAGTCAACAATTATTTCATCGTATATACTTGTATCTCCATCTTCAAGAGAAACACTGTCGCCTGCAGAAAAAGCTACATTAGATCCATCAAATTTTTGATGATATAGCCTGGTTTTCCGCAACAAAAGAAATAGTCTCACCAGTGCTATTAAAAAGAGATTTGCCTGGATTTGAAATATTTGGTACTGAATGGGTTACTGCAGCCTGCCTTTATAAGCAGGCCTTTGATAAGAATTTCCGCCAGGAAAGCCTGAATCAACTAATTTATCAAAAGCTTTAGCCCTAAAATCCAATACTCCATCGTTATCAGTATCAATATAATCAAATCCTTCGTTCTTGACCCAAGCATTGTGCTTTTTGGCAACCCCGTCTTCAAAAGACATCCCTTGTTTTAACTTTTTATTATAATAAAAACGTTTGGATCTGCTACCGAAGGATGTGGAAAATGGCCTGTAACTATATTTTTCATAAATTAAATTAATAAATTGTGAGGTTATACTGTTAGTTTATAAAAACTCAGTTCCGATTATAGGGACATTCTCGGTGTCGTCATAACCCCCATTAGAATTGAGAACTCGATATTTCCAGCCACCCCTTGCTATCGCCTCTGCAAGAGTTTCGGTTTCGGTACCCCCAGCATAGTCTGCCTGCATGAAAGGAACCGTGTAATCATACGGTCTCTGGTTGGTCCTATTACTGGTATTGCTCCAAGCTAGCTCTTGCTTTTCATATCCAATGTACCAACTACTGCCGCCTTTTACGATAAAGATATTTGGGTTTTGTATTCTTTGGTAAACGGCCCAGCCACCTGGGGGTAGTCAAACCCGTTGTAGCCCTCCTCACCTCTGTAACCGCTATTAATATCTAATGAAATGGCTGGCCAATCAGATAGTCTTCCTCCAACGTGATTATATTCTTGATTAAACCTGCAATAATAGTATTTTCAATTCTGATGGGTCTTATTCCCAGAAAAGAAATTCTGGAGGGCCGAATAAAATCTACAGTATAGCGAATAGTACGTGTATCAGCAGCAAGATAACTTGTATTCCCCAAATGATATTTCTAATTCTACAGTTCCACCAAGAGTTTCTCTTACCGTCGTTCCATACGGCGTTGATACATTTTCCGATACAATTTGGTAATCGTCAGCATTATTACTAAATGATATTACGCCATTATTTACTGAAGCCATTGCTTGACCATTTGTAATATTAAAAGTTAGATCTTCATCAATATCATAATTAGAAGCATCAAAGTCCTCCTGCCTGGCACTCGGACTGGCAGTTGTGTTCTTAGTGCGGCATTAGTAGATGAATAATAATATTGCGCATTAAAGTCAAAAGTTTCATCTGAATTAAAGTTAAGTTCAGGAACATAAGCTGCGTCCCAATCGGTTCGAAAACTAGTATTAAAAGTATAACTACGCTCATATGGACCCAACCATATATAACTAGGTGATCTATCGTCACTTGTATCATAGGCGTCAATTATCCCGTCGCTATCGCTATCAAGGGCATTAGTGTTGCTTGGATGGTCAATGTCTTGGATGTCTGGAATGCCGTCATTGTCATCGTCAGGGTCGTGCTCATCTATCATTCCGTCGCCGTCAGCATCGGGCTTGCCTGCATTATCAGGGTGGTCTGCATCAGCTACATCTATAATCCCGTCACCGTCATCATCTGTGTCAGTATTGTCACCCATACCATCTCCGTCGGTATCAGTAGTTTCATTCGAGTTAAATGGAAACATCATTTGCGTTGATAACGCCATCACCGTCTGCATCACCAAAAGGCCCATCGGTATTATCGGAATCAATATCATCTGTCGTACCATCACCATCGGTGTCAGTAAGGGTTGCACCTACGTTAGGATCGGTACTGTCAAGGTCATTTGTATTGTTGACACCATCATTATCTAAGTCACCAAGCGGCCCATCATTATCGTTAGTATCAAGGTCATCTGAAATTCCATCACCATCGACATCACTGGTGGTATTCCCGATGTTAGGATTGTTGTTATCTTGGTCATCTTGATTTAAAACTCCATCATTGTCTGGATCAGCCAAAGGTCCATCGGTAAGATCAGGATCAACGTCATCTAATATTTCATCTCCATCGACATCAGGCACGGTGCTATTTGGGAATAAGAGATAATTATGATTACTAGGCAAAGAACTCTGGGCATGATTTGCTTCAGAATTTTCCATATATACCGTTAATCCTTGTATAGTATGCGTATGATAAGATCCTAACCCATTCGCACTGATGTAAACGGGGTAATAGTATCCTATGCCGTTGACTCCATCATCCCCATGAATATAATATGCACGATTATCGTAAGGATCAACATCATCTGTTATTCCATCCCCGTCAACATCAGAGTTAGTTGCGCCGATGTTAGGATCGTTGTCGTTTAGATCGTCTTTATTTAAAACTCCATCGTTGTCAAGATCACCCAACGGACCATTATCGTTATTATCATCAATATCATCTGTTATTCCATCTCCGTCAACATCAGAAGTAGTTGCGCCTATGTTAGGATCGGTACTGTCAAGGTCATTTGTATTGTTGAAGCCATCATTATCTAGGTCACCAAGCGGCCCATCATTATCGTTAGTATCAAGGTCATCTGAAATTCCATCCCCATCGACATCACTGGTAGTATTGCCAATATTCGCATTGCTGTCATCTAAGTCGTCTTGATTATTGACGCCATCATTATCTAAGTCGCCAAGCGGTCCATCATTATCATTAGAGTCAAGATCATCTGAAGTTCCATCGCCATCGACGTCGGAATTAGTTGCGCCCACATTAGGGTTGGTGTCATCTTGATCTGCGTTTGCGCCAATACCGTCTCCATCCGCATCCACTGTTTCGTTTGGATCATTGGGAAACGCATCTTGTGAATCATTGACGCCATCTCCGTCAGTATCTACCGCATCATCATAAATAACTGTATCACCGTCTTCTAAGGTGACTGTACTACCTTCTGTAAAAGAAAGGTTTGTTCCTACAAACCTAATGATATATCCATCTTTTTCTGCGGTAAAAGAAATTGATACACCAGAATTATTGAATAAAGCTCTACCAGGGTTATCCATCGCTGGTACATTATGGGTAACTTGGCCTTCGCCTTTGTAGGCTGGCCTTCTGTAAAGAGTTCCACCTTGAAAGCCAGCATCAACTAATGAATAAAATTAGGCTCTCTAATGTCTAAAACTCCATCGCCATCACTATCTACAAAACCTTGATCGTAACCTTCGTTTGCAATCCATGCGTCATGTTCTTTTAATTCACCATTTTCAAAAGACTTGCCTCTTCGTAAATTAAAATTATAATAAAATGTATCTGGATCTGCAACGCCAGACTCTGGAAAATGACCTGTTATTAAAGTTTTCATTTAGGTATATGATCTATATACACTTTAAAAGTGCCTTACCTACAAAAAACAATAAATTTAGAGTTAATCTGTAAATAACTTTATTTAGTCTAAGCTAATAAATTTAGTATTTGTTATGCAAATATTCCAAGTATGGTCTGAATAAAAATGTTTAATATATTTATCTTTAGGTATTATTATTGAACCTTTGGATATACAACTAATCCATACGACGATCAGAGCTTTCGCCAGTTATATATTTCATTATTCTCCAAATTTATACCCAAAGTATTCTATGTCTCGCGCAAATATTTCTGCGACGATTTCGCGGGTTTCATCGTCGTAGTATTCGGTATAGTGTTTATGTTTGCTTTTATTTGTATGTGGAAGTTTTTGTTTTTGAATTCCAATTTTGTCGCAGATTATATCAAAATCTTGTTGCATATACTCTAGTCGTCCAATAAAATCAATAACTAATTCATCTTTTTCGTTCAAAAGGTAATCGGATAAAGAGTAATCGTGATACTTCCAACCAAAAAAACTCATGCATCTTTTAAAGTCTGAAGCAAAATCCTTAAAAGAAAAGTTTTTAAATTTGACCTCTTTTTGAAATTCTATATTTTTTGATAAAATATATTGATATTCGCTCACTATTCGGGAAAATGGGTTACGAACAAAAGAAAATTTAAAATAATTTGAGCAATCCGGGTATTCTTTTAAAATGTCACTTAAAAAAAATGCTGACGATTATCGCCAAGATAAAAGTAATTTTGGGAATAATTACTATTCCACGCTTTAAAAACAGACTCAATACTGGTTCCTCCGCATTTTGGTATGTGAATAAAAATGAATTTATCGTGATGGTTAATCATAAGCTAACAAATATGGTTTTTGAGATAACTTGTTAAAAAAACGCAATCTGATTTAAAAAGATATTTTTTAAGGTCTTCTTTTGTTTTTTTTGGGTCACATCGCCCTTCGCAAAAATAATCATGACCATTATTAAATACAGAAGAATAACGACATACTTTACGCATAAAAAGCCTCTGAATTTATTATAAAATCCATTTCCGGTTTATCAATAAAATAAAAAGATTTTTGTCTTTCTGGCCAATGAACATGTTGACTAGATATGAAATTTTTATCAAAAATATTGATTTTATAACTATTCAAGTACTCAAACATAGAATGTTTATCTATGCTTTCTTTAAAAGATATTTGTTCGGGAAAATGACTCAATAAAAAAGAAAACTAAATTAAATCATCCACCGCACCATTAAAAGGTATTTCATTATCCCTGCAAACTTGAAATATGTCAGGAATGTATTCAAGTATTTTTTAGCATGAAACCTATTCAGGATACTCCATTGTGAACACTTCCTTAAAGTTGACAAAAATTGATCTTTAGTCTCAATTAAATTAAGTTCATGTTTTCTGATATTAAACGTAGAATTTTCTTCTATTTTATTATAAATATGATTAAATGACTTTATTGGTACCGAAGATCCACATAAAAAAATAAAATGCGTATTTTCTTTATCTTTTTAAGGCATGCTCTAATAATTTATTTTGAGCCTGCACTAAAGAAGGATCAAAATACCTTGTCTGTACTGGGTCAGGAATAACGTATTTCTTGAAATGAATTAAGTTAACATCCTCAGGATCTTTAGGATGTATATAAATGCTATATTGTGATTGATCGACATCTTTTAAGAAAGTATCCCATAAGGATTCCATTTCGATTGAGTCATAAGTTAAAAAACAAAAAGCAATTTTTTTCTGCATAATAATTTTGTACACTCAGATTAATTGTATTTTTTATTTAATTCTTTCAAATATTCTGGCCAGAAAAATCTAAAAAGCCTCATCATCGTCATTTTGAATTGCAGTCTCTAATTCTTGCTTGTAAATTGATTGCCAATTTTTTTGTTTTTGAGGCATTGAGCAACTAGTAACCAATATTATATGTAAAAATATAAGTGCCCTCACGCAAAAGATTTACACTTTATTTTTTAAATTTATTATCAATCCAAACTTTGTAAGTATAAAGAGCCATTAGCATGCCCGTAAAAAGTAAGCCGTCGCCCCATTCTAATTGCCAGAGTTCATTAAATCCGTCCATTTGTAATTTTCCCATTTTTGTTCTTCTTTTACAACTATTAAGCTATAAAAAATAGATAATATTATTATTGCTGTCATTTTTGCCTACTTTCGTTGATAATTTTATGCGCAAAATCTTTATCATGCCAGTCAAAAACTTTGACTCGATCACCGCTCATAGAGAGATCTTTATAATGAGCAAAGAAATTTTTTGAAATTTCTAAGAAGGAACTTTCAATGTCTTTTAGTCCAAAATACTTGCGCGTATAAAAATTTGGAACAGCAATAATTTTATAATCTTTTGCTCCTTCGTCTTCCATGTCAAGAACCCCTAAAACTTTAGCCTCTACAACTGTAGCTCGTTTTATTGGCTCAGGGCTAATTACCATAATATCCAAGGGGTCTCCATCATCACAAAGAGTATTTGGGACGAAACCATAACTTGCGGGATAACACATAGCAGAGTTGAGACATCTATCATACATGAATACTCCCAAGCCTCCGTCATATTCGTATTTGTTTTTTGAACCCTCTTCAATTTCAATGACTGCGTTAACGATTCGAGGGCTTTTTCATGTATCGGGAGTTCGTATAAGTTCATTTAATACCAGTTAATTCTGAGGATGATCGAATCTTATCACCTAACCCATCAACGACTTTAGTACCATTTTCTTGGCATATTTTAAATTCTGGAATTTCTGAATTACTGCGATCACCACCATTGGCAAAAATATCGGGCTTCAGTAAGTCAAGCGTTTTGCAAACAGTTCGATCTTCATCAATAGACATTATTGCTTCATCAACCCCTTTGATCTGGGAGATGATTTCGAGCCTATCATCTTCACACATAAGAGATTTACCTTTTTTAAGCGCGCACTGCTTGTCGTTATTTACGATAACAATTAGGTAATCGCCAAGCTCTTTAGCTAGCGCAATGTACTCTAGGTGACCAATATGTATTGGATCGAAATAACCGCTTATGGCAATTCGAGATTTTTTATGATTGTTCATTTTTAATTGATTTTAAAATATAGGATATTAATTTTACATTATCTATTTTTATTGCTTTAAATACTTCCATGTTTGCGATTGATTTATATTTTACACTATCTAAATTCATTATTTCATCATTTATTTGGTCTAGCAAGCATACATCTATAGTGTCACCAATATGCGTTACATAAATTTTTAAATTTTCACCAGCAGGTTCTGTAGAATTTCTTAAAGTCACGAATAATGAATGATACTCTATATCCTGATCCATGATTTCAGATCTAGAAAGAGATCCGTTTTTGAGCCATTCCCTGAAAATAAAATTAAAAACCTCTTTGTAGGGAACTTCTGATAGAATTTCTTTTACAGTCAAATTGGCCCCCTAAAAATTGGATTTTGCTTTAATCTGGAATTAAGGGATTCAAAGTAAGAAATATATCTAATTTGATGATTGATTAATTCCTGCTGTTTTTTTATGGCAGCTTCTTGTAGTTCTATCGTATCTTTAGCCCAGTCGATTTGTTTTTTTTGGTTATAGGCGGTAATAGCTAGCAGCGCTAACCCTATTAACATTACAACTTCAGCTAAAGAAAACTTCACATAATGAAGTACACTATTTTTTGTATTTTGAACTAAAAGTAAAAAGACCGCAAAACATAGAAATAAAAAAAGGGAAAAATGCAAAAAATTCCCCTTTTGCAGCCAAAACAAAAGAAAGTATTAAATTTCCCATGCAACAGTAAAATAATATTTTTCCATCAGAATTTAGCTGTAGCAACGATTTCATTTAGTTTTAAGTTTTAAGTGCTTTCCTCTTTTTACACACAAAACTAGAGAGATTTAGGCTTTTTATGACTCCCCAAATTTTTCTGTTTGAAAGTTTATTATTAAATAAGATTTTATTTAGGTCAGGTGCTGCATAGCATTTTGGATTTTTAGCAAGAATTTTTTCAGCTGCTTTCTGTCTTTTTCAGAAACTGATGCTGCGCCAATACTTTTATCAAAAAAAGAATTTAATGAAGATATACCTTTTGATATTGATTTTTCGGAGCCACCATTCAGCACTTCATTTAAATTAAAATGACTGTTGAGTTTAGTTTTAATATTCAAAAAACTAAAAGAAATAGCTTGATGAGTTACTGAAAGTTTTTCGGCTATCTGATCTTGATTTAATCCAGATTTTATGTAGGCAACAACTCGCATTTTCTTGCTCTGTTAGTAAATAAGAATATTCTTTTAGGACATGAAAAAACCGCTCAGCATTAGCCCCAAAAAATAAAGAATCATTATCTATGTCCTTGTTTTCTTCACCTTCATTTTCTAAAGCAATTTCGAAAGAAGTTTTCGGGCCATCTTCTGTATTTGCCACCCCATCAACTTTTCTTTTATTATAGCTTTGATTTGTGAATCTATAATGACTCCAAACTACTTCATTTTTTGCGTAATGATAGGCTATTTTCTTGAAATCTGCTTCTGACATTTGGTTAGAACCAAAACTTTCAACAATTTTATCTTTGTTTTTTAAAATATGTATATTACATTCACTGTAAACTTCTTCATCAGAAAGAGCGTGAAAACTTTTTTTAAATTTTCCAACTATTCTTTTTATATCTTGTTGAAAATTAATCAGATAGGTGTCAAAAAGTTTGAGATTTTTATTATGTATGGTTTTATTTGGAGTTAGCGCATTCATTTTTAATATAATTACTAGGGTATTCTTTGTTCCAATCTATCCAGCACTTGGTTCTTTGCATCCATGCCTTTAATGTTCCCCGTTTTACATTTAAAGAAATTGCTGCTTTTAACCTGTTATTTTGATTTTCTTTTAAAGCATTCTTGATTTTAGGAATTAAAGATTTTCTATATTCATCTCGTTTTTTTGCTTTGCTTAGCCTTAAATTTCTTAATCTTTTATCATTAATATCGCAATTATCTATGCGAAAGAAATCTTCCTCTCCATTATCCTTACGTTTTTGCATAACTTTTTTTTTTGGGTAATAGATCTTTGTTTTGAGCTAACTTGAGGAGGAGAAGGTTTTGGGGTGGAAAATTAGTGTTCCACCACTCTATGTTTTCACACCTAAGCATTAGCTTATAAATTGTACTTCGGCTTATTTTTAAAGATTTAGCAGCATGAGTTCTGTTGTTATTATTAGAAATTAGGCTATCCATAATCTTATTCTTAGTGTTTAGCATTTCCTCTTTACCCCAATCCACCCAATGATCACCGTTCCATTTAAGACCTTTTCTCTCACTAAGTTTTTTGTGCTTTCCTTTTCGGTTTTGAGTGGACCAATTACTGGCACCTTTCTTGAAGCCAATTTTTTTGACATGATCATAGCAAGTTTGGTTATACTTGTTAGTATAGCCTTCTGGGCGAGGATTTCTTTTTAAAAAAGAAAATTATTTAAATTAGGAAAGCAGGAGCTTCTTATGTTTTCCCAGTCAAATGTCGATAGCTTTTGATTACTACGATTATTTCGATAGTCTTTATGCATCATATAGCCGCATACCGCCTTTAACTTAACAGTAGCATCGTCCTCCATAGACTTTTGTTTTAAGATTATTTTTGCCAAACTGTAAGATTTTGCCTTAATAAAAGTTCCAAAATCTTTTTCGGTTTTATCTGAATAACATTCAGTGAAATACATCAGCCAATATTGGTGAAAGGGAAAAGTTTTTTCCTGAAATAATATTGTGTTCCTTTTGATCTTCTACCTTTTTTCATATAAAATATAGTTTATCATAAAACTAGGTGAATGTCAAATATATTAGCTATTTTTTTTCTTCTTAGACCAGTTAATTGATTCGTAATTTTGTTTATATTGTTTGGAGAAAACATTTCGAGGGGAATCGCCTTTTCCATTGCTAGCATTAGATTTAAGTATTTTTTTAGATTTTTTTTGGGACTCATTTCCATTTGCAATAATTTGGATTTTCTTGCCTTTTCTTTCTCATATAATCTCTTTTTTGTTGTCGGCGCTTTTCTAGATTTTCTTCATCGTATTTTTTTGAGCTTTTGATGCTGCTTTTTTCCTTTTTCGGTTTTTAGATATTTTTTCTGAGGATTATATTTCATATATAGTCCACTAATACCTGACAAACTTTGGGAAATTTTTTTTTCAAAACTGGCTTTAATAAAGAATGACTTTGAGACAAATCTCCAGGTTTATATGTTGGCCAAATAATATGAAGGTCTACGTGTTTTTCGATTAAAGCAGATTGAATATGCTCCTCCTCGTTTGCAGCTTTTACATTGTCCCTTGTTACTTTTGTAATGATACCACCTATTGATTTAATCCATTGCGCTTCATTTTCAAAACGAACATCCGTGATAAAGATAAAATTATCTTTTGAATCTTGATGGTTATCATCAATAAGTTTTTCGACTTTTTCTATCCAGCAATTCGGATTAAGTTTTTCTTCTTAAATGGGTTCCGTAGGTGACTAAAAAGGGCCTAATTAGTTCTTTATCTTTATCGTTTTCGGTAAAAGCGGATATTCCGACATTTCGTTTTAAGAAATCATCTGACTCATCTTTTAAGGCGTCAGCAAAAGCATATCTGTAGCATTTTGCTTTAGATAAAATTTTGGAACTTTCCTGAAAAAATGTATCTTTTCCTGAGCGCGCAAAACCTGTTACTCCTATAATTTTATTCATCAATATCTATTTCAGATTCAAAATTTCCATCATTAACTAATTCTTGAATTTTTTCTTGTAATGCACCTATGATTGTAATGGTATTGATATCGAATTCATCGATATATCTGTATACAAGGTTATCTAGATCAAAGCGAAATGCGTCTGTCTGTTCATCGTAATCCCTTGGTCCACCGATATAGAAATTTTCATCACTCATAATTTATATTATAATAATATATAGTCCACTGTTTTTCAACCGCCTTTTGGAAATTTTTTTTAAAATAAAAAGAGGGTGCCCAAAGGCACCCTCTCTATTAAGTGATTATTTTAAATGCAAATTACTTTGACTTACATTTATCACTATCGCAGCTTAGCTTGCCAATCAAGGCAACCACAAGAACGAGAGTGACGAATGAGGTAAAATCTGCACCATTACCGACAAATCCGCCAAGCAAATTTTGGAGATTTCCAATAACGTTAACTGGCGCGGAATCGCCAAATACAGCTTGAACAACGATCAGAAGTCCAAGGACGCTTAATAAAGTGACAGCAATTCCTTTTACTGCACAAGTGATTTTTTCTATTGTATCTTTCATAGTTTTATATTAATTAGAAATTAATTGAAATTCCTGTTGAGAATACCCACTCTTGGTCGATTGAGTCTGAATCAATAAAGTCTGCACCTAGTAATAGATCAGCATTATCAGAGATGCTTTTTGATGCCAAAGCACCGACATTATAATAATCTACTTCTAAAGCTTCAGTGATTTCACTTTCTCCGTAAGAAGCGTGAACGCAAAGGTTAGAAAAGCCTAAGTCAAACTTATGATTTGCACCAAGTTCCCAAGTAAATAACTCATCTTCGAACGAGCGGAAGATATTTAATGTGGGATTTAGTAACACATTGAGCGAAGTTGATAAGCTAAACTCAAAAATAGCTTCTCCGTCAACATCCTCAAAATGATTTAGTCCACCATAAAGGCTGACCAAGTCATTCGCGAAACTCTTGCTAGCACCAAGGGTAAATTGGTAAGAATCTGCGCCGGCATTAACTGATTGGCTTGTAAAAGCTCCCGCAGAAATGTTTAAGCCTGCTGCTTCGGTATTGAGAGCAATAGAGCTTTGGATTGCTTCTTCGGATTTTGCGATACCCCGATAGAAATAATCAGAAACATACTTCAGGTCGGCGGAAAAATCCTGCGCAGAAGCGACGTTGATAATAAACCCTAATAGGGCGGTCATAATGATTTGATTTATTTTCATATATGTTTTGTGTTTAAAAATTATTTAATTCTAACCTCTTTCCATTTAACTAGTTTAGATTTTACCTGATCTCGAATATGTCTTTGTTTTTGGTTTAATTGGCTTTTACCACTTTTAACTTCAATGAAAGTAATTTCGTCATCAGAAAAAGATATATAGTCAATAGGTTTTCCTAAAAAGACACAAGTTTCAGGATCAAATTCAAATTGATCCAAAAAAGGGGCAAGCGTTTCCGCGATGTGTCCAAGTCTAACTTCACTACTCTTTTTTTGAGATGTTATTTTTTGTTTGGCGTTTGTAACTTCTTCTATTTTAATTGAAAGTAATTTTATTTCTTCAGAAGATTTTTTTTCTAAACTTATATAGTGTTCTTTTAAATTATTACGTTCTATTGTAACCTTTTGAAGTTCATTTTCAAGTTTAAAATAAAATCATTGTTTTCTTCCTGTTTTTTTCGTATTCATTTTGTTTTTCTTTTTGATCTTTTAAAATCTTTTCAATACCAATAGGATTAGGTGTTTTTTTTAAAGTTAATAAAAAACCAATTAACCCTCCTGTAAGGAGGAGAACAATATACAGAAAGTCCAAACTATTTTTTTGTTAGGCTAATTATCCTGTCATGCCTAAAAGATCTAGCTTGGTTTCTTGCAAAACAATAAGCTTTAAAACCTGCATTGTCTCTTTTTTCAGATTTATTTCCAAATGATTTATATAAATTAATGTCGCCTATTAAATAAGTTTTTATTTTGTTATCTCTACATTTGTATACAAGGTAATATTTATGAGACATAGCATGGCGCAACTTTTCAGAAAACGTTTTTACTTTATGCAAGAGACTTAAAATCATTTTAGTTTTATATTGTTGGATTCGCAAAAAGCAAGGCTATAACCCGCTCTAAAAAGAAAACTTATCAATAAATAGACAAAAAGCCAGAGCTGCTGCACCCCTCCAAATATCAAGATCTGAATTTAGAAAAAGCAATACAACAATAGCCAAATAAGGGCAAAATTTGTTTAAAATATATTTAATTATATTATTGTTAATTTCCACTGCTTCCAAAGCCTCCTTTATTTCTTTGACTATCAGATAATGAATCAGATTCAACCATTTCAATCTTAGGTAGTCTTATGAATACTATTTGACCAACGCGATCTCCTATTTCATAGCAAGTATTCGTTTCGTCTATTGAAAAACGCAACTTTATTTCGCCCCTATAGCCACTATCAATAACACCAACAGAGTTTCTTAAAAAATGCTTAGTGTTTGAGATGCTTGAGCGCGGAAATATTAAACCTACATAACCTTTTGGTATTTCTAGAGCTATACCTGTACAAACCTCTACATACATTCCTGTTGATCCAGCAGGGTGAGTTATTGATAAGGCTGTCAAATCAAATCCAGCATCGTTTGGGTTTGACTGAGAAGGTATAACCGCAGAAGGATTAAGTTTTTTAAATTTTACTTTCATTAATAAATCTTTCTTGGTAATGAGGTATATACTATTTCAATCTTATTCGGAGTATTTGGGTCATATTTTTTAACCATTTCATGTAGCTTTGACGCTCTATATTCAGCATCTTTCTGTAGGGAGTAGTCTCTGTCCTCTACTCTTCTACCGTTTCTGGTAACTACATAAAAGGCCTCTGTAGACTTTATCAAATTTCTTCTAGATATATTGAATTTAATCATAAGTAGAACATTCTACATTAAAATTCGTGTTAAGTCAAGTTTTTTTTCTGATATTCAAAAGATGAATGTAATAAAAATTATGGCTAAAAGAAAAATATTAATTATGGGGCTCCTGGTTCCGGCAAAACAACTCTTGCTGAAGTATTAGTGAGAAAACTTAATGCAGCTTGGTTTAACGCAGACGCGGTAAGACAAGATATTTATTCAGAATTAGGTTTTAGTCCAGAAGATAGATTGGAACATGCAAAAAGAATGGGAAAATTATGCGACTGGGCTAAACTAGGAGGAGGCTATGCAATTGCAGATTTTGTATGCCCCACACAAGAAACTAGACAAGCATTCAATGCAGATTTTGTTGTATGGGTTGATAGAATTTTAGAAGGTAGGTATGAAGATACAAACAAAATGTTTGAAAAACCACTAAATTATGATATCAGATTAATAGAGGGAACGGCTGATGAATGGGCAGAAAAAGTATTGGAAAAACTTAATGAAAGTGAAGCGTGGGATAACCAAGCGCCAACTGCATTACTTATTGGTAGATATCAACCCTTTCATATAGGTCATAAAACACTAGTTGCGGAAGCTATAAAAGAACTGGCCAGTGCTGTATTGCTTTAAGAGACGTAGGTGGTATTGATGAAAAAATCCATATGATTTCAATAAAGTAAAGGCGGAAATCGAAACTGCATGCATTGAGTTTGGTAATAAGATTAAGATAGTCGAACTTCCAAATATTATGGACGTGTTTTATGGTAGAGGGGTTGGTTATAATATAGAACAATTAGAACTTAGTAAAGAACTCCAAGAGGTATCCGCCACAAAAATTAGAGCTGGGGAGATTGGTCAGGATGGAAAACCTTTAGGGAAGCGTCCCGAATAAAATCTAAATTAAGAAAGAATATCTAAAATTGGCTCACCTTTATGGGCAATTTGAAATGGCCTACCAGAGGGTGAGTAATGAATATCATTTAGAGAAAGCCCTAATGCATATGCTATTGTTGCGTTTAAATCCTCAGGTCTAACTGGATTTAGATCAACCTCCATGCCTTTATCGTCACTTTGACCGTAAACGGTTCCGCCTTTAATGGCGCCACCCGCAAAGAAAGCCGAAAATGCTTTTGGCCAATGATCTCTACCGTCACGAGGATTGATTTTTGGAGTACGACCAAACTCAGAAGTCAAAACGACCAAAGTTTCATTAAGTAATCCACGGATCTCTAAATCAAAAAGTAGAGCGCCCAACGCTTTATCTATATCGACACAATTAGCAGCAACTCTCTCGAAATTGTTATCATGAGTATCCCATCCTCCACGAGTCACCTCAACATAGCGCACCTTATTCTCGATTAACCTTCTTGCAAGCAGGCAACCTTGACCAAAGCTGCTTTCACCGTATAGTTCTGTCATCGCTTCTGGTTCTTTAGATATATCAAACGCTTGTAAGTCTTCGCTTTGCATTAATTTGACAGCGTCTTTGTACAAGTCGGTATACGCACGAATTTTCTTTTGATTATATCTTTCGCTGAAAAGAGCATTTAATTGTTCGGCGGTTTTTATTCTATCATTAAATTGTGCGCTGTCTAAATAATCAGCCATTGAGCTGTTCGCCAACCCTGCTTTAGCATTTCTTAAAGGTAAAGCTCCGTATCGAGATTCCAAGAATCCAGCACCGCCACCGCCACCACCAATCTTTACATTGGCAGGAATAGTTCTGTTAATTGAACCAGAAAGTTTTGCAACCCAGCTGCCAAAAGTAGGATGTACAATTGTACCGCGCTTTTGATAGCTTGTATGCATAAGATAACTAGCCTGTTCGTGTGCTCCTTGGTTACTAGTTACGGATCGAACAATAGCGGCATTATGCATATGCCTCGCAACTGTAGGTAAATTCTCAGAAAGAAATACATCATCAGCAGTTGTTTGAATTGCTTCAATTGGGCCTTGAACATCTGGGCTTTGAGGTTTTGGGTCAAAAGTATCTAAATGAGACATTGCCCCTGCCATATTTAAATAGATAACATGCCGAGCTTTTGCAGGACGAGCACCTGGCGTAAAAGCATAAGCGTTATCGTGAATGTAAGATCCTACTAGAGGCATCAAACCGACCCCTAAATAAGATTTAGCGGCTCTAGCAATAAATTCTCTTCTGTTTAATTCGTTTGTTTTCATAATAAATTTGGTGGACGTGGCGGGAGTCGAACCCGCGTCTTTAAAGCTTCAATAATGCACATCTACAAGTTTAGTTAATTTTTTTTATAGTTATGATATTAACATCCAACTACTTGTTTCAATTATTTACAGTTTGTGATACAAGAAAACTTTTTCTGTTTTGCAGATCGATGACCCCACAATCTTTTTATCTGCGTCAAAAGTTGCGAGGTAGCAGAGACTAAGCTGCTAAGGCGACTTTGGCAGTCTTTTGAAAGCCAAAAGTCTTCACACGTGCTTTGTTGCCATGTAAAATTTTGCATCTTTTTAAGGAGCCAGATGCACTCCTACTTGCAGTACATAAATTCAATTTAAATCAAATCCAGTACACGCCCTAAAATGTTAAAGAACTATAGTTTTATACCAAAAACTATCAAATTATTACACTTAATCTTATTGTTCTGCTACAATTGAATCATCGTCGTCTTGCAGTACAATGTTTGCCGCTTCCGTATTTTGTTCTTGTGAGGGGCTATTTGCTTGTCGATGAGCTTCATAAAGAGCATTATAATTTTTCTTAACCTTTTTATACTTACCTCTTGCTAGAGCTCTTAAATCTTCTTCAGATATTCTACTAGGAGCATCTTCCGCAAGAAGTTTTAATATAGCTATATCTTTATCTGTAACATCGACTTCCCATTTGATTTGATAACCAAAATCAGGTATAGGTTCTGATAAATCTTTAGCATGAGCCCTTGGGTTATCTTTGCTTTTAGATTCAGTCCAAGTAAAAACAGGAACAACACCATGCCAAGTTTCATGAAATGCGCCTATATTAATTTGCTGTTCAACAATGTTATTTTCAACTTTTGAAGGATTTAATGAATCAAAAAGATTGTTAAACGCCAAAGGAAACCCAAAATCATGCTCTTCGAAACAGTAAACATGCAGGTATTTGAATAAATTAAACGCACTCCAAGTTCCTGCATCTGCATTTTTTAAAACTAGTCTAGATTGTGTGGATCGATCTAGCTTACTAAAGTTTTCAAAAAAACGATCACAAAAATCACAGTAAGAATCATGATCCTCTTTTTCAGGCTGAGAGTTTAAGTGCAAGAGAATAGGCGAAGATATATTTTCTTGCATGCCCATTTCGTCAAAAACCCAAGAATAAAAATTTAATTCTTCGATTGATTTTTCAACAACCGAACTGTCGTCGTCTATCAGCTTGCAAAATTTATCAGGCTGAATAGACAAAGAAACCCCTTTGGTGATTGCAGTTGTGCCAATTGATTTGATCAAAGAGAGTACATCTTGTTTTCTTGGTAGATCTTTTATCGATATGTCAAAGCTTGGATCTGAAAGTATACCAAATATGGAAGAGCTTAGTCTGTAGTGATCGATACCACTGTCTCTACAGAAATCTATAATTTTAATTGTTAATTTTAAATTATGGAAAACTTCGTCCTGTAGCTTTTCTAAAGCTGAGTCGTTACCTTGTTGAGCGGCGAGATCAGCATAAGCTTTTCTTGTGATACCTACAAGGTATTTGATTCATCTTCCTGTTGCAAGACTTTTGAATTGCAAACTAATCCATACTTGGTGTTCATTTTAAATTAGGTCGTCTTCTTCAAAGGAATCTTTGGGCTCTTCTTTTGCGCTTTCTGATTTTGCTGGAGCTTCTGGATCTTTTTGCTTATAAACTCTAAAATCTGGAGCCTTTGGATTTTCTTCTTTATATTTATTTTTAAACATAATTACTTTTTCTCCATTGATTTGACCAGTTAGATATTTATCTCCACTGCTTTGGTTAACATTAAGCCATAGGGCGCCGACCTCTCGGTTTTGCCACTCTTTATTTTCAACTTTATCACTCATATTTATTTTATTAATTATTGTATAATTTTAAAATTTTCTAATATCTCCACCCTCTTTGCAGAGAACTAATCCAAAAAATATCGTCAATACTATTATAAGTCCGAAATCCATTTTATCTATATTCCTTTCTTAATAATCTCCATCTATCTGAATCAATTGGTTTGCTTCCATTATCTATAGCATACAACATTTCAACAACTTCGTCAAGACTATTATAAATAAATTTATGAGGCAGCATTCCAAGCATCCATAAAGGAGTTTTTGATTTCCCCTTCCATACTAATAAAAATTGGTTTTTTCATTCTTACTGCAGTAACTATTTCTTCAGCTGAACCCCAACTAGCCACATCAGGAACAAGATGAGCAACAATAAAATCACTGCGGTCAACTAAATTGAGGTCATAAGCTCGAACCGTTTTCATTTTATCCGTGACCCTATCGTATTGCTTTGTTTTCATCCAAGTTTCCATTTCTTTTCTTGATGCCTCATCTTCCTCTACATCTTTCATGAATGGTTTTTCGTAAGGATTAAAACAGGTGATTTCTAGTGGCTCCAACTTGTCAGTAATTTCTTTTCGCCAATCTCGACCACTTAAATACTGCATGTGACCAACAAGATAGGTGCGCGTTTTAAATAATAAATTCATGCCAATAATGTAGCATGAAAAAGTTTGGTTGTCAAGAAGATTTTAAAATGCTCTATAGAGCCGCTACGACAAAAGCTAAAAGTTGATCGTAATCAATCCTGAATAAATCTATTTCTTCCCATCCTTCGCGTGGTAATCTTTTTCTCGAAACAATATCTTCCCGTAAGACTATATGATCTCCGTCAGAAGTTTGCACGAAAACTTTTTTATTTATATAATCTTCTTTTTTGCCACCATTTTCTTCAACTTCTGCGCACTCTTCTTGGCAAAACCAAGAAGTTACTTTTCGGTATACTCAGTGCCATTTTTTAGGACAATTTTTGTGTTTGATAAATGTTGTTCTGGATCAGTGTTTGATAAATCCATTTCACTTTCAACTGATGAAATTTTACCGTTTTCAAATAAAGCGTATTTTTTTTTCTGTATAAATAATAGAGTAATCTTTGTAGTCTAAGCCTTCTTCTGTAAAAAACTGCTCGATTTCTTGAGCAATAGCACCAACTCTAATTTTGCCATCTGTAACATTTTTAGCAGCAATACGAAATTTTTTCATATTGGCTTTTATTTTTTTCCTACCCTTGTTTCTGCCTCACTTAACGACTCAATGTCATCTTTAAATCTCGAGTCAGAAGTGCCTCCGCCTATAGTATTCCATACTCCAAGTCTTGTGAGCGTGGCTATGCCACTGGTCGTCGCGTATGGCATCGTGAAATGAAATGTGCCTAATGGATCTAGAAAAATATGACCTGTATTGTAAGTCCCATTAACCAGACCTCCATTACCATCATATTTTGTTTTAAATTCTATTCCACCATTTGATCCAGCAGTTTCACCTACAGAACTTAACCCGCCACTGTTAATGCCAGTTATTGAAAAACTCTGACCTTCTGTGATGGTTGTGCCAAAGTTTGGGCCTAAAAATGCATCACCTTTTGAGGCTGAACTTCGTGCATAAGTCGTATTAACAAAACTTTTGGTATTTAGTCCATTTGTGAAAATTCCCTGTCTTGGTGTAAACAAAATTGGATTAAATATGCCGCCAAGGCGGCCAACTGGCGAAAATATACGCATGTAAGAATTGTCTGCAACACCATAATTTCCAGCAGAATCTTTAAATATATCAAGATTCCAAGCGTTGCCTTCTGTATCTGCCTTTAAATCTGCAGGGTCAGTATCAGGTAAAGCTAAGTATATTTGAGCGCCTTCAACACCACTACCAGCATGAAAAATGGTACTATATGTCCTTACTGTAACCATTTCATTTACAGGGGATGCAGAAGCTATTGTTGCGCTTGGACCAGCACAAAGACCTAAGCTTCCGGCTGCCTCTATTCTGTTCCAGGAATAATGACCTACATGCAGACTATTAGTGGCGGCTGTTTCATGACTAGAAATCAATCTTAAATCATAATCGTTTGCGGTTTCACTAGACGTAAAATCCATGAAACATGCGTGATTACCTCTTAAGTCTATGTACCCCATCTTTACGCCGTCTACAACTAAATAAGAGTCTTGTGTTGAACTTTCAAAACGAGCTGTATTTGCGCTTAAATTTGTAAGCGCTGATGATGGGGCTACAGCGTTAACCAAATCGGCTGCAGAAATTTTTCTGGTAGTAGTTCCATCAGCATCTGCAACCGCCAGCCAATCTGCTGTATTAAAAGGAGTGGTTGTGTTAAAAGAATCAAGCTCCCTGATAGATTTAAATTTACTCATAACGATTCTAGTTCTCTAATTTTTATATCACATTCTTCTCTAATTTTGGATCTAAGATCCAAAATATCTTGTGGAATTTCTTTTCCTGTTTCTTGTTTTCTGATGATATACCAATCTGTTTTTAAAAGCTCTGTTCTTGCTGAACTTCGAGCTTGATCAATAAGTATTTTTATGGTTTGGCTTTTAGAATACTGAGGCCTACCAATATCAGGGTGTATTTTTACACCAGATGCTTTCAATTCTTGATATTCTATATCTCCATCCGTATAGATAATAGACTTTTCAGTATCAGCAATAGCCATTCTTCCTGGAAGATAATAATATTTTACGTCTTCTATTTTCATAATAATTATTTACTCCAATGATACTTTTCTGCGTTTGTTGATTCGCCTGGATTGATTGTAGAGGCACTGTAAACTTCGAATGGACCGAAAACCCCATGGCCGCCATCACCATTCAGATTTACTTCTTGCACTGCGTTGACATATAACCAATCATATGATTTTCTGACCATTGAGGCTCCTCCTGGGCTATTTACTGCCCATTTACCTCCGTGTGCTTGCGCGTAAGCTCTGCCTCCTTGAAAGGTTTGAATGTACCTCATATTGGCCGTTAAGCCATCGCTTATTGCATTGCCGCTTCCAGAATTACTCATATCACAGAGTACATCACCTATGGTAAATGTATTTGCGCCTTCTCCTACCGCGATAGCACATCTACCATCAAAACTTATGCCGCTCCAGTTTCTAAAATGAAAGCTAGAATTTTCAAATGAACCTAGTTCGCCAAAGCGTACACATTCATGCGGGAATACCGCATCACTACGACTTCCGTCATATAAAAAAGCAATAAAATATACACTAGCCGTAGCTTCTCTGAACCAGATACCTACGCCACCCTTTACTCCGCAAGTAACACGAACCCTGCAATGATCGTAAGCATAGTGCTCTGTATTGCTTTTGAAGCCCTGTTCTATATTATTGGTAGAAGCATTCCATCGGTTGCCTACAAATTTGACTGATTGAGCTTTTATAAATTCACTGTCAACTTCAAAGCGATTATCGCTTCCATTGTTCCAGTTACTTTCTGTGTATGTAGGAGTATTTATATAAAAAATAAAACGTGCTTGTTGACTGTTTCTTATTAAATAAGTATAAGCGCCTTCTACAGTTTTAAATACCCAGTTGACTGTTACGGTAGTCAGACTCCAGTAGTAAGCGCCAAATTCATTTTGCGAATAAGTTCCGCCGCTGTAATTTCCTGCCTTGAATGCGAACGTTGCATTTCTAGTTACTTTGTGTGTACCAGTACCTGCGCCTTGAAAAGTGATAGCAGTTCCTCCAGTGCGAGATGTGTAAAGATTAAACTGAGTAGTTGAAGTGCCTGCCTGCTGCGCATAGTAAGTTGTAATTGTATCTAGATTTGATGGTAATGAGCCAGTAGTACTAAATTGCACTGCTTGTCTGGTATTGCTATCAGGTATCGCAAATCCGTGCAATGATCCGCATGTAGCAGTAGTAGAGTTATTTGAAAAAGTAACTGTTTTAGGGGTGGGGCCATCGTCCGAAGCCATAGGATGTTGACCTATAACTATTGCGCCAACTTCCCCAAAATGTTCTTTGCTTATGCTTAGTTCAGTTCCTTGCAGATCTGTTAGAGATTCTGCTTGAGCTGAACTATCTACGCTGCCCCAGGGTCTGATAAAGCATCTGCAGATAAAGCATCAGCTGTTACGGCTCCATCTTTTAAAACCAAGTTCCCGTTTGCGTCGGTTGTGAAAGAAGAAGTATCGCCAAGGGTTGTCTCAACAATTTCTTGAGCTGTTGCTTTTACAGTTGTAGTTCCATTTGCATCTGCTATAGGGATAAAATCATTCTTAGAAAGCCCGTTTGTAATTGTGGATGCAGCGTCTAGATCTCTTATTTTTTTGAAACTCATATTACTGATTCCTTTGTTCGAGTTTTGTTATTCTTTTTTCTTGATCTTTAATTGTTTCAATTAAAAGTGGTATAAGCTTATGGTAAGCAACAGTTAAGACTCCTTCTGGTGATTTTTTAACGGCCTCAGGGACAACTTTTTGTATTTCTTGAGCTATAACACCAACATCTCTTTTTCCCGCAAGGTCATCTGGGGCATCTTTGTTCCATACAAAATTTACACCACGTATAGATTTTACTTTTTCAACAGAAGAAATAACCTCTGAAACTTCGCTTTTTAGCATCGCATCGGATGTAAAGAAAGATGGTTCTGTTGGTTTGGAATTTACCCAATTAGTACCATTGTAAACAAGCGCGTCTCCATCTGACGGAGCTGAAGACCCCGTACCAAAACTAACATCACTATGAGAGTTTAAGCTATGACTAGAGGGAGAAAAGCTTGTTGGTTTGCCCGAAATATCACTCCAAGAAACTGAGCCTAAACCTGAATTGTCGGCTGCAGGAGCCCATTGAGTTCCGTCCCACTTTAAAACTTGACCGTTAGTGGGGTTAGCGGCTGAGACATCGCTATGGGACTTTATAGTATGACTGGAGGGGGAAAAGGTTGTTGGTTTACTGCTAACCTGATCCCATGCAATTGATAAGTCACCTTGATGTTGTGTTACATCACTAGAAGTAACGGTGTAACTAGTGAGATAATTTTTGAGGTTACTGATTTGACTTTCTGTAATTGTTAGATCGCTTTGATGTTGTGTTACATCACTAGAAGTAACGGTGTAACTAGTGAGATAATTTTTGAGGTTACTGATTTGACTTTCTGTAATTGTTAGAGCGCTTTGATGTTGTGTTACCGCCCCCTCTGTAACATTAGAAGGGTTAGTTAAGTCAGAAGTTAGTGCTACTGTACCAGTAGAATCAGGTAGAGTGATAACTCTGTCTGCAGTTAGCGCTCCTGCTTTAAGTGTTAATTCATTGTCGTCAGCAGTGCTACCTTCAAAAATTACTCCGTTACTAGTTGTTACAGTCTCGACTTCTTCTGTAATAGTTTTTCCTGTGACCGTGAGGTTGCCACCAACCGAAAGGTCACCACCGAAGAACCCTTGATTAAAATGACAAGTGGCCCATTTTTTTGTTGCAGAACCTATCGATCCTAGACCGTCATTAACTGGTAGTAAATTTTGTATACTCATATTAAATCTTTCATATTTTTACACTAAGAATTGTTTAGTGTGATATCGTTAGCGCTGATAATTTCAAAATCATTGCTAAAATTAGTTGTAGACACAAAAGGTTTAGATTTTAAGGCCAAGCTGGCACCATCATCAACCCGATCAAAAAACCTTATCGAAAAGCCTTCAAATGTTGATGGGGAGCTTAAGAGAGATACAGAGTCAGAGCTAGAATCAACATAACCTTCGCCAGTTGGAACTTTTGAGTATTTACCAGTTGCGACAAAAACCTGGGAAGATTTCGTGCCGTCTTCGATGTTACACCTGAAGAAAACGCAACCAGCAGGTATTGTAACCTCACCTGGAAGCGTGATTTGCGGGTCAGAATCACTGCAAATTATAAGACCTGGACAATTAGGCTTGATGATAATCGGGAAACCTGTGTTGTTGATTGATCCAGAATCAGGATTCTCTATAAACTCTAAAATATTAAACTCTTTACCGAAAATTGAAAATGGATCTATTCCGTTATAACCAGCATTTAATTCTAGATTATCAGGGATGCCGTCTTGATCTAAATCATTTCCAGAAGTTGAGCCAAAGAAAGCTTCTTCGTTGATATCAATCCTTGTTCTATCTATATTGAGCACCGAATTTGGTTTAAAAAACTTAACCCCACCCGTATTTTTGACCAACAAACCCTCTCTGTTAGGGTAGAAAGAAAAATTTATCAAGCTAGAATTAATTGAACCCTCGCTACAACCCGATAAAATGGAGCCAGGATCAAAAGAAAATCCTACATTTGAAGCATAGGGGCCAGAGCCAGCATAGTTCGCCGAAGTTTCAAGCGGTTCTGGCAGTACATTATTATTTGCGTCTTTTAATTTGCCAAAAAAGATAGTTTCTTTATCTTCTACTTTTACAGTTTGACCTTCTTTGAAAAAGGTAAGATGAGTGCCTCCTCCCACAACCGTATAATCAGTAAAAACCGCATCAGTCAAGGTTTCGCCCGAAGTAATATCACCACTTTGAGCAAGTACGAAATCATCAGAAACCCTTCTTATTTGCCACCTAGAAGGGCTTCCAGTGGTAGCTCTGATATAAATACTAGAACCTTCCCATCTATTGGAGTGTTTTTTGATTACGGTATCAAAAAGAACTCCTTCTTTGATGATATCGTATTGATCAGTTACCTGACCCTCCGTATCAGATCTAGGAGTAACAATCACTCCATCTTTAGCAGTAGTAATAGTATAAGGAAAGCCACTGGTATTTGTGGAGCCATCATCGATATCATCTAAATAAATTGAAATATCTGTATTTCCTCCTCCTGAGTCGGTAAAGTTACCTGACCCTCCGTATCCTGCAGAATTATCTAATGGGTCTGGGATGCCATCACCATCCTGATCAATTAAATCCCCAAAAAATATTACAGAATCTTTTTCAAAAACCACTAAATTATTTGTATTAATTACAGCAAGGGATCCATCCTGATTCAATTTAATTCCATTGTCTCTAGAAATAAAGCTACACTTGTGGTCTTTTGGATTTGATGTGCCTTTATCGCTTGAGAAATTGCTAATATAACTGGATACATTAATTGTAGCGCCAGAATCACTGGTATATGGATCCCCGTTATATGTTATAGATTGATCAAATTCGTCAGGAATAACATCTTGATCCTGATCAATCAAGGAATCTCCGAGAAATAAAACATGCTTATCTTGTACTAAAATATCTGTGTTAGATTTAAAAAACATCATTTCTCCTTCTGGCGAGATAGTAAGACCATCTTTAGTTGGAGTGTAATCATATGTAGCGCCTGATTTATTCAAAGAGCCAACGTCTGGGTTAACCAAATAAAGTGATATGTCTACTGATACTCCATTGATAGTTGTGAATGTACCTGACCCAGGATACCCCGTATTAAAATCAAAAGGATCAGGTATTCCATCTTTATCTGTGTCAATCGGTAGATCTAAAACAGTCGAAGTTGAGAAGAAAACGCAACCCTTGCTTGGAACTTTTATAAATGTATTTTTATTAAAAAACTCAATTCTTCCAAAGTCATCTACTATGTACCCACCTTTATGTATGTATAAATGATAAGTTAATGGCGAATTATTGATTGATCCATCATCCATGCTCGACAGTAGTGCGCTTGGTATAACCGTACCATTGCTAGCAATAAAATCATTACCCGTTTTATAATTAGCGGTTAAATCAAATGTGTCGTTAGAAACGAAACTAAGTCCTGGGATTCTATCACTGTCTAGATCTGAAAGTGTTCCGAAGAATACGCAATAACCTGGCTGAACTAAAAGCTCTTCTCCTGCGTAAAAGAATCCTATTTCACCTTCTTGATTGTAATAAACACCATCTTGAGATACAAATATTTTAAATGGTCCACCCGAGTTGATAAAACCTGTAGAGCAGCCTGAGCCTAATATATTACGAGGATCAAAAGGCTCATCGATAGTAATATTGGATCCTGGTATGGTGAAAGGGCCACCAGTATAATTGAGGTTAGTTTCTAATGGATCTGGAATACCATTGCTGTTTCCATCTATCATTGGACCAAAGAAAACAGTAGATCCTGTCTCTATATTGACATTAGAGCCCTTTTAAAGAAACCAAGCATTCCGTCTGGCATAAAAATTAAACCAGATTTATCGCTTATTAGATTAAAAGCTTTTGTATATTGATTTTCGGAGCCATCATCTATTGCGGTGAGTAATGTTGAGGGGTCTGTTGAGCTATCAAATAGACCTGTTCCTGGATACCCAGCACTTGTGTCGAAAATATTTGGAATACCATCGCCATCAGCGTCATGAAGAGAGAAACAATAAAAAAGAGTGGCCTTGGGAGGTAAAGAGATATCGATTGTTCCTTCAATTGGCAACTCAAAAACTGTTAATTCACCTTCGTCTGTAAAAAAGAATCCTGGAGTATTAACCGTGTGAACCTGATCTTTGTCGGTTAAATTTTGCACAACTTTTTTAATAGACCCTATATCAGAAGGATTTGGATCACACAAAACACCCGAAGGGGTTCTAAACTCTCCTCCTGTATATCGAATTTCAACATAAGGGTCAAATTCATCAGGAATTTCATCGCCATCAAAATCATAGCTATCTGGTGGCAGAACTAAAACGAATGGGTCATAGTATTCCCATTTATTATCCTTGAATGTTCCAAGTAATTTTAATGGGATATTGTAATAAGAGGCTCCTGGATAAGGTTTACTCGGAAAAGAATTGACTGCGTAAATGCTGCTTAACATATTTAATATATCCTTATTACACTTAAAAAAAAAATTTTTTACTAAGTTAAATTGATTTTAAAAATTCTTCTTCTATTCTTTCTTCTTCCTGATCTAAAACCTCGGGCGCTGTATAGTCTATAATCTTGCTGGTGTCAATTAACGAACTGACATCATAATTTCCATCTAAAGCAACAAAGAATCCGTATCCGTCATTGTGCTCAATGACTTTAGAGTAAGTTTTTACCCTACCTTTTGGTAGGCCAAAGTGACTAGATAGGGAATTGTGAAGCTGATCTACGCTCTCTTTGTCTATATCTGTGTAAAATTTCACCAAGTAAAGCCCCACTTATCTGCTAGGTATTCACCTGCCGTATTAAAATCTTCTTCACCGAGAGATTCAGGCCAAATAATTATTTCGCCAATTTCTCCACGATATTTGTGAGTAGAGTGAGTGCTATTTGTGCCAAGCCGTAATCCGCCCAAAGGAAGACTGTATGTATTTGAACCCGTATGATATATAAAATCGTAGTCATTCGCACCTAAAGTCGACATGTTTCAAAACTACGCTGAGAACCCAAACTGGTCACGTGCCGCTGGTAATAGTCAAGCCTGCTGATGTTTGGGTTAGTCGCGACTCTAAATACTGACAAACTACACTCACCTTGATCGCCGTCATATCTATTAAGATATGTAGTGTTGATGCTAGCCACAAATCTGTTGTACCAATATTTACTGCGATTATGATCACAACGGGGTGTAACAGAAATTCCATTCCATAACCCCAGCAGAGCCGTGTATGCCACATTATTAATCCAGTAAATACTGTCCGTTGAACCATCAGGGGTTCTGGGTTGCGGTATTTGTCTGTGAACAACCATTATGGTTATTCCATTTGTATGAATCTTTTGACGTTTCATCTCAATAGAAGGTTCTAAATATTGTGAACCATCAAATCGCCAAACAGGCAATCCATTAATTCTTGCATCTCCACTAGGAAGCGCATATGGTGTAGTGCCCGGAGCAGAAATAAGTGTGGGTTGCTGCAAGGCGGTATCTGACTCTATTTTTGCACCACCTGCCAGATCTTTGATTGCAGCTACAGACCCTCCATTGCTTACAGGTAATCCATTTGAGTCTACCATACTTGTGCTAACAGTCGGGTCAAAGTGATGAAATGGTCGAGGCACTGGATCGGGTCCCAAGTAATAGTTGCCTAATGTTTTATCTGCGCTCCAATAGCTCCATTCTGTACCTTGAGAAATAAATAGCTTTTTAGTGTCTGTGGAGAAAGCCATCTCCCCGTCTGCGGAAGGAGGATTATTTAAGATATTCTCTTCTGTCGATTTCGTGTATGATGTAAATGTGGGCATTTTTCGTAGTATTTAGTAATTTGTAATCATTGAGTATAACTCATTATCGTTATTATCTAATCCTGTGTAAACAAGTAAAGCATTTTCTGTATTATAATAGTCAGGTTTTGGTGGAAATTTTAAAAAATAGTAATTTGCGCTGATATGCATCCAAGTTGGCGAGGTAAAAGTTATTACTTGATTATTATCACCACTTACTACGGCAGTTGCTCCAGCGGGCAAAGCCGATAGGGCGTCTAATACATCAACGAAGTTTTGTGAGCCCTGCCAGTCGGGTGTGCCCCAGTTAGCTTGATCCATATCAAAGTAATAAGGTTGACCTGATGCATTCGCACTTAGTCGAGGACTAATAGTTTGACTAATGATGATGTCGTCCTCATCCATTCTAATTACATATATGCTGGTGCCGTTGTTAGCTGTTCCTTGAGAACTGCCTGGTGGATGCTCGAATTCTATTTTTGTGATATAGTCTTGTGTCTTTTTAAAGAACAAATCACCAGGACTTTTATCCTGCACTGCAAGAATCTCATCAAATGTACCATAAAAAATATCAATTTCACCTGAATTATCTACAGATTCTGCTGCTGTAGGTGTGTATCGTGACCAGCCTGCCCCAGCGTACACAATGATTCGACCAGTATCAGTCTCAAAATACATATCTCCTATATTTGGATTGAGTGGTCGATTATTTGACGTGGCTGTAAGTAGGCTACTCATAATTTTATTATTATAAAATATATATACACAATTATATGACTTGTGTCAGCGTTAATCATTTTTAAATTTTGACCACATTGTTCCGTCATAAACATATAGGTCTTGATCATCTAAGCCAAAAGCAATATTTACCTGTCCTGGAGATAGGTTTGGGGATGAAGCTAAAATATTATCCGAAAGATTGACCTCAACGTTAAATCTAGAATCGTCTGGGGTGGGTTCGTCGTCTGTATCATCATTCGAACTATCGCCTAGACTAATATCCAAATCAGTATCCCCCTCTAATAAGAATTCACCTGAGCCATAGCAAATCAATCTTACCAAGCCAAATTGCGCTCTTATCTTTGTTTTTGAATTTACATTGTTTAGTGTTACAGATGGGTCAGTAATGAAAGAGATTTCTCCTATACCTTTCTGCATGATCTCACAATTGAAACCTATATTTAATCCAGAAGGTATTGTGATATCTGTAGCAGAAGAACTATCGAAGCTTAAAAACTTTCCATTATCAGAACCCTGAATTGTGTAATTCGTTATTGAGTAATCTTGGAAATGAAGGGAATTTCCATAAATTTCAGTACCCTGAAAATTTATGCTTTGAGCAGAGTTAGGATCAATAGGACTTATCAAGAGTTCGCCTTGAGCACCGCTTGTAAAAGCAATATTCCCAACATTGATTCCTGAAGAATCTAAATTGCCCATCACTGTTATGTCTCCAGAAGTTGTTATATTTCCATCTTCAATACCAACATACCCGCTAGCTTCATTCCCTATGATGACTTCTTTTTCGAAATATCAACTACAAGAGGAGTAGACTTCTCCTTGAGTAAATAAATCTCCATCTTCAATGATTACAAAGCCTTCATCTTCTTGACCTACGACAATTTCTTCAGTATAATGACCTGAATCAGAATCTAATGCGTGGAAAAATCCACTAGACCCACTGAGTACATTTGTGATGGAATTATAAGTTAAGTTAACTGATCCAGTTAATTTACCTCCTTGAACAAACTGAACGTTTTGATTAAAGTCAATGCTGTTATCTACAGTGACTGTAAGAAAATTTTGAACAGAGGTGAATTCTGTATTCAGATTATCAATTTGATCTGCCAAAGAAAGGAAACTTGCGAAGCTGGCTCCACTCAGATTGTCTATATGCTCATGTAAATGCTTTCCAGTTTCTGCAAGATCTCCACTGACAGTATCTATGTGTCCGTGCAGATGGCGATCTACGCTTTCGATATAATCGAAAAGATGTTCACCTGTTACTTTTAAATCGTCTGATACAGAAAGGAAGCTAGCGAAAGTTTGTCCGCTAAGATTATCAATATAATCAAACAAGTAGCTTCCTGTTGCGTCTAAGTCTCCTCCTTGACCTTGACCGATCAGAGTCGTTAAATTTCCACTAACATTATCTATAAAATTGTAGAGAAAGTCTCCAGTATCACGCAAATCTTCTGATACAGAAAGGAAGCTAGCGAAAGTTTGTCCGCTAAGATTATTGATATGCTCATGCAAATGCTGGCCAGTTGCATCAAGCTTTCCAGCTTGATCTTGATCTAGACCAGAAATTTCTAGATAAAGCTTGGAAAATGTAGATAAAGACTTGCCTTTGAAAACGTCAAGTTCACCACTTAAAGAAAGAAGATCGCCACTGACTGTATCAACTCTTTCGTGTAAAAAAAGGTCTTCGCTGTCAATATAGCCAAGCAAATAACTTCCTGTTTCCTGTAATTGACCAGAAGTATTTGCATCTAGACCAGAAATTTCTAGATAAAGCTTGGAAAATGTAGATAAAGACTTGCCTTTGAAAACGTCAACTTCACCACTCAATGAAAGTAAATCGCCACTTACGGTATCTACCTTACCATGCAAAAGGTCATCTTTGCTGTCGATGTAATCAAGCAAAAAGCTTCCTGTTTGTTCTAACGCACCACTAAGGTGATCAATATAACCTAAAAGATATTGACCTGTTTCAACAAGATTACCTGCGTCGCTAGAGTTAAATGAATCTTTTAGATAGCCACTAACATTATCAATATAATCAAGCAAGTAGCTTCCTGTTGCGTCTAAGTCTCCTCCTTGACCTTGACCGATCAGAGTCGTTAAATTTCCACTAACATTATCTATAAAATTGTAGAGAAAGTCTCAGTATCACGCAAATCTTCTGATACAGAAAGGAAGCTAGCGAAAGTTTGTCCGCTAAGATTATCGATATGCTCATGCAAATGCTGGCCAGTTGCATCAAGCTTTCCAGCTTGATCTTGATCGATAAAAGTCGTTAGATCACCGCTGACATTACCTATAAAATTGTACAGGAAGTCTCCAGTTTCCAGCAAATCTTCTGATAAAGAAAGAAAGCTAGCGAAAGTTTGTCCGCTAAGATTATCGATGCAAATGCTCTCCTGTTTTTGCACTAAATCTCCGCTCAACGCAAGATGCTCATCAATGATACTCTGAGATAAATCTCCGCTAACTTGATCAATAAGACCTTCCAGTAGAGTTCCTGTATTCAGTAGATCCCCACTGAGAATAACATCTCGCAGCCTTTCTGTTGTGATTGATTCTTTTAAATCATTAGACAACGAGGAGAAAAGTAAGAGTTTGCTTAAATCGTTAATGTGGCTGTATAGGTACTGACCAGTTGCATCTAGTTTTTCAGCTGTCTTGATCGATAAAGTCGTTAGATCACCGCTGACATTACCTATAAAATTGTACAGGAAGTCTCCAGTTTCCAGCAAATCTTCTGATAAAGAAAGAAAGCTAGCGAAAGTTTGTCCGCTAAGATTATCGATATGCTCATGCAAATGCTCTCCTGTTTGCACTAAATCTCCGCTCAACACGACATCACGAAGATGCTCATCAATGATACTCTGAGATAAATCTCCGCTAACTTGATCAATAAGACCTTCCAGTAGAGTTCCTGTATTCAGTAGATCCCCACTGAGAATAACATCTCGCAGCCTTTCTGTTGTGATTGATTCTTTTAAATCATTAGACAACGAGAGAAAACTTGCAAGAGTTTGCCCGCTTAAATCGTTAATGTGGCTGTATAGGTACTGACCAGTTGCATCTAGTTTTTCCAGCTTGATCTTGATCGATAAAAGTCGTTAGATCACCGCTGACATTACCTATAAAATTGTACAGGAAGTCTCCAGTTTCCAGCAAATCTTCTGATAAAGAAAGAAAGCTAGCGAAAGTTTGTCCGCTAAGATTATCGATATGCTCATGCAAATGCTCTCCTGTTTGCACTAAATCTCCGCTCAACACGACATCACGAAGATGCTCATCAATGATACTCTGAGATAAATCTCCGCTAACTTGATCAATAAGACCTTCCAGTAGAGTGCCTGTATTCAGTAGATCCCCACTGAGAATAACATCGCGCAACCTTTCTGTTGTGATTGATCCTTTTAAATCATTAGACAACAGAGAGAAAACTTGCAAGAGTTTGCCCGCTTAAATCGTTAATGTGGCTGTATAGGTACTGACCAGTTGCATCTAGTTTTTCAGCTTGATCTTGATCGATAAAAAGTCGTTAGATCACCGCTGACATTGCCTATAAAATTGTAAAGAAAGTCTCCAGTTTCCAGCAAATCTTCTGATAAAGAAAGAAAGCTAGCGAAAGTTTTACCACTAAGATCATCAATATGGTTATGTAAATACCTTCCAGTTTCTGCAAGATCTCCGCCATCAGATGATGGATTTGAGTATAATTCAGAAAAAGTTGCTAGCGCTTTACCTTTAAAGACATCTATCTGCCCGCTTAAATCTAATAAATCTTCGCTAACTTCATCAACCCGATTATGTAAAATTTGATCTTGGTCGTCGATGTAGCTAATTAGGTAGCCGCCTGTTTCCTGTAGTGCCCCACTAAGATCATCTATATGGTAGTGTAGGTGCTGCCCTGTCTCAATTAAATTAACACTTAGGTCATCAATATAGCTATATAGTAAACTGCCTGTATTGGATAAATCTTTATTTAAAGAAAGAAAGCTGGCCAGCGTCTGACCGCTTAAATTGTCTATATGCTCATGCAAATGCTCTCCTGTTTGCACTAAATCTCCGCTCAACACGACATCACGAAGATGCTCATTAATGATGCTCTGAGATAAATCTCCGCTAACTTGATCAATAAGACCTTCCAGTAGAGTTCCTGTATTCAGTAGATCCCCACTGAGAATAACATCTCGCAGCCTTTCTGTTGTGATTGATTCTTTTAAATCATTAGACAACGAGAGAAAACTTGCAAGAGTTTGCCCGCTTAACGAATCTATTTTTGTATCTAGAAAATCACCCGTAGCAATTAAATTGCCGCTTAAATCGTTAATGTGGCTGTATAGGTACTGACCAGTTGCATCTAGTTTTTCCAGCTTGATCTTGATCGATAAAAGTCGTTAGATCACCGCTGACATTACCTATAAAATTGTACAGGAAGTCTCCAGTTTCAGCAAATCTTCTGATAAAGAAAGAAAAGCTAGCGAAAGTTTGTCCGCTAAGATTATCGATATGCTCATGCAAATGCTCTCCTGTTTGCACTAAATCTCCGCTCAACACGACATCACGAAGATGCTCATCAATGATACTCTGAGATAAATCTCCGCTAACTTGATCAATAAGACCTTCCAGTAGAGTGCCTGTATTCAGTAGATCCCCACTGAGAATAACATCGCGCAACCTTTCTGTTGTGATTGATTCTACGAGCTCTCCACTAACAGTATCTATGTGTCCGTGCAAATGGCGATCCACGCTTTCGATATAATCGAAAAGATGTTCGCCAGTCACTTTTAAATCACTAGATAATGAAAGGAAGCTTGCAAGAGTTTGCCCGCTTAAATCGTTAATGTGGCTGTATAGGTACTGACCAGTTGCATCTAGTTTTCCAGCTTGATCTTGATCGATAAAAGTCGTTAGATCACCGCTGACATTGCCTATAAAATTGTAAAGAAAGTCTCAGTTTCCAGCAAATCTTCTGATAAAGAAAGAAAGCTAGCGAAAGTTTTACCACTAAGATCATCAATATGGTTATGTAAATACCTTCCAGTTTCTGCAAGATCTCCGCCATCAGATGATGGATTTGAGTATAATTCAGAAAAAGTTGCTAGCGCTTTACCTTTAAAGACATCTATCTGCCCGCTTAAATCTAATAAATCTTCGCTAACTTCATCAACCCGATTATGTAAAATTTGATCTTGGTCGTCGATGTAGCTAATTAGGTAGCCGCCTGTTTCCTGTAGTGCCCCACTAAGATCATCTATATGGTAGTGTAGGTGTTGCCCTGTCTCAATTAAATTAACACTTAGGTCATCAATATAGCTATATAGTAAACTGCCTGTATTGGATAAATCTTTATTTAAAGAAAGAAAGCTGGCCAGCGTCTGACCGCTTAAATTATCTATATGCTCGTGAAGATGATTTCCAGTTTCAATCAAATGACCACTTAAGACAACATCTCTCAAATGTTCGTCAACAATACTTTGGGATAAATCCCCACTGATTTCATCTATTAGCCTTTGTAATAGCGCGCCAGTGTTTATTAGATTACCACTAATAATGATATCGCGAAGCTTTTCGGTAGTTATTGACTCTGCGAGATCACCACTGACTAAATTTATGCTATTTGATAAAGAAAGAAAACTTGCTAAAGTTTTACCACTAAGACTGTCAATATCCCCACTTAAGATATCTACGTATTCGTGAACGTGATCATGCAGATCACTATCCATACCATCAAAAGATCCTGACAAACCAGAAAGATCATTTGATAAAGAAAGAAAACTAGCCAAAGCTTTTCCGCTTAAATCATCAATATGTTTATGTAAGTGCTCTCCAGTCTCTATTAAATCGCCACTTAGTACTACATCTCGGAGATGTTCAGTTTTTATGCTTTCAGCTAAGTCTCCACTAATTTCGTGGATAAGCCTTTCTAATAAAGATCCCGTGTTAAGTAAATCTCCACTAACTATAATGTCACGTAAGTGATTTTCAGTGAGAGAATGAATTAAATTCCCACTAACATCCGTAATATAATCATATAAAAAGTCACCTGTAGATATCAGATTTCCGCTTACAATATCAATGCGATCATCGAAAGGATTTTCAAAGTCAGAAAGTATCGAAGACTTTAAGTCATCAAAACTAACTTTAAAATTTTCAAAATCAGTGGCAACAACAAATTCATGGCTAAAATCTGGGATTGCCGCAGGTAACTCTGTTATCTTTTTGTTGTTAGCCATGCTGAGGCAATTCTATTTTTTAAGACTCTAGCTTTTTTAGTCTTTTCTTTAAGTCTGAGTTTTCGTCTGATAATTCAAGTACAGATTGAATAAGGAGAGGTATGATTTTATGGTATTCGACTTCTAGGTATTCTTTGTTTTTTCTGACAGCGGAAGGGATCACTTTTTCTACATCTTGAGCTATAACACCGACATCATGTTTACCAATTAAAGATTTTTGTGCTTTTTTGCTCCATTCAAATTCAACCCCACGGATTGAGCTTAATTTTTCGATTGCACTTTTTATCGTTGTAACATTATCTTTTAAAAGTAGATCGGAACTAAAGAAAGAATCTTCTGATGGCTGCGCGTTAATCCATGCAGAAGCAGTGCTATCCCAAACTAAAACATCTCCGTCATTAGTGTCTGAAATAGTTGTATCGGTTAAGGCTGATAAAGTATCGACGCCCCCGCCTCCACTTCCAGCTTGACTTACTAAGTCGTTTACTATATCTTGCAATGTTTGAGTATTTGGGGCTGCTCCAAAAGTTATTTTAGAAGTATCTATGAAATTTGCTGTATCACCAAAAACTGTTGGTCCGTTTAAGGTTGATATATTAGTAAAAGTTGCTGGCTGATTGAAAGTTGCTGGCTGATTGAAAGTTGCTGCCCCTAAAAAATTTGCTGTATCATTAAAAAGCGTTGGACCACCAAAAGAAGAGTTCGTAGTCGATTTAGTTTCAAAAAAAGATCCATCAATCGTAGTGCTTGAAAGCGAAGACTCTCCTTTAACAATAAAATCATTAGTAACTTCTACCCCTCCATTTTCATTTATACTAAGCTTTGTTTCGCCGCCTTGCTGAAAATTAACTTCGCGATTGTCATCTTGATCCGTACCACCAAAGCTAATATCAGTATCTCCGCCTTCTACTACTTGGCCGCCACCAGGGATTTCAAAACCAGTCAAAACTGGCTGACCACTTACAAGAAGCGCTGAAGTAAAATTACCGGTACCTGCGCTAAGTATTCCAATATCAGCCGACTCTGCAGAAATTAAAGTTGCGCTTTGAGATAGAATTGCATCTGATAAATCTGTAAAAGGAACTTTGTAGTTAGCTGAATCAGAGATACCAGCTTCTCCGCTTGAAACAATGTAATAAGTTTGTTCATCCTGAATTCCAGGAAAAATAGGGAACTCTGAAATTTTTTTATCTGCCATAATAAGTTTATACACATATTACGGCTGTATATTATATATAATTATTCAATATAATAACTAATTTTAGATTCGGCTTTTATTTTTGAATTAACTTCAAGTATAAAATTAAAACAAATTTCTTTATCAAGCTCTTTGTCGTAATAGTAATTAACTATTTGATCTTCAATATTTTTTTGTATTAATCTTTTTAGTGGGCGGGCACCCATTTTATCTTGCTCTGCTTTTTCGCATATAAAATCGCAAACCTCTGGAGAGAAAGAAATTTTTACTTTTTTACTCCTTAATTTTTTCTCAACTTAGAAATTTCTGAATGGAAAATTTTTGCTAAATCACTTTTTGTTAAATGATTAAAGATTACTATTTGATTAAGTCTGTTAACTAATTCAGGGCTTAATATCTTTTTTGCTGCATCGGTTATTTTTTCATCTTGAGAGTTAACTGCTGGAGCAAAGCCTAAAGATTCTTTAGTAGTTAAATCAGAACCAATGTTGCTTGTTAAAATTATGATCGAATCTTTAAAGTAAGCCTTGTTGCCATTGTTATCTTCAATCTCTCCTTCTTCTAGCATTTGAAGTAAGAGTTGCTGGACTTGTGGGTGAGCTTTTTCTATTTCATCAAAAAGTATAACGCAGTGAGGCTTCTTTTTCATGGATTCGATTAGAATACCACCCTCTTCATATCCAACATAGCCAGGTGATGCTCCGATTAATTTTGAAGAAGAAACCTTTTCTGAATATTCAGACATATCCAGTCTTAGCATATTTTTTTCTGAACCAAAGTAGTTTTTTGCTAAAACTTTAGCTGTCCAAGTTTTGCCCACGCCAGATGCGCCCAGAAAAAGAAAAGAGCCTATTGGTTTTTGTAGATCCCTTAACCCAATCTTAGAGCGTAAAACACATCTAGTCAGAGCAGATACGGCTTCATTTTGATTAACTATTTCTTTAAGGAGGTTTCTTTCTAAATTTTTTGTCTTTATATCTTTTTCTAGAACTAAATTCTCTTTGGGTACTTTTGCTTTATTTGAAATAATAGTTAGAATATCATCAATGGTAATTTTACTTAGAGGCTCCGACTGCCAAATGTTCATTTGATAATCGTATTCTTCTAATAGTTTTTCTTGTTCTTTTTGATTTCTGTCATCAGAGATCATTGAGTACAATTCTTCTTCTATGTCTTGTATGTTTTTGGGAGGGGTGGTGTTTTTTATTTTTAATTTAGCGCCAGCTTCATCGATAACATCTATCGCTTTGTCTGGAAATCTTTTGTTTGGTAGATATAAATCACAAAAAGAAATAATTTTCCTTAAGATATTGGATGGGTACTTTACATCATGAAAAGATTCGTAAGATTTTTTGATGCCAGACAATATTTGAAAAGTTTCTTCAAGACTGGGCTCTTCAACCTGAATTGGCTCAAACCTTCTTGTGAGCGCAATATCTTTTTCTATGTTTTTCTTGAACTCAGCAAAAGTCGTTGCTCCAATAAGTTTCATTTCTCCTCTTGCAAGTGCGGGTTTTAGTATGTTAGCTGCATCTAAAGCGCCTTCAGCACTGCCCGCTCCAACAATAGTATGCGTCTCGTCAATAAACAGTATAATTTTTTCATCATCTTTGCATTCGTTGATTAGATTTTTAAGTCTTTGCTCGAATTGACCTCTATACTTTGTTCCAGCAATCATTGAAGCAAGATCTATTGCATATATCTCTTTATCAATCAAAGCTGGAGGTACTCGACCTTTCACTATTCTATGGGCTAAACCTTCTACGACAGCAGTCTTTCCTACTCCAGGATCACCTATTAGTATAGGGTTATTTTTATTTTTCTGCAAAGAATTTCACAAGCTCTGTCAATTTCTTGCTCTTTTCCTATAATTTCACCTATTTTTTTATGCTTACAGAGGTGATTTAAGTTCACGCCAAAAGACTCAAGGGAGCTTTCTTTTTGCGGTTGATTCGCTAGAGGCTTTAAGTTCTGTTTTTTTTGTGATTGCAGTTTTGGAGGCTCTTCTTTGGCTAAAGAAAAGTCAGCCTTCATTAATATCAGAAAAGTCTCAACTACCATCTGCGGGTCAAGATCGTGAGACTTAAAGAAACTGAACAAAACTCCATTCAGGGCATTCAGTAGACAGAAAAACAAATGCTCAACATCAACATAAGAATCTTTTAACTCTTTTGAGAAAACAAAAGCCGCATCTAATAAAGTATTAAAATTTTCATTAAAGTTAACGGGGTTTGAGTGTTTTGGTCTTTTTTCTAGATTGCAAAAAGCAATAACAAAAGAAGTTACTTCTTGATTTTGAAAGCCAAAGCTATTTATAAAATCTTCAATTAAATAATTTTGAGAATTGAGTATAACCAAAAGCATGTGGGCGGAATCTACAGAATCGTGATTTAATGATGCAGCCACCACTTTGCTTCTAGCTATAAGTTGTTGCGCTTTAGGGCTAAAATTAGGAGATATATCCATGCTCATATTAAATACACCTAAGACTTTAAATCTTTTAAATTCATATAGATCATTTCATCTATAACTTTCATATTATTTATAAAAATTGCATCTCCATCTCTTGTTTTTTCTCCATTAATGGTGATTATATTTCCTTCTTTTGGTATTGGGTTATTTTCAATATAGTTCGTACATTTTTTTTCTCTAGCGCTATCGCAAAGTATAGCATCAACACTACCAAACTCATCTTCAAGCTCTAGCTTTATATAGGTGTTACCATTCCTTGACTTATCTTTTTTAGAAAAAGCAACTGAAAATATATATTTATCTCTAGATCTTGGCTCTAAAGATTTAAAATGTAATGAGTTTTTAGGTTTGTTTACTGGGTGATCAAAAACATCGGAAAGCTTTGAGGAGTAACTAAATCCCAGTAGTTGTTTTTCAAAATACCAATTTGCAAAATTTTGACTTTTACTATTTTTATAGTAAATTTTTTTGTATGGGTCATACTTCTTTTTTAGAGTACTGTATCGAGATTCTTTTATCAAAGGTTTTCCGTCATCGCCAACCGTAGAAAAATCAGATTCAGTTACCCTTTTGAATATATCAAAAAGATCTATATTTTCACTCTCAGATATAGATATGAAGTTTCTTTTTTCACGATCAGTTAAGATGTTGAAAACTTGGGCTTCTAATACTAGTTTTGATCTATCTGCACTAGGATCATCGGACAGCGCACCTGCTTGTATTAAAGCGCTAAGTACTCCTATATTTAGGCCCGCTTGTTTAGCTGCAAGAAATATATCAAACTTTGTCTTGCTCTCTTCATCCCTAAATTTTCTTAATGAGTTTAGGGATTTTTCACTAATCCCCTTTATGCTGCTCAAGCCATACCTGATGTTATCACCCTCAATCGAGAAGTCCATTTTTGATTTTAAAATACTTGGGGGCAAGAGTTTGATTCCAAAAAAAGAAAGTTCTTGGCTAATTTTTGCGACTTCCGCTTGAGGTGTCGGCTCAAATTTTGTCATCTTTAAAAGAGAAAGAAAAAATTCTTTAGGATGATTAAATTTAAGATAAGTTGTCCATGCCGCTAAGGTTGAATAGGCTATTGAATGAGATTTATTGAAAGAATAATTTGCGCTATCTTCTGCAACCCTCCACAATATATCCCCCGCCTCTAAGGGTAGTTTATTTTCTATAATTTTAGCTTCTATCTTTGCTTTCCAAGCTGGCATTTGATCTACTTTTTTCTTGCCAACTATCCTCCTTAATTGCTCAGCTTGATCTAAATTAAAACCTATGTTTACAGCCATTTTCATTAGCTGTTCTTGATAGAGAGGATTCCACCCGTGTAAGAAAGTACGTCATCATAAATTTCATGCTGGCTCTGAAATTCTCCAGTTCTAACATACTCGGAATACTGATTTAAAAAATCTAAAGCTCCAGGTCTTGCAATGGCCACAACAGCACTAAGCTCTTCTAAGTTTCTTGGTTTTATTTTCTTGCAAACATTAAAATTTGTATGCGCTTCAATTTGAAATAGTCCATGAGCATATTCTAATTCTTGGAGAGGTAAATAAGTTTCTTTTGAATCTAAAGATATTTCATCTGGATTTATACCTAATGATTTACATGTATCATGTATAACACTTAAGGTTCGTAAGCCTAGTATGTCAAACTTAACCATTAACTCTGCAACCCAGTTCATGTCGTATGCAGTTACTAAAGCTCCTTCAGTGGTAGCTTGTAGAGGGCATATTTTAGATATTTCTTCGAAAGAAATTGCTATTCCCGAAGGGTGTACCCCGCTATTTTTATTAAGACCCTCTAGTTTTTTGCAATAGCAAAGATTGCCTGATTACTTTCAGTCCATTGTTTAAATTTTTCACTATCTTTAATTGCATTATTTAGACTCGCAACTTTACCAAAATTTTTAGGTATTAAGGCTGTGATTTGATTGACATCAACTTCTGATAGTTCTCCTACTATTTTTCCGCACTCCCTTATGCAGAGCTTGCTGCTCAAAGTGTTTAGTGTTAATATTTTAGCAGTTCGCCCTGGATATTTTGATTCAATATATTCTATGACTTTATATCGATGTTCATAAGCTATATCATTATCTACATCTGCCAAAAGGCTACCATCTAAATAAGTAACGCCTTCTTTAACGATTTTTTTGCCCTACTTTTACTCACAAACCTCTCAAAGAATAAATCGTACTTAATTGGATCTATTTTTGTGACACCTATTAGGTATAAAACAAGAGATCCTGCTGCGCTTCCCCTACCTGGACCAGTAGGTATATCATTTTCATGACAAAAATTTAGTATATCCCAATTAAGTAAAATATAATCGATGAAGCCTAATTCTTTTAAGATAGAAAGTTCTTCTTTGGTTCTATCATAATAAGATTGAGAATTTTTAAATTTATCTATACCTAATTTTTTAACGCCAGACAAGCAAAGCGCTCGAAGAAAGTCGTAGTTGGAGGTATCTTCCTTGAGTTTGAGGCTGGCATACTGTTTTTTGCTTATCTTAATTTTGGGAAGCCTGACACCTGGAGGTATGCAATCTTCGTAAGATTCAAACTGATCTAGAAAACTCATAAACTATGTACGCAATCTCTTTGGCACTCCTCTAGGGATTGGTTATTGCTTTCTATATTTTTTATTTTTTTCATAGCCAAATTGAATTGACTTTTATTTTCATCCCAATAAGATTTGGGTTTTGAATGAATTTCAGTATACAAGCTTAAAGCTTCACTTTTTATATTATATAATTCTTGACTATATAAGTCTAAGAAACATTCTAAATCTTTATTGTTTTTTATATATTTATTTTCCATAACATTTTTTAAATACTTCATAGTTTTTTTGAATGTCATATAAGGCATCATGCAGTTTAGTTGGGTCAAACTCTACATCATAAGACTTGCAGCATGCTCCGAGGTTTAATCTCATACCTCTTTTTCTATAAGAATTTAATTTAAATTGCCAGGTTAAACGATCCTCATCCTGTTGCATTTCAAAGTTTTTATCTATAGCCTTTGCTATACAAAGAGTGTCTATGCAGTTTTTGAGATAAGAGTAGTCTGTTTTTTTGTTTAAAAGCTTTCGATATATATTATGGATATATATATCAAAGCCAAAAATATTATGACCTAAAATAATGTACTCTTGATCATATAAATAGCGCTCAAAATGCTCAAGAATTTCTTCTGCAGGTTTCGCTCTCTTTTTGTATTTTGCATCTGAGAAACCGGTAACTTTCCTGGCTCCATCAGATATATTTAAATTATCCCAGTGTACGTAGTAGTCATTTGACTCTATTAGTTTGTCACCTTCATATATTAAAAACGCTAATTGCCAGGGCTTATTTTCTTCTGAAACTAAATTTAGGTTACAAGTTTCAAAGTCGAACACCATGTACTTCTGATTTTTTTTGAATCTTAATAAGTCTTCCATAATTAAACGCGCTTTTCTGTAAAACTTTGCCAGCAAAATTCATCACTACCTAAGTGATCAAAGTTAGGCTTTGATAAGGAAGAATCTCTTCCTGAGAATGAATTCCTACCGCAGATTAATTTATAAGCTAAATATGCAGAGAAATCTTTTTTTGTATTATAAAAAATAGACTGCACGTTTTGAGTGGGAAAATTATTTATTTTACAATATTTATTCACGGCTTGCTGGGTCATTTCATCAAAAGGTAAGCCATTATCTTCTATGAAAAAAAGTTGGTTTTGTGAAATTAAATTTTACAATACAAGAATTAAAAGAAGTCAGGTTCTTAAATAAGAAAGAGTCATAAAATGGTATCGCCAAAAATAAATCTTTGTCTGACCAATATTGTTTTAGTATACCTAAGTCCGTAAAGCCTTTATGTTCGGTCTTTGCTATGGTGTAAATTTTATTTAACAGAGCGCATCCATGAGAATTTTTTGGAAATATAATGATTTTATGAATACATTTTTCTGACTTATCTTCATTTAAATCAGAAACATCTTCAACGCAGTCGATTCTTATCCCAAAAATTAATTTTACCGATAGATCTTCGCAGACTTTTTTAGCCTGTAAGAATCCCATGAAACTATCTTCGACTAATACAACTTCATTGAGTTTATTATCATTAACTATATCAAATACAGAATCTGGTCCACCATCTGATTTTGAGCGATCTGGATGGTCAAGAGTTAATATTGATTTACCTATGGAATAATGACTTTTGAATATTGGAAGTAACACATGTATAGCTTAACATAAGCTAATACAAAAGTCAAGTTTATTTCTTTGAGCGCTCTATAAAATGATCAGCAATCCCTCCGTCATTGAGATAGTCTTCTAGCTCTTCAAGTAATTTGTTTCTGATTTCTATGACATCTGGCGGTAAATCATCTTCTCTGCTTGCGCTGTAAGTAATGGTTGCGGCAATCAGAAGTAAGATTGCAAGCGGATCAAAGACAAAGATAAGAATTACAATAATAATTCTTACTGCCTGTTCAATCCCGACACTGAAACCTGTCCACTCATCAAGAGCTCCTACGATATATTTGATTGGTCCAATTTCTGTTTCCAAAGATCTTAGCGCAGATCCGTAATTAAACTTTTGTTCTTCTAAATTTGCTATTTCAGAGTAAGCATTCTCTATTTCGGTACGATAATTTTCTATCCTTGGGTCGCTCTTAAATGCATTTGCTGGTAAAATTTGTAATGAATCAATTTGAGATCTAACCTCAGTGATTTTTTCAAAAAAACTCTCCTTAATAGAATTTATTGAGTCTAGGGCTTTAACTTTTTCTGCATCTATCAAAGATCTTTCTTGTTGTTGAGACTCAACGGTTTTATTGTAGCTATTTGAACCAAATAAACCTGTTGGTTTTTTAGCGTCTTCCAGTTCTTGATTTAATTTTTTTTCTTGAAATTCTAAAGATGTTAACTTTGACTCATGAACCGATAGCAAGTTTACCTCTTCTTCTTTTAACGAATCAATTCTTGCGCTCAATCTTTCGATCACCGCGCTAGAGTCTTGTCTTCCTTATGTTTTAATTGAGTCTAGAGTCGAAATTAAATCATTTTTTTGTTTTATGAAATCGTTTTTTCTTTTGATTTTGTCCTCAATTTGAGCAATCATTACTTGTTCTTTTTCTATAGAAGCCCCGTGCTCGACGTGAGATTTAGATAAGAATCCAAAAATCCCCATGCTAGTTATACCGCTTAAAACTATGACGGCAGTAAGTAGATAGTATTTTAAAAACCAAAAGCTTCATGCCAGTTTTTATGTAGCCAAACCGCAGCAATCAGTTTTCCTATTTCTAGTACGGCCCCCATTATAATTATAGCCTCTTTTGACCCTGGGAACATCGTAGCTAGGCCAATAATACTAAAATAAGCAGCAACCAAAGATATGGACACGCCTGAGATAAAAATAAGTCCCGCCAAAAACATAAAACCTCCTATTTATATTGAATTAATATGAATTAATTCAAACCTTATTAAAGAAAAATGCTTACCCATTGGTTTTTGGGAGCATATTTCGTAATTATGATTAGACAAAAAGCGAGCTAACTCTGCTATATATTTATGCTGAAGATAGCATATTAACATCACAGGAGATCCTTTTTGCGATAATTCCTGTGAGAATAAGCAATCTTCTGAAAATTCGTAGCAAATGCTTTCTATTGTATCTGTCATTCATGATAATGTACACAAGATTTACAAAAAATCATCAATATCAGGAGTTTCTCTATTCCAGTAAGGGCAACCTTTATAGCTTAATTTCTCTATAAATTCACCTTTATCTTCATCGAAACAGAGTGAATCTTTTTCTTCCTCAAAAACTGATTTAATAATTTTTCCTTCAGCGTTTTTTACCACATAATAATCCATAGGCTTTCTGTATGGACAAATATATGCGACAATGGGGTTGCCTTCTTTATCTAGCAATGGACTACCCTTTGAGATCTTAAAACCGTCTTTTCCGCACATCAATGGACCTCCAAAAGTACCGTCAGAAGGATAACCTTGAGAGCCAGCAAAATTAGATACCGCGTCTTCTTCGTCAAAATTATCTATGAATTTTTGGACTTCAGTTAAATAAAACTCTAACCCATCAAGCTCTTTATCACTAATCGGTTCCATTTTTACGTTGCCAGAAGCGTGTAGGTCAAATTTTAAAAACAAAAATTCTACTTGTCTTTTTGTATAATGAGGAAAAAGCTGTTTAACTGCTAAGGTATACAGGAGGTCTTGCAAGTTATCTGTGACCTCTTTGCCTTTAAAGACTGACTTGCTGCTTTTAAAATCTCTAATGATAGCTAACTTATCTTTTTTATATAAAAATAATTTATCAATAAACCCCCTTATTCTGTATAGCTTATCTTTTTCATCAACTGTAATATTAAACTCTTGCTCAGATATAGACTCAAAAGGCTTACCCTTGGCCTCGCCAAAAAAATCAAAATGTAAACCTGCGAGGGTCATATTATTTATAAGTTCTAAATTTTCTTCATCATTTACTTTTAGCTTTTTTGCGTGATAGGAAACCAATCTTTTGATTGGCTCGCAAAGAAAAATGGAATCTTTTAATATTATTTCATCGTATTTTTTTCTATGCTTAGGATTGCCTAGTAGCTCAAATATTAAGTGGCAAATCCAACCTCTACTGGCGCCATCATTACTTGAATCTGGAACTTTTAATTTATATGTAGCCCAGTAGCTCCAAGAACAGCTTTGAGCTTTTTAATTCTGCTTGCAGAAAGTGGGGTTAAATCATCCATCAAAAAACTTTTTTTTGTATAGACTTTTGGATATTTCGCCTGAATCTATATATGAGAGAATTTTGTCTTTATAGCAATTCGACTTATTTGAGTTTAAATTACTTTCTAATGCTTGAAGCCAATCGCCAATTGAAGATAAACTCATATCTCCAAAATCATTTTTAGTTGGCAAATGAATAGTAATAGAATTTTTTGAGAAATAATTTAAAAGTTTTAAATAAGATTTTAACGCGCCGACAAAACCTCTATTCGTTGATTTATCTGAATCGTTATTGAGTGACAAAACTATTTTTTTACAGCTTAACGAAACCAAGAAACAAATCATAGAAGAAGATAAAGACGTGCCAAAAGTAACTAATACATTTTTTATTCCAGCCTCATGCAGGCTAAGTAAATCACCTATGCTTTCGACAAGAATGACGTAATCTTTTTCTTCAATCGATTGTTGAACTTCATTGTTAGCCCCATTAACGTAATAAGGATATATCCAGGTCGATTTTTTTCCCATATGTTTCCATTTTGGCCTATCAACGGAAGTTTTTGACATATTTCTGCCACTAAACCCATGGATACAGGAGTCGGAATTGTAAATTGGAAAAACGTACCTTTGATACATTGCCCCCTCAGTTGCGAGCCCTGACCTCAAGTAAGATAAGACTTCACTGCTTATGCCTTTATCATTATAAAATTTATAATGAGGTAAAAGTCTGTTTAAAATTGATTCTGGGTAAATTTTTTCCATATCTAGCTTTGGCAGTTCTATATTATGAACTCTATCGAGAGTAAAATCTAGGCCACCAGTAACTTTTTTTATTATTTTTGGGTCATTAGTTTGAAGTGTGGCTTCAATTAGAGACTCAAAGGTAGATGGTTTGAGTTTTTTACATAATCAACCCATACTCCTGAGTCTTTATATATCTGCAATGCTGTTGGGTTTTTTCCTCCTCTGTATAGAGCATTGGTTCTCCAATGGTTGCCGAAGTCACTTAGCTTGTAACCAAGATCACTTAATATGTTCTTAATTTTATCAGAAGTCATAACCCTAAATCATTATCAATCCCATTTTCTTGCTGCAAAAGAAACGTCAACTTGGGCTTCAACCATATCTTGGAGGTCACCTACTTCGCATATATCAAAATTTTCGAAATTTAAATTTATAAAATTCCTTCTTAAATCTGTTCCATTTGGCATTCTGACTGGGTTGATTGCTCGATGCACATTCTCACCTAGGTGACGATACTTAAAGCAAGTTAATCGGTGAGTGCCAAATAAGTTTTGCTCTTCTGCTAGTTCATCCATAGTCTTTTTTCTTAAGGAAAATAAGTGAGAACTAAATTGCGTAATCCTGTCAGACAAAGAAACAATACTTTCATCTTCTACTATCGAGTCAGAGTTTCTGTTATTTGTAATTCCTGACCTATTACTCTGTACGCTTGTCATCAAAGATATTACTGGTTTATTGTCATGAAGTATATCTCGCTGGATTAATTTTTAAGTTTATCTACCATTTCGCCCACAACCTGCCATTCAGTTTTATTACCAAGACTCTCTGAAGTAGTTTTGATGTAGTCATAACTGAGTATCATTGGATTTCCCCTCTTGATCTTTGCGTAATAAAAATGTTTTACTAATTGTATTACCGAATCAATAGGCATTCCTCCAATGTTTTGGTAATAAAATTGATAATCTTTTACTTTTGACCAAACAGACCTAACTTGCTCAACCACTTCTGGTCCTGCGTTTCTCCATTGGCCTGTTTCTAGTAAATTCATTGGAACTTTTGAGAGGGACGCGCATTGACGCATCATCAATTCCTCCTTGCTCATTTCGCCATTATCTAAATGTAAAACTGGAATGCCATCGCTTTTGGAAACTTTGGTGCAAAAGTCCATGACAAACTGAGTCTTTCCGACCCCCGTCCTTGCTACTATCGTTGTAATATTTCCAGGTCGCAACAAAGATCCGTACAGATTATAAAGCCTTTCGTGAGGCCCAGTGGGACCAAAATGAGTTTGTGGGTCGTTTCCTTTTAGTTCCACAACCTCTTCCATATCCGCAAATATGTCAGAAGGCACATGGTCACCATTCTCATACAAATTAATATTTGAAGAATAAATTGTATCAGCGCGATTTATGATGTCGGAAAGGCTCTTTGATGTTTCTATCCCCTTCATTGCGCTAACGATTTTATTTGCGCTAGAAGAAATCTCTCTTCTGACCGAAAGCTTTTTAAGGTCTTTTGCAGCTTCAAGTACAGTTGATTGATTAGACTTTTTTAATTTTAAAGCTTTGATATAATCTGAAACACTTATATTGTCTTCAAAAGAGATGCCGGAAAGTTTTATTCTTTCAGCAAGTATTACTTCGTCTATTTTATTTCCGTCTTCATATTCAGACTTTAAAAAACTATATATTATTTTGTGGGGATCAAAAAAGAAGTCCTTTGATGAGATGAAAGGGGCGACTTCGACATATTTGTCTGAATAATTTATTAGTCCAGCAAGAAATTGCTTTTCTACCTCCGCAGAGTATATCATATGTGCTATATATTAAAAGTAATTATTAATCTAATCCGTCTTGATCACTATCTGCTCCATACATATTTTCAGCCTCTTCGAGACTGATTAAATATTTTTCTAAAGCTTTTCGTAATCCCATTTCAACAATTTGATTCTGACTCCTAGTATAAACCATTGGTTTGCCGGACTGGTTTACGTAGGTAAGTATGAAGCCTTTGCTGTGATCTGCATCCCCAGTTAGTTCAAAAAGTTTTTCCAACAAACTTTCGGGGATTGAAAAAGAATCTAAATTTTCTGGATCGATATTATTACTCACTAGATTAGAATTACACTTATGTTACAAAATAACACCAAAAGATTCAAATAAATCAACACAAAGTTCATCATTCGGATATATTTCTACTAATTTTATATTATTAATTTCGCAAAATTTTTGCTTTTCATTGTCCCTTCTTATTTGGCTAAGAAAAGTTGACTTAGATTTTCCGTGAAAAAATGGAGTATATTTTAAATGCTGACCGCCTTGCACTTCAATAGCTATACCCTTATTTGAGTTGTAAAAATCAAAACTCATCCTGCTTCCAGCGATAGGAAACTCTTCAAAAACAATATCCATATCCCAGTAAGGTTTCATGAATTGTTTGACAGAGTATTGTAGTTTGCTCCTGCTTTGTCCACCCCATTTTATTAAATAATTTTTTGGCTTTTTTACCCTTTTAGACGCTCCTGTTAAAGTTTTAAAAACCATCTAGTTGTTATTTTGATAAATTAGCTCTTTGAAATGATCAATTAAAAAAGTTAGATCTGGATTATCTTCTAAGAAAGCATTCAATTTTGGTTCTCCTTGTATCTTATCTGGAAACTCGTAATTTTTGGCAGAAACGATATCTAGAAAATCATTTTCAGATGATATCCATGCGCCTTTCTTTTTTATATAGCCCATAAGTAAAGCATGTCTATTACCTCCTTTTCCACCCATATAGAAGTGCCATTAGATCGCCCATATTTAATCGGGTACTCTAATGTATAATTTGTTTTTTCGTTTGGAGATTTTTTGACAGTTACTTTTGCTATATGACCTAAGATTTTATTTTTTTGCTGATCTACTGGCTGAGTAGGGTTCTCTAAAATCAATCTTTTTTAAACCTAGGCTCAAACTCTAAAATATAGTTAGCGAAATGAAGTAAAGCATTAACGCCTGTAGCTGTGGTTTGCCTGATAGGGGCTTTGCTGTAAGGGTCTAGCTTAATATCAGCTCTAACTTGTGAAATAAAGATTGCCATGTGACCTCGTTTTGCTAAAGCAATACTCATTTTTTGCATAAATTTAGCTCCAAGCAATGCGCCTCCAGCAACTTTATGTGAATCTTCGAAGCCTTTATTTAAGTCGTCTTTCATGATTAATCCGTCAAGTGAATCTAGCACAAAACAATACCTTGTTTCTTCTGTATTTTTAGCCACTAAAACCCTCATTAGATCTAGAACAGTTTCATATATATTACAATCAAAGACAAAACACTTCCCCTCGGTCCATTCTTCGTCTTTGTCTGTAAAATTAATTCCACAGCGCTTTTTCATATCTTTAGAAAGTCTACCTTCAGCTTTGATGTAAACACCCTTGCTGTTAGGCATTTTTAAAAAGTTTTTCATAACCTCTAAAGCTTCAGAGCTTTTTCCTCCTTCGTTTATTCCTGTAAATCTATGGAGACCTGGCCCTAATCCTCCATTTAATTCGAAGTCAACTTTTAGGCTACCACAAGAAACCTTATAATCTACCTCGTCTTCGAAATTGTAGTGGTTTTCTTCGTTTTGTTTTAAAAAAGTTTTAAGCGCTGCTTTAGAATCTAGTTCTTCTGTTTTAGTCATGATAGGAAATCAAATAAATTTTTTGGTTTTTGTTGTTCTCATAGTCTTCTCCTGATTTTTCGCCTATATTTATTGGTTTTTCTTCTGGTATTTTATATTTAAATAAGTTATATTTTTTTCAGTTCTTCTGAGTAAAAGCCTGATCTGAACACTATAATGCTATCTACTAAGTTACTAAAAGATAATCCCTTCCAGAATATATCTTCTGGGTAATTTTCAAGCAATATGTTTAGTGACTTAATTTCTCGTGCCCAGAAATTTCGTTTAGAAGTTTTTGGTACAACCACAAGGTTTTCTATGATTTTTTTATTATCAGTATGAGTCACTGAGCATACTTTAACATTTTAAATGTAAAAGGTCAAGGATAAAATAATTACCTCTTTTTGCTGGGTATGGCGTAAAATCCTACAACCATAAAACAAAGATCAATAAAAGAAGATAACATTAACCCCCAGTAAGCTTAACGACTTCCCAATCTTTGCCACCAAAGATCCAACTAAAAAGCCCCATCTTGCTCCTTCTCCTTTTGGAACAATGATATCATAAGAAATGTTTGGATTATGAGCATAATAAATCATGAGATAGCACATTGTGAATGTGATACTCATAAAAAGTATTCGACGAGTGACTTTTACAAAAGCATCACTGGCTTGAGATTTTTGGTTTTCAATGAGCGCTTCTAGCATTTGATTATCTCTAGCCGCAAGCAGCATTTGATCTTGCCGTTTTTGCTCAAGCCATGCATTAATAAGGTTACAGGCTAATTTAATGCCTGCCCCCAATATGGTGTTAAATATTGGCCCCATCAAGAGCCTAGGCTATCAAAATCAGCCTTGCTGCAAAAACGAGTTAATTTAGTTCCATCATCATCAACCGCCTTCAGGCAGTATCTGATAGATAATTTGCCTGACTTTGTCTCTTTTTCTATTGTTTTTTTTGTAATTTCAGACTCATTAATCTGAACTTTTTGCTTTTTTCTAACATTGTAAAATTCAATCATAATAAAATAAGGGTTAATATCCGTCAGAATCTTTACAGTTCTGCATTTGATTATAAATCCATTCGTATGTTTTTTCAAGTCCATCTTCAAGACTAATCGATGGAGCCCAGCCTAAAACTTCTTTGATCATGGTGTTATCGCTATTGCGACCACGAACCCCTTGCGGAGCGTCTAGATTGTAGTTTCTTTTTAACTTGATGTCTCCAATGTTTTCCACAATATCAACAAGTTGGTTGATAGAAATCATATGATCACTTCCAAGGTTAAGTGGGCGAGAGTCGCCTTTTTGCCACATCAACTCCATGCCAGTAATGCAATCATCAATAAACATAAATGATCGAGTTTGTTCACCGTCACCCCAAATTTCAATTTCATGCTTTCCGCTCATTTTGGCCTCAATAACCTTGCGGCAAATTGCAGCAGGAGCTTTTTCTCGACCACCCCTCCATGTACCAAAGGGTCCGTAAACATTATGGTAACGGCAGACTCTGGAATCGATGCCAAAATCTTTTCCATAATAATGCGTTAATATTTCGCTAAATAATTTCTCCCATCCATAACCATCTTCGGGATTTGCGGGATACGCTGTATGCTCTTTCAAGCCTTGAGATTCAGCATCCCTAATATCAGACTGAATTTCAAGAGGGTAAACACATGCAGAAGAGCTATATAAAATTTCTTTTACATCATTATCTCGTGCTGCCATAAGCATATGAGTCTGAATAAGCACTGACTCCATGCACAAAGCGTGATTATTTTGTATAAAGCCCATCCCGCCCATGTTGCAAGCAAGATTATAAATGCGATCAACGCCAACGCTTAAATTATAGCAATGCTCTTTCTCTCCTAAGTCGCAATCCGCATGATTTTCGGCGCCTTTAAATGTTTGGTACCACATATCTGCCGGCTTAATATCAGCAGCAATAACTTCATGTCCTTGCGCTAATAAATCTTTAACCAAATAACCGGCAATAAACCCGCCTGCTCCTCCAACTAATATTTTCATAATTCTGATTTAATTTTTTCTATCCAATAATTAAAGTCTAATGTTTTATAATATGGTTTTATTTTTTAGATAATATATTGTATTGTTCGTTTAAGAAATTTTTAGTAATTTTTTGATAATCTTTTTGATGGTCCAGAAAAAGAATTGGCAATTCAGAATGATCAAATTGATCATACATTGGGTCTTTAATAACAATGGGGATTGCGCCGCAATAAAAGTATCATAAAATCTAAAAGAATCGGGGCTGTGCCTCTAGGGCACATTACAAACTTACTCCTTCTTAATCTTTGAAAAAATTTATCATTAGACATAAACCAAGAACGCTTTTCTCCGCCACCCCCCTTAAGCCAATATTTTCAAGAGTATATATAGGGTTATCTTTTACGAATAAATGAATAGCTTTTCTTATCCAGCTAGTGTTTAATGAAAAATTACCGTATACCAAAATATCTCTCTTTCTTGGTTTATTGTTTTTATGAAAACAATCTCTAGCCCTAAAATCTCTACCCATTGGTAGAAATTTTATCACATCATGAGGGTAATCAATATTATTGCAATAAATTTTTTTTATATTTTTTGGTATATTTAAATTTTTATCCAAAGAGCGATCTGTCTTGCCACAAATTATAGAATACGTAAAAGGTTTCTTATTGATAATAGAGAAATATTTTTCAATATCTTTATTCGGATTAAATGTATACCTGTGGCTACCAAAAAAAAGAACGGAGTTAGAATCAGGAATATCATCTTCTGACTCTAGTGATTTTATACCCCGCTGAAGAAAAAAAAATCTTTATTAAATAAAAGAAGAATGTCTTCCATTTTTTTCACTCTATTTCTTTTGCAAAACGAATTGAGAATCAATAATTTCAAAGTGATTTATCTCTTCGAATTTATCTTCCAGAAAATCATCAACCGCAGGGATAACTCCAAAGTCCAAAACATTTCTTGCAACAGGACTGTCTACATAAGCATTTCCACAAATGTACCCATTAGGTTTTAGCTTAACCCACCAATTATTTAGGTCTTCTTTGACAAAACTATAACTATGATTAGCATCTAAATAAACCCAATCAAAATAATTGTCTTCAAAACCAATAACCGCGTCTACAGAATATTTCTCTAAAATTTGTATTTTGTCATTGTTTGAAAACATATTAAATACTTCATTTTTGTAGTTGTTCATTTCTTCTTGTGGTACTGAATGCCAGCGATGAGAAATATCTGGAATGCTTATCCATGGATCTATCAAGTATAGTTTTGATGGAGATTGCATGGAAATTAAATTAGCGTAATCTCCTTTTAATACTCCTATCTCAGCGCAAATATCGCCTTCTTTAATGTAATTAAGCATCGATAATCTTGCGAAGCTTCGATCAAATTTATATGGTTCCATAACTAAAATTCGTAATTATATTTTTTAATATCTTCTTGATATATATTGTACACGAAATTCCTTGTTTGTTCTGTATATAATTCCCTGTAATCTACGTTATTTGTGGAGTTTGTTTTTGGTAAAGGTTTTGATCGCAAACCCAAAAATCTTCTAATCTTTATAAAATCACGCTGAATATTTTCAAATCGCCCAATATGAGAAATGGGCTCATCAATGAAATAATAAAATGGTTGAAAGTGGATACCAGATTCAAAGGATCCTTCTTCTCGCTTCATTAACTTTAAAAAATCTGGTATATGATAAGCAAATTCTTTGAAATCCATTTGGTTAGCGCTATCAGATATAATTTTATTTCTAGAATACCAGCGATGACCCTTTTTTAATTTACGAAAATATTTATAAGCAGAAACTACTCTGTCATAAGGATTACGAACAAAAGTAAAAGAAAGATATTGATTTAAATATTCAGAATGATAAGAAACTGGGGAATGACCAGAAAAACCAACGGATTTCAAATTTAATTCTCGATTAATTGAACTGCCTGCACATTTTGGAATGTGTATAAAAATGCATTTTAATTCATGAGAAATCATATTCTTGTGAGTTTTCTCCAATCAACTTTGCCATCAGTTGAGTTGTTAAATATAAGACTTCCGTAACCCTCGTTGGCATCTTCTAAGCTTTTTGCACCACAGTATGTTAAAAAATCTTGTTTGTATGCGGCAGCGTTTATTGAATTAAATATTGGAGGTCGCATTAACACTTGGTCTATGTGGTCATTCCAAGGTAGCTCACTTAAAAGCTTCGCAACAGAATTGACATGAAAAGCTTGTGCAACTGTACCCCAAGAAGGTATTAATTTAAAAAAAAGCCATCAGATATAAGATTGGACTTTATGAATTGTAACTCAGGTGAAAACTCAACTATATTTCCGTCGATATTTTCTTTCCCCGTAGTGATAAAAAATTTAACAAAATCTAAATCTAGTTCAGATGCCTTAGACAATATGGAATCAAGAATATTTTTTGAATCTTTGGATGCAACTTCTACATCATCTTCTAAAACAATAAGCCATTCTGGAAAATCAGGATAAAAATTATAGTCTCGATAGTAGTCTTTAAGAAGTTTGATGTAAGATAAATTGCATCCAAGTTTTCCTGGTAGCCATTTCCATTTATCTAGGTAGTCTTGTGTGTGAAAATTATTATCCTTGTCTATTGATTCATAATGCTCATAATACTTGATTGCGTTCACAGCTTCAAATAATTCGAGCCCTTCAAACTTAGATTTAGCCTCGTTGAAGTTAGCAAGACGTTTTGGGTCTTGAGTAAACGTTAACATGTAGGATTTAAAATTCATTTTAGTAGAGTTTGCGAGCTTCTTTTATTATCATAAAAGGGTTGTTTTGAATTTTCAAATGATCTAAGCCCAATGTTTTTGAAATATAATCAAAAAATGGGTAATATCCAGCGCCAATAGCTTTGTCTTGCGAGGTTTGAGCTTGCACCTCCATTATTTTGCAACCAGGTTTACAAAAAAATAAATTACTCAAACATGCTCCGTGAGCGCAAATAATAAATTTAGCCTGGTTAAAATAAAAAACTTGCATGCGAAAAGGAATTTCTTCAAGAACAACGCTACGGATTTTGGTTCCGTATAGATTTTTCAGCCTTTCTTCTATCTTGTTTATGCATGATATTTCTCTCCTTTCTTTTCCGTTAGTTTGATTTGGGTTTTCTAATTTTAATTTTTCATCGCTTATTAATTCAGTAGGAGCACCTCTTTTAATTAGCAATATTTCAGGAGCAGGGCGAGCAGCTTTCTCTCTTCTTTCAATTAAAGAATCGATGTTCAAGCGATTGAATATAAAATCTCTAAAAGATTCGAAATTGGCCAAATCATTTTCGTCTTCTTTTCTTTGGCAAATAACATGATCATAATCAAGAGATTCAAAAGAATCTAAGGCTAATTCGTGATTTTTGATCCAGAAATTTCTTCATAAAAAGATGCGAAGTTACCTAATGTCTGATTGATATTTTTTAACCTGAAGACATCAGTATAATCAAAAACTCCAGATAAAAATTCAGGATACAGGCAATCGCAAATAAAGTGAGCGTAATGAAATAAATTACCACCAGTACGCTCATTAGTAACTTTTATAGGTTTCATAGTAGATTAGACCCTAAAAAGCAAGATCGAACTAAAGGCATGTCCTCTCGGAAATAATTACTTTTAGAGCTAATTAAAATTTTGGACTGACACAAGAAAATAAAATCATCATCTGGCTTCGAAGTTTTAAAAGAACATTTCATTCCGAATTCCTCCAAAAGCTTTGCTATATCCTCTATGTATTTTATTGATTCTTGTAAGCCAACATCATAATGCATACCAAAAACCAAAAAGCAAGGCATATCTTTCACATTAAAGGTGTCAGTCATTTTGCAAATTTTTTTTCTGTAAAATTCAAGTGGAGCAAATCTTTGTTTAGTTTGTCCTTTGTTTTGGTATTTTATTACGTCGCCTATTCTTAAATGAATGCAGATCCTATCTTGAATATGAGGAGGCTTAATTCTGGAGAAAACTATATTTTTAAGTAAATTTTCGTTAAAATCCAATGAAAAATTGTTTTTAAAAGTATATTCTCCAGCAATAGAATTAGGCCAAGTCTTATATGTAAAATCCATAAGGCTATCAAAGCCCTCGGGAAAAAATTTCGTTGAAGTATGGTGGATACAGTCCCACAACCTATAGCCAGTGAACTGCTTTTGGTTGTGTAAGATTTTATCTGACAAGGATTGCTTCATTAGCCTCTATTACGATGACCTCCGTGTATATGAAAAAAATCATCATGAACCTCAAAGGGTTTATTTTCTAATTCTTTAACTTTTTGACTCATAAGTAAAAGCCTATTTCTACAGGAAGCAAAATGGGATTCAGAAAAAACAAGACCAAACTTAAGCTTCAACTTATCGGCAACAAAATGAATAGCCAGATTTGGATCTTTATCTATTAAAAAATCTTGATAATTAAATACCAGCCAATGCTCCGGATATTTATTTATACGAGAAAAACCATCTCGATGAGACGTAACGAAATAAACGTTATTAACACCCTGTTCAGACGCCAAAGGCTCAACGTAATGAGATTTTATGACATCAAAAGTTGAGTCAGTAAAGTCTTTTATTGATATAGAATTCGGATTTTTATCTATAAAACCAATAGGTTTTTGAGGCGAAAAAAGACCAGCGATAATATTTGATAGTAAAGTACTGCCAGTTCTCGCAAATGTGCAAATTACAAATTTCATTTATTATTAAATACACTTTTTTGGCGCTTCCCATTGGTGTTTATATACAAATCCTCTTTTGCTATTTTTTATTGCATTATAAATGCTGGAGTTCTTAAAATGAACAGAAGTGGGGTCAGGGAACGAATCCATGAAAAATTTACTTAATTTTATGGCGTAAGGAGGAGTATTTAAAAATATATCTGACCTGAATTTATTATTGTTAAGCCAATATGACGATTCAGCCCTGGAGCCATATTCAGAATTCATATCTAAACCTTTTGCGTGGCAACAATCAACCCATTCATCTCTAAATTTATTATCAGTAAAAAATAAATCTTTAAAAATAGAATCCATCCATAAAAATGTATGCATTTTTTCTTTTATTCCAATAATTGTCACACCCTCTTTCCATTTATTAATAATGTAGGAGGATTTTTCTGACAATATAAACCAACTGGCGCCCCCTATGTAGTTAGTTTTTGGGTCTATGCATGCATGATACATCCATATGCCTGAATGAGACACGGCTTCTTGCGCCCAATGATCTAAAGGCTGCATGCAAAGCAAAGTAGCGTCAGCCCATACACCCCATGGTTTTTCAATAAAGATAAACGTATAATATCACTTTGGGCAGGCTTTCTTATATCTTTACTTTTGTCATAAATATAATCTATGTCATCAACGTAATCTTTTAAATTATTGAAATCTATATAATGAATTTTCCAATCTGGGTTATTAATTTCCCAGGATTCAGAAACTTCACGATATAGCCATGGAGCATTGCCCCATCCTTGCAAACATAGTAAGAAAATATTTTTGTTCATTTGTTAATATTAAATTTTAAAATCATCTTGCCCTCCCATGGATCAATTTCTGAAGGAAAAATATCAAACTTAGATAAGTATTTTGCCACCGCAAGGTCTTCGTATATATCATTGTATCTAACTTGATTAAGGTGAGCAAAATCTTTCCATTTGTTTAACGCAAAAGAACTAAGGAAATAAGTAGTACCGCCGTCAATCCAGTCTATATATTCTCCATCATATCTCTTGTTATGCCAAGGAGAGTCTTCTTGGACTCTACCGATATGCCAGCCTCTTTTGCCCCCTTTATTTCCAGGCTTAAGTTTAAAACCGCAATAGTGATGGCCCTTTAATTCATTATAAAGATTTTCTTCGCGATTAATATTCCATTTAATGAAGTCTATGTCGTCATCTATCTTCCAGAAATAATCATAAAAGTCTGAGTATCAAGATTAGATAGATAAGTGTAAATTGCAAACATTTTTTCAGGAAGATCTTCATATAAATCGCGACACTTTAATTGAATAACATTTTCTTTTAACTGTTTCTCTTCTTCTCCACCAACAAAAATTAAATAATCACCAAGATTCCATTTATCAACGCGAGCTTTTATCTCTTCAACTCTATGGATATATTTATGACAACATACAAAAAATTTTAAGTATTCCATTTTTCATTAAAATATCCTTTGCCGATTGATTTAGTTTTATCTCTATTAACAGTCTCGTGGTCTAGGTGATATCCTATACAATTAATATTGAGTATAATGTCATTTCCATCTAATTCAGCCCTTTTTGCAAAATCAAAATCTTCTCCACCCCAACCTGTAAAACCTTCATCAAGACCATTAAGCTTCCTGAAAGTATTAGCAGGACAAGACCAATTACCACCATACATATAGCGCGGAGGAATTTTTTTGCCATGATTTAATTGTGGTTTTTTAAAGCCAGAAATATAATCTTTTCTTCTGTCATCGGTAGCTATTAAATCTATCGACCAAAAATCGTATTTTATTTTTTGCTTTGTTATCGTATCTACATAATCAATAGGTATTGATGGGTATACTCCGGCAATTAAATTGTCGCCGTGCAATAAATGCTCTTCAATTCTTTTAGGATGAGATATAATATCCGAATTTCCAAAAATAAGTCTATCTCCGCATGCTAGCTCGGCACCACGATTCCAAATATATGCAAGCCTATAACCTTGGTTAGGACGACTAAAATACTTTATGCCTTGCTGTTCTAAGTATTCTTTGGTGCCGTCGGTTGAGCCATCGTCTGCTATAATAATTTCAAAATCTTTTTCTGTTTGATATTTTAAACTTTCAATGCTTAATTCAAGCGCAGACAGATTATTGTAAGATGATAATATTATGGAGGCTTTCATTTTAATCTATAAAAATCATCGATTTCAAGATTTTGAGCTTTATAATAATTATTTGATAAGAGTAACTTGCGAATATTTGATCTCTTAGGATGTTCATTATTGTGCTCAACGAGAATGCAGTCAATTTTGTATTTTTCAAAATTAATTCCTTGTAAAACCTCAAGCTCAGCGCCTTCAACATCTAATGATAAAAAATCTATATTTCCTGGAGCTTTGACTTCGTCAAGAATCTCAGTGAGAGTTTTCGTTGTGACAAGAAAAGAGCATTCAGGATTTTGTTTTTTTGAATCAAGTAATTGTTTTTGTATTTTTTTGCAAATTTTAAAAGACCAGACATTTGACGAAATTTGTGAGAAGAATTTTTTAGTACTAAAAATAAATTCCAGCTTTTCTCCGCTAGTCGAAGAGCAAGCGCTGTTTACCGTAGTGCATGACCTATTGTTTTTTAATAGGAGATATTGATCTGGGTCAGCTTCAATGCAAACTCCATTCCATCCATATTGCTGCTCCAGAACAACGGTGTTTGAATTAGTGATGCCATCAGCCCCTCCAATTTCGATAAAGTAGCCCTTTTTATTAGGCATGTAATTTTTAATATATATATTGTCTTGGCCGAATTGACTATTCATAACTAACGCTTCCTCCTGTTTTGTTTTTGTTCCATTTTTTTAAATTATATTGCTCGCCCCATTTTCTGCCAGCGTCTTCAAATACGCCATTAAAATTAATTCGATTTACATTTTTTTAAATGATTGGGGTCTTCGACTCTGGTTCGTTTGTGATAATTAATTAGTAGCTGTTCTGGATCAATAGACTCTTCTGAAGCCGCAAAGGGCTCGTATACATTTTTTACAAAAAAATCTTTGCTCCACATAGTTGGGTTAAATGAAAATTCAAAAAAGTGATGAAAGTGGAAACCAATATATTCATAATCACTGTCAACTAATTCTCGCATATTAAATGGAATAAGTAAATCCCAGTCATCTTCCAGCCATACAACATAACCATTCAAACTATCTAATTCATTATATGCTGAAGATATTACATGTTTTGCCGCAGAATAAAAGCAAGCCTTATCTGATATATGTAAATCCTGAGTGCCTCCAGTAAAGTTTTTTAAAATTATCTACAGCTTCTTGTGTTTTTTTGAATGGAGAGTCTAAATTGATGAACCATTTATAATTAATATCTTGTCTTTTAAGTATATCAAAAAATGGTGGTAATGTCTGATTGTGTAAATCAGGTCTATCTATTGCTGTAGTTAATATATATAAGTTATGCATTTTGAGAGGCATTGATTACTTCTAGCCACTTTTTGTTTACGGCATCTATAGAAGTTTAGTATACTAAAATTAAAAGCATTTTCTATAATTTCTGTAACTGCTTTTGGGTTGCTGTTTGCCCAATTAATTTTATCAACAAGATCGGAAAGATCTTTTTTAACTGGTATATAATGCTCCATAGGAACCAAATCTTTTTCATAGTATGCTTTATGAAAGCGCTCCTGTAAAAATGTCAAGCGATGAGATTGAAGAAAATATTTAACTCTTGGGCTCCAGCCAGAAGCCTGCAGGTCAATAAAATAACGGTAACCAAGAACTGCATCTTCTAAGGAAATAAAGTTTTGGTCGTTTTTATTAGGTTTTGCGAATTTTGCGTCAATTAAATCTGGGTTCCGCTCGCTAAGATCAACCAAGGGGCCGCGAAGTTTTGGATATTTTGTGCCACGCCAAAACATTTTTGAAGAAGCTGGCTTTGACTCTCCAGCAGTACGGATTTTACTAAAGTAACGATCATATTTCATTCCGCACCAATCCCAAAAAGTGAAATCGGGGCAACAAATAAAATATGGATGATTCCTTAAGTTAGGGGGCATTCTGGTTCGTTTTTATCAATGTAAGACTGAAATAAAATGGCTTCAGTTGATTGATTTATGATATCAGCTTTGGGTGGGACGTCTATGAAATAAATTTTAACTGGATTGAAGTCTGGAAAGTTTAGAGCCGCATCAGCCCTTTCAATCTGCTTGATAAAGCTAACTGCTTTTGAGTTTTTTGCATCAAATTTCCATGGAGAGTGATCATAGTAATGGTTTAATAATGAACCATTCTTTTTTTCAACTACAACCCTACCAAAGCGAAAGCGGTCCTCTTCGCAAGCAAGGTCAAAATCAAAAGGTTTTCCTATAATTCTGTATGGCGTAAAATCAGAGCTCACTTTTTGTTTTTACTTGAGAATATTTATCGCTATAAAAATTACTGATAGCTTCATCTAAATCAGATGGCGAAGCTAGAGGGTTTTTGTACACCGTAATCTCCCTGATCAAAAGTTCGGAAATGTGAAGGGCTAATAAAAAAGGAGAATTTTCTTCTTTTAGCCTTGAAAATTTAGGATTACCTTCATTAATCAATATAGTAAAGTTTTCACTATCATCAACTCTCGACATCAAGTTTTTATCTTCTTCTCCAAAATTAATAATTATATATCGAATCCTCTTGGATTTGTTAGGTTTTTGGTTTTTAAATCTATTCCATAGTGGGGGATATTATTTTCTGGCTCAGGCTCATCTTCTTGTTCTTCCTCCTCTTCTTCCTCCTCTTCTTCTTCTTCTTCTTCTTCTTCTTGAGGTTGAAAATCAAATTCTCTTCTAGCAACTATCTCGGCAAGCTCTTTTAATTCTTCTTTTTCTTTTTCTTGTTGCTGCTCTTCTTCTGTTAAGTCTTCTTCCTCTTCTTCGTCTTCGCTTTCGTCATTTTCCCAGAGGTCTGAAAAATCTTCTTCGTCAAAATATTCAGCAAGCATAGTTGATACTTCGTTAGCTAAAGCATCAAGTATATTCATTTTTTCCTCTTGATTTAATTTAATATATTCAATGATCCATTCAATAACTACCCTATAACATTTTTCGAGAAAAGGCTTAGTGATTGGGTGGTCATCTCTTAAACTATGGTGAGATAAATCTTTAGCAGGCATACCTGTGTCATCAAGAACTTCAGAAAGCGCATCGCAAGAAATGAAACCAACTAGTTTATTGAATATATTATGTATTTTATCGTGATCTAGAAATTCTTGTTTGTTTTTAGATTCAACCCAGCTTGTTGTTGATTCAAGTAAATCTTGGTCTGATAAATGAAATGGGCATATTTTAACATTAGAAATAATGTCAATGTTTTTAAGTGGGTGGTTTTTCAACAAAGATCGGTTATAAACTAAAGATAGTCTAAATTCGATATTAGCTTTTTTCTTTTGACCGTAGTAATCATATTCGAATTCTCTATTAATCACTGGAATATTAGACCCTGGAAGTTTATAAATAAACTTTAAACTCTCTCCATTCAAGGTAAGATCAAACTTTTTACCCTCTTTCTCTAATTGAGGAATAAGGTGTCCAAAAAATGTACGGAGCTCATTCTTGATGATTTCTTTGTTCCAGCTATTTGCTTCAATTTTTCGTTTAACTTTTTGTATTGTTATTCTTGTTCCGGTATCACTTTCAATAGAAGATTCTTGTGGGGCTAGCTCTTTAATAGATGGAGAGTATTCGTTTAGAAAAATAACATTGGTCGGTTTGTACTCAAGGACAAAACATTTTCCATGTGCGTTCTTGGTTTCAATTGTCCAGTGAATCTCTGTTTCGTGAGAAAGTTTATCGTTAGCCAATTTACCTCCTATACCCATTTGGCCCAATTGAACACCTTTGCCCCCCGTAGTATCGTATGAATTTCCAAAAACAAAATACTTATCAAAAGCATTCATTCCGTTTTCATCGACAATATGATCAAAGCCTTGGCCATTATCAGTGATGATTGCGCGACATCCTTGGTCTCCATAATAAGGATGCTCTAAATCAATAGAGCATGATGTGGCAAAATTTTGAATAGAATTTTTAACTAACTCGGTAAATGCCTGAGGTATGTTTACGGTAGATTGAAGAAGCTTACTTAAATTTGCTCCAGTTTTGATTTTTATACTGTTCATGTTTTTATGGTTTTAGTATTGACCAAGTAGGGTAATCTGGTTCTTTGTAGCCAACTATAACCTGCAGGTCATTGTCCTTGGCAAATTCGTCAACAGCGCCTTTGACAGCCCCAGGATGAAAAGATCCATCATAGCAAATCGACCAATCATTGTTTGGCTGCATTTTTTGCAATTCCCGATTTTCAATATAATCATGCCCGCTCATAATCCCGTTGGATTTTAATTTTGGCCAATACGCTTGAATGTCTTCTTTGCACCCAAGGTAATCATGCCTTGCATCTATATAAATCCAATCAAGACTATCATCTGGTATTTGATCGCAAACAGAAATAGAGTAACCCTTTAAAATTTTTGTTTTATCCTTCCATTTGGATGTATTATCTAATGTTTTTGAGAAATGCTCATTCATTTCGTCTTGGGTTCCATTGCATAAATCGTAATAATTCGATTGATTTTCCCAAAGATCCACCAAGTAAAGCTTCTCTAAACTATCAATTCTTCCTAAAATTTCTCTGCTATAGCCACCTCTGTATACACCTACTTCGCATGCACGTTTGATTTTACGCTCGTTTAATAAATATAATAGATGAGTTCTATTCCTGTATGTTGGTATTGATTTTTTCATTAGAGTTATATTACACTATACAATAGCTCCGTCCTGTTTTGTTTAATAAAATTATATTTATCTTTAAGGAATAACTGTATATCTTTTTTATTTTCTTTAAAATTTTTGTTTTTTAGCGGGTTGATTGCTACACAAAGATATTTAAACTTATATTTAGAGTGATCAATATGTGTCAGTAGTTCAAAAGCATTGTCAGGGTCTATAATTGAAAGGAAATCTATATCCTTGGGGTTTCATCAAAAGAATTGTAAACTTTATGACCAAGGTATTTTTCTCCAACAAATGTATTGGAGTCTTTATCGTTTCTGAATGGACTAATTTCGATACACGTTAAATCTTTTGCGAAATTTGTTTCGCGTAAAAACCAGCGGTCACTTAACCATTTGCTAGTAGACTTTACTGTTCCCGCATTAGGAATTTTAATTAAATTAATAATGCGCTGGTTAGGATTATCTATAAATGATAATAAACGAGCCATTATATTAAAACTATTTAATCCCAATTTCCTTGAGCAAGGTTAGCGTCACCTAGATTACTCCAATCTACTGAAAATGGATCTTCGTCTTCATCTTGGTTGACATGCTCATTTTTAAGCTCTTGCTGCTGCTCTTTATATAATTTATCATGCATTCGCTGCCCCATCCATAGTGATTCTAGTAATAAGGCTTGCACCGCTTCAAGATTATAACTTTCCTCTTTGCTGCAGCGATACGCCTGCTTTAAAACGTTACAAAGCGTTCTTTTTTTATCGAATGGATTGTTCATTTCCTCACGCATTTGTTTGGAAATTTCTTTTGTAAATGGCTTTGGTTTATATTCTTTCATACTGATGGAGTACACTTTAAACCAACCATTTGCGTCTATCGATAAAGGATTGTTTTTTGTGTTCAGCTTCTTTTCTTGTGTTTGGATGCCAAACATATGTGCTATCTTCTATAGGCCCACGTTTGATTAGAGGCTTGCTTAAGGCTAATAAGGATAATTCATTATAGTTGTAGTCTTGATCTGCAGTATTATCTATAATTAATTCATCGCCAATCTTATGGGGTTGGGAGGTTGGTTTATTATGCAATAAAAATTGGTTAAAGTTTTGCTGGTCTGAGCCTTTAATTTCTCGCGTGTTTAAAAACCTGTCGAGATAATTAATTGTTTTATTGCTGCTTCTAAAGAATATCCAACCCATGCAGCATGTAAACCCAAAAGCTTGACGAACTTCTGGCGGAAATGCTTCTCTGTGGCGAACGGTTGAAACAATAATATCCTGATCATTCGAATGTATCAAATCTGGAATCGGATTTTTGAGCCAAAGCGCATCAGTGTCTGAATGGATAATATCCACGCCATCTTCCAAGTATTTTTTAAAGATAAAAGTTCGACGCATTGTATGCTTGCATCCAGAAATCCAATCATCGTTAAATTCATCGAGAACTCTAGAGTTACATCCATAAGATTTTAAGTATTCATCAGACTCAGGATCCAAACATAATACTTCATAATTGTTTATAGATAAAGCTTCTAAATGTTTAATCCAATTTAGGGCTATTTCTCTGTAGGGATAATTGCAAAAAGATATAATTTTTAAATTCATAATATATATTCAAGGAAATCTTTATGTTTTCTCCACCCTCCTTTATGGTGAACTATAAAGGATTTTTTCGTAGCAAGATCTGGTCTTACATTAAAATGATCTCCCTTTTCTGGTAAACATAAAATGTTTTCAGGAAAGTTTTCACCATGAAGGCCGACTATGGAATGAAGATTTGTTTGCTCCCATGTATTGTAAGTGGCGTGTTTTTGCGTTCTTGGGACGAAGTGTGTAGTTGTGCCTAATACATTGTTTCCGTATTTTTTAAAATCCCAAATTTCATCAAGAAGCCATTTAGACCATTCACTATTCCTTATCAGGAATATACCAAAATTAATACCTACGTCATCTTCACATACAATTAAATCCTTTGAGTTGTCTATAAACTCTTCAATCTTTCTATTCCCATCAACTACATAGCTATCAGCATCGGTCCAGAGAACCCAATCATAATTATTTAAAATTTGCTGTATATACAAAATCTTAATCCAAGATGCGGGTCTTGAAGAAATTCTATCTGTAAAGGGATAAAAATCATAGCCATGAATCTCGCAATACTTTTTTTTGTTAGGAAACGAAATTTTAGAATAATTTCCTGGGGAACATTCGAAAGAAATTACAGCGACAGAGCTCATTTTATTGAATCAAAGAAATATTCATCAAGAGGTTCAGTCTTTAATATGTCACCTTCATTTGTTTTTACCCATTTTCTGTAGAAATCATTAAAGTTAAGTTTTAATTCTGGGCCAGACCTTTCTCTGAATTGATTATCAATGTTGTCAACAACCCCAGTTTTATAAATGATGTCAAGCAGACGATGGGCACTTGATAAGGACGTGATGTATCCTTCGCCCCATTGGAATAGCCTTATTATATTAATCTCTTTTTCAAGCCTGTCCCATTTATTTTTCATTTGAACATTCAACGCATCAAAAAACCCAGGCAAAAGTTTTGCATCATCTTCGAGAAAAAGAGCATGGGGTATTTTATTTGAGACTTGAAATTCAAGAAACTTAATTTTAGTAATCCAGCATGCAAGAGTTCCATAATTATTAAAATCATTATTTGGACCTATTTTTAACTTGTGAAAATCAAGATTTAGACCCAAGAACTCTTTTGTTGTTTCTTCTTTATTGTAACCATTTACAGAATTAAAAATTTTAACAAAAGGAAAAAGCTTACGTGTTTTATTTATGTACTCTAATCTTTCTGGGGTTAGTAAAGATAAAATATATGTTTCGTATTTCATGTTGTAAATTTTAAATATGAAGATTAATAAATTTGTCTATATTTTTATCGCACAATAAAGGAAGGTTTTTGTTAATTTTTTCTTCAGGCCAGTGCCACCACTCGATTAATAGTAGTGCATTTATTTGATCCTCGTTAAATCTAAATTTTATATGCTTGGCGGGATTTCCTCCTGAAATACTGTATGCACCGACATCTTTAACAACATGACTATTGTTGGCTATAACGGCCCCAGAACCAATAGATACACCAGACATAATTGTAACATTGCCTCCGATCCATACATCGTGCCCTATTGTAACATTGCCATTTGTTGCTGGGTGACCTAACCCGTTAAAGTTATTAAATTTATGCTTATTAACATGGCCGAATGGAAAAGTAGTTACCCAATCAGTTCTGTGATTGCCCCTAAAAAAACACAGCAACCTTGGGCAATCGAACAAAAGTTGCCAACAATCAAGTCTGCATCATCGTTATCCCAGAAAAGCTTAGGCTTTCCATATGAAAATCTACCAAATGTGGGCATGCTAATTATCTTTTAAATTTAAAATTAAAATACTCAATATCTTCTTTATATCGTTCTGAAATAATATCACGAGTTAAGTCATTATAATATGTAGTATAGTGATTATGTTTTGTGGAGTTATGATACGGGAGATTGATTCTTGATATTTTTATAGAATCGCAAACAGCATTGAAATCATCTTGTAGGTTTTCGAATTTTCCAATAAAATTCATATTTTTATTTAAGAAATTAACTTGAGGCAGCAGATGGTGCCCTCTTTCGACAAACCATGTAAACCCTTTAACTTCTTTCAGTCCGTCACCTATTTTAATAAAATCTTCAAAAGATAAATTTATTTCGTAGTTGTTTAAGATGTAAAAATATTCACTAACCATTAAGTCCCATGGGTTTCTTACGAAAGTGAAGCAATAGTACGAGCTAGCTAAGCTTTGATTATATTGATCAAGATAAAAATGTTGACTGTAAGAGTGTAGTGGGTGGTCTAGTAAGTATTTCTTCTTAATTGACTCAGGCATGGAATTCAAATAAAATTTATCATCAGCATCTATGTTGACGCCTTCATAATCGAGTAGGGCCTTCTCTATAGATGTCCCTGCGCACTTGGGGGTGTGGACAAAAATATATTTATGTTTATGGCTGATCATAATTCGGGCAAATAATAGTCTGGAAACCAAGTTTGTTTACACTTACTGACCCTATACATTCCAATGGACGGATTTATAATTTTTGCCCAACTAGAAAATGCGGATTGATTTTTTAAAACTAGTTTGCATTTTGATAATGCAAGCATTTCGGCGACAGATTCTTTTGTTAGCTGAAGTTTATCTGGCCTAGTTTTTTGGTCAAGATGATATATTGTTTTAAAAGGAGATTGAAAAATTGGAACATTAAAAATAGAGGAGATCTGTTCGAATAGAAATGACTTAAGCGCTAGATCGTCAGATAAAATAAAAATGCTTTCAAAAGAGTGAATTTCCGACAACTTTTTAACTTTTAATATGTAATCTTCATTGCTTATTGGGATATTCTCTTTATCCTTTGATGATAACTTATCATAACCTCTAAGATGTAAGCCTAAACAGTTTTTAAAATCTTTTGATATATTTTTGGATAGATCAAGTATATCTTTGTTAAAACTAAAAAAATGATTAAAATAGAAATGAGCATCATCAAAATTCTTATAATCACATCTTTCAATATTATGTAATCGAGTAGCCTTATTGGAGGAATTGGATTGATGATTTGGGATTATAATTTCAGGAATAATCCGATTTAAATCGCGTGGATCTCCGTGATTAATGTTTCTTATATCCCAAGATGGATATATTTTGTTTTGATACAGATAGGGAAGTCTGCAATTGATCCAGTTCATTGTGGACCCAAAAAGACCTTGCTTGCTGTAACTTATTATTTTCATTTGTATTTAAATAATTCAAAATCTTTTTTGTAAAAATTATACACCTTATCTTTTAACTGTTTCGTCCAAATAGCTTCTTTTTTGAAAGTCTTTGAATTATATGCATGTGGTAGTTTTAATTCTTGCATACCTATGTCAGAGCAAACTTTATTGAAATCTTCGTACAAGTTTTCAAACCTACCAATAAAATCGCAAGTGAAATCAACACTGATTTTGTCAGTAAAATAATGGCCGCCATTTAAGTGGGGGAAAAACTCAAACTGGGGCAGCGTATGATATCTATCGTACTCGCTCCAAAGATCTTTGTTGAACATTCTATATTCATTATCTACAGTTAATTGAACGTACTCGTCAAAAGATACAGACCTCTTTTTTTGATAATATTTTATGTCTGGATGCACTTGATACTGCAACTCGCCCCACTTCCATGCAGAAACAAACCGATCATATGGGTTACGAACAAAAGAAAAAACATAGTAATCTAAATGATCGTTGAAAAATTTACTAAAACCTCTCTTTCTTAAAACCTTAGATGGTATTTCTGGATCAACCTGTCTTAGGAAGTTTTCCACAGAAGTTCCAGCCGCTTTAGGGATATGTATGAATATACATTTATGTTTATGACTAATCATTTAATAACACTTCTCTTGAAAATTAATGTGAAAATTTGGTATACCTTTATACAAGCAAAACTCATTAAACCTACTAAAGTTTTTAAATAGAAAATTAGTATACTGAAGCAAATAGAAATCAACCAAGGCTTCTTTGGCGATATTTATGCGTCCATATTTTTCTTCCATCTGAATTTGTATCTCTGTGGACTGCTCGCCTTTTTCGTGGCCTGTGCCGCATCCTGGAGGAGCAAAGTATCTTTCAGTTACGATTGTATTGCCGTATTCTTTTTCAAACAGATCAACAAATTGCTTTGAATCTGTAGCAACAAAAAATCTATAATTATCGCAAGCTTTTAAAAATGCGCGTGGTGAATCAAATAATGCATGATCTATTTTCTCTTTATAAATATCAAAGATAGTTTGTATTGCATTTCTTTCTCCTTGAAAACGATTTGAGTTTCCAGTTCTTGGCGGCAAAAACTTCACCGTTCGATGTTCTGGCGTGAACGCCAACTACATAATTTCCTGCGAAATACTTTTCACGCATCTCATCTATTTCTTTAGCTATAGTACCATGAACATTAATTCGATCAAATGTATCATAAAATTTTTTAGATTCTTCTTTGGATTTTAGCGGATTTTTGATTACAAGCCTAGAATCAGAATGTTGTTCGGCATCTTTTTTGAGCTGATCTATATATTCTTCATTTATAATAACTTCTATATCTGTATCAATGTGATGAAAATATTCAGTAAATAAATTACTATCACCTTTGCTGGCCCAATGCCCACGCATATCAATAAGTATACCTTTTTTGTTCTGCTCGCAATACATTAATGCATTAGTGAGGTGCCACAAAGTATCACCCCATCCAGTATCGCGAGAAAAATAGTAATAATTATTCATTTTTTAATTTATAGAAGATCTAAAAACAATTCGAAAAGAGAGTTGTCTTTCACCATATGCTTAGCGTTATAATTCAATCGGTGAATATTGGGATAGTTAGGTAAATTATCAAAATGCTGAATACCATGAAGTTTATTATCATTGTCAAAGCAATAAATATAATATTTTGAAGAATGATTTATATACTTATTTAGATTCTGGTACTTTTTGCCGGCTGATGTACTAAGGATGGGTTTAAGTTTATTTAAAGACCAGTCATTATGTTTGCTTGCAATTTTTAAATCAGTTTGAGGTGTAAAAGAAATACAGCCATAAAAATTCAAAAGACTTGCAAATAAAATAGCAGCATAACCTCCTGCACTAGAACCCATTGCAATAACTTTATCATATCTACTAGCTTCATTTTTTAAAAAAAAATAAAGAGAATAAAAATTTTTAAAGCTATCACCAAGGCCGGTTAAATACCAGGCGTTTTTTGGGTCTCGTAATAATAATATATCTGCATCCACTTTAATCGAAGAAAATAACCTTGAAAATTCAAATATTGGAATTTTGTCAATTGCAAGCCAAGCCCCCGAAAAACAAATCACAAGGTTGCGACTGTTATTGTTAAATTTTTTAAAATCACTATGCATGATTTATAAAGTGTCCATCAAATAGACATCTAAAAACTCTTCTACGCCAAATACAAAACAATCTTTGTGAAACTTTCTACCAAAAAGACAAGGCGAGGCCAAAAGATAATCAAGCTCTTCTTTTTCAATATCAAAATATTCTTTGGGGTGTTCTTTTGTTTTTTTCTTTGTTTTATATTTATATTTAAGTCCTGGTACTCCCCAATTAACAAAAGTTGTAGCTTGTTCCATATGGGTCTCGGTGTAACAAGCCATGTCCTGAAGACCAAGCTCATTGACAAGAGTAATATAGTAATGCTCTTCTGGGGCGTAAACTTCTTTATACAAATGATCCAAGTAAAAAGACTTTTCTGCGGCAGCTCTTTCTGCTATCGTTCTATTGAGAATGAACCATTGGTTTGATTTACTTATTTTGTGTCTTGGTATATACTCTAGTAAGGCATTGCAGCGCGGAAAACACTTGTGCCTTCTGGCTGCACGAAAAAAATGGGCATTATCATCACACGTTAAAAATTCATAAACATAATCAAAGTTTTTTAAAGGTATGCATGATTGACTTAGATTAACAAACTTTTTATTCTTGTGATCTTTTAAGGCTTCGCGTAGCATTAAGTTATTTGCATGAATTAAACTAATGTCTGCAAATTCTGTCTCTATGCAATTTTTAAGTTTATATCTCTCGAAATGTTTTAAAGGCTTGTTTGTTTTATAATGTATATAGATGCTGTATTTTTCTGGATCAACCCCTTTGAAAAAATTCGCCCACAAATCTTCATGTACTATTTCGTCATAAATAAGAAATAAAAAAGCTATTTTCACAAAATAATTTTTTCACCTCCATACTTAATTAGCATATCTTGGTAGTTTGGTATTTTGTCGTATGTCTTTTTACTAAAAACCTTTCTGTCTGTACTTAAAAAATTTTTAACATTATTATAGTCAATTTCCACATCAAGATATGCAGCTATATTATCAAACTGAGCAAGTCTTTGTTCATAAGTATCTAAGCCATAAAGATCTTCGTATTTAGAAATATAGGAATCAAGTGGGAGTAGTTCGTAATAATAAGGGAGGTATTTTTTGTACCATTTGATTCTTCTTTGTATTGGAGGTTCTTCTAGTTCTTGGTAATTGAATGAATCGACTTTTTCTTTGTGTTCTTTTTGTTCTCCGAGCTGCCAAATTTGAACTTGATTCGCTAACTGCCAAGAAACTGCAGGGTAAAATGCGCTTTCTCTATACTGGTATACAATTTTTATACCATGCGCCGCGCAATAATATATAAAGTTTTCATTACCAGATTCAGAAACAGTACACCAGACGTGTTTAACACCATCAAATGTAGTAAATAAATCGTCAAGAAAATTCCAAAGCTTTTCTCTGTCTTCAGAAATATTGTTAAACTTATTAAAGTATGGTATATGCTTCGACTTTGGTAGATCGTTAGGGTTCATGCAGTGATCTTCGATGATTTTAGCGTAACGTGAGTTATGCTCAAGATCTCCAGTTAAAGAAGATAATGGCTCATGAACGATGCGGTCATTTTTATTAAGAGCAGAAATTAAACTTGTAGTTCCAGCTCTTTCTTGGCCAAAAACTACAAATTTAGATTTCATTTAAATAGTCTTGTATTTGACTTAGGCAATCTTGAGTTAGACTTTTCTGAATTAAAGAAAGTTTTTGGGGTGAATTTTGAAGCTCCCTTAACCCATCAAATCTATCCTTGGAATTCCAAGACTTAATATTTGGGTTTCCGTCTGGAGAAATAAATTTAACGGGTACGCCCATTGCTAAGCATGGTAAAAAACAGTGAAGCCTAGATGTTTTTACGCTTTTGCATTTTTTATATCTTGCAAGAACTCTTAAAGCGCTTGCAAAACCTTCTTTATAATTGATGTTTTTCCAATGTTCACCCATTTGAGAAAACCAATGCTCGCTTGATGAGGCCACTGTATCTACCGCGTATTGCGTGTTATTTTTTTTGTCCCAACTGTAAAAATCAATAGTTGTAGTTAGGCAACCTGTAAAATAAGCATTTACGCCTTTTTGTTTTAACTTCGATGTAGTCTTTAAATCTCTGCAGCCAATTCTTTTAAAAGCCTTGAGCTTGTTGACATTTGATTGTGTAAGTATTTTTTCATTGGCAATATGAAATGATACAAAAATTGGTTTGATTTGCTTTGGAATATTAAAATCTATATCGCCATTTGATTTATGTGGATGCATCCACCATCCATTCATTATGGTAATAATATTTGTGCAACCTTTATATTGAGATAAATCACTCATATTATCTCTTTTTATAAAAATAAAATTAAAACCATAGAGTTTATTTGATAAAGATTTTTTAAAAAATCTTCAATTGAATAAGTTGTCCCGTGGCGTTGTTCAACAATTTTTTTATAAATATTCAAGGCAGCTAAACTTTGAACATAGTCACCAATATTAGAAGAAGCGTATTGATGATTTGAGTTTTGATATATAAGAACTCCAAAATTAATAGTTTTCATTTTTAGTATTTGTAGTTAAAATAATTTAAATCTTCTGCGAAATGTTTTTCTATATAATCTTTACTATATGTAGAGTAGTATTCTTTATAGCTGTCTTTTTTCTTATATTCTGCGCTGCTATTTTTTCTCCAATCATTAAATCCTTTTCGACTTTGGAATTTAAGGGTTGTTTGAAGTTGAAATAAGCATTCTTCCATTTCCTCTACTTTGAAGAACTTGTCGATCTCAACCCTGCCTCGATCAGTTACTCTACTTAAATTCGTATCAAAATAGCCAGCGTGAAAATCTTTAATCTCTTTTTCCTCATAAGCATAATTGATAAAGCCATCGAAATCGTCTTTCATATAAAACTCATGACACTTCTGTATGAAAGGCATTTTAGGTGAATCAATGTTATTCTCAGCGAAATAATCAAACTTCCATCCTCCAAGATAAGAAAACATAGAAACTACGCGGTCAAAAGGATTCCTTACCACAGTAAACTTAAAATAATCTTTGTAGTCTGGCACTTCCCACAATATTCCATTGATAGCTCTTTCGCATGTGGTCCTATATTTATCATCATAGTCTTGTTGGTTTTGATTATTCTCGTAATCAGGCTCTATGTTTGATAAAAGATAATGCTTAATAAATGTACCCCCAGATTTTGGAATATGCACATAAATAAACTTGTGCTCATGGCTATACATTGATCTTATCCATAACTTGAGGGTTATCTAGATTGTCAAGCAAGAATTGTTTTCCGTCTTCACCACAAAGATGACAAAGATAAAAGTCTTTATTGTCTTCACCTTTCTGGAAGCAGGCTTGATAGTTTGCATTCCATATCCATTGAAGAGGTTTGTGATAATCGGTAACTGTTGTTTTAGCGTATGCGTAGCCGTACATATCTTGATCAATAAAGTCTTTGCGCTCTCCTAGTATTTCTAAAACTGGATTATCGATTAAGTTGTGCTCTTTTAGGAAATCTACAATAGAATATTGATCTGGTAATACCTCAACCATCTCAGATACAATCTTGCGGCTCATGATGTAGCAGCCAAGATTTAAATTATACTTAGGTATATTCCGTTGAGTTTTTTCGTTAAACCAATAAACATCTTCGTCTTTAGGGATGGCTTTTAGATATTCTTTTAAAAATACCTCATTCTTTTTAACTACCGCTTCATTAAAGCCATACTGCATCATGAACTCTTCGTCTTTGTGGTACTCAAAAATGTCAGGCGCAGTTTTGCTAACTACCATATCAAGATCAAGTAAAGCAAATTTATCGTAGTCTGTCTTTAAAAACTCATGCAAGAATAGAACTTTGATAAAAGTGCTTTTTTGATAATGACTAAAACTATACTGATGTATATCCTGGTATCCAGGAAAATCTGACATCGATATAACCTTTAAATCGCAATTAATTTTCTCTGCATACTTTTCAATAGACCCAAGACAATGAGGTACCCATGCCATGTTTTTATACCCGGGATTTGCGAAATCGGCATCCTTTGGTAAATCGTTAATTACGTAAATTACATTCTTCATATTTTTGTCACTTCTAAATCTTCATCAAGTAAACCCCAATTATCGGGGTTTGGGTTATCTAATAGCTTATTTCTTATATCAAGAGGGTTAGTTTTTCTGGCGCCTTCTTGCTGTGCATGTGGCTGAGTAGTATCATTTGAAGCTCCATCATCACGACCATGAAATTGATGATAAAAATCTGCATCAATAGCTAAGCAAAGATTGTAAACATCTTCTTTTGCAGCAATTCTATTCGTAAACTCGGTGTCCATACTATTCATGTACACAAGATTTTCATTGAAACCTTTATGCTCTAGGTAGCAATCACGCTCAACCATCATAACGCCAACTGCGCCTCCGTAAAAAGGATAAATTTCCCTGTTTGGCATTAATCTACTGTAATGATTATGTTCATGGCAAATTTCTACTTTGTAAGAAAGCTCTTGATCATAAATAAAATCACGAAAAACAGAATGATGAGATTGTGATTCGTCTAAATTTCTGCGACTACAAAAAGATGCACGAGGCCAAGGCCAGCCATAATCCTTTACCTCAAACTCTTTATAAAACCAATCCATAAAACGTTGACCTATGAGAGTATCTTGATCAATCCGAGCAAAATGCTTACCTTCCATTTGTCGAAACCCAACATTCATCGCATGGACTTCTGAAAATGGGGAATCGCCCTGATGTTTATCAGCAATATCAGGTGGAACCGTAACAATTTTAAGAAGATCTTTTGTTTCTGGCGATAGTCTACCAAGAATATCGGTCTTCATGGGTTCGTTTCTTGAGCACCAATCAACCAATACAACCTCAGATTGCTCCTCTACTTTATTTTTTTTAATAATTTCACACGCGTGATTAACTGTATTTATACATCTACCGACTGAATCTCCGTTGTAATTATCATTTCGAGAGCAAACAATATAAGATATTCTCTTCATTTTTCTGGAACTAACCTCCTGCAGTTAAATGAAAAAACTTTACTAGGATTCGGTACAGTTACTTGTTTGCCGCCGACCTGCTTCAATAGATTCATGTAGAGTGAATTTGGTGTTGATATATGTTTGTCTAAATGCTTTAAGCAGTGAAAGTTTATACTTCCTCTATATTTTGGATCTATATTAGAGTTGTATGTATTTGGCGCAATATAAAAAACCTTGTTCATCCAATTGAAGGTATTGTAAAGTTTTAATAAAGCTTCTTCCGCGTCCGTCACAACAAAAAAATTTGCTTGTCTTGAGTTGATTTGAACTTTATTCATTTGTGCAATATAAACATTTAAGTTTTGCATCTTTTCAGACTCTAATATGACACCCCAAGTATGTTGGGTTATATTTTTATTAATCCTAATGATTTCTTCTATTGCAGGCTCTGGCAAGGCCCCTATACTATAAATGCTTTTATTGAATTTATATGCTTCGTATTCCATTTTAAGCTTTTGTATTTTCTTTTGATCTGTATAATATTTAAATGATTGTTCGTACTCAAGCTCCCTGTCTAAATAATCTAAGATTTTTAAGGCTGTTTGCTCGTATTTTAGTTTTACTAAATTACACGCTTTTTTAATAGTTTTCATAATTAAGTTGATGGGGAAGGTTTTTTTGTTCCAACAACAAGGAGTCTTGACATCTTAGAGATTATCAATTTTCCAGTTTTGGCTATTATTAATCGACCCATTTAACCCTCACGATTTATATTGAATATCGATACAGTTATAGGTGTTGATTAATTTTGTGCTGTTATGTGGTATTAAAAAAAATTAAAAGTAGAAAAAACTGTAGCGCGCATAAGTATATTATATACACCTATGTCCAAGTATTAAAGGTAAATCTTTCTACAATCTCCTCTCTTGTTTTTGAGTTAGAAAAGAACCATGTAAATGGATAGCTATTTCTTATTTCTGTAATTTTTTCTTTAGTAGACTCAATGCTCTTTTCTATTGCGGATATGTCTGAGTATTTTAAGTCATTTGTTTGTATTTTTAAATCTTTTGCGATAGAAATTATTTTATCTATTTTGTTCGTTTTTTTGCTTCTACAGCGCTTTGATATATTTCTAATTGATTTTCTTTACTGTCAAGTTTATCTGGATGTGTTTTTTTTGCAATCTCTCTGTATAAAGATTTTATTTTTGCATTTGAAATCTCTATAGGTTTGTCTTTGATCTCTTCTTTTTTTTCTTCAAGAGGATTTTTGGCGTTGTTTTTCTTGCAAAAAACAGATACAGCCTCTAAAAAAAGAGGCAAGGCATCATTAAATATGCTTTCGACTTCAAAAAGCTCTTCGTTTACTCTTTTACATTTTGCTTTTAATGATCTAATTAATCTTTGTTTGAATTTATCCAATTATCAAAACCCCGATTAAAAACTAAAAATCATCATCTAAAGAACCGCTCTGTTGGTATTCCCTGACTCTTCTTTCAAAGAAATTTCCCATAGCCTGAACGTCAACTACTTCTCCTAGCCAAGGAAAAGGATTATTATCATTAGGGAATCTAAATTCTAAACCTATGGCTTCAAGCCTTCTGTTGCCGATATAATGCATGTAATCAACGAACATTTCCGCATTAAGGCCAAGTATACCTGTTGGGAGTACATCGTGAGCATAAGCTATTTCAAGCTCTACCGCTCTTTTAATATGCTCTATAAACTCATTTTGTATGTCTTTTGTCCATATTGATGGATTTTGCTCAATCAAAGTATTAATTAAATAAGTTCCGAATGCAATATGCGAGCTTTCGTCTCGTAATGTATACTTAATTTGATCAGAAATGCCTTGTAGTTTGTTTTGACGACCAAGGGCGAGTAACATCGCAAAACCGCTAAAGAAGAAGGTTCCTTCGCACACAATCCAATAAGTTAGGAAGTTTCTAAGCAATTCTTGTTTGCCTTCTTTGTTTTCTGTATTAAAATCTGGCCTACTTATATCATTGGTGATTGACATAAGAAAATCATCCTTGGCTTTTATGCTTGGTATAGTTTCGTAAGCCGCAAAAACTTCTTCAATATCTAGATCAAGGCTGTCACAAATGTAAACTACCGTGAGATTATGAAGACTTTCTTCAAAAGCTTGACGCAAGATATACTGACGACACTCAGCATCCGTAATAAATCGAAAAGCAGATAGCAACAAGTTATTGCCGACCAAAGACTCGCTTCCTGCAAAAAATCCAAGACAGCGCTTAACGAGTAATTTTTCATCTTCCGTGATTTCATTGTTTTTCCATTGTTTAATGTCATTCTGCATGCTTATTTCAGTTGGCATCCAATTATTAGCACAACTTTTTAGAAATAAATCCCAAGCATACTTATGTTTATGAGGTAAAATTCTGTTTACTCCTGCGATATTTTTAGTTAAAAGTTTTCCTGTTTTATCTGACATAATATATTTATAACGGTATTTTAATCATTTTAGATTTTAATAATATCATATTTTAAAGGTCAAGTCAATTTTTTTTTTAAAAAAATAAAAAAACAACGTGTACTAAAAGTTATGAAAATTAAAACAAGCTGGTTAAATAGCGGTAAAACCGTAAAAATTCCTTTGTGTCCACCATCATTTTTTCCTGGTGAGACATTAAACTTAACTGTAAATTGGGGCGATGGCTCTGGTAATGAAACTATTACTAGTTTTGATAGTTCAGATCAGGTCACTGATGGTGCTGGAACTGTAGTTGCCAACCTACTCAGTCATCAATACACAGGAACTTCTGGTCATAAGACTATCACTATTACTGGTGGTTATGGCAATAAGATTGCATTTATGCAAACTGTGAAGCAAGACAGTAATGGGGACACTCAAGATACAACTTCTTCGGGTACTAGGTGGCTCTTCAAAAAAATATTTGAATGTAATACTGGTACTCAGTTTTACGTTCATGGACAAGGAGATTTTAGAGGCTTTGGTAGGCTTCAAACACTTGGTTCAAACATTGAATCGCTAACCTCGGCAAATCCCGAAACAGCTATAGCCCTATCTAGTGCGAGTACTGCCACTATGTTGATGGATAAGACTTTTTTTAATTGTCCTAAGCTACAGTACTTTGGTGAATTCAGCCCAACAAATGCGACTAGTTTACAATACACATTATCTAAATGTGTAAAATTAAATAAATGTCAGGCGATTAATGATTGGGATATGGAAAAAGTGACTATCGCAACAGGAGCTTGTAAGGATTCTGCAATATCCGTAGGATTATGGAAATGGTTCATGGAGTCGGAAAGCAAAGATTACGCCATTGAAGATATGTCTGGTATGTTTGAAGGAGCCGACTTTAATAAAGGAATTAATGGATGGGACCTGTCTACTGTAAAAGATACGTCAAACATGTTCAAAGACTCTAATTTCAATAAGCCAATATGGAAATGGTTTAAAGAAGATAATGTTCTTGAGAATATGGATGGAATGTTTCAAAATAATGAAGATTTCGACAAAGGTATTCAGGGTTGGGACTTAGCTGATGATATTAGCCAAACCGATGCATTTGATGGTGCGCCGCAAGTAGGTGAAGCTCAAGTTCCTAGTGTCATAACTGTACCTGAACTCCCTGTTCTAGATGATTCTGGTGACTATAGGTTTTACTATCAGGCTATTCCTCCAAGTGGAGAAATTGGGACATTTAATTCTTATGATAACGTATATACTTATGGTTATCAGTATCAGAATAGTGGTTACTACCTGCGCCTGGAGAGGGAAAATGCGGGGACTGATAATGAATATATAACCATACACTTAAAAGATCGTGATGATAATCAAATTAAGGTATACGACAATGGTAGCGATAATGGGTTTGATGTTCTGATAAACTATCCGTCGGCGGCTGTTGATGGAGGGTTTTATCACATGGTTCCATCTATCGATGTCACTCTTGATACTATATCGGAATGGCCATCATCTTAAATCTTAATTAAAATTAAACTAAATTTAAGCCCGCCGTAATGGCGGGCTTTTTTGTTTTGAATTGATAGCTCTTAATTATTTTTTTTGTTTTATATTTTTAAAAATATGTTTTAGGTAAATATAAAAAGCATAGAACAGGGGGAAGAATCCAATAAAAAACACGAGCGCGCCAATTAGACTAAAAGCCAAATAAGGAGTAGTGTAGTCAATCAAATCAGTTTGATTAATTTTATTACTTGCCTGGTTAATTGGATCAGGATTATGGTTGACCCAGGGCATATTAGTTGTATTTTTTTTGTTTTTAATTGGTTGCATGCAACCCAAAGAATTAAGTAGTAAAAATATAATTATATATTTCATCTAACCTTGTATCTTTTTAAGAATCTGATAACTTCGTTGAGGTTAAAAGAATTAATTCTTTTGACAACAATGTCGCCACATTCAGGATGCATTGAAATGCCGTCTTCATTATCAGAATAAGTTAATAAATAAGTAATATAATCATGAGCGCCATTTTTTTAAGCCAAGACCAATAAGATGATCGCGTTCCTTTTGGGCAAGAAAGTAAAACATCTTCAAAACAATAAACCTTACTGAATAATGTAATATCTCTAAAACAAGAGATTTCACTTGGCGGCTCAGACAGAGAACAGTCGATTATTAGATTCATAAAAATGAATACACTTAACTTTAGCTTTGATGGTCTTGTATGATGATGTCAAAAAGTGAAGGATCAATCTTGAGACCGCAAGAATTAATCTTTTCAATATCAATCCACATAAAATCTGTGTGTTCGAAATTTAAATTAGGATTAATTCTTTCCTTAGAATTGAATTTATACAAGAAAAAACATGAATCTATTTTGTTTATCTCAGTTACAAAAGAAAGATTTTTAACATCAACATTTATGCCAGCCTCTTCGAATAGCTCTCTTGAGGCGCAATCTATTGGAGATTCGTTTGCTTCAATTGACCCACAAAAAATAGACCAATACCCTGGGAATGAAGTCGGAGAGTTTGTTATCGGGCAAATTTCAATCCTTTTAGCCAAAAGCAAAGAGTCGTTGTGTTTAACAACTACTCCGGCATAGAAGTTTTTATCCATTCTTTTGCTCTAGTTCAAACTTTAAGTCCCAATCAAAATCTTCATAATCATCTTCTTTCGAAAAATATATGTAATAAAAAAGAGCGACAGAGATTAAGCTAGCAACACATACCCACAGCAATCGAGATTTAAATAGCTTGATATACCACTTTGATTTAGGCTCAGGCTTGGGTTTAGGCTCAGGCTTGGGCTCAGGCTTGGGTTTAGGCTCAGGCTTGGGCTCAGGCTTGGGTTTAGGCTCAGGCTTGGGCTCAGGCTTGGGTTTAGGCTCAGGCTTGGGCTCAGGCTTGGGTTTAGGCTCAGGCTTGGGCTCAGGCTCAGGCTTGGGCTCAGGCTTGGGCTCAGGCTTGGGTTTAGGCTCAGGCTTGGGCTCAGGCTTGGGTTTTGAATCTTTGGTGCCTAGTATTAATTCATCAGCATCAATAATTCCGTGCCCCCAATCATTATCTTTACCTGATTTTCCTTTGTCGTCAGCAGTGACTGCAAGTAATCTTCTAATATCATCAACCGTATAAGGCTTATTAAGTTCTTTAAATTTTGATATTAAAAGGGCTATTACCCCTGAAACAAATGGGCAGGCCATTGAAGTTCCGCTAAGCCTTGCATATCCACCATTTTTATAAGTGCTAAAAATAGAAACTCCAGGCGCAGAAACCTCAACCTCCGAACCTTTTGAGGAAAAATAGGCGATCCTTTGTGTTTTATCAAAAGCTCCCACTGCCACGCATTCTTCAAAAGCTGCAGGATAGTTAACCCCTGCTAGACCAGTATTTCCTGCAGCACAAATTACTGGAATGTTTTTTGCATACGCTTTTCTGCCTGCCGCTTGCACGTTTGGACTTGGAGAAGATCCGCCTAGGGACATACTAATAATGTCAACTTCTTGACTTACGCAGTATTCAATTGCATCCGCAATTCCTTGATTTGACCCGCTACCGCTATTACTTAGACCTTTAACGGAAAGGCATTTTGAATCTGGAGCAACCCCAACCATACCAGTTTCATTGTTTTTTGCACATATAATACCAACACAATGCGTCTGATGACCATGTTTATCATCAATAGATTCGTTCGGTATAAAGCTTTATCCTTTTATTGCGTTCTCGCCAATATCAGGATGATTTGGGTGACCAGTGTCAATCACGCCGATAAGTACATTTTTACCGGTAGATGAAGACCAGATTTTGGGTATTTCTAATTGATTAAGGCCCCAATCGGTTGTCTGGGAAAATGAGCTATAAACTTGTTCAATTTTTAATGGAGGGAGTTTTATGTCGTTGTGCATGTAAATGTATTACACATTTACTGACAACTTTCGCATATATCTCCATTTTTCATAGCCTCAATACTGCAAGCAGTTGCTTCTTTGGAATGATTTTCTTCTGTAGATTTTTCAACCTTACTTGCAGCTCTATTCCTTAGGTAATAAGTAGTTTTTAAACCAGCTTCCCAGCATGCCATGTAAATATCATTCAAGTATTTCAATGATGTTGATTTATTGTATAAATTAAAACTAATTGCTTGGTCAATCCATTTTTGCCTGACCGAATTACATTCAATTAATTTAAACATATCTCTGTCAAATGCTGTTTTATATTTTTCCTTGACATCATGTGGAATGTGTCCATTAGCTAAAGATAAATCGCCATCAATGCTTTTTATAAAGCTGGCTAGCTCTGGGTTCCATAGTCCTTTTTCTTTCATATCATTCACGAAGTGAGGATTTGTTATGTAAAAATTTCCGCTTTTATTTTCATAAACAAATAAGACTGAAAAGTTTGGCTCTATGCTTTGCTCAACACCATTAATATATCCAATTGTAGCAGTTGGAGCAATAGCCATAACATTAGAGTTTCTCATTCCAAACTCAGCAATATGCTTCCTGACTTTTTTCCCACTCTTTTAAAGTTTCGGTAGCTTTTGTTTTGTTTTTTCTATAAGACATTAAGCTATTGTAGGAATCTATAGGCAGCTGGCCGGCGCTCCATAGTGAACCTTCATAAGTTTTATAATGACCTCTCTCTTTGGCTAGCTTTGAGCTTGCATAAATCGCATGGCAAGAATAAAACTCAAAAAGTTTGTCGTTAAATTCTATGGCTTCATCACTGTCGATCCGAATATTCATTTTATGAAGAACATCGTGAATAGACATCATACCTAGCCCAATTGGCCTGTGTTTAAGATTCGAATTACTTGCTTCTTTGGTCGGATAAAAATTTAAATCAATTACATTGTCCAAGATTCTAATTGCGGTATGTATAGTTTCTTTTAGTTTGTTATAATCGATTTTAAATTCCGATCCACCATGAATTTGTTTTTGCTCTAAGTGGTTAAGTAGATTAATAGACCCAAGATTGCAGACAGCCGTTTCTCCAGTTTTAACTTTTTCTCCATGTTGGTACTCTGAAGATTTAGTATGAAGAGTTATTTCTGTACAGAGATTAGAGCTTCGAACCGTGCCTTCGTGCTGATTCGTATATCTAATATTACATGGATCTTTAAAAGTGTTCCATGGATGAGAAGTTTCAAATAATACCTTGAGCATTTTTTTCCAAAGGTCTTTTGCTGTGGTTATTCTATAATTTTTTACCAAACCCTCTTCGGCTTTGTCGCAAAGCTCATTGTACTTTTTGTCAAATTCTTCCCCGAATAAATCATGCAATTCAGATTCTTTTGGGTCAAAGAAATACCAAACATCTTCATTTTTAACTCTTCTCATGAATTCATCGGGAATCCATGAGGCAGTATTCATATCGTGGCAACGTAATCTGTCATCTCCAGTATTTCTTCTTAAATTTAAGAAGTCTTCAAAATCTAAATGCCAGGGCTCTAGATATGCGCAACCAGCACCAGGACGCTTGCCCCCTTGGTTTACTGCCACCAGAAGATCATTGTATATTTTAAGCCAAGGAACAAGGCCACTAGAGATACCATTAGTTCCCTGAATATGAGAACCTGTAGAACGAAAAGGGGTAACATCAAGACCAAGACCACCGGCATATTTTGATTTGCGAGCTTCTTGCCAAGCGCCGTCAAAAATACCGTCAATACTATCATCAAAAGTATTAAGATAGCAGGAGCTGAGCTGCGAGCGAGTAGTTCCACTATTAAAAAGGGTTGGGGTTGAAGGAGTGTATAAAAATTGACTAAAAAGATTATAAAACTCAATAGCTTTATCATCTTTATTTTCTTCATTTAAAGCTAAGCCCATTGCCACTCTCATCCAGAAAGCCTGAGGAGTTTCCATGAGTTTTTGATCCTGCCTGAGAAAATATCTATCAAAAAGAATTTGAATACCTAGGTATTTGAAATCTTTATCCCTACTTATTTTGATTGCTTCTGATAGTTTATTGAGATTAAAATCAAGTAAAGCTGGGTTTAGGCGATCAGCCTTTACTAATTTTTTAATATTTTGAATAAAACTTTTTCTGTATTGAAGTCTAAAAGCGTCGGAATCAACGCCTTCTTTAAACACTTCCTTGTATAAGCAGATTAATAAAAGTTGAGCTGCAGCGTAAGAATAATTAGGCTCTTTTTCGATTTTTTCTCTTGCCGAAAGAATAAGAGCTTGATCTATTTCCTTGGTTGTTATCTTATCGAAGAGTTGCAGTTGAGCATCTAATACAATTTCACTTGCGGATACATATTCTATTTCATGGCAGGCTCTTTGCGCACTTGCATTTATTTTATCTACTTCAAAATTTTCTAGCCTACCATTTCTTTTTTTACTTTTATATCCATGAAATTATTTTACACAGTTGAGGTATATTTTTTTAGTTAAAAATTCTTTTTTGCTAAGTTTTTATAATAGCAGAAAAAAATGTGTAATGCAACACTAAACTTAAGGAGTTATTAACAATCTATTTTTTAACTGCAGATTCAGATCTGGCCCAATCTAGGTCTTTTCTGACATTGAGGTTAACTTTCCATACAGACTTTAATAGCTCTGGGTCTAAACCATTTTTCTCAAAAGTTTTAATGAGTGCGTTTATATCTTTAGGAAAGCACGTGCCTCCAAAGCCTTTATCACCATCATGCCCAGGAACTTGAAAGTGAGATTGGCCGATTCTTCTGTCTGTAATCACGCCATGAATAATGGCATGCCAGTCTAAACCAAGCTTTGTTATTAAGGTATAAACTTCATTAAAAAAACTAACTTTAGTAGCAAAAAAACAATTAGCAATATATTTTACTGATTCAGACTCATCACTCTTCATTAATACGGTCTGTATATTAGGAAAAGCCTTGTTGAATAATTTAATTACTTTTTCGCCAATACTTTTCTTTTTTGTGTGTCCGACGATATGTCTATCTGCATTAACGAAGTCTTCTTTCGCAAATTTCGCAGTAAGGAATTCAGGAGAATGAACAATATTTAAACTTGGATGTTTTGATTGTAAGGATTTAGTTGTTCCGATTGGTACTGTAGATTTTATAATAAAGACCGCACTCGATCCTATCGAGTCAATTTCATCGAAGCAAGATTCTATAATTGACAAATTACAGTCTTCTCCCATAACGTCCTTCATTGGAGTTGGAACGCTGACAAAAACAAAATCTTGAGATAAAGTATCTTCTAGTGAATTTTTAGAAACCCCTGGATTCTTGTCAAATATTTTTACATCGTATTTGGAAAATCCATTCGCCACAGCAGAGCCTACAAACCCATTACCAATTACGCCGATTTTCATTGGGGCTTGTTAGCTTCAACCCAATCTTCGAATTTTTGAGTAGGATTCCATCTAAGCATTGACCTTGCTTTTGTATTGTCCGCTAAAGTTTCTCGAGCTTCTCCTGGTCTAGCGTCAATAAAGGTATGTTCTCCGCCGACTAGTTTAACTATATCAAGCACAGAATGATTAGTTCCAGTTCCTAGATTAAAGAGCTCCCCAATAATTTCTTTATTGTCTGATTCGCCAGCTAAATACATGGCTTCAACAATGTCTTTAACGTATGTATAATCTCTGGTTTGAAGTCCATCGCCTACAACAGTCATTGGTTTGCCCAATTCTTTTTGTCTAAAAAATAATCCCACAACAGGGGCGTAATCTCCAGCTAAAGGCTGGCGCTCACCATAAACATTAAAAAATCTAAAAAGCACAGTCTCTAACCCGAAAAGTTTCGTATACATCTTGCATAGCTCTTCGCAGTTAGCTTTGCTTACTGAATATGGGTTTAAGCAGTCGTTAGGCATATCTTCTTTCAAGGGAATTGGGTTGGCTAACCCATAACAAGAAGAAGTGCCTGCAAACATTACTCTTTTGCAATTGTTTAATCTAGCGCCCTGCAATACGTTAACCGTACCGAGCGAATTATTTTTAACTGCATCCGATGGGTCTTCAACGCAAATCTGTATACGAGAGCGAGCAGCTAAGTGAAAAACCAAATCAACACCCTTAAATAGTGGCTCTAACTTGTCGAAATCACATATATCAACCTTATGATTTTCTGTATCATTTCTCCAATTAAATTCGGAATTAGCCGTTGATGATTCATCATCAACAACAACTACCTTGTACCCTGCTTGAAGTAATCTTTCAACTAAATGACTGCCTATAAAGCCGGCGCCCCCTGTAACTAAACATTTTTTAATCATAATTTATTGTACACGTGTTTTTTGTACCATTGGTAAGTTTTTTTAATCCCTTGCTGTAGGTTAAAATTTTGCATAAAACCTATAGATTTTATCCTTGAGTTATCCATTTTTTTACGCATTGTACCATCAGGTTTTGATGAATCAAAAACAATTGAGCCTTCGTATTTAACGCAAGATTTTATTATATCAGCCAATTCTAATATTGAAACTTCATCATCTGAGCCACAATTAATATGAGATATGCCTTGTGAGTAAACATTTTTTGCAGATAAATTTTCAAGACAGTATACTAGCGCATTAGCCAAATCATCTACCAGTAAAAATTCTCTAAGAGGCTTTCCGGTACCCCAAATCTCAATAGAATTATTGTTGTTTTGTTTTGCTAGGTGTATTTTATGTATCAGCGCAGGTAATACATGGGAAGTTTTAGGGTCAAAGTTATCTCTTGGTCCGTAGAGGTTACAAGGCATCACTGAATAAAAATTGCTGCCATATTGATGGTAAAAACTTTCACACATCTTTAGGGCTGCGATTTTTGCAACCGCATACGGCTCATTGGTCCATTCTAAAAGCCCCGTCAATAGGTATTCTTCTTTTATCGGTATTTTTGCTTCACGTGGATAAATGCAGGAAGATCCTAGGTTAATTAATTTATCAACAGAATGATCATGGGATGATTTTATGATGTTGGATGCTATTTGTATATTTTCATATATGAAATCGCCTCGATACGTATCATTAGCCAATATACCTCCGACTCTTGCTGCGCATAAAATAACGTAGTCTATCTTCTCTTTTTTAAAAAAAAAAACATCAACAGCTTTTTGGTTTAATAGATCAAGCTCTTTTCTTGTTTTAGTTATTATGTTTTCAAAACCTTTAGTTTTTAAATTATCAACAACCGCAGAACCTACCATTCCTCGATGGCCTGCGACAAAAACTTTTTATTCTTCACTTTGAAAGTAATCTATAATCGTTTTCGTACATTTTTTTGACAAGACCCAAAAATCCAGTTTTTCTAGACCAGCCCATTTCTTTTTCTGCCAAAGAACAATCTCCGCATAATTGATGAACTTCTGCGGGACGATAAAATTTAGGGTTCACCCGGAAAATTAACTCACCGTCTTTTGTGTAATACTTTTCATCGTCATCTTTACCCTTAGAGATAAATTCTATACCTGCGCACTTTAAGCTTTTATCAAGAAATTCTCTAACGCTATGCATCTCACCACTAGCTAGTATATAATTTTTGGGGCGATCTTGATTTAACATCATCCATACACCTTCCATAAAATCTTCAGCATCGGTCCAGTCACGCTTAGCGTCAATATTACCCAATTCCAGCACTGGAATTTCTTTATCCATTTCAAGTGCATGTTTGATTTTAGCAACGCTATAACTGATCTTGCGGGTTACAAAATCCAAACCTCGCCTTGTTCCTTCGTGATTAAATAGCCAACCCTGTATTGCGTATAAACCATAGGATTCTCGGTAAACTCTAACAATGTGACGAGCAGCGCATTTGGCAGCACCATAAGGGGACTGTGGTCGCAGGGGGTGCTCTTCATTTTGTGGAGTGTAAATGACATCACCAAATTCTTCTGAAGAGCCAGCATTGTAAAAACGGCAATGAGGGGCAAAACGACGAATCGACTCAAGAATATGAAGAACCGAATCGGCATCGGTATCCCATGTTTGTATTGGGTAATCCCAGCTTCCCGCGACAAAAGATTGGGCGGCAAAATTAATAAAGTAATCTGGTTGAATGTCTATGATAACATCACGCATGCTGTGTGCATCATTCAAATCCATATTAATCAATTGGAATCGCGGCTCATTTTCTAAATGTAAAATGTTTTCGTGGTTCTTTACGCTTAATCGGCGAACTGCGCCATAGATAGTAAAGTCCTCTTGATCTTTAAATAACTTTAATAAAAAGTCAACCATGTGGCTGCCGTCTTGTCCGGTTACTCCTGTTACTATTATTTTTTTCATTTTAAATATTTAGATTCATTAAGTTTGACTTTATTTTTGCTAAAGAATCTTTAAAATCGCTTGATAAAATTTTTTCCATACCACCAAACCTACTGTCTGTTTTTAGGTTTGGGTTAACGAATAATGACTTTGTTCCCATTGCTCTACATGGTAACATGCAATGCAGTCTAGAAGTGATAACTTCTTCTGCAGTTCTGTATTTTTCCAAAAGCTTATCTGCTAAATTTAATCTGTATTCTAAATTGAATTTATGCTTGTTGTCAAGCAAATGGTAAATCTCTTGCCATTCTTTAAATTTTGATTTATCGAATTCAACTCTTGGTATATAGGGGCAATTGCCATTTATATCAACAAGAAATTTACCTTTTCTTTTTCCCTTGTATTCGTCAAATAAAGTCGTTAAGCAACCAGTAAAATAAGACTCCACGCCGAAACTAGACAAAGTCATAACCGTGTGCTCGTCTCGACAACCTATCGGTTCAAATCTTTTAAAAAAAGAAATATTTTTTTTATTAACTACCGAATATTGAGGTCTAGGATCAGAGTGAAAGCTAATAAATATTGGGTGTATATTTTTTGATGGTAAAAATTTTGACGGATCCGTCATGAACCATCCATTCATAATAAGGTTAACTGGTGGCCCTTGATAATTACATAATTCTTCTCTGTTGATAAAAGAATATTCTGATATTCCTTTTTTTGATAGAAAATTAATTGCAGCTTTTGTCTGTATGTCATCCCCTATATTATCACTAGAGGCCCACATTACAGCATACTGTTTGGTTTTATTTAAACTCACAAAGTGAGTATAACCTAGTAAGTGATTTTTTCAATAATAAAATTTAAAACTTTCTTTGTCAAACTATACTTAGATTTAAAAAAAGAACTTTTCTTTAAATTCATTTTAACATACGACGATATTCTTGGGTTTGACATAAAATTTTTATCAAAAGAATCGCCTTTTGGAGAAACAAGTGCGCAAGGAACACCCATTGCCATGCAAGGTATGAAGGCATGCAACCTTGACGTTTGAACAAACATCGATTCGCTATACATTTTTAAATAAAAATAAGCCCTTGATAAACATTCTTTAATTGGTTTATCTTTTAAGTCTACATGCCTATGGGTTTTACTTGAACCTCTGTTCATGTCTTTTTTCGCATCTACATAATAAATCTGACCTTTTTTGTTTTGCCATTGCAAGAAATCAATTGTAGAAGAAATGCATCCAGAATAGTAAGACTCAATACCATGGCTTTGCAATAAGTTTAAGGTATAATGATCTCGACATCCTATTGGCCCAAAACTACTAAGGGTAGATAAATTTTTCTGACTAACTAGTTTTTTATTACCTAAATGAAAAGATGTAAAAATCGGAGTTATATTACTGGGTATATTGAAGTCTATATTGCCCATATCATCTTTTGGGTGCATCCACCAGCCATTCATGATGGTGATAATATCGTGGCAGTTTTTATATTGCGATGGTTCGCTTAAGTTATCCCTATTGATAAAAATGAAATTAAAACCTTTTATTGAATTTTTTTGACAAAGATTTAAGAATTGAACAAAAGTATATTTAGTTTTATTTGTTGATTCAACGATTTTTTTATAGATATTTATTGTTGCCAAGGTTTGTATATAGTCACCCAAATTGGTTGAACAGTATTTTTTAAAATTATTTTTAGCAACAATGATACCTAGGTTGATAGTGCCACCATCACTAGGTAATTCAAAGAAAAATCTTGAAACTTTTGATCATAATTTTTTTTTGAATCTTGCGCATTAATTTCCGTGGAAATATCTGTCCTGTAGGCATTCCATAAATAACCATATTTATGGTCATTGCAAAAGATATGGTTTTTTGCTGCCCGCAAAGTGAAATATAAAATTGTTATAAGTTTTAGTTAAATGATCATCTTGGCCTGAAAAAATATTATATTTTTCGTGCAACTTGGCATGCTGACCCTCACAAAATATGTTTATAATGTGTTGGTCATGGTGCGTCCCCTTGTTCAGGCTTGGATTTTTTAATATATCCATGCATTTTTTTGTAAATTTTAAAGCTCTAAGTGTTTTTAAATCCATAACCATGACGCCAGCATTACCTGATCTGGTTTTGATTTTGCTCAATTGGGAGCTTTTCATTATTGAATTTTTTAAAGCTATACCCTTGGGTCCACAGTTCATCCTGAACATTGGCAATAAATCTGTATTAACTATTAAGTCGATATCTAGATATATAAGTTTATCTACGTTTAAAAGTAAATCAGGTATAAAAAGCCTGAGCATTGTTGCTGCAGTCACATGCTGCAAGCCAGAATATGAATAATTCCATTTTTTAATGTAATTATGTAGTCTTACATTTTTTAGTTTTGATACATATTCCTTAAGTCGCCTTAAATCCCTGCAATCTTCAAAATCATGTATGTAGTGGATTTCAAGATTGTGGTGAGAGTTTTTTTGTAAAATTGAATTTAATACTATATGTATGTATTTTACTAAAGCCCTGTCACTTGAAAAGCATATATGTATAGTGTTTAATTTTTCGTTCATCGTACATATTTATATACAACACAGACAAACAAAAATGGAATTATTTTTTTCTTTAAAAGATTTTACAGCTAAAAGAAGTTTTATTTTATTTTCAATACCAACAGTATAATTTGCATGATGAATTAGTATATCTTGTTGTTTAGGAGTAATTTCTTCAAATCCTTGAAATACCGACCAATTTGTATCACTAGCATAGGTGTAAAATTTACTGGAAAGCGTTTTGACTTTTAGATCTTGGTATTTTTTGTACAAAAAGTATTGAAGAGCTTCTTGGTCATCAGGAAAAAAAGCAAGATTGTCTTTTATATCTTGGAATAAACTAATTAATTTATCAGTAGATTTGCATATAAAAAACCCAGCGCAATACCTGGTACCATCATTTTGAAAAGCTATATCCATGTCTCCAATCTCATTTAGGAGCGTTTCTTTTATTTTTGGTGGAAAGAATTGTATATCACAATCTCCATGAACGATATGTTTTCCCACGTTTTCTTTTAAGCCATCTATTATGAGATCCATTTTGTGTAGCATCGTATCTTTCCATCCATTTTCTCTATAGTTGGCAGATGCGCAAAGCTGATCAAATTTTTTAGAAATTATATCAAACTCATTTTGGGGAAAGCTTTTTAAAAAAAAATCTTCGTAGATAAACTCGTGGCTTGGCGTATATAATGTATAAAATTTCATGTGTTTATTTTTTGAAGTAAGGATTTTTAATTATTCTTTTAGCGTTTCCATTATGGATGGTACCAAGGTGCGAGTATTTTTGCCTAACAAAAGCTTCTTCTTTCATTTTTATAATCTCCGTGGTTTTGTTTGTAGAAATACCAGTGGGATTAAAATAATAACCGCCTAGTACTTGATTGATTTTTTTCATTTGAGCGCCTTGCGCAGCGCATCTTAGCCAAAATTCTGCATCAGCACACAACCTGTACTGGGTATCAAAGTATCCATATCTATCATGTAAAGTTTTTCTGTAAACAGGTGATTGGTGAGGAGGGTTGCAATCTATTAGGGCTTCTGGTGAAAATTCAGGAAAGTTGTAAACATAGGGACTTTTCTCTAAGCATTCATCAAATGATAGATTTGGTATATTTGTGATCAAGCTATCACTGTAAACTAAATCTATATTTTGGTTTCTTTCTAAAAAATTCACCTGCTCCTCTAATGCATTTTCTTTTTTGATATCATCAAGATTTGCATTGTTTAAAAATTTGCCGCTGGCCATCTTTACGGCCATATTCCAGCAACCGTAAATACCAGGGTCTTTTGTTATTTTTGTATAAAAAATATTTGAATACATCGATTTGTATTCATTTATAATTTTAGTGCAATCTTCACTGCCCGCATCAATCAATATTAATTCGCATTCGCTAAATATAGTCTGAGATGTTATACCCCTTAGGTAGTAAGGTAAAAAATTCATTCCATTAAAAATGGAACAAAAAACTGAGATTACATTTTTTTTACTTGACATAGTTTGCATTAAATGTTATAATAGTTTCCTTAAACTTAAGTTTAAGGATATATCCTTACGTATATCTTATAAAATATATCTAACGTAGATCTAACAATACAGTTGACATAACATATGATTATATGTTATATTAATAAGGAATTCAAGATGGAAAAAACAAACTCGATGTCAGACGCAGATCTGATTTACAAATTAAGAAACAATGATGAGCCGTCTCAATGCTTACTGGAATTAGTGGAAAGGCACAGTGGTATTTACATAACGATGGTTAATAATTATACTCCTAGCACTAATAACGTTTCATCTTCATATAAAGATGAATTAATTTCTGATAAAAATTACTACATCTATCAGGCTGCACTAAAATATGACGAATCAAAAAAAACAAAATTTTCTACCTACCTAGGTAACGAAACAAGATGGATGTGCCTAAACTTGTATAATAAAGAAAAAAATAAATCCATGAAGGAGGTTAATAGAGACAGCGAGCAAGTTGATAATTTAGCGTCACCTTGTGATATGAAAAACGACATGTATAAGCAAGAAATGTTTTCGAAGATAGAAAGCATAATAGATAGTGACCCAGATTCAAGGATATCTAAAATTTTCAAAATGAGGTATATAGACGCTAAGGGGAATAAGCTAACCCCATGGAAAAATATAAGCAACTCATTAAGCTTAAGCATACAGGGCTGCATTAATGTGCACAACAAAGCGATCAAAAAATTAAAAAAAGAATTCCATAAAGAAATATGATTAATAAATTTATTGGTATTGGATACCTAACTAAAAACCCAGAACTAAAAAATCTTGGTGACTACAAAAAATGCGAGTTCTCCGTAGCGATAAATTCATCAAAAAGAAGAAGTTATTTTTCTAGACGTAGAGAGCTGGAACAAAGTTGCCGAAAATTGTTCAAACTTTTTGTCAAAAGGTTCGTGTGTTTATATAGAAGGAAAAATAAAAATAAACAAATGGAAAGATAAAAATGACAATGTTCGTCAAAAATGGTTTATATCCTCTGACATAGTAAGATTCTTACCTAATTCAAAAAAAGAAGAAAGTAAAAAATAATTGAAAATCCAAAGCCCTCAGATAGTATAAAAGAAATTATAGACGAAGAAGATATGCCCTTTTAATATGGAATATATAAATTTTAGCGCACCAATTAATTCCCTAAGCTTTGGAAACGTATCTTTCAATATGCTTAGAGAGTTCCATAAACTGGGTCAAAAGATATGCTTTTTTCCAATAGGTGACAAGATAGATATGTCTGCCTTTGATAGAGCAAGCCCCGAACTTAAAGATTGGATTAGTCAGAGTTATAATGATAGATTATTAAATTTATCTGCAGATAACCCCTCCTTAAAAATGTGGCACTTAAATTCGTCTGAGTCAAGAGTTGGACCAAGGCAAATTTTGTATACTTTTTATGAATGCAATAAGCCAACGTTGTCTGAAAAAAATCTATGCAACACCCAAGACTTAACAATATTCAGTAGTTCTTACGCTAGAGACACTTTCTCTGAATCTGGCTGTAAAAATATAGACTATGTACCGATAGGTCTAGATCCAGACGTATTCCAAACAGGTAGAGACTATTTGGATAGAATTAATTTTGGATTAGTTGGTAAGTTTGAAAAAAGAAAACATACAGCGCGGATACTAAAATTGTGGGCTGAAAAATATGGAAACAACATGGATTATCAGCTAACATGTTGCGTACATAACCCCTTTATAAAAGATGACCAAATGAAGCTTTTAATCCTTCAGGCTTTGGATGGTAAAATCTATAAAAACATAAATTTCTTAAATCGCCTTGCGACAAATTCAGAAATGAACGAACTATATAATGCTATAGACATAAATCTTAGCGGCTTAAGTGGTGCGGAAGGATGGAACTTACCTGCATTTAATTCTACATGTTTAGGCAAGTGGAGTATAGTACTGAATTGTACATCGCATAAAGATTGGGCTAATAAAGATAATTCAATCGTCGTTAATCCATCAGGTGAAGAAGATATTTATGATGGTATCTTTTTTTCAAGAAGGTCAGCCCTTCAACCAGGGTACATACTATACATTTAGTGATGAAGATTTTTATAAAGCTACAGAAAAAGCTTTAAGTAAAGTCGATCAAGAAAATACTTCTGGCCTAAAATTAAAAGATAAATTTAATTACGAAAAAACTGTAAAAAAACTAATAGAAATTATAAAACAATGAATATAAGAAGAGAAGGAGAATCTGTTTTGCTTTGCTGCGGCAAAGGTAGATGTCCAGCAATCAAAAAATCTAACGAAGAAAACGCCAACGAATATTTACTGACAGATGATTACGGTGGAGAAGTAAGGTTAACAAGAGACCAAATATCTGTTATTCAAGAAGCCTTACAAGAACTTGATAATTCTTGAGGCAACAGCATCTGTAGGTTTAATGTGGATCCTAAAGCACGGATCTATTTTAAATAAACCTAGATCGTTTTTATCAAAACACTCTTTATTACTCAAAGAGTTATTTTCCTGCAGTCTTTGCTTAGGTTTCTGGTGTGGTCTAATTGTCGGATTTTGTGGTTTTTATTTTAATAAATCATATTATTATATATATTTTCCTTTTGTTTGTTCGGCCTTATGTTGGCTAGCAGATTCCTTACTTGATTTAATACAAGTATTAGCCAATTATCTAGACAAAAAAATTGATTTTTATATACCTGCTGTGTTATAATCTATAACACTATGCCAATGTATATTTTTGAAAATCCCAAGACAGGTGAAGAGATTGAGTTATTCTTTGGCATGAATGATGAAAAAGAATATTTCGATGAAGACGGTTTAGAGTGGAAAAGAGTTTACACGTCTTCCCAATTAAACACACAGGGTTCTATTGACCCTTGGTCCAATAACAGTTTTGTTAATGCAACGGCAAACATGAAAGGCTCCGTTGGAGATCTTCTTGATAAAAGCGCTGAACTTTCTTCTATCAGGGCGGAGCAAAACGGAGGAGTTGATCCAGTTAAAAAGAAATATTATAAAGAATATTCGGACAAAAGGGGTGGAGTTAAACACCCTAACGATCAAAAAAAATCATTTGAAAACAAACACATTAAAGTAGATCTTTGATATGAGTATACAAATATACAAGCCTAATAAAAATAACACAGGGTTCGGCTTTTCATTTTCAGCCGGAGTTGATAAAAAAACAAATGAACCCGTTTTATTTGTGAATGCTATATCTCAATACTCATGGAATAATGGCTCGGGTACTTTCCAAGGAAACTCCAACAACCCAGACAAAACTATTACCGTTAAATTTAATGAGTTTGAGTGTGGCGCAATTATAAATTCTATGAAAAATAGATATGAATGGAGTACTTTTCATAAAAGTGCAACAAACCAAACGACTATAAAACTAACGCCATGGGACAAGCAGAGTAAAATTAAAACCTACAATGCAAAAACAAAAGAATTTCAGGAAACTCAGCAAACAATTCCAGCCTTTGGGTTTACTATATCTAAATCAGGAGGCACTACATTCAAACTTTCTCTTGAGCCAGGAGAAGCAGAATGTATCTCAAGTTTTCTACAAATGCTGCTCCTAAAAATATACAATCATAGATTTAAGAAAAGCTATACAGAACCTTTTGATGCCTAAAAAAAAAGAAAATATTATTTCATAGCAATTTTTGTAAAGCTTTTACAGGTTTTGGTAAAAATTCTAAGAACGTCTTAAAATATTTATACGGAACAGGTAAGTATGAAATAATTGAAGCCGCAAACGGTTTTTCGAAATCGCATGCGCCACTATCAAAACTACCATGGAAGTGCGTTGGCACTCTGCCAGATGATCAAGCAAAGATAGCTGCATTAAATAAAGATCCAAATTTAGCTAGATCTGCAGCTTATGGTTCAGAAACAATAGATGAACTTATAAAAGAATTCAAGCCTGACGTATACATAGGAGCAGAAGATATATGGGCCTTCAATAAGTACTGGGAAAGAAAGTGGTGAAACAAAATAAACTGCATGATTTGGTCAACGATAGACTCAGAACCAATGCTACCGCTTGCCGTAGAAGCAGCAGACTACATAAAACATTATTATGTTTGGGCTTCTTTTGCGGAAAGAGAAATGGCTAAACTCGGCCATGATCATGTTAAAACATTAAGAGGTATAGTTGAAACATCTCATTTTAAAAAATTTAACAAAGACCTAAAGTTAGCCCTAAGAGCCAAGCAAAAAATCGAAAAAGATTTGTTTATTGTAGGGTTTTTGTTCAGGAATCAATTAAGAAAAAGCGTTCCAAATTTAATAGAAGGGTTTGCGCAGTTTAAGAAAAACCAACCAAACTCTAAAGCAAAACTTCTACTGCATACTAATTGGGCAGAAGGCTGGGACATACAAAGACTAATAAAAGAAAAAAATGTAAGCAACGAAGATATTTTAACAACTTATTTTTGTGAAAAATGCCAGCAATACGAAATAAAACCTTACTCAGGGCAAAATCTTGATTGCAGATTCTGCAAGAGCGAGAAGAGTCAGAAAACAACTAGTACTGCTGCAGGAGTTTCCGAATCACAGTTAAATGAAATCTATAATCTCATGGATGTTTATTGTCACCCTTTTACATCTGGTGGCCAGGAAATACCTATACAGGAAGCTAAGTTGTGTGAGCTTATAACTCTTGTAACTAATTATAGCTGCGGAGAAGATCACACTACTCCAGAAAGCGGAGGTTTACCTTTGGAGTGGTCGGAATACAGAGAACCGGGTACTCAATTTATAAAAGCAAGCACTTACCCTTCAAGCATCTGCAAGCAATTAACAAAAGTCTATCAGATGAAGCAGTCAAAAAGAGATTCTATAGGAAAAAAGGCTAGAGATTTTGTTATTAAAAATTATTCAGCAGAAGTCATAGGGGCTAAACTAGAAGAAATAATTGACGATATGCCTTTTTGCGAATGGGATTTTGATTTTACAGAAAAATTAAGAAACCCTGATTACGAGCCACCGATTATTGCGAATGACAGTGATTGGCTTGCGGATATATATAAGAATATACTTTTAATGGATGTTGTTCCAGGTGCAGATAAAGGCCATCAGCATTGGATGTCAAAAATTAACGAAGGATTGCCCAGGTCTCAAATCTTAGATTATTTTAAAAAAGTTGCTAGGGAAGAGAATGAGAAAATTCAATCATCTAGCAAATTTGAAGACCTACTTGATGACGAAGGTCCAGAAAAAAGAGTTGCAGTAGTAATGCCGCAAAGCGCTGGTGATGTATTAATGGTCAACTCATTGATTGGGAATCTTAAAAAACTTTATCCAAATCACAATCTATATTTTATAACAAAAAAACCTTTCTTTTCTTTGATAGAGGACAACCCTTATATACATAAAGTTATAGAGTACCAAGAAAGCTTAGACAACTTACTTGTGCTAGAGGGTTCAGGCTCCTACAAGGGATTTTTTGATGTAGCTTATGTTCCCCACGTAGGTAGTCAAAAAGTATTAACATACGTACATAACGGAAGAGACAAAATAGGATTAGATTTATATGAAAATACAAACTGAGATATCAATAGGAGAACTATTAGATAAAGCATCTATACTGAAAATTAAATCAGAAAAAATATCTGATATAAATAAAAAAATAAGTATAGATAAAGAATTAATATACCTTAATAAAATAATTTCTGATTTATTAAAGGAGTACCCTTTAGCTGAAAAAAGAACCCAAGAACTTGTTGCTATAAATTCTAAGCTCTGGGAGATAGAAGACCGAATAAGAGAAAAAGAAAGAGATAAAACTTTTGATAATGAATTCATAGAGCTAGCTAGATCTGTATACTATACAAATGATCAAAGGTTTGAAATTAAAAATAAAATAAATCAAGAATCTGGCTCGTCTTTTCTCGAACAAAAATCTTACGAAAAATATTAATGTCTCATCTTGTAGAAGAATATGCAAAAAACTTAGGCTGCAAAATAGGTAAGCCATACCTTAGTAGTCATTTTTATCCAGTCATACCTGACAAATATATAACTTTTCATACAAATGAAAAGAAAGTTCAGTCTAAACATTATGATTATTGGAGGATAGTTTTTAAATTAATTGCGCCCTTCTTGCAAAAAGAAGGTATAAAAATCGTACAGATAGGTGGGCCAGAAGATCCTAGTTTTAAAGAGTGCGATCAAAATACGTGCGGGTGTTCTTTTAAGCAGATGGCATATGTTATAGAAGGCTCTTTAATGCATTTTGGTATAGATAGTCTACCAATGCATATTGCTAGCATGCATGACAAAAAAATGGTTTGCCTTTTTTCTAACTTATATCCAGAAAACGCCAATCCAATATGGAATAAAAAAAATAAATACATACTGCACAGTCCTGATTTTTCTGAAACAAAACCTTCGTTTTCTTTTAATGAAAGCCCTAAAAGAATTAATGAAATCCTGCCAGAAAAAGTTGCTTCTGACATATTAGACTGCCTTGACTTAAACCATGATATCAAGGAATATGAAACTTTAAATATCGGAAAGCATTATAATAATAATATCACAGAGGTGATACCTGATTTCATACCAAGCGCCGATTTAACTTTTAATAACTTAATTAATTTAAGGTGTGATTATGAGCTGCTTATGGAGTCTTTACCGCATTGGCTTTCCAGAAGAGTCAACCTCATGATTGACAGCCCGATAGATATAAAGATTCTATCTAGATATAAATCTAATATAGCAGGCATGACAGTATTTGTAGGTAAAGATAATTTTGATGAAGAATATTTTAGGTTATTATCAAGATTAAAAATAAGTTATACTTTAATAACTAAAGATCTAAATAATATAGGAGAGATAAGATTAAAATTTTTTGATTATACTGTTGAAGAGTATAAACCTGCCAAGAAAAAAGACCTTGACTTTATTTCAGATGTGTGCGATAATACATACTATCATAGCAATAAAGTATTAATGTCAAAGAATCAAGAATATTACAGTAAAGCTGCCTGGAAAAAAGGCATAGCTAAAGATGATAGTCATCAGTCGGTAATTGATTCTCCAGATTTCTGGGAAGAGATACAACACTTCAATATATATAATCATGGCAAAAGCAAAATCTGAAACAAATAGTAATAGCGATATAGATAATACCTCTGGACCAAACCTTTTTAGTAGAGATGAAAATGGTTTACTAAAAAATGTTCAGTATAGTTTTAATGCCGATGGCTCTATAAATTGGAGAGAAATGGTAAAGAAGAGCATCTATTTCCAAATAAAAGCTGGTTTCAAATGCGCGGCAAAGATATGCCTAGATCAATAGAAGGGCTTTCAGATTATCAATTATTGATAAAACTTAGTGGTATCAAAGAACTCGCTAAGCTTAGGGGTTTTTCTGATTTAACTTATGAAGTAGTAAAATGCGAACAAGATCATGTAGCTGTTATATGCACAATGACTTTCTCTCCAAACTATGAAACCTTTGGTAAGCCTGTAGTTTTTCAAGATATGGCTAATGCAACATTGAATAATACCAGCAGTTTTGCTACTAAATTTCTGGAAACAATCGCTTGTAATAGAGCTTTTGTAAGATGTGTAAGAAACTTTCTTCAAGTCCATATTGTTGGAGACGATGAAATAGACAAATCAGATTCAGGTCAAACAGGTGTTCAAGTTCCAAAGCTATCCAAAAACCCTTTAAGTCCAGCTAGCCTATTGCAATCTAAAGCTAAAGACGTATTAGAATGTGATTCATTTGATGAATTCAAAAAGACTTACATCAAAAAATGGTGGCAAGAAAAATAGAAGGAATCTACCAAAACGAATCAATTAAAAAAGCTGAGTCTTGGGAAGAAATCCCCGCTAAAGAATTAAGAGTAATGCTGGGGTTAATATCCTAGATTTCTCTATTGTAAGAACTATATTCGTTAAATATAACTGGGTAACTCCTTTTGTTTATTGAGATATTTTTCTCAATATTGTCAAATTTATCTACATTGTATTCTAGCGCTTGTATATCAAATATACCGTTGCTTTTTTCTATTACATTCATGATTTTATATTGCCTTGGTTTGGCTAGATTGACACCATCTTCTATTGCAAAAGTTGTGCCATCTGAATCTTTAATGGAATCAAGTCCATCATTATATATATCCTCAAGAATATAGCCATTATTTTTATTACCAGACATATGGACCCATCCCCCGTGTTCATTTTCGTTCATTGAACCACTAATTGCTAAAAAATTACCAACTCCCGAAACTCCATCTGCTGCAATATTAAATCCGGCTTCTTGTATTATATTTTTTGGCTCAACCTCTTCATCTGTTTCAAGTGCTCTAGAAAATTTAGGATATCCATCAGCCCAATTATGATATTCTATCGCATCGCTGCATGATGCATTATGCCACATAGTTTGTTCTGGTGGAGGAAGCTCTCTATGGTATCCACCAAGCCAAGCAACCTGATCCTTTGGCAGTATAGCCTCTACAAAAAATTGACTTTCTTTATTTTCTATGATTGCTAGTTGTCCAGTTTTTGTTTTTGCATCTTCTAAAGCTTGACTCCATTCAAAATCCCCACTTACAAAGGAATAGAGGTTGTTATATAATTTTATCTTCGTATTGTCTTCAGATATATCGTATATCATATATTCGCCTATTTGGCTTGCCCTCATATTTCTTATTTTTTGATCTGTAACATTAGCTTCTTGATCTAAAGATTCGATTGTTTCGTTTCCAGTTGGCGCGTATAAGGTTATTTTTTTCCAAGTTTCTTTGTCGCTGGGATCTATGGTTGTATATACGGGATAATCTAAAGTCAATTCTGCTAACATGCCCCTTGGATGCAAATCTACATCTACAATTTTTCCAGCGAATCTTCCGACTGTTCTTTTGTTGTCTAAGATGTCAATTACATCTCCAGGCTTTAAATAAGACCCTGCGAGCGCAGTAGAAAACGAAACTAGTTCTGTTTCAAGATTGGCGGATTTTACTAGAAATTCAGTGGCTCTTTTAGCTTGAGCTTGCGAGGTTATTCCAAACCCATCAATACTTTGTTTTATGAAATTGTTTTCTTGAACCGCCTCTCTATCTTCTGAGTGTTCAACTTTAGCCCTGTACATGTTGTACCTATCGGTATATCTTATATCGCAAGAATTTGTCCTAGAAGTTCTAGGTGTGCTAGAATAAGAAAACCCTTTTTTATCTACATTGCTATTGGAGAAAAGCATTACTGCATCCTTCTTTTCATCTTGAAAGAAATTTATTGATCCGTTTGACCAATACGCAAATGACCTAAAAATCATAGCAAACTCATTGATTAGGTTGAATGCATTTTCAGAATTCATTATGTATGCATTTAATGTATATCTTGGCTCAAGTATTGGGTAATCTATCTCTACCGCGCAGTCAAAATCAGTTTCTTTTGCTTGGTACTCTAATTCTATTGTTCTTGAGTATAAGTCAACTTCCTTTATTCTTATTGATTCATAGCTTCCGTCTTCATGAAAAATTGCTAAGTTTTTACCAGGATGATTGAATTGATTATAAAAATCATTTGATCCTAAAGCTTGAATTTGTGAAAATTTTATTTTTTCATACTTGGGACTGTAACCACTGAGAACTAATTCATCGCAATATTTTGCCATTCTATATAAAGTCCATCGATCTATATGCTCTTCTTTTATTCCAAATTTTCCAATTCCGAATCTTTTATTAGATATTATATCATAAAGACACCACGCTGGATTATCAGTCCATTTAAGCTCTGGACTAAATGTGCCATCCCAATTACCTGTATATATTCTTGTGTCTGGGTCATAGTTAGAGGGGATTAAAACTTTTTTAAGTCTTAAGTGGTAATTAATGTCAGGTATAGAAGCTACGTCTTTTGCATTTACTCTAGTTCCTATTACGACTGAGTTCGGATAATTAAGATGCGCAGGCAAGATTTCAGTAACCGAACTTAAAGTACAATTCTCCTTGTATCTTGCAGCTTGCTCTCCTTCTGTAACAGGGTTCCTCTCTCTACTTAACTTATAAACCTTAATAACCCTGTCTCTTTGGTTTGGGTTTGGGGGTAGGAATATTCTAATATCTTTTCTGTAAGCAGATGAAGCTACTCCGTATAATATAACATCAGTAACGTATGGAATTTCTCCTTCATTCCCGTATTTTATCCTGAATTTTGCTTTGTTTGGCCACAGCTCTCCTGAATTTTCTATTTTAGTCCCAACCTTGAATCTATCTTCTGCCAATATATAAATAGTTAATCCACACCAAACTGCTATATTTGCAGCAGCCTCAAGAATATCATCACCTTCATCATCTGCAGATTTAGCAGAAGTTGCTTTAGCTCCTGGGTCAAAGCCTAGTGCAGCTGCTGCTGCATGATACGCTGCTGAGGCTACAGATTTACCTTCCGCATAAATATAGTAAAGGCATAAACCTCCAGTAATCCATTCCCAAAGTTCCCCCAATTTATATTCTACCACGACTTCATCTCCGGGATAAATATAATGAAGTTGATCGACTTGCAATGTAACATATGCTTGCTCAACCAGAGGGTTTATTATTGTGTGAGATAAATAATTTTCTTCTTCAAGTTTTTTATTTTGAAGTCCAGCGGCTTGAGCATCTGTCAATTGTAAAAACGTACCTAACGAAAGAGTATCAGTAACACTATCTATTGATATATCTGTCCAAAAATCGGGATTATTAGGGGTATCGTCATCCATCGTAGTCAAAGGAAATTCATTTGCAATGATACCTATTGGATTAATTTCTTGTCCGTTAGCTTTTAGCTTTTCAGCAAAATCTGATCTATCTATTGAGACGCCTAACGAGGGGTCAGTGAGTCCTTTTTTATTTGGATCGTCGTCTGGTAATGCTGAGTCAGCCTGATAGTCGGTCCATAATTGTGCATAGGCAGATGGGTCTGTTATCTTATATAAAGCTGCAGTCTTTGAATTATTTGATGCATATATATTTCCAACGATAAAATCAGGGTCATTTCTGTAATCATTAGATTGATCGTAGACGCCTTTCAATTTATCAAGGGGCTCTCCAATTGTTCCATACTTGTAATCTCCCGCAGAATCATATGCATAAACTTTATCACCAACCAGATAATCACTAGCTTTAGAAGCGTCAAATGATTCGTACTCTGAATATAATGTTGTAGCTAATTTAAAGGATCCAGCGTAAGTTACAACAGCTCCCTCTTTATAGTTTTCTGATCCATCGTATGGGTATCCAAAATTTTGTGCAGCCCTATATGTTTGGCCATTTTCTGCAACAATATCGCCCGCATCGTAAGTATTATCTGGATTAAATGCTTCTGCATTTACAGCCAGCTGACTTGCTAACTCCTCCTGATCAATCAATCTTGGTCCGTACAGAGTACCCCCAACCTCTTTAGTATATGCAGTGAAATTATATTGTGGTTCTAAAATCTTTTGATTTTCTCCACCCATCTCATTATGTTCGTCAAGACCTATATCTATATCAAACTCATTTATATTATATGTATCAACACCAACTTCCGTATTAATTTCTTTGACAGGTGTATCGTTAAGGTATACAGCTTGAAGGTAATCATCATCCTCATATCTTAATGGTGTGGATGAACTAGGTGTTTGAGTGTCTTTTTTAAAATCAGTTTTCTTTCTATTTTTATCGGCAAAGCCATCTATCGGACCTTCTGAAAGCAATTCTATAGACTTAAAAATAGATGTAGATTCAAGGCGAAACCAACCCACGCCGTTTTCTTTCTTTCCACCCCTCCATCTTTCTCCAACTTGAACTGGGTATATAGTTGTCCCCTGATTTTGTTGCGAATACTCGCCTTCAGTATTTAAATAATCTAAGGACTCTTCGCTAAAAACCAATGGATAAAAACCTTTTGGTTCCTGATTTGTTTCAAGTTGGGGTTCGCTTTGCAGGCAAACAAAAGAGCTTCGCATTGCATTAATCTCGTTAATTCTGTATCTTGTTTCATCTTCTATCCTTGAATCAGGCCACCAGTTTCCGTTGGTGCCGAAGTTATCAAGGTAAGCTTTGTCGACGCCTTTTGAATAATTCATTGTATAATACATAAACCCGCCAATGTCATTACCTTTTTTTTCTACAAATCTATACCTTTGTGCTTCTACCGGCTCAAAACCCCCGTACATCCCATCAATTGCGCCAAAAGTAGCTAGCTGCAACTGCTCTTGAAGGTACTGGAAGCCTGGGTCAGTAAATGAATATTTACTGCTACCCTCAAAAACATTCATCGCAAAAGAGGATACTAATGGACCAAGATCTTCCCTGTAAAATTCACTATAACTAGGCACTAAACTATAACTTCCATGAGAAAAATCAAACAATTTACTTTTTGAGAATTATAATCATAATTTAAAACGCACGATGACACCACGTTACCCCCAACTTTCATAACCCCGTACCCTACTGGAATTGTAGCCCCTTGTTGAAATCTATTTTGTACCGTTATACAGGTAAGATTTTGTCTGGGTCTGCAAGGCGTTATCATCACGCTCCATAGCTTCTGCCATTTTTTTGCTAACATACATTGACGCTGCAGTTATAGCTGCTGTCATTACTAAGCTTCCGGCAAAACCTCTACCTTGAGGAAGCGGGAACACATGGAGATCTTTTTCTGTATACAACAAAGATTCCTTATCGGTTGTAAAATCTTCTTCTCCCTTTTTTTATTCCATAATAAACTCCTTGTGAATGTTTTTTGAATAGGTACTTTTCGATATCAGGGTTATTGCAAAATAGCGCGGAAACAGCTTGACTAGGGGAATCAACATCAAGACTCCATACTTCGCCAAACTTCTTTCCTAATTTTCCATGTAAAAATACTTTTTCATCCTTTTACCTATTTTAATTACACAAAGAGGGGTGTCTGTATAAGTCTTTTATTTTAGATTGCCACCTGCTATCTAGTATCTGTTTTCTTGATACAGTATTTCCGCATTGATGTATGAAAAAATCATCGCCTAGATAAATACCCACATGCTTTCTTTTGTTTTCTTTTAGTTGGAACACTATAACATCATGTTTTTTAATTTCTTCTTTTTTAATTTTAATTAAATTATTATTTAATATATCTTCTAATTGTTTATTAGCTTCATGATCAACTTCTGTTAACCAGTAGTTTTTATTCCATTTTGTTATATTTATATTAAGCTTTAACATAAAATAGTCTTTAAATAAACAAGTGCATTCATAGAATCCTTTTATATAAGGTCTGCCTATTAATTTTCAGGCTCATATGACTCAGGATAATATAAAAGAATTTTTTTGTCTTCAAGCTATATATTAAATAAGGGATCCCCATTTCTTCTGATATTAAAGTATCTTGCATAGAAGGCTCCTCTGTTGTTTTGGGGTGGGAATGGTAAATGCCAAGTATTTTTTGATTTATTTTGCAGTCTATAAAATATTGAGGGAAAATGCGAAACTTTCTTGTTTTTTATCACTTAAGTTTTTAAGTTTTTTAATTGATATCGTTAAGTCTCTGTTCAATAAAACTAAACCGCAGACTTCTTCCTCTGGTTGAGACTCAGCATGTTTGATTATTTCTTTTTGATAGTTATTTAAACTCATAAGGATCAACTCCAGGAAATCCGCCAAAAGGCAACCCGCTTCCGTTATGCTCAGTCCATTGGTTTCCTTTTTGCCCCAGTGTTACATCGCCCCTTAACCCTCCTCCGGCCTCTTCTGAATTTGCGCCAAACCTTAATCTACATCCACACAAGGTTTTATCGCAAGCATCTAACACCCAGTCTTCATTATTGTCCGCGGGATAAGATCTTGTGTCTTCTTTTTTGCAGATGTAAATACTTGCTGGATACAAATCAGCATCATCATCATATGCTGAAACTTTTACCACATCTCCTTTTTTATATTCTCCAGTGCGACTCCATTCTTGATAAAACCCATCTTCACCAGTTCTCGCAAATTCACCCTGAATATCATTACCTGTAAAATAAACTCCAGAACCTATCATTGACCCAGCATAGCCACTGGCCACGAACCTTTTATTCTTTGCATCAGATATTGGTTTTCCTTTGTATCTGCAGCCAATGTTTGACCTATACTGCCATGGACAGTAATTTGAGTAAATTATTCTTGACGGCACATTGGCGTTTTGAAGTTCAAGCAATGATACTAATTCAAATTGCACAACCTCATCATTTTCAGAAATTTTTGTATTAACGTAAAAAATCTCTTCAGCAAAAGATGCCTCTGGATCAGGATCAGTGTGGGGGTTTACATTGTCGGGAAAATTTTCTTTATCTAGGTATTTAACAAAAGTCTTTATTCTTGTAACCTTATAGTTTATAAAATCTTTAAAGAAGCCAAGCTTTAAAGACATGTTTCCTTGGTGGTTAGAGAATGTCATTTTTGGCCTAGGTAACCTACCATCGCCATGAACTTCAAATCCTTCTACGTACATAGGCACGAAATCATAGGCTTGATTGTTGAAAATTAATTTTTCTCTGTAGCCATTTTCACCCGCATGAAAAAAATACTTTCCCTTTTCTTTTAGGTCTATCTGGTAAAAACAAATAACTGCAGTGGGCGAAATATCAAATAAAGATTTTACATGTGATTCCGTGTTTCTCATGATAATGTTATGCAATCAGGTTGGGTTGTGGATGGAACGTCTCCATTAATCAAATCAATAAATCCATTAGGCTTTGATGTTGAATTAGTAATATTAAGGAAACTTCCGTCGTAAGTATATATAGAGTAGTATTTAATAGGATTTTGCGGGTCTGAGGAATCGGTTCCTTCTGCGAAAAACATTGGAAATTGAGTATTGTTATTAGTTCGATCAGGGACAATTATCCAAGCTATAGAGTCTCCCGCTGATACTTTTTGGTGTCCAATAGCCCAATCAATACTATTACTTAGGTTGTTGGTTACTTGGGATATTTCAATTTTAGTTTCCCACCTTCCATCTTGATTCGCTCTAAAAGATAAAGTTGCAGATGCCTCTTCTCCTTGTGCAGATGTAAAAGTCAAAACTTTCGTATGCTCGCCTTCAAAAGTTGGACAAAGCGCGATACCTTGATTTGGGTCTGGCGCGCCTTCTATAGGATCAAATTTTGCTGGCAACGGTTCGGGTTTTTCAAAATTATCTTTATTTTTCATCCATTCTCGATCAACGAAGTGACATATAAATTCACCAGAAAGAGTTACTGATGCATCGCAGTTATCTGCATCCTCACAGTTTGATAGTTTAAATCCTGGATATATTTCTACTACTGACCCAAACTTATCTCCGGTTCTTTGATCTGCAGTTCCTGCATCACCAAACTTTAACTCATCAATTTTTGGATGAAAAAAAGTTTCTACTCTTTTTTTGTTTTCTGGGCTCTATTGTAAACGGTAATTCATTAACAGTCCCTGATTCATATATTTCTAGGCCAGAATATAATGGATAATTAAATAGAGAAAATCTTTCAGGATCGCTCATGGTAAAACCAGTTATGGTTATCGGCATTGAGCAGGTGTTAAGCAAAGTGAAACTTCCTGAATCAACTACATTTCTCCCTGTGCATAAAAACTCGCAGTCAATAAAACCATCCTGACAGCTAGATTCAAGCGCTATAAGTAGCCCATCTTCTGTTTCAACAAATTTTTGGTAAGTTTTGGTTTGGATTAATTCTTTTCTGAAGCTAGATATTTGCATAATTTCGGCTGCACTTGATCCTCGGAAGGACTGAGTAACCTATACCTTGTTCTGATGGATTTATGAATGCCATTTTGTTACTATTTTAGAATCCAGACCATGATGTATCACACTCTGAGTAATTGCTTGATGAGTTCCATTTTACTATATTCGCAGGTAGGTTTTGATTTCTCCATGAATCAAGCCAACCCGGCCAAGTTACGTTTGCAGGATCACCAAATGAAGAACCCATTGAGCTTCCATTTACATTAAAGTCACCATTTGCTCGTAACTCCCAGTTCATTCCAACACCCAAATCACCTTCATGGGTAGCTAAAGTTACTGTGCCATTTGCTAAATTATTATTAACTGGTGTCAGCTCGACCCAATCAGATGCAGGAACGGGATTATCAGCCAAAAAGCTTGAGGAACCAGAGATTCCAAGTAATCGCTTGGCTTCAGTAATAGGCTTTATTCCGTGAGCAGTCACATTATCATTAAGAGATCTCCCTAGAATCATTAGGGCCCAGAAACTGCTTGCAACTTGTCCTGCTATTTCTCCATCTCGACCTTCTAATTCTAACAAATGCTCCATCCCGTATTTAGCAACCCATGGGTAATTAGGACTGGTTTCTGGCTGCACTCCGTCAACGAAGTACATTTTAATTACACCCCAGGCATGTAAAATTTCCATCTGATCTATTATTGAGGGAGCAACAATTGCCCCGTCCTTGAAATAAGGAAGGTCTGCGAGTGTATCATAATCATCAAAACTCAATCCTGCTGCGTAAAAACCATCTATATAATCATCGTGAGATGTATGTAAATAATACCCCCAGTATCTTCGTACATTTTCTTCGGTTGCAGGCTCGTTAAATCCAGCGGGTTGATTTCGTTTGCTGTAGGCAAACCTGTTTGCAAGATTAAGAAACTCAAAGTTTTCTGGTCGAGAGTTCCACTCCAGCCATTGATTAACAGCATCGTTTTGAGTTGGGCAATCAAAATTTATTCCCACACCAACTAAAGAAGAAAAATCAGGAATATTTAATGGTTCTCCTGTAGGGGCGGCTTCTGACTCTATGTCTCCTATTTTGATAGGAATCTCTAGTCTAGCATAACAATCCATTTTCTTGAGACTATCATCTTCGGTATTAAAAACTAATTCTATTCTGTCTCCAAGGCTAGCCAAATTACCTATCCTAAGGCCAAAAAATAAATCTATATATTCTTCTGGCTGAAGTTCTGGTAAATGATTATAATTACCTTCTTGATCTTCTTGTTCCCATTTTGTTAAATCAACTCCTCCGATATTATAGTCAACTATTTCTAGGCCTGAAGTAGTTTTGAATATTCTAATTGGCATACCCCTGAAAGCAACACCAGTATTGTATACGCCTCTGGTTTTAGGCGGTATGATAAGAATAGGGTCGGTCATTAGGATTGATCCATCGTCTAATTGTATTTTGAAATCTTGGTCTGTTATAATGGTATAAGACTCAACACTGTTCCATCCTCCATTTATTTCAAAAACTTCACCTCCCCTAATAACTTCGTATTCTGTATTAAAGCTTTCCCATAGCGTATTTGCGCCTCCTTCTCCAAAAGCGTCTTCTTGCAGGAAAGATTTATTGTTAAGATCCCCGTAGAATTGACCACCGTAACCTGTTTTAATATTTACTATATTGTATTCTGGCTCTATTTCTATTATATCCCTGTAATTTCCATCTTTTGGTATGCCTGATTCGAGAACCGATGTAGTCCATTTTAGGTCTGCTGGTTCATTTTCTAAGTTAATCAAGGTGTTAAGGATTTTTATTGGTCTTGGACCACAATTTTTAACACTTACGCAGAATAAATTTTCATAACCTGTTTCAGATGTAATTCTAGATACAGTTTTTATTAAAGCCAAAAGTCTAGCAACTTCGTCCGCGGGATTTGTGTTATCGCTAATCTTAAAAAAGAATTCTGGATCTTCGCTAGAATTTTCATCGTAGTCATAAACATATTTTTTATTATGCTTTGACATATAGTTGGAATTACCCATTTGAGCAAACATAAAAATAGTAGGAACCTCTTCTTCATACCAAGCGGGATTATTTTCTCCGTCTGGATTATTCTGAGAAGAATAAGTGTTAATTTTTGATAACGGACTATTTCCAGCATGAGAGTAGCTTGATTTACCTAACACTGAATCAGAAGGTCTCCTTTTTGACAACTCTCCGCCTTTCCTTAATTGCTCAGCCATGTTCAATGTAGGCTGGCTGTATCGATCCCATATACTTCCATCTATTGAAGCATCTGCGGCAGTTATGACTCCATCGCTTAACATAATGATTATTCTATCTGATACGAATTCAGCCCTCGGACTATTGTAAAGTTGCGCCAAAGCTTTACTGACCGCATCTGTAAAATATTCTCCTTGGCCATATCTTGCATTTGTATTTCTCCAATCAAGAGCTTGATCGTAAAATATTTTTTTATCAAAAGATTCTGGGTGAGAAGATATATCATTTACTGTCACGCCTTCGCCCATTAATATTAATCCAAAGTTCACTCTGTCTCTTTCTACTTTGATGGTAAACCTTTCTAGCTCTTCTAAATTATACCCTTTTGATTTTAGATCTTCTCTTATATTTTTTTGAGTTGGATCTATTAGTGTGTTCAGTGATTCATCGACAGGCCAAGGCGGTAAAGTGCTAGATATTTCAGGCGCATTTATATGTCCTCCATAGTCAAAAGTTCCAGGCATTATTAGCTGATCGTGAGAAGTGACCATTTTCATAACCAAATCAACTGCAGCTTTATATTTTGAGTACTGATAGCTTGAGTCTGGACCTTCTCCCTGTATGGTTAAGTGGGTCATGCTTCCTGTCGTATCTACCACAAAAACAATATCAACCGCTTTTCTATTTCCACCAAGATTGCCTTCTGGACCTAATAAGTCAAAGGTTGAATCACATAAAACAGCTTGAGCAGCAGACGAAAAAGTACAAAGCTCATGGTTAGTTATTTTATTAAAAGCGGCAGCGCTATAGCATGGACCTTTTAGATTGTTATTTATATCACTCAGGTCTTCATATAAAGAGGTAGCCGATTCAATAAATGTAGCGGTTATCTTATGGTTGTTTTTGTAAACCACTTCGTGATTCCACGAGGGGCAGAAAAATACAGAACTATATTTTTTAGCTTGCGTAGTAAGTATATCATCATCAGATAAATAAGGCCTAGGCATTGTGAACCTAAACTTCTTTGAGCCAAGGTGGCTTTCCAAAAATTGTAAAATCTCTAAAGCTTCTTCATCGTCTCTTTGACCAAAGACAACTGTAAAAGTTGACATATTTTGGTTGACTTCTTTTTTGTACGCTTTTTTATAATACTTTATAAATTTTGTTTCAATATTAGTTGGAGTATTTTTAAGCGTAAATGTAAGGCTTGGTCTTTGTTCAAAATTTCGAACTTTTGCCCATTGATACTTTGGTATCCTATTTGGGTCTTCAAGGTATATGCTATGCCGACCTCTAACGGCTGGAATTAAAAGTTCTATATCTTCTTCTGCTTCAAGTGTAAAATCTGAAAGAGGTATTAAATCGACAGTAAAGTCTCCTCTTTTTACAGGGCTTGCAAGCTGAAATTGTCTGTAATTTTTTAAGAAAACAATCCTTGGCCTATCTTCGCCTGTTTGTGGATCTTTTAAGTTAAAATCAATTTCATCAACTCCTTCAGGAAAAAACGGTTTATTTGAAAGGCAGTCCTCCGGGCATCTCGTAAATTTTTTAACCTCTATATGTATATCTTTTGAAGGATCTTCTACCGATATAATTAAATTACTATCACTTTCAAAAATCTGATTAATGTCTGTTTCTAGATCCAATGTGTTTTCGATACCATCTTCATTTCCATCTTCATTTAGTGATCCAAAAATAAAAGTATATTCATCAATAATTCCACGAATATTAGTTTTAATTAAATTAAATATTGAACCTTCGTTTTTTGGTGTTTTGATAGAGATGCAATCCATCGTTGTTAGGTCTTGCTTTTCTCTAAATTTTATCTTGCCCAGTATAGGCTTATTGGTTTGATCCCTGCTTGATACTTCAATATATTCTACTGCGCCTAAATTTTTAAGGCCAGGCTTTATCACATTTCCGTTTTCATCAATCTCTTCTTCTTTAAGAGAGAATGTATTTAATGTTATTTTTTCTCCTTTTTTAAAATGAGTTTTTTCGTCTATATATAAATTGATATAAACATCTAATCTTTCATTAAATCCAGCATGACTTTCCACGCTCCTTGTTATGCTTTTCAGTTGCACAGGAAAACTTAGCAGATATAGCATTATTATTCCTGTAAGATATATTATGAGTAAAATTAGAACATATAAATTTTAAATCTTTTTCTATAAGGATTTGTATAAATAAAATTAAAACTTGCGACCTCGCTTGACAACAACCTGTTACCTTTATAATCTAAACCAAAAATAGATTGATATGCAAAATGTTTTTCTTGTAGAAAATGCATAATAGCTTTAGCTTGCTTATCAGTTCTATTATTGAACCTTACATCAAGTTCCATCGGTAAAGAGTTGAGCGCTAGGTTGTTGACGTGATCAGAGCCTTCGGCCATTTTTATGTAATCATTTATCGCTGCAAAGCTAGATGTAGACCCATAAGATGGTCTCCAATGAAAGTCCTGAGTCCAGTATTCTGTGGTTGTTGGTCCCGGAAAGTTTTGATTGCTTGACTTATGATCTTTGGTGCAATAAAAAAATTTACTTAGAGTTGTTGCTTCTACATCTTTAAAAGTGAAGCCCCCGCTCTTTAATCCATATATAAAAACTACAACTGAACCAACTACTGCATTTGCAGGTATCACTTCTGGGTGCAAGTCTAGCTGTACATTATAATATTCTTAATGACTTAGTTCATCGCAAGCCATTAATCTTTTTGTTGATCTTTGATTGTTTGGCAATACCTCCTGATTATTTTCATCGTAGAATTTTATCCCAACACCAACGCCGATTGATGAATTAACGTCTACTTCTCCATTAATGGTATTTACTCGTGTATTATATGGGTCAATGGTTGTTGAATTTTCTTGAGCCTTTTTTACCATTGTTTTTACCGTATAACCGATAGATGGATTTACAGGAAAAAAGAAGCCAAAATTTATCTCTTCACTTTCAGTGAATGTTTTTTAGAAAACAAATCACCTTTAGTAAGTACGTCTGATATTAAATAAAAGTTACCATCAGTTATTACAAACTCGCCTCCATCTGTAATAATTTTAAATTCATTTCCAGCCAGATAGCCCCCACTTTCATCTGGGTTATCAATGTCGATTCCATCGGGGACAGCAAGATTTCCTATTTTGACAATATCGTCAACTTCGTAAAGCTTTCCTAGCTCCCATTTTTTTGCTGGTATGTCCATTTATCTGTATGATTGACGTACGGTTGCTCTACCCCTGAGAAAGCCTCCCTCTGAAACTGCTAAGGCATCTTGATCCTTTACGCCATACTGTTCTAATTCTACAGGAACTTCTTCTGGTAAAGTTAACTTTCCAGCTAATTTAAATTCTTTTAGTTCTCCAAAATTATTATCGGTAAAAGATTTATCAAAACCAATGTCTGATAATTTAATTGTTACATCTGCTCTCTGACCTGTTATTTTTAAAAATGGATCTAACTTTTCCCCTTCAAGATTTATTGTTATATCTATCTCATTTTTGCATACCCGAGATGGTAATTCTCCGTCATCATCAATATACCCACTAATAGGTACTGGAACCTCAGGTATTCTGTTTGCGGATATATTATAGTCAAAACCAAGCGGATAATTTATACCAACACTATTGGCTCCATATATCTTTGTATTGACTGCATGGGGCACTGTTAATTGCTCTTCTCTTACACAATCATATCTATCAAAGACTTCTTCTGAAAAGCCTTCTACGTGATCCATTTTTCCATAAACATCTAAATCGATAGTTGCAACAATTGGCTCAAAAGGTCTGGCGGAAAAAGATAAATTATGCAGATAGGCGTCATTAAATATGTAATCTCCAATAGACCCAGTAACTCTACCTTCATTGACTTGTGGGTATATAGTGGGATCCATTAAGCCAGTTAAATCTGAAAATGTGTGCAGATTACCAGTATTCATGTAATAATCTATACTTTATCTACCCCTGATAGCTCCTTCTGCAGAATAATTTCTTATAATATCTATTTCTCCATAAGGTACATCTTCTTTTATATCGAGTCTTGTTTCACCCGTAGAATAAACTTTTATATGATAGTCTCCAGCGTAAGCATCTTGGGCCATGTATAAAGCTTGCCCGTTAGGGTATGCTATTTTTTGCCCACTTCTAATTACTTCTACTGACGAAGGAATCTTCATACCCAATCCATCAGGATCGCCAAGAAGAAACCCTGATTCAAATGCGCCAGAAAAGTAAACATCCTCCTGTTGCTGAGCAAAAGATATATTATAGTCTTCTACAAATTTTTTAGCTTGAAGTGGTTGATTTGCTGATATTCTTGCGGCAGATGCAAAAACCATTACAGGGTGCTCACCTTCTGAAGCTAAAAGAACAGGGACATCTTCATATCTGTAAAAAGGTTTAGCCATCTCCAAAAATAAATTTAGTATAGTTTATATCATCTTCATGAGGCCTAATACCCCTTTTATTATAATAAGATTTATAAGATAAATTTACAGTCATTCTGCCATTTGTTGATGCAGACATCTCTTCGCCGATTAGTCTAGCTTCTTTGATTGTGTAATGTTGTATTGGATCTCCAAAGCAATCATTTATCTTTACAGCTATATCCTGCACTGTTGGAGTTCTTAAATACTTTCTCAAACTTTGATACTTATACTGCTCTATCTCAAGAGTAAAGTTCGTTGTTGTTTGTATTGGCCACATTACATCGACTTGAGCAGCGTAGGCAGATCCCACTACATATATTGGGTCTACTGGTATATCAATTGAATGATTAAAAGAAGTAACCCGATCAGTTGAAATCCCCGTGCATTCGATACTGATACTGCCTTGATTGGTAAGCCTTATTTCTGGAAAAACATTTTGTCCAGAAGCGTTATTTCTTGCACTGTTGTATGAACTTTCTTGTACAAACCTATTACCTTCTTCGCTTAAGAAAAATAGGTCATCCTGATCTTCTTCGATGTAATCTGCGGTGCCGCCTATATCTCCAAAAATCCGAATACTTGTTGAGGTCTTAGGAAGATCTCCAACCTGACAATTTATAGTATGATTAGTTATGTAACCACTATGAAATCCAAAATATTCTCTTCCGTGATGAATACTTCCGCTAAAAGGTTTATCACCCAAATACTGCAAAAAGAAATCTTCACTTACAAGAATAGAATTTATTGAAAAACTACCTTCCAGTGGCGCATTTAAGACAGCTAAACTTTTAGGTTTACCTTCTGATGTTCTGTTGCATTCTAACTCTCTTAAGAATCTGAAGCCATTTTCATCTAAAACAAAACCTTCTTCTTCTGCTTCTATCCTGCTTTGTTGGTCATGATATAGATCGTTAACATGACCCCACCCTAAAATGTTGATTGGTTTTTCTTCGATGGCATAAGATCCTTGTACGTCCTGCACTCCTGACATTTGTGTGCCGTCAATATAAAACTTTTGCTCATAACCTAATACTGCTTGCTTCATTAACTAAGCTCTCCGCCTATTCTTTTCTCTTCTCTAATAACCTCTATAACCTTTGTTTTTATTTTCATAGCCAAGGCTTGTTCTTGCTCTACCGAATTAGCGCCAGAATCTGAAGATACTTGCTCATTTCCTGATTGATCTATGGATACATTAACATTTATATTATTAGTGACTTCGTTATTAGTTGATTGAGAGACTGCCTGCTTTTGATTTGAGTTAACTGACTCAAGTAATGGTTGTACTGCTGTGGAAGTTTGACTACCTTGTTGGTTTGGTTGAGATTGACCTCCCGAGAAAGTAGATGGATTGCTTGAGCCTGAGGTCCCGACTATACCTCCCTGGTAGTACCTTTTTGGAGCCTGCCTAGTATTACCTGAACTCAAGTTAGAGAACCTCATTATATTTGAGTTTGTCTTTACAAGTTTATCTGTGGCACTTTTTTTGATAACGAAATCACCTTCAGTCAAACCAACTGGACCTACTTTATCTATACCAGCTGGTCCCTTTACGATAGGCAGGTCCCCTGAACTATTTATTTTGCTTAACCTAGCGTATCCTATCTTTTTGGCTGTTTCGGCAGGAATTACAGATTCACCTGCGGTCAACATTGCAGGAACTTTTCCGCCGGTATTTAAGCGTTTGGTTATTTTTTCAAAAAAAGTTGGCTCACTTTTGCCTTTTCTTGAATAAGTGCTGCCTATATTTTTTTCATCAGTAAAGCCAAATGCAGGAGTGTCTAACGGTTCAAAGTTTTTTATCGTAAGCAATTCCTTGCGGGGTAGCTTCATAGAGTTCCTCGCCCCTACTGTACTGCATCTTTTGACCTTTATTAAAAGATGCTTCTACTTCGCTATAATCTATGTCTACACCTGATGCTTTCAAGTTTTGGTAGGGTTCGGAGTATTTACCAAACCCCATACTTCCTTGCACTAAATTCTTGGCTTTTTCCTTTACGTAACCTGCGGCAGCTGAAACCACAGGACTAATAACTGTTGAAGTAAGAAAACTTGTATATGCACCAACAATTGCACCCAGAAGAGCTTTCTTTTTCTCAAATTTTCGATTTTTCTTTTGAACTTCATATGCAGCCTTATCCATTAAATGCTGACGATATTCGTCCATAACAGGATCTTCGTTTAGGAATTTTGAGCTCAATCTAGGGTCTCCTTTAGCTAGTGAAACTGTCGAATCTAACTTTAGTTGATTAAGCCTGTTCTTGTCAAAAGTTGGTGGTTTATCAAATTTTTTGTTTAATGTGTCGTTCATGTATTCAGTTGTAGCATACATTGTTGCAGCCCTAGTTACAGCTTGGGCAGCTTTGACACCTCGAGAGTTAGAATCCTCGTTTTTAAACTCTTTGGCTAAATTTTTAACGAATCCTCCTTCTTTATATTTGCCAACTTGATCTTTTGGTATAACGTACTCTCCTGCAGTTAACATTGCTGGAACCCTGTCTTGACCTGCAGGGCCTTGAACGAGACCCCCTTTTGCAAACTTTTGTATTTTACCACCCATGTGTTTTAGATCAGGATCTGGATTAGGGTCTGGACTAGGATTAGGTCAGGAGTATTTCTTTTCCTGATAAGCTCAACTTTTATTTCGTTCAACGTTGCGCTTATTCCGGAATTTATTTTTTTAAGATCGCCGAAATCACCAGACATAACATCAATTGATTTCTGAGAATTATCATTGACAGCTTTAACGTTTAATTTTATATCTTGAGAGGTTGCAGGCTTCTTTGATAGATCTTTGCTTGATTTGTCTTCTACGCTTCTGTTAATTGTTTTTTCTAATTGAGAGAACTGTTCCTTTAATTCACGAATTGTATTTTCAAGTTCTAATTTTTTTGCAGATTGATCTGGGCGGTTCAATTCATCAAAAGCTGTTGTAGAACCACGGTTTTCTGGATTTAGAGCAATATCTTGAGTTTTTGGAATTTTTTGGTTAAAACTCATAAATTCTCCAGGTGCGAAAGGATCGATATAGCCACTTGGTTCATTTACCATATTGACGCGCTCAGCTTTGGGAAACCTATCACCTGTAATATTTATATAACTATCCTGTTCGGAATCTAGTGGGTCGAATCCAGTTTTCTCATGCATTAATTGAGCTAATTCTTGTGCTTTTTCTTTGTTAACATAATCAATTCGAGACTTTTTTCGCCGATAATTAAAATGTCTCTGTGACATCGGGATATTTTCTTGATAGTAATTAAGAGCTTCTTCTCGATTATTAAAACTTATTGGTTGTGTTTCTTTATTTTTTAATTGCGCCAAATCATCTTCAAATTTTTGTATCCGAAATTCTAGATCACTCTTTTCATTTAGTTTGGATTCAAGTTTTATATTCTTTAATTTTTCTACTCTTGGGTCAGACTCTATATCTGGAGCTTTTTGATTAGCGACAACCAATGATTTTGTATTCAAAGTTGCTACGTCAAATCTTTCTGGCTGACGCTTCATTATATCGTCTTCACCTTCTTTGGAACCTTTTACGCTTCTGTTTTGAGCGTCTTTTTCAATAGCTGTAGCTAATTCTCCAATACGTTGCCCAAGAGTTTCAAGTGGGGTTTTAAGCTGACCAACTTGTTTTAGCATTTTTTGATCAAGATCACCCGTATTTAATTTTATACCTTCTTTAAAGTCTGCTTGAAAAGACCTCATACTTTCCCCTAAAACATCAAGCTCAATACTTGATAATTTATTCAATGCTTCAACTAAATGATTGTTTGATCCTGCGATTTTATCTGCATCAGACATTCCTCCATCTTCGCCAGTAAAAGCAAAAGTTAAATCAGATATGATTTTATCGATACTGTCTTGCATCATTCTATCGAGTATAGCTTTTGCAATGTTTAATCCGAAGTCTTCAAAAGCTTCGCTTGCGCTTTTGGCCCCTGTGCCAATATCCATAAATAAATTCTTTAGACCAGTTCTAGCTTCGTCTAATCCAATGTCAACTAAATCAGCACCTAAGTTTTCACTTTCAACTCTCAGTTGAGCCATTCTAACTCTAAGTTGATCCATTGCTCTTGATCCGTTGCCCAGCTCAATATTTGGCTGTTTTAGTGATTCTGCAAAAGCAAGCGCGTCTTCGGGTTTTTCAGTGATCAAAGCTCTTTGTGCCGCTTCTCTTGTTCCCCTGATTGAATCTGCTTTCTCTGCCCCCACCTGTGCTCTGACTGAAGTTTCGAGTTGCATTCTGTTTACACTGGCTTTTCTTATGGCATTTTCCATGGCCGAAACTTTATTCGAAGTTTCTTGTAATTCATTTGCTTGCGCTATCAACTCGCCTTGTTTTCCCATAGACGATAGTATGATAGCTTTTTCTGAAGCAATTAAGGCCGAATTTTCTGCTGATAATATTTCTTGATCTAATTGGTTGCTTACAAATTGAGCAAGCTCTTCTGTATCTGTGAGCATTAAATTCTTTGCGTTATTTTGCCTTATAGATAAAATTTCATTGGCTTTTTCAATTGTGAAATCCAGCCCTACGTCTGTATTCATATCCTTGCTTGACATGCTTGCTTTTCTTATGGCATTATCAAGCTCAATGAATTTGTTTGAAGCTTCCTGTAGCTCAGTAGCTCTTCTCATTTGCTCTGCTTGTTTTTGGCCTTCTTTAAGTATTTCAACTTTTTGGGCGGCAATAAGAGCACTTCTTTGAGTGTTGGTTAATTCGCTACTTGTTTGGGCTTCAACAAGTTCTGATATTTTGTTTGAGCTTATTTGTGTCTTGAGTTTTTCTAAGTTAATAGCCTCTTCAGTTTTTGCATTTTGCAGTTCTGTTTCAATTTGAGATTGTGCGATTTTTTTCTGGTTTCATCAAACAAGAAAAATTCATTTCTTGCTTTAGCTTCTTGTTCTGCAAGTTTAGCTGAAAAAACTTCTTGAGCAAATTTAGCTTTTTGAATTCTTATAATATTATTCTGCTCTTCTGTGCCTTTGTTTGTTGCATCCAGAAGTTTTAGTTGAGCTTTTACCTGATCAAGAGAAAGTATTGCAGATTCTGCGTCTGTCCTGTTTTTCCCTACTTGAAGCTCGAATGCTTTTTGTCCAGACTCTTGTTGTCTCAAAAGAAGGCTAACCCTGTCTTTTTCGTGTTGATTTATAACCGCCTTGGTGGCGGCTTCACCCTTGATTGCTTGTGTAAGAACTTCGCTAAAGTTACCTTGCTCTTGTAATTTTTTCTGTAATTTTCGGGCTCCTTCTACAGTTTTCTTGCTTATCAGTGTCTCTATCTCTTTTTGTTTTGTTAGCTCTATTTCATTTTTTCTACCAACTTCTAGTAATTGATTTTTCCTTTCAAGCTCTCTATTGGTTTTTTTTCAATTCTTGAATTTGATCTTCTGTTAGTGTTGATATTGCTTTTTCATGTATGGCTACAAGGATTGCGGAAGCAACTGTTGCGTCTTTTACTTTTCCGTATTCAGCGATTAGTTCATTAACAATAGCTTGATTGTCTTCCATTTCTTTAGCTTTCGATCCCACCCTTTTGAAAATATCATTTATTTGTTTAGCTTGGCTGGCAGAAAGAGCAGTGTCTAATTTTTGTTTATATTTGCTATATTGTCTCCGCTTATACCCTTGCTTAAATTCTCTTGAAAGTTTTGAGCACCTTTTTCTTTGTCATCCTTAAAAACATTTGACAATTGATTTGTGCTAATTGTTGTAGTCGCTTGTTTATTGAGAGCATCAAGAGCTTTTTGTTGTGCTTGTAAAGTATCTGTTTGGAATTTTTGATCTATTAACGCTAAATCTCTGGCGGTTTTATTTCTTATCGCCGTGGAAGCTGAAATTCCATTGTATTGAGATAAGATTCCATCGTTAGATTCCGCAATTTTTCTTTGCGTATCATTGATCTGATTTGAAAGGGTATTTTGATGAACAGCTAAATCTCTTTGATTTTTAAATTGAGCTATAACTCTAACATATTCATCCCTAAGCTCTTTAGTGCTTTGCGCAATTCCTTCTCCTTCTGAAGAATCTTGTAGATCCTTTTTAAGTTTTCTTAATTGTTTGACAACTGCTTTTAATGATGTGTCGGCTGCTTCCGCCTCTTTACCGGTGAATCCAGAAATATTATCTTTTGCATTGTCGATACTATCGAGCATTTTCTTTTCAAACTTTCAGCCATCAAAGTTCCTCCAAAAAACTCAGTACCTTGTAGTTGTTTAGAAAGTATGTCTGAAACTTTACCCACAGAAGAATCTTGCAACTCATTAAGATCAAATTGCCCTATTACTTTAATATTATTTTCAAGTATCTTTATTTTTTCGCTTTCACTCAAATCATCATCTGAGATCATTGCTTGGCTAAGTACTCTACCTGCTTGAGCCCCCCTAAAACCAGAGGCCTGTTTTAAGAAATCACCATCTTTATCCCCTAAGTCTAGCATTTCAAAAAAGCTATCGAACTTATTTTCTATAAGTTCGTCAAAAGCTTTTGTACCTTCTTCTAATGCAACCCTTTGTTTTTGAACTAAAATTAATTTTTGCAAAGTTTTTGTTTGATCTGCAACTGTCGAAGTATTATCGGTAAATTGATTATTTAGCTTTTCGGCTATGTCAGTACCCATGATGTTTTCATCATACAATTTGGACATTGACTTTGAAGCTTAGACTCTATGTCAAAACTCTTCAGTTTTAATGAGAAAAATTCTTCTTCTTGTTTTTGAGTTCTTCTTGATCCAAGAGCTTCGAGCTCTTTTATTTTTTCAGAATTTTCAGTTTGCGATTGAAGCGCTCCTAATGCATTTTCGAGAGTTTCGGTGGATTTTGATAGCTGTTCTAATCTTTCAGCAGCTTTTTCTGCGCCACTCTTAAAGTGGCTCATTACATCCCAACCTATAAGTTTAAAAGCTTCATTAACGCCTTGCATGATCAGTATGCCTTTTCCAACAATAGGAGCAAATCTTAAGAGTTGTTTTCCAGCTGCCAATGCACTTTTACCCATTGAAAGTAAGGCTTTACCTCTGCCACCTTCAAATCCTTTTGAGAGGAATCCTTTGCCCCTGTCTTTGGCTGAACCAAGATGTTTAAATATAGAATCTTTTACGCCTTTCATGCCCTCTATATCGCCAACCCCTTCAACCATAGGCTCGTCGCCTTTATCACTTAAAAATGTTTCAAGCATCTCTGAGCTTTCTTTTAATAGAATAAACGTACTTAAAAGATTGCTGGCACCTAAACCTAATTCCGCAAATTTTCTGGAGACCCCTGTTCCTGTTTCGGCAAATTCTTGCAAAAAGCCATTCGCCATACTGAGAGTGCTTTGAAGCATAAATAACCTCATCATGCTATCCCCGGCTGACTTAGTTTGCTTTTCGTTACTTTCTGTTACTTTTTCTGAAGAATCGTTTAGTTGTTTTTGATGTGCATTAAAAAGTTCGATGTGGCTAACAAATTCTCTAACTTTATCGGTTGCTTGTTCAAGCTCTTTACTAAACCCCGATGCTGGCCCCTTCAGTTTTGGTTTGTTTAAGGATCCTTGGCCAAACCCTTCTGTTCCAACTATACCCGCTACATAATTAGGCACAAACCCTGCAGACATTCCATGTTTCTTTGGATCTATGCCCATGCTCTTGGCCCGCCTTATTCCCTGCGCAACGCCTCCAGGCTCATCCCTTGTATTTGTTACCGCTAGCCCCATCGGATTTTGCGGACTTTTTAATTGCGAGCTTTTTTCTATTTTTATTTTTGAGGCAGGTATTCCTGCAGCCTGTTCCCTACTGATTGCTTCACTCAAAGGATTTGCATAGTTAGGTATGTAGTAGTTCTTACCTTTTTTGAGTAGTTGAATTTGATCCCATATTTCATTTGCGTCGCTATTTAATTTGCTTATAATTGGATCTAAATCTTTACGTATTCCGCCTTGTTTCCTTTGTTTCGCAAACTTTTTAACTTCGTCCATTTTATCTTGCCACATCTTGAGGAGTCTTTGTCTGTCTGACATTTTATCTCCGTCGCCAAGGTTTCTTCTATCTAAGTTGTAGAAATTAGGTATAAGGCCTTCTGCATATTGTTTGTAGATATTATCTCCTTTCCCTTTTCCTGCTTTAGTAGTGGTGAGATCTTGTATAGATATGACATCCAATCCTGGTGTGCCTGGAAACGCGCCTAGCGCATCTCTAAATTGTTTTCTATCTAATCCATTTGTTATGCTTTTTAATTCTTTGAGGTTTTTAAATGAAAATCTTTGTCCAGCTGGGCCGTGAATCATTTTTCCACTTGTGACCATATTGGGCTGCATTCTATATTGCAACTGAGGGAAGGCATATATTAAATCTTCAAAATTAGCCGAGGATCCTTGTTTAAATGATTTTTGCTGCTTGAGTGTGGGGGAAGTATATGCGCCTCCTTGTTTCATGAATTTGCCTTGGCCTTCGCGTTGGAACATTCTATAAGCATCACCTTTGCGGTACGATTGCAAGAAATCAATTTCTCGATTCCCAGCGTTAGTGGTATAGTTCATAAAAGAACCGCTTTCTGTATCGCTTATGTTTCTACCACGACGGCCAAATCCACCATCTAACCTAATCGGTGTATTTTTGAAAGCAAAATTAGGTACAAGGCCTTGGTTTACAAAAGAATCAACACGCTCTATTTTATCTGCAGCAAAATATCCGTGTTTATTGTATTGCTTTACATGGTTGTTCAGCTTTTTTATAAAAAGTCCGTTTATATCTACATCTCTTTCTCGGCTGGAAACAAAGGCCATTTGATCGTAATGCTTACGACCTTGTCTGCCAAACCCTATAGGGGTGTTTTTGTTAACTTCTGCCTTTTCTTTTTCGATGACAGAATGGTAAGCTTTTGCTCTTGTTATAAATTCTTCCGCAGCCGAGGCTTTTACCTTATCTGGGTATTTCTCTGAAACTTGTTTTAGATATTGCCCGAATCCATCTAAATTAGATGAGCTACCTGATAAAATAGACATTTTTCCTGTCTTTTGATTCTTTTTCCAATTGATCGGCTGGCTCTTCCTGCCCATACCCCAATCTTGGTAACCAAAATTAGGAATCAATCCGTTTGCTGCATTTATTATCTCGAATTGACCAGCTGCTCGCCTGATAGCTTGGGTAAATTCTGGTTGATTTTTTGGCGCATATTTCGTTCCCTCTAACTGCTTTTCGGATCTTAGATCACCTTTCATTGGGCTGTCAATTCTCGACTGCCTTCTTTTTCTATTGTTTCATCGCTTGCTGATAAAAATGAAACTTTTCCTTTAGACGAATTTACTGCACTTATAATCTTTTCTAGTGCTGGAGACATGCCGCCTGATTTCGTTTTAGCTGCTCCAGAAAGTATCGTATATGAACTGGCTCGCTGTAAATCTTCCAAGCTTTGAATAAAATCTCCGTATTGAGCTGCTAAAGTGGTCTTGCCTACTCCAGACGGCCCCACTATTAGATCTTTTCTTTTCTTGCTTGAGAGTATTTCTTCAAGTATATCTTTTGATTTTGAAGGTATTCTATCTTTATCAAAAATTAAGTTAGCAAAATTAGGAACAGTCCCTCCTTCTTCTGGTGTGTAAAACTGTCCGTGCCCTTGCAGGGCAAGAGCAATCTCATTTGGATTAAAAGTTTTTCCGCCAATCTCAATCCTGCCTCCAGGATATCTTTTTCCGCCAGCATCATTAATTAGTGAGGTATATTTTATGGCTGCTCGCTCGGCTGATTTTTTATCAAGCTTTCTTCCTACTCTATCGAGGTAGAGTTTTTCAATACCTTTAATGACTTCACGTTGACTAAAATATTCATCCCCTAATTGTAAGTTGTAATTTGGTATGAAACCCTCGCTAAGCATGTCGTATAAATCAACATCTCCTAAACCTTTCGTAATTGGCTTTCTTGCAAATAAACTATTTGTACTTTTGTCCCAACCTGTTATGTGACCCTCCGATACTAAGTATCTTAGTTTTTTTCCTACAATATCTTGGGTGGTTCTATGCGCGCTAGGACCAAACTTTACTTCTCCGTCGGGAGGAATATCAAGAGGTGCCCCGCTATAAGGAGCAAGAGGAAGGCCTGTAAGATGCGAGACGGTGTCTTCCCAATTGTATTCATTTAAAGATGCACTTTTAAAATCGTAAGCTTTTACTGTGTTTCCTGTGGCTTTATCGAACAAATTGTAAACTGTTTGGTCTGCAGAAAATGTACTGTTAAGGAAGTTTTTCAATTCTTTGCCTTTTAACTCCATGGGTATCGTCCCTCCAAGGTAAGATTTACTGGTTGTCCCTCCAATAACCGAAGGAAAAACTCCCGCTATTTGATTGCCGCTAGCAGCTATTGTTTTTGTTCCCGAATTCCGTAATCCGTAATTAAGTTTGTTTTTAAATTTGTTTGCACCTTTTCCTATAACACCCTTACTTTTTGGCGATGTCCAACCCATTGCGGCTTGCATGCTTTTTATTGTAGTAAGCACTCCGTTAGAACCTTTTAATCTTTCTTGAGCGATCATGCTGTGACCTTTTTCATCAATAATTGGAGCCCCTGAACTTACGACTAAATTTTTAATGTCTTCGTTTGAGTAAGGTGTCTTATCGCCTTTTGTGAATTTACCGCCGAACGCTGCATCTTCGATTGCATTATACATCCGCTGGTAAGGTACTCCCGATTTATTTTTAGGGATACCTTTAACCATATATTCATTGCTTCTATTTAAGTTTGTAGCGCCTATCGCTTTTAACTTATCTTTAATGCTCCATTGTGCTGATCTGTACCCAAGCTTTCCATTCCAAAGCATGTCATTAACCCCAGTATCATCGACAAATCCATCAATTAAAAGCGCGTTGCCTTTTTTATATTCTGTTGAGCTAAATCCTGGAACTTGCTCATTCAATGGTCTGAAATTTTCACCGCTAGCATTCCACGCTTTTACAAGTGCTAAGTAAGCTGCAAAGCTTTTTGAACTTCTGCCAGTTTTACTTTGATAATCCTCTGCCGTTTCAATTGGTGGGGTAAATACAAAATTAGGAATAAACCCTTGGTTTAATCCAAACTTTGAGAGTAAATCTTTTTCATTCTGACCGATTCCTTTTTGTAGCAAATCATTTCTGAAGTTACCTTTATTTAAAGATCTCTTTAAATCTTCACTGGTCATTCCAGGAATTGTATATTCACCCATTTTTGCTAAAGTTCTTAGATTATCGACGATAGTATTTTCTTCTAGTCTTGAAACTGATTGCATTAATGCATCAGCTATTTCTCCGTTATTTTTAAAACCTTGAATTTGTGAATTTTCAACAGTAGATCCTAGATGATATCTTGCTACATCTCTCAATGATTGCCTGAAAGCTTTATTAGAGTATCTTCTTATGCTTTTTTCTAATATATTTTGAAGGTTGATTGAACCAGCTTTAACCTCAACTGGAGGAGAGCCAGCTTTTATAGCATCAACAACAGCTTGATCGTCTTTACTTGTCGATGAATATCCTTCTCCTTCTGCAGATACTAGAAATTGACCTTCTCCGAAATCCCCCTTTGTTTATTTGTTCCTGTAGTTAGGCCTGTTCTTACATTTTTATCCATTCTGCCTTTTTTATTTGTTTTCAGCTGAATAAAATCAAAAGGTATTTTGGTTTGAATTCCAGACACTCCTAGTGCATCCAAGTATTCTCCTATATTATGATATGTTTTTGTCTTTAAATTGGAAGCTGGTGTCGTAAAAGTTATATCTCCGCCTTGCATTTGCCCCTTGTCATTTTGTAATTGATTTACTATATTTTTATTGAAGTTTTGGAAAGGGGTTCCTCTGAGCTTCATGGCCTCATCGCCTTTTGTTAAATTATTTTTTAATACAACATTTTTAGGGGTAGCATAATTAGGTATATATCCCTGATTACTGTACAGGTCAAAGCCGTTTTCTCCAAATTTTTCTTATAAGTAGATCCAGCTCTACTTGACTCGGGGGCATTATAGCCTCTTGCTGCATGCCAGGGAATTTTTAATAGTCTCCAGCTTTATTGTATATAACCCTGCCTACGCCTTTTATATCGGTAGATGCAACCTTACCAGGAGCATATCCAGCTTTTCGGGCACCTTTCTTCTCTTGTTTTATTTCTGATGGAATTAATCCCGAGGCACTAAAGCTGTCAGCCCTTCCGTCTCCATCAAGATCCACTGGCCCAGTTCCTTTGGGTGCATAGCTTAGATCGGGAGCTATGTTTCTTTTTATGAGCGTTGAAGCAAGCTCTTTTGCTAGTACTTTTGCTCACGCATTGCGTTGGTCTGGCGCTCAATTATTCCCAACATAAAAGCTTCCTGCGCAGCACGATCTCCAGACAAGTTATTGAGACCTTGTTGTACCTGTAAATTCGAAGATAAAACGTTGACAATTGACTCTTCCATCTGCCGTATCTTTTCTTTTTGCGATACAATTCCCAAGACATCTCTCATTGAGTTTGATGCAAATTTAGCTATATTAACAAAAAGCTTTATAAAAATAGCCCCAAAAGCAATGGCACCAGGACCAGTAATAATATTACCAATACCCCTAACTAAACCTTTTGCAAAAGTACTACCCCTCTTCTTCGCCTCCGCCTAGGGCACCTTAACTTCTTCTATTCTTTTATTTATAAAATCAAGTGCATTGCCAATACTGTCACTTAGTCCTAATTCTCCCATTATCGCTGCAAGCTCTTGTATGCCTGTAGCTGCCTGAGATGACATTGCTGCAATAGTTTTATTTAAAAGTTCATTTTCTCGCTGCTTCACCAGATGCTTGAGACGATATTTCAGTAGCTTTTGCGGTTAAACTGTTTTGCTTGGCTAAATCAGAGAGTGCAGCCCGAAAGACGTTAGCCTGAAATATACCAGCTGAAAATTGTACTACATTTGATTGTTGAGCTTGGGTTAAGGTATTAAACGACCTAGCCATATTTAAGAGAATCTTGTCTGCAGGCAAAATGGCTCCAGTTAAATCTCTAACAACAATACCTAATTCTTCTATTTGTCTAATTGATTCAGGTCTTTGAATTCTTGTGAAAATAGTTTTCAAACTATTACCTATAACAGCACCACCACGAGCAGTGGTTTGTTGTAAGGCTGCTACTATACCGATTAATTTATCCAGCTCTACGCCAGCGTCAATAGCAACAGCTCCAGATCTCTGCAATGCATTAATTAAATCTTCAGAGCTTACAGCAAAGGCTACGTCAACAGCAGAGAGTTTATCAATAATGTCTGTTGTGGTTAGTCCTGCATCGCCAAACGCATTGATTGCGGCAGTCAATCCAGAAACTGCGTCTTTAGCTTTTAAGCTAGTTAACCTAGTTAATACAAGCGCGTCATTAGTACGGCGTATGACTTCTTCCGTGGATAAGCCCTGTCTTGAAAACTCTAATGCGGCTTCAGCTGCAAGATCAAATCCTTGAGCTGTATTTCTTGCTGCTTCAAATAGTTTTGAGCCAAAAGCTTCTATTTGGCTTGATGACAAAGACATAACTGCATTAATGTCAGCCATCGTCTTTTCAAATTTAACAGCCTGAACAACTAAATTTTTAAAGGCATCGGAGATGCCATCAATAATTGCAACAGAAGCACCGAAGGCTATAACACGAGCATTAGAAGCTTCTAAAGATTTTGTAAATTCATTAGCGCTCGCATTTATTCTTCCGAGCGGTTGGGTAAAGCTTTTTTCATTTACATTAAAATTAACGCTTTTACCTGATTGTTTATTAACAATCTTATTGATTTCTGACGCAGCTTTATCGAGGCTTCTTTTAGCCTTTCTAGTATCTACGTCTAAATTTAACTGTGCCCTTATACCTGCCATATTTCCTTTTACCTAATTATAGTACACCTAAAACATATTATTTTTATTCTATATCGTATGCAGATATTATTGGTTTGATTATAACATTTTTTGTTAAAGTGAAAAATGCCCCAAACTCTCCATAATCAGGATCAAAAAATTCGTCAAGATCTTCAATTTCTGCGCTTATATCGTTTCCATTTTCGTCTAAATACTCAAAACTCTCTATTTGATACTTCGGAACACCTTCGTACCAGCCATCAAATTCATCACTTCTATATCTAAAAACATACTCTCCATCTTCATCTTGATATTCACTTGCAATAAAAAATACCTCCATAGGCTCTCCATAATCTAATTCTTCATCAAGCAAGCCTTCGGCTAGAAAAATTGTTTGATCCTCTATTGCATCTTCAGATTTAGCGTATGATCCATCTTCAGACTCAGCTATGCTAACACTCAAAGTATTGATATCGAAGTCTGCAATAGCAATCATAAAATCTCTATCTATATGTATAGTTGTTTCTATGGAATATCTGTCTGCAATATTAATTCCAATCCATTCTGTGAACGTATAAGCATTTGTATTTACAGCTCTTATGGTTGCATCAGTAAGATAGTCATAAACTCCATTGAGGGACTCATCTACTTTTCCTATTTTGTCACCAAATCCGTCTGTTACCCTATCTAAAGTCAAATGGAATTTTTCTGGTCTGTAATTAGCCTGAATTGTCATGCTCTTATCGAGCAATATTGATTGCGGATTTGATGTTGGGTTTTCAAAAACATAATCATCAGAGCTCCAATTTAGGGAATACATAACCATAATCTACTTCTAAAGATATATCTAAGTATGTATTCGGGCGTCCAGTCAAGGGTCCAATTACTGAACCATGCTCTGATATTACTTCTATTCTAAGGGTATCCTGTATGAGGCAAACGTTTGTTGCACACAAACTTAAATTACCCTTTGAATCTTTTGCATAAGCTGCATAAGCCCATAATCCAAAACCTTCAACCTCATCTTCATACTCTGTAACTGATAGATCATATGTTTCAAAAACTAAGGTCTCTTTGTATAAATGATCGCAGCCTCGAATATTTTTCCCTCTGTATAATTGTATAGACTCAATCATACTGATATGCAGGGGGATATCCCAGTCAGCGAGTAAAGTATATTTCCAAGGCTTAGGCATTTTTTATTAAATCTTGTCGGGTATATCTAAAACGAAGAATGATTCATCTGCAGATATACATATTTTTGTTGGATCTCCGCTCTCTCTTGTGTCGAACTCAACAGCTTTTCCAAAAAAATCGGATTCGGAAAAAGAAATTTTATTCCAATATTCGAATTCGTCATTCGCAGTACTCCATTTATAGATAAAAACAGTTTTTTCTGTTGGAGCCGATATCGCAAGGAAGGGCTCGCTATCGCCTGCCAGAGCTATATCATAACCAAATGCATATTGACCAAGCGCTGTGATAATGTGGTCAGAGGGTATGTTTATAGATTGAACGTGTTTATATTCAAACCAATTAAACGAATCACCGCCGACATTTGACCTGTCAATTGTTATGGTTTTTTCTTGAAAAGATTTTTACTTCTGCCGGTTTATACTCATGCCCTTGCATAGTGTCAGTGCCTGATATTGGTAAGTCTGTTGTTTTCTCTCGGCTGTTTGAGACAACAGCAATATGAGCGCTAGAAGATAGTCTCACTTTTGCCCATAAGAACTATTTGTTGCTTTGTATCTGTATACATAACCGCCGTAATCAACAAGATCTTCTCTGTCTATTACTAGGTTGCAATTATTATATGTTGCCCAATAATTATAAACATGATGTGCCTCAGTTAAAACTTTGATCGGGTCTGGGTCTGCGGGGTCCCAAGCTCCCATAGACATTTGAGCTACCGACCCACTGCTGGTTTTATAGACCCCACCACCCTAGTTGATGAAATACTTCGATCAAACGTACTGTTTGCACTATTTGAAGGGCCAAAACTTCCATCCAATTGTTCGGTAGGAGTAATCTACATCCACACTACCACAAACATGCCACACAGAAGTTATTGCTATAAAGATAGGGTTGGTTATTGAGCTTTGCTCAAGAGATGGACTATCCCTCGATACATCAATAGATCTACCAAACTGACTAAAAACATCCTCTCCATCTGAATTTGGTTGCTCTCCACCAAAGTTAAACATAATTGCACCTTTTAAAGCATCTTGATTATGCTCCCAATGCTCCGTGTATACTTCGTAAGGAGGTTTATCTACAACGGAGTTTGAAGTATCACTTGTATTGTCTAAGTTTAAATTATTAGGGATTAAATAGACTATATTACCGTCATTATAATGAAAAGTACTGGTTTGATAAATAGTTGCAGGGTTAGTGGTGTTAGGCTGAATACCATATCCGGGCACGTACGTACTACCAGGATCCCCAAAAGCCGATCCATTGGGCTTCGTTTTACCAATAGTGCTTGGGGCAGAATATGCAATAAAATTTTTAGACATAGAAACAGAGTAGCCCATAAAGCAATGCGACGAAGCCCTACTATGCTGATAGTTTAATTCAGAAACTCCAGGGTAATCAACGACTGTTTTTATTGAACCGTTAATTTCTAGTTTACCTACAGTGGGATGCTCTGAGCCATCCCACCAGCTTTTCCAAGTTGTAATGTTTGACTCTGTTCCAAAATTTATGTCACCGTATTCAGTGAATGAACGAACATGAGAACCAGACATCAAAGGAATCAATTGTGCACTTTCAACAATATTATTTGCACCATAAAGAAATTTTGAGTTATCAGGAGATAATGCTACTTTATATTTTCCATTACTAGTTAGTTTACTTGTATACACCTTCTCCGGAATGGTTCGATAGTGATTAAGGTGACTTGCAGATTTAAGACCGGATGGATCCATGAGTAACGTGCTATGCACATAAGAGCCGTATAGATACTGAATATGCTGAAAAGTACTGTCATTAGTGTTTCTCATGTGGTTGTGGGGAATTATCGACTCAACAACTTCTCCGTTATTCTTTCGACTAAAGGTTCTCATTGCTGGAACACCAAAAGGTGAACCAACAAAAAGATACTCATTTAAAACCTGATTTTCGAATTCGGTTTTTTCAGGATCCCAAAAGTAATTATTCTGTAATACCGTAGAAAGAACTACATTTTCACCATTTTTGGACATAGCCAACATATTTCGATCAAGCTCTGAGCCGTAATTAGTTCTTGAATATATTGATGGGGTTAGAACTGTACTTTCTCCATCTATCGGGAAAGCTATTCTAGCTAGCTCTGCTCTAATTACTGTATCACCTTCAAGAATTAAATCTTGAAAATTTGCATAAATATTTATTTCTTGTTGGTCTTGCGGCCAAGTTACTTTAATCCATTTAACAAATTCATAACCAAAGTTTAGATTTATACCAAAATTAACTTTACTTCCATATCTATAAGAGCCCTCTCCTACCGGAGTGCCCCAAGTTGGGTTGTCGTAGTCTTCACCAGGTATGTAAAGTTGAATATCAAGCGTATAAAGATTACTCCACATCGTAGGTTAATATAACATTATCAACCATATCAAATTGGGAAGATGTAGGCCACGCACTCTTGCTTAGATTACTAAAAGAAGTAGGGGTAGTACCAGCAGTAACCTCCCAGGATATAAATTCTACGCCAGAAGGCATGGTAATTGTTGGCACGGTTGCAGTATTATTTATCTCGTCATAGGTCAACGTTTGAATTGTTGTAGGACTTCCTCCATCTACTCGTTTTCTTATCGTAAGAGTAAGTATTTCAGCTGTATCTAGATAGAAATAAATATAACTATTTGAGGTAATTGTAATATTTTGATCATTGTAGTTGTTGACATCAAAAGTGTTACCAGAATACCCTTTTACAGCTCTATCGATTACGTAACCAGTTACGCTTGGCCAGGATACATCTTTATTGGCTTCGTTTGAGTTGTAGCTAGATTCAACTAGTGGCGTGTATGTATCTGTGCTCTTAACACCATCAAGATAGACCCTGATATTTAATGCAAAGATTTTTAGGAATTCCGCTTTTAATTCAACGTTTCCGTATTTAGAAAGATTGAATCCGTTGCCAGGATTAAAAACAGCCCCAGGAGTAAGTCCCTGATCCGCAGAAACAACAATGTACCTTCGGAATTGGTGGCTATGCGTAGTGGCTGTTTTATATTTATTTTGAAGGGTTATTGTTTCGGTTATGTTAAAGCTTTCAGTAACAGAAGTGCTTTTGGTGCCTCCGTTTATTCCTACGGTGCCTTCGTCTGGCTCACTTGTTACTTTAATTACATATTCTTTGACAGAGTAAATAGCCCTAATAAGAGTATCTTCTAAAATTCTAACCGTAGTAGAATTATTGTTCAGGTTCGCGCCAGATTGAATTGATCCACTAATAACTTCCCATCTTTCAAAAACATATCCTTCTACTTTTCCTGCTTCTACGGCTGTTATTGTTTCAATGTCTACATCTTCTGACGGTAAATATTGACCTGCTCCACTCAACGAGCCTGCTCCTGGTATATTAATGTCTAGCGTCAGGACGTATACTCTTTCTATATTAGCCACAAGAGCAACGTCTTGATTCATTGTTATCGTAGTAGGAGTAGAATTAGTTACGTAAGGATTACTGTCCCAGCTCACAAATCTGTAGCCATTATTAATCAAAGAATTAATATTTACTGTTGCAGATGTGCCTTCGGCATGATTTGATACAAATTCTTCGTCTTGAATGTCGGGATAATTTACAGTAATTGAAAGTGAATAAACTTTTACGAAAACAGCTTCTATTGATAGGTGTCCGTAATTAGCCAAAGTGATTGTAGTGTCAGCTCCATCGATAGTTCTAGTACCGTTTACTTCAACCCATTCTTTAAAAATATGAGTAGATGAATCTAAGGGTTCAGCTTTTAAGATAATTTGCTCTAACGTATTGTATTGTCCGTTTGGAGATGTTCCTGCAATTGTACCTATAGATGAATCTACAGTTGCAGAGAAATTATATAATACATAATCTAAATGAGCAGTAATAGTAACATCACCATCAATTCTTATTGTATTAGTTAAAGAATTATTATTTAAACTTGTTAATAATAAACTATTATCTGATACAGTATAATTATTGTTAAATTTATAAGTTGGTATAGATGGATTTGAATTATTTAAAGATAATAATATATTTATATCTTCTGTTTCTCTAAAGAAGTTGTCGCCTTGACCGTGGGTAAAAGTAGCTGAGCCAGGTAGATCCACCAATAAGGTTAGAAGGTTTGCTCTTAGCGCATGAAACGCAATTACAGCATCACTATTAACAACAAAAGTTTTGACATTATTTACGGTTGGTTGAGGGATAACCACGTTACCGCTCTCGACTTCCCAACGATCAAATTCATATCCAGACTTACCTATTGAATATGGATTTACAGTAGCAGAAGGGTTGTCTTCTGTTATTGTCATTGTTACTTCCCTTGTATCGTCTACTACTCCGTCTTCATAGTATTTAATAGTAAGAGTATAAACATAAGTGAATTGCGCTTCTAAAGTTAAATTTCCGTAAGCCCCAAGAGTAAAACTTGTTGAATTAAAATCACTTCCTGCATGGTTCCCATATTGAGAGCTAACAACTATCCAATTTTTAAATTGACTTGTTCCTATTGGAGTTGCTGAAATATCTATAGTTTCGAATACAGTGTAGGTTGGTCCACCAGTTTTTGAAACTGTACCCTGCGTAAGATCTTCGCTTTGAACTGTAAGTGTATAAAGTTTGTGTTGGTAGTTCGCTACTATCTGTGTATCTTCAACTATTGTCACTGAACCTGACTGACTATTTGGCAAGCTTACATTTGAGTTGAACTCAATCAATAAACTCAAATGCAGGAGCTACAGTAGGGGTATTCGTTGTAACACCAAAAGGTATATTTTGATGACTTCCAAAGGCATAATCTCCAGAACCTGAAGTGGTTCCAGCTCCAGGTATATTGATAGTTACTTGCAGCGAATAAACCTCTAGAATATAAAGCTCAAAGTCGGTGTCTCGAACTAGTGTGGGTAACATTTTCAGAGTTAACCTGGTTAATTGTTGTATTTTCTATTATCAGCCATTTGTCGAATTGGTATTTTCCATCGGGCTTGCTAGTTTCGTAACCTAAGCTTATAGAATTATTTATTTCGTCATATTGATCTGCTATTAACTCGTCTGACTCAAGTTTTTTGGATTATTTACTCCTGCAGAAAAAACTTTTATAGACACTATAAATTCTTTTTGCAAAAATAGCATGTATTTCCGCATCACTAAACAATTCGATTGTAGAGTTAGCTCCAGCTATTCCATCAACGCTACCGTTGATTAATTCCCATCCGTAAAATTTATGTCCATTATTCGCTTCGGCTAGTATCTCAAAAGGGCCGTCGAGCTCCTCGACAAATGCTGTTATTGTATTTCCAGAAATGGAATGATCTGGCGCTGTTGTTGATATACTACCCCTGAGCGCTGTACCTTCAATGCCGTTTGGCCCCATAATTTTCAACAGCAGTTCAAAAACTTTTGTAAATTTAGCTACTAGTTCGACTGGATTGTTGATTGTGGCTCTACCTGTAAAGCCTCCATTAATTTTCATTGGGCCGAACTCTATTGGATCTTGCGATACTAATCCTTCTGGAACAGTAGTTGGATCACCTTCGACAATTCGACTCATTTTGCTACCAAAAGGCCCACCTTTTCGTATAAGCCATTCTTTAAATTTTACTTTTTCTTTTGTTGGTGTAGCTATAATATTAGCAGTATCAAAGCATGTTAATTCAAGCAATCCGCTAGAATCTGATTGCTGGTTTGCACTTGATACCGAAGAAACGGAACCTATTTCGTCATCACTACTTTCAACTAATAGGTAAACTTTTTTCTCTTTATAAGAAGCTCTAAGAACATAGTCTTGATCTAATATTATTTTTGAATCTACATTTTAGGATCATATTCAGCTTGACCATAAGGATCTGGTCCTTCTGGAGTAAACCTATCAAAATCATAACATGATCTTTTGCTTTGTGTAAACTGAATCTTGAGAATTTTTTTAGGGTTTGGCGGTCTACCTGTTGATATTTTTATGGTGTCAACCGTTCCTTTAGCCTTACCTACTTGCTTAAAATAATCAGGGTCACCTTTTATTGTTAGTTTTCTGGTCGCTCTACTTAGTATAACATTTATCTGAGTTTCTTTGTTGAAAGTTAATGTTGGAGTACCAGATATTGTCTCAGAAGAACTTTTCTTTGGAAAAACTAATACTTCTTTTACACTGTACCCTTTTGATAAATTAGGCACAATGATATCTGCAAGATTCAAGCTGCTACCTTTTACCACTTTACCAGTATAAACCAAATCATTACCGTCTTCTACTTCAGTACCAAAGCCTGAAACAGAGCCATGACTTTTATCTATAATTATTGTTACTTCTACAGTATTGTCATATTCATAAACAAAAGTTGTGCATTCTGAAATGTCGCCGTTTATACCTTCCGTAAAAGCTCCATACCTATAAAAGCCAGGTATATCTAATTCGTCAACATAACTGTTTGTATATGGATTTGTTGAATCTCTTAAGAGTAATTCTCCTTGAGCAAGTAAATCGTCACAAGTTTGTTTTTGACTAGGATCCTCTATGCGATAAAGAACTATAGACTCTACTAGCGCAAGGTCTTCAGGCAATTCCCATTCTATTTGTAGTTGTGTGCTCATGTCTAAAACGGATCAGGCACAAACCCAATATTACTTGGAGTATCCTTTTCTCCAAGTTTTGAAATATTTGTAACAGTCATGTTTCTTGGTGCTGAGTACATAGTTGGTCCACATGGGAACAGTCTTTCATTTTCATACGTACCGTATATAAACACACCATTGTTTCTACCCCAAAAGAAAAATTACAATTAAAAGCTTGAGAGGAACCGATGGATTGACTTAATGAGTATCCGTCTAGTTTAGCGTTATTTATTCTAAATATCATGTGTGTATCTTTTGCTTCTGAAGGTAAGCAGCCAAAGTTACATTGGTTGTTGAATTTTAATTCAATTTCATAAAAATTATCTTCGCAAAAAATCTGTGATATCTCTCCGTTTTTAAATGCACTAGGAAGTATCGAAAAAGATATATTGCCGATTTGGGGATACTTCATCTTTCTGCCATAAACATGCATAGACTCAAAGCCTTGTAGATTTTCTCTTTCAAAAGGAACGTTAACATCAAATGTTTGAATATGGGCGTATCCCTCGATGCAGTCTTCATCTCCCAATTCCTTTAATATTGGACCACCAGAATCAAGATTTCTTATTTTTACATGAATAGCTCCTGGGGGCATAGCTGAAATCGGAGCTTTGTAGTGTTTAGGTTCAAAATGTATTCCAATCTCTTTTTAATCCTTTATTTGGAAGATCCAAGCTTGGATCACTGAGACCTGCAGTTAACTCTTCTTGGTAGCCATCTTCGAGTAGAACTTTTTTGTCTGTTTGTAGGTGAACAAAGTCTGTATCATTTTGATCAATTTCCCTAAGTAATGCCGATAATTCTTCTAAGGGGTGAAACCATGCATGGTTATCATCAATGCAAGAATATTCGATGTTTGAAGCAACCATTGAAACGTTAGCTTTTGCCATATCCCCAACAGAAGCAGATACAGAATAGTTTGTGATAAAACAATTCCCGATTGAAAGTTATATTAAGACCCGAAAACTTGTGGTCGATTTGCGTATCAGTTAAATCAAACTGCTCCTCACCTATTACCATGAATAAAGATTTATTATCCTGAAGTTGATTATGTATTTGAAAGTCGCTGGGGGCCGCAGGCTCTGGATTATCTATTACTCCAA
>JAYQMT010000005.1:0-1317277 GCA_038143955.1 Cellvibrionales bacterium
TTTATAATTATGCTAGTCGACTATTTCATTTGAAGTGCTTTGTTTACAGAAAATTACAGTAATATCCAGTTGGAAGGTTTGAGTAATTATGACTAAAAATAATTAATAAAGGGATTCGCAATACTCTGTTAGGAATCTTTATATTTATATTCTTAATTATGCTCGCATTTCTCAATAAAATTAATACTGGTATATTCTCGCCCATGAAGAGTTAATGGATAAAGGTGCATTCTTGCTAGATACACCAAGGAAATTTAGTGGATTCGATCTGGTTGGTCACGATGGACAGCCTTTCACTATAAGAAACTTGCAAGGTAAGTGGACATTATTATTTTTTGGCTTTACCCATTGTCCAGATATTTGTCCAACTACCATGGCTACGGCAGCCAATTTTTACGATTCCTTATCAGATGAGGACCAAAAGTAAGATACAAATTGCACTAATTTCTCTCGACCCAGAGAGAGACACCGCAGAAAAACTATCTCAATATGTAACTTATTTTAATGAAGATTTTATAGGAGCTACAGCTAACAAATACGTATTAATGAGCCTTGGTGTTCAGTTGAATGCGCCTTATTCAAAAGTTTCACTAGGTGAAGAAAATTATACAATTGATCATAGTGGTAATATAGTTATCATCAATCCTTATGGGCACTATCATGGTTTCTTCAAGCCTCCATTTAACCCTGAAAAAATGAAAGTTTCCTTAGAATCAATTGTACTTGCCTTTGATAAACAATATTAGTTTCATCAATTTTTTTTGTTGGTGAGTGAAATCAAAAATAGAAGTCCTGCGCTGAGAACTATCGACGGTCCAGCAGGAGTATCTATAAACCATGATGCCATCAGCCCTAATACAACAGCAAAAGAACCTATTAGGCTTGCAAAAAAAGCCATCTGCTCTGGTGTCCTTGAATAGCTCCTTGCTGTCGCCGCCGGAATAATAAGTAATGACGTTATCAATAGTACGCCAACCACTTTCATGTCAACAGCAATTACTAGTGCAATAATAAGCATAAACATTATTTGAACTAATTTGAACTTTACACCTTCGGTCCTACCTAAATCCTCATCAATAGTTATTGCTAATAGCGGATCCCATATTTTTATTAACAATAATAATGTAATAGTACTAATTATATATACAGTAATAACATCTTTAAAATTTACGGTTAAAAGGTCACCAAACAAAAGACTCATCAAGTCCACCTTCACATTTGGCATCAATGTGATTACAACCAATCCAAATGCTAAAGATGCATGCGAAAGTATTCCTAGTAACGTATCAGAAGCAAGATGCTTATTTTGCTCTAATCCGACAAGTATTAATGCAAATATAAGACAAGTAAAAATGACAGATAGAGTTGTATTAAGTGAAAAAATTAAACCGAGGGCAATGCCTAGTAATGAGGAATGTGCAAGTGTATCTCCAAAATATGCCATACGACGCCACACAATAAATGTGCCAAGAGGCCCGGTTATTAATGCAACGCCTATACCAGCAAGTAACGCATATAAAAGAACGTCAATCATGACTACATCCATTTTCATCTAACTTTGACGATTTTACTTCTCCATGTAATCCGTGTTTATGGTCATGATGATGTGTGTATGTAGTGTAAGTATCAGTACTTTCACCAAAAAGCTCTATAAATGCAGGATTTTTACTTACTTGATCAGGTCGACCATGGCAACATACATGATTGTTTAAGCATAATACTTCGTTTGTAGAAGACATTACTATATGTAGGTCGTGGGAAACCATTAATACTGCACAATTCAGCTTTCTATGTAATTCTTCTATAAGTTTATAGAGAGCTTCTTGCCCAGCAACATCTACACCTTGCACAGGTTCGTCGAGAACTAAGAAGTTTGGTTTGCGTAAAATTGCTCGAGCTAAAAGAGCTCTTTGCATTTCTCCGCCTGACAACGATGATAACGGGTATTTCATCTGATTAATAATGCCCACTTCTTCTAGAACTTCATTACATATTTTAGAATTTTTTTCTGTTAGCTTTAAAAATCTTTCCAAAGTTATCGGAAGGGTCTGGGCGATATGAAGTTTTTGTGGCATATAGCCAATTCGTAAATCGGGAGATCGAAAAACTACCCCCTCATCAATATCAATCAGATTAAGAATAATTTTTACAAGTGTTGTTTTACCTGCCCCGTTGGGGCCAATAAGTGTAATAATTTGTCCTGGATTTATAGTTAAACTAACTGAAGATAAGGTTTCTTTTGTATTATGATATTTGCTTATTTTATTAAGTGTAATTAGCGGGGAGCTCATATTTTATTCTTCCTTTTTACACTCTGGACATAAACCAATTATTTCAACTATCTGTTGTTCAACTAAAAAGCCTGTTCGTTGTGCAGTATGCTCAATTACATTATTAATTTGGTCGGTACTGCATTCAGCAGTTACGTGACAATTACGACAGATAAGAAAAAAATTATTATATATTTTTTCAGGAAAAGATCTTCCTATATATGCATTTAATGTACTTATACGATGAATTAAACGAAGTTTTACTAGAAATTCTAAGGCACGATATACAGAGGGAGCTTTAATTCGTTTCCCTGTTTTGACGTTCAGAGCTAAATTATCAACTATATCGTATGCCCCAACAGGTTGGTGGCTAGACCATACTTCTTTAAAAACATGTTCTCTTATCGCAGTAAGCCGAACATTCTTTTTTTCGCATACTGCTTCAGCTTTTTTTAGAGCAGTAACAATACATTGATCATGATCATGATCTTTATATGCAAGACGAGAGTATGCTAACATATACAGCACCCAGTTTAATTATGTTATAATATAACATATTAAATACTAATCTTTCAAATTTCAATTGGCAAATATTTCAATAAATATCAGATATTCTCGATCAAATACAAATTTTTTTGTTATAATATAACATAAAAAATATTTGAGAGGTATAAAAATGCTCAAGCCTTCTTTGATCATTATGATTGCATCGTTCATAATTAACCCTGTATTCGCATCACAGAATACTTCGATAGCAAGCTCTATTAGACCCATAGCCATGTTGCTTATGGCTGTCACTGGTGATGAAACCTCAGTGAATATATTACTACCAGGCAATATGTCACCCCATGATTATCGGCTTAGATTTTCAGATATTAAGTTAATAAAAGAATCTGATTTATTTTTTGGATAGGTCCTAATCTTGAAAGTGGTATATCCAAAGCAGTTAAAACTCATGGCACGACAAATATCATTAAATTAATGGACATTGATGATCTTAGTTGGCCTAAAACTACTGGCGAGGTAAGCCATAGCCATTTAGACCAGAACGATGGTCACGATAATGAACATGTAAGTTACAAAGGTGTTAAGGATAATAGAGATCCTCATATTTGGTTAAGCCCAAAAATGCAGTTGCGATTGTTGCAACAATTAATGATTTTTTAGGAAAAAAATACCCTGATAAAAAGAATTTTTTCAAAAAAATACAAATAATTTTGAAGCATCATTAAATTCTTTGAATATAGAAATCACAGAAAGGTTAGAGGAAATAAAACATAGAGGATTCCTCGTTGCGCATGATGGATATCGTCACTTCGTTGATTTTTATAACCTTAATCAATTAGGTGTGATTGATTTAACAGATGATATTTCTCCAAGCGCTAAACATAAAGGCAATCTACATAAATTAAGCGATAAGATCTCTTGTATTTTTACTGATCCTCAACATACTAGTAAAGTAGCAAATCAGTTAGCAAAAAAGTTTGATATAAAGTCTAGAGAATTGGATTTAATGGGACATAATGTTCCATTAGGAAAAGATAGTTATATAAATTTTCTAAGTAAATTATCTGAAACAGTTGTAGAGTGTCTAAATTAAATAAATATATGACTATGGTAGATAAATATGGCTAATGATACTCCACTAATTTTAGTAGACGGATCATCATATCTTTATAGAGCTTTTCACGCTTTGCCACCGTTAACAACATCCTCAGGCCAGCCAACTGGTGCAGTTAAAGGTGTTATAGCGATGATACGAAGAATGATAAAGGACTATCCAGATAGTCCAATTGTGGTAGTTTTTGATGCCAAAGGTAAAACGTTCAGAGATGACCTATATACAGAATATAAGTCACAAAGACCGCCTATGCCGGATGACTTGCGCACACAAATAGAACCTATCCATAAAATCATTAAAGCAATGGGCCTGCCGATACTAATTGAAAAAGGTGTTGAAGCGGATGATGTTATAGGCACTTTAGCCTTAAACGCCGCCACTCAAGAAAGAAATGTGATAATTTCTACTGGTGATAAAGATATGGCTCAGTTGGTGGGTCCGTATGTAAGTCTTATTAATACAATGACAGATACATTTATGGATCGTCAGGGTGTAATTAACAAATTTGGTATACCCCCAGAACTTATAATTGATTATTTGGCTCTTGTGGGTGATAAATCAGACAATATACCTGGAGTACCCGGAATCGGAGAAAAAACAGCACTGGGTATGCTGCAAGGAATTGGTAGTCTCGAAGATATATATAAGGATATCGAAAGTATTGCTCAGTTAGAATTCCGAGGCGCAAACAAAATACCACAAAAGATGTTAGAACATAAAGATTTAGCAGATTTGTCATATAAATTAGCAACGATAAAAACAAATGTTGAGCTTGATCGAACCATTGATAGCCTAATCAACGAGAAAATAGATGATCAAGAACTTCTTTTGTGGTTCAAAAAACTAGAATTAAAAACATGGGCCAATGAGATAACAACAAATCAATATAAAGATAATATAAAGAGCTCTGTAGAAACCAAAAAAGTTGAGTATCATATTATATATTCAGAAGTTGAACTAGAAAGCTGGCTAGAAAAACTTAAGTCGTCTGAATATATTTCGTTTGATACTGAAACAACAAGCCTCAATTATATGGAAGCAAAAATCATTGGGATATCTTTGGCTGTTGAACCATTCAAGGCAGTTTATATACCTTTAGGGCATGATTATCTTGGTGCACCAGTACAGATGGACTGTGAAAAAACTCTACAAAAATTAAAAAAATTCTTGAAGACCCCAGCATTTTTAAGCTTGGTCAAAATCTTAAGTTTGATATGAATGTCTTAAAAATTATGGAATTTCTTTATCGGGAATAAAATTCGATACTATGCTTGAGTCATATGTTCTAAACTCAGTTGGAAGTCGTCATGATATGGATAGCCTAGCTTTAAAATATCTTGATGCAAAAACTACAAGTTTTGAAAAGGTCGCAGGTAAAGGTTCAAGTCAGCTGACTTTTAATCAAATTCCACTGGAAGTTGCAGCACCATATGCTGCAGAAGATGCTGATATTACTTTACGGCTCCACCAAAATATTTATCCACTTTTAGAAAACCAGATAGGTCCATCAAGAGTATTTAGAGATATAGAAATCCCACTTATATACGTATTGTCCTCCATAGAGAGAAATGGAGCTTTAGTGGATGCTAAATTGCTTCGCGCACACAGTAAAGAGCTTGGTGAGAGGCTTGAGGAAATAGAAGAAAATGCATATGAATTGGCAGGGGGAAGTTTAATCTAGCTTCACCGAAACAAATAGGGAGATTTTGTTTGAAAAATTAAAAATTCCAGTTTAAAAAAAACTGCAAAAGGAGCCCCTTCGACTAAAGAGGAGGTTCTAACCGAATTAGCGATTGATTATCCTTTACCCAAAATATTACTAGAGCATCGAACTCTATCTAAACTCCAGTCTACTTATACTGACAAGCTCCCTCAAATGATTAGCCCGATTACTGGCAGAATACATACATCGTACCATCAGGCTGTTACAGCAACTGGTAGACTCTCTTCATCCGACCCTAACTTACAAAATATTCCAATTAGAACATTAGAAGGAAGAAGAATCAGACAAGCATTTGTGGCACCAAAAGGAACTAAAATATTAGCTGCCGACTATTCACAAATAGAGCTAAGAATAATGGCTCATTTATCCTCTGATGAGGGTTTAACTAATGCATTTTTAAAAGGAATGGACGTTCATCAAGCAACAGCAGCGGAGGTATTTGGTGTTGACCTGAATAAAGTTACAAAGGACCAACGTAGAAGCGCTAAGGCAATTAATTTCGGATTAATATATGGTATGTCAGCATTTGGTTTAGGCCGTCAGTTGAATATCGGCCGGCAAAAGGCTCAGGAATATATAAATAAGTATTTTAGTCGCTATCCTGACGTAAAATCTTATATGGATGATACTCGTAAGAGTTCATCTGAAAGAGGTTATGTAGAAACTTTTATTTGGACGCCGCCTTTATTTACCTGAAATAAATTCCAGCAATGGTTTGCGAAGGCAGGCCGCAGAGAGAACAGCCATTAATGGTCCAATGCAGGGTTCCGCTGCAGATATAATTAAATTAGCAATGATAGAGGTAGACAACTGGCTATTAAAAGAAGGGTTAAATTCTAAAATGATAATGCAGGTTCACGATGAACTTGTTTTGGAAGTACCAGAGGCCGAAGAAGAGATTATCAGAAAAGGTTTAATAAAATTAATGACAGACGTTGTAAGCTTAAACGTTCCATTGTTAGTAGACTTAGGGAGCGGCGATAATTGGGATGAAGCACATTAAATTTTTTTATTTTTTTATTGAACTTTTTCGGTTAGATGCGTCTAATTTAATACGCAACTAAAATTTTATTTTTTTTGATAAAAACTTTTCTCTCAGCGTCACACCTAAACCCAATCACCGCCGATGATTGGGTTTTTTTATGGATGCAATTTAGTTTAACCAGATTATTAGTTTTTGCTTCAACTCGTCGAGACCAAATCTTTTAAACGATGAAAAAGCTTGTATAGTAAAACTAGCACTCAACTTTTCTTTTGCTAACTCTTCTTCTACACTCAAGAGCACGTTGTTTATAGCCCCTCTTTTTAATTTATCTGACTTCGTTAGCAACAAATGAACAGGCATTTTAGATTCCGATGCCCAGCGTATAAGTTGCCAATCATATTTCTGAAGTGGGTGCCGGATATCCATCAATATAACCACACCCACAAGAGATTGTCTTTCTTGAAGATATCCTGCAAGATTACGATTCCAGTTTCTTTTAACAACAATCGGTACTTTGGCAAACCCATAGCCAGGAAGATCAACCAAACGTCGATCTTTGTTTAAGGAAAAAAAATTAAGCAACTGAGTTCGACCGGGTTTTTTACTAGTTCTTGCAAGTTTTTTATTGTCCGTCAAAGTATTAATAACGCTGGACTTACCAGCATTTGATCTTCCAGCAAAAGCAACCTCTTTACCCTCATCGATAGGTGATTGTTTAACAGAGGGAGCACTCATTAAAAAACTAGTTTTATTAAATAAAATGGTATTAGACATATTTAGCCTGCGTTGTATCTTATTTCTCTATTCGGATAACGAAAAAGTTAGTATATAATGCCTGAGTTTAAAGTCAGACAACACTAATTTGTATATACTATCACTATGCGGAGAATGGACTAGACTAATGAAAAGAACGATTTTAAATTTTGTTATAGTGTCTTATTGTATTATGACCCCTGTGGCAGCTTTTTCTTCTGGAGATGCAGCAGCAGGTGAATCAAAAATAATGATGTGCGCCGGTTGTCATGGCGGCGATGGAAATAGCGTGGTGCCCTCTTTCCCAAAACTGGCGGGACAAGGTGAGAAGTATCTTACAAAGCAATTGAAAGACGTCAAGTATGGGCGTCGAAAAATAGCTTCAATGACTGGGATACTCGACTCTTTTTCTGAGCAAGATTTGTCTGATATGGCTGCGTACTATGCATCGAAAGAAATGCAGATATCTGGTGCACAAGAAGAAAACTTGCAGTTAGGTGAAGCTATATATAGAGGTGGCAATATAGAAACTGGTGTGCCTGCTTGCACTGGCTGCCATTCGCCCTCTGGTCAAGGTAATAGCCCCGCAGGTTACCCTATGCTGGGCGGCCAATATGCACAATATACTGCGAAGCAATTACGAGCATGGCGAACTGGTGCTCATGATCCAGAGAATGATAGTGCTAGAAATAACGATGGTGACTCCAAGATTATGCGAGGTGTTGCTGAGCATATGAGTGATATAGAAATAGATGCAGTAGCTAATTTTATTGCTGGACTGAAATAATTAGCCTTGTTTAGTTGATATTTTTCTGGAACTGCTGTCACATTTGGCTTTCATGACGCATTACTAGCACAGAGAAATTTTATACGAACATATATAATGAGGGTTCCTATCCACTATGAATATATTGACCAACTTTTTGTTAGTCGTAATTATGTCTTGTGCGTTAATTGTTCAAGCATCAGCGGAAACTTATCAACCTAACGTGCATTACGAAATTCTTGAAAAACCAGTTTTAACTAAAAACTCTTCAAAAGTAGAAGTCGTAGATTTCTTTTGGTATGGCTGTAGTCATTGCTATACTTTTAAAGAGAAACTTGAGTCATGGCAAAAAAATCAGTCCGACGATGTTTATTTTGTGGGAGTGCCAGCGGTGTGGCAAGCTGAGATGCGACTTCATGCAAAAGCGTATTATTCAGCAAAAGCTTTGAATGTTTTCGATAAAATCCATAGTGCTATTTTTGATGCCATGAACCTTCAAAATAAGAAATTGAAGAGCGAAAGCGAAATTGCAGATATCTTTATTTCTCACGGCATAGAACCAAAAGATTTTTCTAAAATTTTTAATTCAGGAACGATAGAAATGGCTGTTGACATAGCAGAAAAAAAACAAGAGAAATACAGGTTAAGAGGCACTCCAGAAATAGTAATCAATGGAAAATATAGAATCTCAGGAAGAAGTGCTGGTAGTCAGCGTGATATGCTTAAAGTTGCCTCCTTCTTAATAAAAAAAGAGCGCAATACTTCCAAATAGCATTTAAATAAAAGAGATTTTTATTAAGTAGGTTTTATTAAATTTCTAATACTAAATCTTTTAGGTAAAAATTATGAAACCATCAATGAAACCAACTAATCCTAATTTTTCTTCAGGACCCTGTAGCAAGAGGCCTGGCTATGACGTAAATAATTTAGACCTTCAGACATTAGGTCGCTCGCATCGAGCTGCAGTTGGAAAAGCTGCTTTGGATCAAGCTTGTTATGAAACATCAGAGATGCTCGGTTTACCAAAAAATTATTTAGTTGGTATCGTTCCGGCTTCTGATACCGGTGCTTTCGAGATGGCTATGTGGTCTTTGCTTGGACAAAGAAGTGCTGACGTTTTCTCATGGGAGTCCTTTGGTAAAGGATGGGTGACTGATATCTTAAACCAACTAAAACTCAAAAATGTAAAATCTTTCAGTGCCGATTATGGTTATCTTCCGGATCTTAGCAAAGCAGATCCAGATAATGATATTGTTTTTACATGGAATGGTACTACATCTGGGGTTAAAGTACCCAATGCCGAATGGATTGCATCTGACAGAAAAGGCCTTACCATCTGTGATGCAACATCAGCTGTTTTTGCTATGGATATGCCATGGGAAAAACTTGATGTCGTAACTTTTAGTTGGCAAAAAGTTTTAGGTGGTGAGGGTGCTCACGGAGTCATCATATTAAGTCCGCGTGCAGTTCAGCGACTTGAGAGTTATACGCCACCCTGGCCTATGCCCAAGATATTTAGATTGACGAAGAATGGTAAGTTAATTGAGGGTATATTTAGAGGTGAGACTATAAATACTCCGTCTATGCTTTGTGTTGCAGATTACCTTGATGCCATCAATTGGGTTAAATCTATCGGAGGGCTACAAGGAGCAATATTAAGATCAAAAAATAATCTTGAAGTTATTAAAGAATTTGTCAAGGACAATAGCTGGATTGATTTTTTAGCAAAAGATTATGATACGATTTCAAATACTAGTATTTGTTTAATTTTAGATCTTGAAGCGGACAAGGTAAAACAATTAGTCAAATTGTTGGCAAAAGAAGAGGTGGCGTTCGATATAGGTTCTTACCGTGATGCTCCAGCAGGTTTAAGGATCTGGGGTGGGGCAACAATAGATTCTTCAGACCTTGAAGCATTAATGCCTTGGATCACATGGGCGTATCACGAGGTATTATGAGAACATTAAAAACAATACATACATAGAGCAAAGATATGCATAAAATACGTACTTATAACAAAATCTCGTCTAAAGGTCTCAGTCGTTTTGAAGTTGGAAGATATACTGTTACTGATGATGTTTCTGACCCAGATGCATTTATACTTAGAAGTCAAAAACTGCATGATGAGGAAATACCCCCTAGTGTTAAAGCCGTTGCTAGAGCTGGAGCAGGTGTAAATAATATTCCAATTGATAAATTTACTGAAAGAGGAGTTGTTGTGTTCAATACTCCAGGCGCAAACGCTAACGCGGTAAAAGAGCTTGTTGCATCTGCGCTCTTAATGTCTTCTAGAGATATTTTTGGAGGTATGAATTATGTACAAGGGTTAACTGAAATTAAAGATTCATCTGAAATGTCAAAGCTACTTGAAAAACAAAAGAGTCAATTTGCGGGATCTGAAATTTCTGGAAAAACACTGGGTGTGGTAGGCCTTGGGGCTATAGGCTCTATGGTTGCAAATATGGCACTAGAATTAGGTATGAATGTTATTGGTTTTGATCCAGCGATGTCAGTTGAGGCTGCATGGCGTTTGTCTCATAAAGTTAAAAAGATGGATAGCCTCCAAATCTTGCTATCAGAGGCTGATTTCATAACTATACATGTTCCAGCACTCGATATAACTAAACATTTAATCAATAGGGAAGCATTAGCGCTTATGAAGAGCTCTGCCGTCCTATTAAATTTTGCTCGTGAGGAGGTTGTAGATACGTCTGCAGTGAAACAGGCTCTAGAAAACAACAAACTAAATAAATATGTAACAGACTTCCCCCACCAGATATTTTAGGCCGTGAGGATGTGTTACTGATGCCACATATCGGGGCGAGCACAAGTGAGGCTGAAGAGAACTGCGCCGTTATGGCTGCGGATCAATTGATGGAATATCTTGAGCAAGGTAATATTTCAAATTCGGTTAATTTTCCAAAAACAAAAATGCCAAGACATGGTGGATATAGAATTACTTTTTGTAACAATAATGTCCCAAAAGTTTTAGGAAATGTTCTGACTCTCTTGGCTGACTGCAGTCTTAATGTAATCGATATGGTCAATAAGAGTAGGAACGAGACAGCATACAACATTATAGATGTTGAATCAGAGCCCACTCAAGAGCTGCTAGAAAAAATATCTAGTGTAGAGGGAATATTGAGTGTCAGGCTTCTTTAAATTGCTTCCCCTAACCCTAATTGGCGATTTAAAAATTTGTATGCTTTGGAGAACATAAATGTCCCTTGAAGATACTCGTCGAGAATATCAATATGACTCTTTAATTAGAAAGTCACTAAAAAATTGCCCCATAGATCAATTTTCTTGTTGGATGGATGAAGCACTTCAGGCGGATCTTTCTGATCCGACCGCTATGTCCTTAGCGACAACTAATAAGAATGGAGAATCATGGCAGCGTACAGTTTTGTTGAAAGATTTCAATAAAAAAGGCTTTACATTCTATACCAATCTTAAAAGTCGAAAAGCTATAGATATAAAAAATAATTCTAATGTAAGTCTGTTATTCCCTTGGTTTAACCTTGATCGTCAGGTGATAGTTGGCGGAAAAGCACAATTACTCTCAATAGAGGAATCTAGCATTTATTTTAAAAAACGCCCAAGAGCTAGTCAAATTGGAGCATGGGCTTCATCCCAAAGTGAAGTGATAGATTCTCGAAAAACTTTTGAGGACGAATTCTTTCGGCTAGAAGAGAAATATGCTGATACAGATGTACCATTACCTAAATTCTGGGAGGGTATAGAGTAGTTCCCATTGAGGTTGAGTTTTGGCAAGGCGGAAAAAATCGCCTTCATGATAGATTCCAGTATAAGTTTGATGGAAAAAATTGGTCTATTTTTAGGCTATCACCATGATAAAACTTGAACATCGTAAGTATTAGGTGCTTTATTTCTTTTTCTTCATAGAAAGGAAAAATTCGTTATTTGTAGTCGATCCTTTAAGCTTGTCTATCAAAAATTCAATAGCATCGGAATCTTCCATACTATGGAGTAATTTTCTAAGAATCCAAACCTTCTGTAAATCTTCTTCAGACATCAAAAGGTCTTCGCGACGCGTACCTGAACGCCTGATATTTATCGCCGGGTAAACCCTTTTCTCAGATACTTTTCGATCAAGTGGAGCTCAAGATTTCCTGTTCCTTTGAATTCTTCATATATCACCTCATCCATTTTAGACCCAGTTTCTACAAGTGCAGTCGCTATAATCGTTAAACTACCCCCTTGTTCAATATTCCTAGCTGCACCAAAAAAACGTTTTGGCCTTTCAAGAGCATGAGCATCAACACCACCAGTTAAAACCTTACCTGAAGATGGCTGAACAGTATTATAAGCTCTAGCAAGACGCGTGATAGAATCAAGTAGTATCACTACATCTTTTTTATGTTCAACAAGTCTTTTAGCTTTTTCTATTACCATCTCGGCAACTTGCACATGGCGCGAGGGCGGTTCATCAAAGGTTGATGCAACCACTTCTCCTCGAACAGTTCGTTGCATTTCGGTAACTTCTTCAGGTCTTTCATCTATAAGAAGTACAATAATATGACACTCAGGATTATTTCGAATAATAGCTTGAGCTGTATGCTGCATCATTATGGTTTTACCGACTTTTGGGGGTGCAACTATTAAACCACGCTGACCTTTTCCTATTGGTGAAATTAGGTCAATTATTCTCCCAGTTAGATCTTCTGTAGAGCCATTTCCCGCCTCTAAAACTAGACGTTCGTCTGGAAAAAGAGGTGTTAAATTTTCAAATAAAATTTTATTACGTGCATCTTCAGGCTTATCAAAATTAATTTTATCAAGCTTGAGCATTGCAAAATACCGCTCACCCTCTTTTGGCGGCCTAATCTTTCCAGCAATTGAATCCCCAGTTCTAAGATTGAAACGGCGAATTTGACTTGGTGATACATAAATATCGTCTGGCCCAGCTAAATAGGACGCATCTGAAGATCTTAAAAAACCAAAACCATCAGGAAGAATTTCCAAAACACCTTCGCCATAAATATCCTCACCGCTTTTTGCATGGCGCTTCAATATGCTAAAAATAACATCTTGTTTTCTTGAGCGAGCTAGATTATCGAGACCATTTTCCGAAGCTATTTTTATTAGTTCATCAATGGGTTTAGTTTTCAATTCAGTTAGATTCATAGATTGAGGTATACACAGTTATTAAATTTAGATGGAGTAGTAACCAAAAATAATGTGGCTACTTACAGAATTTATAGTTGTAATTTTTTTGATTTTCTCGATTTTAGGATAACTATACTGCAGTACAATCAAGTATAGGCTTCAAAACAGTAAACCGCAATAGATTAAACGTAAGAATGAGGGGTTTATATTATAAATTTGACTCTATAAATTCAATTAGTTGAACTTTAGAGAGAGCACCAACCTTTGTTGCCTCTACATTACCGTCCTTGAACATTATTAAAGTTGGAATACCTCTAACGTTAAATTTGTTGGGAGTATTTGGATTATCATCTACATCCATTTTGCATATTTTTATGCGATCAGCGTAATCATTTGATATGTCGTCAAGCATAGGTGCAATCATTTTACATGGTCCGCACCATGCAGCCCAAAAATCAAGTAAAACAGGAATTTTGGAATTTGTAACATCATTTTCAAAACTTGTATCAGTGACGTGAACGATATTTTCGCTCATACTAGAAAATCTCCATTATTAGTGTAAAAAAATCAAAACAAGATATCGTAATGATAGCACTTGCTCTAGGTGGCAAACAAACATCAATCGTAAACTTATTACGAATAATGATTTAAATGATACATATGTTAATTTAATATAATTTAAGAAAAAAATCTGTTGTATTTTTTATACTCTACCACAGGCTTTCAATTTTAACAGATAATTTGTATTTTTTGGATACTAGAATTTATTTTTTTAAAAATACTCTAGTATAGAATTTAGGAGCATACGACCTTTTTTAGTTGGACAGATACTTTTATCTGAATCTTTAATTAATCTTTGCTCCTTTAGTTTTTTGAGCGATGGGAGTATGTCTTGATAAGATAGCCCAGTTCTATCTTCAAATATTTCATTTGAAACACCCTGATTTATTCTAAGTGCGTTCATCATGAACTCTAATGGTAGTTCCTCTAAAGGAATATCTTTGCATTTGGATACATATAATTTTTTTCATTTAGGTAGTCTTTTGGAGACCTTGTTTTTTGTGTTCGTATAATTTTTTTTCTTTTGGCAAAGTTATTTTTCCATGTGCTCCCGCCCCTATTCCAAGATAATCTCCAAATTCCCAATAGTTCATGTTATGTAAAGCTTTATTACTTCCTTTGCAATATGCAGATATCTCATATTGGTTATAACCAGAATTTTCTAATAACACTCTTCCTTTATTTTGTATTTCTTCAAGTATTATATCAGTTGGCAGTAATGGAGGTTTATTAAAAAATTCAGTATTTGGTTCAATTGTAAGTTGATACCATGAAATATGTTTAGGGTCTAATTTGATAGCATACATAAGATCATTCATTGCTAAATCAATTGTTTGTCCAGGTAAACCATGCATTAAATCTAGGTTTATATTGTCAAATCCTGCAAGTTTTGCATTTTCTACAGCACAGACAGCTTGCTCTGAAGAATGTATTCTTCCAAGTGCCACTAATTGAATATTATTAAAACTTTGTATACCGATAGACAGCCTATTAATTCCATTACCCTTATAGTCAGCAAACTTTTTTTGTTCAAAGGCCCCTGGGTTAGCCTCTAGTGTAATTTCTATATTTTCTTTAAAGCCTATACGGATTCCCACCGCCTCAATTATTTCTCCAATTGCGTTTGCTGATAATAAACTCGGTGTCCCCCCACCAAAAAAAATTGAAGTTAGCTTCCTCCCTTGAACAAGATGTAATGACTTATCCAGGTCATCAATGAGAGACGTTAAATATTTTTTTTCCGGTATATCTATTGTTTTTGTGTGTGAATTAAAGTCGCAATATGGACATTTTTTTATGCACCATGGAATATGGATATAAAGTGAAAGTGGCGGAAGGCATAATTTTGGATATTGCATAAATTTACGCTTAAGATTGTTAGTACTTGTATTATTTATTTAAAGACAACCGTTTTATTCGCATAAATTAATATTCTGTTTTCAATATGCCTTCTTAGAGCCCTAGAAAGCACAACTCTCTCTAAATCTCTGCCTTTTCTAGTCAAATCTGAAATCTGATCACGATGAGAAACACGAGCAATATCTTGCTCTATAATTGGTCCTCCGTCTAATTCCTCAGTAACATAATGGCTTGTTGCTCCAATCAATTTTACTCCACGCTCGTAAGCTCTGTGATATGGCTTGGCACCTATAAATGCAGGTAAAAACGAGTGATGTATATTGATAATTTTTCAGGATATCTTCTGATAAAGTCAGGAGACAAAATTTGCATGTATCTGGCCAAAACTATGAGGTCTATATCTAATCTATCCAGTATTTCATTTTGTTTTTGTTCAGCCTCCCCCTTATTTTCTTTTGTAACTTTAATATAATGAAAGGGGATGCCATAAAATTTGACTAACTCTTCTGCATTTTTGTGGTTGCTTAAAACAACAGAAATTTCACAGTCTAGGTCACCATTTTTATGCTTGTGCAACAAATCAGCTAAACAGTGATCATAATGAGAAACCATTATGGCCACCCTATTTTTTATTTGATTGGATTTTAGCCGCCAGTCCATGCCATATTTTTTAGCAATCTCTTCAAAATTAGAATGGAACTCATTTTCACAAAGGGAAAAATCAGCAACATCCCACTCTAGCCTCATCAAAAATAAATTATTTTCTGTGTCTAAATGTTGATTAGCATGCAAAATATTAGCGTTATGAGATAATAAAAACTTAGTTACCGCTTGAATGATACCTCTCTTATCAGGGCAGCTTACAAGTAGTGTGGCTGTTTTTGTCATGATATCCCCGCACATTTTATAATTAATTTTTTAAACCATTGTTTGAAGTTAAATATAATTTTTCCATTAGCACAGCCATTGCTTGACTTCGATGACTAACTTTATTTTTCACATTATTTTCTAGTTCAGCCGACATACATTTTAGTTCCGGTATATAAAAAATTGGATCATAACCAAAACCTCGATGACCTTTAGGCTCAAGCGCGATTAAACCTTCCCAACTTCCTTGAGCAATAATTGGAGTCGGATCATTAGGATGATCCATTTTTACTATAACACACTGGTAGCGGGCTATACGCTTAGAAAGAGGAACATCATTTAACGCTAACAATAATTTTGATATATTTTCTTTGTCTGTCGCGTTATTGCCGGCAAATCGTGATGAGTATATTCCAGGAGCTCCTTTTAAATAATCAACCTCTAAACCAGAATCATCTGCTATTGAGGGTAAATTTGTGAGCCTCGAGGCATGCCTAGCTTTAATCAGAGCGTTTTCTACGAAGCTTAAACCATCTTCAACAGCATCGGGCACGTTAAATTTTGATTGTGGCTCAATTTCAATTGCAATATCATCAAATAGACGTTCAAATTCACGAAGTTTACCTTGATTGCTTGAAGCAATTACAGCTTTCATAAATTACTATCCTTTAATTTAATATGGCCAATCATAATGATACTGTGATAAATTTTATTATTTTTCATAATAAAATTTTTTGAAACGAGATCGGAAAACTTTCATCTTCTTTTTTGTTCTTATAGTAAGTTTAAATGTCAAAAAATCTTCATTGTAATATTTGAATGGAGCGATATAGTAAACAGCATCACGATCTTTAATCTCAATGAACTTTAAGTTTTGTTGTTGTGAAAGCATATTTGAAATATTACCAGCGATGATAGCCTCTACTCCTCCAATCTTTCCATCTATGGTTACTCCAATAGTGACTAATCCTTTATCTTTACCGCGAGCTATGCCGTATGCTTCAGCAATATTTGGTAGGATAAAACTACTATTGAAAGCACTATAGAATACCCTATATGCACCGATTTCTTTGTAAGGTTTCTTATCTGCAAAAACAGGAAAATGTAATAGATACAGAAGACATATGAGAACAATTTTTTTTAAATTAAGCATTATCGATGCTCCTAATGGTATATAGATATACTTCATTTATTTGCTTAATAGGTAAATTGCAGTATCGGAGAATAAATTAGGTAAAATTCCTTTGAGAAACTTATCCGCAAAATGTTCTGCAGCAAATCTCCTCTTCTTAATAAGAATATTTTTTTTTGCACATAATGTTTCAAAATCAGAGACGGTGCAGAAATGTATATTAGGTGTATTGTACCACTGATAGTTAAGTTTTTTGGTAACAGGCATACGACCATAAACCGCTAAAGAGATTCTTGCGCGCCAGTAACCAAAATTAGGAAAAGTGACAATACAGTTTTCCCCCACCTAAGCATCTCATCTAATACAAGATCTGGGTTTTTCATTGCCTGCAAAGCCTCAGTCATTATCACGGTATCAAAACTTTTGTCAGAGAATTGAGATAATCCGATGTCAAGGTTGGTTGCAATGACATTAATATCGTTCGATATTGCTTCAGTGATTTTTTCTGGATCAATTTCTAGACCATAACCCTCAATTCTTTTTTCTAATAGAAGCTCTTTGAGCAACAATCCATCCCCACAGGCCAAATCTAAAATTCTACTGTTAACTGTCACCCAATTCTTTATAATTTTTAAATCTGTTCGTGGGCTCATGATATTTTTCCTTTTTGAGTATCAGTTTGCCTCTCATGTCCATTCTTAGTGAGTATACGATTCATATATGTAGCCAAAGTTTTTTCATAATTTTCGTTTTTAAGTAGAAATGCATCATGCCCCAAATTAGATTGAATGGCAGCATATGAAACATTTTTTTTGCATCTATTAGAGCACTCACAATCTCTTCCGAACGTGCTGAAGAGAATCGCCAATCAGATAAAAAAGAAATTACTAAGAAATCGCATTCAGCTACACTAAACGCTTTTATTGGATCGTCATCATACTCTCTGGCCAAATCAAAATAATCTAGCATCCTGGCCATTAGCAAATAGCTATTAGCGTCAAAACTTCCTGAAAATGCATCACCCTGATGTCGAAGGTAGCTCTCTACTTCGAATTCGACTGGGTTATATTGACCTTGTTGAAAAGAGCCAGCACTTATTGATCGACCAAACTTACTACCCATCTGTTCATCAGAAAGATATGTCACATGACCAATCATTCTTGCTAGGGCTAAACCATTGCGCGGTTGTGTATTTTTTTCAATAAAATTGCCATTCTGGAAATCGGGATCTGATTTAATAGCGTTTCTTGCCATTTCATTAAATGCAATATTTTGCGCACTAAGTTTCATTGCTGAGGCAATAACTATTGCATGATTGATACGATCTGGAAACTCAAGAGCCCAACGCATAGCTTGCATGCCACCTAAGCTCCCCCTATTACAGCGGCCCATTTTTTTATATTGAGCTTATCAGCGAGGTTAGCTTGGCTATTAACCCAGTCCCTAACTCTTAAAGGGGGGAATGTTACACCCCATACTTTTCCTGTTTCTGGATTTATTGAGCTAGGCCCAGTACTTCCATGACAGCCTCCTAAATTATTTGGACAAACTACAAAAAAGCGATCAGTATCAATTGGTTTTCCTGGCCCAATATAGTTTTCCCACCATCCTGGTTTCCAGTCAGCGGGGGAGTGATATCCAGCAGCATGATGATGACCACTTAGAGCATGGCATATAAGGATAGCATTATTTTTTTCTTCATTGAGTTTGCCATATGTTTCAATAACGAGCTGGTAGTTAATTAAAGTTCGCCCACAGGCCAATTCTAGTGGTTCATCAAACTTAATAGTTTCTGGAACGACAAGTCCTATAGAATCTTGTGGAATTTTATCTGGCATCTGAATCTAATTTTCTCCATAGAAACGGGGTAAGAATGCAATCAAGAATCTATTTTACGCTATACATTCGAGCTATGACTAAATTTTTTTCTTTAACTACAAATATGATACTGACTAATCTCGAAAAAACCCAACCATAGCAAGTGACCATTGATCCTTCCAGTTTTTGGTCGGGGGATACTCAAAGTTACTCCGGACAAACTGAGTTATACGACCTTCCGTCAAGGCTAATAACATATTTGCTGATACAGACACTGTAAAAGTTGTACGAGTACCATAATTGATTTCAGCTTCCCGTAAAATTTGTTTTAACTGAGCCTCTATTCGATCAAATAGTTGTTTAACGCGCCCGTGAAGCTTTGTGGTTTCTCCAGTCAAGGCATCTCCTGTTAATATTCTAGTTATACCGGGATTACGTTCAGAAAAAGTTAATATGAGTGTGAGTATTCTGTAGCAGCGTTCGGTTGTGTCTGCTTCTTCTTTTAAAATAGTTACTATACGACTAAATATAGTATTCTCGATGAAATCAATCAAACCCTCATACATTTTTGTTTTACTAGGAAAATGCCGATATAGCGCCGCTTCTGAAACACCTATCTCTTTTGCTAATTTAGCAGTTGTTATTTTTCCGCCGGGAGTCTTTTCCAACATCAAGGCTAAGGATTGTAATATTTGTCGTTTTCTAGAATTTTTTTTAATAGCCATTCGCAGACTAATTCCTATCCTTTCTTGCTAGTAATTTTTGTACCAACACCTTGGTCAGTGAAAATCTCCAATAAAGCAGCATGATTAACTCTACCATCTATAATATGAGCACTTATGGTTCCAGACTTAACAGCATTTATGGCACATTTAATCTTGGGAAGCATGCCTCCAAAAATGGTTCCATCTGTAATTAAGTTATCCACTTGCAACGTTGATAATCCCGTCAGAACTTTACCACTTTTATCTTGTAAACCAGATACGTTTGTAAGAAGCATCAATTTTTCAGCTTTTAGGACTTCAGCGATTTTTCCAGCAACCAAATCGGCATTTATGTTGTATGATCTCCCTTGATCATCTACTCCTATCGGTGCTATTACTGGTATAAAATTGCTTGAAGTCAACATATCTATAACATCTGTATTAATCGATACAACTTCTCCTACTTGTCCAATATCGATAATTTCTGGTACTTGCAATTCAGGGGATTTTTTCTTTGATGCATTTCCAGATAGTTTTAATTTCTGCGCCTTTATTAGCTGGCCATCTTTTCCTGTGACTCCAACAGCTTTACCTCCAGCCTGATTTATCAGGTGAACAATCTCTTTATTTACTGCACCGCCCAAAACCATTTCAACTACGTCCATAGTCTTACTATCGGTTACTCGCATACCATCCACAAAATGAGATTGGATACCCAGCTCTGTTAATAAGTTTCCAATCTGGGGTCCGCCCCCATGAACTATAACTGGATTGATCCCCACTAGCTTCATCATCACTATATCTCTAGCAAAGCCAGCTTTCAGCTTTTCATCGACCATTGCATTGCCACCAAATTTGATAACAATAGTTTTTCCGGTAAACTGCTGAATATATGGCAACGCTTCTGAAAGAACCGTTGTTATATTCTTAGCTGCCTCAATTGATAGTGACATTTTTAATCCTGATTATATGTATAATTTTTAAATTTCTTTTTAATTGCTTATAACATTATAACTCTTTATTTTTAATTTTGATCTTTTGTGAAATTTTCGAGATCAATTGTCTCGATAACTGAGTTTTTCTTATTCTTGGGAAAATTTCTGAGCTATTTTCATCAATTACTACAACAGAATTATAATCGCTATCAAAACCAATTGATCCACTTGATATGTTATTAGCTATTATTAAGTCTAATTTTTTTCTTTGAAGTTTTTCAAATGCAATCTTTTCTAAGGATTCATTATTTTCTTGTGTTTCTGCTGCAAAGCCAACTGTAAAAGGTTTGTTGCAAAGAGTGCTGATATCACTGACTATATCAGGGTTTTTGATAAAACTTATATCCATAAAATCACTATTTTTTTTAATTTTTTTGTAAATTTTTGTTTTGGTCGATAATCAGCCACAGCAGCACACGCGATAAAAAGCTGACAATTCGCAGCCTCTCTTATCGAGACCCTATGCATTTCTTCAGCGCTCTTAACGTGAATAGTTTTAGCTCTATCTGGTGGGTTTAAGCTCACAGGTCCACTTATTAGTATTGTTTCTGCACCAGCTTCAAGAGCAGCCTCAACAAGAGCATAACCCATTTTTCCAGAGCTTTTATTACTTACATAACGCACCGGATCAATATCTTCTCTTGTTGGCCCTGCAGTTATTACAACTCTTAAACCAGCAAGGGATCCTGTTTCAAATAGCCCAGAGGTGAGGTTCGCAATAGCTTGCGGCTCAAGCATCCTTCCTGGCCCTGTATCACCGCATGCCTGTGATCCCTTATCTGGGCCAAATATTTTTATTACACGTTTATCTAAATTTGTAAGATTGTTTTGTGTACTTTGATTTCTCCACATAGCCTGGTTCATAGCTGGGGCGATAGCTACTTCAGAGCGACTAGCCAAACATAATGTTGATAGGAGATCATCAGCTTGACCAGCTGCCATTCTTGCTATGAAGTTTGCTGATGCAGGTGTTATCAATATTACGTCAGCCCATCTTGCAAGTTCGATATGACCCATAGCTGCCTCAGCTTCTGTATCTAAAAGCTTAGTATGGACAGGGTTCCCCGAAAGGGCTTGCAGGGTAAGAGGAGTAATAAAATCATGCGCTGACCGAGTCATTACGACTTTGACTGTAGCGCCTAAATCTATTAAGCGCCTGATGACTTCAGCACTTTTGTATGCTGCTATGCCGCCTGTAACACCAAGCAAGACACGCTTATTAACTAAGGAGTGCATAATACTGCCCTAAAAAAATTTTATCCAAGCCTTACAAGATAACATTGAGTGATTAATTTTCGAAATTAATCACCATTATATCACTACAAAATAAACATATAATTTCAAAATACAAACAATTCAATAGAATTTTTGTTGCTTCAACAAGACGGTTCTGGTATAAAACTCGACTTAAAATCATTTCGAGTAATAGCTTGTACAGCTGTCTTTGATTTCTTGAAATAAACAAATAAATTAGTCGTCAAAATCGACGGTGTAAGCATAAGAGCCAACAAAATGTCTAAAGTATGTCAAGTTACCGGCAAGCGACCAATGTCAGGAAACAATGTTTCGCACGCGAAAAATAGAACCCGTCGTCGTTTCGAGCCTAATCTACATTCACATCGGTTTTGGATCGAAGATGAGAAACGCTTTGTTAAGCTGCGTCTCTCTGCGAAGGGGATACGAATAGTCGATAAACTGGGTATTAATAAAGTTCTTGCAGATATTCGTAAGCGCGGCGAGAAGATTTAAGGAGAAATTATATGGCTAAAGGAAGAGATAAAATTAAGTTAGTTTCTAGTGCTGGAACAGGTCATTATTATACTACTGATAAGAACAAACGTACTCAACCTGATAAATTAGAATTTAGCAAATATGATCCAGTTATAAGAAAACATGTTGCATATAAAGAATCAAAAATTAAGTAATTAGTTAATTTAAAGTCGAATTTTTAAATTTTAAAACCTCGAGAGATCGGGGTTTTGTCGTTCTGGATAATAAATTTTATTGAGAGGCAAATATGCCTGAATTACCAGAGGTGGTTGTAACTTTACGGGGGTGCTACCCTATATTTTAGGAAAAAAAATATCGCATGTAACTGTTAGAAACGGGAATTTACGCTGGCCGGTCCCTAAAAACTTATCTGTAATATTAAATAATCGAAAACTTGAAAGTGGCAGACAGCGTTCGAAATATATGCTTTTTAGATTCCCTCATGGACATATGATGATTCATTTGGGAATGTCCGGAAATCTTAAAGTGCTGCCAGACGACTCTCTTCCCGAAAAACACGATCATGTGGATATATTTTTTGATAATAGAGTTTTGTTGCGCTATTCAGATCCTAGAAGATTTGGGTCTATTTTATGGGTCGAAGGAAATCCTGAAGAACATAAGCTGTTGAGGAATTTAGGCCCCGAGCCATTTTCAGCAGAATTTGATGCCAGTAGATTACATTTGTTATCGCATGGAAGAACAATATCAGTAAAACAGTTCTTGATGGACAATAAAAATGTAGTAGGTGTGGGAAATATTTATGCAAACGAAGCTTTATTTTTAAGCGGCATAAATCCGAAAAAGGCTGCGGGGAGAATTGCTTTTCCTGCCTACGAGACTTTAGCATCTAATATTATTGAGGTTCTTTCATCTGCAATTAAACAAGGTGGTACCACATTACAAGATTTTTCTGGCAATGATGGAAAGCCTGGTTATTTCAGGCAAAAGCTTTATGTTTATGGTCGAGGAGGTAAACCTTGTCTAAAATGTAAAAGTTTACTTAAAGAAATAAGGCTAGGACAGCGCTCCTCGGTATATTGTTCAACATGTCAAAAATAATTTCTTGCGAACTATTACTTTTTAGGGGCTACTGAACTTCAAGGCCAGTGCGTTACGAACGCACGGTGGTACGAAGGCATTAATATCACCACCCAGTGATCCGATCTCTTTGACTAGTGAAGATGATATATAAGATAGTTTTTCTGAAGGCGTAAGAAATATACTTTCTATTTTCGGTGAAAGAGCACGATTCATATTTGCTAATTGAAATTCATATTCAAAGTCTGATACTGCACGAAGGCCACGAAGGATTGCATCAGCATGTTGGTCTTTAACAAAGTTTACTAAAAGATAGTCAAAACCGAGAACCTCTACATTGCTAAAATTTTTAGAGCTTCAGAAGATAGCCTTATTCTTTCATTCATATCAAAAAGGGGCTCTTTTCTTTTGCTACTGGCAATCGCAACTATTACGTGATCAAATAAATTGCTCGCCCGCTCTATAAGATCAATATGACCATTGGTTATTGGGTCGAATGTTCCTGGGTAAACTATGGTTTTCAATTTTCTAAATTCTCTATTATTTTCTAATACTATATGTATTACGATTAGGGCTCAATTTCGAAGATACAACTTGTAAGCTACCTGCCCTGTAACCTTATCCTTGAGAAGTATCCAATTTTCTGGGACGCACAAACCTTTCTGTTTCTTAGTTGTTTCGACATAAATATAACAGGGACTCGATAGTAATTTATTTTTCTCCAATATATTGCAACATACAGGAACTAGATCAGACATGAAAGGAGGATCTAAAAAAACTAAATCAAAAGTCGCTCCATTGCTTTTTTCACTAATCCATTTTATAGCATCAGCCTCTATAATAGTTACATTTTTTATATTCAGTCGTGCGCAGCTATTTTTTATCGCTAAAAATGCAAAATGGTTTTTCTCTATCATTGTCACACTTTTAGCACCGTGTGAAATGGACTCAATTCCTAGCGAACCTGATCCGGAGAATAGATCTAAGCAATTTGAGTTCTCAACATGCTGGCCAATCCAGTTGAATAAAGTTTCTTTAATTCGATTTCCAGTTGGCCTTAAACCTGAGGTATTTGAAAAAATTATTTTTTGTCCGCGAAGGCTGCCTCCGTTAATACGAACTTGATTCTTTGATTTATTCTGTGAGAATGTGGTGTTATTTAAGTTTTTCAAAGCGTTTTTCTCGTATTAAAGTGATAGCATACATTGTTACTTTTCACAGAGGGAAAATAATGTCTGAATCAGGAACAAAAAAAAATTCTTCGAGTGAAAAAGATGTTGCGACAAAGCCTGCTAAAAAAAAGACTTTCTTGCAGTTTTTTTCACGGGAAAAAATACCAGAGTCGAACCCAAAAAGATCATCGAAAGATGTTCGTGATGAAAATGACGATCTAGTTACAAAGCATTTGAGTGAAGAATCTCAACAGAGTCATGATTTGAATATGCAAAAAAGTAATGTTCGGAATAAATTTCTTAATGCCTTAACAAAAACAGGACTCAAAATTAATGATTTTTTTAAAACCGAACAAAAAATTGATGATCAGCTTCTCGAAAAACTAGAGGATAGGCTAATCCTTGCAGATGTAGGTATAGAAACGACCGAAGAAATAATAAAAGAACTATCAGACTCTTTCAAAAATACAAAGTTAGTGGATTGGAATACGCTATATAAAACCTTACAAAATATCCTAATGCAAAAGCTTTTTAGTGCACAAAAAGATCTGGAAATAGACGATAAAGAATCACCATTCATAATACTCGTAGTTGGTGTTAATGGAGTGGGTAAAACAACAACTATCGGAAAAATTGCCAAATATTATAGCCAGAAAGGTAAATCCATAATGCTCGCAGCTGGAGATACTTATAGAGCTGCAGCCGTTGAACAACTTAAAGACTGGGGAAAAGTTAATAATATACCCGTAGTTTCGCAAGGAGAAGGATCAGATAGCGCATCAGTAATTTTCGATGCTATAGAATCTGCTAAATCAAACAATATTGACATACTATTAGCTGATACAGCAGGCAGGCTTCATACAAAAAATTACTTAATGGAAGAGTTAAAAAAAATTAAACGTGTTATTAATAAAATTGATCATCTAGCTCCTCATGAGGTTTTATTGGTCATAGATGCGGGGACTGGTCAAAACGCAATCAATCAAATGAAAGAATTCCACAGCTCTGTTGCTGTGACTGGATTAGTCTTGACTAAACTTGATGGAACAGCAAAAGGAGGAATTATCTTTTCATTAATTAAGAAATTTAATGTACCAATCAGATTCGTAGGACTAGGCGAGAATCTTGATGATTTGGAGCCGTTTGATTCGGAGCTGTATGTTCAGGCACTTCTTGATAGCAGTAGCAACCGGAATTATTGATATATGATTCTTTTCGATAGAGTTAATAAGCGCTATCCTTCTGGCAATCAGGCCATAACAAACTTGAGTTTTGAATTAGGGGCTGGGGAAATGGCTTTTTTAACCGGACATTCCGGGGCTGGAAAAAGCACACTTCTAAAGCTCATTATGCTTATGGAAAGATCAACTAGCGGACAACTACTAATTGATGGAAAAAATCTTAGCCGTATAGATCGTAAACAAATCCCATATTATCGCCGCAATATTGGTGTCATATTTCAGAATCATCAGCTACTTTTTGACAGAAATATATTCGATAACGTTGCATTACCTCTTTTGGTTTCTGGCTTGCGACCTCGAGATGTTGAAAGAAGAGTCAGAGCTGCGCTTGGTAAGGTAGGCTTATCTGGTAAAGAAAAAATGAATCCAATTACGCTATCAGGAGGCGAACAGCAACGTCTTGGAATAGCTAGGGCTGTTGTGCACAAGCCAAAAATCTTATTAGCTGATGAGCCTACTGGGAATCTTGATCCGCAGCTATCTGAAGAAATCATGGGTGTTCTTAACAAATTTTGCGAAGCTGGTTCTACAGTTTTGGTTGCCTCTCATGATTTAGAGCTTGTCTCATCAATAGCACAGCGTTTATTGAAATTAGAAAAAGGTTTTTTAGTGGAGGATAAAAAGACCACATGATTAAGAACCGTAGACGGAAAAGTAAAAGAAAAAGCTCCTCAAATCTGCTTTCCAGCCATGATTTTAATAATCAAAACCTTATTAATAGGCTCCAAAGTTATATCTATAGTCATCATTTAGCTTTTTGTAGTGCAACAAGCAGGCTCAGCTCTCTACCTTTTCGGTTTTTGAGCATTTCTTTGGTAATAGCAATAGCATTGAGTTTACCAGCAAGTTTTTATGTTGCAGCAATTAATCTTCAAAAAATAGCAAATATAAGCGATAACTCAAATACAATTTCAATATTTTTAAAAACTACAGTAACGCAGCCTCAAATTGAGTTGTTAAAAGAAAAAATAAGCTTAGAAGAGGGTATTGAAACTATTGAATACATATCAAGCCAAAAGGGTCTCGATGAATTCCGTGTAGAGTCTGGTTTCGCCGATGTACTAGAAATGTTGGATGAAAACCCATTGCCACCAGTTTTTCTTATCGAGCCAAAAGGGGAGTTTCAAAACAATACTGAATTTATAAAAAAATTAGTTTTTAAGTTAAAAAAGAGCATCTCATAGAAAATATTCAAATTGATATGATGTGGCTAAAGAGGTTGCAAGCAATATCATTGATTGGCGAGAGAATATCATTCATGCTTGGAGCCATTTTGGCTTTTGGAGTTTTATTAATTATTAGTAATGCAGTTTTCTCTCCCTTGATAGTAGAGGTGAAGAGATTCTTGTAATCAAGCTTGTAGGTGGAACTAATAGTTATGTTCGAAGACCATTTTTATATACAGGTTTTTGGTATGGAGCTGTTGGCGGAATTTTTTCATGGATTTTTATAGCTGTTGCTATTTACTGGCTATCTATGCCTGTAGAAAAACTTTCCGCACTATATCAAAACTCATTAGAATTAGAGGGTTTGGGAATTTTTGGCATGATATCACTCGTATCAATAGGAGTAGGCCTCGGCTTGTTAGGAGCCTGGCTAGCAGTTACTAGACAGCTGTCAGCTATAGACTCTAAATAATTTTTATTGATTTAAAACAGTTAGTTATGTTATATTAATAAATATATTTTAAATTTAAAGCTTGTTAAGTAATTGCCTCAATATTTTCGAGATTATTATGAGTAAAAATTTACAAATTTTAGACTGGATGGCTCCAGGAGCAAATATTACTGCATATATACAGGGAGCCAATGCGATTGCTCTTCTTTCTGCCGAGGAAGAGCAATCACTTGCTGAGGATCTTTATTACAACGAAGATCTTGACGCTGCGAGACAATTAGTTATGTCTCACCTTCGCTTTGTTATATATATTGCTCGATCTTATAATGGCTATGGCCTACCTTTGGGAGATCTTATCCAAGAAGGAAATGTAGGCTTAATGAAGGCAGTTAAGCGTTTCAATCCAGAAAAAAACGTTCGCTTAGTTTCTTTTGCGGTACATTGGGTTAAGGCTGAAATACACGAGTATGTTCTAAGAAATTGGCGCATAGTTAAAGTTGCTACAACGAAAGCACAGAGAAAATTATTCTTTAATCTGCGTGGTGCAAAAAAGAATTTATCGTGGCTAACCAATAGTGAAGCTAAAGCAATAGCTGAGGACCTAGGAGTAGATGTTTCTCAAGTCATGGAAATGGAGAAACGCCTTTCAAGCCATGATGAGTGTTTTGATTTCTCCTCAGACGAAGAAGATAACCCCTATCAAGCACCTGCTCTCTATCTAGAAGATAAAGAAGCTGATCCAGCTACACTAATTGAGTCCGCAGAATCGATAAATAATAGCCACGATCTTATGACCAAAGCATTAGATAAACTTGATGAGCGAAGTCGAGATATCATCAAGAGCCGTTGGCTAAATGATAAAAAAGATACTTTGCATGAGTTAGCAGATAGATATAATGTTTCTGCAGAGCGAATAAGACAACTAGAAAAAAATGCAATGAAAAGAGTTCGTATGACAATGGAAGTATAATTCTGAATAAACTGTATTCTTAAAAAAGGCCGCACATTGTGCGGTTTTTTTTTAATAACTTTGATTACCCTTATTGGTTAACTAACAAAAAAGAACTTCGAAATGAAAATATTGGCAGGTATGACAGCTACATTAGGTTTCCTTGCCGTTGCATTAGGGGCTTTTGGGGCACATGCGCTTAAAAACAGCATTTCTTCAGAAATGATTAGTGTTTGGAAAATTGCTGTTCAGTATCAGATGTTTCATGTACTAGTATTATTATCAATAATCCTTTTGGAGCAAAGAGACGATAGAGCTCAATGGCAAATTATTGGTTGGTTGTTCGCGATAGGTTGTATTGTTTTTTCAGGCAGCCTCTATTTGTTGGCAATTAGCGATATTAAAATTTTTTGGTATGATTACTCCAATAGGTGGAGGTATGCTCTTAGTCGGCTGGCTAATTCTGTTCTTTTCTTTAATCAAAGATTCGAATAAAAATAAATTTCATCGCCCTGATTGATAAAAATAAAAAAGTTATTATGGATCGATTAAAGTTGGAAATTTTTAAACCTGAATTTAAGAAAAAATCTGTACGAAGTTATGTTTTACGAACAGGGCGAATGACGGATCGTCAAAAATTAGCCTTCGATCGTCATTGGTTAAATTATGGCGTAAGTCTTCACGATGGCCTATTTGATTCTAGTCTTCAATTTGGCCGAAATGCTCCTCAAGTTTTAGAAATTGGGTTTGGGATGGGTGAATCATTGTTCAAAATGACTCAACTTGAACCAGAAAAAGATTTTTTAGGCATTGAGGTACATTCGCCTGGTGTGGGACGATTGATTAATAGTGCTGGGGAGCATAAATTAAAAAATCTAAAAGTGTATATGGCTGATGCAAAAGATGTTTTGGAGGATTGCATTATTAATGATAGCTTTCATCGTATCCAAATATATTTTCCTGATCCATGGCATAAGAAAAAACATAATAAGCGTCGTCTAATACAATCGGAATTTATAGATTTTTTAAGATTTAAAATGGAGATAGGAGGTATTATCCATTTAGCTACAGACTGGAAAAATTACGCAGCGCAGATGTTAAAGGTGATGGAAAATGCAGAGGGATATAAAAACCTAGCTGGTCAAGGTAATTACTCAGTAAGACCAAACTTTCGTCCAACCACCAAATTCGAATCTAAAGGAAAAAGATTGGGTCATGGGGTTTGGGATCTTTTGTATACTCGAGCTTCATAGTTTATGGTAGAAATTATATATTCGAACTTCATTTTGATGGCCAATAATTAGTAGGGAGATATTTTGAAAAAAAAAAGTTGCGGTAATTTTGTCTGGGTGCGGAGTTTATGATGGCTCAGAAATTTATGAAGTAGTCATCACACTCTTATATCTGGATAAAATAGGAGTAAAAGTACAGTGTTTTGCTCCAAACATCCCTCAAATGCACGTCGTAAACCACATTACTGGAAATATTATCAAAAGTGATGAAAGGAATGTACTTACTGAGTCAGCCCGATTGGCTCGAGGCGATATAAAAAATTTATCTGAGGCTAGGATGATAGACTTCGATGCAGTCATTATACCTGGTGGTTTTGGTGCTGCAAAAAACTTATCTGATTTTGCAATCAAAGGTTCAGATTTATCAATAAATAAAGACTTAAAGTGTTTTGTTCAAGATATGCATAAAGCCAAAAAACCTATAGGAGCTATGTGTATTGCCCCAGCTATGGTGGGGGTCTTGTTTGGCAAGGGGGTCATTTTTACGATTGGTGATGATAAATCTACCGCTCAATCTATTGAAAAAACCGGAGCTATTCATCAAGAGTGCAGTGTAGATGAAATATGTATCGATGAAGGCAATCTTTTAATAACAACACCTGCTTATATGCTAGCAGGCAGTATGAGTGAGGCAGCAACTGGCATTGAAAAATTAGTTTTAGCTGTTTGTGAAAGAATAAAATGCTGAGAAACTATGTAATTTAAGTCGTATGATAAACTTCAAAGAAGATAGTTTTTGGTCGTATTCCCAAATACAGTATACTCAGCCTGGTGTTGAGGAGTATTGCTTAGAATTGCAAAATACATACAGAGGTAATGTAAATATATTACTATTTTGTAGTTGGCTGGGGTATTGTGGCATAAAAATATCAACTAAAGATGTAATTTTGGCAATTAGAGCTATTAAGGACTGGGATCTTAATATTGTTCAATCCTTAAGAAGAGCCAGGAAATATTACACTGGATCATCAGTCCTAATAAAAAATAATAATAAAATTAAAAGTGACCTTAAAAAATTAGAACTTATCTCAGAAAAATCTGTGCAAAATACTTTATGTAAATGGGCCCTTTTGCAGAACTTTAAGCCTAGTGTTGCAAAAGATTCAAAATGGACAATAACTAATATTAATAAATACTTAGTTATTTTAGATGCACCAATTTTGTCAGAAAAAAATAAATTATTTACTCATGAAAGTTGCATTTGATTCAGTTTAAGCATGGGTTATCATGCGGCATCTTATAATTACTTTAGTTTAATTAGACAAAAAGGACAATTTTATGAAACCTACTTACCTAGTCGCTATCATCGTAGCAATATTTGGTTTAATTGCCTGTACTGAGAAACAAAATTCAAAAACTGTAAATATGAAAGTTAACGAAGTATCTACTTTGAACGGTATTGAATCAGATGGTCAACTAAAGACAGATATTGAAAAATTTAGCTATATAGTTGGTGGCGATGTAGGTCTTCAGTTTTTTCAGTCACAAACTAGTATCGATATGGATGCGTTCACTCTCGGTATGCAAGATACATTGAATAATAAACGACCTAAATTATCTAAAAAGGACGCAGAGAAGGCGGTAAAGAAATATTATGAGGAGCAGCAAAAAAAGGCTGCTGAATTCCAAGAAAAAGCGATAGTAATCGCAGAAAAAAACTTTAAAGAAGGTCAAGAATTCCTAGCAAAAAATGCCAAGAGAGAAGGAGTTATTACAAATGATAGTGGCTTACAATACAAAATAATCATCCCTGGCACAGGGGCATCGCCAAATTCGAATAGTGATGTTCTTGTACACTATAAAGGCACTTACATAGATGGACGCGAATTTGATGCATCATCGCAGCATGATGGTGCAAAAGCGGTTAAAATAAACCTAAGTCAAGTTATACCAGGATGGACTGAAGCACTACAGCTAATGAAAGAGGGTGCTAAATGGGAAATTTATTTACCACCAAATATTGCTTATGGTGAAGCTGGCTCAATGCCTACCATTGAGCCAATGACTACTCTTATTTTTGAAGTTGAATTAGAGCAAGTTATAGCTGAATGATGCCAATCCTTATTGATTGATAATAAGCAATATAAGATACGGTAGAACTAGTGCAGTGAAGATTCCCGTCACTCCAAGACCGAGTATCGCGAATGAGCCACATTTGCGGTTAATTTTAAATGCTGAAGCACTTCCTATGGCATGCGCAGAAATTCCAAGGATATAACCTCTGATACGGTCATCCTGTATGTTTAATATTTTAAATATGATAGGCCCAAAAATTATACCCATTAACCCAGTTGCCACTACTATCCCTATGGTCATACTGGGGTTTCCTCCAATTTCTTCAGCGATACGAAGTGCTATTGGAGTTGTTACAGATTTAGGTGCGATTGATGTCAGAACGTTTACTTCTAAGCCAAAAGCAAATGCGAGCCCTAGTGCACTGAGGCTCGCAATAGAGGCGCTAAATATTAAAGTCAAAATTAAGGGTTTAAATATTTCTTTGAAATGATTCAGTTGCTTATATAAAGGTATTGCTAATGCAACGATAGCTGTATCTAGAAAAAAATAAAAAGGTTCATTTGCAATTCGATAAGATTGATAATCAACTTCCAGTGATATAAGGAAAATATATACTAAAAATGCACTCATAATCATGGGATGAAATAAAACATGAAAAAAAGAAATGCTATGAGTAATTTTTGAAAGCCAGTGAATTAAACTAAAAATTATAATGGTCAGAGCGCAAAGAATAATTATATTTATGATTTCCATAGTCATCTATCTACTCTAATTTTTTGATCATGCCTTACAAGAAAAAATTTCATTATAAGACTTCCAAAAAACAGGGTTAAAAGTGTAGATACGAAAATACTACTTAGTATGTACACCCATATACTCAAATCCTCCTGTATTAAAAATAAACATCCTACACATGAAGGAATTAAGAATAGATATAAAAAACGAATCAATAGATCTGAAGATTTTTCTACCCAGGAGGAATTGGGATATTTATGGCCAAGAGGGCTAAAAAAAATAATAACATTCCAACAACAGAAGAAGGTATCGGTATACTCCCCAAATAGACAACATATTCACCGATACCCTGAAAAATCAGTAATACCAAAATGCCTCTTAACATGTTTTATTGTTTCGAATAATTTTCAATACAGATAAAATGACGATAGCTATAAAGCATATCAAGCTCCAACCAGGAATACTTATACCTATAAATGTCCATTGAACGGCTGCACAATTTCCATCACCCTGAATCAAAATTTTTATAGCCTCGCTCACATTAAATGAATCAAAAAGATAGTCTACTGGGGGTCCACATGCTGGTATTTTCTCAGGTGGAAGACTTTGAAGCCATAATTGTTTTGAGGCAAAGTAACCACCAATAAGGGCACTAAAAGCTACTATTAATCCGTAGATTTTAGGGCCTTTATTGTGAATAAATGCTAATAGCGAAAATAAACCAATAATTGCTATAAAAAACCTTTGAGTAATACAAAGATAACATGGGCTCAAACCCATTATATATTGCATAAAATAGGCAATCCCAAGAAGAATTATACAAGCTATGAAGATTAAAAAAATCTATCTTTTTTTCATTTGCCATACTGCGCCTACATCCTTTCGTGTACTCGAATAACTAATTCTAAATTAACTGTAAATAAGAGTTTTTTATTTTTATACAGTTTTTGTCACTTTTATAAATACTCGACGACTTCAAAGTTATCCAGTGAATATTTATTATGAGATTTTAAGCCTAGGTACTTTAAAATAATTTGTTTTCAGCTTAGTGGATTACAGCTCCATAGTGTGTAGAATACACAAAGACTTGGTATATTATAATGAATATTTTAATGGCAAACTTAAAATATTTTGTATGCTAGCAATCAAAAAAGGACTTTAACTAATGGCCAGAGTTTTTTGTTTCGTTATTTCCCTAGTATTTTTTACAGTGCCAAACTTTGTTTCACCTAGCTCTTCCTATGCTAGCTTGATGCCTGGCGGCTCACCTACTGGACTCAGTGGTGCACACAACAATCATACCAGATCAATGAAACATGTTGATAAAAAATTCAATCAAGGCAAATTAATTTATAAGGGTATGGATAAGAAAGTTGGCAAACAAAAATGGTGTTTAAAGGTTGAGGGTGAGCTAGTTAAACTAAATATCTTTAATTTGTGGAAAACATATAAATTATTTAGGGGCGTAACAACAGATTATTTCGTTGATAATTTCTATGTTTGCGATAGACCAGAGAATACAGCATACGAGTTGATAGGAAAACAAAATATGCAAAGAGTGGTTTATTATCTCGATAGGAGATTTAAGCTATATTTAACTGAGCGTTCGATTGCATATCTTTATAAAAAGGGTCAATAAGCCTACAATTTTTTTTTGTCATACTGTTCATAGTATTTTTTAAGGAATTTGCTAAAAGTCATTGAATCGGCAGCCTCGATCATTGATTGGTCTTTATGAGACTGGATCGCCATGTCTGTATATTTTTTAATTTTATCTGGCCCAAATTCTCTCTGCTGCAGATACTTACGACTTTTGAGTGAAAGATCCATTGCTAATTGAAAAAAAGTTTTTTTACTTTCCTTCATAGCGTCCAGAATCTTTCCTGAGGGAGTTAGAGAGGGACTCTCTATTAATATTTCGAATTTTTTCAAAATCTTATTGTATCTCTTGGTCTGAATATTTTTATCTAGGATATCAGCCAATACATACATTTCTTGAAAAATAGACTTACTCCAATCTTCAAAAGATCTCGTTCCGTCTGCATCATGCAGCATGAGGCCTGGACTCCTTCCCTGATTAACTAATATCTTTTGATTGTTGAGTATACGGGTGTGCTCATCTTGATTTGAAGGTAAGCTCTCTGATAACAAGCATGTTAGTAAAAATAGATCCATAAAGTCTATTTGATCGCGATCAATACCAAGTGGCAAAAAAGGATTAAGGTCAATACATCGAACTTCAATGTACTCGACTCCTTTTTCAGATAAAGCCTTCAATGGCGCTTGCCCTGTTCTATTCGATCTTTTAGGCCGTATAGGGCTATAAAATTCGTTCTCAATTTGTAATATGTTTGAATTAAGCTGCTTGTAATTTTTACTAGAATCTTTTAATCCGATTACCTCATAATCTGCAAACGGCTTAATTAGCTGATTTCTGAGTGTCTTAATGTAACTATCTAAGCTGTTGTAGTTAACTATTAAGTCTTCTTGATTTTTACTTTGATATCCTAAATCACTCATTCTTAACGATGTAGCGTAAGGTAGGTGCAAGCTATGTTCATCATTATCAAACTCTACAAGTCTATGCTCTCTATTTTTTGCAAAACTGCGACAAACCGCAGGGGATGCACCAAATAGGTATAAAAGTAGCCAATAACAGCGACGAAAATTCCTAATTAATGAAAAATAATTTTTCGTTTTAAAGTCCTTGAGGGATAAGTCAGATTTTTCGGCTTTTCTTAATATATCCATCACCTCGTCCGACACTGAAAAATTATAATGAATACCTGCTACAGTTTGCATTAATTTTCCGTATCGATGACCAAGCCCTACTCTATATATATGTTTCATTTTTCCAATATTCGAAGATCCATAGATGCCGATAGGTATACTGCTATCACCATTTAGTTGACATGGCATGCTGCTTGTCCAAAGTAACTCATCAGAAATATTTTGGTGAGTATAGCAGTGAGCATCTTCTAGTACTCGAATCACTTCGTCTGCATCTTTTAATGGTGGTGTTATGAATTCAAGTAATGCTTCTGAAAAATCAGTTGTTATTTGTGGGTGTGTAAGAGCAGACCCTAATAGCTTGGAATGAGTATTTTGAGATAAAGTCCCTGATTTTGTTACCCGTAAACTCTCTTTTTCAATTCCTCTGGTGATATTCAAAAGAATTTCGGAGGATCCATGCTCACAAAGGAAATTTAGACGATCTTTTGATAAAAACAAATTTTTTTCCTTGAGCGAAAGTTTTTGAAAAATTCGAAGATGCCAACAATACAACATAAGGTTGATAGAATCGAGCGAGACTAAAGATATAATAATTAAATTTATGAAATATTTTAATCTTCCTAAGTTTAAGTACCATTTTTCCCTATTTAAAGAAGGAAAAAAATAATTATCAGCGAGTATCGAACTCACGAAAAAAATTAAAACTAAAATTAAAGACTTAGCGGTGTAATAATTTGTAAATAATTATTATTATCATTTGTATCATGATATATCAATAATTTAGCTTATGAAATTGTTGGACACACCTTACTTCTCATGGTTTAATTTGCGTTCGATCAAATAACTGCTTACCTCAAATACATTAAATGTATAGAGATTAATAGCAGGATTTTGGTGTCGGCTATATTTATAAATTGATGATTTATATGTTTTTTTTAATCAAAATATAGATATAAAAAAAAGTAGTATCTGAGGGTATTTTTTGTTTTTCTAGCGTGATTTAAGTATTTGTAAAAATCGATAGAGATCGATACGAAGCGCAGAAAAAAATATTTAAAGCAAAAAATATGAAGTTAGAAACTCATAAAAATAGAGGATATAAACTTGAACGATTTAAACAATCCCGTCGAGGTCCTAGGGATCGATGCAGGCGGAACTATGACAGATACGTTCTTTGTGAGAAAAGACGGCACTTTTGTTGTCGGTAAAGCACAAAGTGACGCAGACGAAGCTCAAGCAGTACTTACTTCAAGTATTGATGCATTAGCAAACTGGGGACGTACAGTTGAAGACACATACCCAGAAATGGTTACTTGTGTATTTTCTGGTACTGCAATGCTTAACCGTGTTGTAGGAAGAAAAGGACTACGTACAGGGCTAATAACTAGTAAGGGCTTTGAAGATTTCCACAGAATGGGTAGAGCTATCCAGTGTTACTTAGGATATGCATTTGAAGATCGCCTTCACTTAAACAGCCATAGATATGATGAGTCTTTAGTACACATTCATGATACTCGTGGTGTAACTGAGAGAATCGATTGTAAAGGTGCTGTTGTTATACCTGTTAGAGTAGCAGAAGCAACAGAAGCTGCTAAAGAACTTATTGATCAGGGCGTTAAAGCAATCGCTATTAGCTTGCTAAGCTCTTATCTAAATCCAGATCATGAGCATGCGGTACGTGATGCCGTTGAAAAAGTAGTTAAAGATAGCGGAAAAGATATTCCTGTTTTTGCTTCTGTTGATTACTACCCAGCTCGTAAAGAGAGTCATCGAACTAACACTACCATTTTGGAAGCATATGCTGCTGAGCCTTCAAGAAAAATTCTTGGAAAGCTAAGTGATACTATGCAATCTCAAGGGGCCAAATTTGATGTACGAGTTATGGCTACCCATGGTGGTACTATTAGCTGGAAAGCAAAAGAATTAGCTCGCTCATTAGTATCAGGTCCAATCGGTGGAGTTATTGGTGCTAAGTATCTAGGTGAGCAATTAGGTTACGAAAATATTGCATGTTCAGATATTGGCGGCACAAGTTTTGATATGGCGCTCATCACTGGCGGTAACTATTCTATCCATAAAGATAGCGAAATGGCCCGTCTAGTATTATCTCTACCTATGGTTGCTATGGATAGTGTCGGTGCAGGTGCAGGTAGTTTTGTGCGTATTGACCCTTACTCAAATTCACTTAAGTTAGGTCCTGATAGTGCCGGTTATCGAGTTGGTACTTGTTGGCCAGAAGGCGGATTAGATACAGTATCTGTAACTGACTGCCATATTATTCTTGGCTACTTAAATCCAGATAATTTCTTAGGTGGAGCTCTACAACTGGACGTCGAGCGTGGTAGAAAGTGTGTTCAAGACCAGATTGCTACACCAATGGGCTTGTCTTTAGAAGATGCAGCAGCTGGTGTTATCGAGCTTCTTGATCTATCACTTCGTCAACATCTACGAGCGATGATATCTGGTAAAGGATATAGCCCACGAGACTTTGTATGTTTCTCATACGGTGGTGCTGGCCCAGTTCACGCATACGGCTACACTAAAGGATTAGGTTTCAAAGAAACTATTGTTCCTGCTTGGGCTGCTGGATTCTCAGCGTTTGGTTGCGCTTCAGCTGATTTCGAGTATCGTTATGATATGAGTGTGAACGTTGGTATAACCGAAGAATCTACAGATCAAGATCTAGAAGATTCTGTACAACAACTTCAATCTGCATGGGATACCTTGAAAGTGAAAGTATTAGAAGAATTCGAAATTAACGGATTCTCTGAGAAAGATATTACTTTTACTCCAGGATATAGTATGCAATACCTAGGTCAGTTGAATGACTTGGAAATTGATTCACCATTACCATCACTAAAAGGTAAGAAAGATTGGCCAGCACTAGTAGCAGCATTCGATGCAGAATATGCTCGAGTATATGCTGATGCCGCTCGTTCTCCTGAACTTGGTTTTGGTATTACAGGTGCAATTCTTAGAGGCTCAGTAGAAACAAGCAAGCCTGCTATTCCTAATGAGAAAGAACAGGGTGAAACTCCAGCAGCTGGATCTAAAACTGGTACACGTAAGTTTTATGATCAACGCAAATGGGTTGAAGCTGGCGTTTATCACATGGAAAGCCTAATGCCTGGTAACAGGGTTGATGGTCCAGCAGTGATTGAGTCTGATGCGACTACTTTTGTAGTACCAAAAGGCTTCGCAACGTTCTTAGATAAGCATCGTCTCTTCCACTTAATTGAGACTGAAGATTTAACAGTCGCATTTAATTATGTTGACGCTTAGTCAATAAATTAACAGGAGAAATTAAATGACTATATTAGAAACCCTTAAAGGGGCTGAGCTAGGCAAGTTATTAAAAAATGGCTTGTCTTTAGATGAGAACCGAAATGGTATTTTGGCGCGTGCGTCAGAAACAGGACACTATGACGGTATCAAAACATTAACACTAAAAGAGTCGGATCCAATCAAATACGAGCGTATTTTTTCTAAAGTTCGTGCAGGTTTGGTAAACTCTCGTGAAGTTGCTAAGAAAATTGCAGCATCACCAATCGTTGAGCAAGAGGGTGAATTATGCTTCACACTTTACAACGTCGCTGGTGACTGTATTGCTACTTCTACAGGGATTATTATCCACGTTGGTACCATGGGTGCTGCGATTAAATATATGATCCAAAATAACTGGGAAGCTAATCCTGGCATCAATGAAGGTGATATGTTCACTAACAATGATTGCCAAACTGGTAACGTACACCCTTGCGATATAGCAACTATTATTCCTGTATTCTTTGAAGGATATTTAGTTGCATGGGTTGGTGGTGTAACTCACGTAATCGATACTGGTGCTGTAGGACCTGGTTCAATGTCTAATGGTCAAATCCAACGTTTTGGTGATGGCTTGCAAATTACTTGTCGTAAGACAGGTACAAATGACACTCCACATCGTGACTGGTTACACGAAAGTCAACGTAACGTGCGAACAGTTAAATACTGGATTCTCGATGAGAAAACACGTATTGCTGGTACTTCAATGATTCGTGAAATGGTTCAAGAAACTATTGCTGATGAAGGTGTTGATGCATGGGATGTGTTTGCAATGGAAGTAATTGAAGACGGTCGCCGTGGACTCACTAGCCGAATTAAAGCTATGTGTATTCCAGGTATAGTAAAAACCGTTGCATTTGTTGATGTACCTTATACGCATCCAGATGTAGCAGTGCCCTCACCGTTTGCAAAGCTTGACTCAATCATGCACGCACCTTGTGCTATTACCGTTAAGTCTGATGCCAGCTGGCGTTTAGATTTTGAAGGTTGTAGCCGTTGGGGCTGGCATACATATAACGCAAACCCCACTGCGTTCACATCAGGCATTTGGGTGATGATGACTCAAAGCCTTGTACCTACAGAGCGTGTTAATGACGGTTGTCGTTATGCAACTCAATTCCGTTTACCAAAAGGTACTTGGACTAACCCAGATGACCGACGTACAGCTCACGCTGATGCATGGCACTTCTTGGTTTCTTCATGGAGTTCTTTATGGAGAGGAATTAGCCGTACATACTTTGGTCGTGGTTACTTAGAAGAAGTAAACTCTGGTAACTCTAACCCCTGTAACTGGCTTCAAGGTGGCGGTATCAACCAAGATGGAGAAATCCATGCTGTAAATAGTTTTGAAACAGCAGCTTGTGGTACTGGTGCATGTGCTATGAAAGACGGGCTTAACAACGCAGCTGCGATTTGGAACCCTGAAGGCGACATGGGCGATATTGAGATCTGGGAACTTGCAGAACCTCTTTTATACTTAGGTCGTACTCAAAAAACCAACTCAGGCGGTTACGGTAAATGGCGTGGTGGTCTCGGCTTTGAAACATTACGTATGGTTCATGGCTCATGTGACTGGACTATGTTCTTTATGGGCAATGGTTATATGAATAGTGACTGGGGTTTGATGGGTGGATATCCTTCAGCAACTGGTTACCGTTTCGAAGCACATAACACTGGACTCGTTGGTCCTGGTGGAAGAATTGAAGCTGGAAAGGAAATTCCTTTAGGTGAAGATTTGAATCCAGATGACCGCGTATGGGAAAATCTTCTTGGGCCTGATGCTGAAGTTAAACGTGACAAGCAATGTATCACTACTGAAGCTATGTTTGATAATGGTGACCTGTACTTGAACTATCTACGTGGTGGTCCAGGCTTTGGTGATCCTTTAGATCGTTTACACACTGGTGCTCAAAGTATTGAAGAGGACCTTAACGAAAACTACATTCTTCCTGAATATGCCAAGAAAATCTACGGAGTTGTTTATACTGTAGATAATGAAGGGACTTATCATGTAGATTCAGCTAAGACAACTGCGGCTCAAGAAAAAAAATTAAAGAAGACCGCAAAAAACGTAGTGTTCCTGTCAAGGAGTGGATGAAAACCGAGCGTCAAAATATTCTCGATAATAAAGCCTCTCCACAAGTGAAGCAGATGTATGCTTCAAGTTTTGCTCTGTCAGAGCCGTTCCTTAATGAATTTAAAACATTCTGGGACCTACCTGCGGACTATAACTTGTTAGAATCTTCGTTGGGCATCCCAATGTATGGCTCTACAAAAACTATGGACATCAGTGAAATGCCGGACACTAAACCCGTCATCATGACTGAGGAATAATCGTTAACCGAGACGTTGGGATAGTGCATCGATTTAGATGCACTTTGTCAATGATCTACTAGACAAGAGAAGGTATAAATATGTCTACATATACAAAACAAGAAGTTAAGCAGCTGGTCGATGGTACTTTAGCCTGGGATACAGTGCACCAAATGATTTCCATGCCTAAAGATGCAGATCGTTACAAGCTTTACATGGAAGTAATTCAAGAAAAATTGGACTATAAGCATAAAGTTATTATGGCATTAGGCCCACATCTAAACCTAGCTATCAGAGATAGTGATCAAGAGATCCACGCGTTTTGTGATTGCGGTCAAGATCTTGGTCATTACAAAAGTAACTGGAAGCTTAATGCGAATATTTATGTTCGTGATACAGCTGAAAAAATGGACGAAGTATATCCACGATTGATGGCGCCAGATACAAGTTGGCAAGTATATCGTGAGTACACTTGTCCTAACTGTGGTACGATGCTTGATATCGAGGCACCAACACCTTGGTACATGTGTATGCATGATGTTCAGCCTGACTTGAAAACCTTTTTCGAGTGGGTTGGTATTCCAGCACCTGCAAAGATATAAGTTGTTGATAGTAAACAGTAAGTCCCAGCCATTGGCTGGGACTTACTTGTTTTTGAATTAAAATTTTTTAATTATATGTATGAAGATACGCACCCGTTCTTTCAAAAGAAATTTGTCTACCTTTCGCGAATTTGTACTTTAAATTAGAAATTGAAATATATTAAGGGAACAAGAAATGTCAAAAGATACATCATCAAAAAAAACGTCACCAAAAGAGGCACCTGTTCCTCATTTTTCTATGCAAAAAATTTATTTGAAAAAATGTAATTTTGAGTCTCCAAACTCGGCTAGTGTATTTGGTACTGATTGGAAACCAGAGACTACTATGGATTTAAATCTCAGTCATTCATCTATTGATGATGATGGGCGTTATGAGGCTGTGATAAGTATCAAAGTAACAGCTACAAACGAAAATATTGTGGCATTTAGTGTTGAGGTTGACCAAGCAGCATTATTTTTAATTGATGGTTTCCCAGATGATCGTTTAGATGAGGCTTTAAACTCTGCCTGCCCATTAATAATGTTTCCTTATATGCGAGAAACTCTTGATAATGTGCTTCTAAAAGCTGGATATCCACCATTAATGCTTGCTCCAATCAATTTTGACGCAATGTATAAAGAAAAGAAGGCGGCAAAGGATGCTGAAGAAAAAGCAAAAAAATAAAGCACAGCACTAATTAGTTAAACTAAGAGCTATGGATTCATAAGTCTAATCTAATTGATATTATTTTGTGTTAAATAAAGTATGCTAATCGTTATAATCGGCAAAGCTTTTGTTTAGATATACTCACCCTCTAGACCGATCAATAGAAATATATTCATGATGTTGATTCTATCCCTCATATTTTGAAGGCTGTTGAATTTTTTAACTAACAATAACCTAACTGGATGTGGTGTTAGAAACTTTAAAGCTACAATACCAAAAATATAAAATTTTAATCCCAATCTAGTTTTGTAGTATTGTCTATGAAAAATAAAAGATATGTTATATCATAAATTCTTATTAAATTTATTTTATGGAAGAAGTATGATGCTTTTAAATTCTGAAATAACATCTCAACTCGATTCTTTATATGAATCGAGCAAAAAGATTCGACATGTATCTCAAGATAGCGATCCAAAGATTCTTAGTAATATTTATCGTGAAGACACCAATATTGTTATATGGCAACGGAGTTTACCAGAAACACTAATTAAATCTGTTGATGCCTTTGTATTATCGAATCCAAACCTTCGTGCTAGCATGACCCTCTCTCCAGAAACTGCACTTTCACGTGTAAGCGATTCTATAGGTGACCCCAACCAACTTGAATTAAGCGAAAACATTGCCGAATTAGTTGATATGTTTTGTTGCTTGTTTGAGCTTAAACAAGCAGGGTTACGTCTAGTAGCGCTTGACCGTGCTATGTGTACCAGATTTCATGTTGACAAAATACCTTGTCGTTTGATTACAACTTTTCAGGGTATTGCAACTGAGTGGTTACCACAAGCAGCGGTTGACCGTAAAAAATTGGGTTCGGGAAATAAAGGAAAACCCGATCGCCACTCTGGAGTGTATAAGGATCAACAAGATATTCAACGCTTATCGAGTGGCGATGTTGCATTGCTAAAGGGCGAACTTTGGCAAGATAATAAAGATGGAGGGCTAGTACATCGTTCGCCTGATGTACCAGCAGATAAACGACGTTTGATGTTGACACTTGATTTCATTAGTTGAATAAATTGCGGTAAATATCTTAAATATCAGTTAATATTATTGCTTATCACTATAAGTAAATATTTTGGTAACTGATATTAATCACATAGATGTAATTATTAAGCACGCTGATGAGCGCTGCAAAGAACATGGTTCTCGCCTAACAGTTAAACGCAAGCAGGTTTTGACTGTTCTTGTGATGTCTAATAAAGCCTTATCTGCTTACGAATTAGTTGATGTTTATAAACAAGAATTCGGTCACCACATGCCAGCCATGTCCATTTATCGTATTTTAGAATTTTTAGAAAATGAAAATTTAGCGCATAAACTTAGTTTAGTTAATAAGTATGTTGCCTGCACACATATCAGTTATCTTCATACTCGTTGTATCCCTCAATTCTTAATTTGTAGAGACTGTAGCAAAGTAGAAGAGATAAACATTAAATCTACAATCATCAGTGAGCTTAATGCAAATATTAATGAATCTGGATTTAAGCTTTTAAGCCGGCAGCTAGAAATAGACTGTGTGTGTGCGGCTTGTATTTAAAACCCTGCATAAAAACCTTACATAAAGTAAAGCTTGGTCTACTCAAAATACTATGTAGTTTATTTAATAAAAAAATTCCTGTGAGTTCGACCGTTTGAGTTTTTTTAGATATAATATATCAATTAAAATTCATAATAGAAAAGATTTACATAGTAAATTTTTAGGAAATACAAATTATTTACCTTGTAAACAAGAGGCTTTTATCGTGATTTGTCAAAATTCTGCAGTATCGTTTCAATATAAACTTACAGATGAAAAAGGAAAGGAAATTGGTGCATCCCCTGAAGATCATCCACTTGAATACATTCATGGTTTAGGAAAAATTATTCCTGGTCTTGAGAGAGCACTGGAAGGAAAAAAGGTTGGAGATGAAGTACTAGTTAAAATTGAGCCAAAAGATGCGTATGGTGAAAAATTTGATCATTTAATTAATGAAATACCAAGAGCAAATTTTGGTGATAATGAGAAAGACCTCAAAGTTGGTAGGCGATTTCAGGCTGATACTGATAAAGGAACCGTAACTGTGGATATCATAGCCCTTACTGATGAAACTGTTACAGTGGATGGAAACCATCCTCTGGCTGGAAAAACTTTAACTTTCGATGTGAAAATATTAGAGGTCAGAGAGGCCACTGAAAAAGAAATAGCAAGCTGTTCTGAAGAAGATACTAAAACAAAGCATTGAATATATGCATAATAGGCTTATTAATTTATATCACCCCATATTGATTGAAGAATACTGATCGCTACAGTTGGCGCAGTTTCCGCTCTTAGAATCCTTGGTCCGAGGGACATCTGGTCAAATTTGTAATTTTTAGCAACTTCAACTTCGCTAACAGAAAATCCACCCTCTGGACCGATTAACAGTGAAACATCGACGATGTTTTTATCATTCTTAAGAGTTGATATTTGTTTTTCCCCTTTTGGGTCAAGTATTATTTTTTTTTGCGTAGAAACATTTTGAATCCAATCTTCCATTTTTTTTGGAAAATTGATGATTGGTATTTTTGTTCGACGGGACTGTTCGCAAGCACTTATACAAACTTTTTCCCAGTGCAACAATCTATTTTGTAATTTATCTTTGTCTAGCTTGACCCCAACCCTGTCAGTAAAGAGTGGCGTTATTTCAGTAACCCCAACCTCAGTGGATTTTTGTATAACTGTATCCATTCTGTCGCCACGCGAAATGCCTACTCCGAGATGGATCTTTAATGGCGATTCATTTGTAGTCTGAAGATGTTTACCAACTAGTAGCGTTACTTTATTTCTATTAACTTTTGTTATTGTTGATTTAAACTCTCCGCCTTCACCATTGAAAATTGTTACAAATTTTCCTGGGTTTAACCTTAAAACCGTCCCTATATGTTTGGCGGCGAAATCATCAAGTATGATTTCCGTACCAGATGAAAGTGGTTGTTTTGTGTGAACTCTAATATCACGCATTAGCTAATGAGAAACCTAATCTGTTACATAGAGTGAGATTAACGTCTGCTTGGTTCATAGTATAGAAATGTAATCCGGGAGCATTATTTTCAAGTAATTCTTCACAAAGGTGCGTTACGACATCTAATCCGAAATCTTTTATACTTTCTGTGTCATCACTGTATTGATGCAATCTTTTTTGGATCCAACGCGGTATGTCGGCACCACAATTTTCTGAAAAACGAACGAGATTATGATAGTTAGTAATTGGCATAATGCCTGGAATTATAGGCGCTTCTATCCCAGATTTTTTACACTGCTCTACAAAATATAAGTAACTATTAGAGTTATAAAAATATTGTGTTATACCTCGACTAGCGCCAGCTTCAAACTTTTTGTTCAGCCAATAAATATCCTTCTGATAGCTTTCTGATTCTGGGTGAATCTCAGGGTAAGCGGCAACAAAAATCTCAAAAGAATCTCCAAAATGATCCTTTATTAACTTGACAAGTTCATTTGCATAAACCAACTGCTTGGTTCCACCCATACCTGACGGTAGGTCTCCACGAAGCGCAACTATTTTGCTAATACCAGCACTTTTATATTCATTCAGAAGTTCAAATAGCGATGGCGTATCATCTGCACAAACAGATACATGAGGAACTGCGTTGGAGCCCTTTTTTTGTATATCAAGCACAGTATCTTTTGTGAAAGTTTTTGTGGAACCACCAGCACCATAAGTGACTGAGAAAAATTCGGGATTCAGTGATTTCAACTTGGCATGAACTTTAGCAAGCTTTAATTTTCCTTCTTCAGTTTTGGGTGGAAAAAACTCAAAACTTAAATGATGGTTATCCATTATATTTTAGTTATCCATTATATTAATATCTGTAGTTTTCGTCTTTGTAAGGACCATCAATAGGTACGTTAATATATTCAGCCTGAGATGCTTTTAACCGAGTGAGCACTCCGCTGAAACCTTTAACCATTTCAGCTGCTACTTCTTCATCAAGTTTTTTCGGCAGTACTTGGACGACTAACATTTTTTCTTTTGAGGCTAAATTTTGGTTGGCATAAGCCTGCTTATAAAGATGAATTTGAGCTAACACTTGGTTAGCAAACGACCCATCCAAAATTCTACTTGGATGTCCTGTTGCATAGCCCAAATTTGCTAGTCTTCCTTCAGAGAGAAGTAGCAGATAATCGTTGTTCGATGAATCACGAAAAACTTGATGCACTTGAGGTTTAATTTCTACCCATTTCCAATTTTCTCGCATATATGCGGTATCTATTTCATTATCAAAATGTCCGATGTTGCAAACAACACAGCCAATCTTAAGTCCACTTAAAATATCTGAATCACAAACATTATAGTTACCAGTAGTTGTGACTAATAAATCTGTCGTCTTTAGTAGATCGACATTAATACCGTTAGATGGGTCCCCATTAGTGTATGTTGAAACTATTTCAAAACCGTCCATGCAGGCTTGCATAGCACAAATAGGGTCTATTTCAGTTATTTTGACTATCATACCTTCTTGACGCAGAGACTGAGCAGCACCTTTACCAACATCACCGTAACCAATCACAACAGCTTTTTCCCAGAGAGTAGGTGGTCAGTTGCACGTTTGATAGCGTCATTAAGGCTATGGCGGCACCCGTACTTGTTATCATTTTTAGACTTAGTAACAGAATCGTTTACATTAATTGCAGGTATTTTCAGCTCGCCATTTTTAAGCATTTCATACAGGCGGAGAACACCTGTTGTTGTTTCTTCTGTAACTCCATGAACACCCTTTAAAACATCCGGGTATTTTTCGTGAAGTAGACTAGTCAAATCCCCTCCATCATCAAGCACCATATTTGCATCCCAGGGCACTCCATTACAAAGCACTTGCTGTTCAAGACACCACTCATATTCTTCTTCTGTTTCACCTTTCCAAGCAAAAACAGGTGTACCACTTGCTGCAATGGCTGCAGCAGCATGGTCTTGAGTAGAAAAAATATTACACGATGTCCATCGAACCTCAGCACCTAAAGCCTCAAGCGTTTGTATAAGAACCGCTGTCTGTATCGTCATATGAATACAGCCAAGTATTTTTGCACCCTCAAGGGGCTTTTCTGTGAAATATTTTTTTCTCAGTGCCATAAGAGCAGGCATTTCTGTTTCTGCTATTGCTATTTCTTTGCGACCATAATCGGCTAGACCTATATCTGCCACTTTGTAGTCACTATTTGTAATCATTGTATTCATAACTTTCCCTTTTTTATTCCTTGAAATTTTTTTATTTAAAAATGACGACTCTCTAAAGAAAACCTTTTAATACTTCTGCTTTATCAATATTTTCCCATGTAAAATTCTTCTCTTCTCTACCAAAGTGTCCATATGTTGATGTATTACGATAGATAGGGCGATTCAGATCAAGCATGTCGATAATGCCTTGTGGACGAAGATCGAAGTGATCTCGCACTAAAGAGGCAATTTGATCATTGGGTAATTTACCTGTATCAAAAGTATTGATACTTATAGAAGTTGGCTCTGAAACTCCAATGGCATAGGATATTTGTATTTCACATTGGTCAGCAATACCTGCCGCAACTATGTTCTTTGCTACATATCTTCCAGCATAAGCAGCTGAACGATCAACTTTCGATGGATCTTTTCCAGAAAATGCACCACCACCATGGCGAGCCATACCGCCATATGTGTCTACAATAATTTTTCTTCCTGTTAATCCACAATCACCCATAGGACCTCCAATAATGAACTGGCCCGTAGGATTAATATGATACAAAGTATTTTTATGAAGCCATTTTTCAGGAATAACAGGCTTAATAATTTCCTGAAGAGCCGCATCACGTAAGTCATTAAGAGATATATCAGGATTATGTTGAGTTGATAATACAATCGCATCAACTGCAATAGGTAACCCATCTTGATAGCGAAATGTTATCAGACTTTTAGCATCGGGCCGCAACCAGGGCAATTCTCCATTTTTTCGTTATTTCGACTGCCTTTCCATGATACGATGGGCGTAATAAATTGGCGCCGGCATAAGAACTTCTGTCTCATTAGTCGCGTAGCCAAACATCAACCCTTGATCTCCAGCACCAAGCTCTTTCTTTGTACCTTTATCTACTCCAATAGCAATATCATTAGACTGCTTACCAATAGCATTCAATACAGCACATGAGGCACCATCGAAACCTAAATCTGAATTTGTGTAACCAATATCTGAAATAACGTTCCTAACAATTTCTTCAAGATCGATGTAGGTCTCAGTTCTGACTTCTCCAGCTATAATTGCCATACCTGTTTTGACCATTACCTCTACAGCAACTCGAGAAAAAGGATCATCTTTGATAATAGCATCCAAAATAGCATCTGAGATTTGATCAGCCATTTTATCTGGATGTCCCTCAGATACCGATTCCGAGGTGAAAGTATTGTAGTTAGACATTGGCCTATTCCCGCATAAATTAATATTAGCTTTTTTTCTTAAAGAATTGGTGTAATTGAATCTGAAAACCGTTTCGTTGCGCTAAATATAAGCTTTCACCTTCATAAAGTTCTGCAGCAGCAGCCCAATTTCTTAAATCATCTGGTTCAAATCCCAACCAGAGGTCCCCACATGATTCATGTGCCCAGGTTTGATCATGCCCACAAAGTTCTGTCACAATCAAAACACCTTTTTCAGTGAGCAATCTAGATACATCATTAAACACTGCAGCTGGGTCCGGAGTGTGGTGAAGCACCATATTTAGTGTAATACAGTCGGCTACTATTTTTTCTTCTAAAGCTAGTCCAGTATCCCCATGTAATAGTTCAATATTTGAAAGACCTTTAGATGCAATTATTTTTTTTGATACATTAATCATTTCTTTTGATGTATCGATACCAACTACTCTTTTGAACCGTTTTGCAAGATCTATAAGAAATTCTCCCTCACCAGGACCAACTTCAAGCACAGTACCTTTTTTTACTGAGGTGGAATCTAAAAATTCAGTTATTATTTGTCCATATTGTTTGTAGCTAGCTATTAAATCTTGGTTTGCATTAAACCTTTCAGTATTTTGTTCAAAAAACTCTCGTGAGGCCTGCGTGCGTTCAAGATTAACTAATTTAATGCGCTGTATTAAATCAAACGCGATCTCGGTTGAATCAATTGTTAGAAAAAGATTCCTATGTAGCTCCTGCATAGCTGACTTTAATGGCAAAGGAGAACGCCGATAAAAAATTGTATTGCCCTCTCTACGTGATACAACAAGTCCAGCATTTGCTAATACTTTTAAATGGTGACTCATTCCGGATTGTTTTGTTTCGAAAATTTCCCCTAGTTCAAGGACACCATAAGCATTATGCTGAAGGACTCTTAATATATCTAAACGCAATGGATCACCTGCAGCCTTAAAAAGACTGCTAGTACCGCTGTGTTAACGGCTGATTCATTTAGATAAGAAGATTCGCCATTAATTCTTGTAGAAGAACCCGAAATTTCTCGAGAATCTTTTATAGAGTTATTCATTTATAAAATATAACATGTCAACTAATCTATATCAATATTTATTGATATAGATTAAAATAAATTAATATTCATAGCGTGTTTACTGAACCAAATTTGTAAGAGAGAATAACAACTCATTTCATTAATTTTTTATGCAACACATTACTTAGCAGGAGTTTTTTATGCCGTCTAGACGTGATCTTGCCAACGCAATTCGTGCACTTAGTATGGATGCTGTCCAGAAAGCTAACAGCGGCCACCCCGGTGCCCCGATGGGTATGGCGGATATTGCTGAAGTGTTATGGAACGACTTTATAATTCATAATCCTTCTGATCCCTCTTGGTCAAATCGTGATCGCTTTGTATTGTCTAATGGGCATGGTTCTATGCTGCTATATTCATTGCTACATCTCAGTGGCTATGATCTTTCAATTGAAGACTTAAAGAATTTTCGTCAACTACATTCAAAAACACCCGGACATCCAGAATTTGGCTATACACCTGGTGTTGAAACAACAACTGGTCCATTAGGCCAGGGATTGAGCAACGCGGTGGGTATGGCATTAGCTGAGAAAATTTTATCAGCTCAGTTCAATAGAAAGAATCACAAAATTATAGACCATAAAACTTATTGCTTCTTGGGTGATGGGTGCTTAATGGAGGGGATTTCTCATGAAGTATCTTCTTTTGCTGGGACTCAAAAGTTAGGTAAGTTGATAGTATTTTATGACGATAATGGGATCTCAATTGACGGTGAAGTGAATGGATGGTTCACAGATAATACTCCAGATCGTTACAGATCTTATGGTTGGCAGGTCATTCCAGATATTGATGGACATGATCATGCTGCAATTAAGGTTGCTATTAGAGATGCTCACGCTGAAAAATATAAACCGACACTGATATGTTGTAAAACGTTAATCGGTTACGGTTCCCCAAACAAGCAGGGTAAAGAGGATTGCCATGGAGCTCCATTGGGAGAATCAGAAGTTGCTCTAGCCAGAGATAAACTTAAGTGGCAATTTGGATCATTTGAGATTCCTTCTGAAATTTATGCCAGCTGGAATGCTGAAAAAAAAGGCGGTCTTGCTCAATCAAAATGGGACGAAGAATTTAAAAATTATCGTAATCAATATCCAGAGCTTTGTTCAGAGCTTGAGCGTCGGCTTGATGGCCATATACCAGAAGATTTTAGCGAAAAGGCAAATGCTTATATATATGAGTGTCAGCAAAAAATGGAAAAAATTGCTTCTCGAAAAGCATCCCAGAACTGCTTGAATATTTTTGGTCCATTGCTACCTGAATTATTGGGTGGTTCAGCTGATTTAGCCGGCTCAAATCTGACTATATGGTCTGGGTCCAAAGGAATTACCAGTGAAGATGCATCAGGCAATTACTTATTTTATGGTGTTCGCGAATTTGGCATGAGCGGCATGATGAACGGCATCACACTTCATGGCGGATTTATTGCTTACGGAGCGACTTTTTTGATATTTATGGAATATGCGAGGAATGCTGTTCGAATGGCAGCCCTTATGAAACAAAAGAATATATTTGTTTACACTCATGATTCTGTTGGTCTGGGTGAAGATGGCCCCACGCATCAACCAGTCGAGCAATTGACAGCATTAAGATCAACCCCAAATCTAGAAACATGGCGCCCTTGCGATACTGTGGAATCTGCAGTCAGTTGGAAAAGTGCGATCGAAAGAGATGGAGGCCCGAGTGCACTCATATTTAGTAGGCAAAGTTTAACTCCACAGACTCGTAGCCAAGAACAACTAGTTGATATAGCAAAAGGCGGCTATATCCTCAAGGATCCTGATGGAAAGCTAGATGCTATTATTATTGCAACTGGCTCAGAGGTAGAAATAGCTATTGATGCCGCTCAGTCGTTATTTAGCAAAGGTGTAAACGCTAGAGTCGTATCAATGCCATGTGCTGAAATTTTCTCTTTACAGGATTTAGCTTATCGCGAGAGTATTTTGCCTCCATCTGTAAGAGTTAGGGTAGCAGTTGAAGCAGGGCACTCTGATTATTGGTATAAGTATGTTGGTATAGATGGAAGAGTGGTGGGCATGACAACTTTCGGTGAATCAGCACCGGGTGGAAAAATTATGGAACACTTTGGATTTACTGTTGAGAATGTTGTAGATGCGGTATTGGTTCAGCTGTAGAAATTTTTGGGACATGTTATGGATACTAAAAAAATCTTCCGATCCGTGTCGCTATTAACGGATATGGTCGTATTGGGCGCTCTGTTCTCAGGGCGCTCTATGAATCTGAGCATAAAAAAAATATAAAAATTATTGCGATAAATGAACTTGCTGATTATAAAACTATAGCTCATCTTACTAAGTATGACTCAACTCATGGTCATTTCCCTGGCACCATTGAAATAAAAGGAAATAAATTAGAGATCGACAAAGGTAATATATCAATATATCAATGTAAAAATATAAATGATCTACCATGGACTGCTTTAGAAATTGACGTTGTTTTTGAATGCAGCGGCACTTTCACAGACCGTTTGACTGCATATGAGCACATAAAAGCAGGAGCAAAAAAAGTACTTTTTTCTCAGCCAGGGGAACCCGACTTAGACGCTACAATTGTTATGGGAGTCAATGAGAATACTTTGAACGGAAAAGAGTCGATTATATCCAATGCCTCTTGCTCAACTAACTGTGTCGTACCTGTGATCAATACCCTTCATAAGGAATTTATAGCTGAAGGGGGTGTAATAACTACTATTCATTCCGCTATGAATGATCAACCAGTCATCGATGCATATCATCATACTGACTTAAGAAAAACACGTGCTGCTATGAATTCTATTATTCCTGTTGATACTCAGTTAGCTATAGGTATCGATAGAATGCTTCCTGGATTAGCTGGAAGATTTGAAGCACAAGCTATGAGAGTCCCTACTATAAACGTATCTGTGATTGATCTATCGATACTTTTCAAAAATGACGTAAATGTTTTATCTGTAAATAAAGCTTTAGAGCGCGCATCTCAGTCTAAGCTTTCTGGCATCATTGGATATACCGAGGAACCACTTGCATCTTGTGATTTTAATCATGATCAACGCAGTGGTATCGTTGATGCCAGTCAAACTCGAGTAAGCCAGAAGCGCTTAGTTAAAATATTAATTTGGTTTGATAATGAGTGGGGTTATGCAAACCGTATGCTTGAACTTACAAAGCACTGGTTAAGTACAAAAAAATAAGGATAGTATTTTTTGGAAAAAATATTACAAATGATAGATTTAGAGCTTCAAGGTAAACGTGTGCTGATTCGCGAGGACTTAAATGTTCCAATAAAAAATGGAGTTATCACATCAGATGCTCGTATTCTTGCAGCAATCCCAACGATTGAATACGCACTCAAAGCCGGTGCTAGAGTAATATTAATGTCTCATTTGGGGCGACCAATTGAAGGCAATTTCAACGAACAATACTCTATTAAGCCAATAGCTAGATATATACAGGAACTGCTTAAGGTTAATATTACAGTCACTTCTGACAGAGAAGAAAAAATATTTAACTGTGACAGTGATCTAATATTTTTAGAAAATGTGAGATTTAATGAGGGTGAAAAAACAAATAATCAAAGCTTATCAAAATCGTATGCATCTCTCTGTGATATTTTTGTGATGGATGCATTCGGTGCTGCACATCGCTCTCAAGCTTCTACCTATGGTGTAGCGAAATATGCTCCAATTTCATGTGCTGGGCCTTTATTAGTTCGTGAATTAAATGTTCTTGATAAGATTTTAGAACAGCCCGCCAGACCGATGGTAGCTATAGTTGGTGGTTCTAAAGTATCAAGTAAATTAGCAGTATTAAAAAAACTAGCAGATAGGGTTGATCAGCTGATTGTGGGTGGCGGCATAGCTAATACTTTTTGGCAGCCAAGGGCCTTCCGATAGGAAGCTCCCTGTTCGAGCATAATCTTATTGCAGAAGCAAAAGAAATAATGTTGAAGACAGAAATACTACTTCCAACAGATGTGATAGTTGGAAGAGAATTTTGTGAATCCACAATAGCTACGATAAAGTCTGTAAACGAAATCTCTAGTAAAGATATGATCTTTGATTTTGGTCCATTATCAGCAAAGAAATTAGCTAATATTTTAGCATCTAGTGGCACTATATTGTGGAACGGACCTATAGGTGTTTTTGAGTTTGATCAGTTTCAAGGTGGGACTAAAACAATAGCTAAAGCAATTGCTGACAGCAATAGTTACACTGTTGCCGGAGGAGGCGATACACTCGCAGCCATAGATAAATTTGGTATTATTGATAAGATTTCATATATATCGACTGGTGGTGGAGCTTTTTTAGAGTATGTAGAGGGCAAAACTTTGCCTGCAGTCGAGATACTTCAAAGTCGTTTTAGGACAGAGTCTGTGTCAGGCTGAAACATAAAACCCCGTAACTGGCTGACAGTTTTAAAATAATTAATATAATTAGTAAGGAGTAATTATATGGCTCTTATATCAATGCGACAATTGTTAGATCATGCCGCTGAATATAAATATGGTGTCCCTGCATTTAACGTTAATAACCTAGAACAGATTCGTGCGATTATGGAGGCTGCAGATACTACTGATTCCCCTGTTATTGTTCAGGCATCAGCAGGTGCCAGAAAATATGCAGGAGCACCCTTTCTTAGACATTTAATTTTAGCTGCTATTGAAGAATTTCCTCATATACCGGTATGTATGCATCAAGACCATGGAACAAGTCCAGCTATTTGTCAGCGCTCTATTCAGTTGGGATTTAGTTCGGTCATGATGGATGGATCCTTAAGAGAAGATGGTAAAACTCCCGCATCCTATGATTACAATGTAAAAGTTACAAAACAAGTAGTTGAGATGGCACATTCTTGTGGAGTTTCCGTTGAAGGTGAGCTTGGTTGTCTTGGGTCTCTTGAAACTGGTCAGGCTGGCGAAGAGGATGGCGTAGGTGCAGAGGGATCGTTGTCTCATGAGCAGATGCTAACTGACCCACAGGAGGCATTAGATTTCGTATCTAAAACGTCTGTTGATGCTATTGCTATAGCTATAGGTACGTCATATGGTGCTTATAAATTTTCTAGGCCCCCAACAGGTGATATTTTGGACATTGACCGTATAAAGTTAATCCACTCTAGAATCCCTAATACGCATCTTGTGATGCATGGATCGTCTTCAGTTCCTCAGGAATGGTTATCAGTGATAAATAAATTTGGTGGTGATATTCCTGAGACTTACGGTGTTCCCGTAGAAGAAATAGTTGAAGGCATTAAATACGGTGTTCGTAAAGTTAATATAGATACAGATTTGAGATTAGCCTCTACTGGCGCTATTAGACAGTTTATGGCCGAAAATAAATCTGAATTTGACCCCCGAAAGTACCTTGCTAAAACAACTCAGGCCATGAAAGATATCTGTATAAATAGATATGAATCATTTGGGACTGCTGGAAAAGCAAGCAAAATCAAGGTATATAGTTTAGATAAAATGCATCATGGTTATTTAAAGGACAACTCCTATTAAAAATGTTTGTTAAATTGAGATACACCAGAATAAAGACTAGGAGAAAGAATATATTTTGCGTGAAAAAATATTTGTTGATATAAATAGTATTAGTGTGCGTTTTTTTGCGATCATCATTTCTTTATTTGCTACGGTCTATTTAATTAACATGCCTTTAGTGGTTGCCATTGCCACGAAAGACCTTGGCCTTTCTAATTCAGAACCATTGTGGTTAGGGGGGTTTTTCTGGTCAGTTTCGGATTGTCTGCTATATCATCTAATCTACATATTTTGTTTTTAAATTGGCGTATTGTGATATTTATCGCGAGTATTTTTGGAGCAATAAGCTTTACGTTGTCAATTCTAATAATAGATTTCAAATTTTTACTTTTTTTTCAGGGACTATCAGGTTTTTCTGTTGGCACTATATGTTCAACTACATTTTTATGTCTTGGTGTGAGCAAAAATCCAATTCGAAGCTATGCCCTTATTCTTTGTCTACAATCTTTTATTGTTGCTCTCGTTTCTTATTTATTGCCCCCAGCAAGAGCTGAGGTTTTCAGTTTCAAACATACATTAATAGTCGCATCATGCTTTTGTTTAGGGTCACTAATTTTAAGTCAAAAAATTCCCAAAAATATACAAGATACTGATCCTGAAGTCTCAACTGCTGATAGCTACCAACAAAAAGCTTACCTCTTTTTAGTAGCGATTCTATTAACTTTCTTAGGTGGAAATATAGTTAGAAATACTTTAGAGCCAATTGCTTATAGCGCCGGCTTCTATATGACAATTTTATCTCTATCTAGTGGAATAGGAGCCCTATTTGTAGTTTTAATGGAGACTAAATCAAATCGTGTAAAGCCAATTTTGATTAGTTTGGGGATAGCCATTTTCATTTTAGCTTCAGGTTTATTTGGATATCTACCAAATCAATCGACAATTATTGCTTTTTGTTTTATCGGAGGGGCCTGGAATTTTTCTGCTGCTTACCTTATGGGGTTGTTTGCTGTGACAGTAAATAAGCGTAAACATATACCTTTAATCATTATTATGCAGGTTTTAGGTAATATTATTAGTTTAATCTGTATTGGGGTGTTAGAAGTAGGGCAGCCTTATATAATTGCATGCATTGCATGGATTTTAACCGCTTTGCTGATATTTTCGTTGAAAAAGCATAACCCTAAATTATTCCTGGTAAATAATAATGAGCAATAATATTAATGGTAATATTCAAGATGTATGTATTCAGAAAACATCTTTTAAGAGCTCTTCGTCCCACCCGTTTAATCAACTTACGCCGGACTTTATACTTAATGCATTGGATGAGTTAGGCTACATAACTGATAGTCGATTATTACCCTTGAATAGTTATGAGAATCGTGTGTATCAAATCGGAATTCAGGATTCATCTCCAATTATTGGAAAATTTTATCGCCCTAACAGATGGAATAAGAAGCAAATTTTGGAAGAACATCAATTTTGCTTTGAGTTAGCTGAACAGGAATTACCTATTGTTGCTCCCTTAATTAGTGAGGGCGGTGAAAGTCTTTTCCAATATGAAGGATTTTACTTTGCATTGTTTTCAAGAAAGCGAGGCTATGGGCCCGAACTAGATAATCTGGATAATTTATATTTGCTAGGAAAATTGTTAGGAAGAATTCATGCTGTTGGGGCTGTTAGACCCTTCAGCCATAGGAATACGTTGAATAGTAACAATTTTGGTTATGAGTCATCCAAATTTGTAAGTGAAGATTTTATACCTTCTGAGTTAAAATTTTCATATGACTGTTTAGTAAAAGATTTGATGAAAACGATAGATGAGGTTGTCAGTAACGCTGGCGATATTCAGAATATTCGAGTTCATGGCGATTGCCATAGTGGTAATATTTTATGGAGAGATGATAATGCTCATTTTGTAGACCTTGATGATGCGATGATGGCTCCAGCAATTCAAGACATATGGATGTTGCTTTCTGGGAATAGAGATAGACAAAGCGCTCAGTTGTCAGAAATCATAGATGGCTATAATGAATTTTTTGATTTTCATCCAAGGGAGCTTAAGCTAATCGATGCCCTAAGAACCTTGAGGATAATCAATTACACTGCTTGGATAGCAAAAAGATGGAATGATCCCGCTTTTCCCATGGCATTTCCGTGGTTTAATACAATTCGCTTTTGGAGTGAGCATATTCTAGAGCTAAGAGAGCAATTTGCAGCTTTAGGCGAGCCAAATTTGAAAATTTTTTAAATAATACAAGGTGTATCCATTAATCAGATTTAATAATTTTTATGCCATCTGCTGTCCCCGCTAACACAACGTCTGCATGCCTAATAGAAAAAATACCGTTAGCAACAACCCCTGCAATATGATTAATTTTTTCTTCTACTTCTCGAGCTGATTTAATAGGGTGTAGGTGGTGTATATCTAGAATATTATTTCCATTATCAGTTACATATCCTTGTCGATAAACTGGATCCCCTCCAATCTCCAGAATTTTTCTTGCTACATAACTTCTGGCCATTGGTATTACCTCAATTGGCAGAGGAAACTGACCCAAAGATGTAACCAATTTTGTATCATCCACCATACATAAGAATTCAGATGCTACAGCAGCAGTAATTTTTTCTCTTGTAAGCGCACCTCCCCCACCTTTAATGAGCTCTAGTGTTTGATTTGCTTCATCTGCTCCATCAACATAAATTTCTATTTCATTCACAGAATTTAGGTCAAAGATTTCTATACCATACGACTCTAGTTTAGCGGCTGAAGCTAAGGAGCTGGCGACTACCCCTTTAAACTTATTTTTATGGGACCCTAACAGATCAATAAAAAAATTAGTAGTAGATCCAGTACCAATACCAATAATACTGTCTGAGCTAACCTTATTGAGCACATAATCTAATGCTGCTTTTGCGACGGCCTTTTTGAGGACGTTTTGCGTTGATAAACTCATAGGTAAAAACCATTATTAAAAACTTATTATATGCCTAATTATACGGATTAAGGCATGAAATGACAGAAAATGTGGATCAACGCTAGCTTTGCATCGATCGAAAATTTACTATTAGAGATCCTAATCATTGTATCAACTTAAAAGAGTCAAAATGTTTAAAAATTATGTAAAACGAATTCAAGACGCAAAAATCTATGATTTGGTTGTAAAAACTCCGGTGGATTTAGCTCCACAGCTTTCCTTGCGTCTTGATAATACAGTGCTTCTAAAAAGAGAAGATTTACAACCAATATTCTCTTTCAAGTTGCGTGGTGCATATAACAAGATGTTGTCTTTAAAAAAATCTGAATTGGATAAAGGAGTGGTAGCTGCTTCGGCAGGAAATCATGCCCAAGGTTTAGCTATGGCAGCCAAGAAAATTGGTGCTACTGCTACTATCGTCATGCCAACAACTACACCACTCATCAAGGTAAACGCAGTAAGATCGTTGGGAGCTGAAGTCGTTCTTGTGGGCGATAGTTATGACCAAGCTTCTGCATATGCAACTCAGTTAGTGATCGAAAAAGATATGATATATATACATCCATTTGATGACCCCGATGTGATTGCAGGACAAGGCACAATTGCTATGGAGATCTTAGAGCAAGTATCAGAAGATTTAGATGCTATTTTTATAGCTGTAGGTGGTGGTGGACTTTGTGCAGGTATGGCAGCGTATATTAAAACGATAAGACCTAGTATTAAAATTATAGCTGTCGAAGCAGAGGACTCAGCATGTTTGAGCGCAGCAATGAAAGCTGGTCGGAGGGTACAGCTTAAGCATGTAGGAATCTTCGCAGACGGCACAGCTGTTGCTGAAATTGGAAAAGAGACTTTTCGTATTTTAAAAGATACTGTTGATGAGGTTTTAACGGTCTCTGTGGATGAGATATGTGCTAGCATCAAGGATACTTTTGATGATACACGCTCTATTTGTGAGCCAGCTGGGGCACTAGGTCTTGCTGGGTTAAAGAAATATGTAGAAGTTACAGGCGTAAAAGGAAAAACTTTACTAGCTGTAGAATGTGGAGCAAATATTAACTTTGATAGGCTTCGGTATATTTCTGAACGAACCGAAATTGGTGAAAAAAGAGAAGCAATTTTAGCAGTTACTATCCCCAGAGAAACCAGGTAGCTTCAGATCATTTTGCATGTCTTTGGATAGGCGCAATATTACGGAATTTAATTATCGTATGGGCAGTTCTGCCAGTGCACATATTTTTGTTGGCCTACAGGTTTCCTCAGATGACGACCGAAAAAATCTAGTAACAAACTTGGGTATAGAAGGTTACCCAATAGTAGATATGACAGATAATGAAATTGCTAAGTTACACATCCGCCATATGGTCGGTGGTAGGGTTAAGGAAGCTATAGATGAAATGGTTTTTACATTCGAATTTCCTGAAAGACCAGGGGCATTAATGCAGTTTTTAGTAAAGCTTGGCGATCGTTGGAACATAACTATGTTTCACTACCGCAATCATGGATCAGAAAATGGAAGAGTCCTAGCAGGACTTCAAATCCCAGCGACAGAAAGAAAACAGGCGCCCAAATTTTTTAATGATCTTGGGTTTGACTGGACTGAAGAAACAGAAAATCCAGCCTATCAGTTTTTTTTGAGCTAGATTTTCCGACAACTATCAGAAATTACTCAGTATCGATTTCTAGTAGATCTGATAGTTGACGAATTTGAATTGCATCAAATCCTGAACCAGCTAGAACGTCAGATAAAACCACAACTCTATTATCTGGAGAAAACTCTTTGCGAGTGATGAGAATTTTCGCTGCAGTTGCGAGGGTCTTTTCTGGATCCTCGCTAAAATTTATTCGAAAACTAAGGACATTTCTGTTCAAAACCAACTGCCTTCGTGTTCTGCTATCGTTTGTAAATGCACAAATAATAGGGGTTTGTGGATGACAGTTGGTTACATAGTTTGCCATTTTTCCTCGCCTTGTAGGCACAATAATAGCCTTAGCTTTTATCGATTCAGCTAATTTAACTGCAGCAGAAGCAATTTCTGCTTTATCGTTTTCTAGAGATAAATCCTTAACGAATTGTAGTCCGGGACTCTGCTCTATAGATAGAGTAATGCGAGAGAGTATTTCAACACATTTCACGGGGTACTTGCCGATAGCACTTTCCCCAGAAAGCATTATCGCGTCAGCCTCCTCATAAACAGCATTAGCTACATCTGTAACTTCAGCTCTAGTTGGTATTGGATTTTCTATCATAGATTCTAGCATGTGTGTTGCAACTATAACGCGTTTACCTTGCTGCGCACATGACCGAATAATACGACGCTGAACTCTTGGTAGTTTTTCGATTGGAATTTCAACACCTAAGTCACCTCTGGCCACCATTACACCGTCAGATTTATCTAGAATCTCACTGAGATTTTTCAAACCCTCTTGATCCTCTATTTTTGAGATGATCTTAATTTTTTCAACTTTATTCCCCAATAGTGCTTTTAGTTGATCTACATCTTCAGCGTTTCTTACAAACGAGAGTGCGATAAAATCTACCTCTTGTGATATTGAAAATAGAATATCTCGCTTGTCTTTTTCAGTGATTGCTGGAAGATTAACCCGGATACCTGGTAAGTTTACATGCCGCTTACTTTTTAAAATGCCCCCATCTATTACTTTACATTGCATAGTTCTATCTTCTTTGGTGAGAACCTCAAGATTTATTAGACCATTATCAACTGTTATCATATCTCCAATAGTTACATCGTTAACTAAATCTTCGTAGTTAACTCTTATTGATGTGAACTCAACACTCTCTTCTCCACGTGCGACGATAGAAATTATGTCATCTTTCTTCAGGTTTAGTTCTTGCTTGATATCTCCGGTACGAATTTCTGGACCTTGAGTATCTAAGAGAATAGCAATGGGGTTTTCTAGTTTCTTATTAAGCGTGCGGACTGATTTTATAACCTTCGTATGAGACTCGTGATCACCATGAGACATATTTAGTCTGACAATATTCATGCCAGCTCTAGCAAGTCTCTCTAACATAGTGAAAGATTCTGATGATGGGCCAATGGTACAAATAATTTTTGTTTTTCTCATGATTTTTTCTTATATTAAAAATGAATGACTCATTAAATACTATTTATATCGATTAACTACACTTTTTTCAGTGACAATAGTGTGTAAGGTTACATCCCAAGACCGTTTGTTAATAGCACTAGTTTCTTGAATACTTTGAGCAAGACCTATGAGTCTTGTATTTTTGGATTCAGTACTGAGTGTTCTATCATAAAAACCTCCGCCCATACCTACCCTATTACAAGAAGAGTCAAATGCAACTAATGGCATAATAATCAAATCAATCGCAAATGGAGGAACAATCTTTGCTCCTCTTAAGAGCGGCTCTTTTATTCCATAGCGATTGATTGATAGGGGGTCACCTGTTTTATATTTAGCAAAATAGAGGCGCTTTTGTTTTAGTGGGTGAAGTAAAGGCAAATAACATTCTTTGCCCGCAGACTCTGCAATCCCCATAGCAAATTTAGGATCTATTTCCCCATCATGTGCTAAATAGAATGCAATTCTTTTGCTCATATAAAAACTTGGAAGTAGAGTAAGCCTTCTAGCGACACTTTCTTCAGCTAATGATTGCTCTTTTGGCTTTAGAGAGCGGCGTCTTGTTCTCATAAGTTGCCGCAAAGAATTTATATCCATAAGATTTCTTTTTTACTAGATGTCCCCGATGATACCGCTGTTGGATGCGCCTTGAACCGAAAGGTTCAAGGTGGTGGGATCAGCGATATATTAGGCTTTCCGTCATGCGGATATGCACACCATAGCGACTTGATTCCCTCCAAGTAAAAAATTATCGGCTCAAGGACTAATCAACTAGCGAATATCCCAGGGAGCAATTTTATTATAACCCTAATAGGCTAAAATGTAGACGAATCATCTAAATTTTCTAATGCAGTAGTGATTTTTCTATCGATATTCTGGATAATTTTGTTTGTATTATCTTCTGAGGATAGTTTTTTTTCTACTTTTGAGATTTCATAGGTAAGGTTCAAAGCAGCCATAACAGCTATTCTTTCAACACCGATAACGTTTCCAGTATTGCGTATATTTTGCATTTGTGAATTCAGTTTTTTAGCAGAACATAAAAGTGCCTCACTCTCTTCAGTAGGACAACTGACTTGATAGTCTTTATCTAAAATATGAATATCAACTGTTTTGTCACTCATAATGATTAAGTCTCATCACTGAGGCTTTTAAGCCTCTTCATCAAATTTTCTAAACGAGCACAGGTTAGTTCCTGTTTTTCCAAGAGAGTGCTGCGTTGAACCAGTAATTCTGATTCCCTTTTTTTTAAGGATAGGTTTTCTTTCTGAAGTTTAGCGCACTGTGCAATAATGCTATCTACGTTAAGTTCAAATTTCTTGAGGTTAACTGACATCTTAATGCCTATAAATGAATAATACCCTTTACTATAATTGTGTAGACATGGATTGGTCAACCAACTTAAAGCTTATTCGCCAGATACCAGGTAACCAGATGTTCCAAGATGGATTTTTTTTCTTTATTAACATAGGTGATTGCTACCTCTAAGAGTGATACGATAAAACATTAGCCTATAGTGTGAGTATATACAACAATGGATTACGATGAAATTTCTGATGCCTTTAATAGGGCTAATTTAGCCGGTAGTCCAGCTGAACTACATGGTTTTTTATCCGGTTCAATATCTGGAGCAAATTTTTATTCTACAGAATCCCTGATATCAACTGTTGCAAAATTTTTAGAAGTCGAAACCGAAAGAGTAGAAGATTTGGGTGACATGTTGGCGAATCTCTATCATTTTTCTATCCACCAGATGAATGGTAACGACTTTGAATTCACACCAATTCTCCCTAGTGATGATGTTATATTAAGTGAACGATTGGCTTCAGTGGGAGATTGGTGTCAAGGATTTTTATATGGTTTGGGGAATTCCAAATACCTTTCAAATTTTGAAACACCGGAAAATATAGAGGAAGCTTTAGGTGACCTTGCATCTATTTCAAATATACAAATTTTGAGTGATCAAGAGGAAGTCAATGAAAGTGATAGTGAATCCAATTATATTGAAGTGACGGAGTACATCAAAGTTGCAGTATTGACTATTTCTAGTGAATTAAATTGTATCGACGATCCTGATTTAGGGCTGACCCATTAGTGGCTCTTGGCTTTAGAGCTACCTTAATTGCATAATACTTTTGAGATTTTAGAAATGATTGCCAGTAAAGAATTTAAAAATCGAAGAAACCGATTAATGTCAAAGATGCCCTATAATAGTATTGCTATTCTTACGGCTGCTCCAGAGAAATCACGCAATAAAGATGTTCTTTATCCATATCGACAAGATAGCGATTTTTTTTACTTAACAGGATTTCAGGAGCCAGATGCAATGGTAATCTTGATTCCTGGAAAAAATCATCATCAGTATCTTATGTTTTGTAGAGACAGAAATATAAAGAAAGAAATATGGGATGGTCGTCGAGTTGGGCCAGATGGCGCTGAGAGAAAATATGGAGCTAGCGAAGCGTTCTCTATCGAGTCCATTCAAGAGATTTTACCTAAAATATTGGATGACCGCGGAAAGATTTATTATTCGATGGGAAAAAACCCTTTTTTTGATGAGATCCTAGTGCGTCACGTAAAAGCTAAAAGAGGTAATGCAGGTTCTACAAGTATTCCTTCAGACTTATTTTCTAATTTAGACAACTTGCTGCATGAAATGCGTCTTTTTAAGAGCTCAGCTGAGCAAAAAATAATGAAAAAAGCGGCCACTATTTCTGCTCTTGCCCATCGAAGGGCTATGAAAAGTTGCATGCCGGGAATGTACGAATACCAGCTGCAAGCTGAGATTGAATACGAGTTTACTATGGCAGGAGCCTCATTTCCTGCTTATGGATCCATAGTTGGAGGCGGCGATAACGGATGTATTCTTCATTATGTAGAAAACAGTTCAAAGCTCAAGGACGGTGATTTAGTTTTGATAGATGCAGGCTGTGAGTTACAAAATTATGCTGCAGATATTACAAGAACTTTTCCTATTAATGGGAAGTTCACGCCAGAGCAAAAGATGATTTATGATATAGTTTTAGAAGCGCAAATTGCAGGAATTAACTCTTGCTTGGCAGGAAATCAGTGGAACGAGCCACATAATGCAACCGTCAATATTATCACGCAAGGCCTTTTAGATCTGGGTATTATGAAGGGTAGCTTTAATGAAATGGTAGAAAAAAAAACCTATACTGATTTTTATATGCATCGAGCTGGTCATTGGCTCGGCATGGACGTTCATGATGTCGGAGATTATAAACTCAACGAGCAATGGCGAACATTTCAACCCGGTATGGTCACGACTATTGAACCTGGAATTTATATTGCCCCAGATAATAAAAATGTAGACGAGTGTTGGCGGGGCATCGGGATCAGGATTGAAGATGATATCTTAGTTACTGAGGATGTACCAAACATTTTATCGAGCGATGCACCAAAAACAATTTCAGAAATTGAAGCAATAATGGCCTCTAGTTAGATCCGGAAAATATATGCCTGATAAGTTAAAAATTCCACAAAATTCTGATATCTCTATAATTGGAGGGGGCATGGTTGGGGTCAGTTTGGCCGTGCTTTTGTCCTCCTATAAGCTTAACTGGAAAATTCAAATTATTGATTCATGTTCTCTTCTAGCTAAATCAAATACCACTCTCGATAATCGTTTTGACAGAAGAACTACTGCTCTTTCTCAAAGTAGTTATGAAATCTACACAGCACTAGGTTTGTGGGAAAGATTAAATGTTAACGCAGCCCCGATAAATGAAGTTCATATTTCTGATAAAGGTTTTTTTGGAAACACTAAATTAACAGCAAAAGATCAAAATTTACCAGCTTTAGGTTACATCCTAGAAAATCAGATAATGAGTGATACACTTTTTGATGAAGCGAACAAAATTGATGATATTGAGATTATTGAAACAGCTAAAATAAATAAGATAAAACCAGTGAATGGAGCTGTCGAGCTTTGTTATTCAAAAATATCAGAACCAGATGAAATCAGAAATATAAATACAAAGCTATTAATAGTTGCCGATGGGGATAAATCAGACACAAGAAATTTACTAGGTATTGAATCTACAACAAAAGATTATGGACAAGTTGCAATTGTTTCAAATATCACGTTATCTCAAAACCATAATAATATTGCTTATGAGCGCTTCACTGATTCTGGTCCTTTCGCTATGCTGCCACTTAGAAAAATAGAGGGCCATAATCGTTCTGCATTAGTTTGGACAGTTTTCCCTGCACAAGCACAAAAGTTACTAGCTTTAACAGAAGCAGATTTTCTCAATGAGCTGCAATTAGCTTTCGGCTTCAGATTGGGTAAATTTACAGGTGCAAGCCGACGCCATAGCTACCCTGTTCGATTAACAACCAGTAAAGAACAAGTTCGGAGTAACATAGTTGTTGTTGGAAATGCCGCTCATGCCTTGCACCCAGTAGCAGGTCAAGGGTTTAATCTGGCGTTAAGAGATATAGCTGCATTAACTGATATTTTAGCAAAATCAGTAACTGAAGGAAAAATTTTAGGTGAATATAGAGTCCTAGAAAATTATATTAAACATCAAAAGATAGATCAAAATAGGACAATATTTCTAAGTGATTTCTTGCCAACCGTCTTCGGAAGTACTTCTCTTTTAGTGAGGTTAGCGAGAAATATTGGGCTTGTGGCGTTAGATTCTATTCCATTGCTAAGAAGAAATTTCGCAAAAATGGGTATGGGTCTGCACACTAAAGCTCCCAAGATAAATATTGCTAGAACTACTGATTCAACTCTTTCTGACTCGGAATAATATAATGAAAAAAAAAGAATATGATGTTGTTGTTGTTGGAGCTGGTCTTGTGGGTCTATCCTTCGTAAATATGTTGGTGACTCATTTAAATATAAATTCAAATCATGATGAAAACTTTAAAATAGCTATCCTTGAAAAACAACCATTAAAAAAGCATGATTCCTCCAATAAATTTGACTCAAGGGTGGTTGCATTAACAGAGTCCTCTCGTATGCTTCTAGAAAATTTTGGCGTTTGGGATAATATTTCCAATGAGAGAGTTTGCCCCTTTGAGCGAATGGAGATATGGGAATCAGACGGGACAGGACATATCGAATTTGATTGTAATGATATTCGCCAAAATAGCCTAGGATACATCGTAGAAAATTCCTTAGTTATAAAGTGTAACCTTGACAAGATCAAAGAATTTAAGAATGTTGAGTTGATTTACCCTGCAACAGTCACTGATCTAACTAGAGAAAGCCAATCTAACACTAGCACTATTACTTTAGGCGATGGAACCACTATTGTTGCCAAATTATTAGTTGCTGCAGATGGAGGTGATTCCAAAGTATGAGATTTATGTGGATTTAAATTGCAAGAATGGAATTATGGTCATCATGCAATTGTTGCTAGTGTTAATACTGAGAAGTCTCATAATTTTACAGCTAGACAAAGATTTTTACCAGATGGCCCCTTAGCCCTGCTACCTATTCAATTCAAAGAAGGGGACTCAAAACAATGTTCAATCGTTTGGTCTCAAAAGGATAAAACTGCCGAAGAACTAATGCAGCTTGATGATATTAATTTTTGTAAGGCGCTTGAAAATGCAAGTGGACGTTGTTTAGGGAAAATTATTTCAGTTGAACAACGGACAAAATTTATGCTCAAGCAACGTCATGCTCAAGACTATATAATGCAAGGAGTAGCACTAATAGGAGATTCTGCACATACTATGCACCCATTAGCTGGCCAAGGAATTAATTTAGGCCTGCAAGATTCATTAGCTTTAGTTCAAGAAATAGAATATTCATTATCCCGTGGATTATCGCCTGGAAACGAATTCGGGCTTCGTCGTTATCAAAGAAAAAGAAAGCCGCATAATTTAGCTATGATTTCTATTATTAATGGATTAAAAATGTTATTCGAAGATAAACATCTTCCTATACGCCTAGCACGTAACGACGGAATGAACGTTCTTAATAAAATCAGTTTCATTAAAAATAAGATCATGCGAAAAGCCATGGGGATTTTATAGGAGACAGTTTAGTCAAAAAAACAATTCTTAGATATTGAGCTTGTGCTTCAGTTTGAATTAAATCAAGGTTAAAATATTTTATGTTGAATTATATTAAGTGTAGAAATGTAAAATAAAAAATGAAATAAGGAAACTTTCATGAATATAGATCCCTCTAATTTGAAGTATGCTACTAGCCACGAGTGGGCTCGAGATAAGGAGATGGCACTGTAATTGTTGGCATCAGTGATCATGCACAAGAAAGTCTTGGTGATGTGGTGTACGTGGAGCTACCACAACTAGGAACATTAATTTCTGCAGGAGACGAGGCTGGTGTCGTAGAGTCAGTTAAAGCTGCATCTGACATTTATACGCCAGTGTCTGGAGAAATAGTAGGAATTAATGAGCAGCTTGAAGAAGAACCTGAGGTTATTAATGGATCGCCATATGAGGATGGCTGGCTATTTATAGTGAAGATGTCTGATCCACAAGAGTTAGATAATCTAATGAGTGCTGATGAGTATACAAACTTATCAGAAGTAAACTAATTTAGAGTATTTACGAGCTTTCTAATAAGATAAGTTTCAATAAAATAATAGAAAAAATAAAACTAATAAATCAGTTTAATTTAAACTCAAAATTATATGATATAAACATTCACCAAAGTGATGCTTCACCAGAAACAGTGAGTGCAGCAACTTGGTTATTTGAAAAAATCCTTATCGAGCATATCGATGGAGGCTATCTAATAGACTTAGGGGTCGAAACTGCAGAACACGCACAAATCCTTCTTCAAATTTTGAAGGATTAGCATAAAAAATTACTTTTTTCGTTCAAAATCTGGTTGAAAAATTCTCATAAATCATCGGTTGAGTATTTCGGCAGCCTCTTTGGCAAAGTAAGAAAAAATACCATCAGCTCCAGCTCTTTTGAAGCATGAGAGAGATTCAATAATAACTTTTTCTCGCTCAAGCCATCCATTTTCAAATGCAGCAACATGCATTGCATACTCACCGCTAACTTGGTAAACAAATGTTGGCACTTGAAGTTCTTCTTTAACTCTCCTTAATACATCTAGATAAGGCATACCTGGCTTAACCATAATCATATCAGCGCCTTCATGTAGATCGAGGACACACTCATGAAGTGCTTCATTTGTATTCGATGGATCTATTTGATAGGTAGTTTTTTCTTTATTTTGAATATTTTTTGCTGAACCCACTGCATCTCTAAAAGGCCCATAATAACTAGAAGCATACTTAGCAGAATAAGCCATAATTCGTGTATCAATATAACCATTTTCTTCTAGATTATTTCTGATAAAACCAATTCTGCCATCCATCATGTCGGATGGAGCTATAATATCAGCACCGGCCTTTGCATGAGATATTGATTGTTTTGCTAAGGTTTCAATGGTTACATCATTTAATATATTACCAGTTTCGTCATCAATAATTCCATCTTGACCATGACTAGTGTAGGGGTCCAGAGCAATATCCGAGATAACACCTAGTCCTGGAATCGCTGATTTAATTTTTTTTATTGCTACTTGCATTAAGCCATCTGGATTAAATGCCTCCTCACCTGATAGCGTTCTGCATTCTTGATCAGGAACAGGAAAAAGTGCAATTGCTGGTATCCCAAGACTTACTAATTGCCTAGCTTCTTCTATAGCAAGATCTACAGAGAGTCTCTCAACTCCTGGCATAGATGCAATACTTTCGCGAGAATTTGTTCCTTCAATTAAAAATATAGGATGAATTAAATCACTTGGAGTAATTACAGACTCCTTTATTAATCGGCGAGAGAAATCGTCATTACGATTTCGGCGCATACGAGTATTTGGAAAGACCCCACGGGATTTTATAAAACTCATAATATTCCTGACCTTAAGTTTATTTTATAAATTTTAAATCATTATTTTGATTCAAAGAAGTTAAAGATTATCTGGCTAAAGAGTTTTGAACACTTTTGATGCAGCTTCTAGAGTAAATTCTATATCTTCGTCTGTATGAGCCGCCGACATAAAGCAACCCTCATATGCTGCAGGCGCAAAGTATATTCCAGCATCTAGCATACCACGAAAGAAGCGTCTAAAACGTTCACTATCACATGCCATAACTTGCTTAAAGTTAGTAACGGCAACCTCTTGAGTGAAAAAGAAACCAAACATACTTCCTATATGATTAGTTGTCATAGCAATATTAGCTTTATTAGCCTCATTTTGCAGACCTTTGATAAATTTCTCAGTTTGTGCAAACAATTTATCGTGAAATCCAGGTGCAGTAATCAACTCTAGAGTTTGCAGTCCAGCTGTCATAGCTACCGGATTCCCAGAAAGAGTCCCAGCCTGATATACGGGACCGACAGGTGATATGTTGTTCATAATATGGCGTTTCCCTCCAAAAGCTCCAACTGGCATACCTCCACCAATAACCTTCCCAAGAGTGATTAGATCAGCATCAATATTAAAACGACCTACAGCACATCTAACATCAACTCTAAAACCAGTCATAACCTCATCAAAAATTAGAAGTGCACCATGTCGAGTACAACATTCTCTAACAGTTTCAAAAAACCCTTCACTGGGGGATACAGCTCATATTTCCAGCTACTGGCTCTAAGATTACGCACGCTACTTCATTCCCAATCTCATCGAAGGTTTTTTTGACTTCTTCGATATTGTTATAAGTCAGAGTTGTAGTTAAATCTGCTAAAATTGAAGGAACACCAGGAGAGCTTGGGACACCCATAGTAAGTGCACCTGAACCAGCTTTAACTAAGAGAGAATCAGAGTGACCATGATAACAACCCTCAAACTTGATGATTTTATCACGGTCTGTATAGCCTCTAGCCAAACGAATAGCGCTCATAGTCGCCTCAGTTCCAGAGTTGACCATACGGACCATCTCCATTCCCGGGACTAAAGAGCAGATTTTATCAGCTAACTTAGTTTCGAGTTCTGTTGGTGCTCCAAAAGAGAGCCCCCTATCGATCTGTCTTTTTATTGAAGTTATAACATCAGGATGACCATGACCTAATATCATCGGACCCCAAGACTGAATATAGTCTATAAAGCGTTTACCATCTGCATCGAAAAGATAGGCACCTTGTGCTTTTTCAAAGAATACAGGAGATCCACCGACAGCTTTGAATGCGCGTACAGGAGAATTCACGCCACCTGGAATGTGCACTTGCGCGGCTGTGAATAATTTTTGAGATTTTTCCATATTAATTTGCTTTTTTAGGTTAAATATTAATTATCTTAAATTATAGCTCTTTTAGCCAATTCAAATTCTAAAAGATGTTGTAACTAATTTTTTCTATTTATGTAGCATTAATTTTTCAATTGAAAGGCTTCACAGCAACTAAAATGACAGTTCCTATAAGCATAATTACTGGTATTTCATTGAACCACCTATAAAAAACATGACTATGAGTATTTTTATTATTTTGAAATTGCCGCATTAAGTTCAGACATTTAAAGTGATATATGATTAATAATATAACTAGAAGCAATTTTATTTGAAACCAAGTGGCTGATATATAGTAATCTGGATTTGTATAGAAAAGAGCTACACCCATGAAAATAGTTACTATCATGGATGGATTTGCAATGCCTTTGTATAGTTTACGCTCCATAATCTTGAATCGTTCTATACTTATTTGGTCACTTGACATAGAGTGATAAACAAATAATCTTGGCAAGTAAAATAGTGCAGCGAACCAGCAGACCATAGCAATAATGTGCATTGCTGTTATCCAATTGCGATTATCGATGAGCAATTCATTTATCAAAATCTACTATTTGCCTGTATTCGATTAGACTGCGTTTAATCTTGGTTTGTTTAGGTTATTATAAACAGGTATGAAGGTGAATGACATGAACAATGATAAAGTGATTAAAATAGGTGTTGTTGGTGCAACAGGATATACAGGTATTGAATTGCTTCGACTTTTGGCTGCCCACCCTAATGCTCAAGTAATAGTAATCACGTCTCGAGAACACACTGGTATTCGTGTTGATAACCTATTCCCTGCTTTGAGGGGCTTCTATGATCATCACTTTGTAGAACCAAAAACTAAGCACTTGTATAAATGTGATGTTGTCTTCTTTGCCACACCCCCAGGTGTTGCTCAAGAAGCTATACCTGATATTTTGGATAAGGGGATTAAAGTTATTGATCTCTCAGCTGATTTTAGAATTAGAGATGCCGTTTTATGGGAGAAATGGTATGGTAAAACTCATATTTGCCCCGAGCTTCTGAAGCAATCTGTATACGGTTTACCAGAAATTAATAGACAGTATATAAAAAATGCATCACTAATTGCTTGTCCTGGGTGTTACCCCACAAGCGTGCTTCTGGGTTTTAAGCCGTTGCTAGAGAATGGTTTAGTAGATACTAATAACTTGATTGCTAATGTTGCCTCTGGAGTCAGTGGTGCTGGTCGTGAGGCTAACCTAGATAACCTCCTAGCAGAAACTAGTGATAGCTATAAAGCTTATTCGGCTGAGGGGCACAAACATCTCCCTGAAATTGAACAAGGTTTAAAAGATATTGCAGGCAGCTCAGTTCAATTGACTTTTGTACCACACCTGTTACCCATAATAAGAGGCATCCATTCGACACTTTATGCAACACTCAAAGTTAAGGGAGCTGACCTACAGAAAATTTATGAAGAATGCTATAAAAATGAATCTTTCATTGATGTTTTGCCTCCCGGAAGTCATCCCCAAACACGTTCAGTTAAGGGTACTAATACCTGCAGAATTAGCGTTTTCTGCCCCCGTGACGAAGATAAAGTGGTAGTTTTAGTTGTCGAAGACAATCTTGTTAAAGGGGCTTCTGGACAAGCAATACAGAACATGAATATATTATTTGGATTACCTGAAAGCACCGCTCTGGATAATCCTGCATTGCTCCCATAACAATTTAATCTCGGTATAATAAAATTCTATAGGAAGATGCTATCAAAAATCTATAAACTAAAAAAATTAAAAAAGGAATTGATGACATGGCTAAACACAATAATATTGATTTTTCATTAGGAGATACTACTCTTATTTCCAAAGATACCCATATAACTGGTGATATACAGTTTTCTGGGAATTTAGAAATAGAGGGAAAGGTCACGGGTAGTGTTGTTTCCAGTGACGATGCAGGTAAGGTAAGAATTCTTCCAACTGGACATGTTACTGGAGATATTCATACACCTACTGCTGTTATCAATGGCCGAATTGATGGAAATATTTATTCTTCTGAAGAAATTCATTTAGCATCTGATTCCTTTGTTGATGGAAATCTTTATTATGTCCTGATTGAGATAGAAAAAGGTGCACAAATGAACGGTACTTTTGTATATCAGCCTAATCAAGATGATCTAAAAGTACTCGAAAGTCCAGTAGAAACAGACGATTAGATATACCATATATGATATAATCCATTTAGACTTGGATTATTTTTGGTTATTTTTTTAAGGCAAACTCCACGTAAATTTTTAGGAATAAGGATGACTGGCATCGAAATTTTTAAACCTATGCCTCTTTATATTTCAGAGAGTGCAGTAGCAAAGGTAAAAAGCTTGGTTAAAGAAGAGGGGAAACCCTGATTTAAAACTAAGAGTTTTTGTTACTGGTGGAGGTTGTTCTGGATTCCAATACGGTTTTAGTTTTGATGAATTAGTAGCGGAAGATGACACTATTGTTGAGGAGAAAGGCGTCTTTGTGCTTGCAGATTCATTGAGTATTCAATACCTGCAAGGCTCAACGGTTAATTATGAGGAGGGTCTTCAGGGATCAAAGTTTTCTATATCAAACCCCAATGCTACTGCTACATGTGGTTGTGGCTCCTCTTTCTCAGTATAGAAGAGTTATAGGGACTTCTTATTTCGTATAAATAGCTCCTAATACCGCGGATTTTTCAGCCCCTGTAGCAGCTGGCATGTTTCCGGGTAACCCTTCAACAGTTTGTTTGGCTAACCAAGCAAAAGCTGAAGCCTCTACCCATTCTGGGGCAATTCCAAGTATAGACGTATTCTCTACAACAACTGGCGCTACCAATTCTTTGAGACGATTAATTAAAACTATGTTGTAGGCTCCACCACCACATATAAAGACCTCATTTATATTACATGAACAGAGCGATAATGCTTGACTAATAGTTTGTGCTGTAAATTCCAATAATGTTGCTTGAATGTCTACTGGTCTATATTTTGGGAATTGTTCAAGTAGAGATTTAAGCCAATCGATATTAAATAATTCTGGGCCAGTGCTTTTTGGTGGAGATATAAATAGATAAGGAGTATCCATGAGATTTGAAAGAAGAGCTTTAATCGTAACACCTTGGGCTGCCCACGCCCCCCTTTGTCGTAATTTTTACCAATATTAATTTTAGTCCATTTATCCATCAATCCGTTACCCGGACCTGTGTCATAACCAAGAACTGACTTAGATAGACCATCTCCTGGTAATAAGGTGATATTTGAGATTCCACCAATATTAACTATAGCCCGTACAGAACCAGTTTTTTCAAAAAATGCTTTATGAAAACCAGGAACTAAAGGAGCCCCCTGGCCGCCTAGAGCCATATCTCGACCCCTAAAATTCGCAACTGTGGTAATCCCTGTTTTTTCTGCGATAATATTTGGATCTCCCACCTGTAAACTATATCCCCCGTATTTTTTTATAATAGGGCTTGGCGGATGATGCCTAATAGTCTGTCCATGACTACCAATTGCTGTAATATCGGTATTCGCCAGTTTTGATAAAGTGAGAAGCTCATTTGCAGCTTGTGAAAAAAGTAACCCTAAAGATTTATCAAGTTTACTCAACCTGTGTATTTCATCTGAACCTGGAATAGCAAGTGAATATATCTGCTCTCTCATATCAGCACTAATTTTAATTGAATGAGTAAGCAAAATTTCGAACCTGTTGCATCCGAGGGCAATTAACACAGCATCAATGCTGTCTGCGCTAGTTCCAGACATCAGTCCAATGAATTTTTTTTTGATACTCATATCGCATAATCCAGTTAATCAATTTTTATATTTATTCTGTCGACAATAAAGCTAGTTTGGATACCTTTTGATGCCTTTCAAGTTTTGCTATTAGGGGTTTTGTGATTCGATAAAATCTATCAAATTCGCTTTTTTTCACAGGATCTGAGGGAGGTAAATCTACATTACGTGGATTTTTATGAGAGCCATCAACGAGAAACTCATAATGCAAATGAGGCCCGGTAGAGTAGCCGGTAGAACCTAATGTCCCAATTGTTTGTCGCTGGGTAACTCTCATCCCTTTTTTAACTTTTCTTTTTTGAAGGTGTAAGTATTTTGTTATAATTCCTCCACCATGTTGGATGAAAATATAGTTACCATTAGCTTTATTATAGCTGCTAGCTATAACTCTTCCATCTCCTGAAGCAAAAACTGGTGTGCCGAGTGGAGCGACATAGTCCACTCCTCGATGCGCCACTATTTTTTTGTGGATAGGATGCATGCGTCTCAGGTTAAAATTTGAGCTAATACGACTAAAATTAAGTGGCGCCCGGAGAAATGATTTGCGAATATTATGGCCTTCTGGCGTGTAGTAATTTACTTCTCCACTACTGTCTTGGTAACGAACGGCTTTGTAAGATTTCCTTGATTTGTGAACTCAGCCGCTAAAATTTTGCTTTCAGCAATCTTTTCATCATTCAAAAAAAGCCCTTCGTATAAAACAGAAAATTTATCCCCTTTCCTGATATCCCAAGCAAAATCAATATCCCAAGAAAAAATATACGAAAGTTCCATAATTATATTACTTGGCAGCCCAGATTTTTTACCACTAACAAATAGTGAATCTTTTATTATAGATTCACAATACATAGTAATTTTTTTGGGGCTAGAATCGATCTTTCTAGCAAAGAAATTGGCGCCTTTTTCCCCATTCAACCTAGCATAAATATAAGATTCTTTCTTCGATTTTATATATTTTAATTCTTTTAATGACCCGTCACTCGAGAAGCCGAAGTGTATTTTTTGACCTGGATGAATTTGCAGCAAAGGACTAGATAGATTATTTGAAGTAAATTCAATAACATTTTTTGCGGTTAAAGATTTCTTTTTGAAAATTGAACTAAGACTATCCCCATGTCTGACAATATATTCGCTCCATATTAATTCTTCTGGGGCAATTTTCACTATATCTTGATCGTATGAAACTTCTAATGGAGTTTTTTTATTATCAAGTTCATTAAGATTGTTCACATAAGAGTAAATTTTTTTGTGTTCGATATAACCTTCTTGCATGGTAAAATAAAATATTATGACCAATATGAGAAAACCACATATTAGTGAATAGATACTTGTTCTATACTTATTAATTAAGGATGACCATATCGAGGAAGATTTTTTGTCGTTGTTAAGTCTATTTTTTGGCATAATAAATTTTGTGCTAGTCTCTGTGAAGTAGATATCAATATCAATTGTCAATACAAATCATTCTTAAGCATATAGTTGGTTTTTACAAGCCCGCTTACCTTACGTTTTTTTTTTTAATAAGATAAGGTATTGTTTGGGTTCTGTCGATTTTATTCCGTTAGAGATTTGAAGATGAATGATCAGAGTGAAAAGCTAATCGAGGACCTGCAGGCCAGAGGCCTTATCGCACAGATGACTTCAGCTGATAAGTTAGTAGAGCACCTATCTTCTGATAGTCGCTCATTATATTGTGGTTTTGATCCTACAGCAGATAGCCTTCATATTGGCAGCCTAGTGCCTTTGCTGGTACTTAAGCGTTTTCAACAAGTTGGCCACAAACCTATTGTACTTCTTGGAGGAGCAACAGGATTAATTGGTGACCCAAGCTTTAAGTCACAAGAAAGAAAGTTAAACACACCTGAAATAGTTAAAGATTGGCTGCATCTTATAAAAAAACAGATATCTAAGTTTGTAGATTTCAGTACTGTGGATTGCCCTGCAAAAATTGTAAATAACTTAGACTGGATAGAAAAAATAGACTTACTGACTTTTCTAAGAGATATTGGTAAACATTTCTCCATAAATAATATGATTAATAAAGAGTCTGTTAAACAAAGAATTGACAGGGATGGACAGGGTATATCCTTCACAGAATTTACCTACATGTTATTGCAATCCTACGATTTTTCTGAGCTTAATCGTCGCCATAATTGCACTATCCAGATTGGCGGTGCTGATCAATGGGGAAATATTGTTGGCGGAGTAGACCTTACAAGACGCTTAAATGGCAGTCAGGTATTCGGTCTGACGTTGCCGTTAGTTACCAAGTCTGATGGTACAAAGTTTGGAAAGACAGAGTCAGGAACGATATGGCTCGATTCGAAAAAAACCTCTCCTTATACATTTTATCAATTTTGGATGAATACTTCAGATGCTGATGTGTATACTTTTTTGAAATATTTTACCAATTTATCCTTGGATAAAATTAAAGATATAGAAAAAAACGATACAAACATTCAAGGGAGAAAGTCTGCCCAGGTCATATTGGCTGAAGAGGTAACGAGATTAGTTCATGGCCCTGACCAACTCACCGCTGTAAAAAGAATAACAAGTGAGCTCTTTTCTGGAGATCTTATGTTATTGGAAGAAAATGATCTAGTTCAGCTTCAACAGGACGGACTACCATCTGCAAGATTAAATCTAGCTGACCAGAATAAGCTAACCTTAACAAATTTACTATCAGATTGTGGACTCGCACTCTCTGGTCGCGAAGTGAAAGATGCACTTTTGCGAAATGCAGTATTTATTAATGGTGCATCTAAAGGATATGAAGATAACATGAAAATATCTGATTGCTTCTCTACAAAAAATGCTCTCTTTGGTAAATTTTTTATAGTTAAACTTGGAAAGAAAAAATATTTTTTATTTGAGCTAGAGGAATAAGAAGAAGGTACTACTTAGTAGGCAAAATTATCTTTTAAAGAGAATTTTTTTGTTAAAAAAATTATTAATAGAGTAAATATTAATACGACATAACAAGTAAATAAAAAAAAAGAATTTATTTTATATAGAAATAGTTTGACACCACGTTATGAAAGGCTACACTGCGCGTACGTTTCAAGGTTAATTAAGATCAAAAAATTAACAGCGACAAATCGCGAATTTTTTTATTAAAAAAATCACAGTTGTTGTTGACTTTAGATGGGCGTTCCTTAGAATACCCAACCCGCTCCTTAAGTGAGCAACGTTCTTTAACAATCGATCAGATAATGAGTGTGGGTGCTTGCTGAGATGATCACGTGACAACGTATCATCAAATACAAGTAACTCACCAAAATAGTTATTTAAAATTTGGTAAGCTAAAGTGTTTGGCCATGTTTTGAGAAGTATCGCAGGTTTTTGTGAAACTACTCCTCTTAATCTAACTTTATAAAAGTTTGAAAGAGGTTAAAGAATATTGAACTGAAGAGTTTGATCATGGCTCAGATTGAACGCTGGCGGCAGGCCTTACACATGCAAGTCGAGCGAGAAATTTTCTTCGGGAAAGAGTAAAGCGGCGGACGGGTGAGTAACGCGTAGGAATCTACCTAGTAGTGGGGGACAACATGTGGAAACGCATGCTAATACCGCATACGCCCTATGGGGGAAAGCAGGGGATCTTCGGACCTTGTGCTATTAGATGAGCCTGCGTCGGATTAGTTTGTTGGTAGGGTAATGGCCTACCAAGACTACGATCCGTAGCTGGTCTGAGAGGATGATCAGCCACACTGGGACTGAGACACGGCCCAGACTCCTACGGGAGGCAGCAGTGGGGAATATTGGACAATGGGCGCAACCCTGATCCAGCCATGCCGCGTGTGTGAAGAAGGCTTAGGGTTGTAAAGCACTTTCAGTAGGGAGGAAAAGTTAGTAGTTAATAACTGCTGACCCTGACGTTACCTACAGAAGAAGCACCGGCAAACTCCGTGCCAGCAGCCGCGGTAATACGGAGGGTGCGAGCGTTAATCGGAATTACTGGGCGTAAAGCGCGCGTAGGCGGTTTGATAAGCTGGATGTGAAAGCCCCGGGCTCAACCTGGGAACTGCATCCAGAACTGTCTGACTAGAATACAATAGAGGTGAGTGGAATTTCCTGTGTAGCGGTGAAATGCGTAGATATAGGAAGGAACATCAGTGGCGAAGGCGACTCACTGGATTGATATTGACGCTAAGGTGCGAAAGCGTGGGGAGCGAACAGGATTAGATACCCTGGTAGTCCACGCCGTAAACGATGACAACTAGCTGTTGGGAGACTATGTCTTTCAGTGGCGCAGCTAACGCTTTAAGTTGTCCGCCTGGGGAGTACGGCCGCAAGGTTAAAACTCAAATGAATTGACGGGGGCCCGCACAAGCGGTGGAGCATGTGGTTTAATTCGATGCAACGCGAAGAACCTTACCAGGTCTTGACATCCCGAGAAGTCGCTAGAGATAGCTTCGTGCCTTCGGGAACTCGGTGACAGGTGCTGCATGGCTGTCGTCAGCTCGTGTCGTGAGATGTTGGGTTAAGTCCCGTAACGAGCGCAACCCTTGTCCTATGTTGCCAGCACATAATGGTGGGAACTCATAGGAGACTGCCGGTGACAAACCGGAGGAAGGTGGGGACGACGTCAAGTCATCATGGCCCTTACGACCTGGGCTACACACGTGCTACAATGGCCGGTACAGAGGGCTGCTAACCTGCGAAGGGGCGCTAATCTCACAAAACCGGTCGTAGTCCGGATCGCAGTCTGCAACTCGACTGCGTGAAGTCGGAATCGCTAGTAATCGCAGATCAGAATGCTGCGGTGAATACGTTCCCGGGCCTTGTACACACCGCCCGTCACACCACGGGAGTGGGTTGCAAAAGAAGTGGGTAGTCTAACCTTCGGGAGGACGCTCACCACTTTGTGATTCATGACTGGGGTGAAGTCGTAACAAGGTAGCCCTAGGGGAACCTGGGGCTGGATCACCTCCTTAAATCGATGCACTGACATTCCAGTTAAGTGCTCACTCTCATTATCTGATTATTGGCTAAAGCAGTACGCGTATTTTTTATACGCAAACCTATAGACAGTGGGTCTGTAGCTCAGTTGGTTAGAGCGCACCCCTGATAAGGGTGAGGTCGGTGGTTCAAATCCACCCAGACCCACCATTTCATATGCATGAAAGGTTGCATTGGGGCTATAGCTCAGCTGGGAGAGCGCCTGCCTTGCACGCAGGAGGTCAGCGGTTCGATCCCGCTTAGCTCCACCACTTTCTTTGTCAAAAAGTACTGCTAAAAATAGATATTAGAATTAAGTTTTCTCAGAAAATTTAATTCTGGTTTTTAAGCCAGATGTTCTTTAAAAAAGTAAAAATGTTAAAGCTAAATTAATTATTTATAGTAATTTATAGACGAGTGTATTCTTGAATACACAAGTTTGGCAAAAAATTATCGAAAGATAATTTTTCGTAAATGCAGTCGTTTGTCTTATATGGTCAAGCGATTAAGCGCATACGGTGGATGCCTTGGCAGTTAGAGGCGATGAAAGACGTAGGAGCCTGCGATAAGCTTCGGGGAGTTGGCAAACAAACTTTGATCCGGAGATTTCTGAATGGGGAAACCCACCCGCTTATGGCGGGTATCATGCACTGAATTCATAGGTGCATGAAGCGAACCTGGAGAACTGAAACATCTAAGTACCCAGAGGAAAATAAATCAATTGAGATTCCCTTAGTAGCGGCGAGCGAAAGGGGATTAGCCCTTAAGCTTTTAACGTTTTAGTGGAAGGTTCTGGAAAGTTCCGCGATAGAGGGTGATAGCCCCGTACACGAAAAAATGTTTTAAGTGAAATCGAGTAGGTCGGGACACGAGTTATCTTGACTGAACATGGGGGGACCATCCTCCAAGGCTAAATACTCCTAACTGACCGATAGTGAACCAGTACCGTGAGGGAAAGGCGAAAAGAACCCCGGAGAGGGGAGTGAAATAGATCCTGAAACCGTATGCGTACAAGCAGTAGGAGCAGACTTGTTCTGTGACTGCGTACCTTTTGTATAATGGGTCAGCGACTTACTTTTAGTAGCAAGGTTAACCATTTAGGGGAGCCGTAGAGAAATCGAGTCTTAATAGGGCGTTTAGTTGCTAGGAGTAGACCCGAAACCGGGCGATCTATCCATGGGCAGGTTGAAGGTTGAGTAACATCAACTGGAGGACCGAACTCACGTATGTTGAAAAATGCGGAGATGACCTGTGGATCGGAGTGAAAGGCTAATCAAGCCCGGAGATAGCTGGTTCTCCTCGAAAGCTATTTAGGTAGCGCCTCGTGTCTCACCACCGGGGGTAGAGCACTGTTTGGGCTAGGGGGTCATCCCGACTTACCAACCCCATGCAAACTACGAATACCGGTGAGTGCAATCACGGGAGACACACGGCGGGTGCTAACGTCCGTCGTGGAAAGGGCAACAACCCAGACCACCAGCTAAGGTCCCAAATACCAGTTAAGTGGGAAACGAAGTGGGAAGGCTAAGACAGCTAGGAGGTTGGCTTAGAAGCAGCCATCCTTTAAAGAAAGCGTAATAGCTCACTAGTCGAGTCGGCCTGCGCGGAAGATATAACGGGGCTAAACTGGTAACCGAAGCTGTGGATGCGTGTTTACACGCATGGTAGAGGAGCGTTCTGTAAGCTGTTGAAGGTAGATTGAGAAGTCTGCTGGAGGTATCAGAAGCGCGAATGCTGACATGAGTAACGATAAAGGGGGTGAAAACCCCCTCGCCGAAAGACCAAGGTTTCCTATCCCATGTTAATCAGGGTAGGGTTAGTCGGCCCCTAAGGCAAGGCAGAAATGCGTAGTCGATGGGAAAAAGGTTAATATTCCTTTACTTCTTATTATTGCGATGGAGGGACGGAGTAGGCTAGATCAGACGGGTGTTGGTTGTCCCGATCTAAGCGTGTAGGGGGTTTTCTTAGGTAAATCCGGGAGAACATTACTCTGAGACGTGATGGCGAGGCTCTCTTTTGAGCCGAGTGGTCGATGCCATGCTTCCAAGAAAAGCTTCTAAGCTTCAGATAATAAGAAACCGTACTCCAAACCGACACAGGTGGTCAGGTAGAGAATACCAAGGCGGATGAGATAACTCTGGTGAAGGAACTAGGCAAAATAGCACCGTAACTTCGGGAGAAGGTGCGCTGTCAGTGGTGATCGGACTCGCTCCGTAAGCTACTGACAGCCGAAGTGACCAGGCCGCTGCGACTGTTTATTAAAAACACAGCACTCTGCAAACACGTAAGTGGACGTATAAGGTGTGACGCCTGCCCGGTGCCGGAAGGTTAATTGATGGGGTTAGTCTTTGGACGAAGCTCTTGATCGAAGCCCCGGTAAACGGCGGCCGTAACTATAACGGTCCTAAGGTAGCGAAATTCCTTGTCGGGTAAGTTCCGACCTGCACGAATGGCGTAACGATGGCGGCGCTGTCTCCACCAGAGACTCAGTGAAATTGAATTTGCGGTCAAGATGCCGTATACCCGCACCTAGACGGAAAGACCCCGTGAACCTTTACTATAGCTTGGCACTGAACTTTGAACCTGTCTGTGTAGGATAGGTGGGAGGCTTTGAAGCGTGATCGCTAGATTACGTCGAGCCATCCTTGAAATACCACCCTGGTATGTTTGAGGTTCTAACCTAGGTCCGTTATCCGGATCGGGGACAGTGTCTGGTGGGTAGTTTGACTGGGGCGGTCTCCTCCCAAAGAGTAACGGAGGAGCACGAAGGTACCCTCAGCATGGTCGGAAATCATGCTATGAGTGCAATGGCATAAGGGTGCTTGACTGCGAGACTGACAAGTCGAGCAGGTACGAAAGTAGGTCATAGTGATCCGGTGGTTCTGTATGGAAGGGCCATCGCTCAACGGATAAAAGGTACTCCGGGGATAACAGGCTGATACCGCCCAAGAGTTCACATCGACGGCGGTGTTTGGCACCTCGATGTCGGCTCATCACATCCTGGGGCTGAAGCCGGTCCCAAGGGTATGGCTGTTCGCCATTTAAAGTGGTACGCGAGCTGGGTTTAGAACGTCGTGAGACAGTTCGGTCCCTATCTGCTGTGGGCGTTGGAGATTTGAAGGAGAGCTTCTTCTAGTACGAGAGGACCGAAGTGGACAGACCTCTGGTGTTCGGGTTGTCATGCCAATGGCATTGCCCGGTAGCTATGTTTGGACAGGATAACCGCTGAAAGCATCTAAGCGGGAAGCCCCCTCCAAGATTAGATCTCCCTGGGACTTTAAGTCCCCTTAAGGGTCGTTCAAGACTAGGACGTTGATAGGCTGGATGTGTAAGCGCTGTGAGGCGTTGAGCTAACCAGTACTAATTGCCCGTGAGGCTTGACCATATAATAGAAATGATTGCATTAAGAACTTGTCATTATTAACACTCGTTGCTTTAATATTATTACATTTATTTGAGCTAAAACTATTAAAATTCACAGTTTTAGCTCATAACAGTTTTCCTGGCGACCATAGAGCTTTGGTACCACCTGATCCCATCCCGAACTCAGAAGTGAAACGATGCATCGCCGATGGTAGTGTGGGGTTTCCCCATGTGAGTGTAGGTCATCGCCAGGTTTTTATTTAAGACGCCCTATCTTTCTGGTTAGGGCGTTTTTTTATGATTTTTATACATAAACACGATCCTTATATTTAACATATAAAAAAATGAGGCATAATAAAGAATGAAGACTTATATGTAGGAGATCCATGGATATAATCTTTTTATACCTTTTTCTAGGTGTAATAGCTGGGGTAATTAGCGGCCTGTTTGGAATTGGTGGCGGGGTAATTATTGTTCCAATCCTTATCTTCACTTTTTCGTCACAATTTTTTGCTACAGAAATATTGACTCATATGGCAGTAGGAACTTCATTAGCTACAATTGTAATTACCTCTATAAGTTCTATTTTTGCGCACCATAAGCGTGGACTAGTAAATTGGCCTATAGTTTTTTGGTTTTCACCTGGAATATGTTTGGGCGCAATTCTGGGAGCTTGTTTTGCAGTTAGTATTACAGGAATGCTTTTACAGCTCTTTTTTGGTGTGTTCCTTTGTTTTATTGGCCTCTTTATTGTAAAGCCCGCTAACCCCTCTATGACAATCAAAATGCCAGGTCCTTTTGGTAAGACAATAGTAGGTTCTGTGATTGGTTTTTTTTCCAGTATATTTGGGATTGGTGGTGGATCACTATCAGTACCTTATTTTTCTTGGACAAAAATACCTATTAAGAATGCTGTTGCTACATCAGCCGCTTGCGGACTACCCCTTGCTATTAGTGGAGCTATAATTTATGCAGTTCAGGGGCTAAATATTGATGGATTACCAAAATATAACGTTGGTTTCATATACCTACCAGCTTTTTTTGGCATTATTGTTACAAGTATAGTTTTTGCAAAAGTGGGTGCAAAGTTAGCATATCAACTTCCTTCTGAAGCTTTGAAAATATATTTCTCTCTTTTGCTATTGGGTATTGGCATATATTTTATATGGAAAAATATCTTAATTTTTTGATGGATTAAAATGGAAGATTTAATAACTATTATAAGTGACGGAATATTCCATTCCGAGAAGATCTTGGAAAAAAACTCGATATCTCAAGAGCGGCTGTCTGGAAAAAAATATCTAAAATCAGAACTTTAGGTATTCCCTTGGAATCTAAATAAGGGCTTGGGTATCGAATAATTGGTGGCCTAGATCTTTTAAATAAAGAAGATATTTATGATAACTTATCTCCTATTGTTAAGCCTTTTGTGTCTAATTTAGAAGTTTTATCGACTACCACTTCTACAAATACACTCGCTAGAAAAAATGCTGAAAATTATGATTCTTCTGGCAGTATAATTTTAGCAGAAGCTCAGACAGACGGTCGTGGCCGAAGAGGTAAATCTTGGATTAGCCCTTATGGTTGTAATCTTTATATGTCAATTGTTTGGGGATTTTCAGGTGGCATTCAAGAAATAGAGGGCCTAAGTTTAGCTACTGCTTGTTCTGTGCTTAAAGGGATAGAAAAGTGTGGCGCTGACAATATAGAGCTTAAGTGGCCTAATGACCTAATGCATAAAAAGAAAAAAATTGGTGGTATTCTATTGGAGATAGTCGGTGATCCTTCTGGATATTGCCAAGTAATCATTGGTGTTGGTATTAATATAAACATGCCGAAAATTAACTCTAAACACATTGATAGGGAATGGACCAACACTAAAAAATTATTAAATCCAGAGGTTACTAGGAATGATTTAGCCACTAAGATTATAGAACAGATTTTGTTGTTACTTTTTGAATACAAAAAGTTTGGATTTTCGAGCTACAGAGATGAATGGCTTATGTATGATAACTCAATAGGCGACAAGGTTAAATTGATAATGATGAATAATACTGTTGAGGGGGTAGTGCGCGGAATAGATTCAAGTGGTGGACTCATACTTGAAGTAAATGGAGTAGAAAAAACCTTCAGTGGTGGTGAAATTAGTCTGCGAGAGTGTGAATGAAAGTAGAAATTGATGCTGGTAACTCTAGAATTAAGTGGAGGGTTTGCTTAGATCAAATCGTCGAGTCTCGAGGCATTTTTTCTAATAAGGATATTGAGATGTTTCTAAAGGTACTAGATCAGATCCCATCAATTGAAAATATATATATTGCCTCAGTATCCCACCCGAGTATTCTTAATAAAATAGATAAATATAGTTCTAAGAGGGGATGCTCGCTCATTGAAGCCAAAACTAAAAAAATTACCGCTGGGGTTACTTGTGGCTACAGTGATCCATCTATTTTAGGTATTGACCGATGGTTAGGAATTGTAGCGGCATACAATCGTTTTAGACTGCCATGCATAATTATTGATGCCGGAACTACCTTAACAATTGATATTGTAAGCGGCGATGGAAAACACTTAGGAGGATATATTTTACCTGGAAAAGAAATGTCGCGAAATATAATGAATACTGGTGCCCAGCAAATACAAATAAATATTGATAATGATCAAAATATAACAAATCTTTCGCCAGGAAATTCAACTGAAGAATGTGTTGCAAAAGGGCAAATTTTGATGATTAAGTCACTAATAGAGTATGTTGTTAAAAATTCTGAAGAAAGAAATGAAACTCAAATAATAGTAACTGGAGGTGATGCCCAAGATATTATTAATATCTTGGGTAGCGATGTTCACTTTGACCCAGAACTTATTTTAAATGGCTTAAAATTTTTAGATTTATAAAAATTATATATCATATAATGTTAACTACATTGGCTATTTTCTCTCTTTCATACCCACTTCTATGAAAAAAACACTAAAAAAACGTTTTATCACGCATAATTTGTTGATTATAACTTCAACATTAACTAAAATCGCGACCCCTATTTTATATATAGGATTTGGGCTGGCGTAGCTCAGTTGGTAGAGCAGCTGACTTGTAATCAGCCGGTCGGGGGTTCGACTCCTCACGCCAGCTCCACATATTGTATGTAACTGGGGTTTTGGAAAATTAATTAGGTATATGTTGGGTGAGGACGATGTTTTACCTTTTACGCAGGGGTTCCCGAGCGGTCAAAGGGATCAGACTGTAACTCTGACGCGAAAGCTTCGGTGGTTCGAATCCACCCCCCTGCACCAAATTTTATACTCGGTACTATTGTTATTTAACAATAACTTAAGTACCTTATGCACATAGATATTTATTATCATTGATTTTATCATCAGTGGTCAAACGGATAGGTTGCATTTGCAACAAAAAATAGATTTGGCTCCATCAGAAAATGAATTCTGTGGAGTGGTGGTCATAGGCGGGTATGGTTCAATGGTAGAACCTCAGCCTTCCAAGCTGATGGTGCGGGTTCGATTCCCGCTACCCGCTCCAGATCCTACCGACAGGGATAGTTAATGCTCATATAGCTCAGTCGGTAGAGCACTTCCTTGGTAAGGAAGAGGTCACCGGTTCAAATCCGGTTATGAGCTCCAGTATTTAGTAAGATACGGTATGCCGTATATAATTTTAACTAAGAAGTGTACAAGTATTGATTGAGGAGTTTTTGTCATGTCAAAAGAAAAGTTCGAGCGTAATAAGACCCATGTTAATGTGGGTACAATTGGTCACGTAGACCATGGTAAAACAACATTAACAGCAGCGCTCACTCGAGTATGTGCTGAAGTGTGGGGCGGAGAAAAAGTTGCATTTGATGGTATTGATAACGCGCCTGAAGAGCGCGAACGCGGAATTACCATTGCTACATCACATGTAGAGTATGACACGGATACACGTCATTATGCCCATGTAGATTGCCCAGGGCATGCTGATTATGTGAAAAATATGATCACAGGCGCTGCTCAGATGGATGGTGCAATCCTAGTTTGTGGCTCTACAGATGGTCCTATGCCGCAAACACGTGAACATATTCTGCTTGCTCGTCAGGTTGGTGTTCCCTATGTTGTAGTTTTTTTGAATAAAGCAGATCTCCTTGCTGCTGATTGCGGTGGCGTAGGTTCTGATGAATATAACGAAATGATTGAGCTAGTGGAAATGGAGCTTCGTGAACTTCTTGATGCTTACGAATTTCCTGGAGATGATACACCAATTATTTGTGGTTCTGCGCTAATGGCTCTTGAAGGAAAAGATGATAACGAGCTAGGAACTACAGCTGTCAAAAAACTAGTTGAAACACTGGATACGTATATTCCAGATCCTGTTCGAGATATAGATAAACCGTTCCTTTTACCAATTGAAGATGTGTTCTCTATTGCTGGTCGTGGAACTGTTGTAACTGGTAGAGTTGAGCGAGGCATTGTTAAGGTTGGTGAGGAAATTGAAATTATTGGTATTAAAGACACTACCAAGACGACCTGTACAGGTGTAGAAATGTTCAGAAAGTTACTAGATGAAGGCCGTGCTGGTGAAAATGTTGGAGTCTTGCTTCGTGGAACTAAACGAGAAGAAATTGAGCGTGGTCAAATTTTAGCAAAACCTGGATCTGTCAAGCCGCACACAAAATTCGAAGCAGAAGTTTATGTTTTGTCAAAAGATGAAGGTGGTAGACACACTCCTTTCTTCAAGGGTTATCGACCACAGTTCTATTTTAGAACTACAGATGTAACCGGAGCTTGTGAATTACCTGATGGAGTTGAAATGGTTATGCCTGGTGATAATATAAAAATGGTTGTCACATTGATACATCCAATTGCTATGGAAGAAGGATTACGTTTTGCTATCCGGGAAGGTGGCCGTACAGTAGGCGCCGGTGTTGTAGCTAAAATTATTGAATAATAAAAAGAACTACTATGCCAAGTCGAAGTCTTTTGGGCTTCGACCTTCTTGTTACTTTATATCTGGGTTTTTATGATAGGCCAGTAGTTCAATTGGTAGAGCGTCGGTCTCCAAAACCGAATGTTGGGGGTTCGAGTCCCTCCTGGCCTGCCAATAAATTTTTTCAATCTGGCTTTATTTTAAGATGATAAAAAGTAAATATAATTTAGGGCGCAATTTCATATGAGTGCGACTGCAGAAGAAAAACAGTACAAATTAGATAGCCTTAAATGGCTGATTATTGTAGCTCTTACCGCTTCGGCTATCTATGGTAACTATTATTTTGCAGCTGAATCGTTTCTTTACAGAGCGATAGCTTGGCTAGTAGTTGCTGTCATCGTCGTCTTTATTGGTTCGAAGACACAGAAGGGTTCTAGTTTGCTGAAATTGACTTATGGAGCATATAACGAAGCACTCAGAGTAGTTTGGCCAACACGTCAAGAAAGAAATCAAACCACACTAATGGTTGTAGTTGTCGTATTAATTATGTCCATGATTTTATGGGGTTTGGACACTTTTTTCGGTTGGATTGCTTCAATAGTCATAGGTTAAGGGGATCACATGCGCTGGTACGTTGTACACGCCTATTCGGGCTATGAAAAAAAAGTTGCCTTAGCGCTTAAAGATAGAGTGGTACTCCATAATATGGAGAAAATATTTGGGGATATCTTAGTGCCAACTGAAGAGGTGGTAGAGCTGAAAGGGGGAGTTAAACGTAAAAGTGAGCGTAAATTTTTCCCTGGTTATGTTCTCGTTCAAATGGAATTAAATGACGATTCTTGGCATTTAGTGAAGGAAACTCCAAGAGTTTTAGGTTTCATTGGAGGCAAGGCAGATATGCCTGCACCTATTACAGATAAAGAAGCTGATGCAATTTTGCAAAGGGTTCAGGATTCTGAAGATAAACCAAGACCTAAAACTGTCTTTGAGGCAGGCGAGATAGTTCGAGTTATTGATGGACCCTTCAATGATTTCAATGGTGTTGTTGAAGAAGTAAATTATGAGAAAAGCAGAGTCCGAGTATCCGTATCGATATTTGGTCGAAACACCCCTGTTGAGCTTGAGTTTGTTCAAGTAGAGAAAATTTAATAGTTTTTAGCTCTGGATAAAAAAAGAGCAGGGAAGCCTGGGATAAGTTTTACATGAACTTTGAGGCGTTAGACCCAAAATGGAGAAGTAAAATGGCTAAAAAAGTAGATTCTTACGTAAAGTTGCAAGTGCCTGCAGGTAAGGCTAATCCCAGTCCTCCCGTTGGTCCCGCATTAGGGCAAAAAGGAGTTAATATTATGGAGTTTTGCAAAGCATTTAATGCACAAACACAGGAACTAGAGCCCGGTTCACCGGTACCAGTTGTCATAAGTGTATATGCCGATAAAAGTTTCACTTTTATTACAAAAACTTCTCCTGCATCATATCTATTAAAAAAAGCTGCTGGTATTCAGAGTGGCAGTGGTACTCCTAATACGAAAAAAGTCGGTACAGTTACCAGAGCACAATGTGAAGAAATTGTTAAAACAAAAGAAACCGACTTAACTGCCTCCGATATGGACGCTGCAGTAAGAACTATTGCTGGTTCTGCTCGGTCTATGGGTCTTGATGTGGAGGGTTTGTAGATGACTAAGCTTTCAAAGCGCATTCGCGCAATTCGTGAAAATGTTGAAATTGGGAAACAGTACCCAATACATGATGCAGTCGCATTATTAAAAGAGGTTTCTTCTGTTAAATTTTCTGAAGTTGTAGATGTTGCAGTGAATTTGGGTATAGATCCTAAGAAATCTGATCAAGCGGTCAGAGGAGCAACTACTCTTCCCCATGGCACAGGTAAAAATGTAAGAGTTGCAGTTTTTGCTCAAGGTGATGCTGCAGAGGCTGCAAGAGAATCAGGAGCAGATTTGGTAGGTATGGAAGATTTAGCTGAAGATATTAAAGCAGGAAATATGAATTTTGATGTAGTTATTGCTGAACCGGCAGCAATGAGGGTAGTCGGTCTGCTAGGTCAAGTTTTGGGTCCCAGAGGTTTGATGCCTAACCCCAAAACTGGAACAGTAACACCAGATGTGACAGCGGCTGTCAAAGACGCCAAGGCGGGTCAGGTTCGTTATCGCGTAGATAAAAATGGAATTATTCACGGTGCAATTGGTAGCCTAAACTTTGATGCATTCGCTTTGAAGGAGAATCTCGAAGCATTAATTTTGGATCTCAAAAAGGCTAAGCCAGCATCAGCAAAAGGTGTATTTCTCAGCAAGATTACACTTTCAACAACAATGGGACCTGGGTTAATAATTGATCAGGCTTCGCTAGAGGTATAAAAAGAATAAGATTTCTATATGAGATCAAATAAACTTTGGGGTCTAGGTAGTCCGCTTAGATCGTTAAAGACCGTAGGTGCCTTAATTCAAGGTTTAATGGACTCTTCTTTTTAGTGGAGAACCGCCTACGCAGACGGTGTAACCCGATTCAGTGTTTAAATAACTGGATTTGATCGCCGAAATTGCATCAAGATTATGTTTGATGCTTAACCGATTAATAACCCAGTTTGGGTGATTAATTAAATCCAGGAGAAAGTCTCGTGGCATTAAATCTCGAAAGCAAAAAAGTGATAGTAGACCAAGTTGGCACTACTGCTTCAAACGCTTTGTCATTGATAATTGCCGATGCACGCGGAGTTAATGTGACTGATATGACAATTCTTCGTGAAAAAGCACGTGAACAAAATATCGAGATTCGCGTAGTGCGCAATACACTTGCAAAGCTAGCGTTCAAAGGTACGGATTTTGAGTGCGTAAGTGAAGTATTGACTGGTCCATCATTATTTGGTTTTTCTATGGAAGACCCCGGCGCTGCTGCTCGTTTGTTTAAAGAGTTTGCGAAAGATAATGATAAGTTTGAAGTAAAAGCTCTATCTATAAGTGGTCAACTATTAGATAACGGGCAAATTGATGTTTTAGCTAAACTACCAACCTTAGAACAGGCTCTTGGTCAATTAGCTTGCGTAACATTGGCACCAATCACTAAGCTAGTTCGCACTTTTAACGAGGTGCCAACTAAAGTTACTCGTGTTGTAGGGGCTGTTCGTGATAAAAAGCAGGAAGCTGCATAATTCAGTGAATAGTTTATGTAAATTTATTTAATTAGGAGATAGATTATGGCTCTTTCCAAAGATGATATCTTAGAAGCAATAGCTTCAATGAGCGTGATGGAAGTTGTTGAGCTTGTAACAGCAATGGAAGAAAAATTTGGCGTGTCTGCACAAGCTGCAGTTGCAGTAGCTGCTCCTGCAGCTGGGGGAGATGCTGGTGATGCACCTGCAGCAAAAGACGCCTTTGACGTGATGTTAACATCAGTTGGTGAAAAGAAAGTTAATGTCATTAAAGCTGTCCGTGCTATAACAGGTTTAGGTTTAAAGGAAGCTAAAGATCTTGTAGACAGCGCCCCCTCAGTGATTAAAGAAGGGGCTCCAACATCTGAAGCGGAAGAAGCTAAAAAACAGCTGGAAGAGGCCGGTGCTACCAGTGAGCTGAAATAAGCTCATAGTGCCCATGTCTGATAATTAATCAGGCTTAGGCTGAGCAAACATCCTCAGCCTTCCAGCGCTTTCTGCCCTTTAGACAGTTAGTGTGACAAATATCCTTTTTTGTAAAAGATTTATGGTATTAAATTTTTATAACCCATGAAGTTTAAGACTAAAAATCAAGATGGGGAACATAATGGCTTACTCGTATACTGAGAAAAAACGCATCCGTAATGATTTTGGCAAGCTTCCACAAGTTATGGATTTACCTTATTTGCTTGCAATACAAATGGATTCTTATCGAAATTTTACTCAAATAGATATCCCAAATGAGGATAGAATTGAGGCTGGTTTGCATGCAGCCTTTAAATCCGTATTTCCAATTGTCAGTTATTCAGGGAATGCAGGGCTTGAGTATGTAGATTACAATCTTGGAAAACCAATATTTGATGAAGAGGAATGTAAGCTTAGAAGTGTAACCTACGGTTGTTCCCTCCGTGTGAGGGTCCGCTTGATGATTTATGACAAAGATTCTTCTTACAAAACAATCAAAGAAATTAAGGATCAAGAGGTCTATATGGGAGAAATCCCTTTAATGACCAATAACGGTACTTTTATAATAAATGGTACTGAGAGAGTAGTTGTATCTCAACTTCACCGTTCTCCGGGTGTATTTTTTGATCATGACAAAGGAAAAACACACTCCTCGGGTAAATTATTATATTCTGCTCGAGTGATTCCATATCGTGGTTCATGGTTGGACTTTGAATTTGATCCAAAAGATTTAGTCTACGTTCGTATTGATCGTCGACGAAAGTTACCAGCGACAATGTTACTTCGTGCTCTCGGTTTTAGTGCCGAAGAAATGTTGGCGGAGTTTTTTGACACAAATACTTTCAACTTACGAAAGGATGGAACTTACACCCTTGATCTAGAGCCCTCTAGACTTAGAGGCGATATCGCTACCTTTGATATTGTAGATAAAAAAGGAAAACTAATCGTTGCAGACGGTCGTCGAATAACAGCAAGACATGTTAAAGAATTGGAAAAACAAAAAATTACTAAGCTTTCCATTCCGTCGGACTATTTGCATGGACGTCCACTCGCAAAAGATGTTGTGAATCCAGATACAGGTGAAATTTTATTCAAATGTAATACGGAAATCGATGAAGAAATTTTAAGTAAAATCCGTGAAGCAGGTTTATCTTCAATCGAATCTATCTATACCAATGATCTTGATAGAGGACCGTTCATTTCAGATACATTAAGATCGGACAGCACCCATACACAAATGGAGGCTTTAGTAGAAATCTATCGAATGATGCGACCAGGCGAGCCACCAACAAAAGAATCAGCAGAAAATTTGTTTAACAATTTATTTTTTAGTTTAGATAGATATGATTTATCAGCTGTTGGGCGAATGAAGTTTAATCGTCGACTTGGTCGTGAAGAGGATACTGGTTCAGGTATACTAAGTAAAAATGACATCGTTGGCGTACTAAAAGTACTGATTGGCATTCGTGATGGTAAAGGTATTGTTGATGATATCGATCACCTAGGAAATCGAAGAATCAGATCTGTAGGTGAAATGGCAGAAAATCAATTTCGTATAGGACTGGTTCGAGTTGAACGAGCTGTTAAAGAACGCTTATCAGTTGCTGAAGCAGATGGTTTAATGCCCCAAGATTTAGTAAATGCTAAGCCTGTTGCTGCGGCTATGAAAGAGTTTTTTGGATCTAGTCAACTTTCACAATTTATGGATCAAAACAACCCACTATCAGAGGTTACCCATAAACGTAGAATCTCAGCTCTAGGACCAGGAGGATTAACTCGAGAGCGTGCCGGTTTTGAAGTACGTGATGTTCATCCTACCCACTACGGAAGAGTTTGTCCTATTGAGACGCCAGAGGGACCCAATATAGGACTTATCAACTCTTTAGCTGCATACGCAAGAACAAATGATTATGGGTTTTTAGAAACACCTTACAGGAAGGTTATCGATGGGAAGGTAACAGATAATATAGAGTACATGTCTGCTATTAATGAGGCAGATTTTATTATTGCACAAGCGTCTGCATCAGTTGATAAAAAGGTTTTCTGTCTGAAGAGCTGGTCAGTGTTCGCTATCAGGGAGAATTTAGTTTAAAGGCTCCTAATGAAATCCATTTTATGGATGTCTCACCGCAACAAGTTGTTTCGGTTGCTGCGGCACTAATCCCATTTTTGGAGCATGATGACGCAAATAGAGCATTAATGGGGTCGAATATGCAGCGTCAAGCAGTTCCCACGCTGAAAGCAGAAAAACCACTAGTTGGAACAGGCTTTGAAAGATTTGTTGCTTCAGACTCAGGAGTTTGCGTTGTTGCAAAAAGAGGCGGTGAAATAGAGAGTGTAGATGCCAGTAGAATTGTTGTGAGAGTAAATAGTGATGAAGTTGAAACTGGTGATGCTGGTGTTGATATTTACAATCTAATAAAATATACCAGATCAAATCAAAATACATGCATCAATCAGTGCCCTATAGTTTCTTTGGGAGATTCCGTATCACGAGGAGATATCCTAGCAGACGGACCGTCTGTTGATATGGGCGAGCTGGCCTTAGGTCAAAATATGCGCATCGCTTTTATGCCATGGAATGGATATAACTTCGAAGATTCGATAATGATCTCTGAGACAGTTGTTCAAGAGGACCGTTTTACAACAATCCATATTCAAGAACTGACCGCAACATCCCGTGATACGAAACTTGGATCAGAAGAGATAACAGCTGATATACCTAATGTTGGTGAGGCCGCTCTTTCTCGCCTTGACGAATCTGGCATTGTCTTTATTGGAGCAGAAGTTTCCGCTGGAGATATTTTAGTAGGTAAGGTTACACCAAAAGGGGAAACACAACTGACCCCGGAAGAAAAACTTCTTCGAGCGATTTTCGGCGAAAAAGCTTCTGACGTAAAAGATACGTCATTAAGAGTCCCGTCTGGAACCAAAGGGACTGTTATAGATGTTCAGGTGTTTACTCGAGAGGGGCTAGAAAAGGATCAAAGATCTGTTGAGATTGAAGAGGCAGCACTTACTCAATTTAGGCTAGATTTGGATGATGAATTTCGCATTATGGAGAATGCAACCTTTGAAAGGTTAACTGCTGCATTATCCGGCAAAGAAATACTCAAAGCACCAGGTTCAAAGAAAGGAGATAAACTTACATTCGAACAGGCAACCAACTTTAATAGTTCAGATTGGTTCAGTGTTCGTATGGTAGATGAGAAATTAAATGAGCAAATAGAGCGTGCAGAAGAGTTGCTTGATGCGCGCAGAACTATTCTCGATGAACGGTTCGATGACAAGAAAAACAAGCTTCAGAGTGGTGATGACCTCGCGCCTGGAGTTTTAAAAACAGTTAAAGTTTACCTCGCAGTTAAACGACGAGTTTAGCCAGGAGATAAAATGGCTGGACGTCACGGCAACAAGGGGGTCATCTCAGTTATAATGCCAGTCGAGGATATGCCACATGATGAACATGGTGTGCCAGTAGATATCGTTCTTAATCCACTAGGTGTTCCATCGCGGATGAATGTAGGGCAGGTTCTTGAGACACATATGGGTCTTGCAGCAAAAACTCTTGGAGAAAAAATTGATAAGATGATCCAAGAGCAAACTGAAAGTGCTAAAATCCGTGAATTTTTACAGGATGTTTATGATGTGGGTATTGGAACCCAAAAAGTCGATCTCGAGAAGTTGTCAGTGTCAGAATTTGATGAACTCACCCATAATCTTCGAGATGGAGTGCCTATAGCAACGCCCGTATTTGATGGTGCAAGCGAACATGAAATAAAACAATTATTGAAGCTAGCTGATTTACCGGAAAGTGGACAAATGGAGCTATATGACGGTAGAACAGGGGACAAGTTCGAGCGCCCTGTAACAGTGGGATATATGTATATGTTGAAATTGAATCATTTGGTTGATGATAAAATGCATGCTAGATCAACAGGATCCTACAGTCTTGTAACCCAACAGCCGCTTGGAGGGAAAGCTCAGTTTGGTGGACAAAGATTCGGAGAAATGGAAGTCTGGGCATTGGAAGCTTATGGTGCTTCTTATACTTTACAAGAAATGCTTACAGTAAAATCTGATGATGTTAACGGTCGAACTAAGATGTATAAAAATATCGTGGATGGAGATCACCGCATGGAACCAGGAATGCCAGAATCATTTAATGTTTTGGTTAAAGAAGTGCGATCTCTAGGTATCAATATTGAGTTGGAACAAGAAAAATAGCCTTATTAAAAATTAAGTTGGAGGGGCGTTACGTTCGCCCGCTTTTAAAATATAGTATCCATCATGGAGAAAAGTGTTGAAAGACTTACTAAATCTGCTGAAATCACAAGATCAAATAGGCGAATTTGATGCAATTCGTATTGGTTTAGCGTCACCAGATATGATTCGATCATGGTCTTATGGTGAAGTTAAGAAACCGGAAACAATTAACTATCGTACATTTAAACCAGAACGTGAAGGTTTATTTTGTGCCAAGATATTTGGTCCAGCAAAAGATTATGAATGTCTCTGCGGTAAGTATAAACGTATGAAACATCGTGGTATCGTTTGCGAAAAATGTGGTGTTGAGGTCACCTTAGCAAAAGTTCGTAGAGATAGAATGGCTCATATTGAGCTTGCTTGTCCTGTTGCGCATATATGGTTTCTCAAGTCGCTTCCGTCTCGGATTGGACTAATGCTCAATATGACGCTGCGAGAAATTGAAAGGGTATTATATTTTGAATCTTACATAGTTACTGACCCTGGTATGACCACTCTAGAGTTGGGACAATTACTAACCGATGAAGAATACGTTCAGGCCATGGAAGAATTTGGTGATGATTTCCAAGCAACGATGGGTGCTGAAGGAATTCAAAGCTTAATGAAAGATCTTGACATGGATCAAGAGATAGCAATTATTCGTGAAGAAATTCCGGCTACTCGTTCGGAAACAAAAATTAAGAAGCTCTCAAAACGCTTGAAACTTTTAGAGGCCTTTCTTGGTTCTGGAAATAAGCCTGAGTGGATGATTTTAGAGGCATTACCGGTTCTCCCGCCTGACTTAAGACCTTTAGTGCCTCTTGATGGTGGTCGTTTTGCAACATCTGATTTAAATGACTTATACCGACGAGTCATAAATCGTAATAATCGCCTTAAGCGCTTATTAGAATTAAATGCTCCAGATATAATTGTACGAAATGAAAAACGAATGCTTCAGGAATCAGTTGATGCACTTTTGGATAACGGACGTCGAGGTAGAGCTATCACAGGGTCTAATAAACGCCCTTTGAAGTCCCTTGCCGATATGATTAAAGGAAAGCAGGGTCGTTTTCGTCAAAATTTGCTAGGAAAACGAGTAGATTACTCTGGACGATCTGTGATCGTAGTCGGTCCTACTCTCAGACTTCATCAGTGCGGTCTCCCCAAAACGCATGGCCTTAGAACTATTCAAGCCATTTATCTTTTCAAAATTGGAATTACGAGGATTAGCCACTACCATAAAGGCTGCAAAAAAAATGGTGGAACGTGAAGAGCTAATTGTTTGGGATATTCTTGATGAAGTTATCCGTGAACACCCAGTTCTATTGAACCGAGCTCCTACACTCCATAGACTTGGTATTCAAGCTTTTGAACCAGTCCTAATCGAAGGAAGGCTATACAGCTCCATCCCCTAGTCTGTGCTGCATATAACGCTGACTTTGATGGAGATCAAATGGCAGTTCATGTTCCGCTTACTCTGGAAGCTCAGCTTGAGTCTCGCGCTTTGATGATGTCGACTAATAATATTTTATCTCCTGCTAGTGGTGAGCCGATCATTGTGCCCTCCCAAGATGTTGTATTAGGCCTTTATTGGATGACTCGTGAACGAACTAACGCACTAGGAGAGGGAAGAATTTTTGGAGATCTCAAAGAAGTTTCTGTTGCTTATTACAGTAAACAGGTAGATCTGCAAGCCAAAGTAAAAGTTCGTATTAACGAAGTTAACTTCAATGATCTTGGTGAGGCTGAATCAAAAAAATATATCGTCGATACTACCGTGGGTCGTGCATTATTATGGGATGTTGTTCCAGATGGCTTGAGTTACGACATGGTGAATCAGCCAATGACCAAAAAGGCAATTTCAAGAATTATTAATCGCTGTTATCGCGATGTTGGGTTGAAAGCAACCGTAATTTTTGCAGATCAACTTATGTATACCGGTTTTGATTTTTCTACAAAGTCTGGTGCGTCTATTGGGGTGAATGACTTTACTATTCCTTCTTCCAAGGAGAAAATTATTGCTCAATCTGAAGAAGAAGTTAAAGAAATTGAAAGTCAGTTTTCTTCTGGTTTGGTTACCCAAGGTGAAAAATACAACAAAGTGGTTGATATTTGGTCAAGAGCTAATGATCTAGTTGCAAAAGCTATGATGGAGGTCATAAGTACGGAGGAGGTTTCTAATAGCAATGGTGAAATAGAGACTCAATCATCTTTCAATTCTGTGTTTATTATGGCTGACTCAGGAGCCAGAGGCTCACCTGCGCAGATTAGACAACTTGCAGGCATGAGAGGTCTGATGGCTCGTCCAGATGGTTCAATTATTGAAACTCCAATCACTGCTAATTTCCGTGAAGGTTTGAATGTATTGCAATACTTCATATCAACACATGGGGCACGTAAAGGTTTAGCAGATACTGCACTCAAGACGGCTAATTCAGGATACCTGACTCGTCGATTAGTAGATGTCTCTCAGGATCTAGTGGTAGTACAAGAGGATTGTGGTACTTCAGGGGTTTATTAATGACTCCTGTTATAGAAGGTGGAGACATCATTGAGTCCCTGGGGGACCGAATCCTTGGTCGTGTCTTAGCAGTTGATGTAACTAAACCTGGTACTAGAAAAGTTGTATTAAAAGCTGGCCATATGATTGACGAAAAGTGTGTAGCACAAATAGAAATGCTGGGGATAGATGAGCTAAAAGTGCGTTCTCCAATTACATGTGAAACTCGTCACGGTATATGTTCACAGTGCTACGGAAGAGATTTGGCAAGAGGACATCGAATTAACTCTGGAGAAGCGATTGGCGTCGTCGCTGCTCAATCTATTGGTGAACCGGGTACACAATTAACTATGCGAACCTTTCATATTGGAGGCGCTGCTTCACGTGCATCCGCTGCAGACAGTATTCAGGTCAAGACGGGGGGAAAGATCCGCTTTATTAACATCAAAGTAGCGGAACGAGAAAATGGAGAACTTGTTGCAGTGTCTCGCTCTGGTGGTCTTGCGCTTGCTGATGAAAATGGACGTGAACGTGAACGTTATAAGTTGCCGTATGGGGCAGTTATAAGCGTTAAAGAGGGTTCAATTGTAGCCGCCGGAGATATTGTAGCTGCTTGGGATCCCCACACTCATCCCATAATAACTGAAGTCGCAGGTAAAGTTGCATTTTCTGGTATGGAAGAAGGTCTTAGTATCCGAACTCAAACAGATGAAATGACAGGATTATCAAGTATTGCAGTTATTGATCCAAATGAACGCCCTTCAGCAGGGAAAGATATCAAGCCTATGGTTACCTTGCTTGATGATGAGGGTAAAGAACTAACTTTTGCCAACTCAACTGTTCCTGCTCAATATATGTTGCCACCAAATGCAATATTGAGTATCACTGATAATAGCCATGTTGGAACTGGTGATATTGTTGCACGTATTCCACAAGAGGGGACAAAAACTCGTGATATTACTGGGGGACTTCCTCGTGTTGCCGATCTTTTTGAAGCAAGAAGACCAAAAGATCCAGCTATACTAGCTGAAATATCAGGTACTGTTACTTTTGGTAAGGAAACAAAAGGAAAACGCCGTTTAGTCATCACTCCTCCTAATGGAAAATTGTTGCCTGACGGAAGAGAGCATTATGAGCTTCTTATACCTAAGTGGCATCAATTGGGAGTGTTTGAGGGTGAAAATGTTACTAAAGGTGAAGTTATTGCTGATGGCCCAGAAAATTCTCATGATATCTTGCGCTTGCAGGGTGTCGATTCTTTGGCAAAATATATCGTTAATGAAATACAAGAAGTTTATCGTTTGCAGGGTGTCAAAATAAACGATAAGCATATCGAGGTGATTTGTCGCCAGATGTTACGTAAAGCCGAAATTACAGACATGGGCGACTCTTCTTTCGTTAAAGGAGAGCAGGTTGAATATACAGCAATCCTGCAAGAGAACGAAAAATTAGTGCTTGAGAAGAAAAGACCTGCTAAATTTGAGCGCCTTCTTCTTGGTATAACTAAAGCTTCGCTTGCGACAGAGAGCTTTATATCTGCGGCCTCATTCAAGAAACAACACGTGTTCTTACAGAGGCTTCAGTAACGGGTAAAGCAGATTACTTGAGAGGCTTAAAAGAGAACGTAGTAGTTGGTCGATTGATTCCTGCAGGGACCGGATTGACATATCATCGTAAGCGCCGGGAGGCAAAAGAAAAAGAATCAGAAACAGCAGTTAGTGCAGTTGATATTGGAGCAGCATTAAGTGAGGCTTTAAATACAAGTGAGAGTGAGTGATAGAGGCTAAATATTTAATTTAAGCTCATCGTCACTCTTGACTAGAGTCGCTAGTATCTTTAGACTGCCTCATCTCAAAAATGGTCTGTTTATCAGATTGAATTTAAATGCATGGTCTTAGAAAAGGACCTTTTATTTGGAGCTAATTTAATGGCAACGATTAACCAACTGGTTCGTAAGCCTAGAAAAACTAAAATTATTAAATCTGGTGTACCGGCATTAGGCGCTTGCCCGCAAAGAAGAGGTGTTTGTACAAGGGTGTATACCACGACCCCTAAAAAACCAAACTCAGCACTGCGTAAAGTTTGCCGTGTTCGATTAACAAATGGTTTTGAAGTTAGCTCATATATTGGTGGTGAGGGACATAACCTTCAAGAACACAGTGTTGTATTGATAAGAGGTGGACGTGTAAAGGATTTACCTGGTGTGCGATATCATACTATACGAGGAGCACTAGATACTTCAGGCGTTGCTAATCGTACGCAAAGTCGTTCAAAATACGGGACCAAGCGCCCTAAAAAATAATATTAGTTTAGCTTAAAAAAAGAAATAAATAACTAGTAAGGCTGGGTATATCTAACAATATATCCCAGGTAACCCTGAAAAAAAGAGTGAATCATATGCCAAGAAGAAGAGTTGCTGCAAAACGTGAAATATTACCGGATCCAAAATTTGGGAATATTATTTTAGCTAAATTCATGAATCATGTGATGATAAGTGGAAAAAAAGCTGTTGCTGAAAGCATTGTTTATGGAGCACTTGATATAGTTCAAGAGCGCCTCAAAGAGGATCCATTGATTGCTTTTGAGGCCGCATTAGAAAAAATCGCGCCATCTGTTGAAGTGAAAGCCCGTCGTGTTGGTGGTGCAACCTATCAAGTCCCTGTTGAAGTTCGTCCCTCTAGAAGGAATGCATTAGCAATGCGTTGGATGGTAGATTTCTCTAGAAAGAGGGAGAAAAATCTATGGCTCAGCGGTTAGCTGGTGAAATCATTGATGCACAACAAAGTAAAGGTGGAGCAGTTAAGAAACGCGAAGATGTTCACCGGATGGCTGATGCAAATAAAGCATTCTCGCACTTCCGCTTCTGATAGTTATATTGAGATTTTATGCTAATATCAAAAGGTAGCTATTTATGGCTACCTTTTCGGTTTTTTGACTAATATTTAATTCCCTTTTCATTTAATTGCTTTGAGTAAAATTATGTCGCCTCGAAAAACTCCTATCGAACGTTACCGTAATATTGGTATTTGTGCTCATGTAGATGCGGGAAAAACTACAACAACTGAGAGAATACTTTTTTATACTGGAGTTTCTCATAAAATTGGAGAAGTACATGATGGTGCTTCTGTTATGGATTGGATGGAGCAAGAACAAGAGAGAGGTATCACTATAACATCTGCCGCTACAACTTGTTTTTGGAAAGGAATGCAGCAGCAATTAGATCAACATCATATTAATATTATTGATACTCCTGGACATGTTGATTTTACAATCGAAGTTGAGCGTTGTTTGAGAATTTTAGATGGAGCTATTGTTGTGATTTGTGGTTCTTCTGGGGTTCAGCCTCAAACTGAGACGGTCTGGCGACAAGCTAATAAATATAAGGTTCCTCGTTTAATCTTCGTCAATAAAATGGATCGTACCGGAGCAGATTTTAATAAATCTATAGAGCATATAGAGTCCAGATTAGGTGCAAAAGCAATTCCTATGCAGATGACCATAGGTACTGAAGATAACTTTATCGGTGTGATAGATTTAATCAAGATGAAAGCCATCTTATGGAACAAAGAAGATCAAGGTGTAACATTTAAATATGAAAAAATACCAGATCATCTTATCGGTGACTGTAGCGTTATGCGTGAAAAAATTATTGAAGTAGCAGTCGAAGCAAGCGATGAGTTGATGGAAAAGTATCTTGATGGCATCGAACTTTCAGAGTCCGAGATAAAACTTGCTATTCGAAAGAGAACTTTGGCGAACGAAATATTTCCTGTTTTTGCAGGCTCAGCATTCAAAAACAAGGGAGTTCAAGCAATTTTGGATGGTATTCTTGAGTATCTTCCTTCTCCTATTGATATAAAATCTTTAGATAATGCTATTGAAGAAAAACTACCTTTAGATATTTTTCAGGTAGATGACAGTGCCCCATTTGCAGCTCTTGCATTTAAGGTAGCTACTGACCCTTTCGTGGGTACGTTAACCTTTTTTAGGGTATATTCCGGGAAACTTAAAAGCGGAGATGCGATATATAACTCCGTAAAAATGAAAAAAGAGCGTATTGGTAGAATGGTGCAAATGCATGCCAATAGTCGAGACGACATAAGTGAAGTCCGCGCAGGTGATATTGCTGCGGCTATTGGACTTAAAGACGTAACTACTGGCGATACACTCTGTGAGGAGAAGCATAAAATTATTTTAGAGCGAATGGATTTCCCTGAACCAGTTATTTCTATAGCTATTGAGCCCCGATCACAACCTGATCATGAAAAGATGGGTGTTGCTTTAGGAAAGCTTGCTCAAGAGGATCCTTCTTTTCGCATAAGTATGGACGAAGAAACAGGCCAAACTATTATGTCTGGGATGGGTGAGCTACATCTGGATATTTTAGTTGAACGCATGCGTCGAGAGTTTGGTGTTCAAGCTAATATAGGAAAACCCCAGGTTGCCTACCGTGAGGCAATCCGGAACTCCATTAAAATCGAAGGTAAGTTTATTCGGCAATCAGGTGGCCGTGGTCAATATGGGCATGTTTATATTAAGTTTGAGCCAGCTAACGACGAAGCTGCAGAAGGCTTAGTGTTTATTAATGAAATAGTGGATGGAACAGTACCTAAAGAATATATTCCAGCCATTGAAAAAGGGATAACCGAACAAATGCAAAACGGAATTTTAGCTGGGTATCCGCTGCTTGGGTTAAAAGCAACTTTATTTGATGGATCATACCATGATGTAGATTCAAATGAGCTTGCATTTAAGATTGCAGGATCAATGGCAACTAAGAAACTAGCTGAAAATGGAGGAGCAGTACTACTTGAGCCGATGATGACAGTTGAGGTAATAACTCCTGAGGAAAATATGGGGGACGTTGTTGGAGACCTTAATCGCCGCAGAGGAGTAATACATGGCATGCAGGACGTTAGTATGGGTAAAGTGGTAAATGCCGAAGTGCCACTTGGTGAAATGTTTGGTTACGCAACACATCTTAGGTCTGCCACACAGGGACGTGCAACTTTTACAATGGAATTTAACAACTATTCTGAAGCGAGTCAAAATATCCTTGATCAGGTGCTATCTAAAAATAATTTTTAGATAGCCACAAATAAATCAATTTTAGGGGCTTTCTCTAAAGTTGATTTATTCAAGACTTGGCTTCCATCTCTTTCCTTTCCTTAGTTTCAAGTATAACCTGTTCAGAAACACTATTTGGACAAGCAGAATAATGTGAAAATTCCATTGAAAATTGACCGCGACCCGACGTCATTGTTCTAAGAGTTCCAATATAACCAAACATCTCTGCTAGAGGAACATCTGACTTAACTCTAACTCCTGAAACACCCTTTTCCTGATCTTTGATTATTCCGCGACGTCTATTCAAATCTCCAATTACATCACCAACATGATCTTCAGGACTATAAACATCAACTTTCATTATTGGTTCAAGCAGCTGTGGTTTTGCCTTAGGCATAGACTGACGAAACGCACCTTTCGCCGCAATTTCAAAAGCAATTGCAGAGGAATCTACTGCATGGAAACCACCATCATAGAGCTCTATCTCAATATCTAAGACAGGAAATCCTGCTAGAGGACCCTCTTCCATCATTCCTTTAAAACCTTTCTCAATAGCAGGGAAAAATTCTTTAGGGACATTCCCTCCAACTACTGTAGATGTAAATTGAAATCCAGAACCTATTTCTCCCGGTTTTATACGGTAATCGATTTTACCAAACTGACCGGATCCGCCAGATTGCTTCTTATGAGTATAACTATCTTCTATTGATTGAGTGATAGTTTCTCTATATGCAACTTGTGGCTTTCCTACCTCTAGTTCCACTGCGTAGGTTCTCTTCAGTATATCAACTTTGATATCTAAGTGAAGTTCACCCATGCCTTTAAGTATAGTTTCTCCTGAGTCCTCATCCGTTTCGACACAAAAAGTAGGATCTTCTGCAACCATTTTTCCGATTGCTATCCCCATTTTTTCTGAGCCACCTTTATCTTTTGGCTTAACAGAAATTGAAATAACAGGTTCTGGAAATATCATTGGTTCGAGAGTGCATTCATGTTTTGGATCACATAATGTTTGGCCTGTTTTAACACTTTTTAAGCCTACGAGTGCAATTATATCTCCGGCTTGTGCAGATTCTAATTCTTTGCGATCGTCTGCATGCATTTCGACCATTCTTCCAATACGTTCAGTTTTTCCTGTGAAAGAATTCAAAACAGACGCCCCTTTATTAAGAACTCCTGAATAAATTCGGATAAATGTAAGTGCTCCAAAACGATCATCCATAATCTTGAAAGCTAGTGCGCGGAAAGGCTCTTCCTTAGATACGATTGCTGATTGACCGTTTGGTTCACCTAGCTCGTCTGTAAGCGGCTGAGGTTCGACATCTGTAGGGCAAGGCAAATAATCAATTACAGAATCTAGAACTAATTGGACACCTTTGTTTTTAAATGCTGAGCCACATACAGTTGGAAAAAATCAAGCGCTATGGTTCCCTTGCGGATACAACGTTTTAGGTCTTGTACAGAAACCTCTTCACCTTCCATATATGCCATCATTAGATCATCATCTTGTTCAACTGCAGTTTCAACTAATTGTTCTCTATATTTGGCAACAAGATCAACCATATCTGCTGGTATCTCTTCTATTTTAAAATTCTCTGGTAGGCCTGAGTCGTCCCATACATATGCTTTTTCTGTCAATATATCAACGACTCCTCTGAAATCATCTTCCTGTCCAATAGGTAGAGTCATTACAAGTGGGTTTGCGCCAAGGATCTTTTTTATTTGCTCAACTACGCGTAAAAAGTCTGCACCTATTCTGTCTAGCTTATTAATGAAAATAACCCTAGCAACTTTGGAGTCATTTGCATATCGCCAGTTTGTTTCGGATTGAGGTTCAACTCCACCCGAACCACAAAATACACCTACTCCACCATCTAAAACCTTAAGCGAACGATAAACTTCGACTGTAAAATCAACATGACCTGGTGTGTCAATGATATTCAAGCGGTGGTCATCCCAAAAACAAGTAGTGGCAGCAGACTGAATAGTAATGCCTCGCTCTTGCTCCTGAGTCATAAAGTCTGTTGTTGCAGCTCCGTCGTGAACCTCACCTGTTTTATGAATTTTTCCTGTAAGTTTTAGGATACGTTCAGTTGTTGTTGTTTTCCCCGCATCAACATGGGCGAAAATTCCAATATTTCTATAGTTTGATAAATCTGTCATTGCAATACTCAGTTAAAGTTATATGGGCTTATATGGGCTAGGAATCGCGCGTGATTATACAAGAATTATTTCTATTTATTGATAAAAATTTTTCAATAAGTCGTAAAAAGCTTAAAAAAATGAGGAATTCGTGCATATTCGGCAGTTATTTTGCTCTTTTTTACAAGAAAATTATTTAGAATGTTTTAAATTGGAAGTATACGGATGAAAATCTCTACTCAATAAATCATAGACAGCTGCACCAGTAATTTAATTTTTTCATTCAAAAAAACCTAGCCTTCAAATATCACCTACAAATCCAAAAAATTGTTTATCATCAATATATTTACCAGCAATAAATGAGAGATGAAAAATAAAGATGGTTTTATGCTTGACTCCAGCGGGCCACAGCTTTAAAATCTCGCCTCTTTTTTTAGGGTCCTGAAAAAAATTAAGGATCCGTAGGCTCTTTTAAAGTTATTAGACAGTTGGAGTTTGGTTCCATGAACGATCAACGTATTCGTATTCGTCTCAAGGCTTTCGATCATGCATTGATTGATGCTTCGACACAAGAAATCGTGGAGACCGCAAAACGCACAGGTGCACAAATTCGTGGACCAATACCTTTGCCGACCCGAAAAGAACGCTTCACTATCTTAACTTCGCCTCATGTTAATAAAGACGCACGTGATCAGTATGAAATTCGCACACACAAAAGATTATTAGATATTGTTGAACCTACTGAAAAAACAGTTGACGCCTTAATGAAACTAGATTTAGCTGCAGGTGTTGAAGTGCAAATTAGTTTGGGTTAATCCAAACAAAAAAATAAGCCCATGCCCAACCAACGTTAGGCGGGTGTAACGCTTTGAAATAAGCGGCCATAGCGGGTAAAAGCCCCGTACACTAAGAGGTTGTAAAGATGACTATTGGTATTGTCGGCCGTAAAAGCGGTATGACGCGTGTTTTCAATGATAAAGGAGCTTCGATACCTGTAACAGTGGTCGAGGTAGAGCCTAATCGAATTACTCAAATTAAAACTGATGAGACAGATGGATATTCTGCTGTGCAGGTTACCGTCGGAACTCGTCGTACCTCTCGTATTAACAAGTCTGAAGCCGGACACTTCGCAAAGGCGGGTGTTGAAGCTGGTCGCGGAATATGGGAGCTTCGTCTCGATACTTCTACCGAAGTTAAAGTTGGAGAAAATATTGCAGTTGATCAATTTTCTGTTGGTCAAAAAGTTGATGTTACTGGTGTATCGAAAGGAAAAGGATATGCCGGTGTCATTAAGCGTTGGAATTTTCAGATGCAAGATGCCACACATGGTAACTCGTTATCTCATCGTGCTCATGGTTCTACTGGCCAATGTCAAACTCCTGGACGAGTTTGGAAAGGAAAGAAGATGTCGGGTCATATGGGTAACGAACAGGTTACTACTCAAAATTTAGAAATTGTTCGCATTGATACCAAGCGTAATTTTCTTCTTATAAAAGGTGCGGTGCCAGGTGCACCAGGTGGTGATGTCATTATTCGTTTTGCTGAGAAGAGCTGAGGTAATTGTTGATGGAATTAAGTATTTCAAAAACTAAAGGCAAAGCTGAAACTATAGAAGTCTCTGACCTAGCTTTTGGTAAAGATTTTAATCAGGATTTAGTTCATCAGACAGTCACAGCATATTTAGCTGGAGCTCGTCAGGGTACTAGAGCTCAAAAAAATCGTGCTTCAGTTTCTGGTGGTGGAAGAAAACCATGGAATCAAAAAGGTTCTGGGCGTGCTAGAGCTGGAACTATTCGAAGTCCAATTTGGCGTTCAGGTGGTGTTACATTCGCAGCCAAACCACAAGATCACACCCAGAAAGTAAATAGAAAAATGTATCGGGCAGCAATGCGATCTATTCTTTCTGAGTTAGCTCGTCAAGATCGATTAATTATAGTCAAAGATTTTGAACTCAATGAACCAAAAACAAAAACTTTGCTAGATAAGTTAGGTGATTATAAATTAGAGCAAGACGTACTTATTGTTACTGAAGAGGTTACTAAAAATTTATACCTATCATCCAGAAATTTACACAAAGTAGATGTAAGTGATGCCCTCGGAATTAATCCTGTAAGTCTAATTCATTCTGAAAATGTATTAATTACTGTCACTGCACTGAAGAAAATTGAGGAGATGCTAGGATGAACCAAACACGCATTTTCAAGATATTGCTAGGCCCTCATTTCACAGAAAAAGCTACTTCCTCAGCTAGTTTAGCGAATCAAGTAGTCTTTAAGGTTGTTAAAGATGCAACAAAACCGGAAATAAAAGCAGCAGTAGAAAAGCTTTTTGACGTTAAAGTTCTCGGTGTATCTGTTGCTCTGATGAAAGGAAAGACAAAGCAAACAAAGCACGGGTTAGGAAAAAGATCTAACTGGAAGAAAGCATACGTTCGTTTGGAGCAAGGCCAAGAAATTGATTTTGCTACTGTGGAATAAGGAGGGAAAATAAAATGCCAGTTATAAAGAGAAAACCAACGTCCCCAGGCCGCAGACATGTAATTAGTGTTGTAAATCCTAATTTACATAAAGGTGATCCTTATGCTCCTTTATTAGAAAGCCAGTCAAAATCTGGAGGACGAAATAATAATGGTAGAATCACTACAAGGCATATAGGTGGTGGACATAAACGACATTATCGTTTGATAGATTTTAAGCGCAATAAAGATGGAGTACCAGCTACAGTTGAGCGAATAGAATATGATCCCAATAGAACCCCATTTATAGCACTGTTATGCTATGCCGATGGAGAGCGACGTTATATTATCGCTCCGAAAGATCTAGCTGTTGGTAATAAGGTTGAATCAGGAGTAACCGCTAGTATAAAAACTGGAAACACTTTACCACTTGAAAATATACCTGTTGGAGGAATTGTCCACTGTGTAGAAATGAAACCAGGTAAAGGAGCTCAAATTGCAAGAAGTGCTGGAACATCAGCACAATTAATAGCTAGAGAAGGCCAGTATGCAACTTTAAGGCTCCGGAGCGGAGAAATGCGGAAAATACCAATATCTTGTCGCGCAACAATAGGAGAAGTTTCAAATAGTGAGCATAGTTTACGCTCACTTGGTAAGGCCGGCGCTACTCGCTGGAGAGGAGTAAGACCAACCGTTCGTGGTGTTGTGATGAATCCAGTTGATCATCCTCATGGTGGTGGCGAAGGTCGTACTTCAGGTGGTCGTCATCCAGTTTCACCATGGGGATGCCTACAAAAGGATATAAAACGCGAAAAAATAAGCGCACGGACAGTATGATTGTGAGAAGACGAACTAAAAAATAATATAAGAGAATGAGGAAAATATTGTGTCACGCTCTCTAAAAAAAGGCCCTTTTCTTGACTTACATTTGATGAAAAAAGTCGAAGAGGCAAGAGAAAAAAATGATAGACGACCAATTAAAACCTGGTCACGTCGCTCAATGGTAAGTCCAGACATGGTCGGCTTAACTATAGCTGTTCATAATGGAAGACAGCATGTCCCTATTTTGATTAATGAGGAAATGGTCGGGCATAAATTGGGTGAATTCGCGCCAACACGCACTTTTCGTGGGCATGCAGCCGATAAAAAAGTTAAGGTTTAAGAAGTATATGAGGGGTAAATGACTGTGGAAGTAGCAGCTATATTACGGGGTACTAAACTGTCGGCTCAAAAGGCCAGACTGATTGCTGATCAGGTGCGTGGTAAGCCTGTTGAAGCTGCTCTAGATATTCTCACATTTAGTGATAAGAAAGGTGCAGATATAATTAAAAAAATACTTTTATCTGCAATTGCTAATGCTGAGCATAATGAAGGTGCTGATGTAGATGAGCTCTCTGTATCTAAAATACATGTAGATGAGGGTACAACATTAAAACGTGTTAGCCCCCGAGCAAAAGGTAGAGCTGACCGAATTTTGAAGCGTCATTGCCATATAACTGTAAAAGTTGCTGACGGGGAGACCGTTTAATGGGACAAAAAGTACATCCAAATGGAATTCGACTTGGTATTGTAAAAAAACATACGTCTGTATGGTATGCAGGCCAAAAAGACTATGCAGACAAACTTAATTCTGATCTTGCATTACGTGAATTTCTCAGAAAAGAGCTGTCTACTGCTTCTGTCAGCCGAATAGATATTGAGCGACTTGCACAAACAGCTCGAATTACTATCCATACCGCAAGACCAGGAATTGTAATAGGCAAGAAGGGAGAGGGAGCTGAACGATTACGTAATAGATTATCATCTAAAGTTGATGTGCCAGTTCATATCAATATAGAAGAAATCCGTAAACCTGATCTTGATGCATTGCTCGTAGCTCAGAGTGTGGCACAGCAATTGGAGCGTCGTGTTATGTTTCGTAGAGCTACGAAGAGAGCTGTTCAAAATGCTATGAGACAGGGTGCAAAAGGTATAAAAATACAAGTTGGTGGTAGACTTGGTGGTGCGGAAATTGCACGATCAGAATGGATTCGTGAGGGTCGAGTACCCCTACATACATTTAGAGCAGATATTGATTATAACACTGCAGAAGCAGCAACTACCTACGGAATAATAGGTGTAAAGGTGTGGATTTTTAAGGGTGAGATATTTGGGGTTGAAGAAGACAAAACTCCAGCTGTGACCCAGCCACAATAACTAAGATTTAAGATAGCGAGTTAAGGGTAAAGCGAGATGCTGCAACCAAAACGTACAAAATTTCGTAAGCAACACACCGGTCGAAACCGAGGTCTTGCTTCGCGTGGAAGTAAAATTAGCTTTGGTGAATTTGGTCTTAAAGCACTGGGTCGTGGTCGACTAACCGCACGTCAGATAGAAGCTGCACGTCGAGCAATGACAAGACATATAAAGCGTGGTGGTAAAATATGGATTAGAGTTTTCCCCGATAAACCAATTACCAACAAACCTCTTGAGGTCAGAATGGGTAAAGGTAAAGGTAATGTAGAATATTGGGTTGCGCAAATTCAGCCTGGTAGACTTCTCTATGAAATGGATGGCGTATCTGAAGAATTAGCTCGAGAAGCATTTGCATTGGGAGCAGCTAAATTGCCAATCCAAACAACTTTCGTAAAAAGGTCGGTGATGTAATGAAACCTGATGAACTAAGAAAAAATCTATTGATGAGCTGAACCAAGAGGTGAATGAACAACTAGAGCGCCAATTTAAATTGCGTATGCAGCTTGCAACCTCTCAGTTAGGCCAGAGTCATCAAATTAAAAGTGTGCGCAGAAATATTGCGCGCATTAAAACTATACTTAATGAGAAAGAGAGTAAGTCTAATGACTGAAACTGCATCTAGATCTAGCACCTTGTCTGGTCGTGTGGTCAGTGACAAGATGGATAAAACAGTGACAGTTCTTGTTGAACGTCGTGTAAAACATCCTTTATATGGGAAGATACTTAATAAGTCTTCAAAAATTCATGCGCATGATGAAAATAACGAATGCCGTAACGGTGATACTGTTACTATTACGGAAACAAAACCTTACTCTAAGACTAAGTCTTGGGCTTTGGTGAAGATTGATGAGCGTGGTGTTGAGATTTAAGTAGTTAGTCAGAATTAACTGGCTAGGGGACAAAATATGATTCAAACAGAGAGTTATTTGGACGTTGCAGATAATAGTGGAGCACGCCGTGTTATGTGTATAAAAGTTCTAGGCGGGTCTCACAGACGTTATGCCAGAATCGGTGATGTCATTAAAATAACTATTAAAGAAGCTATACCTCGTGGCAAAGTTAAAAAAGGTCAAGTGATGGATGCAGTGGTTGTGAGGACCAGAAAAGGAACACGTCGTGCAGACGGTAGTGTAATTAAATTTGATGATAATGCTGCAGTTTTACTAAATCCTCAATTAGCCCCTATAGGAACAAGAATATTTGGTCCTGTTACACGTGAGTTAAGAAATGAGCGTTTTATGAAAATCATCTCTCTTGCACCTGAAGTATTGTAATTTGGAAACTGGAAAAAATTATGTCAAAAATAAAGCGTGATGATGAAATAATCGTTACTGTTGGAAAAGATAAAGGAAAGCGCGGAAAGGTGTTGAAGGTACAATCCGATGGTCGTTTATTGGTTTCTGGCATAAATATTATAAAAAAACACCAAAAACCTAATCCCCAGGCCAACATCACAGGGGGCATTATAGAAAAAGAAGGACCGATACAAGCTTCTAATGTGGCTATCTTTAACCCTGCTATAGAAAAAGGTGATCGGATAGGCTTTAAAATTCTTGAAGATAACAAAAAGATACGTGTCTTCAAATCTAATGGCGAAGCAGTTGATGCTTAAATTTGACTGGAAAATGACATGGCAAGGCTGAACGAAGTATATAAAAAAGAAATCGCTGTTAAGTTGAAAGAAGAGCTTAACCTAGTGAATGTAATGGAAGTTCCTAAAATTATCAAAATTACACTTAACATGGGTGTAGGCGAAGCACTAGGTGACAAAAAAGTATTAGAGCATGCAGTTGCTGAAATGGCTTCAATTGCTGGTCAAAAACCGGTCGTTACTTTAGCCAGAAAATCGATTGCTGGTTTTAAGGTCCGAGAGGGTTGGCCTATAGGATGCAAGGTAACACTTCGAAGTGAGCGTATGTACGAGTTTTTAGAGAGATTAATCTCTATAGCTATCCCGAGAATACGAGATTTTCGGGGATTTAGCCCTAAAGCTTTTGATGGACACGGTAATTTCTCTATGGGCATTGCGGAGCAAATTATTTTCCCTGAAATAGATTTCGATAAAGTCGATGCGATGCGTGGTATGGATATTACAATTACTACTTCTGCCCGTAATAATGATGAGGGAAGAGCTCTTATGAGAGCCTTTAACTTCCCACTCAAAGATTGAGGTAAAAAAATGGCTAAAATTTCTATGATACAGCGTGAGATGAAGCGCGCAAAAATTGTAATAAAATTTGCAAAAAAACGTAAAACACTAAAGGCTGCGATTATTAATCCAAATCTCTCAGATGATGAACGCTGGGAGGCTCAGGTTAAGTTACAAAAATTGCCTCGCAACGCAAGCCCTAGTCGTGGAAGAAATCGTTGTCGCCAAACAGGCAGACCCCATGGAGTTTACAGTAAATTTGGTTTATGTAGTATGAAGCTTCGCGAAGCCGCGATGCGCGGTGATGTGCCCGGTCTCGTAAAGGCAAGTTGGTAGAGAACCAAAATTGAGGAATTAACTGATGAGCATGCAAGATCCAATAGCAGATATGTTAACCCGCATACGAAATGCACAGATGGCAGAAAAAAAAGTTGTATCTATGCCATCTTCTAAGCTTAAGTCTGCAGTTGCTGAAGTTTTAAAAAATGAGGGGTATATTAATAATTTTGAGGTCGAAACGGCTAACAAACCGCAATTGGCAATAGAATTAAAATATTTTGAAGGTAAACCCGTCATAGAAGAAATTGATCGTTATAGTCGCCCTGGACTACGCAAGTACTGTGGATCCTCAGAAATCCCCTCCATTCGGGGTGGCTTAGGAGTAGCCATTGTATCTACAAGTAAAGGGGTAATGACTGATCGATCTGCTCGTGCCGCCGGTATTGGTGGTGAAATACTATGTACAGTATTCTAAGAGATAATAGAAATGTCTAGAATTGCAAATAATCCGGTAACTATACCCTCTGGTGTTGAGGTTCAAATAGATACAAATGAAATTTTGGTAAAAGGTTCTAAAACTTCATTGTCTATGTCGATTCATAATGGTATCGAGATAAAAAAAAGAAGATAATATTCTTTCCTTTTCTTCTAAACCTAGCAGCAAACTTGGTGATGCTATGGCGGGAACAACCCGAGCTCTGGTAAGCAACATGGTTTTTGGAGTAACACAAGGTTTTGAGAAGAAATTACAATTAGTCGGAGTAGGTTATCGAGCTCAGCTTCAAAATAAAAAATTAAGTTTATCTTTAGGGTTTTCTCATCCTGTTGACTTTTCACTACCTGAAGGTGTTACTGCTGAAGTTCCAAGTCAAACAGATATAACCCTTAAATCAGCAGATAAACAATTACTCGGTTTAGTAGCGGCAAAAATTCGTGCATTTAGGCCACCAGAACCATATAAAGGTAAAGGTGTTCGTTATGCCGATGAATTTGTTCGCCGTAAAGAAGCTAAGAAAAAGTAGGTTATAGATATGAATGATAAAAAAATCACGCATGCGCAGAGCTAGGCGTACACGTAGCAAGATTAGTGAGTTAGGATCAAATAGGTTATGTGTAAATAGAACACCTAGACATATTTATGCACAGGTTATTTCATCAGATGGTGGCCATGTATTGGCATCAGCCTCTACACTTGATAAAAAGCTACGAACTGGTAGTACAGGAAATGTTGATGCAGCTAAGGGTGTAGGTCTTCTTGTTGCTGAGAGAGCTAAAAAAGCAGGCATATCCGCTGTTGCGTTTGATCGAAGTGGTTATAAATATCATGGTCGTGTTAAAGCTCTAGCTGATGCTGCACGCGAAGCTGGTCTTAAATTCTAAGGATTTTATTGATATGTCAAGAAATCAAAAAGGTAAAGAAGCATCTGATGAAGGCTTGCAAGAGAAGCTCGTTCAGGTAAATAGAGTTGCAAAAACTGTAAAAGGTGGACGTATTTTTGGTTTTACTGCACTTACTGTAGTGGGTGATGGTAATGGAAAAGTAGGCTTCGGAAGAGGGAAGGCTCGCGAGGTACCTCAAGCTATACAGAAAGCTATGGAAGCTGCACGCAGAAATATGATCCACATAGACTTAAAGGGCACTACTATACAGTACGCGGTAAAAGCAAATCACGGAGCTTCAAAAGTTTATATGCAACCTGCATCTGAGGGTACTGGAGTAATTGCAGGTGGAGCAATGAGAGCTGTGTTAGAAATAGCAGGAGTTCATAATGTTTTAGCTAAATGTTATGGCTCAACTAATTCAGTTAATGTGGTTAGAGCAACATTTAAGGCATTACAACATATGAATTCTCCAGCAGTTGTTGCCGAAAAGCGCGGCAAAACTATTGAAGAAATTCTGAATTAAGGTTGATCGTTAATATGACAAAGTCAAAAATGATAAAAGTTACTCAAATTCGTAGCATTAATGGCCGAATAGCTTCACATAAGGCTTGTGTTGCAGGTTTAGGTCTGCGAAGAATCAATCATACTGTAGAAGTAGAAGATACCGCGTCAGTTCGAGGTATGATAAATACAGTCAATCATTTAGTTAAGGTTCAAGGGGAATAGTATGCGTCTTAATACGCTAAGTCCTGCACCAGGAAGAAACAAAGAGGCCAAACGAGTTGGTCGTGGAATTGGAAGCGGTTTAGGAAAACCGCTGGTCGTGGCCATAAGGGTCAAAAATCTCGATCTGGTGGTCGTGTGCGCCCAGGTTTCGAGGGTGGACAAATGCCACTTCAAAAACGTTTGCCTAAATATGGGTTTACATCAAGAATATCAAAAGTATCCACGCAAATTCGTCTGAGCGAGTTGAATTTAATCGATGGAGATATTGTTGATATAGGTGCCTTAAGAACAGCAGGTTTAATAAATAATAATATATCTCGAGCGAAAATATTTCTTTCCGGAGAGTTAAATAAAGCGCTTACTTTAAAGGGCATCGTTGCAACCAAGGGCGCTATAGCTGCTATTAAAGCAGCTGGTGGAAAAAATAGAAGAGTAATCCTATGACTAAGGCCGGTATTCAACAAGGAAATTCAAAAGGTTTAGGGGAGTTATGGGCTCGACTACGTTTTTTGTTTATAGCTCTTGTAATATACCGAATTGGTACTCATATACCGGTACCTGGAATTGATCCAGATCGCCTCTCCGAATTATTTAGCCAAAATCAGGGAACAATTGTTGGTATGTTTAACATGTTTTCTGGAGGTGCGCTTGAGCGTATGAGTATTTTAGCATTAGGTATCATGCCATACATATCAGCCTCTATAATAATGCAATTGATGTCAGCTGTAGTTCCCCAACTAGAACAATTAAAAAAAGAAGGCGAATCTGGTCGGCGAACCATCAATCAATATACTCGTTATGGTACAGTCCTACTAGCTACTCTTCAGGCAATAGGCATGTCAGTAGGCTTGGCTGGTCAAGGGCTGGCCTATTCTGTTGATTTCAGTTTTCATTTTATTGCAGTAGTTTCTTTGGTTACTGGGGCTGTATTTTTAATGTGGTTAGGAGAGCAAATCACAGAAAGAGGAATAGGTAACGGAATATCTATGTTGATATTTGCTGGTATTGTAGCAGGTATTCCATCAGCTATTGGACAGGCACTAGAGTCGTCTCGTCAAGGTGAGCTTCATGTCTTGGCCTTATTGTTAGTCGCTATTCTTGCAGTCGCAGTAGTATATTTTGTTGTATTCATTGAACGTGGTCAGAGACGAATAACAGTAAATTATGCACAACGTCAACCAGGTAAGGGTCCTGCACAAGCTAGCCATCTCCCACTAAAAGTAAACATGGCTGGAGTTATACCAGCGATTTTTGCAAGTAGCTTATTACTATTTCCCGCGTCTATTGCGCAGTGGTTTGGACAGGGTGCTGGTTCAGCAGATTGGCTACAAGAAGTAGCGCTTTTTATAGGTCCAGGTCAACCATTGCATATACTCTTGTTTTCTGGGTTAATTATTTTTTTTTTTTTTTTACTCAGCATTAATGTTTAATCCTCGTGATATGTCAGATAATTTGAAACGTGGTAATGGGTTCTTGCCGGGTATAAGGCCTGGTGAACAAACAGCGAAATATATTGATGGGGTAATGACAAGATTAACTTTGGTAGGTGGTTTGTATATGACTGCAGTATGCCTTCTACCTCAGTTTCTGAATGTATACTTAAATGTCCCATTTTACCTTGGAGGGACATCTTTGTTGATTGCGGTAGTTGTAACGATGGACTTTATGTCTCAAGTGCAATCTCATTTGATGTCAAATCAGTACTCTTCCTTAATGAAGAAGTCTAATCTTAAGGGATATGGCGGCAAAAGCCGTTGATTTGGTCAGAGGATTTATTATGAAAGTGCGTGCGTCAGTTAAAAAAATTTGTCGTAACTGCAAAGTAATTAAACGCAAAAACGTGTTACGAGTTATTTGTAGTGTCGAGCCTCGTCATAAACAGCGTCAAGGTTAAATTTAAGAGAGTTATTGATTTTTATTACAAGCAAAGCTATCCTCTTGCCCCCTTTTTTTTTTTTATGGGGCACTCCTCAAATGGAGTTTATTGATTATGGCTAAAACGTAAATTAAAGTGGAGTGAACAAATGGCCCGAATTGCCGGTGTCAATATACCCGACAACAAGCATGCAGTGATTTCTCTCACATATGTTTTTGGAGTTGGTCGGAGTGCTGCTAAAGCTATATGTGCTAGTGCTGGTATTGATGAAAAAGTAAAAATTTCCGATTTAAGTGAAAAAGAAATAGATGCTGTTCGAGGTGCTGTTGGAGAGCTTTCTGTTGAAGGTGATTTGCGAAGAGAAATCAGCATGAACATTAAACGGTTGATGGATCTTGGTTGTTACCGGGGCCTCCGTCATCGTCGTGGCTTACCTTTGCGTGGTCAGCGTACAAAGACTAATGCCCGAACCCGTAAAGGTCCGCGTAAGCCAATTAAGCGATAGGAAATATAAGTATGGCAACTCTAGAGAAAAAACTACCCGAAAAAAGGTAAAGAAAACAGTAGTGGATGGCATAGCTCACATTCATGCCTCATTTAACAATACTATCGTTACGATTACGGATCGACAAGGAAATACATTAAGTTGGGCAACATCAGGTGGTTCTGGTTTTAGGGGATCTCGAAAAAGTACCCCTTTTGCTGCACAAGTTGCTGCAGAGAGAGCTAGCGAGGCTGCCCAAGAATTTGGTTTAAAAAATCTTGATGTTCAAGTTAAGGGACCTGGCCCAGGAAGAGAATCAGCTGTGCGTGCTCTCAATAATGCAGGTTATAAAATTACAAATATTACCGACGTAACACCTATTCCACATAATGGTTGTCGTCCGCCAAAAAAACGTCGTGTATAACTAGGATAGCAATGATATGGCAAGATATTTAGGACCCACATGTAAGCTTTCTCGCAGAGAAGGAACAGATCTTTTTTTAAAAAGTGGTATTAGACCACTAGAGTCGAAATGTCACGCCGATAGCGTCCCTGGTCAACATGGTGCGCGACGTGGTCGTCTCTCAGATTATGGCGTGCAGTTGCGAGAAAAACAAAAAGTGCGACGAACATATGGAATTCTCGAGAAACAATTTCGAAACTATTATAAAGAAGCGGCGGTTATCAAAGGAGCCACAGGTGAAACACTTTTGAGGCTTCTTGAGCAACGCCTAGACAATGTCGTTTATCGCATGGGATTTGGTTCAACTCGATCTGAATCAAGACAGCTAGTAGCGCATAACGCAATCTTAGTTAATGGCAAAAAAGTTAATATCGCTTCATATAGAGTTCTGGAGAATGACGTCATAAGCATTCGTGAGAAATCAAAAAAACAACTCCGTATCCAAGCAGCACTTCAAATCTCATCGCAGAGAAGTAGTGTTGACTGGATAGAGGTTGATGCTAACGCAATGGTCGGCACCTTCAAGCGTGATCCCGATCGCAGTGAACTTCCTGCTGAGATCAACGAAAATTTAATCGTAGAACTTTACTCAAAGTAGAATTAATAGTAGTTATTAGATATGAGGCAGATAGGCATATGCATACATCAGTAAATGAATTCTTGACACCACGCACCATAGATGTAACTGAATTAAGCATTACAAAATCCAAAGTTATCCTAGAGCCATTAGAGCGAGGTTTCGGTCACACTTTAGGTAATGCTTTGCGCCGTATATTACTGTCTTCAATGGCTGGTTCCGCCATCGTGGAGGTCGAAATTGATGGCGTACTTCACGAATATAGTACTCTGGAGGGAGTTCAAGAGGATGTCATTGAAATCCTTCTTAACTTGAAAGGGGTTGCCATAATACTGCATGAAAAGGACGAGGTAACTTTAACTCTTACAAAAAAAGGTAAGGGTGCTGTAACTGCTGGTGATATAGAGTTAGATAGCACGTGTGAGATTACTAATCCAGAACATGTAATTGCTAATATAACAGGCAGCGCCAAACTTAATATGAAACTTCATGTCGTAAAGGGCAGAGGGTACCAGCCATCAAATTTCCGTTTTAATGATTCTGATGAAGAACGATCTATTGGACGTCTACCATTGGATGCAACATTTACACCAGTAAGACGAGTATCTTATGTTGTTGAAAGTGCTCGTGTCGAACAGCGCACTGATTTAGATAAGTTAGTATTAGATATAGAAACAGATGGAACAATTGATCCAGAAGAGGCTATTCGTCGTTCGGCTACGATTCTGCAACAACAACTTGCTGTATTTGTAGATCTTCAGAGTGAGAGTGCAGCTGCTCCTGAAGAAGAAGAAGATTTAATTGACCCTATCTTACTTCGTCCAGTAGACGATCTTGAATTAACAGTTCGTTCTGCTAATTGTTTGAAAGCTGAGAATATCCACTATATTGGTGACCTAGTTCAAAGACTTGAAGTTGAACTATTGAAAACACCCAATTTAGGAAAAAATCCTTAACTGAAATTAAGGACGTACTAGCTTCGAGAGATTTATTATTAGGCCAAAAAATTGAAAATTGGCCACCTGCAAGTATACGTACCGAAACTGAAGAGGATTAGATTCTTTAGATTTCTATTAACTACTTAACTCAAAGTTAAAATTTATTGCTGAGATAGCAAATTTTTTAAGGAAACAAAATAATGCGTCATCGCAAAAGCGGTAGAAAACTGAGTCGGACAGGAACACATCGAAGAGCTATGTTTCGTAATATGGTGACTTCGCTAGTGGAACATGAATTTATAAAAACAACTTTACCAAAAGCAAAAGAGTTGCGTAAACTCACTGAGCCTTTAATTACTTTAGCAAAAGTTGACAGTGTCGCTAATCGTAGATTAGCATTTAGCCGGATTCAGGATAAAGCTGCTGTTGGAAAATTGTTTACAGAGCTAGGACCCAGATATCAGACTCGACCAGGTGGATATATCAGTATCTTAAAATGTGGATTCCGATCTGGAGACGCTGCTCCAATGGCCTATGTCGGGCTTTTGATCGACCTGAGGTCGAGGCAGTAGAAATTGAAGAAGATCAGGAAGAAAGTTAACTTGTAATTTTTTTAGGAAAGCGGAAGTTGGATATGGAATGTAGTCCCAACTTCTATATCCGATGTTATAGCTAGCTGGCCACGATGTTGTTCTGTAATAATGAAATATGAAAAAGATAAGCGTTTTGCAGAATCATAATTTGAGTGTGTTGATTGATTTGTAAAAAATGGCTCAAAAATAAACTGTTGCTCGTCTTTACTAACTCCTAATCCGTTATGTTGTATTTTAAACCACAGCGCCTCATAGCATTCCATAATTTTTATTCTAATCAATGGCTCAAATTTATGAGTTCGAACTTCGCTTATAGCGTAACAAGAATGCCTAAATAAGCTTAATATCACTTGTTTTATTTCCGAAGAAAATAAGGGTATTTGAGGAATATTTTTTTCAAATTCGCATTCAATTTTTATATCAGCAAACTTTAAGCCTGACGGGGAGGTTATAACCTTTTTTGCTAAATCAATGGTTTCGTTAATAAGTTCGGTTATACTGCAAGGTTGTTTCTTTCCTCCTCGGCTTACTGAAAAGTCTAAAAGATTATTAATTATAGCACTAACTTGCTGCCCTCTCTGGCTAGCCTCTGTAAGTTTCTTTTTAATTTCCCCAACGCTTTTCAACTTTGAGTCTTCTAATTTGACTAAGCTACTACTTAAGTCTTCGATAATACACTCCAGCGGGAAATTTATATCATGTGCCATAGTGGAAGCTAACTCACCCATAGATGACATTTTATCACGCTGAACTAACATGTTAGCAGTAAGTATATTTTCTGTGACATCATCTATAAGTATCACGACACCAGTCTCTTCCTGTTCCCTCAAAGGATAAATAGTTATATCGAAGTGATACTGTCCTCGCTGACTATGTTTGATTGTTTCAGCTTGATTCTGGGATTGAACATGATCAATTTGTGTTGGCGTTACAGTTATTGCTGGATAGGTTTCCCAGAGATCTTTTCCTAGCGCTTGGGCAGAACTAATTCCTGTAATAGACTCCGTTTTTGATTCCACCGCGTTATCTTGCCATATCTATTTATGCTGATGAGCATCAGAGGCATTGAGCTAAGAATATCAGCTATATAAGTTTCAGATGAACGCAAACGTTCTGTAGTCGTTTTATGTTGTGTTATCTCACCTTCTAAGAGCCTATTAGAGTCTTTAAGTAGCTGGTTGTATTGATCCAGAGTAGCTGTTCTCTCCAAGACTCTTTTTTCTAGCTGTGTTCGTATTTCCTTTAGAGCAATATTAGACTGATGAGCCTGCCTACGGCTTAAAAAAGCATAATTCCCGTTACTGAGAGGAGAATAATAAATATACCCCCAGACCAATTAGCTAAATGTTGCCAATTTGTATGGCCATCTTCATCATTTAAAAAACCAATCATACCTGCATTAATTGGTAGGCTGTAGATTAAAAAAAGTACGTATGGTAAATTTTTTTTCATATCTAAAATTATTTGCTCTTATTCAAATCAACTTAAAATAATAATAGCATACTTAGTGTAAATACTATTCCTGACCAGATTAACGCTACTGTGCAGTAACCCATTATATCCTTGATCTTCAGTCCTGCTATACCTAAAAGTGGTAAAGCCCATAGAGGCTGAATCATATTAGTCCATGCATCGCCAAATGCCACAGCCATAGCTGCTTTATTTAATGGAACTCCCAACGACTCAGCAGCAGGAATAACAATAGGAGCTTGGACAGCCCACTGCCCTCCACCGGAGGGAACAAAAACGTTTACTATCCCTGCACTTAGGAAGGTTAGTAGTGTGAAGGTGTCAGTATTCGATATACTAACAAACCATTCTGACATCGAGGCAGCAAGGCCAGAGCCTATCATCATTCCCATAATACCTGCATATAATGGGAACTGAAGAACGATTCCAGACAACCCTTTTACTGCTTCACCAAGAGCAGTTAAATATGAAGCAGCTGAACGATGTAACAAAAGTCCAGCTACTAAAAAAACAAAATTAATAGTATTTAGTCCGACTGGCTCGCCGTTAATGATGTAATCTATCAAATAACAGGCGCCTAGTAGCCCTAAACATAAAGTAGGAAAACGATGGTTTTCGATATACTGGGCTGGGGTCGAATTATCTGAAGTTAAATCTAAATCTATAGGAAGCTTGTCTAGATTGATTTCAACAACCTCTGATGGCGAAGGCATCATTAGTTTATTTATTATAGGTAGTGTGATGAAGAGAACTAGACAAACAACAAGAGATTCCCAGCTGAAAATAGTTTCTGATAAAGGAATAACATTACCATCTAACAAAGCACTAAGTTGATCATTGTCTGTGGCAGCAATCTTAAGAGGTATTGATCCTGAAAGCCCTGCATGCCAAACAAGCATTCCAGAATATGCTGAGGCAACTAGAAGTGGATAATGAACACCCTTAATCTGATAAGCAATTTCACGAGCCATTAATGCGCTGGCTATGAGCCCAAATCCCCAGCTAATCCAACAACAGATTAAGGCTATCATAGTCATTAATATAATTGCTTGACCGGGGTTTTTGGCAATTGATGCTATTGATTTTAATCCTTTTTTAACACTATTCGTTTGTGCCAAAACACTTCCCGTAAAAAGTGTAATAGTAACTTGCATGGAAAATATTAATAAATCCCAGACACCATTACCCCATAATCTAACCATTTGCGTTGGTGAATGATCTTGTACGAGCACTCCAATTAAAAGAACTATAAAAGTGATTGTAATAGCTATAATGAATGCATCAGGCAACCATCGCTCAAGGATTCTCGTAAAAAATTTAGATATATTTTTTATCATTAATAGAAAATCTCTAAAGATTAATTGCACTAATTGTAAAACAGCTATATTAATTTATTTATAGCTACAATGAAAAAACTCTTTTTGTATCTATATTCATTAACCGCATTTTTCCTCCCCAAAGATAACCAGTATCTAATGGATATAAATTTTTTTATTAATCTGACCTCAAGTGCCGCCCAATGACCAAAAATAATTTTCACATTGTCATTAATAGAACCTTTATGATTAAACCAAGGTAGAAATCCTTTTGGGGGAGCGTTAGGATCTTTAGATTCAAGTTCTAGTCGTCCCGATGAAGAGCAAAAACGCATACGGGTAAAGTAGTTTGCAATAAGCCTCCATCTCTCTGGCTCAGCTAGGCTATCTTTCCATATATTAGGATGATTCCCATACATCGAATCGAAGAACTGGTCTGATCGAATATCGCACTGTAAAATAGTACTTAATTCTTTTCCCAATTCTAAAGCCTTTTTTAATGACCATTGGGGTGGTATACCAGCATGAACAAAAACATAGTCTTTCTCATTTATTATTAGCGGTTGTTTTTGAAGCCAACACAAAAGCTCATCCTTGTCTGGAGCGTTAATTATTTCTCCCAAAGTATCACTTCGACTCGCTTTTTTCTCCCGCTAGCCACAGCAAGTAAATGCAAATCATGATTGCCAAGAACCATGCGAAAATTACTTCCTAGTTTATAACAGAAACGAAGTGTTTCTAGGGATTCCGGACCTCGATTTACGATATCCCCTACAGACCATAGCATATCTTTTTCTGGATTAAATGACACTTCTCAAGCAGGTACTGCAACGGTTCAAGGCAACCCTGAATATCACCTACAGCATAATCGGTCAATGTATAGCCCCAGGCATTGAAAGCAGTAATACTGGGATTTTAGTATCAAATTCGATCCCTGAATCATCAATCATTTTATAGCATCCACTCATTGTTCCTACCTCGGTACCTATTGCTACACAACTCGTGTATTTATAGAGTTCTCCTGAGCAATAATTGGTTGTTTTCCAACAACCCCAAGTCCCTTGACTTCTTTAATCTGAGAATCACCGTCTGTAATAACCCAATGGCGACTCATCAACTGTATAGGGTAATATTCATTATTCTTTATGCTTACGTGATACACAAAAGAAAATTTTTATCCTCCGGATCTGAATATTCTGGTGAATAATTTGATGTTACACATACATCTATATTAATCATAATAGCAAACCTATTTGATTACTAAGATTGACAAATTGAGCAACGTTGAGTTGTTCTGGACGCAAGGTCAAGTCAATACTTAGTTTTTCTATATACTTCTCAGAAAGAAGAAGTTTGATTGAGTTACGTATAGTCTTTCGTCGTTGCTGAAAACATATTCTGACTAATTTAGAAAAGAATTTTAGATTTTCTGCAACATGAGGTATTTCTTTATATGGACATAGTGAAACTATCATTGAATCAACTTTTGGGGAGGGGGAAAAAGCTGATGGTGGCACTAAAAAAGAGGACACACATTGCAATAGTATTGGATCATAACACTCAATCTTCCGTAATTCTTGTTACCAGGTGATGCACTAATCCGATCTACCACCTCTTTTTGTAACATAAAATGCATGTCAGAAATATACTCATGAAATTCCAATAAATGAAATAAAAGCGGGGTGGTTATATTGTATGGTAAATTACCGATAATACGTAAAGGAAATCCAGTGGAAAAAAATTTTCTAAAGTCTACCTCCAAAGCGTCGACTTGTTGTATTTTACATTGATCATAATTTTTAAATTTTTTCCTTAAAATAAGTACAAGATCTTTATCTAGTTCTATAATCTTTAAACTTGGGCAATTATCTAAAATTGCCTTTGTTATAGCGCCTTTTCCTGCTCCAATTTCTATCAAATTGTCTTCTTTTTTTGGGTGGATTGCATTGATTATTAAATTAATAACATCAGAATCGACTAAAAAATTTTGACCAAAACGTTTTCGCGCTTTATGGACTGGTAGCCCATTTAGAATCATTAATATATCATGACCTACCATTTTTTTTGCATATTCGATAGCAGTTACAAGACTTCCAATATTGCCCATATTCGTTCCAGCCAATTCAAGAGCTGTGCCATGATCTACAGATGTTCGTATGATTGGCAACCCGAGAGTTACATTTACTGCATTGCCGAAGCCTTTATATTTTATCACTGGAAGCCCTTGGTCATGATACATCGCCAAAATTGCATCACAGTTATTCAGGTATTTAGGTGTAAAAATAGTATCAGCTGGCAATGGTCCTTCAAGCAAAACCCCTTCACTTCTTAGCTCATTCAAGCAAGGCTTGATAATATCTATTTCCTCCATACCTAAGTAACCATCTTCACCTGCATGGGGATTCAGCCCACAAACTAATATTTTAGGGCGTCTAATACCGAATCTGTTCTTAAGATCACTATTAAGAATACAAATGGTTTCTTTTAACGAATCTTTTGTAATATGTCTTGGTACTTCAGATAGAGGCATATGTGTCGTCACAAGCGCTACCTTGAGATCCTTTGTGGCAAGCATCATCACAACTTTTTTTGTAGAGGTTTTATCTGCCAAAAATTCAGTATGACCTGTAAATTTTACACCTGAAGAATTTATAATACCTTTATGGATCGGACCTGTTACAAGCGCTTGGCAGTATTTTTTTTTTGACAGTCAGTAATTGCTGCAGAAAGTGTCTCCAATACATACCCAGAATTATCCGAATTTAAGATACCCGGAATAACTGGAGATTTTAAATTAATAGGTTTAACTGATAGCTCAAATTTTCCTGAGGCTGCGGGCTTAGATTGATCATATAATCTAATTTTTAGCGGTAGACCTAAATCTTTGGCCCTCGATATCAAAAGTGTTGGATCAGCGTAAACTACCAATTCAAAATCAAGTGGTTCTTGTGAAAGCTGTATCAGTAAATCTGGTCCTATACCAGATGGCTCTCCTGGAGTAACGGCTATTCTCATCACAATTTAATATCTATAAAAGCCTCGTCTCGTATCTCTTTTAGCCAGATTTCTAGTTCCTCTTTGAACCTTTTCTGTTTTAGAGTATTTCTTGCTTGAGAGCGCTTAATATCATCACTAAAATCTTGCTCTCGGCGCTCTATTACCTGCAATATATGCCAACCATAGGTAGTCTCAAAAGCCTCACTGACGTCACCTATACTTACAGCAGCCATTATCTCCTCAAATTTAGGCTGGAATTGCCCTGGAACTGACCAACCAAGAGAGCCGCCTGATAATGATGTACCAATATCCTCAGAATACAATTTAGCGCTTGCAGTAAATTTTTCTCCATTTAATATCTTATCCCTAATTTTCTTTATCGCTTCCAGTGTCTGATTTTTATCTCTTACTTCGTTTGGAATCAATAAAATATGCCGCACATTATGCTGCTGAACCAAATTTTCTGAAATCCCACCTCTTCGGTTATAGAGCTTGAGTATATGAAATCCAGCATCACTTTTAATTGGTTCGGTGATTTGACCTGGAGATATATTTTCAATTGCTTGCAAAAAAATTTCAGGTAGTTGCTCCGCTTTTTTCCAACCCATATCACCACCTTTTTTAGCCTCTCTTCCTTTTGATTTGGCAATGGCCATGGCTTTGAAGTCTTGATTATTTTTTATTTGAAAATAAATATCTAGAATCGCCTCTTTAACTCTGGATGTTGCTTCCTCAGAACTATTAGATGAAATAGGTAGCATAATATGTCCCAGGTTTACATCAGGCATTGCCCAGGAGCGACCTGCTTCAGTATTGAGAAAATTATCTATAGCTTGTTCGCTGATAGACACTCTTTTATTCATATTTCCTTCTTGAACACGGCTAATTAGCAGTTGCTCCCTTACTTTTTGTCGGAAAACTGATGGGCTTATCCCACTCCTTTGTGCATCATCTAAAAGATCTTGTAAAGTTTTACCTTGGCGTTGCGCAGTCGCACTTATTGCACTGTTGACCTCTTCATCAGAATATCTTATTCCAGCTTGCTTAGCCTTTAAAAGTTGAATTCTCTCAATAATTAGGCGGTCTAAAACCTGGGATAAAATTTCCTCTTCTGGCGGTGCTTTAGTGTTACTTGCTTGCAGTCTACCGATCACCTCCAAAGCCCTTTCTTCTAGTTCGCTTCTCATTACAACTTCATCATTCACAGATGCTACGACCTCATCTATGAGTATTTCTTCTGCAGCTAGTGAAAAGGAAATTGCAGCAAAGAAGTGCGCTATAAATATATACAACAATGAAAAGTTTACTTTTATCATAATTTATTTGTTATCAGGTATTTCATAACCAGATATTCCATCCTGAACTATTCTGTCCATTTTAGATCCAAAACCTGCTATACCCTTTATTTGAAAAGAAAGAAATATACCATTATCTTCCTCCAACTGATCCATAGGTAATGATTCTAGGTCATCTCGATCAATAAATTTACGCCCCAACAAGCTTACTCGAACACAGCAACTTTCATACTGCACTCCAAAAAAGGTCTCTAAAATCCTAGTATTCGTGACATCATAATTATGACGAGCTACGAAATCCCAGCTCCTAGTGATTGGATATGCAACAGAAAAATCACTTTGCTCAATATCATTATTGTACTTTTTGCCATTTATTATTAATGGATCTTTATTATTGAATCGATAACTTAGGTTTAGAAGACGATTTCCCTGTCCACGGTATCTGAGACCAAAACTCCCACGATCAAGCTCACTATCATCTGAATCGTACTGTGCATCAGCAATAGCCCTCCAGTTGTCGCCTAGCCTCATTTGAAATTCTGCTGCGTAAGGAGAATCATCTCTTTTCATCTCTTTAGTCACAGATGTTCCCAAAGATACATTTCGGTCATCAAGGTAATAAATTTGTCCAAGGCTAGCACTAATTCTTTCAATACCATTTTCATCATCAATGAGGGCTGTAGTTATTCCTATAGAGACTTGTTTTGTGTCAGATATTCGATCACCACCACTAAATCGCTCATCTCTAAATAGCATATCGTAATCAAAAGTCGTCTCACCTGTATCGAATATTGGTAAATCACTTTGATCTTCGTCACTTGCTATTACCACATAGAGCCTCGGTTCAAATGTATGTGTATATCCTTTCAACCATGTCGTGGCTCTATCAAGATATATTCCTGTATCTATAATCCCCAGTGGAACCGTTACTGATGGGCTATCGCCACCCCCAGCATATACTGGACCATCTAAATCGTATGTTCGATGTTTTATTTTTAGAGCTGGGCGGAAGTAGCCCCATTCCCAAGAACTGTCCCAACTAGCAGAATAATCCAATTTTAACCTACGACCTGTTACTTTTGATTTTTCATTATGATCATAATCACTAAACTGATTATTCATACTAAATTCGAAATTACCAACAGTAAAATTACCATCTGCTTGAATTCTAGGAAGCAGTTTATATTGATCTAATCCATCTTTGATAAGTGTTTGATATCCTAGGCCTTCAATAAGGAAGTCCCAATTCTTAATTCTTTTTGTGGCGGTACCTTTCTGCTCTAGATAAGACTTGCTAATTACCTCGAGGGTCGTGGTATCAAGATCTTGAAAGTAGTCTTCGTCACTTGCTCTTGTATAATTTAGATTAGAGCTCCAACCCCTAATAAATCCATTGTACCTTAAATCAGCTACCCATCTATCTTCTCCCTCTTGGATTTTTTTCTTCGTAATAGGATTAATATCATCATCATCACCACCACCATCATCACTGGAAAGAAATGCCCCACTAAAAGTGGTTTCGGATATTTTAGAGAGATGTCGCACTTCTAGTTCCACCATTTCTCCACGCTCTTCTATATATCGGGGTGTGAAAGTCGCATCATAATTTGGGGCAAGATTTAGATATATTGGCTGCGAAAAATCTAATCCATTATCTTTAGTATTTTCCCAGCTAGGAAATAGAAGCCCACTTGTTCTTCTGTCATCAATTGCAAATCTAACCCAGGGCACATACAAAACTGGGATATCTTTGACCTCTAAGCGAACATGTTTGCCGGTAGCAATTCCTGTTCCAGGATTCACCTCCAGTTTTGAGGTTACAAGACGCCACGCATTATTTCCAGGTTCGCAGGTAGTATAACCGCCATCATCAATATAGAAAATATCCCCACCGGGTCTCTGGAGATTCTGTGCTGTGCCTCGGGCTCCAGATTCATGCAATAAATATGTCGCATTATTGATCTCGACATCTAAGGAATCCATATTCATATATGCTGCGTCCCCACGGAGTAATATACCCGGTTCCCTAAGTTCTATATCACCCTCTAAATCTACAGTTCTATTAATTTGATCTACAGTTGCTGTATCACTGCGTGCTTGACGATAACCCTGCGTGATATTCACATCACCTTTTAGATAAGCGACATTATCTTGAATGAGCTCTGTGGATTCGGATGCAACTCTTAATGGCGCATCCTCAGGCTCAAGGTTTGAATCTGGATAGTTACGTTCTGGTTCAATATAAGCACCACAACATCCAGAGGCCCTCGAGGCAAGCTGTTCTTCAGCAAGATCTTCTTCATCAATCCAATCAAGATTATTAGCTTTTTTGACTTGTGTTACTATCTCACTTTCAATCTCTTCTTCTACAACAGAAAAAGTCTCAATTTTATTTGGTCTTGGGTATTCGTTTCCTAGTACGGATTGTTGTGAGCAAGCCCACTTTCCGTCATCCCCTGTTGCACACTCCCACTGGGGGTATGTATTAGTTATTTCTGCAAACGATTTTTGTGAAAATAAGACAATAAAAAAGATAAATGCTATAAATAAACATGATGAGCGTAATACGCTATAGGGATTCTCACATATGTGGCCCATACCTCTTTGCATCATGCTTACCCGTTTTTTGTGTGAATAAACTTTTAGTAATTTAATCAATGTTACATTTTACTCATTCTGAAGCATCATGCGAGGGTTTGAGGTAGAATCTATAGTCTTTTTTTTATTGAATTATAAATATGATAGATTTAGCTCTTTTTGAAAATTGGATTCAGCAACATTTGTTTACTTGCGCCAGGCTTGATGAACCGATGCTGCTTACACAGATAAATAGTGATGCAGGTTATAGACTATATTACAGAATTAACTCTCAACCTACCTTAATAGCTGTTCTATCACCGCCATCCAGTGAAAATAATATCTCTTTTGTAAGGTTATCGCAGTGCTTTAAAAAACACCATATTAGGGCGCCAATAGTCCATGCTGTTGATTATACGTCAGGATTTTTATTATTAGAGGATTTTGGAGACGATCTACTGGCATCGTCATTTATGGGTAAATATGCAAAGCAATTCTATGCTTCCGCAGAGAGAGAGCTGATCAAAATCCAGCTAATCCCTAAGAACGAATCTAAGTGTTCATTATATGACAGAGAACTCTTGTTAGCTGAAATGGATTTATTTAGGGAATGGTTTTTAAGGAGATTAATTAAATTTGATTTAGAGGAAAGCGACAATAAGCTCCTTGATGAAGCTTTTACAGTTATTATAGAAAGTGCATTGGAGCAAACTCAAGTAGTGGTTCATCGGGACTTCCATTCAAGAAACCTAATGAGATTATCAGGTGGTTCTATTGGTGTAATTGATTACCAAGATGCGGTAATAGGACCTCTGACTTACGATATAGTTTCTCTTTATAGGGATTGCTATATAAGGTTGCCAAAAAACTGGGTGATACAAAAATCTTTAGATTATTACCGAAGGGCTGAAAAACTTGGTATTGCATCTAGAGCTTCTGATAAAGAAATTATTTCTTGGTTAGATTTAATGGGTCTTCAGCGACACATTAAAGTGCTTGGTATTTTTTCAAGATTGCATTTGCGAGACAGCAAGCATAGTTATTTAAACGACCTGCCGCTCGTCATTCGCTATATAATTGAGCAACTAAGACCACATCCAAAACTATCTAACTTTTTAGTATGGTTTGAATACAAGATTCTCCCAAAGGTTTTTAGTCAATCTTGGTACGAGCCGTGGGAAGAAGCGGGCGATTCTGAATTAAAAAGTAACGAAGGGTTTAAGTCATGAAAGCAATGATTTTGGCAGCTGGTCGTGGAAGAAGATTGGACCCCATTACCGCAACCACTCCAAAACCACTTATTAAAGTTGCAGAAAAACCTTTGCTTCAGTAACACATTGAAAATTTAGCTGCAATTGGAATAAATGAAATAGTGATAAATATAGGCTGGTTAGGCGACCAGATTGAATCATATTTCGGTGATGGAAAATTTTTGGGGTGAATATAAAGTGGTCAAGGGAGTCAGAATTATTGGATACAGGCGGTGGCATCAAGAAAGCTCTTCCGTTACTAGGTAGTGAACCCTTTTGTTAATCAATAGCGACATATGGTCTAATTTTCCATTAGATGTGCTCTTAAAAAAGAAATTACAGCCTAAAATTCGTGCCCACTTAGTATTGATTCCTAACCCCAACCATAATTTTAAAGGTGATTTTACTATAGACTCTCAAAGCATAGTTGGTCTTCGAGTGTCTCAAAGGGACACTTATACTTTTAGTGGAATTTCTATATTGGATCCCAAGATTTTTTGCTCACACAAGCAATCTATAAAGAAGTTTCCATTACGAGATATTTTAGCTGAGGAAATTTCTTCTCATGGAGTAACAGGTTCGATTTGGTTCGAAAGCTGGTGGGATATTGGTACAGCAGAACGTCTTGATGCATTAAATAAATTTTTAACTAAAGGATAGAGGAGACCAAATCTATCTAAAATAAATTCCAGTGTAACTGCTCCTATAAGACGTAACTTAAATTCATTGAAGAGATATTCTGAGATTTTTTGCATTCACTGATCTGACACCACATAAGGCTAATACTAGTGTTGTAAGTTCATCCCATGGAGCCCCTTGCCTCAACCCTTTTATTGCTCGATCTATTCCCCCTGAAAGTCTTAGCATTTGTTCCAATTGTCTCATTGAAACTCTACTAATAGTTTTTTTTATAAGAGATTTTCGTTTATCCCATACACCTAATTTTTGTAACAGTGAGTCAACATTTTTTTTTGCAGAAATTGCTTCCCTCGCTTTTATTAGTGTCCTTATATCCTTAGTAATAGCCCATAGAATAATAGTTATATCGGTACCTTCATCACGAAGCCCCCGAAGTATACGACAAGCTTTCTTTGCATTTCCCTTCATCATTTCATCTAATAAGATATATACGTTAAATTTCGCATTATCAACAATTAAAGATGACATAGCTTCAGCTGATATCTCTCCTTTAAGCCCTAAGAGTTTGATTTTTTCAATCTCTTGGGTAGCAGCGAGAAGATTTCCTTCAACTTTTTCAGTCAACACCCTTAAAGCTTCATCATTTACTTCAATGCCATGCTTGTCCAGCTGATTATTCAGCCAATGTGGTAACTGGTTAGATTCAATGGGCCATATTTGTACAGAAATACCTGCTTTTGTTATCGCAGTAAACCATTTACTTTTATTAGTTGAGCGATCTAATTTTGGAGAAATAAACAATGTTAAAGTCTTCTTAGGTATTTTTTGAAGATATTCTTGGATTATTTTTGATCCCTTCTCACCTGGTTTTCCAGAAATTATACGAATTTCCATAAACTTTTTTCTGAAAATAGAGACATATTATCAACTTCAAAAAGAATAGTATTCCAATCAAACTTGCTATCTACATGAAACACTTTTCTTTCGATGTAACCATTTGCAACAGCCTGCTTTCTAATAGTATCTGCACAATCTTGAACTAGGACTGGCTCGTCCCCGCTGATAATGTACGTTTCAGACAGTCCCTGCGAACTCAAATGTTCATTGAGCTGTTCAGCTTTCAGGTTCATTTTGATTTATCATTTTAATAGTAGCATTTAGGCGACGGATAATATTTTTAGCTAATTTTTTTGTCATTTCACGCTTAAGCATTTTATTTTCTTCATTATTTGTTGAAACATTATCTTCATTGTAGGTAAAGAACTTCTCTCTCCTTAGTGTTGTTTTGGGCAATAGTATTTCTCCATTTCCAGTAGAAATTATAATATCGACCAACTCGATAATTTGTAATTCAGATACTCTTGCCGATGAGCTCACTGTTGCTGTTCGGCTTTTAGATCTCTGGTTTATCAGTGTGATAATAATCCCAGCTGTTGCTGAAGTATCTGCAATACCTACATTACTCAACTTAAGTGACTTAATGATCGAACGATACAGTAAACTGCTCTCATCCCCGCTAACATAGACCTGTTCAATATTGCCAAGCATCTGAGCGGTTCCAGCACTTCTAAGATGCCAACCACAACCAACTAAAAAACTACATACTAAGATGCTTAAAACAGCAACAGAGGTTAATTTTTTCATCGTGATTCATCCTTTTTGCTTGACCTATACGATATATTTTTGGCACGCTGCATTTAATTGGCAACAATATTTACTAACTTATTCGGAACTAATATTATTTTTTGAATATTAAGTCCATCAGTGAAGCGTTTAACATTTTCATGCTCTTTGGAAATTTTTTCTATAAACTCATTAGTTGAGTCATGAGGCACTTCAATTTGGGCTCGCAATTTTCCATTTACTTGAACGATAATCTTTAATATTTTTTTTGTTAAAATTGTTTTGTCTGCAGTTGGCCATTTTTCATTGATCAGCATATCCTTGTTGCCAAGCATATTCCATAACCGATCACATATATGAGGAGCGATAGGCGATAAAAGTAATATGATGGTTTCTAGTGCTTCTCTCTCAACAGCTAACCGAGCGATACATGGTTCCTCGGACATTTTGCCTATATCATTTAGCAATTCCATTATTGCTGCAATGGAAGTATTAAATGTTTGTCGATTACTAAAGTCATTACTTACCTTAGCGATAGTTGTGTGTGTTTTATATCTAAGATTTCGTTGTTCTTGATTTAATTCACTTGGAATAGCTGACTTCGGATCTGCTTCTAAAATATTTTTGTTGACTGCTTTCCAGAGTTTTCGAAGGAAGCGTGACGCTCCCTCAACTGCACTATCATTCCATTCTAGCGACTGTTCAGGTGGTGCTGCAAACATAGTAAAAAGTCTTACTGTATCAGCACCATATTGGTCTATTAACTTTTGTGGATCTACAGTATTTCCTTTTGATTTGGACATTTTAATGCCATCTTTTAATACCATACCCTGACAAAGAAGCTTAACAAAAGGTTCATCACACGATACTAATCCTTCGTCTCGCATAAGTTTATGAAAAAACCGTGCATAGAGTAAATGTAATATAGCATGCTCGATCCCGCCAACATATTGATCAACTGGTAACCAATAGTTTGCAGCATCGCTATCGATCATTCCTTGCTCATAATCTGGACAAGTGTATCTTGCGTAATACCAACTAGACTGCATGAATGTATCAAAGGTATCGGTTTCATGCTCAACTTTTTGATTATTCAGTATAGTTTTTTTCCAATTTAAATCTGATTTAATAGGAGAGTTTATTCCATCCATGATTACATCTTCTGGAAGCAATACCGGCAGACGATCCATCGGAACAGGAATTTCGTCTCCATTCGTTAAATTAAACATTGGAATTGGTGAACCCCAGTATCTTTGGCGTGAGACTCCCCAATCGCGGAGTCTATATTGAGTTTTTACCTCTCCAAGCCCAAGTTGTTGAAGTTTTTTTGTAATAGCATCAAAAGCATCCACAGGACTTAAACCACTAAATTCCTCAGAGTTTATAGAAACAACCTCATTTGATGATTTGGAAGCATACCAGTTGTTCCATTTACGTTTATTAAAAATACTTGATGTATGATGATCAGGCGAAATCAAGCCTTTATTTTTTTTGCTTGAAGAAACTCTATCAAATACTTGTTTTATTGGCAGCTGGTGGTCATTAGCAAACTGAAAATCCCGTTCGTCATGACCAGGCACTGCCATTATTGCCCCAGTCCCGTAACCTGAGATGACGTAGTTTGCTACCCATATAGGTAACTCTTCACCAGAAATTGGATGTAGTGCTGTTATCCCTAAATAGATACCTTTTTTTAAAGATTTTGCAACACTTGCTTCAGAGACTGCCTGATCTTTGCAATCATTAATAAATCTTTCTAAATTCGAATCGTTTTTTGATAGTGCCTCAGTGACTGGATGCTCTGCAGCAATGCAAAGGTAAGTTGCACCCATAAGTGTATCTGGTCGAGTGGTATAAACTGATAAGTGATCAATATCATCTATGGTTTTTTTAGTTGAAACTTAATTTGGGCACCTTGACTTTTGCCGATCCAATTCTTTTGCATCACCCTAACTTGATCAGGCCAATCTTTTAGGTTATCTAATCCATCAAGAAGCTCATCTGCATATGAAGTAATTTTAATAAACCATTGAGGTATATCCCTTCTTTGCACTACTGAATCACAACGCCAACAGCAACCATTAATAACTTGTTCATTTGCTAGTACAGTTTCATCATTCGGGCACCAGTTTACAGTTGCGGTTTTTTTATAGACTAAGCCTTTTTTATAAAGTTGCGTAAAAAACCATTGTTCCCATTTATAATAGTTTGGATCACAAGTCGTTATTTCCCGTGACCAATCATAGCCAAACCCCAGTTTTTTAAGCTGAATTTTCATATACTCAATATTTTTATATGTCCATTTTGCTGGGGCTGTATTATTTTTTATAGCAGCATTTTCTGCAGGCAAACCAAATGAGTCCCAACCCATAGGTTGTAGAACATTTTTGCCCATCATTCTTTGGTAGCGAGAGATTACGTCAGCAATAGTATAATTACGGACATGACCCATATGGAGCTTGCCGCTGGGGTAAGGAAACATAGCAAGGCAGTAATATTTTTCTTTACCTGCCTCCTCTTTAACTTCGAAAGCTCTAGTTTCCGACCAAACTCTTTGACAGTCGCTTTCAATTTCTTTGGGGCAATATTCTTCTTGCATAGGTTTTTTAACCATATTGAGTTTTGGAGTTTTCTTTATATCTTTTCTTAAGTTTTCAATTATAAGCTAAAGCCCTCTTCAGACCCAGATAGATTTGTTGGGCGGCTATTAATAGTTTTCATTTCATTGTTTCCTATAAAAGCATCTAAGGCGATAATTTTTTTATTCTGCACCCTAAAAATACTAATAAAAAGGATAAAATAATTACTGGATAAGATCCATTTCTTGTAAAGGGGGTTGAACCGCTCCTAGGAAAAAGAGCGCCCTCTAAAATCCCTCGATCAAATGATGGTATAGTAATCGATACTTTTCCATCAGCTTCTATTAGCGCACTAATACCATCATTAGTTGCTCGAATTAGGGCCTTCCTATTTTCTATTGCTCGCATGCGAGCAATTTGGAAATGCTGCTTAGGACCAATAGTTTTTCGAAACCAGCTATCGTTACTCATAGTTAAAAGTATGTTGGAGTTTATTGCAGAACTTCTTACCAGTTCTGAATAAGCTATTTCATAGCAAATTGATGTCCCAATATTTATATTATTTTTTATAATAATATTTCCTTGATCTTCAGGGCCAGAGCTAAACGCAGACATAGGTAAATCAAAAAATTTAATAGTCCCCCTTAACCATTTTTCAAAAGGAACATATTCACCAAAAGGAACTAAATGTTGTTTATGGTAAATACCTGATCCTTGTCCTAAAGCTAATGCTGAATTGAAATAACGAGGATTATTTTTTTATTAGACTGGAGATGATTTTCTAATGTAGTTGGAACACCAACAATTATTGCAGTATTGGAAGCTATCGCGTCTTTTTTAATAGAATCAAGATAACTGGATACCTCATGTTGAAATGCTGGAATTGCTGCCTCTGGCCAAACTACTAAATCGTTGTTAATTACACTTCTAGTATCTTTTTGATATTGAGAGAGGATAGTATTTAATTTTTCTCGATCCCATGAATACCAAAGAGGTATGGCTGGCTGTATTAAACCTATTGATACAGATTTATTTAATTGTTTTGTCCATTCAATTTTCTTTAAATATAGGCCGCCCACCCAAAAAAATATCACTAATGATAATGCGTACACTATAGGCATAAAAATAAATTGGTTTTGTGAGCTTTTAACTTTAGTTTGCAGTTGAAATAAAAAACCTAGTAACACACCACAAAAAGCCACTATCCAACTTATCCCTAACACACCGGTAACCGGCGCCCAACCTGATAACCACGTGTCAGTGTGTGCATAACCGAGGTAGAGCCATGGAAAACCAGAAAATACCCACCCACGAAACCATTCACCCAAAACCCATAAACTAGGGAATGCTAAGAAAAAAATAAACACTACATTATGAGGGGGTCTCAAATTGTTAATAGATTTAGATTTTATATAGTTAAACTTTGAAAATATAGCAAATGGTAGTGCGAACAAGATCGACAAAAAGATGATAAATATCGTTATCAATAATGCAGAGAGTTCTATGCTTGCTTGGCCATAGCGATGGATGCTAACAAAAATCCAAGATACTCCAACCGAGTATAGACCGATTGCATAACTCAGACTTCTGAAGAAAACTAACCTAAATGATAATTTTCTTTGTGTATATCTTAGAGTTAGAACTGAGAACCCACCTACAGAGATGATCCCTAAAAACCAAAAATTAAAAGGGGCCATAGAAAAAGGTAAAATCGAACCGAACAGAATCAATAAGAGAATATTTTTTATGTCATTTTTTATTAAAAAATAGCTCACGGGTATTAAATTTCCTAAAAAAATAAAAATTTAATCACAAGATCAATAAACACCTTGTAAAGTAAAAAGTCTATTAAAAATAGTTTACTGCGATATGATTTGCATTTCTAACGACTTAACTTGTCGATTATTTCCCTCAGATACCTTAAATATGAAATTATCTATATTTATAGATTCACCAACTTTAGGCATTCGACCGAACCCATGTACAATAATTCCACCAATTGTATCAAATTCCTCGTCACTGATTTTTACAGAAAAGTACTCATTAAAATCCTCTATAGCTGTTAGAGCATTTATAAAGTACGCATCATCATTTAAAACGATAATCATTTCTTTTTCAGCATCATCTGTTTCATCTTGTATTTCCCCAACAATCTCTTCTAGTATATCCTCAATAGTTATGAGGCCGGCTATACCTCCATATTCATCTACTACGATTGCCATATGGTATCTCTGTTCTCGAAATTCTTTTAAAAGGATATTGAGCCGTTTACTTTCAGGAACAATTGCAGCTGGTCGTATTACAGTTTCGATATCGAAAGTTTCCTGACCCTCGAGAATGAGCGGTAAAAGTTCTTTTGCCAAAAGGATTCCCGTTATATTGTCGGCATTCTCGTCAAGCACAGGATATCGAGAGTGCTTATTTTCGACAACAAACTCAAGAATATCACCTAAATTCTGATGTTGGGGTATGATGGCCATTTGTGAGCGCGGAACCATAATCTCCCTAACTTGTTTGTCACACACGTTCAGAGCACCCTCGATCATTTCTAGCGCATCACTATCTATTATGTCATTTGCTTGTGCCAAAGCTAGCAGATCTGTGAAGTCTTCTTTTGATTTGGGGGTCGGCGAAAAAATACTAGTCAGTTTTTCAAACCATCTCTTTCTTTTAAAATTAGCCTTTTCACCATCAGTCATGAGTTATTCATATCTCCAATATTTATATATGGCGATGGAAAATCCAAATCACCAAGAATCTTTATTTCTAACGCTTCCATATTTTTTGCAGCTAAATCATCTTCATGATCGTACCCGATAAGATGTAAGCTACCATGAACTATCATATGGGCCCAGTGGGCATTTATTTCTTTGTTTTGTTCAATTGCTTCACGCATGACAACCTGAACGCAAACAGCGAGATCACCGAGTAGGGGGAAATTTAGAGATTTTGGCAGATCTGCCGGAAATGATAATATATTAGTCGCACAATTTTTTTTTCGAAACCGATAGTTCAGTTTGGCGCTTTCAGCTTCATTAATTATTCTAATAGCAACTTCTGCTGATTTTTTATAATTAGATAAAGAGGCTGACACCCATCGGTGAAAACATTTTTGATCTGGAATGTCTTCGTAACTAGAGACATTTTCTATATCTACATTAACTTTCATGATGAAAATAAATCAATCTAATTTATTATAAATTGTCTTTTTCATGTGTTTCATATGCATCAACAATTTTGGTTACCAATGGATGACGAATTGTATCTTTAGATACAAATCTAGAGAAGCTTATACCTTCGACACCTTTAAGTACATCATAAACATGAAGGAGTCCTGATTGACCCCTAGTTGGCAAATCAATTTGCGAGGTATCACCAGTAATAACTGCTGTTGAATTAAAACCTATTCTTGTTAAAAACATTTTCATTTGTTCACGGGTAGTATTTTGGCTTTCATCTAAAATAATATATGAATTTTTTAAGGTTCTTCCACGCATGAATGCAAGAGGAGCGACTTCAATAATATTTTGGTCTATCAATTTTTCAGCTGTCTCTGTCCCAAGCATTTCATATAACGCATCATAAAGTGGTCGTAAATAAGGGTCTACTTTTTGACTAATATCTCCGGGCAGAAAACCGAGTTTTTCACCAGCTTCAACAGCCGGCCGCACCAATAAAATTCTTTCTATTTTGTCTTGCAGAAACGACTCCACAGCACATGCAACAGCAAGATATGTTTTACCTGTTCCCGCTGGGCCTTCACCAAAATTTATAGCATGAGTCTTTATTGCTTCAATATATTTTTGTTGATTAGCTCCATGAGCTTTTATGATTCCAGTTTTTGTCTTTATTGATAAAGGAATTTTTATTTTCTCAGACATTATTGATGCCTCATCATCGGTTTTTTTTGATTTAATCATAGAGAGCTCAAGGTTTACATGCCCAATAGTTAGATGGATCTGATCTGCGGTTAGATCTTTACCAGTAAATAAAAAATCTTTATAAAGAGTAGTGAGAATTCTTTCTGCTCTAAGTGTTTTATTGCTGTCACCATAAAATGAGAAAAATATTGCCACGATTATGTATTTTAATATTTAGTCTCTTTTCTATCTGGTGGAGATGCTCGTCAAATTTACCACAAAGAGAGGCTAAGCCCTTGGTATCGTTTGGTTCGAGTACCATAGAACGCGATGTTAATTGATTCTTCATATTTTTCCAGCTAGAGAATTTTCAAAGCTCCAGTTATAAGCACTGGAAGGAAATTACCTATTAAGGTGCCATCACTTGATGTGAAATTTACCACGCGATTATTTTCAGTTCGGCCTTGGAGTTGACTGGGGTCTTTCTTGGAGATACCAGTGACTAAGATATTTTCGGTTTTTCCAACCATTTTCTCACTTATGGACATAGCTTGCTGATTAATTCTGTCTTGTAAAATTTTCAGCCTTAATTTTTTAGTTTCTTCTGAAGTTTCATCACTCAAGTCTGAGGCAGGAGTTCCTGGTCTTTTGCTGTATATGAAGCTGAAGCTCTGATCAAAACCCACTTCATGAATAAGCTCCATTGTTTTTTTAAAGTCTGATTCAGTTTCACCAGGAAATCCAACAATGAAGTCAGATGATATACTAATATCGGGACGAATTTTTCGGAGTTTTCTGATTTTTGATTTATATTCAATCGCAGTATGTCCGCGTTTCATTGCAGATAGTATTCGATCTGACCCACTCTGTACTGGAAGATGGAGATGATTAACTAACTCAGGAACTTCCGCATAGGCTGATATCAAGTTATCTGAAAATTCTACAGGGTGAGAGGTTGTATAACGGATACGATCAATTCCTTCGATACCAGCTACATATGTGATTAATTCAGCAAAATCACATATGCTTTCGTTAGGCATCTTGCCTCTGTAGGCGTTAACATTTTGCCCTAATAAATTAACCTCTCTGACCTTTTGTTGGGATAAGTGAGTTATTTCTGCGAGTACATCAATAACTGGGCGACTAATTTCCTCTCCTCTCGTATAAGGAACTACACAGAAAGTACAGTATTTGGAGCATCCTTCCATTATTGAAACAAAAGCTGTTGCTCCCTCAGGGTCAGGCTGGGGTAACTGATCGAATTTTTCGATTTCAGGAAAACTTATATCTATAACGGTCGGTATCGATTGTTCTCTTTTTTTTGCTCATCATCTCAGGTAAACGATGAAGTGTTTGGGGTCCAAAAATCAGATCTACAAAAGGAGCACGTTTAGCAATTGCTTGACCTTCTTGGCTAGCAACACAGCCACCAACACCAATTATAAGGTTAGGATTTTTTTCTTTTAATTTTCTCCACCGACCTAATTGATGATAAACTTTATCTTCCGCTTTTTCTCGAATAGAGCAAGTGTTAAGAAGCAATACATCAGCTTCCTCAGGGTCTTCAGTTGCTACCATTTGGTGGCTGTCTCCCAATAAATCACGCATTCTGGATGAATCATATTCGTTCATTTGACATCCATGAGTGACGATATGGAGTTTTTTGCTGCTAATTTTGGACATATTTGGGTTAGGTTTTGGATTATTTAATTTAATGTCACATATTATAATCATAGAAGCAGTGAAAGCCTATCTTCCTGAGCAACAAGTTTATAAATAACCTATGAATTATGGTATAATTTGGTAAAGAACTTTAGTTTATATAAATTTAATTCTAGGAAAAAAATATGTCTTCAGCGGCAATGTACAAGGTAATTTTTTTAAATCAGGGTGAAGTATACGAGATGTATGCGAAGCAAGTTTATCAAAGTGATCTCTGGGGTTTTCTAGAAGTTGAGGAGTTTGTATTTGGAGAGCGAAGCCAAATGATAGTTGATCCAGCTGAGGAAAAACTCAAAAGTGAATTTTCTTCAATAAAACGAAGTTTTATTCCAGTTCATTCAGTTATACGAATAGATGAAGTTGAGAAGGAGGGAGTCTGTAAAATTTTAGATATTAAGATGGGAGATAATGTTACCAAACTAACTTATCCTGGCGCCGCTCCCAAACCTAAACCAAAATCTTAAATATTAGCTTTCAGTAACCTTGATTTTCTGCTGTATCGAAGCTAATTTTATAGAATTACACAATATCTCCATTGCACTATTAATTTCATCGAGAGCAGGAAATGATGGAGCTATCCTTATATTTTTATCCTCTGGATCGACCCCATATGGAAATGTAGCTCCTGCCGGAGTAAGTTTAACACCTGCATCTGATGAAAGTCTCACAACCTCACTTGCCAAACCAGGTCTAGTATCTAGTGAAATAAAATAACCACCTTTTGGTGACGTCCATGTAGCTAAGTTAGAATTTACGAAATTTAATTTCAACTGCTCTAAAACACAGGAGAACTTAGGTTCTAATAATTGAGCATGCTTTTTCATATATTTTTTTAGATTCGCAGGATTTTTTAAAACACTAAGGTGCCTTAATTGATTAATTTTATCTGGACCAATACAAAAAACTGCCAAATGCTTTTGGATTGCATCGATATTTTCTTTTGATGCCGCCAGAAAACATACACCAGAACCCGCAAAAGTTACTTTTGATGTAGAGGTAAACTGAAGGACGCTATTACTAGTATTTTGCTTTCTACAATAGTCCATTATATTAGGTAGCTCTGGAGTACTTTCATAAAAATCATGAACGACATATGCATTGTCGTAAAAAACTTTGAATCCAGATGAGCTAATATTTCCTAGTTTAGCCAACCTTTCGATAGTATCTTGACTATATACGCAACCTGTAGGATTTGAGTATTTGGGTACACACCATATCCCTTTTATGCTGCTATCATTTTTGACCAACATTTCTACCTGGTCCATAACAGGCCCTTTTTCATCCATCGGCACAGCTAGCATCTCGATACCAAATTCCTCACAAATAGAAAAATGGCGATCATAACCCGGAGATGGACATAGAAATTTAACATTTTTTGATTACGCCAAGCAGAATTTGGACCACTCAAACCAAATTGCCATGCGAATAACATCGAAAGGTACATCAAACTAAGGCTACTATTCCCTCCGACAATAATTTCATTTTTTTGAACACCTAGTAATTCTGCACCAAATGAACGCATTTCTGATAATCCAGCTATATCTCCGTAGTTTCTCGCATCAACGCCTTCGATTGAAAAATAATTACCTTTTAATGCTCCATCTAAAATATTTGATAGATCTAGTTGCTCTACGGATGGTTTTCTCTTGTCAAATCTAAATTTAAATTGCTTATTTTAAAGCTCTCATGTTTTTTTTGAGTAATTCGTGCCAGCATTCAAGCTCTTCACGACTCATTTGATCAATTTGCACGTTAGGACCCTTTAGTGTTTAAATTTTCAATAAACCAATTAACAGTATTTTCAAGCCATTCTTCAGCGCTATATAAAGGATTATAACCGAGAAATTTTTTGGCTTTAGTGATATCAGCCAAGGAATGTTGGATATCCCCATTTCGAAAATCCTGATAATTAGGTTTACTCTCTATAGTTTGATAATGATGTTTAGCAATATTTCGGACAAGAGTTTGGTGCAATTCATTAAGTGTAGTGCTTTTTCCACATGCTACGTTATAGACTTGATTAACTGCGCTCATATTCGCTGAGGTTGCAGCAAGTATGTTAGCTTGAATTGCATTATCGATGTAGCAGAAATCTCTGGACGTGGAACCATCTCCGTTAATGATGCATGCATTTCCAGATGACAGAGAGTTTATCCATTTTGGTATTACTGCGGCATATGCACCGTCCGGTGATTGCCTAGGGCCAAAAACATTAAAATATCTTAATCCGATAGTTTCCATACCGTATATCTTTCCAAAAACGTCAGCATAAAGTTCATTTATATATTTTGTTACAGCATAAGGTGAAAGAGGTCGCCCTATTATATTTTCAGTTTTAGGAAGACCAGGGTGATCGCCATAAGTAGATGACGAAGCAGCATAAATAAAGCGCTTTATATTTGAATCTCGCGCTGCCAATAGCATATTTAAAAAGCCATTTATATTAGAGTCATTGGTCGCAACCGGATTTGCTATAGATCTGGGTATACTTCCTAAAGCAGCTTGATGTAGAACGTAATCAGCACCATTACATACCTTCAAACAATCGACCAGATTTCTAATATCAGCTTCATAAAAAGTAAAATTTGACCAATTTTCTTTTATAACCGCCTGAACACTAGTTAAATTATCACCACTACTGTTCGAAAAATTATCAATCCCAATTACATTTTGATTTAGCTTAAGCAGTGCCTCTAACAAGTTTGACCCAATAAATCCAGCAACACCAGTTATAACCCAAGTTTGGGGGTTTTTATGAGATCTTCTCTTGATCGATCGAATATAGACAAGCCTTGTACCTTATTTTTAAATTAAGATGTATTGATCAATAAAATTAAGATTAAATATTTGCTATTTATAAACTCATATATGATACGACATAAAAACTGTCCATGTAACAAAAAATAAATGGTTTCTTCTATCATACATATTGAGCGGATATACAAATTTTAATAGAAGATAGTTCATCGGCAGATCTGTTAATAAACTACTATTTCGGTAACAAGAAACCAGAGCTATTTTCCGCTTTTTCACTGTTGAGTTTTCATATTTCTAACATCTAAAATAGTTGTCACCGATTTGTTGATATTCACTGGTGATAACGCTTGTAACAACAACTTAGTGTGGATAACGATAGATTATAGTAGACAGGTATGAAACTGCGAGCAAAAAAAACCCAGATTTAGCGGGTCTTAAAGATTCCAGTCGAATTTACTGGAGTTGAATGTGGTGGCTACGGGTGGACTTGAACCACCGACCCCAGCATTATGAATGCTGTGCTCTAACCAGCTGAGCTACGTAGCCATTTAAGTAGATGAATTTTTTAAATTCTACTTAGGAAAGAGGTCGCGGATTTTGTCGATTTCACTTAGCCTTGTCAAGATTTTTTGATAGTTTAACATTAAACATTAAACATTAAATCTAAAGTGTACAACGTCTCCGTCTTTTATGACATACTCCTTTCCTTCAAGCCTCCACTTTCCTGCTTCCTTGGCCCCTTGTTCACCATTACCAGCAATAAAATCATCATATGAAACTATTTCTGCGCGTATGAACCCTTTTTCAAAATCTGTATGAATTTTTCCGGCAGACTGAGGTGCTGTTGCACCTTTTGGAACAGTACATGCTCTTACTTCTTTTGGTCCAGCTGTAAAAAAGGTATGAAGCTTAAGGAGTTGATAGCCTGCGATTATTAATCGATTTAAGCCAGGTTCTTCCATACCCATCTCATGTAGAAACTCTAATTTCTCATTATCGTCAGTCAGTTCAGCGATTTCAGATTCTAGCTTATTACATATTGTTACTATAGGCGCATCCTCTAATAGAGCAATTTTCTCGATAGCCTTAAGATGGGCATTATTTTCGAATCCATTTTCATCTACATTGGCAATATACATCATCGGTTTTAACGTTAATAGGCACATTGACTTAATCATTTTCTTTTCAGTTATACTAAGATTCAATGTGCGAAGTGGTTTAGCTTGGTCAAGGTGAGGATGAATTTTTTCGAGTAATAATTTTAGGTCTGCTGCCTCTTTATCTTGTCCGCCTTTCGAGGCGCGAGTCGTTCTTTCTATAGATTTTTCTACTGTATCTAGATCAGCAAGGGCTAGCTCAGTATTAATAATCTCGATATCTGCAATTGGATCTATTTTCCCTTCAACATGAGCTACATTTTCATCGTTAAAACATCTAACAACATGAGCAATAGCGTCTGTTTCACGTATGTTAGTAAGGAATTTATTTCCCAAACCTTCACCCTTTGAAGCCCCAGCAACCAGGCCTGCAATATCTACAAATTCCATAGTAGCCGGAAGAATTTTTCAGGGTTAACTATATTAGCTAGCTTTTCTTGACGGATATCGGGAATCGGTACAATGCCGGTATTCGGCTCAATAGTACAAAATGGAAAATTTTCTGCACTAATGCCAGCCTTAGTTAATGCATTAAAAAGTGTAGATTTTCCAACATTAGGTAGACCTACAATACCACAATTAAAACCCATTAAAATAGTTCTCAATATATTAGAAAGAATTTACTTATAAATTAATTACACTGTATGAAGATCCTTCATTGCCTCATTCCATTTTCCCATAACAGCAAGTGGAATAGTGCTAATACAACTAATAATACTCTTATGAATTAATCTCTGTTCATTTTGCGGAGCTTTTTTAAGAACGAAATTAACAACTTCGTCAGATTCACTAGGACGCCCTACACCTATTCTAAGGCGTGCAAAATTACTATTATTACCCAACGCCCTTATAGTGTCCTTGAGGCCATTATGACCTCCATGACCACCACCTATCTTATATTTTGATATACCGGGGGGAAGATCTATATCATCATGAACAATAAGGATATTTTCCGGATTAATTTGATAAAATTTAGTAAAGGCAGCTATAGATTTGCCACTTAAATTCATATAGGTGTTTGGTATTAATAAACGTACATCTTGAATATCTACCTTTACTCTAGCAATAAATCCAAAAAATCTTTCTTCAAGTTTAAGGTCAGAGGCATATTGTTGACTAAGAATAGAAATAAGAGAAGCCCCTGCATTATGGCGGGTTTGCTCATATTGTTGGCCCGGGTTTCCCAAACCAACAATTAACTGAACAATTTTATCCAATATCTAAACCTCTCCACTTAAATTAACAATTAGCAAATTTTTATTCACCTTTCTCATCACTTTCACTTTCTGTATTGTTTTCATCTTCAGTCTTATCTTCACCATCTTCATCAACTATCACCTCTTCTATTTCTTCTTTAGGTTTGTTGACGGTGAAAATTGGTGAATCGCGATCTTCGCCATAACTTAAAGCAACACTCTCAACTCCACTTGGAAGCTTGATGTCAGAAATATGAAGTATTTGTCCAATTTCTACCTCTGCAACGTCCACTTCAATATATTCGGGTAGATCTGCTGGTAGACATGATATGTCTAGTTCAGTCATGCTTCGTGTGATGTTACCTCCACCAACTTTAACACCATTACAGATATCTTCATTCATAAAGTGAATAGGAACTTTTGTAGTGAATTTCTGTGTTTTACTTACACGTAAAAAATCAGCATGCAAAATGATTGATTTAGCTGGGTGTCGTTGAAGATCTTTTAAAATTACCTCTTCATTATTTCCTTCAACACTTAGAGTGATAATATGCGAATAAAATGCTTCATTTTGAAGCGCATGATCTAGATCTTTGTGTAATAAAGATATTTTCTGTGGTGGATTTTTCCCGCCATATACTATAGCTGGGACTTCGTTAGCTAAACGACGTAGACGGCGGCTCGCACCTTTCCCTATGTCATCTCTCACTGTTACGTTTAATTTAAAATCATTTGACATAATTTTGTCTCCAAGTATTACAATCCGCGACCAGAATTGAAATATGTTTATTTTTAACCCTTGATTGGGTGACTATTTAACCATTTTGTACAAAAGATTTACTCTTCATCAAACATAGCACTTATGGATTCTTCATTACTCACACGACGCATTGCTTCTGCAAGCATTTTACCTATAGTTAGCACTCTTATACACCCACTTTTACGGGCAGCAGTGCTTATCGGGATGCTATTTGTTACGACCATTGTATCAAGCTTCGAGGCCTCAATGTTTTTAATTGCCTTGCCGGATAAAACAGGATGAGTACAATATGCAACTACTTGTATTGCTCCTCGTTCTTTTAGTGCATCAGCAGCTTTGCATAGAGTTCCAGCAGTATCTACAATATCGTCAATTAATATACAGGTACGACCCTCAACTTCACCTATTATATTCATAACTTCTGTTTGATTTGCTTCTGGTCGGCGTTTATCGATTATGGCTAGCTCAGTATTGAGTATCTTCGCCATAGCTCTTGCCCGAACTACACCACCAATATCAGGTGAAACAACAGTTGGCTTCTGATAATTTTGACGTTGCACATCATCAGTCATTAAAGGTAAACCATAAACATTTTCTACAGCACAGTCGAAAAACCCTTGTATTTGCTCTGCATGTAAGTCTACAGTCATTACGCGGTCAACCCCCGCATTAGATATCATGTCTGCGACAACTTTTGCACTTATTGGCACCCGGACAGTGCGTACTCGCCTGTCTTGTCGAGCATATCCAAAGTAAGGTATTACAGCAGTGATGCGAGCAGCAGATGACCGACGAAGTGCATCGACCATAAGGATAAGTTCTATTAAATTTTTATGAGTTGGTGGGCATGTTGGTTGAACTATAAAAACATCCTGACCGCGAACATTCTCGCAAATTTCTATATTGATTTCACCATCAGAAAACTGAGAAACAACAGAGTTACTTAAGTTGATCCCTAGAAATTGACTTATTTCTTTTGCTAGCTCTGGATTTGCATTCCCAGAAAAAATCATTAAATTCGCCACAAAATTTTCCTAATAGTTATTTTTGTAATAACACTATACTACAGTTATGTAAAAATATGGCTGGGGTGGGTGGATTCGAACCACCGAGTGGCGGCATCAAAAGCCGCTGCCTTAACCGCTTGGCCACACCCCAATAGCTTTTTATCTAGAAGACAATATCTCTAGTGCGGGAGACTTGTTGACTCCTCTAGCAACAAAACCATGCCATGGCTTTGGAATATTTTTGAGTATAGCTTTTGCCTCATCTTCTATAGAAAAACTTGAAAAAACACTTCCACCTGTTCCTGTCATCCTAGCTGGAGCAAAGTTAGCCAGCCATTGGCGGACTTTTTTACCTCAGGATAAAGATCTTCGACAACTAGCTGACAATCATTTTTCCAGACATTTTCTTCAGTGGCGCGTATTTTGATCGGATGAGTGTTTCTTGTCAAACTAGGATGACTAAATATTTTGGATGTGCTTACAAATATATTTGGCGTTACTATTAAGAACCACTTGCTAGGTGTATCTATAGGGGTTAACTTTTCTCCGATACCCTCTGCCCATGAAGTTCTCCCAGAAATAAAAACTGGAACATCCGCTCCAATTTTAGAGCCTATACCTAAAAGTTCTGCATTGGTTAGAGTTAAATTCCAAACAGCATTTAGACCAAGGATTGCTGTAGCAGCATCGCTACTCCCACCACCTAAACCAGCACCTATCGGTAGTTTTTTTTTCAAGATTATTTTTGCTCCACAGCCACATGCCGAATAATTCTGTAAAGCTTTTGCTGCACGTAGGATTAGGTTCTCTTTGTTTGGTATACTTTTTTCAGTAGATAATAACTCGATTTTTCCAGTATTATTAGATTCAATTTCAAGGCGATCACCGTAGTCAAGCATTTGAAACAGTGTTTGCAAATTATGGTAACCGTTTTCTTTTCTACCAGTGATATGAAGAAATAAATTTAATTTTGCTGGAGCAGGTATCGCTAGTTTCATTTTAACTCTTATTTAATTAACCATTTTTTGATGCTTAGGTTAAATTCATAAACACCTTCTTTACCTTTTTATCTTATTTGGTAGCTTAAATTTACCTATACTTTTATAGTCAGAGAAATCTAATCTCCATCCAGCTTGTTTGAGTGAAGCTAGAGTCCCGTCATCATTATATCTTGATTTGATATTGGTCAAACTGGGGGAGCCCATCCCTTTTATCCAAAATTGTAGATGTTTTATTTGGGTTTCTAGCATAATAGATTTTTTCTGATAAATATCAGAATGCTGAGAAACAGTGATATTATAATCCTCCGGTTGAAGCTCAGCATGATTGAAACTACCCTTAATTCTTTTTTTATTAATGCCAAACGGACCACTTAATTCAATTTCGAATTTTTCTTTACTCTGGCTCCATGATACCCAAGCGCTTCCTCCTCCTTCTGAATCTCTATAGCCAACTTTACCTTCAATAACCCAGTGGTTTAAAGACCCCAGTTGATTGAAATGATCTTCTTTGAAGTTTTGATTTTGAGTTGTATTATTTTTATTAACAGCACATGATTCAGTTAATATTATAATCAAAAAGAACATTGTGTACCGAATAAGCTTATTCAATCTTAAATTGCTCCATAGTTTTCATGATGATGGAGTTATTTGGATATTCTTTTAGAGTCTCATTCCATACTGACATAGCTTCCTCTTTTTTATTTATTACCCAAAGAACCTCTCCAAGATGAGCAGAAATTTCTGGTATTGGTTTAGATAGACGCGAAATCGCCTTCTTAAGATATTTTATCGCATCTTCATATTCACCTAATTTATAGTAAACCCATCCTAAGCTATCCAAAGTTTCCGGAACCTCTGGAGAAATTTCCAAGGATTTGGTTATTAAGCCAAGCGCTTCATCGAAATTATTTCCATTGGTAATCATGGAATATCCAAGAGCATTTAGGGCAATCGGATCATATGGGTTAATAATTAAAATTGCTTTCAGATCTTGCTCAGATTCGGAGTATCTTTTTCTGCCGGCTACCAACTATAGATCTTTTATATAAAAAATTTGTATCATCAGGAAATTCTGCAATTGCTAGACTTAAAAGCTCATAACTTTCATCTAGGTAATTCTTTCTAACAAGCATATTTATTTCGATGTTGTAAAGACCTCTTGATAGAGCTGGAACTTTAGGCCGAAGCTCAAGCATAATTGATCGAAATTCATTAATTTTTCCTTGTGATATCAAGAGTTTTTTTAACATGTGCATTGACATATATATCCTAGCAGTACCTTTTTTTGAATTTATATCTATATAGCCTGTATCTATCCCTTGAATATATTTCTGAAGGTGAAAAAGTGCTTTTTGAGGATTAATTTCTAAATGAAGACTACCAAGTTCCCAGTGAGATAGATAATTAATATCCTTATATTTTTGATCTTCTATTAATTGTTCATATAAGTTTATCGCAACATCTTTTGATTTGACTATCCTATTTGCCGATGCAAATAAAAATTTAATTTTAGGGTCGTTAGGGTACTGATCATAAAGCATCGAGATTATTTGGTACCCACTTCGTCCGTCTTTTTCAAGCAATTTTTTTGCAAAACCTATTTTTAGGTTGCGTTTTGTCTGATCATCAATTGAAGATGCATCAATGAAGTTATAAGCTTCTTGTTCTTTTTCCCTGCTTGAGGAGAATTCTACCTTTAAGCTCGATAGTCAAACTTAAATATTTTGCTTCCACTTCTCTTTCTAAAACTTTATCTATTAATTTAAGTGCTTTTTTCAGAAGACCTTTCCCATAAAAAATTTCCGCTTTAGCAAAATCAACATACGAAGTATCAATTATTTTAGCCTGTATCTTTTGAATAAAATTTAATAACTCATCCATTCTTTCTCTATTAGCTAGTGATTCATACAGGGCAAAAAATGGTCTGGCGTCATGATTTTCTATGGCAAGAATAATTAAAGGCACTGCTTCCTCATGACGGTGGTTTTTTATCAGAGCAATAGCATGCAAGATTTTTGCAGGTATCCAGCTAGGCTCTACTTTGATCCACAATGTGGTCATTTCAAGAAATAAAATAGAATTATCATAGTAAAAAGATATTTTGGCTGCCCTCTCAATTACGTTTGGATCAAGTGTTTTTTGTGCTTGTTTGCTATAGTTTTTTTGCGAAATACCGGCTTTTCCTCGCATTCCAGCTAACTCTGCGGATATTAAGTCGTATAGGTTATCTTCAGGAAATGCTCGTACATTAAAATTTTTCTTCGTTGAAATGACTTAGCATTATTTTTTTCTATTTTAATTTTTTCTGTATCTTTCGAGTGTTTGTTACGATCGACTTTATTTGCATAAACAAGCTGTATATTTTCATCTATAGGATTGTTGCTACAGCCAACAATCATTTGGCTGAGCGCAAGTAATATGAGAATCGAAGGAATACAATTATGCATAAGTTACTTATAATTTTTTATTTTTAACCAAAAACGTTTCGCTGTTAGTTAATAAATAGATACTCTAACAATAAAAAAAGTTAATGCGCCAGTTAAATATTGATTGAATACTACTTGTCTTTAGGGCCATAGAGCTGGACAATTGCAGCCTAGTTTCATAAGTATTGAATTATGACTATTTATTTGCTTGGAGTTAATCATCGTTCTGCGTCTCTTGATATAAGAGAGAAGGTGGTCTTTGCTCCAGAAAATATGACAAAAGCTTTACAAAATTTAATAAAAACTCTTGATATTAGTGAAGCTGCAATACTTTCAACATGCAATAGAACAGAGATATACATTATCACCTCTGATGATTTTACTAACAGCAAAAACAAAGTTCTTAATTGGCTAACTGGTTATCATCAATTGATGCCGTCCAGCCTAGATGGTTGTTATTATGCATACGAAAATGATTATGCTGTAAGACATTTAATGAGGGTCGCAAGTGGTTTGGACTCAATGATTTTGGGTGAGCCACAAATACTTGGCCAGTTAAAATCCTCGTATGCTGTTGCACAAGAGGCCGGCACTGTTTCTGTAAAACTTAACCAGCTTTTTCAGCAAGCATTCTTAATCGCAAAGCGGGTGCGAACTAAAACAGCTATTGGGCAAAACCCAGTATCAGTTGCATATGCTGGCGTAAAGCTTTCGCAACAAATCTTTTCAAATTTTCAAGATGTTCATGTTTTGTTAATTGGGGCAGGAGAAACTATTGAGTTAGTAGCAAGGCACTTACTAGAAAAACAAGTGGGTAGTATTACCGTTTCAAATAGAACTCTACTTAGAGCTGAGGAATTAGCCCAAGAATTTAATGCCCATACAATACTATTTTCAGACATACCTGAATTTCTGGAAAAGGCAGACATTTTAATATCATCTACAGGTAGCCAGTTGCCAATACTCGGTAAAGGTGCAGTCGAATCTGCCATCAAAAGACGAAAACACAAGCCTATGTTCATGTTAGATTTGGCTGTTCCAAGGGATATCGAACCTGAAGTAGCGGAACTTGATGATATCTATCTTTTTACTATAGACGATCTTCAGGAGGTTATTCTTGAGAATATGCGTTCACGTGAAAATGCTGCAGATAAAGCTGAAAAAATCATAGAAGATGGAGTGATTGAATGGAAAAGTCATATGCAAGGCCTGGATTCAGCTTCTGTGATTCGAAACTTTCGAAAAAATATAGAAACGACCCGTGACATCGAAGTTCAAAAGGCTTTAGTTTCATTACATGCAGACGAAAATCCAGAGGAGATTTTAAGAAGCCTGGCAAGAAATCTAACTAACAAATTTATGCATACCCCATCAAAAGTTCTCAAACAAGCTTTAGAAGAGGGCCGTCAAGACGATATTCGCTTAACAAATGCCCTGGTTGGGCTCAAGGAAATAGTTGAGAATGATTCAAAAAAACAATAAGTAGTACCGTAAAGATAATCTATATAGCTAAATAATTGATAAGATAACTTGATGAAAGACTCTATTTTAGAAAAATTACAATTTATTGCTGATCGACACGAGGAAGTAGGCGTGCTTTTAGGTGAGCCAGATGTAATTAGTGATCAAAATAATTTTCGTGTACTGTCGAAAGAGTACTCAGAAAATGAACATATAGTCGAAGTTTATAAACATTATATTCAAGTTGAAAAAAGAGTACTTGAGACGAAAACGCTACTTAGTGACCCTGATAGAGATATTAGGGAGATGGCTCAAGAAGAATCGCATGAGGGAGAAAAAGAACTTGAGGCTCTTCTGCTAGAAATACAAAAACTTTTGTTACCTAAAGATAGTAACGATGAGAAAAACGTATTTCTCGAAATTAGAGCAGGGACAGGTGGTGATGAAGCAGCTATTTTTTCTGGAGATTTATTTCGCATGTATTGCAAATATGCTGAAAGCTCCAAATGGAAAGTAGAGATAATAAGCGAAAATCATGGTGATCATGGGGGATATAAAGAAATCATTTCTTTAATTACAGGTCAAGGAGTTTATTCTAAGTTGAAATTTGAATCTGGGGCTCATCGTGTGCAACGGGTTCCAGATACAGAGTCTCAGGGGCGTGTTCATACATCTGCTTGTACTGTAGCAGTTATGCCAGAAGTAGAATCTTTAGATGATATAGATATCAAGAAAGGAGATCTTCGCGTTGATACATTTCGTGCTTCAGGCGCTGGTGGTCAGCACGTTAATAAAACCGACTCAGCGATTCGTATAACTCATATTCCAACAGGGACAGTTGTTGAATGCCAGGATGACCGATCTCAACATAAAAATAAGGCAAGAGCCATGGGACTTTTGTCAGCTCGCTTAAAGCTTTCCCAAGAAACTGAAGCCGCAGAAAATTTGGCTGAGGAACGTCGCTCGTTAGTTGGTAGCGGTGATCGATCTGAACGCATTCGTACATATAATTATTCTCAAGGTCGTATTACAGATCATAGAATTAATCTAACCCTGTATAAGCTATCGGAGGTTATGGAAGGAAATCTTGACGGAATAATAAAGCCACTAATAAATGAGAACGAGGCTAATATGCTATCCGAGAGCCATAAAAATTAACAGCTATGCCATTTATGCTAAATAAAACTTTTTCTAATACCGTAACGATAGCTGATATTTTGATGCGTCGTAACGAGTTAAATAATCTAAGCGATACCCCAAGACTTGATATAGAAATAATACTTGCTCATGTCCTAGAGGTAGATAGAACCTACCTGTATGCATGGCCTAATTTTTGTTTGAGCGATATTCAACAAAGTAAATTTAATCAATTATTCACTGATCGTTTGCTTGGAAAGCCAATTGCATATATAACAGAAGTCCGTGAATTTTGGTCTCTGCCACTAAAAGTTTCAACCGCGACAATTATTCCAAGGCCAGAGACAGAGCTACTTGTCGAAATAGCCCTTTCCTTGCCCTTAAGTGATAAGATATCAGTTTTAGACCTTGGAACAGGTTCTGGTGCGATTGCATTAGCGCTTGCAAGCGAAAAAAAATTTTGGGACATTAAGGCTATAGATTCTGAGCCAGATGCCCTTAAACTTGCTGAACAAAATAGAAAACTCTTTGATTTCGATAATGTTAAGATTCAAAAAAGTGATTGGTTTTCTTGTTTAAAAGAAAGTTTTTTTGATCTTATAGTTAGCAACCCTCCATATATAAGCCCTGATGACAAAAATCTTCAGCAAGGTGACTTGAGATTTGAGCCTTTATCCGCTCTAGTTTCTCAGGATTCTGGTATAGCTGACATTCGCGAAATTATCTTTGATGCCCGAAACTTTCTTAATTTTGGTGGATGGTTAATTTTAGAGCATGCTTATGATCAAGGTGCAGAAGTGCGTCAATTGATGATTGACGCTAGTTACTGTGAAATCAAAACCTTTCCTGATATATCCGATCTTGATAGAGTTACCATCTGTAAAAAACCTAGTTATTAATTATCTACTTTAATTGTTTATATTTGCCACCATGATAAATTAACGGTGAACCACCATTATTTTTTGTTTGTATTACACGACCCACTAGTATCATATGGTCACCTCCAGGGTACCTATGCTCTGTAGCGCAAAGAAACTGGCATGCACAGTTATCTAACAATGGTAAGCTTTTAATTCCAGAGCTCCATGATTGCTTGGAGAATTTATCTAAACTAGAACTTGCAAATAGCTCAGAAATTGATCTCTGATCGATACTGAGTATATTCACTGCAAAATGCTCTGCTTGTTGAAATAGGTCATATAATGTCGCCTCACGACCAATACACCATGAAATAAGAGGAGGATCTAATGAGACTGTCGAAAAACTGTTGACAGTTATTCCTTGTGGTTTACCTTTAATATCTATGGACGTGATTACGGTGATACCTGTCGCAAAATTTCCAAAAGCATTGCGTAAATCTTTTGGTGTTTTATTTGTCATATTCTGAGCCTTAAGATGTGTAATTCAATTTTATGGGTGCTAGGGTAACCCAATAATACATAAATTAAAAAGCACCTAAGGTTAAATTTCATTATAGTTAAGAATTATATTTGGAAATCGACTAGGCATATAAATCTCGTGCTACAATCACAATTGATTACAGTTTTTTTTTAATCTTGAATTTAAAATTATAAGAAAAACCACGTTCATTTTAATTGGCCGAAAAATGAAAAAATTAGGTAACTCAATTTTCTTGATACAAATATATTCAATTTTACTCTGTTCAGCGCTCTTTTTTTCAAAATAATAATATAGGGAGTATCTTCAATTGAAGAGCTGGGATTTAACTGAATTCAAAGTCGAGCCATTAGATGGCAGATCACGTTTCCATGATTTCAACTTACCTGTAATTTTGATGCATGCAATATCAGACCTCGGTTTTCAATATTGTTCTCCCATACAAGCAAGAACATTGCCATATACTCTCAGAGGACATGATATTGTTGGTAAAGCGCAAACTGGTACTGGAAAAACTGCAGCTTTTTTGACAACAATTATAACTGGAGCTCCTTAACAACCCAGTTGAGGATGATTATTTTGCAGGGGAGGCTAGATCATTGATTATTGCTCCCACTCGTGAATTAGTGTTGCAAATAGCTGGAGATGCAAGAGATCTTTGTAAATATACAAACTTAAAAGTGCACAGCTTGGTTGGAGGCATAGATTACGATAAGCAAAAACGATATTTGCATGATAGTCTTTGCGATATACTAGTAGCTACACCTGGACGTTTGTTGGACTTTTGCAAGTAGCAGTGATGTTTATTTGGATAGAACGGAAATTTTAGTTCTTGATGAAGCAGATAGAATGCTTGATATGGGTTTTATTCCTCAAGTTAGAAGAATTGTTCGGCTTACTCCTCATCCAGATCATAGGCATACAATGTTTTTTTCTGCAACCTTTACACCAGAGGTAATAGAACTTGCAAGACAATGGACTGTTGATCCAGCAACTGTAGAAATCGAACCTGACAATATTGCTACAGAAAATGTAACACAAAAGGTATACATCACTTCTACAGAAGAAAAATTTGAGCTATTAAAAAATATTATCCAGCAAAACGAGGTTGAAAGCGTTATTGTTTTTGCTAATAGACGTGATCAGTGTCGAGAGCTTCAGGAAAAACTTAAAGATAAAGGTTTTCATGTTGGACTCCTGTCAGGCGAAGTCTCACAAGGTAAGCGAATAAAAAACACTAGAGGATTTCAAGTCTGGAAAACTAACTATATTAGTAGCTACAGATGTGGCTGGTAGAGGCATCCATATTGACGGTATAAGCCATGTGGTTAATTATACTTTACCTGAGGAGCCAGAGGATTATGTTCACCGTATTGGTAGAACCGGAAGGGCAGGAGAAAATGGAACTTCAATAAGCTTCGCTTGCGAGGATGATGCATTTTTATTAGAACCAATAGAAAAATTACTTGGATCAAAGCTTTCAGCAGAACTTCCAGCGGAAGATCTTTTACCATAGGATAATAAATTTAATCTCAACTTCTATAGACTTGCTTTCAAAGAAAGAATGTAGAGAAATCAATACTGGAGTGCAACCCTTATGTCATTCGCTAATCTTGGCCTGTCAGCCGATATAGTTCGTGCTGTTTCTGAGCAAGGTTATAGCCAACCTACACCAATTCAAAAAAAAGCTATTCCCATAGCATTGAAAGGCTTAGATATTCTTGCGGGAGCACAAACAGGAACGGGTAAAACAGCTGGATTTACCTTACCTATGCTCCAGATATTGAGCCAGTATAATCAAGAAAAAGGTTATCGACCTATCAAAGCACTAATAGTTACCCCAACAAGAGAGCTTGCTGCACAAGTATCAGATAACGTCACAAATTATAGTAAATATCTGAAAATAACATCTACGGTTGTTTTTGGGGTGTAAAGATAAACCCCCAGATTAAAAAATTACGCTCGGGTATAGATATCTTAACAGCTACACCTGGACGTCTTCTCGATCATGCTAATCAAAAAACAATAGATCTTTCTAAAATAGAAATACTTGTATTAGATGAAGCAGACCGAATGCTAGATATGGGGTTTTTACCAGATATAAAGAGAATTTTAGATTTATTACCAAAGAAACGTCAAAATCTCCTCTTTTCAGCTACTTTTTCTAATGATATTAGGAAGCTTGCAGATAGACTATTAAATAAACCTAGGCTAATAGAGGTTGCCCAAAGAAATACAACTGCTGAAAGAATAGAGCAGGTCGTTTATTTAGTGGATAAAGGAAGAAAACGTCAGCTACTTTCATTTTTGATTGGCTCTGGAAACTGGAAGCAGATTTTGGTGTTTACTCGCACAAAACATGGAGCGAATAGACTAACTAAACAGCTCGAAGCAGATGGACTGAAGTCAGCGGCTATTCATGGAAATAAAAGTCAAGGAGCAAGAACTAAAGCATTATCTGATTTCAAGAACGGAAGTATACGTGTACTTGTGGCAACTGATATTGCAGCTCGCGGCCTTGATATTGATCAACTGCCACATGTCGTAAATTTTGAGTTACCAAACATCCCAGAGGATTATATCCATCGCATTGGTCGTACTGGAAGGGCCGGTAATGAGGGTGAAGCACTATCATTGGTATGTATAAATGAATATAAATTATTAAGAGACATAGAGAATCTTTTAAAATTTAATATCCCAAAAAAACAAATTGATAGTTTTTCACCGGGTCCTGCGATAAAAGCTATGCCAAAAGATAGAGTTTTAAAACATAAGGGTAAATCAACAAGATACAATAGAAACAAGCCGCAGGCAAAGCAAGATATATGGCGACGAAGTTCTAAGAGGAGTTTTTAGAATAGCAATAAATAACAGTTATAAAAAAAGCGTGAAAGATTCACGCTTTTTTTGCTGAGTCCAAATTTTTATCTATAAATAAAAATTAGCTTATTACAGTAATGTTCTCAGCTTGAGGGCCTTTCTGACCTTCTGTAACTGTAAATTCTACTTTTTGTCCTTCCATTAAAGTTTTAAAACCTTCGGCAGCTATTGCGCTAAAGTGAGCAAAAACATCAGGACCAGACTCTTGTTCAATAAATCCGAACCCTTTTGCTTCATTAAACCATTTAACTGTACCAGTAGTAGTAGACATAACTTTATCCTTGTAAAATCATTAGTAATTTAAGTCTATATTAAAGACCATTATTTGCTGAAATGTGTTGCTATTACTTATGAAGAACCGGACGAGCTACTAACTAAAGGTAAGACATCGAGATGGCGTACATAAATATAAGACGTACTTTCAAGCTATAAATATTATATACCAGTTTTTTTTGGAGTCAATGAATTAAAATAATTTTTAATATAAATACCAATGACTTGCGTTTTTTTAGCCTTCTGGAAACATAACTAGTAAAACACAACCAACCTTTGATTGAGGCACATGAGCTGATCCCTTTGGATGATGCAAGAACGTACCGGCTTGGTGGTCTTCTCTGCCATCATTAAAAATTCCAGATAAAACATATACTTGTTCAGGACCGTGTTCATGCACATCAAGTGCTGCATAATTAGCTCCTGGTTCAAATTCATAAACATCAACACGTTTATTGTCATCTCCAGTCCAAAGATTTCTGACAGTAATTCCTGGTGCTCCTTCAATAGCCTCAATATCTCTCCAGTTGCATTTGCTTACTCCTTCAAAATTCATTCCATTTATCATGTGAAACCTCTTGTAGAATTAAATTATAGATTTATTATATTATAACTGATATTTATTTTTATGTATTTCTTATAAATAAGAATGATAATTGGTTAGGAAAAGGAAATAGCTTGTATTGTATAGATACATTAATTAATCAATAAGTTGATTACTAGGTCTGGGCAATAAGTTTTTTCTTACTTAGTTTCCACCATATTTTTTCATAATTATAAAATATGGTTTTCCGTGGCGATGCTGGTTTATTATGGTTGTAAAGCTTTTCCCCGCTGCATTTTTTGCGTTAATATTGTAGCCTTTCTCAAGAAAAAAACCTACGAAGGTATCAAAATTATCTATATTCATACCTCGATAAGCTTTCTCTAATAGATGAAAATCTGGATTTGCATTTTGTGGCGGATGAAAGTCCAAAAAGGTCTTAATCCTCTCATCGTCAAATACTTCGCCTAAAACTTTTTCTTTATCTTTTAATATAGCCATGAGTTTATTTTCTATTTTTTTAAAGTTCAATATTATTGATCAACTTGTTAAGTTTTCCTCTTAAAACTTCGTTAACCTGCTTTGGGTTTGCCTGCCCCTTAGAAGCTTTCATAACCTGCCCTACGAAATAACCTAACATTTTTGAACGTCTAGGTTCCTCTGCCCTCAGATAATCATTAACCTGATTTGGATTAGTTTTTATAATATCGATGACTAGTGATTCGATAACACTACTGTCTGATACTTGCTTTAAACCTCTCGAACTTATGATATTATCTGGATTGCCGTTACCTTTCCACATCTCATCGAAGACTTCTTTTGCCATCTTTCCTGAAATAGTATTATCTAAGATCCGACAAATCATTTCTGCGAGATCTTTTGGTTTAATAGGACATAGGGTAACAGTTAAACCAGTTGAATTAAGGCGAGCTAAAAATTCTCCCAGTATCCAATTTGCTGCGATCTTCGCATCTCCACTTTTTTTAGCTACAACCTCAAAATATTGACCTAAAAGTTGATCACTGCTTAATATATTGGCATCGTAATTTGAAAGAGAGTATTGTTCTATGAATCTTTTACGCTTTGCTTCTGGCAGCTCTGGCAAAGTACGACGAATCTCTTCGATGTATTCATCTTCTATAATAACAGGCAGGAGATCAGGGCATGGAAAATACCGATAGTCGTTAGCTTCTTCTTTGCTTCGAAGTGATTTTGATTTTTTAGTGTCCCCATTAAATAGCCTTGTTTCTTGCACTACTTTTTTTCCATCCTCTATTAGGTCAATTTGTCGCTGAACCTCCATATCAATGGCTTCTTCCATAAATTTAAAAGAGTTTAAATTTTTAGTTTCTGTTCTAGTCCCAAGGGTTTCTCCAGGTTTACGAATTGAAATATTTACATCAAATCGCATGGAACCTTGCGCCATCTCTCCATCACAAATTCCAAGGGAAGTAACAATACTATACAGTTTTTTAGCGAACAAAGTTGCTTCTTCTGCGCTACTTAGATCTGGCTCTGAGACAATCTCTATCAGGGAGTCCCTGCCCGATTTAAATCTATACCAGTCATCTCTTGAAATTCTTCATGTAGAGATTTGCCTGCATCTTCTTCTAGATGAGCATGATGGATTCTGATTGTTTTTCTTGTACCATCTGATAATTCAATATCAATATTTCCCGACCCCACAATAGGCTTTTCAAGCTGCGTAGTTTGATAACCTTTTGGAAGGTCTGGGTAAAAGTAGTTTTTACGCTCAAAGATTGAGCACTTTTCAATATCTGCATTTATAGCCAAACCGAACATAATTGCTTGACGAAACGCCTCCTCATTTGGAGTAGGAAGCGTACCAGGCATCCCCAAGTCTAGAGCAGATGCTTGTGTATTTGGTTTTGAGCCAAAGGCAACACTCGAGCCTGAGAAAATTTTGGATTTAGTGGCAAGCTGAACATGTACCTCGAGACCTATAACAGTTTCCCATCCCATCATTCGAGCCTCATTTTGCTTGTACTTTCTATCTTTTCGTCTTTAGGATAGTTTTGATGCCAATCTGTAATAGTTTGATATTGATGCGCAACATTAAGTATTAGTGCTTCTCTGAAGTAGTTACCTATGATTTGTATACCGACAGGTTTTTTTTCCACTAACCCACATGGGATAGACATGCCCGGTAATCCGGCTAGGTTAGTGGCTATAGTAAAAATATCTTCTAGATACATTTCAACGGGATCATTTTTTTTTGCGCCAAACTCGAAGGCTGGATTTGGGCATGTGGGACCTATAATTACATCAACTTCATTAAATGCTGAAACAAAGTCTTGTTTTATTAGTCGTCGAGCTTGCTGCGCTTTTTTATAGTATGCGTCATAGTATCCAGCTGAGAGACAGTAAGTGCCGACTAATATCCTACGCTTAACTTCATCTCCAAAACCCTCGGCACGACTTCTCGTGTACATATCATTTAGATCTTTTGGATTTTCGCACCTATGCCCATAACGTACGCCATCAAATCTAGAAAGATTTGATGATGCCTCTGCTGGCGCAATGACATAGTAAGCTGGAACAGCAAGATGACTATGAGGAAGACTAATAGGCACTAATATTGCACCTTGTTTTTCAAGCTGAGATAGAGCTTCTAAAACTGATTTTTCAGTTTCAAGGTTAAGACCATCCTGAAAGTATTCTTTTGGGACCCCTATTTTTAAACCATTAATTGAACATAATATTTTTTCTGTATAATCTGGTGTTATTATATTTGCAGATGTAGAGTCTTTAGAGTCATAGCCTGCCATTATCTTGAGCATTAAGGCGCAATCTTCTGCTGTCTTTGCCATTGGTCCTGCCTGATCAAGGCTTGAGGCAAAAGCTATCATCCCCCATCGTGAAACTCTTCCATACGTTGGTTTCAGCCCACTTATTCCACAAAGAGCTGCTGGTTGTCGAATTGATCCACCAGTATCTGTGCCTGTTGCGCCAGGCGAAATTTGGGCTGCAATAGCTGCGGCAGACCCTCCGGAAGATCCCCCAGGAACTGTTCTAATATCCCAAGGATTTTTTACTGCTCCAAAATAACTAGTTTCGTTGGATGAGCCCATTGCAAACTCATCCATATTAGTTTTGCCTAAAACTACAGCCCCTTCAGAAGAAAATTTTTCTACCACAGTCGCATCATAGGGTGGAATAAAATTACCTAGCATTCTTGAACCGCAAGTAGTGCGCAAACCTTCCGTACAAAAAATGTCTTTATGCGCTATAGGAACACCACAAAAATCTGAGAATTCACTAGTCGCTCTTTTTTCATCTGCTATTTTGGCTTGCTTTAAAGCCGATTCTTCACAGATAGTAATGAAGCAATTATAGATGCTATTAAGTTTTTTTATGCGATCTAAGAAATGCTGAGTAATTTCTACACTGGAAAATTCTTTTGCATTTAACGCAAAGATAATTTCAGCAATAGTTTTTTCATGTATGTCTTGACTGCTCATATATTACCTTTAATCAGTCAATTACTTTAGGTACAAGATATAGCCCATTTTTTGCTAAAGGAGCTAGATCTTGGAAGGTTTGTCGCTGATCAGATTCAGTTACCTCGTCTGTACGCAAACATTGAAATGCATCTGTAGGATGAGCCATTGGCTGAATATCGTTAGTCTTTTCTGCACCGAGTTGGTCAATTAAACAAAGTACATCTGTGATGCTTTTTGTAGTTTCTTTAATTGTTTCTTCGTTTAATTGTATACGAGCTAATTCAGCGAGCTTCATAATTTCTTTATGATTAATTGTCATAGTATTATATCTATTGGTTGTTAATAGCTTTATATTAATAAAAACATGATTTGACTCAATTTTTTCAAAAATAAAGTTGAAGATTGAGGTATCACATTCATTAATTCAGCGGTATTATACGTTAGTATGTGAATTTTAATATTAATTTAAATTGTACTCAAAATTTCCTTTTAAGCTATTTTTCATAAAAGAACATAGATCTTGCTCTCGCATCCAGTGATTGTTAGAGTTAACTTAGTCTTTTAGTGCAATTGAAATATGTTGTATTAAAAAAGGAAAATCAAGGAGGATAGAATGTTTAAGCGTTTGCGAGGTATGTTCTCTAGCGATGTTTCTATTGATTTGGGAACAGCGAACACGCTGATATATGTCAAAGAAAAAGGTATTGTCTTAAACGAACCTTCTGTAGTAGCAATACGACATCATAATGGACAAAAAATTGTTGATGCAGTTGGTGTTGAGGCTAAGCGAATGCTTGGTCGAACACCAGGTAATATAACTGCAATTAGACCATTAAAGGACGGCGTTATAGCTGACTTTCAGGTCACAGAAAAAATGCTTCAATATTTTATCAAAAAAGTACATGCTCATAGTTTTATACCCCCAAGCCCTAGGGTGCTTATTTGCGTTCCTTGCGCAGCTACAGAAGTCGAGAAAAGAGCTATTCGTGAGTCTGCTTATAGTGCGGGTGCAAGAGAGGTTTACTTAATTGAAGAACCGATGGCAGCTGCTTTAGGTGCTGGTCTTCCAGTAAGTGAGGCTTGTGGCTCAATGGTGGTTGATATTGGAGGTGGTACCACTGAAATCGCTATTTTGTCGTTAAATGGAGTTGTTTTTTCTGACTCAGCACGTATTGGCGGTGATCGCTTTGATGAGGCAATCAGTAATTATGTCAGGAAAAATATGGTAGCGTTATTGGTGAAACAACATCTGAGAAAATTAAGTTTGAAATAGGGAGTGCTTACCCCCAAAGATGTGTTAGAAATCGATGTACGAGGACGGAATTTGGCTGAAGGTGTTCCAAAGGGCATTACGCTTAATAGTGACGAAATTTTAGAGGCGCTTCAAGAGCCATTGTCTGGAATAGTGCAGTCCGTTAAAAGAGTTTTAGAGCAATCACCACCTGAGCTTGCTTCAGATATTGCTGAAACTGGAATTGTGCTAACGGGTGGGGGTGCTTTGTTGCGTGATTTAGATCGTCTCCTTGCTCATGAGACTGGGTTACCAGTGATTATAGCTGATGATCCCCTAACCTGTGTTGCAAGAGGTGGTGGTAGGGCTCTTGAGACAATGGAGCGACGACATATGGATGTTATGTCACATTAAAAGCTTAAATTAATGTAATTTTTTCTTGAATAATGAAAATAGCGGTGTGTCGATATAAAAAAAATTTTTTCTAATGGCCACTCAAATGCCCGACGAATGTTAATCTTGATTTTCGTTGCCTCTTTTTTACTTCTAATTGATTCTACTACACAGTGGCTGAAACCAGTACGCATTTGGTTTTCCGGAACCGTAAAACCAGTCTACTCATTAGCACTTTTTCCTAACTGGGCTGATGAGTTGATAAGTAACATTCATAGTACCTCGTCTTTGAAAGAAAAAAATAAGCTCCAAAACATAGAATTATTGGTTTTAAAAGCACGCCTCCAAAAAATGGCAGAACTGTCCTCCGAAAACCTTCGCCTCAGGAATTTATTGCATGCTTCAGAACTATTACAAAACAATGTTTTAGTCGCTGAGTTAATAGGGCAATCACTTGATCCCTTGAGCCATACTATCTTGATTAATCGAGGGGAAGACTATGGGGTATTTAAAGGTCAGGCGATACTTGATTCTGAAGGCCTTATGGGCCAAGTTATAGAAGTATATAAATCTAGTAGCAAAGTCCTCTTGATCAGCGATAGTTTGCACGCAATGCCCGTAAAAATTTCACGAAATGGCGTGCGTTTTATCGCAGAAGGAAACGGAAACTTTAGAAATTTAACTTTACGTTATGTGTCCCCATCCTCAGAGATAATTGTAGGTGATCTATTAGTCAGTTCTGGTCTTGGTAAACGTTATCCAGCTGGATACCCCGTTGGTTTGATAACCTCAATAAATCCAATAAAAGGGAGCCCTTACTTGAATGTGAATGTCAAACCTACAGCGCAATTGGATAGAAGTCGATACTTGTTATTAGTCTCCCAGAGTATAGAAAAATTTAAAGTAGGTCAGGATGAAAAATAATAGTTTTTTTTATGTTGGCATATCATTATTTTTTGGGTTGTTGCTCCAGATTTTCCCGATAAATAATGTCACTGCATTCTGGAGACCTCAGTTCTTATTAATGACCACTATTTATTGGATATTTAAAAACCCATCCCAATATGGTGTTCGGTTTGCTTGGCTTATAGGGATAATATTAGATATATTTGCAGGAGAAATGTATGGTCGATACGCAATAGGTTTTTCATTTTGTGCCTACATCTTAATTGTATTAAGCAAACGTATACAGCACTTCAATTTGCTGCATCAAGCGCTACTGATGTTCTTTGTGGTTCTATTAAACCAATTATTGACATTAAGTGTATCTCTTTTGTATCGCCCAAGTTGGGACTTAATTGCACTAATTGCTCCAGGGATTACATCTGCATTTGCTTGGCCGATTTTATTATTATTCTTAAATAAGATTTTCAATAGATAATTAATTTAATAAAAAATATTTTTATGTCATATGAGATAATAAATTTTGTTTTATAATTAATCATTTAGTTAAGGAGCAGTTTTTTGGGTGAAACAGTATTTTTAAAAAAGTTACCCGTGTAATATTTTTACTATCCTCTATATTAGTTATTACTGCTACTGCAATAATTTACATAAAGAAAGATATTATTACTGATATCGATTCATATCGTCCTGAGATTGATAATTATATATCTAGCATGTTTGGCAACAGAACGAAAATTGCTTCAATAACAGGCGAGTGGAATCGATTAGCCCCACAGATTTCCATGAAAAAAATATCGATGTTCGATAGCAAAAACGACCAAGCATTGGTAACACTTGATGATATAAGCCTACATATTAACTTGATACAAAGTATTTTTTCTCGTGAACTTGTCTCTCGAGAATTAAGTATTGGCCAGATAAATATACATATACAGGAGACAAAACAGGGTTCATGGAGTATTGCTGGAAGAGATCTTGGTGGAAAAGATACTGGGGCATTAAGAAATATTTTTAATAATCGTTATATAGAAATTAAATCTATTAACGCAACTTTTAGTTTTTTATCAGGGGTCAAGTCTACTTTAAGATTACAAAATACTAACTTAGAGAATAAAGCAAACTTTCATAGATTAACTAGCAATGTCTATTTTGAAAAGAACAAAGATCCTGTTGATTTAATAATAGAGGCTAAAGGCAGAGGTCAAAATGTAGCTAATTTTGATATTTTGGCTTATTTGAAATTACACCATATTGATATCAATGCTCCCTTAAAGAAAATTTTACGTGGTTTTTCTCCCAACATAGATAAAAAAATTATTGAACTTGAAGCAGCTATGAGTGGAGATATTTGGCTTTCAGCTAAGAGAAGTGAAAATTATAGACTCTACAGTAATCTTCAGCTCTATGACGTTAAACATAGTAATTTTAGAGGTAGTGGCCAGATACAAAAAGTCGATACTGATATTTATGGTTGGTACTCGTCTGGTAGAGATATGGGTTTAAGGTTTGAAAATCTTAATTTCACTTGGGATGATATCCGAGTTCAATCAACATCAATGGGTGCCTCAAAAAAAATGCATGAAGAGAAAATATTATTATCTCTTGATAAGATTGATTTAACTCTTCTAAGTGATATATCTCAAAAAATTGATGTAATCCCAAAGAATATTACTGATCTGGTTAGCAAAATTAAACCTTCAGGAATGTTACATAATTTATATCTCGAATTCACAGATCAAGATATTGACCATGATTTTCGGTTAAGAGCCAACATAGAGGATGTTGCTACACATTCATGGAATGGAAAGCCTGGATTTAGAAAAATAAATGGTTATATTGATATAAAAAGTACTAGTGGTCTCATTGAGCTTGATAGCCCAAATGGCTTTGGTTTCCAGTTACCTAACATTTTTGATGAATATATTTATCGCTCCTCAATTAAAGGGAATATATCTTGGCGATACAATAATAAAAACGGTGCTTTGAAGATCTTTAGTGGCCTAATAAAAATGGATGGAGTTGAGGGTAACAGTAGATCTTATTTTTATATGGATATTCCCGATATCAGTTCAGGGTTAGATCCACAATTATATCTCACAATGGGTATCAAAAATTTTGATGCCCGCTTTAAAGAATCTTACATACCGAATAATCTTAACAAGCGTTTGACTAAATGGGTCGATCAAGCAGTTATTAGTGCAAAAATTTCAGAAGCAGGTTTTATATGGAGGGGGCCTCTTACCAAAAAAAAAATAGAAAATTAAAAAGAAATGCTTTAGGTGTGACACAAGTTTTTTTAAAGACTACTGACGGCGTGCTAAAATTTCACCCTAAATGGCCAGCCCTAACTAAATTGAATGCTGTAGTCGCCATAGATTCTTCAATAGTTGAATCTAAAATTTATAGTGGTTTTGTTGGCGATGCGTTAGTCCAAGAAACTAATCTTAATATTAACCCTCATGTCAGTGAATTTCCATACCTCTCTATCTCGGGAGCTATTGAATCAGATTTTGGTGTGGCTGTTGATTTGTTAAGAAAATCTCCACTAAAATCAAGAGTTATAGGCTTAGAACATTGGAATTTATCTGGCAAAACAGATATCTCATTAGACCTCAATATACCTCTTTCGAGTCACAAAGCATATAGCTCGCATAATGTCGATATGACGATTAATACTGGTTTAATGTCGTTAATCGAAACTGATATTTTTTTAGAGAAATTAAATGGGGTTCTGAGTTATAGAGATGCCCGAGGCTTGTTTTCCAATTCATTGACAGGTTATTTTTTTAATGAGGCTTTTGACTCCACACTGGTAACACGTGATGGTAGTCTCATGATAGATATGAATGGACAAATATCAATGCCTTCTTTGGCCAATTTTATTAACCTCAAATCAGATCAAATATTTAAAGGAAGAACAAACTTCATTGCTAGTATTAATATCCCACTTGAAAATCCATCCTTTCCTATAGAACTAGATATAAATACCGATATGAAGGGTGCTGAGATAAATTTACCTGCTCCATTTGGCAAGAAGTCTAGTATCAAAAGGGATGTCTCAGTAAATGTAATTTTTGATCAAAGAACCAATTTAATAATAAATTTTGGAGAAGATATTAAGTCTTATTTAGAGCTTGAAAAAAATTAATTGTAAATGGGGTTCTATCGATTGAAAGTGATCGATCAGAATTACCAGGGGAAAACCAGTTTCTTATAGAAGGGCATTTGAAAGCAGCTGATTTGTTACAATGGAAGAATCTGTACCCAAAGCTGTTTAACTCGGATGATAGTAAAAATAGCCACCTACTAACTCCTATATTTGATGTTGTAATTGATAAAATTGAATATGCTGGTTTAAGTATTGATGCAGTAGGTGTGAGTGGTGGTTATCAGAATGGCGACTGGATGCTAGGTATCGAGAGCGAAAAGCTAGAAGGACATTTATGGATACCGTCAGATAGCTCTTTACCCATACTAGTAGATTTAGAAAGACTTCTCTTGCAGGCACCGTCAGAGAAAACTATTACAAAATATTCAATACATCCCAGCGAATTACCTCACCTCCAATTGTCAGTCAGAAATTTCACTATTGGCGATAAGAAGTTTGGTGAGTCAAAATTACTTATGGTACCCCAAGATAATGGTGTAAAAATTACAGATATAAATGCAAATCTACTAGGCTTATCTATAGGTGATAAAGAAATAAAAACTACAATTGAATGGATCGTTGATCAGAATCGTCACCATACATTTTTTAACGGCTTATTAAGTGTTAAAAATATCGGCGAAACAATGGAATCATGGAATTATCCTAAAATTATGGATAGTAAAAAAGCGCAATTTTTATCAAAACTAAGCTGGCAAGGTAAGCCTTGGGAGGTGTCACCTGAATCTATAAATGGAACAGTTGCTATCAATCTTAAAGATGGACATTTTTATCAAGATTCCTCTGGAACTGCTAATGCATTAGTTAGACTGATTAGCCTATTTAATTTCGATAATTGGATTCGTCGATTGCAGTTAGATTTTTCTGACATATACGAAAAAGGTATGAGTTATAATGAAATGAGTGGCGGCTTAGTGTTTGAGATGGGCCAATTTAGCTTTGATCCTCCAATAAAAGTAGATTTACCTTCTGGAAATATTCACTTAGACGGATCAGCTAACTTAATATCTGAGGATATAGAGGCTAATCTCACAACAATATTGCCTGTGAGCAATAATTTGCCATGGGTAGCAGCTGCAGTTGGCGGCTTACCAGTTGCTGCAGGAGTATTCATTACGAGTAAAGTATTTGAGAAGCAGGTCGATAAATTATCAAGTATTACATACAGTATTAACGGTTCATGGAGCTCCCCAAAAGTTATTATGGAGAAAATTTTTAATATAAACACTGCTGGTCAAAAAAAATCAAAAAATGAGGATGACACATCTAAATCTGAATCCAAGGTCCGCTGATATTGAAAAATATAAAATCAAAAGTTGCTTCTATTCAAATGACGGTTGGTGTAAATCTGCAAGCTAATCTAGATCAAGCTAAATCATTGATTAAGATAGCAGCAAAAAAAGGTGTAAAATTATTAGTTTTACCCGAAAACTTCGCTTATTCTGGCCAACGAAAAATAAAAACTATTGCAATTCAAGAGGAATCTGATGGGCCAGCGCGCACATTTTTGTCAGAGCAAGCAAGCGAAAATAAGATTTGGATCGTCGGAGGAACAATTCCTGTAATAAATTCGCAGGCTAGTAATAAAAACCCATCATCAAGTTGCTTTGTATTGGATGACTCGGGCTTTGAGGTAGCCTGTTATAAAAATACACCTGTTTGATGCTAAGTTAGACGATTGTGTAGGATCATATTGTGAGTCTTCTGATTATAATCCTGGGGAACAGCCAATAATAGTCGATACGCCCATCGGAAGTCTTGGATTAGCTGTTTGTTATGATTTACGTTTTCCGGAGTTATTTCGTTATCTCTCAGATCATGGTGCCGAAATAGTTGCTGTGCCTGCAGCGTTCACCTCACAAACTGGCAAATCTCACTGGACTTCATTGCTAAGAGCTCGAGCTATCGAAAATCTGATGTATGTTATTGGATCAAATATGGGAGATAGATACCATAAAAATCATCCAACTTGGGGTGGATCAGTTATAATTGATCCGTGGGGGAATATCATGAATGAGCTTGAGGAAGGTTCTGGTATTATTACTGCAGATATAGATTTAGGTTACTTAGAGAGCTTACGAAACAAGCTCCCAATCTATGATCACAGACGTTTCAGTGTATTAAAACCATAAAAATTAAGTTTAAAATGATATTTTTTGATAATTGGACTGGCACCTAGTATCGAATATATATAACATTCTTATATGTAAGATATTTTAGAGTAAATAATCGTTGAAAATGACATCCACTTAAAACTTCCCACATAGAATTTACCAATTTCTTGATCTAAAAGGCGATTAATAAAATGAAAAAATTTAAATGCAATTCTTTTAATGAACTTATCCTTTTGATAGATGAGGTTGAATTTAAATATTCTGAATGTAATGTAATGTCCGAGAAAGAGCATGAAAAATATGCTCATGTTGAATTGATTCTGAAATCACCTTGTGGACATTACGCTGAAGCATTAGTAACCTCTGATGAAAAATTACCTGGCAAGAAGAATATAAAATCTGGAGAATACGATGGAATGCTTATTGATCAGGATGTAGCAATGGCAATAGCAAAACTTACTAAAGCATATCAAGACCGACAACAGGAAGACAGGGAAAAGCTTGAGCTTGATCGAAAACTTAAAGGCCAAAAGAAAAAGTTAAGAAATAATTTTTACTAACGATGATAAGGGTGTCTGCTATGAATGGTACTAGCGCGATAAATCTGCTCAACTAATAAGACTCTTACTAATGGGTGTGGAAATGTTAGCGGGGAGAGCGACCATAAAATGTCTGCCCGCTCAATACAATTTTGAGAAATACCATCTGGCCCACCGATTAATAAGCTATAGTTATCACCAGATTGTTTCCACCCCTGTATATTTCTCGCAAGCTCTTCGGTTTTCCAGCTTTAACCACGAAGATCTAGGTAACAACTTTATCATTAGCCCGGATAACTTTTAGCATCGCTTCCCCTTCTTGACTAACAGCTAAGTTTTCATCTGTTCCTTTACCCCTCTGTCTCATTGGAATTTCTATGATATTCACATTTAATTCATTTGGAATACGTTTTAAATATTCACTGCAAGCTACCTGAACCCAGCTTGGCATTTTTGTACCCACCGCAATAATTTTTATTCGCATGCGAATTCCATCAAAATTGCACTAATTGTCAATGACAATATTATTAGGCCTAACAGACCATAATTTTTCTAATTCATAGAAGTCTCTGATAGCAGGTTGCATGATATGAACAACTACATCTATAAGATCTACTAAGACCCATTCCCTCCATCCATACCTTCAACTCCTAGCGGCTGAAATCCAGCTTTTTTTGAAGCCTCAATTACTGCGTTTGAAAGAGCTTTCACCTGACGATTTGTGCTGCCACTTACAACAATTACTGTATCCATTACAGCTGTTATATCTGTGACATCAAGGATGATAATATTCTCACCTTTAACTTCTTCTAAAGCCTCATTCACGATGGCTGTTAGTTGCTTCATAGAGGGTCCTATATTTTCTTGTAAAGTTGGTTTTCTTTTATATATTTAATTACTTTTTCAGGAAGAAATTTATATAGATAATCTTTTTCAAATATAGCTTTACGAATAGCTGTCGATGAAATGGACATTGGGATCATTTCCGCAAGAAAAATATTTCCAGATGGAGCGGCACGAAGATTTTGTAAACTAATAGATCGATATTTTTTTATGAAATTATATACTTCACCAGACTTTGGTAGCTCCGAGCCTGGCCGTTCCGCAACTATAATGTGTGTCATGCTAACAAGATCTTTCCAGTGATTCCAAGTATTAATGCTTAAAAAAGAATCCATTCCTAGACATAAATACATAGGTACTTCAGAACCTATTTGGTTACGAATTTCGGATACAGTATCTAAAGTATAAGATAGCCCAGTTCGTTTGCATTCAATGTCATCGATAATCAAATCTTGATATTTTTTTTCGCTAACAGCTAAACTGAGCATTTTTCTTCGATCTTCCACACTGGATATTGGTGCTAATCTATGTGGTGGTCGTGCACACAATATTAGTCGCATTTCTTTTAGCTTTAACTTTTCTTTTAATTTAATAGCTGTATTTAAATGACCAATATGAATTGGATCAAAAGTCCCACCAAATAAACCAACACCATATTTTTTTTCTGATTTTAATGACATCGGCGATCACTCAATAGGGAGGATAATTATCGGATTTCGCCATGGCCAAATACAATCCATTTTTGTGAGGTTAGACCTTCTAGCCCTACAGGCCCTCTAACATGTATTTTATCAGTAGAAATACCAATTTCTGCACCCAGGCCATACTCGAAACCATCAGCAAAACGTGTCGAAGCGTTGTGCATTACAGAACTTGAATCTACCTCTTTGATGAAACGAAGAGCCCTAGATTCATCCTGTGTAACTATAGAATCGGTATGTTGAGAGCCATAGCAAGCTATATGTTTTATAGCTTCACTTATATCTTTGACTATTTTTATAGATAGTATTGGCGCTAAGTATTCAGTACTCCAGTCATTATCAAGAGCAAGACTACAATCAATTAACTTTTGAGTAGCAGCACATCCCCTTATCTCAACATTTTTTCTCCTATAAGCTTTATCTAACCGTGGAAGAATATTTTTAGCAATACCTTCAGCAATAATTAATGTTTCCATAGCATTACATACCCCATATCTATGGGTTTTGGAGTTTAATGCAATATTAAAAGCCATTTCGAGATCAGCTTTATCATCGATATATACATGACAAATACCATCTAAATGCTTAATCATTGGAATTTGCGCTTCTTGCATTATTCTTTTGATCAATCCTTTTCCACCTCGTGGAACTATTATATCCACATAGTCTGTCATGGTTATAAGCTTTCCAACTGCCTGCCTATCCGTTGTTTCTACTAGTTGGACTATTGATTCAGGTAACTTTGCGGTAGATAGTCCTTCCTTAATACAGTTTGAAATGGCTTGATTTGATTTAATTGCCTCACTTCCGCCTCTTAAAATAGTAGAGTTACCTGACTTCAAGCATAAACTTGCAGCATCTATAGTAACGTTAGGGCGTGATTCATAAATAATACCAATAACTCCTAAAGGCACACGCATTTTTCCTAGTCTAACTCCGCTAGGTCTATCAGTGAGATCAGTAATTTCTCCTATTGGGTCAGGCAGACTAATTATCTGATGAACACCATCAATCATTGCGCTAATTCTAGATTCATTGAGCTCCAGTCGGTCCATCAAGGAGTAATCTAAACCAGCACTTTCACCATTTACTAAATCTATAGAGTTAGCTTTTAAGATTTTTTGCCGATTACAATTAAGGGCTTCTGCAATAGAAGTTAAAGCTAATTTTTTAGTTTCACTATCAGCCGAAGCAATTACTTTAGAAGCAATTCGGGCTTTTTTTCCTATTTTTTCCATGTAAGAACTGATATCCATAAAACCCCATATACTAATTTTTAGGTTTTTTAATAGCTTTACACTCCATTATTACTACTTTCCAAGCGGCTTAAATATTAGAATTAACTTAGGTAGTAACGTCATAGATCCTAGTAAAGCTGCCAACATAGCAAGAGCAGTTAGAAGCCCGAAATATACGGATGGTATAAAGTTAGATAATGGTAAAATCGAGAAGCCCATAATTATAGTAATTGCTGTATAAAATAATGCGCGACCGATACTTGCGTGCGCTCGATGCATCGACGCCACATAATCACGATCAACTTCAAATTCTCGTTTGAATCTAGTTATATAATGAATAGCATGGTCAACCCCAATTCCAACTGTAATTGCTGCAATTGTAATCGTCATCATATCAAGGGGTATACCTGCTATTCCCATACCTCCTAGAACGACACCCGCAGCTAAAAAGTTTGGTGTAATAGCAATAAGAGATATAGATATTGACCGGAATAAGATCATGAACATAGTCATTATTCCGAGAAATACGGTACCCATTGTCATGATCTGTGAATGAAATAAGCTTTGAAGCATATTATTATATAAAACCAATATGCCTGTGAAGTTAATCTGCTCTTCTGAAAAGCCAGCATCATTTATAGCATACGATCGAATTCTCTCTAAAAGCTCTTGCCTATTGAGCTCCCCTTGAGTTTCGTTTACGCGCATAGTGATTCTTGCCTGATTATTTTTTTCATCTATGTAAGGATCTAGTAAGAGCTCTTTATTTTCTTGAGAGAGCATCAATGACATAAATGCGAGCTCAAGATCGTTAAGCTTATGGCCGGAAAGATCAGATGCGACATCTGTTACTGTAACTAATGAGTCAACCTTACCAATCTCTGGTAGTGATTCTAAGTAAAGGTGTATTTTGCGGATATCTTCTATACCGGCACTAGTTAACCAATAACTATCTTCAACAACATCTACCTGCGTCACTCCAATAATTTCGTTATCAGCGAAAGAATCAGTTGACTCTGTGAGCTCTTCATCTTCATACATTCCAGCAAATGGATCATAAGCTTCTTTGTTCTCGGAAACAGGAACATTCTCCTCGTCCTCATACATTCCAGCAAATGGATCATAAGCTTCTTTGTTCTCGGAAACAGGAACATTCTCCTCGTCCTCATACATTCCAGCAAATGGATCATAAGCTTCTTTATCTTTCGAAATATCCTCCTCACCGCTGTTTTCATATGCCCCACCAAATGGATCTCCATATGGATCATCAGCAGCTGAAGTACTTGAATCGCCACTCGTAGACATTATTTCATCAAAGCTCAAAGAGCCATCATCCACTGCTGGCGGAGCGTTTAAAATAATCTCTAGAGGTGTCGTTCCACCTAATTTTTCGTCAATTAATGCTAAGCCTTGATGTATTTCTGTATGGGACCGAAAATAGTCTATAAAACGATTTTCGACTTGCAGCTGGGATATTCCCCATGCACTAGCGATTCCCGCGATTAGAGCTAGGGATAACACTACTCCTCCAAATTTTTCAGTAAAATTTGAAAAACGAAGCGTGAAGCTAGCAGAATTATCCTCTGAGTCAGTATTTTTGCTTTACCTAGTATCATCATTCCTGCTGGAATAATTATAAATGCAAGAAATAATGCTAAAATAATTCCCATTGTCATCATCCAACCAAAATCAATAACTGGTCGAATATCACTTACTACGAGGGAAACAAAAGCAACTACAGTAGTTAAAACTGTATAAACACAAGGTAGAATCATATGTCGAACAGTATCACGCACTAGATCAAGTTGACTCCTATGGGGACCATCCCTTAATAGTTCTCTGTAGCGAACAATTAAGTGGATTGTTAGTGCGAGCGTTATTATTAGTAACAACGATACAAAGTTTGAGGATATAACTGTTAGCCTCCAATCAATCCAACTTAGATATCCAAGAATTATCTCTACAGCTAAAACACATGTAATTAATGGAAGTAAAACCCAGCGGAGCTGCCTAAATATTACGGCTAAGGTTGCAATTATGAATAATAATATTCCAGCTCCAAAAATCTTTAGATCGCTTTTGATAAAATCAACCATATCAGCGGTGATCATACTGGGACCACCAAGGAAAACTTGCGCATCCCCTTTAAATTTCGACATTCTTTCGCGGATATCAGCAACTCTCTCGCGCTCTTCTGCAGCACGCAGAGTTCGGTAATCAAGAAACTTTTTGCTCACATTCTCTAATTCAATAGTTTCTTCAGACGTTAAACCATCTGCATCTCTTTTGATTCTTAAGGTATCTCGGGCATTGACAAGAGATAAATATTCATTATCTAGCTCCATTGTGGCAAGTATTGCTGTAGTTTGCCCATCTTTACTCAAAATGAGGTTTTTATAGATTGGACTCTCAAGAAATTCTTTACGAACCATATCTCTATCAATATTTGGTAAAGATAAAGTGCGTGGTGGATCTTTGAGCTGGGATACAGTAATTTTTGGACTATATAATAACGGTACATTCATCATAGATAGAACACTAGCTACACCATCTACTTTTTCCAATTCTTTATGCATTTTATCAAGAGTTTGAAGAGACCTATCATCAAATAGATCGCCTGTATAGGGGGTATAAGTCACCACAAGAAAGTCACTGCTTCCATATTTTTGAAGTGATTCACGATAATATGCAAGAGCTTTATCGTTTTCTAAAGTTAGTGAATCTGCAGAAGCATCCAGCTTAAAATTAGGAAGACCAAACGCCATGGCAATAGCAATTAATATTACAGATGCAATTGCAGTAACTGGACGAAGTAAAATTGAATTCTCATAGATTTCTAACAACCTTTTAGACATCTGGTTATCCTTTTAATTGAATAAATAAGTTATACATTATGACAGAAACGGAGATTAGAGCGCCACTCTGATGTTTTATATATATTAATTTAGAATAAAATTCCACGTTATTAAAAAAATAATAATTTTTTTCGTTTTAAAGTTACATCTTTGTTAGATATTAGCTCAAAATATTAAAGTTATATTTCTATAATTTATAAGATTCTTTAACTTTCTTCTTCACTGGGATTTTAGTTAATTTTTTGTATACAGGCACACCGTTTTTATAGGGCGGGTAGTCCTCCCCTTGTATAAGAGGAGAGAGGTAATCAATCCCTTCTTGCGTTACACCATATCCATCATCAGTAATATAATTCTTTGGCATCTTTTTTTCTTGATTTGCTATGTCAGTCAAATCTGCTTCTCCCAAACCCCAGGAGTAAAAACTATCTTCTTTCCGTTCAATAGTAACCATCACCGAGTTTTTCCCTGCAAGAGCATATTCAACTGCTGTACGACCGACAGCATAAGCTTGAGCAACATCTGTAGCAGATGCAATATGCCGTGCAGATCGTTGTAAATAGTCCGCAAGAGCCCAGTGGTATTTATAACCTAGAGAACTTTTAATCATATTTGCAAGTGTTGGAGCCAATCCCCCAAGTTGATGATGTCCAAATGCATCTTTATTTGTTGAACCTGAAATGAACTTACCATCTAAGTATTTTGTGCCCTCTGATGCAACCACTACACAATACCCCTCTTTTAGTACAGTCTTCTCTACTTTATCAAGAAAACTTTGACCTGAAAAAGGTACCTCAGGAAATAGGATGATATGAGGAGGATCTCCAGCTTTTTCTGCTGCAAGTGCACTTGCAGCAGCAATCCAACCTGCATGTCTGCCCATAACCTCAAGAATGAATACTTTAGTTGAAGTCTCACACATTGACGCTATATCTAAACTGGCTTCCTTTGTTGATACGGCAATATATTTAGCGACAGAACCAAAACCAGGACAATTATCAGTAAATGGCAAATCATTATCGACATTTTTTGGTATATGTATGGCCTTAATTGGGAAACCCATCTGGTTTGATATTTGCGACACTTTAAGACAAGTATCAGCCGAATCACCCCCACCATTATAAAAAAATATCCAATATTATGCGCCTTAAAAACTTTGATCAGTCTTTCATACTCAGCTTTGCTATCCTCAAAATTTTTGAGTTTATAGCGGCATGACCCGAAGGCTCCGGCCGGGGTGTGTAGTAAGCTAGCTATTGCTTCATCAGATTCTTTATTAGTATCAATTAACTCCTCTCGTAAAGCTCCTAGAATCCCATTACGACCAGCATAAACATTACCGATTTTATCTTTGTTTTCACGAGCAGCCTCTATAAGACCACAAGCAGTAGCATTAATTACCGCAGTTACTCCGCCCGACTGGGCATAAAATGCATTTTTCTTTTGTATGGTGCTATTAGACATAGTTTTTACTCGTTAGTAAGGCTTAAATTGGAAACTTGGTAATGATACTTTAAAGTCACTATATGTTGCATGTTATATGAGGTTTATTTATAAATCTTATAATTTAATCTATATTCGGAGAGAATTTTTCTTCACCGAGACTTGCATGAAGTTAAAATTCAGTTATGTTGATCTATATACAATTGAATTATTGACAGGGCGGTTGCCATATAATGCATATACATATTTTAGGAATCTGTGGAACTTTTATGGGTTCCCTGGCGCAGCTCGCTAAAACGCTAGGCCATCAAGTTTCTGGAAGTGATACTGATATATATCCCCCAATGAGTGACCAACTCAAGCAGTCAAAAGTTAACCTGACCGAGGGATATAGTGATTTTTCACAATTTATCCCTACCCCGGATATCGTGGTTATAGGTAATGCTCTGTCTCGCGGTAACCCCGCAGTAGAGTATGTGCTGACGAATAATTTAAAATATACATCCGGCCCTCAGTGGCTACATGACCATGTGCTTCAAGACAAATGGACGCTAGCTGTTGCTGGCACTCATGGTAAAACTTCAACATCAAGTATGCTTGCATGGATTCTTGAGTATGCTGAAATGAAGCCTGGATTTCTAATTGGTGGAATACCAAATAATTTCAATGTATCGGCGCGGATAGGAGGATCTAAATTTTTTGTCGTTGAGGCAGATGAGTACGACACCGCTTTTTTTGATAAGCGCTCAAAATTTGTCCATTATAGCCCTCAGACTGTTATATTGAATAACCTAGAATTCGATCATGCGGATATCTTCAAAGATATTGCGGCTATTCAAGTCCAATTCCACAATTTGATAAGGACAGTTCCAAATACAGGCCTGCTTATCACTCCGTCAGATGATTTAAATTTAAGTGAAGTAATTGATCAAGGATGTTGGTCGAATCTGGAATATATTGGTAAAGGAAAGGACTGGGATTTAGAGTTTATAGATAAAAGTAGCTCAACATTTTCTATTCTTTATAAAGGACAAATTAAGGGATCTGTTTCTTGGACACAAACCGGTAACCATAATGCGAGAAATGGTTTAGCTGCTATTGCAGCTGCCAATCATATTGGAGTTCAGCCAGAACTAGCCTGTAAAGCACTATGCAGTTTTCTCGGAGTAAAGCGTCGTATGGAGAAGATATTCGAGGTAGATGGAATTACTGTCTATGACGATTTTGCCCATCATCCTACAGCTATTAGCGCGACGCTTGAGGGTGTTCGATCCAAAGTGGGTACTGAAAAAATTGTTGCTATTATAGAACCTAGATCAAATACAATGAAAATTGGTACCCATAAAAATGAGACAATTGAAGCTATTAAGTTGGCAGATGAGGTTTTGTGGTATGAGCCAGAGGAAGTTAGTTGGTCCATGCAGGACAATTCTGATCAAAGCGCTACCAAAATCCATATTTTCGATGATATTGACCAACTTACTCTCCGAGCGTCAAAAAGTATAAGTGGATCAACTCATATCATTATAATGAGCAATGGTTCTTTTCAGGGGTTTCATATCAAACTAATTGATGAGATAAAAAAAATTTAGTAATATAAGAGATTATTATTAGGGGAGTCATGATGTCTAAGTTCCAGCGTTCTATAACATTAGCGATGACAGGCGCTTCAGGTGCTCAATATGGATGGAGATTACTTGAGTGCCTAATTCAAAAAGGCCTTAAAGTACAGTTTTTAATTTCTGATGCAGCACGTATCGTGGTGGCATCAGAAACAGATTTAGATTTACCTGATGATTCAAAACTTGAAGAATTTTTGACTTTAAATTTTGATGCAGAACCAGGTCAAATTTTAGTGAGTACCTCTAGGGACTGGTTCTCGTCTGTAGCTTCAGGGTCTGCTGCACCTCAGTCTATGGTAATATGCCCAGCAAGCGGAGGTACTATATCTGCAATTGCTTCAGGAGCGAGTAATAACTTGATTGAAAGAGCAGCGGATGTAGCTATAAAAGAAAAATACCAGTTAGTTATTGTACCGAGAGAAACTCCATTATCAGAAATTCATTTAGAAAATATGCTGAAATTAGCTCGCTTGGGAGCTACGATTTTGCCCGCTACACCTGGTTTTTATCATAATCCAGAAACAATAAGCGATTTAATTGACTTTATCGTTGCGAGAGTCCTTGATCATTTGGATGTCAGTCAAGACATTGTTCCCCGATGGGGTGATGATACCGGAAATCTCAATCACTAAAACTGCCCGCCAATTTTTTCTTGAATCCATTTCGATATAGCTGATATTTCTTCCAAGCATACGCTGTGATCGATCAAGAAAGATTTATATTCGGGTTTTAATCCCAGGTCTGCCAGTTTTTTTAAACTACTTTTTGCTTGATCTTCTGAAACAACCGTATCATAAATGCCGTGAAAAAATTGTATTGGTAGATTCTGGTTAGCAGGTGTAATATTGATTGATTCGGTAGCAGCGAAATATGTAGACATAGCTAAAACACCAGATAGGCTTTTTGGGTAAGTCAACCCAGCTTGAAGTGCAACGGCTCCACCTTGTGAGAATCCAGCGATAATAATATTTTTACTATCAATACCTCTTTCTAGCTCCCTATCAATTAAAGAGTGAATTTTATTTGCAGAATTTATGAGTTGAGATTCGTTGATTTTTCTTACAGAGGTCACCTCTAAAATATCATACCAAGCCGGCATTAAAATTCCGCCATTTATGCTAACTGAAATTTTTGGCGCTTCAGGAAAAATAAATCTAATTTGGTGAACTGAAGGTAGCTTAAGCTCGGCAATAATAGGTTCAAAATCCGATCCATCTGCCCCTAATCCATGTAACCATATGACTGTTGAATTAGCCTTTTTGAAGGTTCGACTTCAATTTTATCAAAAAAATTCATAATATAAGTTTACAGTCTCTAATCTTCTAAAAAGTATAGTTAATTAAAAAGGTTAATACCTCAGCGTATTAATACTATTATGATACCAATTTTATATTCTTTTCGTCGCTGCCCGTTCGCAATTAGAGCAAGAATGGTTCTATTCTATTCAGGAATAAACGTTGAGATAAAAGAAGTTCTACTTAAAAATAAACCTCTCATGATGTTGAGTTTGTCCCCAAAAGGTACTGTACCCGTGTTAATTTCCCCTGACGGGACAGTATTGGATGAAAGCTACCAAATTATGCTGTGGGCAATAAACATAAGTGACCCTGACCACTGGTATCCTTCATGTATGTCCAAAGAGATAGATGATCTTGTTTATAAAAATGATCATGAGTTTAAATCAACTTTGGATAAATATAAGTATTCAGATAGGCATCCGGAAAATTCTAAAATATACTATAGGAGACAAGGTGAGTATTTTTTAATTTTTTTAGAAGAAAAATTAAAATCTAATAATTATTTACTAGGCGATGAGATCAGCTTAGCTGATGTAGCAATTTTTCCATTTATTAGACAGTTTGCTTTTGTCGATATTGATTGGTTTGAGTCCAGCCGATATTTAAAATTAAGGCAATGGCTTAATACCATCTTAAGTTCAAAAATTTTCAATATAGTAATGAAGAAAATTAAATGAAGACTTACATAATATTTTTTACGGAAAAAATTATGAAAAAGTATGTTCTTTAGCAGGAAATTCTTTCGACCTTACTTGCTCGCTGTATAACTTGAGCGCACTTTCAATATCTCCAGTTCCATTTAAAAAGTTTTTCGAAAAGCTAGGCATCCGAGGGGATAAACCTAAAATATCGTAAATAACTAAAACTTGTCCGTCAGTATCAACACCAGCACCAATCCCTATAACTGGTATTCGAACTTTTTGAGTTATTTTTTGAGCTAATTTTGCAGGCACACATTCAAGAACCAGTAAGTCAACCCCCGCCTTTTCTAAATTCAATGCATCTTCAAAAATTTGGCTTGCACTCTGTTTGGTTCGTCCTTGCACTTTATTTCCACTCATTTTATGTACTGACTGTGGCGTAAGACCTAGATGGCCACATACAGGAATCCCTCGCTCGCAAAGCATTCTAACTGTTGTGATTAACCAAGATCCTCCCTCAAGTTTAACCATATTAGCTCCAGCTCTCATGAGCATTGCAGAATTATTAAGTGCTTGATGTTCGTGAGAGAATGTCATGAATGGAAGGTCAGTGATTACAAACATGCTACCACTGCCACGACGAACAGCTTGAGTATGATAAATCATATCATTTATTGTTGTTGGGATAGTGCTGTCGTGTCCTTGGATTACGTTGCCAAGTGAGTCCCCTACCAATATGACATCAATACCTGCATTATTGGCTAGCCTGGAAAATGAGGCATCATAAGCAGTTATTACGGGAAATTTTTCACCACTTTTCTTTTTTTCATTTAGGGTTTTTATGGTAATCATAACCATGCCTCAATCCTATTTATATCTATCAGTCTATTATAAGGAAGAGCGAGCATTATAGTAATGTCGGCCCGATACTACATTTAACATATAATCGAGAAGACCTTGATAATCTCGGTCGTTATTTGCAAGATCTATTTCTGTAGCATTCACTATTAACAATGGAGCATTATCATAATAATAAAAAAAATCTGTATAAGCTTCGTTTAATCGACGTAAATAATCACTATTAATTGATTGCTCATAGTGAATCGCTCTTTTTTGAACACGACTTAATAGTGTATCTGTTGGAGCTTGAAGATAAATCACTAAGTCGGGTTTAGGGGTATCAATAATCAGTTGTTTGTATACGGTTTGATAGAGTTTTAATTCCTCATTATCAAGTGTAGTTTGCGCAAACAACCGATCTTTTTCCATTAGAAAATCTGAAACTTGTACTTTTTGGAACATGTCACTTTGACGTATTTCTTGAATTTTACGTGCACGTTGAAACAAAAAATATAACTGAGTTGGGAGGGCACCTGTTTTTTGATCTTGATAAAATCTCTCTAAAAAAGGATTTTCTTCTGGCTGCTCCAAAAGAGTTTCACAACTGAAAGTATTAGCTAATCTTTTTGCTAGCGTTGTTTTTCCTACACCAATAGGACCTTCTACAGCAATGAACTGAGGAGACTTTCCTTTCTTCATAATTAATTTTTTATCATCAACCAATTTTTTCAACAATATCTCCTGGCAAGATCGGAACGATCTCCTTCAGCTGACTATTTTCCAATAGTGAGCTTAAAATGCTTCCATCTGGAAGAACTAAATTCGGCTCTATATCGGCAAGTGGAGTTAATACAAAATTCCTAATTTTCATTTCTGGGTGGGGTATCGTGAGCGTCTTTGTATTCACGTTTCTGGATCCATATAACAAGATATCTAGATCAAGTGTTCGAGGCCCCCAATACACATTTCTTATTCTACCATGCGCATCTTCTATCTCATGTAATTTTTTTAATAATTGATTTGGCGATAATCTAGTTGATATTTTGATTACACCATTAACATACCTTGATTGATTTTTAGGTCCCAAAGGATCACTTAAATACCAACTAGATACAGCCTTAACAGATATACTATTTGCTATTTTTAATTTATCGACAGCACGTTTAACCTGTTGATATGGATTATTTAAGTTACTACCAACTGAAATATAAGCGACTTCAGTCATAAGTTATTTTTTGTGAAGTTTCATTGATTTGCTCGTGGTAAACTCAATTGTTTTAACCATTTCTTCTCGAGTGGTATCCTTAGAATTTTGAAAAACTGTCCACCATAAACCAAGTCCAGGCTCAATTTCACCAGAATCCTCCCTTAATAATAAGAAATCATATCCTGCTCGAAATCGTTTATTTTCCATTAATTTGAGTGCTTGATTTCCAGCACGACGTGGAAGACGTGATTGAATTTTCCATATTTCTTTCATGGTCAAAGTAAATCTGCGAGGTATAGCTATTCTTTTACATTGCTTATGAATTACTTTTTCTGCATTGTCATTAAAGAAAAAGGAATTATTTTTTTTGGACTTATTTAGTTTTTTTTTCACTTTCTTTTAAGCTTGGCCAGAGTAGTGCTGCAAAAAGAAAAGCTGGGGTAACCCTTTGTTTCTTTCGAATACGCTTGTCAGTATTTATTAGTGCTCGCTCGATAAATTTAAGATAATAAGTGGAGTCGCAGAGCAAAGCTTTTTCAGTATCTGGAAACAGGATTTCAAATACACCATATTCTCGCAATACATTAAAGCTTGCTAAGGCATAGCCATTCATGAATAACTTAAGAACTTCATCAAACAACCTTGCCGGAGGAATATCAGCTAGCAATAAACGTGATTTATGGATAGCTTTTGAAGATTGATCTTCAATTGAAAAACCAAGTTTAGCAGTGAATCTCAACGCCCTGAGCATTCTGACAGGATCTTCTCTGTATCTTTGAGAGGGGTCTCCAATCATTCGTATCAGTCGTTTGTCTATATCTTCTAAACCTTTTGTATAATCAGTTATCTCGTTTTCCATTGGGCAATAATAAAGCGCATTCATAGTGAAATCACGACGGACCGCATCATCTGCAATTGAACCAAAAATGTTATCACGAAGTAACATTCCTTTTGATGAAAGCTGAGATTTAGATAATTCATTTTTAATTTGAGTGTGTTGTGCGCGAAATGTTGTCACTTCAATTATTTCTGATCCGACACGCACGTGAACGATTTGAAATCTACGACCTATGATTTTAGAGCGACTGAAAAGCACTCTAACTTGCTCTGGTGTTGCATTCGTTGCCACATCAAAATCTTTGGGCTTCATGCCCATTAATAAGTCACGGACACAGCCACCAACTATGTATGATTCATAACCCCTTAACCGCAATTTTTTGACAACTTTTATAGCGCTAATACTAATTTTTTTTTGGTCAAAAGTACTGTTTGCTGGGCTGATTAGAACTGGCTCAACTAAAGCTTTTGAATTGTAAGATTTGAAAATTTTTGAAATACTTTTTAGCATTTTATTAATTATAAGCCCCTAAAAAATACTTTATATGAAAAATATGCTTAATAAAATTTTTTTACTTTAGCATATTGAGTTAAAAAAAACTCTTATGCTTCGAAAGAGTTAAATAACTGCTTTTTTTCTGCACAGATGATGTTATTTCTTTGCCAGTTGTTTATTGCCCACGTTAAAATTTGATCAGGGCTTTTATTTTTTAATAGAGAGGCAGGTACCTTAAAACCTAACCAATTTATTGCATTTATAAGATTTCTTTGAGCTGAACTATAATCCAGAGATACCGCTAAATTTTGCTTACTAAGCTTCACCCCGTTATCATCTATTACTATCGGGATATGACCATAAACTGGTGTCCTTAATCCTAGTAGCTTCTGTAGGTAAATTTGACCAGGTGTGACATCCAGCAAGTCACCCCCTCGAAAAATATGAGTTATTCGCTGGAAAGCATCGTCAACAACTACAGCGAGGTTGTAGGAAAATAATTTTTCTTTTCGGTAAAGCACCATATCACCAACATCTTTTTTTATTAGCTGGCTTTGGTTCCCTTGAAATAAGTCATTGAACTCCACTTTATTGTTGTCTTTTGCTTTTAATCTTAAAGAATACAAATTAGTAGAGTTTTCAGATCGACATGGATAGTTATGAGTAGTTAGGCCAGCCTGTAACTCCTTACGACTGCAGTAACATCGGAAAACTAAATTGTCACCTTCTAACTTCTTTATTGCAGATAGGTATGCGTTATTACGCTGACTTTGGAATAAAACTTCTTTATCCCAATGTAATCCATGCTCTTGGAGTTGTTGAAGTATTTTTTTAGTTGAGCCTTTGGATTCCCTTGGGGGATCTATATCATCAATTCTTACCAACCACAGACCATGGTTTGCTTTTGCATCAATATAGCTCACAAGAGCACTCACTAGAGATCCAAAATGGAGAGGACCTGTCGGAGATGGTGCGAATCTTCCAATATACTCAGAATTAGAGTTCTTCAGAAATCCCCTTCTCATAGTTAGAGTATAATATCGTAATGGAGACTATCAAGCATTCAACCCCTGTCAGTTGTCTTTCCTTGATTTCATCCAGCGTTTTACAATCAACACATAAGTCTGCAGTTGGCCTAGCCTCTAATCTGCGAATACCTATTTCAACCCCACATTGGTCACAAAATCCATAATCTTTTCCTTCAATACGCTCAATAGTAGAATCAATTTTCTTAATGAGCTTTCTTTCCCTATCCCTGGTTCTCAGCTCTAAGCTAAACTCTTCTTCTTGAGTAGCTCTATCAGCTGGATCTGGGAAATTTGCAGCCTCATCTTTCATATGAGTAACCGTTCTATCTACCTCTTCCATTAACTCTTTTTTCCAAGTGTTAAGTATTACCTTAAAGTGAGCTTCTTGCGCACCACTCATATACTCTTCACCTTTCTTTTCCACATAAGGAGCGAGGCCATGAAGAGGATTAACTAATAATGTTTCTGCTTTATTTGGCATGAATTTAAACTCGATAAATTTTGAGGATACGGGTTATAGTGCTATAAAGTATTTTTTTCAAGTAAAATCTCACATTTCATCAAATTTATTGCAATTGATTACATTTACCTCCGCTAGTATATGCTTTACCTTTGCATTTGATTTACAGAATATTTTGAAAACTTTTAGGATGTATATGAATTTTTTTCCCCATTTCGAGAGAGCTTATATATTAAGACGCTATAAGAGATTTTTTGTTGATATAGAGCTATTAGACGGCACAACTCTGACAGTCCATTGCCCAAATACTGGCTCAATGACTAATTGTTGGGCTCAGGGTAACCAGTGTTGGTTTTCACGAACTGATAACCCAAACCGCAAGCTTCCTGGCACTCTTGAGCTTACAAAAACTACTGATGGATATTTATGCGGTATTAATACTCAGCATCCAAATAATTTAGTAGTAGAGGCTATCGAGAATGGTGTAATTAATGAGTTACAGGGTTATGAAAACATATATAGGGAGGTGAAGTATGGAGCTGAAAAAAGTCGCATCGACATATTATTAACTGATGGTGAAAAAGAGTGTTATGTCGAAGTTAAAAATATGACCTTTAATTTGGGCAATGGTCATATAGTTTTTCCTGATGCAAAAACCACGAGGGGTGTGAAGCATTTATGTGAATTAACGAAGATGGTGCAACAAGGATCCCGTTCAATGCTTATATTTTGTGTTCAACATTCTGGAGCATGCACCACAGGTTTGGCTAAAAATATTGATCCTCTATATGTTGAAACTATGAGAAATGCTATTAATGCAGGAGTTGAAGTAGTTTCTTATAGTTGTAGTCTGTCTCCAGAAAAAATAATAATAGAAAAAAAATTACCATTTATTTTTTGATTAATATTTATCTATATTTTGTACTTAAGTTTTCTTCTATTTCTGACAGCTGTTTCTTAATATCGTCTAATTGTTCTTGTGTGCGGTTCAAAATTGATACCTGCGCATCGAATTCGTCTCGAGAAACCAAATCTAACTTATCGAAAGTAGTTTGTGCTGCTGAGCGCATTTTTTGTTGAATTTCTTTATTCAGAGATTCGGCTCCTGGAGCAATTATGTTGTTAAATTGGTTTACAAACTTTTCAAGTAATTCATTTTTTTTCATTTAATTTTCTCCAGCAAAGTTATACATCTAATACCACTTTAACTTAGCGTACAACTTGCATCTAATCTTTATCAACAATAAAAAATAATTTAACCAATTAAGCTAAATATTTGCAAATAAAATGAGAAGCTTAGAAATACCTGCTTGGTGCAATTTTATATTTAGAGGTAGTAAACCAGCACTACAATAGTGCGCATCTTTTGTATATCAACCATTATTTACAATAAAATCAATAGTTTAAAAAGTTGGCACGAAAAATGCATTATAGTTATTGAGAGATTTTTTAATTTAACTTTATCGGAGAAAAAAACATGCATACATTTAAAAAATTACTTTCAGTCGCGATGTTAGCCACAGCTATACCAATCACTACTCAGGCTTATGAAACATCTGGAAATATAACATTGGCTACTGACTATAAATTTCGTGGTATTTCACAAAACGCAACTTCGCCAGCAGTATCAGGTGGGTTTGATATAGCTTTTGATAATGGCTTCTACGCCGGAATTTGGGGTTCAAATGTTGATTTTGAACTAGCGGGAAGTGCAAACCCATCTATGGAGTTAGATTACTATGGTGGATTTGGTGGTAATTTTACAGAAGATCTTTCTTATGATGTAGGTGTACTCTACTACGACTATCCAACATCTTCAGAAACAACATTTACTGCCGCAGGATATAACAAAGATAGAGACCTTGATTACGCAGAGGTATACGGTAGCCTTGGGTACAAGGATTTTACTATAGGGTTTGCTTATTCTGATGATTACTGGCAAGAAACAGGTGAGTTCAGCTATTATTATATTGACTATAGTTTCGGTCTTTTCACTCTTCCAGCCGATATTGCTTTAGACTTTCACGTAGGATTTAATGATTTTGAAAATTCAAGTGATGATTCCAATGTTAAAGATGCCAATGAAGCATTTTTATCAGACGGTGAGGATAGTTATACCGACTTTTCGGTTACTCTTAGTAAATCTATTGCTGGATTAGATTTCGCCTTAAGTTTTGTTGACACAGATTTGGATGAAGATGAATGCTGGGGAACTGACTGGTGTGACAGCTCAGCAATCTTTTCAATCAGTAAAAGTATGTAACTGCACAAGGATATTTTTGTGAAATCAAAAATATCCTTTTTTTTATAAAGGAGAAGAATAATGAAAATGATTACAGCAGTTATTAAGCCCTTCAAACTAGATGATGTACGCGAAGCATTATCAAATCTTGGTGTACAGGGAATTACAGTATCAGAAGTTAAGGGTTTTGGTCGCCAGAAAGGCCACACAGAACTTTATCGCGGCGCTGAATACGTTGTTGATTTTTTACCTAAAGTAAAAATCGAAGCAGCTATATCTGATGAAATGGTTGAAGAGGCGGTAGATGTAATAACTACCTCGGCAAATACAGGAAAAATAGGCGACGGAAAAATATTTATTACTAGTATTGAAGAGGCTGTGCGTATTCGTACTGGCGAAACTGGTGCGGAAGCACTCTAGAATAGGAGAGAAATAATGAGTCCTGAATTAATCGAAGTAAAATATGCACTAGATACCTTCTATTTTCTTATATGTGGTGTACTAGTGATGTGGATGGCTGCGGGCTTTACTATGCTCGAGTCTGGCTTGGTGCGTACTAAAAGTACCACCGAAATTTTAACAAAAAATGTAGCTTTATATTCTATTGCATGTGTTATGTATTTAGTGATGGGCTACGCAATAATGTATGGCGGCAGCACTGGAGGCTATCTTCCGGATATGTGGTTTGGGAATATTATTTCTAATTCTACAGCTGAAGAGGTTATAGCTAGCAATGGTGACACATACTATTCGGGTGCATCTGATTTTTCTTCCAGGTAGTTTTTGTGGCAACCGCAATGTCTATAGTATCTGGTGCTGTAGCTGAGCGTATGAAATTATGGTCATTTTTATCGTTTGCGGTAGTTCTGACAGGATTTATCTATCCCATGCAAGGAATGTGGAAATGGGGTGGTGGATTTCTTGATGCTGCAGGCTTCCAAGATTTTGCAGGTTCAGGCGTCGTCCATCTTTGCGGTGCGACTGCAGCTATAGCAGGTGTGATTTTGCTTGGCGCAAGAAAAGGCAAATATACTGATGATGGAAAGGTGAATGCAATCCCTGGATCTAATTTACCCCTAGCTGCAATAGGTATGTTTATTTTATGGATGGGCTGGTTTGGTTTCAATGGAGGCTCCGAGCTTAAAGTATCAGATGTTGGTGAAGCAAATGCCGTAGCTGATATATTTGTAAATACTAACGCCGCCGCCGCCGCTGGTTTGTTAACAGCTCTTATTACTTCACAGTTTTTGTTTGGTAAGGCAGATTTAACAATGGCAATAAATGGAGCACTAGCTGGTCTTGTTGCAATTACAGCTGAGCCACTTGCTTGGACTGCAGGTTACGCATCAATTATCGGAGCTATCGGAGGAGTCCTTGTTGTTTTCTCAATACTTGCCATGGATAAAATTAAAATTGATGATCCAGTAGGTGCTATATCCGTCCATGGTGTCGTTGGTATCTGGGGCCTTTTAGCCGTATGTTTTTCCGGAAATGAGGATGCCACATTAATGGGCCAACTTACGGGTATCGTAGTAATTTTCGCTTGGACTTTTGTCACTAGTATGATTGCCTGGTTCATCATCAAGAGCGTCATAGGTATTCGAGTGACTGAACAGGCAGAAGCAGATGGTGTGGATGTAAGTGAATGTGGCTTAGCTGCATATCCTGAATTTACCAAGTAAATATATAAATTATTTTCACTTAAGCTTAAAGGGGGTCATACCCCCTTTTTTTTATTATTAATTTCATTATTTAAGTTATCCAGATAAATTTTTTGAGTTATTTGATTAATAATCTTATACTTATAGATAGAATATTGAATAGACTTTTCAGATTATCAGATGAACTATAGAGTGCTTATCTTGCAATAATTGCAACAAGCAAACAAGGATACCAGGATACTTATATGAAACTCATTACTGCAGTTATAAAGCCCTTTAAGTTAGATGACGTTCGTGGTGTACTAGCTGATATTGGTGTACAAGGTATAACAGTCTCGGAAGTGAAAGGCTTTGGCCGACAAAAAGGCCATACAGAATTATATAGGGGTGCAGAGTACGTTGTTGATTTCTTACCTAAGATAAAGTTGGAAATAGCTGTTGAAGAAAATCAAGTTGATTCCGTTATTGAATCCATTTCTAAGTCGGCACATACAGGAAAAATTGGTGATGGAAAGATCTTTGTCACCACACTTGAACAGGTTATTCGTATACGCACAGGTGAAACTGGTAGCGAGGCTATATAGTAAAAAGCTACCTAGTAGCTAATTATTTTTTTGAAGCACGTGGGTGAGCTTTATCATAAACTTTTGCAAGATGTTGGAAATCTAGGTGAGTATATATTTGAGTTGTTGAAATATTTTGATGACCAAGTAGCTCCTGCACTGCCCGTAAATCTCCACTTGATTCTAACATATGACTTGCAAAAGAATGTCTGAGCATATGCGGATGAATCTTCCCTTGCATGCCTTGCCTTATTGAGATTTTTTTAAACGGTCTTGAATGCTTCTTGGCGAAAGTCTTTCCCCATATATATTTAAAAACATCGCTGGTGACTCGGTTGCAGTTTTTTTCTGTCTACATTGCAACCAGATTTTAAGTGCATCTACAGCTTGTCTCCCTACTGGAAGTGACCTAGTTTTATTACCTTTCCCTGTTACTCTAATGGAACATTCCTTTAAATCTAAGTCACTCAAGTTCAACCCTGATATCTCAGCAAGTCGTAAGCCTGACGAATATAATAATTCGATAATAGCGTGATCTCGATAATCAATCCAGTTTGTAGTTGTGAATGAAAGAAATTGATTTACTTGATCCACGTCTAATGTTTTAGGTAATTTTTTTGGCGATTTTGGTGCAGTTAAACTATTCGCAGGATTTTTATCGAGCCATTGATTTCTCATACCATAGTTAAAAAAGCACGTAGCGAAGATAGCCATCTTTGTATGCTTTTTCCACCTAGCCCGCTTTTATGAAGAGATGATAAGCATGTTCTTATATCGTGAGTAGTTATATTCTCTAGTAGTAGCTCAGATTCTGCACACCAAATAGCCAACTTCTCTAGATCACGTTGGTAGCTAATAATAGTATGACTAGACAGCCGACGTTCTGTACGTAAATGTTCTTTGAATTCTTTTATTCTTTTGTTCATATCAGTATGCATAACTTGATAAATTTATAATCTAGGAAAAATTTTAGGGATCAACCCATTTAAAACTTTAGTGACATGACGAAAAAAATTGTATCCAAAATACTATTATAATAATTTGGATTTGAGTTGCCGATTGCAAGGATGCCAAGGAGTGAATTATTAAAGAGTCTTGCTGCAGCAGCAGATTTTACTTTTCTTTTTTTATTCCCAAATAAAAAATCAAGCTCAGTTCGACTTGATATGCCTGAAAGCGGCTCTTCGTTTGTAAGTAACATGCCAACATTATCTTCTGCTTCTTTAATGGAAACAATTTTTGTATAGGCATTTGCTTCTATCTTGCAATTACCAAATAAAATGAGCTGGTGAAATTCAACTTGAAAATCTCTACTGAGGCTCTCAGATAGCCTAGAAACTAGTGATTCAAAGTCATTAGCCATTATTAGTGAAGCAACTAAACGAGTAGTTTTTTCGAACAACTTAACATTATCTTCTGCAGTGGTTCGAATATTTTTAATGTGCTCTGTAAGCTCTAGATTTTTTTCTCTAAGTAACAAAATTTGACGCTCGACTAAAGAAATTGCTCCGCCACTAAAATGAGGTATAACTAAACTTTCGAGAGTATCTGGGTTTTTGTCAAAAAAATTTGGATTATTTAGGAGGTACTCTTTAATTTTTTTTTGAGTTACAAGTTGACCACTATTTTTTTTGTCAGTTACTTTGCTCATATATAAATTTGCCCATGAATTACTGTAACAGCCTTTCCAGTCATCATGACTGGATGATTGTTACCTGCCCATTCGATAAATAAGCTGCCACCTGTGAGATTTACTCTGACAGTAGTCTTTAAAAGGCCCTGAAGTTGCCCTGCGACAACTGCTGCACATGCACCTGAGCCACAAGCAAGAGTTTCACCACAGCCTCTTTCATAGACTCGCAAATTTATTTCGCTAGGGTTAATTATTTGCATAAAACCAACATTTGCTTCTTTTGGAAACATTGAATTTTTACTGATCACTTCACCCATTAATTTCACCGAGGCAGAAGCTGTATCGTCTACAACTACTACTGCATGTGGATTTCCCATTGATATAGCACTCAATAGTATTTGTGATTCTTCGAAAGGCACCTTATAAAGAATTTCTTGTTTGTCAGCATCGAATGGTATTTTATTTGGCTCTAATTCTGGTGGACCCATATCAACCTGCACTAAACCATCATGCAAAAGTCTTATTTTGATTATTCCATTTTTGGTTTCGACAAGAATATTACTTTTTCCTGTTAATTTACGATTATGTACAAACTTAGCAAAACATCGAGCACCGTTACCACATTGCTCCACTTCTTGGCCGTTATTATTAAAGATACGATAACGAAAATCTACATCGGGTCGACTTGGACTTTCAACTATTAAAATTTGATCACAACCTATACCAAAATTCCTGTCGCCCAATTTTTTAGCTATTTTAGGAGTTATAGTAACGGACTGCGAGATACCATCAATCACCACAAAATCATTGCCTAGGCCATGCATTTTTGTAAATTTTATTAACATAGCTTACCCAGCTTTATAAAGATGTTTTAAGTACTATTTTTATTCATTGGGCAACAAAGACTCCCCACGAACTAAGTCTTGGACAGTTTCCCTTTTTCTAATTTCATACATATTTTTGCCATCAACCATGATTTCTGCAGCTTTACAGCGACTATTGTAATTTGAGCTCATAGAAAATCCATATGCTCCTGCTGATCTAACACACAGAAGATCACCTTGACGTATAGCTAATAATCTATCTTTTGCAATAAAATCTCCAGTCTCACAGATCGGACCTACTATATCCCAATTTTTTGGAAGACCTTTATTATCATTAACTGGTTCAACTGCCAACCAAGCCTGATAAAGTGCAGGTCTGATCATATCATTCATTGCAGCGTCAATGACTGCAAAATTTTTCTCCTCCCCGGGTTTTAGAAACTCTATTTTGGTAAGTAAAACTCCCGCATCTGCAACAATTGACCTACCTGGTTCTAATATTAGAGTAATATTTCTTTCTTCAAGGTTTGAGACTATTTCTTTTACATAGTCTCTAATTTGAGGTGGTTTTTCATCTTTATAGCAAACACCAAGTCCACCACCAATATCTAAATGCTCTATACGTATCCCATGCTCTTGCAGATTGTCCACCAATACCAAAACTCTTTTGAGAGCGTCTATAAAGGGGGCTGTCTCGATTAATTGCGAACCTATGTGACAGTCAACTCCGATAATTTTTAGAGACTTCAATTTTTTTGTACTTAAGTAGACATCAAGAGCTTTTTTGATATCAATACCAAATTTATTTTCTCGAAGTCCAGTAGAGATATATGGGTGAGTATTAGCATCGACATCTGGATTTACTCTCAAAGAAATAGGAGCTATTCTTTTGCAGGACTCCGCCACATCATTAAGAATTTTGAGTTCAGCTTCAGATTCAACATTGAAACAATGCACCCCTAGTTCTATAGCCCTTCGCATTTCAAGGGGTGTTTTCCCGACTCCTGAAAAAATAATTTTCTTAGGGTCACCACCTGCAAGTATAACCCGCTCTAATTCTCCACCTGAAACTATATCAAATCCAGCACCTAGCTTTGCCAGAATACCTAGAACTGCAATATTAGAATTAGCTTTAACAGAGTAGCAAATCTTATGTGGTTGATCATCTAGTGCTTCAAGGTACGAGAGGAAGTTATTTGTGAGTGCGGCACGACTATAAATATAACTAGGTGTTCCATAGCGTTCTGCAATAGACTTCATAGCTATTTTTTCAACAAACATTGTACCTTTATTATAATAAAAATTTTTCATAGATCACTCATAATTTTATTCTGTATCATCAGATGATTCGGGTTGCTTATTGTTTTCAATTTCTTCTGAATTAGATATCTCCACTTGGATCGGTTCTGAAGGTAGATATAATGGCCCCTTGGTACCACAACCAGATGAATTTAAGGTCGATAGCGATATAACTAATAGTAATATTAAATAACGTTGCATGGATAAATCCGTGTATTCTTATTGAATTACTTCCGAGTATAACGGCTGATGACCACTTCACTCAATCTGATATGGCATTTACAATTAATAAATATGTTAAAAATGGCGAATAAAGATGAAAGAAAAAGAATTTAATCAATATTGTGACAAGATAATGATGTCTATAGAGGATACTGTTGACCATACTCTTGAGGATATAGACTGCGAAACTTCAGCAGGAATATTAACCCTTACAATTGAAAAAAATGGATCTAAAATTATTATCTCTAGGCAGCCTTCTCAAAGCCAAATTTGGGTAGCAGCAAAATCTGGTGGTTATTATTTTGAGTATCTTGAGGAGGATCAATGGGTTTGCACAACTAGCAGAGAATCACTAGGGATGCTTTTGAAAAGAGTATGTTTTGAGCAACAGGGTGGTGAGCCGACTTTTGATATATAAAATTAAAATTCAACTAACCGAATATTTTGTTAGATATTTTCTTCCTAGCAGCTTGAGCTGCCATTTTAACTTGCTCTGGTGCCGTACCACCAATATGATCCCTAGCTTGAACAGACCCCTCTATAGAGAGTACTTTATAAACATCATCCTCAATTATATTAGAGAATTTTTTAAGTTCTTCCATCGACATTTCTGAAAGATCTTTATTGTTTGCAAGGCAGAATGCGACTGCCTTCCCAACGATTTCATGAGAATCCCTGAAGGGAATTTTTTTCTTACTAAATAATCAGCTAAATCAGTTGCTGTGGAAAAACCTTTTCTTGCGGCTTCTGCCATATTTTTTTTGTTTGGGCGAATTTCAGGAACCATACCAGTAAAAGCCTTCAAGCAATTTTTTATAGTCTCAACAGTATCAAATAATGGCTCTTTATCCTCTTGATTATCTTTATTGTAAGCAAGCGGCTGAGATTTCATTAGAGTTAGTAAGGCAATCAGGTGGCCGTTAATCCTACCAGTTTTGCCTCTTACTAATTCAGGTACATCAGGATTTTTTTCTGCGGCATAATTGATGAACCAGTACAAAAACGATCTGGAAGACTTATAAAGTCGAATTGTGCTGAGTTCCAAATAATTAACTCTTCGGACGCTCGGGACAGATGTGTCATAAGCATGCTACCAAAAGCGCAGAATTCAACTGCAAAGTCACGGTCACTTACAGCATCAAGTGAATTGCCCATAGGTTTATCGAATCCTAAACTTTTTGCTACCATTTCTCTATTAATAGGATAAGAGGTGCCCGCTAAGGCAGCAGACCCCAGTGGACATTGATTGAGTCTTTTTTTGCAGTCGAGCAAGCGATCATGGTCTCTGTCTAACATTTCATACCATGCCATCAGATGATGACCAAAGGTAACAGGTTGTGCAGTCTGAAGATGTGTAAAGCCAGGCATAATAGTAGCGGATTCAATTTCAGCTAAATTAATTAAAGCACTTTGTAGGCTTAGTAGATCGTTACTAATCAGAATCATCTCATCTCTAAGCCAAAGTCTCATATCAGTAGCGACCTGATCATTTCTTGATCTGCCGGTATGAATTTTCTTACCAACGTCTCCAATTTTTTCAATTAAAGCTGCTTCTAAATTCATATGTACATCTTCTAGATCGTATGACCAGTGAAATTTTCTTGCTTTTATTACTGATTGAATTTCATCGAAACCATTTTTTATATCTGTTAGCTCTTTAAAAGATAAAATTCCTATACTAGCTAGCATTTCTGCATGAGCTAAAGAGCCTTTTATGTCATGTATGGCAAGCTTATGATCAAAGTCGATAGATGCGGTAAACTGTGCTACAAAATTATCCGTTTTTTCATTAAAACGGCCTCCCCAGGACTGGTTTTTTTCTTTCTTGGTATTCATGGGCTAGGAAATCCTTTTTGTAATGAATTATTAACTCTCTTTAAGTACTATTCATTTGATTATAGCAAAACGCAAGTTACTATATAGATATAAGATGATTATATTTAGATATCAGATTTTAGAGTAACGAAGATAACTTGTATTGTGTTTATCTTGAAATAGAGATTCACAAGGTTTTATAAAGACGTGTCTGCTATTAGATCAGTCTGTTATAATTTTTTTTTATAATTTAGGTTGCTATGACGTATGATATCAATGCCATCTGAAACCCCAGTAATTCGTATTGCTAGTCGGCAAAGCCCCTTGGCAATTTGGCAGTCTAATTACGTGAAATTAAGACTACAAGAAATCTATCCTGACATGAAGGTCGAAATAATTGGCCTAAAAACACGTGGCGACAGAATACTTGACGTAACTTTATCAAAAGTTGGAGGTAAGGGGCTTTTCGTAAAAGAATTAGAACATGCTCTTCTTAATGGTATAGCAGACATTGCTGTTCACCCAATGAAAGATGTTCCTATGGAGTCTCCAGAGGGTCTTGGATTACAGGTAATTTGTGAGCGTGAGGATCCGACAGATGCCTTTGTATCGAACCAATATTCATCTCTAGAAGATTTACCAGAAGGTAGTCGTGTTGGAACATCCAGTTTGCGAAGGAAAACCCAGCTATTAGTGGCTTTTCCTAATCTGGAGGTGACAGAATTGAGGGTAATGTTAACACCCGGCTTAATAAATTAGATAACAAAGAATATGATGCCATTATTTTGGCTACTTCCGGCTTAGCAAGATTAGGTTTTTCAGGGCGAATCTGCCAAAGAATAATCCCTGAAAAATTCTTACCAGCAGGCGGTCAAGGTGCTATAGGTGTCGAGTCAAGACTAGATGATGAGAAAATTAACAAATTATTAGTATATTTAAATCATCCAGCATCACAAAAATGCATAACTGCAGAGAGATCTATGAATCGTTACCTTCGAGGAGGGTGTGAAACACCTATTGCTGCATATGCAATTTTAACTGGTCAAAAACCGGATAGAATTTGGTTAAGAGGCTTAATAGGCTCACCAGATGGAAGTCAGGTTATTCGAGACGATATTGAGGGTATTGCTGATAATGCAGAATTATTAGGTGTTGATCTAGCAAAGAAACTATTAAAGCAAGGAGCCGGAGATATTCTAAGAAAAGTGTATGGAGATAATTGGTAAGTGACAAATTTGACTGGATTGCAAGCATTGCTTGTGAGGGCTATTCAGCCTAATGATTCGAAAGAAGATATATTTGTTAAGCAACTGAGGTCAAAGGGAGCTAACATTCATCACTTTCCGGTTATGGAAACAGTTGCTATAGATCAGTCCTCTGACATAGGCTCTATTAGTTACTATCTTCACAATTATGCTTCTTATAAAAAAGCTATTTTTGTTAGCAAATCCTCCGTATATTTTCTCCTTGATTGGCTAAAAAACAATTTAGAAAAATATCCAAAAGGTTTACCTGCAGGTCCAAGATATTATGCAATTGGGAAAACTACAGCTGATGCTTTAAAAAATATTAATATAAATGCTGATCATCCAAAACAAGATTTTAGTAGCGAGGGGTTGTTGAGCCTACCATCTCTCTTTGTGGGCGATCATCAAAAAGTAGTAATATTTTCTGGGGTAGGGGGACGTCAATTATTAACTAGTGAACTACAATCCCGTGGGTTCCTAGTTCATCACTGTGAGCTTTATAACCGTAAATGTTTAAAAGATTTTTCAACTGAGATTAATCGCCTAATTAGTAAAAATCTGCTCGATATAGTGGTTATTCATAGCGCAGAACTTCTTGAAAATCTTTTGTCTCAAATAGTGCCAACCAATCTTTTTACTTTGAAATTATTAACACTTTTAGTTCCAAGTGAAAGGATTCGACTGTTAGCACAAAGTTTAGGATTTAAGAAAATAATTTGTTCGTCTTCAGCATCAACTGAACAAATGGTTTCTATGATGTGCGAATGTTACAGTAATTAATTATAGAATCTGTAAAAATGGATACTTTATTTTCAGTTGTAATCTCAATTGCAATTGTAACCAAAAATCGTAATTTATATTAAGAGGTATCTTGATTGAAGAAAAAAGATAGCAAATCAGACAATATTAATCTTTCGAAAAAGCAAGTAGCAACTGAAGCTGATTCTGGTTCATCTATATCATCCGAAAAGACAAAAAGTGAAAAAAAATCTAGTGATGAAAAAAATAATGCATCCATTAGTAGAATTTCTTTAATAATTAAATTTATAGTCAAGTCATTTCTCTTGGTGACTTTCTTGGCATCAGTCGCCGCGATCATATTTGGCGGACAGGAGATTTATAATATTCATCAGCAGCAAATTGAGGATCGAAAACTATCAAAACAATATCATGCACATATCGATGCTATGTACATCCAGATGAATAAAGATAAAGAAATTTTTCGAGAGAGATATGCTCAATTAGACGCTGTGATTAGCAGTTTAAAAGAGAACGTTACAGACAACAGCAGTCGTCTAGGGGAGTTATCTTTTCCTCGCCAGAGGTCTACACTATTAGCGGAAGCTGAATATCTAATATGGCTTGCTGAGACCTATATAGTTGCCAAAAATTCACCTAAAAAAATAGCAGAAATATTTCTTTCGGTAGATGCAATTTTAGGGAAGTTAAAATTTTTCAGTGCACAAGAATCTCGAGAAGCTGTGGTTACTATTATTTCAGTTTTGCGCTCAACCTCAATAGTAGATAGAGAAAATATTTATTCAAAGTTAAACTTGATGATAGATCAGCTTGATCAGTTGCCACTAATTCAACCTGTTCATGATTCAGAGCCTACCTTTAAGTCTACAAGTAGTATTTCTGAACTAGAGCAGCTGCAATGGCAAGAAAAACTTTCTGCTGGAGTTTATAAATTTCTCATTAATTTCAGAGATTTAGTTCGTATCAAAGAATACGAAAACCCACCTAAATTAGTGTCACCTCTGGAAAAAAGACAGCAGCTTATTCAGCGATTAAAAAGCATATTTGGGCAGACTCAAATTAGTTTATTACTCGAGGAAGATGGGATTTACAAAAAAAGTCTTAAAAAAACCAAAATAATACTCTTGAGAAGCTATTCTGAACATGAGGAACTAATAAAAACTTATATTCGTCAAATAGACGAACTTGAGCAGGAGAATATAATTCAAGTAATCCCTGATATTTCTGCACAACTGAACATTATAAAAAAGAATATCAGTACACAGAAAAAATATATTAGTGGAGGCGAAAAGCAATGAGGGTAGGGCTTTTTAAGATTACTTTAGCTGCTCTGATAGGTGGATTTTTAACCTGGCAGCTGACCAAAAATAATAGCTATATTCAAATAGTCTACGGAAACTATACTTTAGATATAAGTTTATGGTCGCTGGTATTAATCTTAAGTATTCTTTTTGCAGTAACCCTTTTATTAAAAATTGTTATCAAAGCTATTATTGATCCAAGCCAAAAATTAATCAAAGATTTCTCTGAATTTAAAGCAAAGAAAAATCAATCCTTAGTTTCGCGTGGCTTCCTTTACTTCATAGTAGGTGAGTGGACAAATGCTAGAAAAGATTTAGAAAAATCTGCTAAAGATTCACCAATGCCTATCGTAAACTACCTTGCTGCAGCATTTTCTGCACATGAAGCCGGAGACTTTGAAGATGCTGATCAATTGATAACAAAGGCTCAAAAAAATAACACTAAAAAAGATACAGCGGTTGTTCTCATAAAAGCTAAGATGTATGTAAGAAACAAAAATTATACAAAGGCATTAGAAATTCTCAAGCCGTTACTTAAAAGCTATCCATCTAACAGTGCTATTTTAAGAGAGCTTTATACTATATATTTGAGTTTAGAGGATTTAGGAAATATAAAAAATCTATTACCAGATTTGAAGCGTTATAAAGTTTTTAAAAAAAATAAGATAAATGAAATTGAAATATATATATATCGATCCTCAATAGAAATTATTCCTAAAAATAATGCTACTTGCACTGAAGATTTGAACAAGTTTTGGAGTAAGATACCGAGAAGCTTAAAGAGAGAAAAAACAATTTTTTTACAATATGTTACAAAGTTACATGAGTTTAGGGAAGAAACAGCCGCTGAATCATTAATACATAGTTCTTTAAAATCTGATTGGGATGAGAAGTTAATTAGACTTTACGGATTAATTGCAGGCCCTAATAATGAAAAACAGTTGATTTTTGCTGAAAGTTTGCTCTCGGCGCGTCCTAATAATCCAGAATTATTGCTAGCCCTAGGTCGCCTTAATTTAAGGTGTGAACTATTAGTTAAGGCACAAGACTGTTTCGAGAATTCTATAGCTATTCAGCCTAAGATAGAAACGTATATCGAGCTAGCTAGGTTAATGCAGCTTCAGCACAAATATAAGGAGAGCTCTCTTTATTATAAGCAAGGATTGATTTTGGCCCATAATGAATAATCATTAAGTTCAAAATTTTAACAAGTCACTTTATCTTTAAACGAAAACTAAAATAATTAAATTTGTGGTCCCGCTTTAATTATTTTTCTTGAAACACTATATTTTTGAATATTATCAATGAATAATTTTGCTAGTTTTGCCGCCTGTAAATCATAAGCTTTCTTATCGCTCCAGGTATCTCTTGGATTGAGAAAGCTAGTATTAACTCCAGGTATGCTAACAGGTATATTTAAATTTAAGATTGGTAGCTTAGTAGTTTCAACATTTTCAAGATCACCATTCTGTATGGCGGCAACAATACTACGTGTCACTGGTATTGGAAATCTTGAACCAGTTCCATCAGATGCACCTGATCCTCCAGTCCAGCCGGTATTAACAAGATAGACTTTACTTCCAAACTGATCTATGTATTTCATCAGTAGCTCTGCATAGATTTTAGCAGGTCTGGGCATAAATGGTGCACCGAAACAAGTTGAAAATGTTAGATGTATCCCTTTTTCACCACCCATTTCTGTAGATCCTACACGTGCAGTATAACCACTAAGAAAATGATAAGCTGCAGCTTCTTTAGATAAAACAGAAACTGGTGGTAAAACTCCGGAAACATCACAGGTAAGAAAAATTACATTTTTTGGTTCACCAGCTCTATTTTCTTTGCTCCGCAAATCTACATGCTCAAGCGGATAGCTACATCGGCCATTCTCTGATAGCGATGTATCATTATAGTCTGCTGTTCTTTTATCATTTACAGAGATATTTTCTACAATCGCACCAAATCGGATAGCATCCCAGATAACTGGTTCATTTTGTTTGCTTAAATTTATAGTTTTGGCATAACACCCACCTTCCATGTTGAATACAGAACCTTTTGTCCAGCCGTGCTCATCATCACCAATTAAGTATCGATCTGGATCTGCAGAAAGTGTTGTTTTTCCCGTGCCAGAGAGACCAAAAAATAAACATACATCACCATCTTTACCTACATTAGATGCACAATGCATAGACATTACGTCTTTTCCAGGAAGAAGATAATTTTGTACTGAAAACATAGCCTTTTTCATTTCACCAGCATACTTTAGACCTGCTATCAGTACTTTTCTTTGTCCAAAGTTTATAATTCCTACTGCTTCGCTATTTGTACCGTCTCGAACTGGATCACAAGTAAAGTTAGCAGCATGCAAAATCTTCCAAGTTTCTTTACTAGAAGGATTGTAGTTTTTTGGCCTTATAAACATATTTCTAGCAAATAAATTATGCCAAGCTGTCTCGGTTGTAACCTCTACAGGCAGGTAATGGTTCGGGTCCTGTCCGACATGTAAATGAGAAAGATAACAATCCCTCTGTGTTATATGACTTTCAACCCTTGCCCATAGTTCATTAAATTTATCTTGATTGAACGGCCGATTAACTGGACCCCATGCAATTGAGTTTTTACTACTAGATTCTTCAACTATAAATCGATCTGCTGGAGATCTTCCAGTTCGATTTCCTGTAACGGATAGAAATGCTCCAGTATCTGTCAGGTGTCCCTCACCATTTTTAAGAGCTATTTCTATGAGTTCAGATGAGCATAGATCCTTAAAGATAGTCTGGTTCGAGTTTTTTGAAAATGTCATTAGCGTAGATCCTATTGAAGATTTTGAGTCGAGTTGCAATTTTTTGCTGTCTTTCAAATTAACACTCAATCTCATTGAGCAGATAAAGAATAAAAAATTATTTGGATTATGCCAGAAAAATAGTCACTAGTGGAGCTTTCATAAAAAATTTAAAAAACTAACTATTTTTTTGTTCTCAAGTACTCATATACCTGAATTTATGTGAATTTTAGCCTCCAGATTTATTAATCTCACTAAATTTGTGTATTTGTCTCCTTTGTTTTTTTGTTGGCCGTCGATTGTTAGTATTCATTCCTGCATTCATAGCTTTTCTGGTAGCATTATTTTTTGCCCTGTTATTTAAGCTTTCTTCTGTTTCGGAATACATAGTCATAGCTTTAGTAGCAGAATATCTCGTATCACACAGCCTCTTTACTACCACCGTTTTTTCATCTATGCCCTGTTTAATAAGCAATTTTGTTCCCAATATGACTTCTTTGCTTACTTTGACCCTTTTTCCATCCACTTGAACTTTCCCAGAAATTATAGCTTCTTTCGATAGATTTCTTGATTTGAAGAAACGGGCAGACCACAACCACTTATCTAAACGAATTTTTTCCTTATAAAAACTTTCTTGATTTATTGGAAGAATTTCATTGAAATAAGTGATTGAATTAAAAATATTAATCCTAACAGCGCTCTTTTTGCTATCGGGTTTATTTATCCCTAAAATATATTTAATACCAAAGTGCTCAGCAGCCGTCAAAATAGCTGGTGAATCATCTATGAAAAGCGTTCTTTTTGGATCAAATTTTATTCGTTCTGCCAGTATGCTCCAAAATTCTTGACTTTCTTTTGGGTGTTTAAATTCGTGAGATGTGAAAATCGCATCCAGCTCTTTATCTATTTCTGTATTTTTAATTTTCAACTTCAAGCTTTCAGGGTGTGCATTGGTAATGAGGATGCGTTTTTTTTCTGCAGATTTAAGCTCTTGTAGGAACTTAAGCACAAAAGGCCTCACCTTTATCAAAGGGCTTATTTCTTTTTTAAGTTGATAAATATTTATATTTAATTTTTCAGACCAATATTTAGTTGAATACCAATTTAACGTGCCTTTTACTTGACTGGTAAGCTGTTTAATATATTCATTAGCGCTACTTAATGAGATACTATGAATTTGTGAATATCGTTTAGGTAAGTGATTAAGCCAAAAGAAGTTATCAAAGTGAAGATCCAATAAAGTTCCATCCATATCTAATAAAACAGTATCAATATCTGTCCAATTTAAATTTTTATCATTCAACGAGATAATATTTTCTTTATATTTTTTCATATTTTTTATTTATTAGTGCTAATAAAGTAAGATACTGAATAAATAAATATCAAGTATAATTTTTGTTATTACAACTCGAGACTGTAATTGTTTGTTATTAAATTTCAAATTACCTTAAAAAAGAGCAAATAAATTGACAACTAAAAATATTTTTCTTGTAGGGCCCATGGGCTCTGGAAAAACAACTATTGGTCGAATACTGGCTGAAATTCTTAATCTCAAGTTCTTTGATTTGGACTCTGAGATTGAGAAAAGAAGTGGTGCTAATATACCATGGATTTTTGATGTGGAGGGGGAAAATGGATTTAGAGAGCGTGAATCTCGTATTTTAGAAGAGCTTTCTTCCTTGACTAGTATGGTTTTAGCTACAGGTGGCGGCGCTGTAATTCGTGAAAAAAATCGTAGTATTCTTAAGAAAAATGGCTACGTTGTCTATTTAAATGCTCCAATAGAAAGATTAATTGAAAGAACTTCTCATGATCATAATAGACCACTTTTGAACGTAGAAAATCCTCGTGAGGCAATTGAAAAAATGGTCTTGGAGCGGGAGTCCTTTTATCGAGATATAGCTAATTTTGTTCTTATTACAGATAAAAAAAAATCACGATTAGTTGCGAATGAAATTGCTTGCGAAGTTCGTAAATTCATACACTGATGTGGTACATTCTATTATTGATGTAACTAATAAAGAATAATTATTGTGAAAAAAATAAATACACTTTCAGTAGACCTTGGAGATAGGAGCTACCCTATATTTATTGGTGAGGGGCTGCTTGCATCATCAGAGCTTTTGGCACCACACATACATGGAGATCAGGTTTTCATAGTTACTAATGAAGTTATTGCACCCCTTTATTTAGATCTTCTCGTTAAAAAACTCTCATTACAACATACTGTCGAAACACTAATTTTGTCAGATGGTGAAATTTATAAAAACTTAGAAGTTCTAAATACAATTTTTGATGCTCTTCTATCAAAAAAATTCAATCGCTCTTCGACGCTCATAGCACTTGGTGGGGGAGTTATCGGCGATATAACAGGGTTTGCTGCCGCTTGTTACCTGAGAGGTGTAAACTTCATTCAAATACCTACATCACTTCTAGCACAAGTAGATTCTTCTGTGGGCGGAAAAACAGCAGTAAATCATAATTTGGGAAAAAATATGATAGGTGCATTTTATCAGCCAGAGTGCGTAATGGTCGATATATCCTTGTTAAAAACGTTACCAGATAGAGAATTTAGAGCAGGCTTAGCTGAAGTTATTAAGTATGGTTTAATTGCTGACGTGGAATTTTTCTATTGGATAGAAAAAAATATAGATCAACTGTTAGCTAGAGATTCCAATGCTCTATGTATAGCTATTGAAAAGTCATGTTCAAATAAAGCAAAAATTGTTTCAAGAGATGAATATGAAAATGATATTCGAGCAATCTTAAATCTTGGTCATACATTTGGTCATGCGATAGAAACCTTTTTCTTATAAGAGCTGGTTACATGGCGAGGCAATATCCGTTGGAATGACAATAGCCGCCAAGCTTTCAAGTGAGCTTGGATCGATTGAGTCAGCTGACTATATCCGCATAAGGGATCTTTTAACACGCTGTGATTTACCAGTCTCTAAGCCAGATGAAATGACTGCTGAAATATTCTTAGAACTTATGTCAGTAGATAAGAAAGTAATTGACGGTAATCTTCGCCTCGTGCTTCTTGAGTCTATAGGTAAGGCAGCAGTAACTTCTAACATTGAGCGAGATATCCTAATAAAAGTGCTATAATGAATAGATATAAAGCTTATTCTATATTTCTCTAAGTTATAGGTTTTATTTATATCATCACATTGTGACATGTTTTATTTGGGTGTAAAATTATTTTCAAAATCCAGCTACTTAATTATTTAGTCTTATACACATAGCTGGCCTTTAAATCTTCAAAGCAAGGTTCCAATTTATGCAAACTGGTCTATACGACTTAAGCGAATTCAAAGATAACTGCGGATTTGGACTAATTGCCCACATAAAGGGGAAGACTAGTCATTGCGTATTAAAAACAGCCATTGAAGCACTAACATGCATGACGCATCGCGGAGGCATTGCTTCTGATGGAAAGACTGGCGATGGCTGTGGGCTACTACTACAAAAACCAGATTCCTTCATGCGTGATATCGCTAAATCTTTATTCGATATAAAGCTACCTGAATTATATGCGGTTGGTTCAGTGATGCTTAGTCAGAATAAAGATCACAGAAGTAATGCAAAAATCACTATGGAGAAAAATCTGCATGACCAGGGTCTGGAAATAGTTGGCTGGAGAAAAGTGCCCACTAACAATGACTGTCTCGGTGAAATAGCTTTAAAAACTATACCCGTTATAGAGCAAGTATTTATAACATCAAGAGATATGGATAAGAAAAATTTTAACGCTAGATTATTTGTCGCAAAGAGAAAATCAGAAATAGCACTCACATCAGATAATTCATTTTATATTGCAAGCCTGGCAGAGAATATCATTAGCTATAAAGGACTAATGATGCCTGTTGATCTACCGAAATTCTATCTTGACTTAGGTAACCCTTTATTAGAGACAGCTATTTGTATTTTTCATCAACGTTTCTCCACTAATACCAGCCCTAAGTGGCCGCTAGCGCAACCATTCAGAATGCTAGCGCACAATGGAGAAATTAATACATTATCTGGAAATAGAAATTGGTCTTTAGCAAGAACTCCAAAACTCAAAACAACATTACTACCAGATTTACAAGAAGTAACTCCTGTCGTGAATAACACAGGTTCAGACTCCTCTAGTCTTGATAATATGCTGGAGTTCATGGTTGCTGGAGGTATGGATCTTCATAAAGCGGTACGAATGCTTGTGCCGCCTGCTTGGGATAACAACCAAGAATTTGGAATAGAAGAAAGAGCCTACTTTGAATATATGGCTATGCATATGGAGCCATGGGATGGCCCAGCAGGAATAGTAATTACTGACGGCCGCTACGCTGTATGTACGTTAGATAGAAATGGATTGAGACCTTCCCGATGGGTCCTTACTAACGATGATATTATAACGGTAGCCTCAGAGATTGGCGTTTATGGATATGATCCTAAAAATGTAACTGCAAAAGGACGCTTAGGTCCAGGAGACATGCTCTCTATAGACACCAATAGTGGCACTATTATGAATGCTGCACAAGTTGATAAAGAGTTAGCTTCTGCTAACCCTTACCAAGCCTGGCTCAATGAAAGAACTATAAAAATAATGTCATCTTTAGATGATGAAAGTATTGAAGTTGAGGGCGCCTTAAGCAAAGAAAGAATTCGTAACTTTATGAAAATGTTCTTAGTCTCATCTGAGGAAAAAGAACAGGTTTTACGACCACTTGCAGAGGGTGGGCAAGAAGCAGTCGGCTCAATGGGTGATGATACTCCAATGGTAGTTTTATCATCCAGAAGTCGCAGTTTTTATGATTATTTCAGACAACAGTTTGCACAGGTAACCAATCCACCAATTGATCCTTTACGAGAGACGTTAGTGATGTCTCTTAAGACTCAACTTGGCGCAGAGGGAAATATTTTCCTTGAAACTCCTCAGCATGCAAAACGTATTAATTTATCCAGCCCTGTGCTATCACCCACAAAATATTACGCACTTAAAAATAATACACAAGATGACTACCGCATAAAAAATTCAGTGTCAACTATTATCATGAGAAAGATTGCTTAGAACATGCAATAAAAAAATTATGTATCGAAGTAGCCGATGCCGTTAAGGATGGCGTTAGATGTTGCATCTTATCAGACTCTGATATTCAAGCAGATAAACTACCGATACAAATGTTAATGGCGGTTGGCGCAGTCCATCATTATCTAATAAAATTAGGTCTTCGTTGCGATGCAAATATTATTGCATCTACAGCTTCTGCTCGGGATTCTCACCAAATAGCAACTTTAATTGGCTTTGGAGCCTCTGCTGTCTACCCTTTTTTAAGCTATCACGTGCTCTCTGATATGGTTGATATGGGAGAAATTCTTTGCGATACAGGTACTGCCTTTAAGAATTATCGTAAAGGTATGAATAAAGGGTTATTAAAAATTCTATCAAAAATGGGAATTTCTAATATAGCTTCATATCGCGGTGCACAGCTATACGAAATCATCGGTCTTTCCCCTGAGATAGTCAGCACTTGTTTTATAGGAACTCCGAGTCGTATAAGAGGTTCAGAATTCAAAGATCTGCAGGATGACCAGCAAAAACTATCTGATCAGGCATGGAGTGGGCGCAAGCCAGTCAGTCCCGGAGGACTGCTTAAGTATGTTCATGGACAAGAGTATCATGCATATAACCCAGACGTAATTACCACCCTCCATCGAGCAGTAAAAGAAAGTGATTATACGGCATGGCATGATTATGCTAATTTAGTGAATGAACGCCCAATAGCTACACTCAGAGACCTCTTGAAAATTAAATATGATATTGAGCCAATTCCCTTATCCAGTATAGAGCCAGTTGAAAAAATATTACAAAGATTTGATTCAGCTGGAATGTCGCTAGGGGCCTTGTCTCCAGAAGCCCATGAAGGTTTAGCTCAGGCTATGAATACTTTGGGAGGTCGATCCAACTCAGGTGAAGGAGGGAGGATCCTAGTCGCTACGGCACGATTAAAGCTTCTAAAATAAAACAGGTAGCTTCTGGTCGTTTTGGAGTCACACCACATTATTTGTCTAGTGCTGAAGTAATTCAAATTAAAATAGCACAAGGTGCAAAACCTGGAGAGGGAGGACAACTCCCAGGTGGTAAAGTAAATGAGCTTATTGCTAAACTTAGATATTCAGTTCCGGGTGTGACTCTAATTTCACCTCCACCACATCATGATATTTATTCTATTGAAGATTTAGCTCAATTAATTTTTGATCTTAAGCAAGTAAACCCTCAGGCTTTAGTATCGGTTAAGTTAGTTTCTCGACCTGGTGTAGGCACCATTGCTGCTGGGGTTGCAAAAGCATATGCAGACCTAATCACAATATCTGGTTACGATGGAGGAACTGCCGCTAGTCCATTAACGTCAATACGTTATGCCGGGTCACCCTGGGAGTTGGGCCTATCTGAAACTCACCAAATGTTGAGAGCAAACGATTTGCGACATAAGGTTCGTGTTCAGGCTGATGGAGGACTGAAAACAGGTTTAGATGTTGTAAAAGCTGCCATTTTGGGTGCTGAAAGCTTTGGTTTTGGAACTGGCCCAATGGTTGCACTTGGTTGTAAATACTTGAGAATTTGCCATTTAAATAATTGTGCTACAGGCGTGGCTACTCAGGATGCTGAGCTTAGAGAAAATTATTATAAAGGCACTGTAAATACTGCAAAAAACTTTTTTCTTTTTATGGCTGAAGAAACTCGTGAGTGGATGTCCAAACTTGGAGTTAAGACTCTAGAAGAATTAGTCGGCAGAGTCGACCTACTAGAGATTTTTGACGGTGTTACCGAAAAACAAAGAAAATTAGATTTGTCCCCATTATTACACACAGACAAGTTATTGGAGAGTAAACCCCAAACATGTAGGATTTTGAGAAACTCTCCCTTCGATCAAGGGCATCTAGCAGAAAAAATGGTGGAAGATATTTTGTATGCAATTGAAGCAAAAACAGGTGGTGAATTTAAATATAATATAGGTAATTGTGACAGATCTATTGGCGCTAGACTTTCCGGTGAAATAGCAAAGCGTCATGGTAATCAGGGCATGATTGATGCACCAATTAAATTAAAACTCAAGGGTGTTGCTGGTCAGTCACTCGGAGTTTGGAATGCTGGTGGATTAAATATATATCTCTGTGGCGATGCAAATGATTATGTCGGGAAAGGGATGGCTGGTGGAAAAATTGTTATATTCCCACCGAAAGAAAGTAAATTTGTTTCTTATACAGCACCAATTTTAGGAAATACTTGTTTATATGGTGCAACAGCTGGAAAATTGTTTGCGGCCGGTTGTGCAGGAGAGCGATTTGCTGTCAGAAATTCTGGAGCCCATGCTGTAATTGAAGGTGCAGGCCATCATTGTTGTGAATATATGACTGGAGGTATAGTAGTTATATTAGGTTCCGTAGGTCCTAATTTTGGTGCAGGCATGACTGGTGGTTTTGCTTATGTTCTAGATGAAAATAAAACTTTTGTTGATAGTTATAATATGGAACTTGTTGAAATCCAGCGTATTACAACAGAATCAACAGAGAACCATAGATTACATTTAGAGGCGATGATAACTGAATTTGTCCGTGAAACAGGAAGCGTTTGGGGTCAAGAGATTTTAGATAACTTTGAAAATTTCATTAGAAAGTTTTGGTTAGTTAAACCGAAAGCCGCAAGCCTACGTAAATTATTGGCACATACACATGTTGAGTCCCAATAGTTAGAAGAAAAAGATAAATTACAGATGCAGTTGATATCAGAGAGTTGAAGCTTATGGGCGATAGATTAAATAATGATTTCCAGTTTGTTCAGGTAAATAGACATGACCCTGAAACAAAGGATATGCATAGTCGTACAAAAGAATTTGTTGAAATATATCAACCAACTGAAGATAAAGATGCCTGCAATCAAGCACATCGCTGTCTAGATTGTGGGAATCCCTACTGTGAATGGAAGTGCCCCGTCCATAATTACATACCAAATTGGTTAAAATTACTCTCGGATGGAAATATTATTGAGGCTGCCGAATTATGTCATTCTACCAATACACTGCCTGAGGTATGCGGTCGTGTTTGTCCTCAAGATCGATTATGTGAGGGAGCTTGCACTTTAAACGAAGAATTTGGAGCTGTAACGATCGGTAATGCTGAAAAGTATATTACAGATACAGCATTCGCTATGGGTTGGCGACCAGATATGTCCAAAGTGATTAAGACTGATAAAAAAGTCGCTATCATCGGTGCTGGGCCAGCAGGATTGGGTTGTGCTGATATTTTAGTTCGCAACGGCGTAAAACCAGTAGTCTTTGATCGCTACCCAGAAATTGGAGGCCTGATAACTTTTGGAATTCCAGAATTTAAATTAGAAAAATCGATTATGCAGCAACGTCGGGAGATATTTGAGGGTATGGGTATCGAATTTAAGTTAAATACCGAGATAGGTGCAGATGTTAGCATTGATGAATTAGTAAATGAATTCGATGCCATTTTTTTGGGTATGGGAACTTATAAAGCAATGAAGGGCAATTTTCCTGGAGAAAATCTTCCTGGAGTTTACGATGCACTGCCGTTTCTCATATCCAATGTAAATAGGAATATGGGCTGGGAAAAGGATTCTAGTAATTATATAAGTGTGGATGGCCAACAGGTTGTTGTTTTAGGGGGTGGTGACACTGCGATGGACTGTAATCGCACATCAATAAGGCAAGGAGCAACATCAGTCTCGTGTGCTTATCGTCGTGATCGAGAAAACATGCCTGGATCACGTAAAGAAGTAAAGAATGCACAGGAGGAAGGAGTCCAGTTCCTATTTAATAGGCAGCCTATTGAAATTATTGGAAAAAATAAAGTCGAAGGTATAAAAGTAGTGACTACAAAATTAGGTGAACCTGATGAAAATGGTCGTCGTAAACCAACTCCAGTACCTGGAAGTGAAGAGATACTGCCTGCGGATGTTGTACTGATTGCATTTGGATTTCAACCTAACCCAGCACCATGGATGAAAAATCTAGGAGTTAACCTAAACGACTGGGAGGGGGTTATTGCACCAGAGGATCAGCAGTTTAAGTTTCAGACTACTAATCCCAAGGTATTTGCTGGGGGTGATATGGTTCGTGGGTCTGATTTAGTTGTTACTGCTATTTGGGAAGGCAGGCAAGCTGGTGAAGGCATTCTTGATTACCTTAAAATCTAGAGATTTCTTTGATGATAGAACTTAAAAATGATCGCTTTCTTAGGGCATTGATGCGCAAGACTGTTGATATCACTCCTGTATGGATGATGCGTCAAGCTGGACGCTATCTTCCCGAGTATAGAAAAGTTCGCGCTGAAGCTGGAGATTTTATGGCGCTTTGTACAAATCCAGAAAAAGCATGTGAAGTGACTTTACAGCCCTTAGAGCGTTACGATTTAGATGCAGCAATACTATTTTCAGATATCTTAACGATTCCTGACGCCATGGGCTTAGGGCTTTTCTTTGAGCCTGGCGAGGGACCTCGTTTTCAAAATCCAGTACGAACTGAAAAAGATATTAATAAGTTATCTGTCATAGACCCTTATAAAGATCTATCTTACGTAGTTGATACAGTGACTAATATACGGCGGGAGCTGAACGGACGTGTTCCACTTATAGGATTTTCTGGCAGCCCCTGGACACTAGCAACCTATATGGTAGAGGGTAAATCCAGCCGTGATTTTTTAATAAGTAAGACGATGATGTTCAATCAACCAGATTTGATGCATCAATTGCTAAATGTTTTAACAGACTCAGTCATTGTTTATCTTAATGCACAAATTAAGGCTGGTGCACAAGCAATTCAGATCTTTGATACTTGGGGGGGTATGCTCTCTTTTCATGCTTATAAAGAGTTCTCATTACAGTATATGAAAAAAATTGTTCATGGTTTAATCAAAGAAAATGAAGGCAGAAAGGTCCCCGTAATTCTCTTTACCAAGGGTGGCGGCCAATGGTTAGATGAAATCATCACTAGTGGTTGTGATGCAGTTAGCCTTGATTGGACGACAAATATTGGCATTGCACGTAAAAGTGTAGGTGATAAAGTTTGTTTGCAAGGCAATATGGACCCAGCAATTTTGCGATCAAATCCAAAGCGTATAAAAGAAGAGGTAGAATCTATTCTGATGCAATTTGGTGGCGGTACTGGTCATGTGTTCAATCTAGGCCATGGAATAACACCCGATATCAAACCTGAAAATGTGAGGGTATTCATTGACGCTGTGCATGAGTTGTCATTAGTTCACCGTAACGCGTAACTAATCCGGGCTTATATTTTTCCAACCAAGAAGTTTTTTTGTGTTCGAACATTACTATCACTGTGGAACCGAATTTAAACCTTCCCATTTCTTCACCCTTCTTTAAACTGAAGTTTTTTGAATCCATATTATCGATTAGGGGAACTTGAGGATAGTAGTGGCCACGCCAAACAGATTCAATCCCAGCAACCATCATTGCACCTACTAAAATTACTGCACAAAGACCAACTGGAGTATCAAAAATACAAACTAAACGCTCGTTTTTAGAAAATAGACCGTCTATATGATTGGAAGTTTGCAAATTAACAGAGAATAGCTTCCCAGGTATATATCTGGCCAAATCTAATTTTCCATCAATCGGCATATGTACTCTATGGTAGTCTTTTGGAGATAGGTATATTGTTATAAATTCACCATTAAGAAAACTTTTGGTGTATCCATCATCAGATCCGAGCAAAGCAGTAGTAGAGAAATATTTTCCTTTAGCTTGAAGAACATCTCCTTCATGAACTGAGCCTACCTGACTTACAACTCCGTCAACAGGACAGATAATCGAGGAGGCTAAAGTATCTATAGGCCTAACGTCTTTTTTTAACGCTCTTGTAAAAAAAGCATTAAAGTTTTCATAGCTATCAGGAGAATCTGATATTGCCTCATTAAGATTAATTTTATAAACCTTAATAAACAGTTTAATCAGAATATTTTTTAACCAAACAGTTTTAGTTTCAGCTAAAATTGAACCACCTCTTGATAAAATATGCTGTGGAACCAAGCGTTGAAATGCAATGAATAACTCCGTGCAAAGTTTCTTCATTTGATTATTTTTCCACTAAAGTTTCTGGATGGTTACCCCATTCCGCCCAAGAACCATCATAGGCACGAATATTAGTGAATCCTAATATTCTACCAAGCATATATGTAAAACCAGATCGGTGGTGTGATTGACAATGAGTAACAGTAGCTTTGTTTGCCGATATACCTAAATTTTCTAGTTTAATTAACGCATCTATATGAATGCGTTGATTGCGTTTGAAGTCCATCATCTTTGTCCAGTCACAATTTATGGCGCCAGGTATATGCCCAGCTTTTTCAGTATAGACTGTTGTTCCATTAAATTCTGCCTCACTTCTTGCATCCCAAATTTGAAGGTCTTGATCGCCTAATAAAGTCATTAGCTCCTTGATATCGATTATAGGAGTTCGATTGATCGAAAAGGTACGTTGAACGGGATTAACTACCGGTTTATCTGAAGTTGTAGGATAACCTTCGTTATGCCATGCAATTAGACCACCATTAAGGTAAGACCAATTTTTGTGACCGATTATATCAAGGGTCCAAAGGAATCTTCCAGCCCATCCACCACCTTCATCATCGTAAGCAATCACATGCTTCTCTTCAGTTAGACCAATACTATTAATAACCTCTGTAATTTGCTCTATTGAAGGAAGCTTATTAGGTATAGGAAATGAACCCGCAAGAAGACTTCTTGGGGATACATGAACTGCACCAGGTATATGCTTTTGGGTATAAAGACCATCGTTACATAGGTCGATAATCAAAATATTTGATTCTCCAAGTTGAGCACTTAAGGACTCTGGTTCTATGAGATGCTGTAGTTTTGACATGATTATCTTCTCATCTTATTAAGATTTATTAGACTAACATTATCGCTCAAGACTTAACCTATCTCTAGAATTTTTATTTTTCTTTTCCAGTGATGTGGACCATGTGTAAATAACTATCGAACCTTTCACGTGCTATTTTTCCATCCTTTACGGCCATTATCAATGCACAGCCAACCTCTCGTTTATGGCTACAGTTACGAAATTTACATTTACCTAGATGCTCAATGAATTCTATAAAGCCGTTAGCAATTTCATCTGGTTCAAGGTGTAACAAACCAAACTCACGTACACCAGGAGAATCGACCACACTTCCACCTTTGTTGAGATGAAAAAGTTGAGAGGTAGTAGTGGTATGAGTTCCCTTTTTCTTCGATTCAGATAAATCTCCAACTTTTAAGTTAATCTTGGGTATTAGTTTATTCAGCAAAGAAGATTTCCCTACACCTGACTGACCTACCAGAATACTTGTAAAATTATTTAGGTAAGCTTCGAGTTGTTTTAAACCATGACCATTTTTTGCTGATACCAAAAAATGGTCATAACCTAAATTTTTGTATTTACTTACTAATGAAAACATAGCTTCACAGTTCTCTTTAAAAATAAGATCCGCTTTATTTATTATTAATAAAGGTCTTATGGATTGATTTTCAGACTCTACTATATAACGATCTATAAGATTTGAATGGGGTTTTGGATAAAGGGAAATAACAATAGCTATTCTATTGATATTAGCTGCTACAGCACGTAAATTTCCTCGATCGTCAGGACGACAAATTTGAGTTTCTCTTGGATGTCGTGCAATTACCACTCCGTAATCACCGTGATCTTTCCAAGTAACTTTGTCACCAGCAACAATTACAGGTAAATTGGCCCTCAAGTGGCATCGACGTGAAATTCTCTTTGATAAATTTATTTCTTCAATATCAACCTGCGCACCATAGCTTGCAGTGACTATGCCAGGTTTCTCTACACCAACATTCTCGGAGTCCTTTTCTATATGGGCTTCAAGAACATCTGTTTTAGCGCTTGCACTCAATTGATTCTTTTCAATACGCTTGCGTTGCTGTTTGGTTAATTGGCGCTTCGTCAATATTTTTCCTTTTCGACAATAGTCTCCATCAAAAATTATATTTGTAAATAAATACTATCATTTTTGGCTTGAAAATACTTGGAGATAAAGTATTAGCATTCTTTAGAAAAACTTTTGTCGGAACTATAATTGGAAAATATTATTTATAAAAATTTTTAATATGTATAAAATGTAATTAATTTCAAGAAATGGTAAAAATTTTGATGAACCACTCAGGCGAAGAAAAAAAAGATGCGCATAATCTTGTATGGATTGACTTAGAGATGACTGGTTTAGATACACTCAATGACGTAATTATTGAAATTGCCACAATCGTGACAGATAAAAATCTCAACATTATTGCTGAGGGTCCAGTTTTTGCTATAAATCAAAAGAAACAAATACTTGATAGTATGGATGAGTGGAATACACGACAACATAATCGCTCTGGGTTAGTTGATCGTGTGCTACAAAGTAACACTTCTTCGGAAGATGCAGAGGTGAGCACGATAAAATTTTTGAAAAAATTTGTAGATCCTGGAACCTCACCCATGTGCGGGAATTCAATTTGCCAAGATCGACGTTTCTTATCAAGAGAAATGCCAACTCTAGAAAATTTTTTCATTACCGTAATTTAGATGTTAGCAGCATAAAAGAGCTTGCCTCACGATGGCGTCCGGAATTACTGAATAGATTGAAGAAAAAAGTACACACCTTGCCATGGATGACATAAAAGATTCCATTATAGAATTAAAGTATTACCGAGACCTATTTTTTAACATTCCATAATTAACTTGAAGGGTAAAAATTATTTTTTATACTCTATTTTTGGATAATCGGTGGTAAAGAAGAAGGGGCCTGCACCCTTGATTTTTTTCTCGTATACTTATTTTTTTGCTGAACTAAAGCCCAAGATATGTGCTCTTGCACCATTTTTGATGGAAAGTCTTTTCTTTTGGTTAATGATTGAACAACTTTTTTTGAGTAGACTGCGTTACCTAGCCCAATAGCAAGATTTCTGAGCCATCTTTCATAACCTATTCTTCTTATCGGAGATCCCTCTGTGTACTCTAAAAATTCACTTTCTGTCCAAAGAAATAATTCAGCTAATTTACGACTATCTAGATTATGCCTTGGAGAAAAGCCTATCTCACTTGTCGTTTTTGCTGTCTTATTCCATGGGCAGATGATCTGACAGTCATCACAGCCAAATACTCGATTACCCATGGATTTACGGAATTCCTCAGGTATCCCCTCCTTATTTTCAATTGTGAGATATGAAATACATTTTTTTGCATCAAGAACATAGGGTTCAGGGAATGCATCGGTTGGACAAACCTTAATACATGCCTTGCATTCACCACATTTACTCTTTTCTGATGGCTTATCTTTTGGTAGGGGTAAGCTAGTATATATCTCACCAAGAAAAAACCATGAGCCTTCCTCACTATTGATGATTAGAGTATTTTTACCCATCCAGCCAAGCCCTGCTTTTTCTGCCAAAGGCTTTTCCATAACAGGTGCGCTATCAACAAACGGCCTCTGTATTAAACTCCCAGGAATAGCTATTTCAATTCTTTTACTTAGTTTCTTTAATCGATTTCGAATTAGTTTGTGATAATCTCGACCTAACGCATAGCGTGAGATATATGCTTTATCACTGTCTTTAAGCACAGCAATCATATCGCTATCGGGTGGTAGATAATTCATACGTGCTACTATAACTGAGCATGTGCCGGGCAATAACTTTTCTGGGCGATAGCGTACATCTCCATGAGAAGCCATCCATTTCATATCTCCATGGTAGCCATTTTCAAGCCATTTATTGAGTTTTCTGCTTGTGTCACCTAGATTTATATCTGTGATGGCAACCTGTTGAAAACCCAGCTCGATTCCCCATTGCTTAATTTGGCTAGCAAGGTGTACATAATCTATTTGAGATTTTTTTGAGAGCATAATCTATCAGCTATGTGAAGTTAGAGTATAATTTTGCCAGATATTTTTTTAATAAGAAGAACTTTATAGATAAATCGATATTTATCTATTATGTTTAATATATTTTAGTAAACATTAACTGATTTAGACGGGTAAAAAATGAAGTATTTATATATAAATAATATTTCCACTGAAGATGAAATGATTACATTTGGCAACTTAATTGGCCGTATTTTGTTCGATTTTCTTCCAAAAAAAGCCAAAAAGGCCACCTTACTTTTTTTTGAAGGAAATCTTGGAGTTGGAAAAACAACAATTTGCAAAGGAATATTAAATTCTTCTGGTTATGATGGTATCGTGAAGAGTCCAACTTATAATTTGGTGGAGACTTATGAGCTAGCATCATCGAGATATCCCCATTTTGATTTATATAGACTGGGGTCTCCTGAAGAGTTAGATTATATTGGCATAAGAGATTACTTTCAGTCTGGAGATATTTGTTTAGTTGAATGGCCAGACCGAGGTAAGGGGTTTCTGCCTTTACCAGATTTATGTTTTAAAATATCGGTTAAGAGAAGCGGTCGAGAGCTTAATATTGAATCTAAAACTCAGCTAGGAGAATTGTTTTTGAATCATTTATCTATAGCTAAGGAAAATCAACTTGGCTGATAAACATTACTACAGTTTTCATATACTAATGACCATAGCCTCTTTATTTTTTTCTTGAGTCTATCTTTGCATCAACTGTGACTGATATGAGAGTTTGGAATGCCCCAGATCATACACGATTAGTACTCGATTTAAGTGATCCAGTAAAATATAAGATAAATTCATTACAAAACCCAGATCGATTAATAATAGATATTGAAGATACCTCAATAAAAAAAAGTGTATTAAAGTTTGATATTTCTGCAACTCCTATAATCTCTATTAATAGTAATAAAAAAGAAAAAAATCACCTCAGAATTACACTTAATTTAAAAAAAACCCCTGAAGCCTAAGCATTTTAAGCTTGGAGTGAATAAAAAATATAATAATAGATTGGTAATAGATCTTTATGATATAAAAAAAATTGACGGCAAAGAGACCTCTTTTGTTATCCCTAATGATGGGTTAAGAGATATTATTGTAGCAATAGATCCTGGACATGGCGGAGAGGATCCGGGTGCGATTGGCCCAAAAAGACTTATGGAGAAGCATGTAGTCTTAGCTATAAGTCAAGAATTAAAAAAACTATTAGACCAAAAGTCTGGTTTTAGCGCAGTTTTAATTCGATCAAGTGACTATTATGTTCCTTTACGTAAGCGTATAAAAATTGCCCATAAAAAACGTGCAGACATATTTATCTCTATCCACGCCGATGCCTTTAAAAAACCGAGCGCAAAAGGCGCCTCTGTATTTATTTTGTCTCGAAGTGGAGCCACCAGCGAAACTGCCCGCTATTTGGCAAAAAGAGAAAATAGTACTGATTTAATTGGTGGTTCTGGAAGTGTCAGCCTTGATGATAAAGACCCTGTTCTAGCTAGCGTGCTTTTAGATTTATCTATGACTGCTACTCTAAATAGTAGCCTAGATCTTGGAAAATCTGTCCTCAAGTCTATAGGCAATATAGCAAGGTTGCATAAAAATTATGTGGAAGAGGCTGGTTTTGTAGTTCTAAAGTCCCCGGATATACCATCTATTCTGATAGAAACAGGATTTATATCAAATCCTTCCGAGGCTAAAAAATTGGCTAATAAAACCTACCAAAAAAAATTAGCATATTCGATTTTTAAAGGAATAACTCAATATTTTTCGGGCAACTATCCTATCGGCACTCTATTGGCCTCTGAGGAGCCTGATATTGAGAGACCTCTGTATTACTTTGTTTCTCCAGGTGATACAGTATATAAAATCTCTAAAAAATACAAAATATCGATTAAAAAATTAATAAAATTAAATAATTTAAAGGGAGATAAAATTTACTCGGGACAGAAGCTTATAATTACCGATAAATGAAAATATATTTTAACCTACACGATTAGATATTTGGTACAACAATCTCAGTGATTAAAATTGGACACCCGCACTTTTTTTAGGAGTATGTTTTTTCGTTACCTGCCAAAATGTCTCATTCCAAAAAGCATGCGCTTTAGTTGTCCTTATGCTATAGCCATGGTAACCCACGAATAAAATTCCGTCGTCTTCGATTTTATATATTAGTGCTTCCATTCCTGGATCTTCTTCGTAACCCTTAAGAATTATAAAGTCGCCTACAGATACTTCTGGTCGTTCCATGATAGATCCTATTTATTGAAAGCTAAGTATTTTATAGCTCCGAGCAATTTATGTGAACAAAAAAATAATATTTCCTTACTTGGTGTTTGTTACAAGATTTGAGAATATATCAAAATAATTTTTATATTTTTGAAAGTAATTATTATCCAGATAATCCATGATCCATTATTTCTGCAGGGGAACCTATATTTGTTGTACCTACAATCTCAGCTGGCACACCAGAGGCAACTGAATGTGGAGGCACATCTTTTAGAACTACGCTAGCTGCAATAATTTTTGAGCCTTCTCCAATTTCAATATTACCTAGTATTGTCGCACCCGGACCTATTAACACCCCACTGCGAACTTTTGGATGACGGTCCCCGCTTTCTTTTCCTGTTCCTCCTAAAGTTACCCCCTGTAAAATAGACACACAATCTTCAACAACAGCAGTTTCTCCAACTACAAGGCCTGTTGAGTGATCAAGCATTATCCCCTGCCCAATTTTTGCAGCAGGATGAATATCTACATCAAATACAACAGATATTCTATTCTGCAACATTAGAGCTAAGGCTTTTCTATTTTTTGACCACAACAGATGAGTAGCTCTCCATGCCTGGAGCGCATGAAAACCTTTATAATAAAGAAAAGCAGATAAAAAAGTATTACATGCCGAATCACGATCAACTAATGCTTCTATATCTCTAAGTATTGCTTTTTGAGTTTTAGTCTCAGAGCTGAATGCATTACCAAATATATCTTGCAAAACATACTCTGTTACAGATTCATGATGAAGCTTACTAGCTAATAAGAAACTTAAAGAAGAAAGTAATGATTGGTGAGCCAGTATAGTAACATCAATATATTTGATTAAAGCAGGCTCAGTCTTGCAAACTTGCTGAGCCTCTTCTTTAATTTGTTCCCACAGTAATTTTAAGGACGAAACTTGATTCATCGTGGTGCCACTCTATTAAGAATATAATATTCGCTCATTATCATAGCCTACGTAATTTTTTTCCAGCTATGATATCTTTAATAGACAAATTAATCTTAATTAGTCAACTGAAATTATATTTTTGGTTGACAGCTAACCTAACTCGCATATCATGGAGGTATTCATTAGAGGTGTCATATGTTACCTAATTATATGGAATCCATTCGGCATGATTGGACAAAACAGCAAGTGGAGGATCTGTTTGAGCAACCTTTCAATGATTTGATGTTTCAGGCTCAATCAGTTCACCGTAAAAAATTTAACCCCAATGAAGTTCAATTAAGCACTTTGCTCTCTGTCAAAACAGGCGCCTGTCCTGAGGATTGCAAATACTGCCCTCAAAGTGCGCGTTATGACACTGGACTTGAAGTAGAGAAGCTATTGGCTGTTGAAAAAGTAATAGAGGAAGCAAAATTAGCAAAAGATGCTGGGGCTACTCGTTTTTGTATGGGCGCTGCGTGGCGATCACCTAAAGATAAAGATTTACCATATGTTACAAAGATGGTGCAGGGAGTAAAAAGCTTAGGCCTAGAAACTTGCATGACTCTCGGTATGCTAGAGGAAAATCAAGCCCAAGCATTAGCAGATGCTGGTTTAGATTATTATAATCATAATCTTGATACATCCCCTGAATACTATGGTGAAGTTATTACTACTAGAACATATTCTGACCGCATAAATACTCTAGGTAATGTTAGAAAATCTGGTATGAAAGTCTGTGCTGGTGGTATTGTGGGTATGGGTGAGAGCAAAGCAGACAGAGCCGGATTGCTCATGCAGTTAGCAAACCTCCCACAGCATCCGGAGTCAGTTCCTATAAACATGCTTGTAAAAGTTGATGGCACTCCATTTGAGAATGCAAAAGATCTCGATCCATTTGAATTTATTCGAACTATTGCAGTAGCTCGCATTATGATGCCTGAGTCTCATGTAAGATTATCAGCTGGTAGAGAAAGTATGAACGATGAGCTGCAGGCGTTAGCTTTTTTAGCAGGAGCTAACTCGATATTTTATTGTGATTCACTTCTAACAACCGCAAATCCTAAAGCTAATCAAGATATGGCTTTACTTAATAGGTTGGACATTGTCCCTGAAAAAAATAAAATAAATATGGATCCTTCAGATCAAGAAGAAACTCTTCATAAAAAAATATTATCAGCTAAAACTGACCATCTATTTTATAATGCTGTTAATTAGGAAAATCGATTCATTATGCATTCAATGGATCAAAAACTTTCAATTAAACTTGCCAAAAGAAAAAAAGCTGGTCTTTATCGTTTTCGTTATCTATTGGAATCTCCACAGTCATCTAAAGTTATAGTTGATGGAAAAAGTTACCTAGCTTTTTGTAGTAATGACTATCTTGGTCTTTCGAATCATCCATCAGTTGTCGATAATTTTAAAGTGGGGCTAGAGACTTTCGGAGTAGGTAGCGGAGCATCCCATTTAATTTATGGGCATTCAGCAGAACACCATGCATTAGAAGAGGAGCTAGCAGAATTCACGCAAAGACCAAGAACGCTATTATTTTCAACTGGCTATATGGCTAATCTTGGAACTATAAATGCACTTTGCGGAAAGGGTGATAATATTTTTGAAGATCGATTAAATCATGCCTCATTAATTGATGCTGGTCTATCGAGTTTGTCTAAATTCTCACGTTATAGTCATTCCGATACATCTGATCTGTCTAATAAAATGCAAAAGACATCTGGTAGTAAGCTGGTAGTTACAGACGGTGTATTTAGCATGGATGGCGATATAGCTGAATTACCCCAATTAGCTAAAGTTTGCCAAAAAAGACAAGGATGGCTCATGGTAGATGATGCACATGGATTTGGAGTCATGGGAAAAAATGGCGGTGGTTTAGCAGAACATTTTAATTTAACTACTGAAGAAATACCTATCCTCATTGGCACCCTTGGTAAAGCATTTGGAACTTTCGGAGCTTTTGTTGCTGGCTCTGAGGAGCTTATCGAAACTTTAGTACAATTTGCTAGAACCTATATATATACTACTGCTCTTCCACCAGCAGTAGCTTCAGCATCACGTGTCAGTTTAAAGATATTACAACAAGAGACTTGGCGTCGAGAAAAGCTTAAACATTTGATAAATTATTTTCGAGAGGGAGCAAAATCCCTAGACATCAATTTGATTGAGTCTTTAACCCCTATACAACCAGTTCTTTTATATGACGATAACCTTGTAATGAAAGTTGCAAATCGCCTTAAAAATGATGGTTTTCTTGTCGGCGCAATTCGCCCACCAACTGTCCCTTTAAATACATCTAGATTGCGAATAACTATTTCCGCAAAACACGAAGAAAATGATATTGATGCGCTTCTTGAGTCACTTAGCTGCATCATCAGGGATATAAGGATTATAACTAAATGATTGTTAATGATGCATCTGTGACTAATAAATTGGCAACATGCATTTATCCATGTACAGGTAAGCCTTTTCAGTTAGATCCATTAGTGCTCATTCATGGTTGGGGTTCTGATAGTAAAACTTGGAACTTAGTTTTACCTGAATTGAGAAAACATCTAAACATAATAACTATCGATCTACCCGGGTTTGGTTACAGTGAATTTTATAAAAAAGATATAAGCTCAATGAAACAATCAATTTTGGTTAATCATTTTATTGATGCTATTTTGGAAGTAATACCTGCCAATTGCAGTTTAATGGGCTGGTCCCTAGGGGGTGCCATAGCAACTGCAATGATAGGCAAATATCCTTCTAGGTTTTCTAATTTAATAACAATTGCAACTAATCCATGTTTTGTCAAAAAAGATGATTGGGATTTTGGTATGCCAAGAAGCATATTTAACAAATTTTTAAAATTATTTCAGAATGATCCATCAGTTTGTTTGAAAAAATTCCACCATCTTCAGTGCTCTGGTGACTTGATAGAAAAAAAAATTGTATAAATTTTTACAACCTAGCGAAATAAAAAAAAAAATTTTTTTTTTACGAATTCGACTAAAAAAAATCATAGACATATTTATTGGTTAAGAGCTTTGAAACTACTCCAAGAAATTGACAACAGAAATGTCTTAAAATCTTTAGAGTCACCAGGTCTTCATTTTTTTGGTGAGAATGATCAATTAGTAAATCATCGAGTAGCCCATGAAATCATATTGTCTAATCCAGCTCATAAAATAAGAGTTTTCGAACAGAGATGTCATTTAATCCATATAAGCAACGCAAAGGAAATAGCCTCTTCCACAATAAAATTTATAAAAGAAAATCGATATTCTTTAAATAAAAAGAAAATAGCAAATTCTTTCAGTAATGCTGCAAGTACATATGAATCAGTATCTAGATTACAGTCCCAAACTGGAAAAAAACTCCTTACTATGATGCCTAATCAAATAATACCAAATACTGTTATTGATCTAGGTTGTGGTACCGGTTGCTTCGTTCAATCTTTAAACAACAAAAACAGCTATTCAAAAATTATAGGGTTAGATTTAGCTGAGGGAATGCTGAAAATGGCAAAATCACAATATGATTACGCTGGTGTTTGGCTATGCGGAGATGCAGAAAATATACCACTAGCTAATAACTCTGTAGATATTATATTTTCTAATCTAACCTTTCAGTGGTGCAGCCAGACAGAAAAACTAGCTAAAGAAATTGCTCGTATTTTAAAACCTGGCGGTAAGCTACTGTTCACTACACTCGGTGAGAACACGCTATATGAATTAAAAACATCATGGATGAAAGTAGATAGCTATGTGCATGTTAATAAATTTTTAGATGCGGATATTTGGAAAATGGCTTTTGTTAACGAAGGCATTCAGTTCGAAAATTTTCAAGTTTGTGATTATATCTTACAGTATGGTGATTTGAGTGATTTGATGTATGAGCTTAAGAAATTAGGGGCACATAATATAAATTCGGGGCAAAAAAAAACAATGACCAATAAAAAAAATATACGTAATCTTATTAATGCGTATGATCAATATAGAGATCCAAAGGGAAATTTACCTGTTACATGGCAAGTAATTTTTGGAATAGGTGTTCTCGGTGCGTAAATCATACTTTATTACAGGAACTAGTACAGGTGTTGGAAAGACACGTATTGCCACAGGTATTCTTGCTGGAGTATCAAGATTAGGTTTTTCTACTGCAGGTTTTAAGCCAGTTGCTGCTGGATGTGAACAGACAACAGATGGTTTACAGAACGGTGATGCTCAGAAGCTATTATCTCAAACATCTCTGTCATTAAGTTACGAGCAAATTAACCCTATAGCACTTGAGCCTGCTATCGCCCCTCATATAGCAGCTGAAGAGATAGGTCAGCGCTTGAGCGCTGCTCGGTTAGCTGGGTTTTATCGAGGACTCATGACAAATAGTCCAAATTTTTCTGTAGTGGAGGGGGCTGGAGGTTGGAGAGTTCCAATTAATAATCAAGAAAATTTCTCCGATTTCGCAAAATTAATTAAATTACCTGTAATACTTGTTGTCGGTATGGATCTTGGTTGTATCAATCACGCTATACTAACTGCCGAAGCTATTCGTAAAGACAATCTAGTATTGGCAGGTTGGGTTGCTAATCAGATTGTGCCTGTGATGAATCGCTATAAAGAAAATGTATCAACATTACAACACTGGATTTCATCACCAATGATTGGAGAGTTGGCTCATAATCCAAATGCCACTCCTCATGAGACAGCTGATCAGCTAAATATTAAATCTTTGTTATAATGTTTAACAGAAAATTATTCATTACTTAAACACGTTGGTGAGTTTTATGGGCATGAGAAGTAAAGAAGAATATAACGAAGAAGATTTAGCTAGGATTAATGAGACAATCAATTCTGGAATCCATTCTATTGAACGAAAACCTTTTAGGTTTAGATTATTGTTCTGGTGGTGGGTTGTGGTGGGTGTATTAGGTGGCATTAGCTGGATATCAGCCAAGCTGGTGGGGGTTGTTTAAATTTTAATCATGGATGTCCATATTGCAGAATTAAAAAAATCTGCAATATGGGTTTTCGCCTTGAAATATGTTTTGGGTTACTCATATTTTGAATTTCAGATTTCTTTTACACGCACCATAAGCTTCCCAGTATTTTCTCCAGTATATAACTTTTTTACACTCTCAAGAGCAGTCTCTAAGCCTTCTGATACATCAAGACGAACTTTAATTTTTCCCTCAGACATCCATTTGAGGATAGATTCATTGGCTTCAGGAAAACGCTCCAGATAATCTAGGATAATAAAACCTTGAATTTTAAGCCTATGCATTAATACCAAGCTATAATTATAGGGTCCCGGTACTAGTTCTGAGGCGTTATATTGAGATATAAGGCCACATGTAGGAATCCTTCCATGTAAATTCATTAATTTTAGGCATTCGTCAAGAATAGTGCCGCCAACATTATCAAAATATACATCAATACCATTTGGACAGCTCTTAGAGAGCGCATCAGGCAAATTTGCAGTTTTATAGTTGATAGCCTCATCAAAACCTAGCTCTTCTTTAATCCATCGACATTTTTCATCAGACCCAGTTAATCCAACTACATGACAGCCTTTGATCTTTGCTATCTGACCAGCAACTGATCCAACAGCTCCGGCTGCAGTGGACACCACTACAGTTTCTCCAGCCTTAGGTACTCCTATATCTAATAAACAAAAATATGCTGAGGGTCCAACAAGCGCTAGAGTTGCAAATGCATCCATTACAGATACATTGTCGACTCCACCCAATAAACTTATAGATTCGGGTGAACCAATTTGATAGTCAGACCATGTTCCAATTCCACTTACAATATCACCTTTTTTAAAAGCAGGAGTCTTGCTTTCAAGGATCGTACCGCATACCACACCTCGCATTGGATCGCGCAGTTCAACAGGCGGCATATATTGCTTCTCATCACTCATCCAAATTCTATTTGTGGGGTCTAAGGACAAGTAGTTAAGTTGAAAAAGGCATTCCCCATCTTTTGGATGAGGTATATTTTCTTTCTCGAGGCTTAATGTGTTATTTGTGATGTTTCCAGTAGGCCTCTCTTGAAGTCGCCAGACACGATTATTTTTACTCATAGTTAACCCCTAAAATTTTTTGTTGGTTCAGCTGAAATTTTGTTTAAACAATCACAACGCATACTAAAAATATTATAAATGATAAACACTCTAATTTTTAGAAAATAATAACTCCTTAAACTATTTGACAACAAAAACATCGTACTTAACAAAACCTTTATCACCAAATTGGATTTCCACCATCTTGTTGATAGTTTGGAACTCATTAAGCCAATTGTATTTTTCAGATGAAGTTTGAAAAGTAGGAGCCGCTAAAAAATAAGGTATATCTTTATTTGTTAATCTTTCTCCATTTGTTAATCGCTCAAGGCTTTCAGGGGTATTTTTTATTACCCCATTGTATGTCAGGTATATATAAGCATCATCATCAGTTTTTATTAGTCCTCTTACATCTAGACGAAAATTCCCAGAAGGCATGATACGCAGCCAGTCAGCGCCAGGAGCAATAAATTTACCATTAATTTTTGGGCCAGTAACCCAACCCCCTTCGCGCACGTTAACTATCATCATACCCTCATCAATTGCCAATGGCGGATCCAGTGGGGCTTCATAGCTCATTATATATTCGGTAGTGATTTTAGTGCTCTGTATAGTTGAGTTTTCTTTTTTCATAAAAAATCCTTATGTGGGAATTAAATATTTCAATTATATAGTGAACTCTATATTTTTATGTAGCGAAAGCTTGCTATCCATTATCAAAGAATCCTTTTAGTCTGTCGCTAACTCCTTCACAAGCGACCCCTTGAACTTGAGCTATCAGAGGTATGGGGGGGCCAACTCCCAGTAGATAAGATGATCCTTTGCTGTCTACTTTTATCTTTCCTTTTTCAGTTAAACCCCTTAGATCCCAAACAGTGGCTTCGTAAGAGGAAGCTTTATCCCAACTCTTAAAACCAAAGCAGCCTCCACTTGGAGCCATACCGCAAGTCATAGACCCACTTTCTTCAGTAGTTTCGGTGCTACCATCAACCCATACGATATATCTAATCTTTAGCTTTCGAATTTTTTTGGCTACTATATCGTTGTCGAGAACCACTTTCATACGATTTAGATTTAGTGGAGCTATTCTTGGTTCAAACCATGGGTAAAATGTATCTAGAAAAATTTTTTCTTGTACGACATTTAAATTCTCAGATCTAGAGATCTTATTTCCAATGCAGTCTATGAAACCAGGTTCTGTTTCATAGGAGTTTCCATGCCTTCTTCCCATAATAACTATTTTTTCTTCACCATCCATGCTGAGCTTAGTAGAGCTAGATTTTTGTTCATCAATAGTAGTTGAGGTGGAACAACCAGACATAAAAGTTATAATCAACATACTCAAAGAAAAAGAGCATATGACAACAACCTCGCCTAGACCTCTAGCTTTCATTTTTTTGTGCCTTTTTTATATTAATCCAGTTGAGTATTTCAGGAACTTGATAAAAATCAGTTACAATTTGCACGCCGGCATCACGCAGCGCTGCATTAGTAGCCTGGTGTAGTGCTCTTTCTTGAGAGCCTAAAAATCGTGTTTGAGTTCTTCCGTAAGAGCTTATGATCCATTCATGAATACTGGAGCCTTTACTATCAAAAATTTCGAGCTTATATTTTATCCATATTTCAAAAACATTTACGCTTGTTTCACGAGGCAAAGAAAGCTGAAGATCCTCAACTACAACAGAGACATATAAGTCTATGGGTTTTATTTGGCTTATGGGCTTCACAGTAAATTCTGATACACCTTGAAACATAGAGTTAAAAGTTTGATTTAATAATTCACTCTGAGATTTTCCAAGTGAAATAGTGATTTTTTCTTCATCTTTTTCTCTTGTAAATGAATAATCAGTGAATGAATTATCAAGCACAAGACCTATTTTGTAAGGCAGCACTTTTATCAATGCTGTCGGATGCTCACTAATAACAACTACGTGGGTTGAGCAGCCCATTAAAAATAATTGAGTGATAATAATGGAGGCAAAGATTTTTTTTTTTAAAGTAGTTACCTTATTAATTATTTAATATCTTTAGAAAAAAATTTTATTCAAGTCCTGTAAGACCTATGAAAGTTCCGTTTTTATAATAACTTAACTCTCGCATTAACGCAGAAAAACGTGTGGCGGTTTGCAAATTACCTCCTTCAACTTTGAAATGAACCGGAAAACCGACAGTATGAATACGAACCAGCCGATCTGTTCCTCAATTTTATTGATTTTATCAGTTGCTTTTAGAACTTGACCTATAGAGCCGCCGGTAAAATCATCGCCAAATACATATAAGCTAATCTTATTTTTTGAGGTATAAAACTGCCTTATAGCTTTTTGTATACCCTCCACAGGACTTGAGTTACTGAAAGGCGCCCAGGTTGCCAATCGGTTTAATATAGCTTTTCTTCTCGCAGGAGTGTCAGGTATCCACTTTTTGTTAAAACTAGAAAACATATAGTCGCCCATATCATTCATTACTTGGATACCCTTAACTTGGGGATAAATATTAAGAATATTAATCATTTCCTTTTCACTTTAGTCCAAGCAAAATTCGACATACTACCTGATGTATCTATGATGAAGACAATATACTCACTATCAACCGGTATACCACCAATTGCGTCTTTCTTTGACTTTTTTTGGATTCTGACTAACCGTCGCATTTCATCACTAAGACTTTGTTGGGCTAACTCAAGTTTGGCTTGTTCGTCAGCAAATACTGAGTTTTTTTGTTGGTTTTCGATTATTTCTTGTTCGAGACTAGCTACTTTTTTTCTAGCATTCTGCAGTCGATCCTCTTTGTATCTAAGTGCTTCTTTCAATACATTTATTTCCCCGCGTATTTCAAATAGTTTTTTTTGTATTATCGGAATGCTTAATAATGTTGGATCTTTTTCAGTTTGAGAGAATGACGAATCAACAGTCTTTGCGATCAATAATAAAAGTACTATTGCCCCAAAACCGCAACTTATAACATCTAAAAATGAGATGCTAATTTCGCTTATATTCCTTTTATTTTGACGTTTTTCGTGAGTCATGGCCAATCTCTTGATGGGCTCATAAAAGATCCCTTAGTTGATATTGCCAGCTTCCAATAGCTTGCAGCTGCGAAAGGATCACCCTCCATAGGAAACAAAAGTATATTAACTGGAGTCCTAGATGGTAATTCTTTTAAAGACTCTTGAAATAGTTTCATTCGATCGCTAGCAGTGATAGTTATATTTTTCTCTTTTTTATTTCCTTGAGTGGGAAGGCCGTCTGTAATTAAAAATATATTATCCGGAGATCTGCGAAGGTTAGCTATAGTCTGAAAAGCTTTGGCTAGATTCGTGCCTCCATTTGGAATTACCTTTTTTAGTTCTTGTATTGAAAAGTTTAAGCTTGATGAATCCTGTGTATCTCCCCAAACGCCGTTATTACTGCTGATCGATTTAGCTGAAGAGTTAAACGTATAAATTTGATATTGACTATCTTTAGGCATTTGGGATATGAGCCATTCAGTAGTCTTTATAGCACGCTTCCATTTAGGGGAATTTTTTTTTGATTCATCATCCATATTTCTCATTCGGATAATATTTACTAAAGAATCAGAAAGCATACTGGCAGAGGCGTCAACTAAAATAACGATTCTTTTACCACTTAATTTAAGACCAGTAAGATATTGTCGTTCTCCATCACCTAAGAATTTCCTTATATTTTTACCATTATTCTGTTCTTTGAGGAGTACTATTTTTTCCTCAAGGACAAAGATTTGCTTCTTTAAATCATCTAACTCTTCCTTCGCGTCTAATTGCGTCGGCGCCGTTCCTTCAATTTTTTTAATATCCTCTATTATTTTAAATGTATTTTCGTCTGTTATAGTTAGAGTATTTTTCAGTTTTAATAGGTTTTTTTTTCGGTTTGGATTTCTTTAAGAAGAATTTTTTTTTCTGAAGTTCCCGCTAAATCTATAAACTCAGTAGAAATAGGATTATGCTTTAGTATCAGAAATAGAAGCGTAACAGCACCAAACCCACAGGCCATTATATCTAGAAATGACAGACTAAAAGTTGTTATTTTACGTTTTAAGCGAGCCACTTTAAGTAACCCTAATTAATTGAAATGATTCAGATCCAACTGTGATAACTTCCCCTAGATTTAATTGTATTTTTTCTTTTTCATTTCTATCTTCATCACTTATATATAAATTGTTTCCCACTAAAAAGATTGATTTCTTTGATATCTGAGTTTGAGTAAACCTTAAAGAATCTCCTTGAAGATCAAAATACAGAATATTTCCTATTTCAATAGCTTCATGCTTATAAAGTATATGAGTTGGTGGTTTCGTTGAGGTCAAGCTCATGGTTTCTGGTGTATTAGGAATCAAATTATTAATTGATATGACGAGATGCATATTTTCTTGATCTTGATAATTTTTTGCGAATTTTCCAGAGAACCAAAAACTGCGGCGTCTTTTTTTAGTATATGGAATTTCGCTAGTTTCTCTGATATTCCCGGTAACAATAGCAATCTATGGCTAGCAACCAGAATATCCCTGCTTTTCACTATGGAAGTAAATTTCTTTTTAAGTTGATTTATTTTTTTTGTACTTTCTTTTAGGAGTTCATCAAGATGGATCACTAGCTGATATTTACCTTGCGGGCTGTCCAGCACAGCTGTTGTTTCTGAGCTCAGATTTAGCTCTTCAAGCCATTTTGGTAATAAATTATAGAGTTGCTGTTCTCCTTCTGCAGTATGGAGCGGATCAAAGCGATATTCCTTTATAAATTTATCAGCAATATGTTTTGCCCAATCGCCATAAAAAGTTGTTATTCCCACATCCGTTACGATATCGACAAAAGTTCTCTTTAGAATACCTTGATTTTTTTGTAATTGGGTAAAAACTGTTTGATGTAACTGAATATCCAGGTGCACAAAGTATTTAGTATCACTGACTTTATCTGTAGATTCAAAATGACTTATAGCTGCAACAGCAGAATCAACTAAACCAAGAACCTTAAAACTTAACGCTTTGGCTAGCCCAAGAATTATGGAAAGCTGCTCACGATCAAAGTTACCAGGAACTGCAAATATAACTTCACTTGGTTTATTTAGCTGATTATATAAATCTGTTAGTTGCTGAAAAGCTAAATCTGCATTATGTCTAACTTTATTTGTTGGATGAGAGATCGGCGATAGACTAAGTTGGCGCCAAAATTGATTGAAGCTTTTTTTGTGGCGATAAAAAGCTTTTTTTCAGTGCGATATCTCCAGTTTCAATTCCATCATTTGTCAAAAAAGCATATCCAGGGCTAATAAAAATTTCACCCACGCCATTTCCGCAACAATGGCCAGAGTCATTTATTTCAATTATCGCTAAGCTCATATTATTACTCTTATGAAAATTTTATATGTCATTAATTATTCATAGTCTGTTTTTAGATGTCTAACTAGATTTTTATCACAGTAATCATGTGAATCTAGTACTAATCGCTCCTGTGCCAGCTGAAGTTGATGGACTATAAACATTAGAAATATACTTATCACGAGTGCAATGAAAGTGGAGTTAAATGCCACACCTAAACTTGCTGTAACCCCTGCAATATCTCCCTGCACTGCCTTATGGGCTTGACTTAACGCTTCTCCAATACCTCTAACAGTGCCTATAAATCCTATAGATGGGATTGCCCAAGCTATGTAGCGGACCATAGAAAGCTCCGAGTCAAGCTTATCAGACTCTTTATCTAATACCTCACTTATTGCATTAGAGACATCCTGTATATTTTTAGTAGAATCAAATCGATGAAGGGCTATTAATAGCACCCTTGGCATCAAGCCTTTTTTTTGAGTAGAAGATAGTGCTTGAATTGGCCGAGATATTTGACGAGCGTCCTTAGGAAGTATTCGTGTGCCTTCTGGAATAGTTAGTAGCTGATGGTTTAACAATTTTCGTTCATCTATGAGATATCTAGCTTTATATCCCATGATGGCACAAGCCCATATCATTAATATAAAGCATGCTTCTTGCTCAAAATCCTTTATGACAATATAAAAAGACCTTACTGCTACATACGATTCACCTGCCTCTTCTTTAGCTAACTGATTTTCTAGTAAGTTATTCGCATTGGGTCGAATCAATGTTAGGTAAACTGTATGGACTATAATTAAAGCTAGAACAAGCGAAAAGATTTGATACATGAATTCTGATGAAACTTTTGTTTGCATTTGAATTTCTCCTTAAATATCGGTAGGGAAGGGTATAGCTAAATCTTCAGAAATTTCTTCGCTGGGATTGAATTTTTTTGCGGTTACGCTTTCTTTAGACATTTCCAGAATTGACTGATTTATTGTTGAATTCAAGCTACCGTCAGCTGACTGTAATTTTTTAGGAGTATATTGCTGTAACTCTTTAGTATCTTGCATATTAGTTACTTGCTGATCATTACCAGTGACATAACTACTAAAACTAATTAATATAAAAATAATATAATAGAATTTCACGACTCCTCCAAAGTTTTAAACCTTCTTAAACTTAAACTTAAACTTATTTTTTATCGACTGGCTTAATATATCGTGCAATCCTGAATCCTACATCATCTGAAGGATCGTTTGCCATATCTCTGTATGTTGGCCTTAGAGTACTTATATCGCTGTCACGCCAACTGCTACCCCGAATAGTTTTAAATTCCCCAGTCTTAGGGCCCATCGGGTCAATTTCGGTTTTATCGTTAAGATTGAATTTTATCTCATAAAAATCATGCACCCATTCAGATACATTGCCTTGCAAATCATACAATCCCTTACTGTTGGCATCAAAACTGCCAACTATTGCAGTTGTTTCGGCCCCATCATCATAAAGAGGTATCACTGTACTCAAGATATCAGATGCGCTCAGATCAGCAAAATTACCACTCTTATTTTTTGGAGAAAAATAATCTCCAAAAGACTCTTGAATCGAGCAACCCATGCCCACTCTGCTTCTGTAGGTAATCGATATCCAGTACTGTTAATATATGACCCAATAATTTTACCATTCCTTTCTCTGTAGAATGGATCCAAGTTATCCTTCTTACTCAACCAATTACAATACAGTGCAGCTTGCTCCCAGCTAATATTCACGACAGGTTGCTCAGGCATGTCTAAAGTTTTTCCACGAAAATGACGTGAACTGTGTTTTTGGAACTGCCAATATTGTTTGTTTGTAACTTCTTTTTTTGCTATATAAAAAGGGCGAGTTATGTTTACTTTACGCAATACTTCGTTAGCCCTACGTCCAGCTTCATGTCTAGGAGCCCCCATTAAAAAATCACCATTAGGCCTAAAGTACTTCAGTCTATGATTGTTAATTATGACAATCTCTCTTGGTATATTAGCCCAATAAGCCTCTTCTTTCGTGAGTAATTGAACTTTTATCGTTTGTTCGGACCGTGGTTGAGGTATGATATTTTTTTTATACGTTTCGTAACCAGCCCTTTTAATCTCCAAAAGTTGAGGGTGAGAGGGAAGCTCAAAACTGCCGTCACCGATACTTAATAATTTTTTTCGATCCATACCGATGAATCTTTTGGAGATACAAGAACCTTAATAATACCGATGTCAGGTTTTAGCTTTAGGGTAATATTTTTTCTTCTCCAGACGATAGGGAAATTGATTTTTTTTGAGCTAAATAACCATTAAGAAAAATTGATATACCGTGTTCTTTCTGGGCGTCTAAATATAAAGTTAATGGGGTATTTCCTATATATTCTCCATCCATTGTAACTGTTGCTTCAGGTGGGGTAGTTACAAGATTTATAACTCCATCTACCGGCTCTAGCGTTACTGTGGAAAGTTTTTTTGTTTCATTAGAATTTACAGATAGCCTTTTTGTCCAAGCTTTATATCCATCTAGTGATATTGAAACTAGCTCACCGGTTGATAAGATTGGCGCTGTAAAAGGTGTTATTCCAGCAAATTTTCCATCTATTTCAATCTGCGCTCCAGTTGGCGAAGAGCTTAATTCTATAAAACCCCAGTCTGGCTCAAGATCAACATGAAGATTTTGCTGAATATCAAGACCCTTTATTTGAACATTTAACCTTTTAGTTTTATAGCGAGGTAAATTTACATTTATTGTATATTCTCCGGATTGAAGAGATTTTATATTAAAGGGAGCCATACCAACTAATTTATTGTTTATGAGAATTTCACCACCCAATGGCTCAGTAGTAAGCTTTAAGTGCCCCGGCTTTTTTTTCATAGCTAATTCAATTTTAGTACGATCTTTTCATCAACACTAAATATATGATTAAGATCCACATAACCAGAGGCAAGTGCCTTTAGAGAATAACTTCCGGGCCTGATTAAATAGTTATCAGACAGCTGAAAATTTAAACCTCCATATATATTTACCCGAGGGTTCGCTTCAGGTGGCGAGATTGAAATAATCAATGATTTCGCTGTAAGCAAAAACCACATAATTAGTATACTCACCAGAAACCCTAATCCAACTGTCACTTTGAGTGGACTGAGTTGAATACTGGATCTGCTCGTCGACCCCTGTATTGGTTGAAAATTAATAGCTATGAGTTTTTCTTCTGAAGATGACAGTTGTTGGGATGAGTTAATTTTATCGTCTTTTTTAGTCGTCATTGTATTCGCTCTTTGCAAGCCACCTCTATATTAAGAGGCAATTCTTTTAATGCTACACGAAACTCAACACGGACATCTCGATAGCCATCTCTAGTCCCCGTTGCAATATAATTACCAGGTTTTAGTGAGATTTCCTTTTCATTGAAATACCCAATACTGCCACTTTTTAGTAGGGTTACATTAGTAAACTTGTTAGAACGAAATCGAACGGTAAGACTAATTTGTGAGCTTTCTAGTGCTTCTTTAAGTTGATTTGTTTTTTCTAAGTGTTTTGTACCCATTGGCGTGATTTTTTGAGCATTAGCTAATAATTTTTTTGCTTCATTATATATCTGTGGTGTTGATAATCTCAGTGGTGAAGATAATATTTTATCCATATTATTACTCATTTTAAGCCTATTTCTAGTTCTAATTTGCCCAAGGTTTGCCTCATCTAATAAACTGTTTTTTGACAAAATTCTTTTATAGATCTCTAAAGCTCTATTCCAGTTTTCCTTTTTTTCATGGGACATAGCGCTAACTAAATCATCAGCTATTGTTTTTTGGAGAGATAATGATTGTGCTTGTAATAGACCTGAAGAAGCAGCCTCATTGCCGGGTTTGATATTTAAGGCTACTTGAAACTCCTCTATAGCCATACGGAAATTTTTATTTTCTAGTGCTTGGTAACCCACACCCATAACATGTTTGAAGTTTCTATCTGTGATCAATAATGAAATTTGATTATATCTGTCATCAGCTACTTTATTTAGAGGGTCTAATTTTTTCGCCCTCATGAGCAAATTTCTAGCCTGTCCGTAATTACCTTCTTCGAAAAGTCTGTCAGATTTTTTTTTAATAATATTAATACCTCATCTAAAACAACTGTTCGAACTAAGCCTTGCTGCGCTTCGATACTTGATGGTTCAATAGATAACGCTAATCTATAGTATTCTGAAGCTATTTTTGAATCCCCAAGAAGAAAGGCATCTTCTGCAATTTTTAAATTTTTAGTTAACTCTAAAGGGATTTTACTTTTTAGTTCATTTAGTTTGAGTGTTGCTTTTTTATAAAAAACTAGAGCTTCATTGAAGTTTCTTTGACGATAAAGGGAGTCTCCTTTGCACCTATTTTCAGGGCATTTTTAAACGCATCCTTCCCCCATTTGTTAACATTTCTTTTCTCTAAGAATTCTTGAATAGTAAGAAAATTACTAAGACTATCTTGTGACTTTCTTCTGGCCTTAGTTAATTGTGCGTCGATAAATGGAGATTCTTTTATAGACCTTGTTTCTGGGTTTCGGTTTTCAGTAACCATTGTAATTTTCTTAGTTTCAGGAATAAATTTAGGAAGAGCAAATATAACAATTAAGGCCAAAAAAAAAAACTAAAACCAAGGGCAAAAATAGTTCCCCGCCTATTTTGCCAAGGAGTATCTTTTGAATCTCTATTAGTTTTAGCCAAAGGAATATTTGTGGGTTTTATAGCTTCGGATTGAGATCTGCTTTTCTCAGAATTAGTCATATTGGCTATGTCTCACCATGCTCAGCTTTGTACCTTTGAAGTAGAAAAGATTTCCATTGATTATAGTGTTCAGTTACATTTCCAGTTAGAACAACTCTATCATTTTCTAGTTCAATGATGCGCGGCTCAATCTCTGATTCCAGAGATTGCTCCAGCTCAGCTAAGACATCCTCATGAATTTTTAACTCCGCTTTTTTTTCCATACCGCTCTTAACAAGTAAAGCACCTGATCCAATCGCGACTGCCCCTGCGGACTGTGCAGAACCATTACTGCTCCCAGAAGCCAATATTCCACCAATTATAGCTGCTACGCCACCGACAGTACGCGAAATAGACTGTCTTTTAAGCTCTCTTGCAGAGCTTATCTCTTCATGCGTAGCTTGTCGCCAAGACTGATAGGGTTTATGCATACGTCTAGTGAAGTTATAATAATGCCCTTGCATTGCATCAATAAATAAATAATCTCTTTTTCGGAGGCTGGATATTCTTTTGAGAATAGGATCATTTTCTGCAGGTAATCTTGATATTTCTAGTTCACCTGATGCTGTCTCTTTTATGTGCCCGCTAAATGATTCTGGAGAGAAATCTCCAGCAAACTTTAGAGTGGATATAGTAGATAATTTTTCTGCTTCACGATAAGAGAGCTTTCGATTGTATTCTAATAGGTCGTTCGCAATATTGTTGAATAGATTTTGGAAAGGATCTCGATAGATCTCCATATTTTTTTTATAAGCGTAGTAACCAACCGTTTGAGTGTAAGTTTTTGTAAACCAGTTTTTATTAGCAACATCAGTCACTGTGATTTTTAATGTTAATTTTTCACCATCAGAATTAAGAATTTGGCCATTTACGTATACATCCACAATTGTTTTTTTGTCCGGAATGGATCTTACTGCACCCCAAGCTGACGTTTTTTGGATAGTGGATGTTAACTGGTTAGCCAAAAAAAAAGTCCTTCCGCGTTTTTTGCAGTGGAGGTTGTATATGAATCATTGTTTTTTGTGGGTTCATTCTCATTAGACTTAAATGGAATAACAGCGATATCTAATGGGTGCACTCTTTTTAGTGTCACGACCTGTTTCTTGAGTGGCATTTCGACTGTACTCGTTACTTTTTGAACGCCACAAGAAGACATTGTCAGTGCAACAAATATAATGGGGATATAAAATATTAATAGTTTTTTTATATTAAGCATAATTTGCATAAGTTTATATTATTGAGCTCCTTTGTATGTTCGATACTCTTCCCATAGTTTTTCTTTGAGCTTAGGATCTTTTTCGCTTATAGCAGCTTCACGAATTTGTCTTGCAATAATATTATCACCTTCTCCGCTAGGAATATCTTCTGGGATAATCATATTTTTTTCTTTACCGGGAAGGCTGCCTTGGTTTGAAGTAGACTGGACAATGTAGTTATTATTTTTGTCCATGATTTCCCCATCATTTTTTCCAGGTGCAGATTTTTCACCAGAAATTCCCTCATTACCTTCACTGATGTTGGAAGCAGATTTTGACTGACTTTTCAAGTTTGAAGTATCTTTTGCTAGTGCTGAGCTAGATTGCCTACCATCGGATATTTCACTTGTTATCTTATCTTTTTCGGCTTCTATTTCTCTAATTTTTACAGCAAACATGTTATCAAACTCAGCCATCGATTTTTCTAATTTCTTATCAAGCATTAATATTTTTTCTTGTTGTGTAATTATTTTTTGATCATTAACATCGACGCTAAGCGGTTTCGCCTTAAATTGTGATTCTATCGTACCCTCATTATTTCTATATTCATTTTTTGCACTATCTATTTGGGTAACTTTGCATCCAGCCATAAGAAGCAGGGTAATTACCGCAAAAATTGTCCACAATATGAAGGACGTCTTTAACTGATGAGGAATCTTAAAATTATTCATTTGGAATTATAACTCTCATCGGAAATTGGGTTGAAAGCACAGGAGAACCGTTAATGAGCTGAGGTCTAAATTTTTTGTACGAACTGTTTCGATAGCTCTTGCACCAAAATTATTCATTTCCGACGGAAATATTTTTTTAATGCTGAAATTAATTGGATTTCCTCCATCCGTAATATCTACCAAAAGGTTAACATAGTTTACCGTATACGAAAGATTTGAATTTTCTGATTTATCTGATGCCAGATCATTATTTTTTTTCGTACCAAAAAACTCGCTATTCTTTGGAAGCATAACTGGTTGAGAATACATTTCATCAAGAATTTTTATATTTTTTTGATTATTTGCAACTATTTCATACGATTTTTTATATGCATTCCTTGCTAATTGATATTTCCCAAATATAAGATACCAATCACCTAAGTTAGTCTGTCCCTTTGCAATTTCTATCGGTGTGAAATTAGGATTTTCGTCAAGTATTTGAAGAATTTGATTCTGCACCATCTGTCCATGCTTGAAGTAAGCACCACGACCTACTACCTGATTTACAGGTGCCATAGAGCGATAACCAAAAGGAAGTGATGTATCAGTCTCTCCATAGTCAGGAAATCTTCGTTGATGTACAGATAAATAATAGCATGTTGTTGCTAACTTATTTAATGATGGCAATAAACTGGGATGCATTTCTCCCTTTTGTTCCGATAAGATTCTAATAGTATCACTGTATAGATCAAATGCAGCTTCAAGGTGATATACATCATTTCGTCCGCCAGTTTGTGTATATGCTTTAATACTCCAATGACTGAACTCATCAATCATATCTAGAAAGCTGGGATTATTTTCTTTATAGTTTTTTCTATAAATTTGTAAGAGTTGTGAATAATTGCCGGCAACTTCTTTTATTTTTCCTTGGATCTTTTGACTTTCGATAATAGCTTGTAAACTAGTTTCCTGAGATAAGCTGTAAAGTCCATCATTTATTCGGTTTATATAAATAGCTTTTTTGTAGACATTTACTGCCTCTTCATGTCGATCGTTAGATTGAAACTTTTTCCCTAGACTATGGAGCATTTCGGGCAGATCACGATTATACGGGCCTTCATCGCTCTCTTTTTTTCAATAGCCTCAATATAGCGGTTGAAAACTATATCAAGATTTGATTTATTTGCGATCCGGGCTTCTTTTTTGAGGTTTGCAGGATTATTTTCAGAAGTTATTTTTTCTTCAGCTTGGCTGGCAATCAAATCATGGCAAGCAAGGTGACAAATACATACAATAATGATGCGTTTAAGGTTTTTATTAAAGTTCATATATTCGACTCGCTTCCGCATGAGATCAATATGATTAGGGCAAGATAACCCTATAAATATTATACAAAACTTAATGTGATTTACCTATCAGGCTATTATAAATTGAGTATAACGGATTCTTAATCAAAATGAGGTTATAAAAATGCTATTTGAGCTTTGGAATATAATTGCCCCAGTTTTTATTTGTACCACTATAGGGTATTTTTGGGCGCGATCATCCACACCTTTTTCTGCTGATTTTGTGAGTCGCATAGTCATGAATATAGGGGCTCCATGTCTAGTTATTTCAACTATAAATGGGGTCGAAATTTCTGGCCAAGATTTTTATGCAGTTGCTTTAGCTGCAATATTGATATTTTTATTTACTGCGATAGCTGGTATTTTGGTTATTAGAATGTCCGGCGGAACTGTCCGCTCTTTACTGCCAACAGTAGTGTTTCCAAATAATGGCAATATGGGCTTACCCTTATGTTTATTTGCTTTTGGTGAGGAAGGATTGGCTCTTGCTTTAGCTTTTTTCTTAGTTCAGATGTCTGCTTTGATGTCTGGTGGAGTGGCACTAATGTCACGGAATGATAACGGGGTTTTATCAGCCCTCAAAGATTTAGCAGTCCTTCCTCTCATACATTCTATCATTATAGCAATTTTTTTATTAGGGACAGGCACAAAGCTACCAGGCTGGATCGACTCAACACTTGGGATACTGGGTGGATTGACTATCCCTTTGATGCTTATTACTTTGGGCGCCTCTCTAACAAACTTAAGCACTACAGAATGGCGACGAAGTATGATTTTTTCAATATTACGCATTGGTGGAGGTTTTTTATTTGCTTGTATAGTTGTTAATCTAATGAAGCTCTCTGGAACTGTAAAACATGTTGTATTATTACAAGCGATTATGCCGGCAGCTGTTTTTAATTATCTGCTCGCATTAAAATTTAATAGAGATCCTGATAAGGTTGCGAGTGTAGTCGTTACCTCTACTTTGTTGTCTCTTATAGCAATACCCATACTACTATCTTTTTTGTTATAGGGTTTCGCTATTAAAAAATATGATATTTGATTTTGCTGGTTAAAAAGGATAGATAATGAGTAAAAATAATTCTGACTTGATTGATATTAAGCCTTTAGCAGGATTTCGCGTCATAGAGTTAGGCCAACTACTTGCCGGACCTTTTTCTGGCGCATTGCTGGCTTATTTTGGAGCTGAAGTTATAAAAATTGAGCCACCGGGTAAAGGTGACCCCTTACGTAACTGGCGAGTAATTGATGATGGAACGTCACTATGGTGGCGTAGTTTAGGACGTAATAAAAAATGCATCACTATAAATTTAAAAAAACAAAAAGGTAGAGATTTAGTGAGACAGCTGGTTGATGGGGCTGATGTACTTATAGAAAATTTTCGCCCGGGTAAAATGGAAAGCTGGAGTTTGGGTCCTGAGCACTTTAAGGAATCAAATCCAAATCTAATTTATACGCGTATATCCGGCTACGGACAAACTGGACCTTACTCACACAAACCAGGATTTGCATCAGTGTGTGAGGGAATTAGTGGATTTCGATATGTGAACGGTGTTCCCGGTGAGGCCCCTATACGACCTAATTTAAGTATGGGTGATAGTATTGCCGGACTGCACGCTGCTTTTGGTATAGTTTTATCGCTACTTTCAAGGCAAACTAGCGGAATAGGCCAGGTTGTAGACATTGCTCTTTATGAAGCTATGTTTAATCTTTTAGAGGGTGTAATTCCTGAATATGATGGGGCTGGAGTAATTAGGGAGCCCTCTGGTACTACAGTTACTGGAATTGCCCCAACAAATATTTATCGCTGTGCAGATAAAAAATATATTGTGATTGGTGGAAATGGCGATTCTATTTTTAAGCGGTTAATGATAGCTGCAGGGAGACCAGATATGGCAGAAGACGGGAGGTTTTCTAACAACTCTGGTCGAGTTAAGTATGAAGAAGAAATTGATGATGCTTTATCCTTCTGGTGCAAAAAACAAATTAGTACTAAAGTTTTGCAAACCCTTGATCTATATGATGTTCCATCTGGACCAATTTACAATGCTGAAGATATGATTCATGATCCTCATTTTATTGAAAGAGGTTTATTTGAGAGTGTAAAAGTAAAGAATAAGTTGCTTAAAATTCCTTCAATGGCTCCAAAACTAAGCAAAACGCCTGGCTCTACCTCATGGGCAGGTCCAGAAATTGGTAGCTTTAATAAAGAAATTTTTGAAAATATACTTGGTGTGGACGCATCCAACCAAAAGACCCTGAAAGACGAAGGTGTTATTTGAGCTGAATAATACCTCTAAATAGAGCATAAATAATAATAGTACTCAATATGAATACCGCCGTTAAAGAAAATCTATATCAATTAAATATTATCAGAGTAGTAGTTCTTGGTGCAGAATTTTTGGCATTGATATTCTTCACATTTTATTTTGAAGTTATATTACCTACCAATGTGCTCAGTTATGTATTAATTTTTTATGGGATTGTTATCACAGCAGTAGCTTATAGATTATCGCAAGCTGATAAAATTTCTGAATCAGAATTTTTTTACCATGTTTTAATTGATATTCTTTTTTTTACAGGAATATTATATTGCAGTGGAGGAGCATCAAACCCTTTTGTTTCATATTATCTTGTGCCTATTTGTATTGCAGCGGGAACGTTATCATTACGCTATACAATTGGCGCAGCTTTGTTATCATTAGCTGCTTATAGCTCTTTATTTATTGATAGCTATAACATTTCAGCTTTCTCTCCAGAAAATCATCGTGGCCATCACGCAAAGAGTAATAATTTACACATTATTGGTATGTGGTGTAATTTCTTAATTAGCGCAATCGTAATAACTTTTTTTGTAACAAGAATGGCAGGAACACTTAAACAACAAAATACTGCAATAGCTAAACATCGTGAGAATCAATTGCGCGATGAACAGCTAATCGGCATAGGTGCTCTAGCGGCAGGAACAGCTCATGAACTTGGTACCCCTTTGAATACTATGAAAATCATTGTTGATGAAATTAAAGAGGGAGACTCCAGCTTCAAAAAAGATATAAATATTCTTCACAGTCAGATAGAACAGTGCAGAATGACATTAAGAGAACTTGTAGCTACTGCTGAAATTTCAGAAAATAATAAGAAATATGAATTTATTAAAGGATATATGAAGCAGTTGCTAGAACGATGGCAAATTCTTCATCCTAAAATGAATGCTTCAATAACTCTTTCAGAACAACAGGAAGATCGAGAAGTTTTTTTGATCCAACAATTGCGCCATCACTCTTGAATCTTCTCAACAATGCAGCTGAGGCCAGTCCGCAAAAAGTAGACGTTCAAGTAACATGGAATACTGAATTACTGGAAATATGTATTCGTGACTATGGAGATGGTGATACTTCTTATGAGCAGGAGTATCCAAGAAAACCTTTTTTATCTAATAAAAATGGTGGTATGGGCATCGGGCTTTTTTGACACAAGCATCAATTAGTCGTTATGGCGGCACTGTCACGATTAACTCGTTTAATGATGCAGTTGGCTCACTTACAACAGTCAAGTTGCCACTATTTAATGATTGAAGTATATCAAAAATCCTTGGTGAATTATTAATATGGAACATATTTTAATAGTAGATGACGACCAAACATTTTCTAGTATCCTCGGAAGGGCTCTGAAGAAGAGAGGTTATGGGGTTATTATTTCTACCACTATTGAGGAGGCCCTTAAATCTTTTAAAAAATATAGGCCTAGTAAAACTGTATTAGATCTTAAATTAAAAAAAGGATCAGGCTTGAGTCTCATTGATCAATTTATCAACATAGAACCCAGTACAAAAATACTCATATTAACAGGCTATGCCAGCATCTCTACAGCAGTTGAAGCAATTAAAATGGGCGCAAAAAACTATCTTTGTAAGCCTGCAGATGTATCTGAAATTCTAGCAGCATTTGATGAAAATTTGGAAACTTGCAAAACTGATAGTAAAACTCTCGCTCCTGCGACAGTCAACAGAGTTGCATGGGATCATATTCAAAGAGTTCTTTCTGAAAATAAAGGTAATATTTCGGCGACAGCAAGAGCTCTTAAAATGCACAGAAGGACTCTCCAGAGAAAGTTATTAAAAAAACCATACACGAATTAATACATTTAAAAAAATAATTAGTGCGACAATATGTCACATTTATTTTTTCCTTGAAAAAGTTTATCTTGCGCGATCATAAATTCAAATTTTTAAGGAAGTTGCTCATGAGGCTTATTCTATTAATTGCGATATTGTTTTATTTTTCTTCGGCATTTTCTGTTGGTTACTCTCAATCAGATTTTCAAAAGGCTCAGTCTAATTTAGAACACTTAAAGCATAATCATAAAATGCCACATCAAAGTTATAATCATGCTCCAAAAAACCTCACATTAATCACAAAGCAGCGACTCACTCACAAGAACATCTCCACAAAAAGGTGGATGGATGTTCACTTTCCGAACAATGGATATGCATATGGAAAACAACCTTGATGGTAGCAAGGGTATTTCATCAAATGAAATTGTTACTAGCGTTCCCAACCGTTTTTTTGGTGTTCCAGGACAGCCCTCTACATTGAGGGTAGTTCCTACAGAAATGGATTCCCGTATGGATATGTTCAGTTTGATGTATGCCCAAACTGATAAAATTTCATGGATGATTATGTTGCATCATATCGAAAAGTCTATGAAGCTTACTACCTATATGGGTGGATCAGGCACCACTCAGCGCGGAACGTTTAAAACCAAATCTAGCGGAATGGGTGATACATCTGTGAGCGTTGCTTGGAAGGCTTTTCAGCATAAATACCATAAAGTTAATTTGAATTTTGGCGTGAGTTTACCTACCGGTGATATTGACCAAAAAGATATTATTTTAACTCCCATGGGTATGCAGCCAAAATCAGTTCTTCCTTATGGTATGCAATTAGGTTCTGGCACTTATGACCTCCTTCCGGGCTTTACTTATACAGGCAAAAATGGACATTCATCAGACTGGGGAGTTAAATATCAGGCTACTATGCGCATTGGTGAAAATGATGAAGATTATACACTTGGTGATACCCACAGGCTCTCAGCATGGGGTGGTTATTCCTTTGCGCCATGGATGAAGGCTAAGATAGGATTATCTTATAAACATGAATCTGATATTGACGGCATAGATTCTAGAATAGTTCTTCCAGTTCAAACAGCTGATCCGGACAATTACGGCGGAGATACTCTTATGGTTAATTGGGGTTTAATACTAACTGGGCGAAACGGACCTTTAGCTGGTCATAAATTAAAATTTGAATACTCTAAACAACTTGAGCAGAATCAAAATGGTATTCAGATGGAAATGGACGATATGATTTCTATTGCCTATCAGCGTGCTTTTTGATGAATGAAATTATACATCTGCACTCGCAATTAAGAATTCCTTATTTTATTTATATTTAAAGTGAACCACAGAAAATATAGCTTTTTTATTTTTTAGCGGAACGCCGAAAATGCTATAGTGATTAAATGATTTCAACGACGGATGATTTGTGTGCAAATAAACCCTAGTGCGAAAAAATTGCTATTTTTGTTGATGTTCAAAATATCTATTATACAACTCGAGAGGCTTACGGTCGTCAGTTTAATTACAGAAAACTATGGAATGATATTTCATTGCAAGGAGAAATTGTAGTTGCAAATGCATATGCCATTAATCGTAACCATAATGGCCAAGAAAGATTTCAGGAAGCATTAAGACATATTGGCTTCAAGGTAAAGCTAAAACCTTATATTCAACGCAGTGATGGAAGCGCCAAAGGAGACTGGGATGTTGGAATTACCATCGATATTTTGGATCTTGAAAAACAGGTTGATACAGTCATATTGCTGTCTGGCGATGGAGATTTTGACTTATTGATAGCCAGAATAAAGGAGCATCAATCTCTCGAGGCTATTGTTTATGGGGTGCCGTTACTAACCGCACAATCCTTGGTCGATGCTGCTAGTAAGTTTATTCCAATTGATCCAGATTTTTTAATATAACCGCATGCTTTACTTTTAATTGAACAGAAGATGGGTATCAATTCATGTTAATAATCACCCCAAATCTTTCTATTCCAGATCATGAAGTAAAAATCTATACTATTCTGGCTCAAGGCTCGGGTGGACAGAACGTCAATAAAGTTTTTTCTGCTGTCCATCTTCGCTTTGATATCAAAAAATATTGTAATCTAAATAATGCAGAATACTTCTCTTAAAAACGGAACAACTTCTGTAGAGTTGAGTTCTGATAGTAATGAGACAAATGGGGTTAAATAATGCTCCCCAAATCTGAAGTTAATTTAGCCTATCCTGATTAATCGAAAATACTAGTGAATAGCCTATCTTCGACAGGCATGAGAAACTTACCAGTTGTTACTATTACTATTGCAGCCATTAACTGTAACCCCTATTGTACCTAACTAATAATTAGTGAATTAGGAACGCAAGAACTTTACATATAACTTAATGAATTTAATAAGGAAAATTGGTGGGCCCACCAGGACTTGAACCTGGGACCAATCGATTATGAGTCGACTGCTCTAACCAGCTGAGCTATGGGCCCTTAAAATGTTTGCATTTCTTTATTCATCGAGAAAACTTCGTAAATGATCAGAACGACTTGGGTGACGCAGTTTACGAAGAGCTTTAGCTTCAATCTGACGAATTCTTTCGCGTGTTACATCAAACTGTTTCCCAACTTCTTCGAGTGTATGGTCTGTGTTCATATCAATACCAAAACGCATACGAAGTACTTTTGCTTCTCTCATAGTTAAGCCATTCAACACATCTCTAGTTGCATCAGTTAAGCTATCATTAGTCGCAAAATCTACAGGGGATAGAATATTAATATCTTCAATGAAATCACCTAAATGGGAATCGTCATCGTCACCTATCGGTGTTTCCATTGAAATGGGTTCTTTAGCGATCTTAAGTACTTTGCGAATTTTATCTTCGGGCATTTCCATACGCTCACCTAATTCTTCAGGTGTTGGTTCTCTGCCAACTTCTTGAAGCATTTGTCTTGAGATACGGTTGAGTTTATTGATTGTTTCAATCATATGCACAGGAATTCTTATAGTGCGCGCCTGATCAGCAATAGACCGAGTGATAGCTTGTCGAATCCACCAAGTAGCGTAGGTTGAAAATTTATAGCCGCGCCTATATTCAAATTTATCAACTGCTTTCATTAATCCAATATTGCCTTCTTGTATTAGATCAAGAAACTGAAGCCCTCTATTGGTATATTTCTTTGCAATAGATATAACTAAACGTAGATTTGCTTCAACCATTTCTTTTTTAGCTCTTCGTGCTTTAGCTTCGCCAATAGACATACGTCGATTAATATCTTTAACTTGAGTGATAGTTAGACCATTTTTTTCAGATATACGACCTAATCTTCGTTGTGCTCTTTTTATTTCGATTTCATGATCTCTTAGTTTTTCTGCACATGGGTGACCTTGTTGACAAATTTCTTCAGTCCAATTCTCATTGGTTTCATTTCCTGGAAAACTTTTTATAAAGTCCGCACGGGGCATTCTTGCTTGTCGAACAACCATACTCGTAATTTGTCTTTCTGACGATCTAATTATTGACAGTGTTTCTCGGACAATAGCAATTAGGAGATCAAATTTACGTGGAGCTAGTTTCAAATACTTAAAGTGACTACTGAGCTCTTTAATAGCTTTTCTAGTTAATTTATGGTCACGTCCATTTTTTTCTATTGCTTTTTTAGCGCTCTTGTTTAGTTTTCGAAGTAAATCAAAACGTTCTTTTGCCTCTACTGGATCTAATCCGGTATCCTCCTCCTCCTCGGCATCCTCAACTACAGCATCTAAATTATTTTCTTCATCTTCTTTTTTTGCTGCCTCCGCTTGAGCTAGAGCTGAGGGTACGTGTGCCATTGGGTTAAGGTAGCCAATAAGAATATCTGCAAGCTTCCGTTCATCTGTTTCGATTAAATCATATTCTTCAATGATATAGTCAACTATATTTGGCCATTCGGCTATTGAGGACATCAGTTCACGAGTTCCTTCTTCAATTCGTTTTGCAATTTCTATTTCGCCTTCGCGGGTAAGTAGTTCAACAGTACCCATTTCTCGCATATACATACGCACAGGATCGGTAGTCCGATGCTGTTCAGTTTCTACAGCAGCAAGTGCAGCAGCAGCCTCTGCGGCAGCAACCTCATCTGTGGTTATATCTGCAGTACTTAAGAGATCTTCTGCATCAGGAGCATTTTCAAATACACTTATACCCATATCAGTAAGATTTTGAATAATATCTTCAACTTGATCAGGGTCAGATATATCTTCAGGTAAGTGATCATTCACCTCAGAATAAGTTAGGTAACCCTGTTCTCTTCCTTTGGTTATTAAATTCTTTATGCGTGACTGTTGTTGTGCGCTACCGCTCATATATGATCTGCTATGACTAAAGTTAGGTGGGTATGATTTTTGATATTATTATACTGAAATAAATCCATCTTGTCCTATGCAAGAAGATAAAATAAGCTTATTTTTAGCTCAATTAAACTCTTGGCTTCGAAGCAATTCGGTTGAAAAGAGACCTCATTTCTTCATTCTTTTGGTCTGAAGTAAGCTTGAACCATGCTCTATTGAGGCTTTTTAAGGCGTGATCATCAATATTTTCTTTTGAGTCGAGATAATCAAATAGAGCTAAAGGCTCCATTTCATAAAGTGAGTCTCTTAAAAGTCTAGTTAATATTTCTTTAAATTCTTTCTCGTTATCCCTGCTACTATTTGTTAGCGGACGAAACATATCTGTAGCAATAATTTTAGTGAAATGGTCCGCTTGTTCTGTATCATCGATGCTCCGCATGCTTCCTATGATATGATTTAAAGTATAGTCAGGATTTTTCGAATAATTTTTGTTAAAGATTCCAGCATATTAGATCCATCAATCTTTAAGTCCATTAACTTTTCATTTTCAGGCAAGCACTTTTCTAACTCCGGTTGATTAGCCAATAGAGCAATTAGCGTATAAATGGCAGGCATTTTTACATATTTTTTTGTGTTAGAGGAAATTTTGATTTCCGGAGCAGTTCTATTTCTTAGTCTACTATGATCCAGGTGATGATCTATTGGCTGTTCTGAGTTCTCATCAAAGTATACATTTGGGATATAGGTAGATTGATTATTATTATTTTCTAATTTTACAAGACCTTTAAGTTCACTTTCTTCTAAATCAGTTTTTTTAGACAAGGCTCTGATCATCAGAGTTCTAAATACTCCACTAGGCATTTTATGTATCAAAGGTATAACAAGTTTACTAAGTTTTGCCTTTCCGTCTACAGAATTATGGTCATATTCAGCAGAAATTGACTCGAAAATAAACTCTGATAAAGGTGTTGCATTCGCAACTAACTCAAGAAATTTTTTTGCGCCAATTTTGCGGATTATTGTGTCTGGATCTTCACCTTCAGGAAGGAACATAAATTTTACCGACCTTCCATCCACTATTATAGAAAGTGAAGTATCTAAAGCTCGATAAGCAGCTTTTTTTCCAGCTTCATCTCCGTCAAAGCAAAAAATAACCTCAGATGTATATCGGAATATCTTATTTAGATGTTCAATAGTAACTGCTGTTCCAAGAGTAGCGACAGTATTATGAACACCATTTTGCGCAAGTACTGCAACATCCATATAGCCTTCTACAACTATTAAATTTTCAATACTACGAAAATGTCTATTAGCTTCATAAAGACCATAAAGCTCTCGTCCTTTATGAAAGAGTGGTGTTTCAGGTGAGTTTAGGTATTTTGGCTTCTCATCACTTAGCACTCTACCACCAAAACCGATAGTCCTTCCACGAATGTCTCTGATAGGAAACATAATTCTATTTCGAAAACGATCATAGAGTTTACCTTCTTCATTTCGATCAATAAGAAGCCCTACAATTTTTAGTTGCTCTACTTTTTCTTCAGTTTTTCCTAGATTTTTAAGTAAGTTTTCCCAACCAGGTGAAGCAAAGCCGATTCCGAAATTACGAGCAGTTTCTCCATTTAGGCCTCTAGATTTTAGGTAATCAATAGCCTTTTTTGCATTCGTTGGATCTCTTAGATTTCGTCGGTAAAAGGTGTCAGCATCTTTGATAACAGGAAAAAGTAATTTTTTATAATTTCTTTCAGAATCTTTACTGATGGCTTCAGCAGGCATCTCTAGCCCAACACGTTTTGCCAGATTTTCGATAGTTTCTGGGAATGTAGTTTTATCAAAATCAAGTACGAAACCAACAGCATTTCCTCCGACTCCACATCCAAAACAGTAATAGAACTGCTTATCTGGACTAACACTAAAGGAGGGAGTTTTTTCGTCATGAAAGGGGCAGCATGCAGAATAGTTTTTGCCAGATTTACGCAACTCTATCCGACTACCTATGACATCGATAATATCCAATCGATCCAGAACATCATCGATGAAATTTTGTGGAATTCTGCCTGGCATAAAGATGCTTTCTCCACTCTATTTTGGCAATATAAAATTTTATGGAAATTTTTTTAATGACATAGTGTTACCATAAACTTTTTACTTCTGAGAAACAATTTTATACTTTTAGATTAGTTTATCCTTGATTACTTTGCTAACTTTACCAATATCAGCTCGACCCTGTATTTTAGGTTTAATTACACTCATTACTGCTCCCATATCTTTCATGGATGAGGCATTTGTTGATTTAATAGCTTCTAAAACAATTACTAGAATTTCCGAATCACTTAATGCCTCGGGTAAAAACTCTTGTACTACTTTTATTTCATTAATTTCTATATCTGCAAGGTCCCGTCGGTTTGCATTTTCATATTGTTCTACAGAATCTCTTCGCTGTTTGACCATCTTATCGAGTATCACTAAAACACGATTATCCTCCAATTCAATTCGCTCATCGACTTCAATACGTTTTAGTTCAGAAAGGATAAGCCTAATTGTGCCTAATCTCTCTTTATTTTTAGCACGCATGGCTTTTTTCATCTCTTCTATGATTCTTATCTTTAGTTGTTTGCTCATCATCTAATCTCCCAAATGCAAAAAAGCGCCGACATTGCGGCGCTTAAATAATAAAATAATAAAGATAATTCTAAGTTTAATACATGCGAACAAATTTGCGGTTATCTCGAGAATTCTTTTTAGCATGACGTTTGACAGCAGCTGCCGCTTTTCTTTTACGCTCCCACGTTGGCTTTTCATAGAACTCTTTACTACGAACATCAGCTAATATCCCAGCTTTTTCGCATGAACGCTTGAAGCGTCTGAGAGCTACATCAAAAGGCTCATTTTCATTAATACGAACAAATGGCATAAACTTTCCTATTAAGTAATATTCAATTGCTCTAAAGTCAAAATTTATTCACTTTGAGCACCTAAAAATAATCGTGGCTATTCTAAACATATACCGTCAGAGTTGCAAAACTTTTATAAGACACCTAAAAAATTTGCACAATAGTTTTTAAAGAAAAAAACGAAAAAGAGCAATAACTAGGTTATTATCATCAATAACTATTGTATCGTGCTTACCTTTAGCCTGCTGAATAATAAGATAGACAAATTGAGTTATAAAAAATGCGCATATTAGGTATCGAAACATCTTGTGATGAGACCGGCATAGCTATCTATGATGATAAACAAGGACTGTTAGCACATGATCTGTATAGCCAAGTGGAAGTTCACGCAGAATATGGTGGAGTAGTCCCAGAACTTGCCTCAAGAGACCATGTTAGAAAAATTTTACCTCTAATAAACAAAGTTTTATTGGATGCCAATACGTCACCAAAAGAAATAGATGGACTAGCATACACAACAGGTCCTGGTTTGGTAGGAGCTCTTATGGTTGGAGCATGTGTTGGCCGCTCTTTGGCATATGCCTGGAGAGTTCCTGCAATAGGTATCCATCACATGGAAGGACACCTATTGGCTCCAATGTTAGAGGATACATACCCTGATTTCCCGTTTATTGCTCTTTTAGTTTCTGGCGGTCATACACAACTTGTGGAGGTAAAGAATGTAGGGGTTTATCACATTCTTGGCGAGTCTCTTGACGATGCGGCTGGTGAAGCTTTTGATAAGGCTGCCAAAATGCTTGATCTTGATTATCCGGGAGGGCCAGCAATTGCTAAGCTTGCAAAGAAAGGTGTTGCTGGAAGATTCAAGTTCCCAAGACCAATGATAAACCGATCAGGATTAGATTTTAGTTTTTCAGGATTAAAAACTTTTACTCTAAACACTATTATTAACCATCGCGTGGACAATATTCTGCCTGATGATCAAACAATGGCTGATATAGCCTATGCTTTTGAGGATGCAGTAGTGGATACATTAAAAATAAAATGTATTCGAGCACTAAAACAAACTGGGCTACAAAGATTAGTTATTGCTGGCGGTGTTTCTGCAAATGTTCGGCTACGGGAAACACTTGCAGAATCACTGAGTGAGATTGATGGGAAAATATTTTTTGCACGACATGAATTTTGTACTGACAACGGAGCCATGATTGCTTTTGCTGGATGCCAGCGCCTTTTGGTTGGACAGCATGACAGTCTTGAATTAAATATTCAGCCTCGTTGGCCAAAACATAGACTTCAATCATTGGATGAGGGATAAGATATGACAGATATAAATTATATCAAAAATTTAAAGATAGAGACAATTATTGGTGTTTATGATTGGGAGCGTCAGACTCCCCAAATGGTTGGTATAGACATAGAAATTGCCACAGATAATCTTAGAGCAGCAAAATCTGACGATATTCGGTTTGCAGTTGATTACAGTTTAATTGCAAAGCGCTTAGAAGGTTTTTTACAAAGTAGTGAATTTTTTTTACTTGAAACAATGGCTGAAAAAATTGCAGAGATAATCCTCAATGAATTCGATACACATTGGGTGCGTTTGCGTGTAGGAAAACCAGCAGCAGTAGATGCTGCTGACGATGTTGGTATCATTATAGAGCGTGAAAAGCTAAAGAAAAAATGATTTAGTACCCCTATTCATATTGAGCTACCACCGTCTACTACAATAGTTTGCCCAGTAATATAGCTTGCTGATGTAGCTAGAAATAGAGCTGTTTTGGCAATATCTTGTACTGATCCATTACGTTGCAGCGGTATACTCTTCATAATTTTTTGTCTTGTTTCTTTTTTCATTTGTAATGGGCCATCTGGCCATAGTATCAGACCCGGAGCTATTCCGTTGACACGTATTTTGGGAGCAAGCTCTTTAGCTAAAGTCTTGGTAAGCATTCTATTTCCAGCTTTAGCAATAGAATAAATGCTGTAATTTTCGAGAGGCATAAAAGAATAAATATCATTTATAGTTATAATGCTGGCATTTTCTGTAAGTATAGGGGCGATTGCTTGGCTAATGAAATAAGGGCCTTTCAGATTACTATTGATTAATATGTCCCATTCTTTTTCTCTTGCTTCAACCAGAGAGCAGGGAAAAAAGCTCGAAGCATTATTTATAAGTGCATCTATTTTTTTTCGCCAAAGAAGTATGCTTTTAACCATAGATTTAATTTCTATAACGCTGCCTAATTCCGCCTTAAAAGTTGCAGCCGAATCATCACGAATAACATTTAAATCTTTAGCAAGTCTTTCAGCATCCTGCTTAGATTTATTGTAGTGAATAGCAACATCATATCCTTTTTGATGAAAAGTGCGTGAAATTTCTTCACCAATACGTCGAGCTCCACCTGTTATAATAGCTACATATTTTTTTCATGATGATTGAACTAGTCTCTTTTATCTCAATAATTCAGCTATGATTTTTTTTCGACGTTGATCTATTTCTTCCCAAGCTTTATACCTGAATAGCCTTCTGAAATTAACTCTTTGTTATTTATAAGCATAATTTGGCTTAATACTTGTTTTAACCAAACACCTCGTTCATGAACTTTATTTGCATCTTTATTTTTTTGGATTATTTGTGCCTCTGCCTCACAGCAATATATAAATTTCTCTAAATTTTCCGCTTTTTTAAAGGCACCAATACTTTTGAGCATATCCAAAATAATTTGAGGCTCTAGATTTTCTAAGCAATGATATAAATCTTTGTATCTTACAAAATTTATTGCAACATTTCTGTAGCGATTAGGAACCTTTAATCGATCAAAAAGACTATTAATAACTTCAATATCCTTATCGATTGATTTGATGTTTGAAAGAGTTGACTGGCTACCTAAACTAATATCGCTAAATAGAACTGCGAACCGGGTGCAGGGATCCATATCTAATTTAGCCACATAACTTAAAATTGATAAAGTATGAAATTTCCCATCAATTTTATCTTTTGCTGAAGCGAGATCAAAAATTCTACTAATTTCTGGAAAAATTTTTGTGAGGGCTTTGCATTTATAAAGTGTTTCAATATAAGTGCTTGGTGATCTTTCTTTTAGTGCTTTTTCAGTTTCTAGCCAAACTCTCTCTGGACTTAGATATTCAAGCTCTCCGCTATTTGTGATGCTTGTCATCAAGAACATAGTCTCATCTGCGATCTTAAATCCAAGATGGTGATAACGAGCTGCAAACCTCGCTACACGTAATACTCGCAACGGATCCTCTACAAAAGCACTAGATACATGGCGTAATATTTTTTTTGATAGATCGTCTTGGCCTCCATAGGGATCGATAATTTTTCCATCACAATCCTCTGCCATAGCATTTACTGTGAGATCTCTCCGAGAAAGATCTTGCTCTAGTGTTACCTGAGCATCTGTAAAAAACTCAAACCCTTTATAGCCTAAGCCAGACTTCTTTTCGGATCGAGCAAGTGCGTATTCATCTTTAGATTCAGGATGAAGAAATACAGGAAAATCAGTACCAACCTGAATAAATCCTTTATCAATTAGCTCTTTTGGTTCTGCGCCAACTACCACCCAATCTTCGTCTGTAAACGGATGATTAATAAGTTTATCACGAACAGCACCACCAACTTTATATACCTTCATACCTAAATTCTCTCAAGGGCTCGAAGTTTAAAAAACCAACTAGCATATATTAACAGAGAGATAAGCGTGAGTATAAAGTCAGTTATTAAATCTAACTTCTGTGATCAAAAATAAAAAACGAGAGGTATGAGAGCATGAGAGATTTAACTCAGTATGTTACTGGGGCTTCAGTTTTCGGTATTTGCAATATATGTGAAAAATCTGCTGAGTTGCTCTGGCCCAAGTGTCACAGGATGAGTCTTTTTGCAAAGAAAACCAAGCTTATAATTTCCAGGGTAATTATATTGTGCTTGATTAAATAAGTGATACCGCATTAATCGTATTTTTGAGCGAACCAAAAATATATGTTTATATATATTTCTAATGATCATAATACATACCATACTGTTTATTTATACAGTATATTATCATATAAGATCAAAATAACAATAGTTTGTTACATTTACATTAATATTTTTTTTAAAAAATATCCAGTATGAGATCCACTAGTATCTGCAACTTCTTCTGGTGTGCCAGTAGCAATAATATAGCCTCCACCTTCGCCCCCTCTGGACCCAGATCTACTAACCAGTCAGCTGTTTTTATTACATCTAAATTATGCTCGATAACAACTATTGTATTTCCATGATCACGCAATCGGTGTAAAACAGTTAATAACTGTTGTATATCGTGAAAATGTAGCCCTGTTGTTGGTTCATCTAATATATATAGCGTATTACCTGTATCTCTTTTAGACAATTCTTTAGATAACTTAACTCGTTGTGCTTCTCCGCCCGACAATGTTGTTGCAGCTTGCCCTAATTTTATGTAGGAAAGCCCTACATCGATCAAAGTTTGCAATTTTTTTGCTACAGATGGAACGGGTCTGAAAAATTCTAGAGCATCTTCAACTGTTAAATCCAACACTTGAGAAATATTTTTTCCTTTATACACAACTTCTAATGTTTCACGATTGTAACGCTTGCTTTTGCAGATATCACATGGGACATACACATCTGGAAGAAAATGCATCTCAACTTTAATCAGACCGTCTCCCTGGCATGCTTCACAGCGTCCACCTTTGACATTGAAGCTAAATCTGCCTAGCTTGTAACCCCTAGAGCGAGCTTCTTGAGTACCTGCAAATAATTCTCTGATCGGCGTAAATATACCTGTATAAGTAGCAGGATTCGACCTAGGCGTTCTACCAATTGGACTTTGGTCAATATCAACACACTTATCAAAGCAATCAATCCCTTGTATTGACTTGTAATCTTCGGATTTTTTAGTTGAAGCGTTATTTAATTCAGTTGCAGCAATTGGATAAAGAGTCTCATTGATTAAAGTTGATTTCCCAGACCCTGATACACCAGTAATGCAAGTAAAAAGACCTATAGGTATTTCAAGATTGACATTTTTAAGGTTATTTCCGTTTGCTCCATTTAATAAAATTTTTTTATCTGTTGCAAGGGTGCGACTTTTCGGTACAACTATCTCCTTTCTGCCTGATAAGTAATCTCCTGTGAGAGAGCGACTTTCGCTCACAATATCGTTATAACTTCCTTTTGCAACAACCTCTCCGCCATGAATACCTGCCCCAGGACCAATATCTACAATATAGTCTGCTCGTCTTATAGCCTCTTCATCATGTTCCACTACAATTACTGTATTACCAATATCTCTTAATCTAGTAAGGGTAGCCAGCAGGCGCTCATTATCTCTTTGGTGTAAACCGATCGATGGTTCATCAAGGATATACATGACACCAACAAGACCAGCCCCAATTTGACTAGCTAGCCTTATACGCTGTGCCTCTCCTCCTGATAGGCTCTCCGCACTTCTATTGAGGTTTAAGTAATTAAGGCCAACATCTACCAAGAAATTTAGCCGATTTCTAATTTCTTTTAAGATTTTTTCTGCAATTTCTCCTCTACTACCTTCTAAGTATAATTTTTTATAATAATCTGCAAGATCTCCTACAGGATAATTACCAATTTCAGGAAGAGACTTCCCATCTATGAAAACATGTCTCGCCGCTTTTTTTAAACGCGCTCCATTACAGCCAGGGCAATTTTGAATATTTAAATATTTTATAAGATCTTCTCTTGCATGATTTGATTCTGTCTCTTTGTAGCGCCTTTCCATGTTTGGAATGACGCCTTCAAATGTATGACTTCGATAAAAGGTGACACCTTTATCATTAGTATAGCTGAACTTTATGTTATCTTTGCCGCTTCCAAAAAGTATTACTTGTTGGTGGCTTGGCTCAAGGTTTTGAAATGGGGTATCAATATCAAAATCATAGTGGTTAGATATTGAAGTAAGCATATTATAATAAAATAGATTTTTCCTATCCCAACTTCTGATAGCTCCTTCAGCAATAGAAGATTCTGGAAATTGTACGATTAAGTCTATATCGAAAAATTGCTTGACTCCTAAACCATCACAGTCTGGACAGGCGCCTGAGGGGCTGTTAAAAGAGAACATTCTTGGTTCAAGTTCGTCTATACTATAATTACATATAGAGCATGCGAATAGAGCAGAAAAAAGAATTTCTGGTGAATTTTTAGGATTATTATTGTCTTCTTCATCTGATTGAATTATTGGTAATCCATCCATAGAGCTAACTATTGCCAGACCTTCAGATATATTGATTGCAGTTTCAAAAGATTCTGTAAGTCTAAGTTGTATTTCGGGCTTAACTTTAAAACGATCAATTACAATTTCGATAGTATGTTTTTTATTTTTTTCTAGTATAGGCACGTCATCAAGATCTACGATAAGTCCATCTATTCTAGCTCGAATAAAACCTTGCGCTCGCATATTTTGAAAGATATGTGCGTGCTCACCTTTTCTATCTTTAACAATAGGAGCTAGTAGAATTAATTTTGTATCACGGGGTAGTGCAAGAACTTGATCTACCATCTGACTTATAGTCTGAGCTTTTAAAGGTGTGCCATGCTCTGGGCATTTAGGCTCGCCTGCACGGGCGTAAAGTAAACGCAAATAGTCATATATTTCTGTAATTGTTCCTACAGTTGAACGGGGATTATGTGATGTCGATTTTTGCTGAATCGATATAGCTGGAGACAAACCTTCGATATGATCTACATCAGGTTTTTCCATCATTGATAAAAATTGACGGGCATAAGCAGATAAAGATTCAACATAACGTCTTTGCCCCTCCGCATAAAGAGTATCGAACGCTAACGATGATTTACCTGATCCCGATAAGCCGGTAATTACAATGATTTTATCTCGAGGTAGAATAAGATCTACTGACTTCAGATTATGAGTTTTCGCGCCGTGGATGGTGATATTTTTCATAATTTAGGTAAGCCTAAAATTCAACACGCCATGATGATTAAATAATGCTGATAAAGCAAGAGAGATCACAAGATTTTAATCGACCAATGCGTTTTTTTTTCAATAGTTAAATTTTTATTGATATTAAGGTGAGCTTTATTGTTTTAACCATTACATCAATTGATGATGCAAACTATAATGTATATATTCTTAGCCGATAAAATACTGAGTAATTCATGAGCCCTTTGGAAAAAAAAAGTCTGTTCGGTTTAGCATCTCTCTATGCTTTTCGAATGATTGGTTTATTTATGTTACTTCCAGTTTTATCTTTATATGCAGAGGAGTATTCAGGAAGTACCATTATACTTGTTGGCGTTGCTCTTGGAATATATGGTTTAACGCAAGGTTTATTTCAGATACCCCTGGGTTTTCTATCAGATAGATTTGGTAGAAAACCAATAATTTTTATCGGAATGTTAATGTTCTTCTTAGGCAGCATAATAGCTGCTATATCAGAAACGATGTGGGGTTTAATTGCTGGGCGTGCGCTTCAGGGCGTTGGTGCAGTTGCGAGCACTATAATGGCTTTACTTTCAGATCTCACCACTGAGCAGAGTCGAACAAAAGCTATGGCAGTCATTGGTGCTAGTATCGGCATATCTTTCGCTGTATCTCTTATTGTAGGACCAATTTTAGCTAATCTCTGGGGGCTATCAGGTTTATTTTGGTTAACTGCAGTGCTATCGGTTGTAGGATCATTAATATTATTCTTTTTGGTCCCAACCCCGTCAGTATTGAAGAATAACCCAGAATCACAAGCAGTTCCTCAGATATTTTCTAGACTACTAAAAAATCGAGAACTCTTGCGGCTAGATTTTGGTATTGCAGTATTACATTTTTCTCAGATGGCTATCTGGATCTCGGTACCCTTAGTTTTGGAGCAAATCTTCAATTTTAATCGCGAAGGTCACTGGATAATTTATCTAACTATTTTAGGCCTTTCATTTATCTGTAAGCTGCCGTTCATATTAATTGCTGAAAAGAAACAAAAAATTAAGTTAGTTTTTATTGGCGCAATACTTCTATTAACACTAGGAGAGATACTTCTTGGAAGCGGTTTGAATAACCATATAATTTTTTTATTAGGTTTATTTATTTTTTTCATGGCCTTTAATTTACTCGAGGCCACATTACCTTCATTAGTTAGTAAGCTTGCACCCCCCGGAGCCAAGGGTACGGCAATAGGAATTTACTCGACTAGCCAGTTTTTGGGAGCATTTTTTGGGGGTATTTCTGGCGGGATGATCGCGCATTATTTTGGATATGCAGGAGTATTTTGGTTAACTGCTTGCCTAACAATCCTATGGGTTATATTTGCAGCGACAATGAAAAAACCACGTCATTTTAAAACACTAACGGTTCATTTGACCTCTGAAGATATTATAATTGCTGAGGATTATATTTCAGATGTACCAGGTGTATGTGATGTTGTAATTGTTGCAGAACAAAAGCTTGCGTACTTTAAGGTAGATATGGATCAATTTTGTCCCGAAAGTATGGAGAAAATTTTGGGAAGAAAAACCTATCTTAGCTAATGAAAAAATGATTCTAGCCTAAAATGGGATGTCATCGTCAAAGTCGTTAGATACAGAACCCTGAGTTTCCGTGATTTCTTTCGAAGCCATTTCAGTATTAGATATTGGTTTTGATAGATTACTATCCGCGCCTGAGCTCGCATAATCTGAAGAGCCACCACGACTGTCGAGCATCTGCATTTCACTAGCCACAATCTCAGTTGTATATCGATCTTGCCCATCTTGTGCTTGCCACTTGCGAGTTCGCAGAGACCCTTCTAGATAAACCTTTGATCCTTTCTTTAAATATTCTGTTGCTATTTCTGCAAGGCGATTAAAGAAAACTACTCTATGCCACTCGGTTCTTTCTTGTTGTTGACCAGTTTGTTTATCTTTCCATGACTCGCTGGTAGCAATTGTTATATTCGTAACAGCATTTCCGTTGGGCATAAATTTACCTTCTGGGTCTTTACCGAGATTCCCTACTAAAATTACCTTATTTATGCCGCGAGCCATATTTTTCCTCAATTTTAAATTTATTATATCTAACGCATAACTTAACAGGTTTGCAATTCAAATTCTATATCGAGATTGAAGATGCTTTTAATTGATGCAAAACATATTTGTTAATTGTTAAAATAATAATTATCAATATTTCTTAAAAATTAATGTTGCATTCGTTCCGCCAAATCCAAAACTATTACTCATAATATTCTTCAAATTAGCTTTATCTAATCGACTATCTAGAATTGGTACATCAATAGCCTCAGGATCCAGATTATCAAGATTTGCGGATGCACAAATGAAATCACTCTCCATCATCAACAAACAATAAATAGCTTCTTGTACTCCAGCTGCTCCAAGACCGTGACCAGATAGTGATTTTGTTGAGCTTATTGGCGGGATGTCATCCCCAAACACAGCTTTAATCGCTGTTAATTCTGCGAGATCTCCTACTGGCGTGCTAGTGCCATGTGTATTTATGTAATCAATTTTATTATCAGACGTTTCCATAGCCATTTTCATTGATCTAGTCGCTCCTTCACCAGAGGGAGCAACCATATCATAGCCATCCGATGTAGCTCCATAACCAGTAATCTCTGCATAAATTTTTGCACCTCTAGCTACAGCATGCTCCAACTCTTCTACTATCAGGCACCCTGCACCCACTCCTGGAACAAAACCATCTCTGTCAGCATCATAGGCCCTGGATGCTATTTCAGGCGTATCATTATATTTGCTTGAAAGTGCCCCCATGGCGTCAAACATACCTGCCATTGACCAATGCATATCTTCTGCACCACCAGCAAATATTATATCTTGCTTACCCATTTGAATTAGTTCCATGGCATGACCAATAGAATGTGCACTAGTGGCACAAGCTGATGAAATTGAGTAATTTATTCCTTTTATTTTAAATGGTGTCGCTAGGCATGCAGAAACGGTGCTAGCCATTATCTGTGTAACTCTGTAGGGCCCGGCACGCTTTATTCCTCGATCACGCATAACATCGATCGTTTCAGTAAACATTTCCCCTGAAACACCACCAGACCCCATAACTAGCCCTGTTCTTATATTTGATACCTGATTATCTGACAAATTAGCATCTGCGATTGCTTTTTCCATTGCAATATAACCATAAGAAGCCGATGGCCCCATAAATCTGGAGATTTTTCTATCGATATGCTCCGCTATATCTAAATCTAATTTGGCTGCAACATTACACCGCAAACCCATTTCTTTGAACTCTTTTGGAAAGCTATACCTGATTGGCATTCATAAAGTGACTTGGTAACAGTTTCTTTATCATTACCTAAGCAAGAAACAATACCCATTCCAGTAATTACCACTCGTTTCATTTTATGCCCCTGAATCATTTAATAATTCGGATATTTCTCTTCGAAAATCTGTATACTCTTATTTCTTATTATAATATAAACGTTTAAAAGTTGTCAGTTGAATCAAATAACCCAACACGAAGATCTTTTGCGGTATAAATTTCTCTGCCATCAACGGACACAGTTCCGTCCGCTATAACCATTTTGAGTTTTCGTTCGACTACTCGTGACACATCAATTCTATAGGTTACAAGTTTAGCAGAAGGAAGAATTTGCCCCACAAATTTAACTTCACCAGAACCAAGAGCCCTACCTCTTCCTTGGTTACCTTTCCATGCTAAGAAAAAACCAGTTAATTGCCACATGGCATCTAAACCCAAACAACCCGGCATGACAGGGTCTCCTTCAAAATGGCAGCCAAAAAACCATAAATCTGGTCTTATATCTAGCTCAGCGATCATTGTTCCTTTGCCGTACTTTCCTTCAGTCGCATGAATATGAGTTATTCTATCTACCATTAACATATTATGACCAGGAAGCTGAGCGTTTCCATCACCAAAGAGGTCACCCTTGCTACAAGAGATTAACTCATCATAATCATAGGAGTTTTGTGATTGTGGAATAAAAGTTGTCATTGGTTGCTTAGCCTTTTTTATATTACGTTCAGTTGCCTAAATATTTATCACTAATTAATCTAGAATTTAATCTGATATGATCTATTAAGTCCAGAAATAGAGAATAGTAGTCTAATCTACTGGTTTTGAAAAAATTGAATTTCCCTAAATTTTTTCAAGCTACTCAGTATTTTCGATAAATCGAAAATTCAGCTAGCTGTAGCATTGCTGTTTTTTCAATGCTTTTAGGAAGATCTACCAAGCACTGCTTAGCATCCATAGCATGTTTTTTTGCACAAGACATGCTGTACTCTAAAGCTCCAGTTTCTCTAATAATAGTTAAAATATTCTTTAGATCACAAACATCAGTATTCTTTATAGCTTCTTGAATCATAAGTTTTTGCGAATTTTTCCCGTTTTTCATCGCATAAATTAGAGGCAAAGTCATCTTGCCTTCAGCTAAATCATCACCAATATTTTTCCCTAAATTTTTAGAATCACCATTGTAATCCAAAACATCGTCCATTAACTGAAAGGCCATTCCAATATTTCTTCCATAATCACTGAGAGATTGAATATGACTAGTTTCAGATTTGGCAATAATAGCACCTATTTTTGCAGCTGCATCGAAAAGTATGGCTGTTTTTTTAAATATTACTTTTTTATATATATCCTCAGATATGTTTGAGTTTCTAGCATTAGCCAGCTGTTGGACTTCTCCCTCAGATATAGCATTGGTGGTATCTGCAATAGTTTGCATTACATCTAAGTTACCTACTCCAACTAGCATTTGAAATGCTCGTGAATAAAGAAAATCTCCAACAAGCACACTAGGAGCATTTCCAAATTTTGTATTTGCAGTAGCTTTACCACGGCGAAGATCAGATGTATCTACAACATCATCATGAAGTAAAGTCGCTGTATGTATAAATTCAATAATCGCTGCTAGGTATAGATGGTTGGATCCTTGATATCCGCAAACTTTAGCACTTAAGATAACTAATAGCGGCCTCATTCGCTTGCCACCACCGTCAATGATGTATTGACCAATATTTTCAACCAGGTCTACTTCGGAATTCAAACGATTAACAATTATAGAATTAACTTCTTCAAACTCAGATTTAACTACTTCATGAAATGGCAGCATGCCAGCGATCCTAACAATTTATGTAAGTTAAATATTATAACAATTATATAGATATTTTATAAAAATTTATTCTTGCGATTAAATTAGGTTTATCTTAGAATTCAACACCTCGTAAAATCGGCCTTAAAAAATAGTTTTTTAGGCGTAAACTGGTTATTACGAATACGGAGAAAACTCTATGTACGCAGTAATAAAAAGTGGCGGTAAGCAGCATCGTGTTGAAGAAGGTGAATTCCTTCGTGTGGAAAAAATGGATATAGCAACTGGTGAAAAAATTGACTTTGATGAAGTGCTCATGGTTACAAACGGTGATGAGGTAAAAATAGGCACACCTTTCGTAACTGGAGTAAAAGTTACTGCAGAGGTATTGACGCACGGTCGTTCTGATAAAGTAAAGATAATCAAGTTCAACCGTCGCAAGCATAGTAGAAAGCAAATGGGCCATCGTCAATGGTTCACTGAAATAAAGATTATTAGTATAGGTTCTGATAAACCAAAGACTGCAGCTAAACCAAAGACTGCAGCTAAACCAAAGACTGCAGCTAAACCAAAGACTGAAGCTAAACCAAAGACTGCAGCTAAATCAAAGACTGCAGCTAAATCAAAGACTGCAGCTAAACCAAAGGCTGCAGCTAAACCAAAGGCTGCAGCTAAATCAAAAATCAAGACTGAAGTTAAGAAATAGGAGACCGTTATGGCTCATAAGAAAGCTGGTGGTAGTACAAGAAACGGACGCGATTCAGAAAGTAAAAGACTCGGGGTTAAACGCTACGGCGGTGAGAACGTCTCTGCTGGAAGCATTATTGTAAGACAGCGTGGAACAAAGTTTTATGCTGGAACTAATGCAGGTATTGGTCGAGATCATACAATTTTCGCAACCAGCACCGGAGAAGTAAGATTTTCAACGAAAGGTCCAAAAAATCGTAAATATGTTGATATTATTTCTGCATAATGTCCTTTGATTTCTTTTGGAGACCTTAATTAATAATTATTTTAATAGTATTGAAATCATTTCAATGATCTAATTTTAACCCTGCGAAAGCGGGGTTTTTTATTTTTGATAAAAATATATTAGTGGTTGGAACTTATGAAATTTGTTGACGAAGCAACTATTCATGTGCAGGCAGGTCGGGGTGGAAATGGTTGCCTAAGTTTTCGTCGTGAAAAATTTATTGAAAAAGGTGGCCCTGACGGAGGTGACGGAGGTGATGGCGGTAATATTTACTTGGTAGGAGATAGTAGTCTTAATACTCTAGTAGATTTTCGCTTTCAGCGTAACTTCAATGCTGAAAGTGGAGAGGAGGGTAAACCAAAGAACTGCACAGGAAGGGGTGGAAATGATTTGATCCTTAAGGTACCTGTGGGTACAACCGTAATAGATGAAGCTACTCAGGAAACACTTGGCGATATAACAGGAAGTGGAGACCACTTATTAGTAGCTAAGGCAGGCTTCCATGGTTTGGGGAATACACGTTACAAATCGAGCATTAATCGCGCACCCAGGCAGACTTCATTAGGTACTGATGGGGAATTCCGTCATCTTAAGCTTGAACTAAAAATCTTGGCTGATGTTGGCCTACTTGGACTTCCCAATGCAGGTAAATCAACATTTATTCGATCTGTATCTGCAGCTCGGCCAAAGGTAGCAGATTATCCTTTTACTACCTTAGTGCCAAACTTAGGGGTAGTCAGCCCTGAAAAATATCGGAGTTTTGTAATTGCAGATATACCAGGTTTAGTTCAAGGAGCCGCAGATGGTGCAGGACTAGGAATTCGTTTTCTTAAGCACTTAACTAGAACACGCATATTGCTTCACTTGGTTGATATGCTTCCAGCTGACGGTTCCTGTCCTATCAATAATATCAAGGTTATTGAAAATGAACTAGATTTATTCAGTCATACACTCTATTGTCGAGAGCGTTGGTTAGTCTTGAACAAAACTGATCTACTGTCAGAGATCGAAAGAAAAGATAAATGTACGAAAGTTGTAAAAAAATTAAGATGGACTGGCCCTGTATATTGTATATCTGGTATCAGCTCTCTTGGAACAGATGCTTTGTGTCAAGATATAATGAGTCATCTTGATAAGTCCCGGAATGCTGAGCAAGAGGATTCAGATATAGCGGCCCATGAATTAGAAAGTCAGATAAAAATGCAGCTCGAAGCTAGAGAGAGGATAAAAATGCTTAAGGAGTCATCATTGTCATTTGATGATTAAGTTGAATAATGAAATTTAAAAGTTTTTAAAAAAATAAAGTTTTTAGAGAAAATAGTTAGCTGAGTAATGTATGGTAAATAACAGAGATTGCATAAAAAACTCAAAGCGATGGGTAGTAAAAATTGGAAGTGCCTTGCTTACAGATAACGGTAATGGGCTGGATAAGGAAGCTATCGCGCTGTGGGTAGAACAAATAGTACATCAACTAGATTGTGGAATAGAGATTATAATTGTTTCTTCTGGTGCAGTAGCAGAGGGAATGTCTAGACTTAGCTGGATCGATAGACCTAATTCTGTCCATGAGCTGCAAGTTGCAGCTGCTGTTGGGCAAACAGGTCTTGTTCAGGCTTATGAGTCGCAATTTCAAGAACATGGGCGAAATACCGCTCAAATTTTATTAGATCATGATGATATTTCAAATCGCGAGCGTTATTTAAATGTAAGAAATACACTTCAAGAATTGATTAAATTAGGTGTTATACCCGTTATTAATGAAAACGATACTGTTGCTACTGACCAGATTCGTTTTGGAGATAATGATACTTTGGCTGCATTGGTTGCCAATATAATAGATGCTGATCTATTGGTTATACTTACTGACCAAGATGGCCTTTTTGATGCAGATCCAAGAAAAAATCCTAATGCAAATTTAATTACTAATGGAAGCTCTCAAGATGAATCTCTACTTGAGCTAGCTGGGTCCTCTAGCACTCTCGGAAGAGGAGGCATGATCACAAAGCTAAAAGCAGCCAAACTCGCTGCTCGCTCAGGTGCGAACACTGTTATAGCTGGCGGTAGAGTTAATCAGATCTTATCTAGGTTATCAGAAGGGGAAGCATTGGGTACTATGCTAATATCTGATAAAGAACCAATCGCAGCACGAAAACAATGGTTAGTAGGTAGACTTAAAGTGTGTGGCTCTTTGACACTGGATTTGGGCGCCTCAAAGATGTTGACCGATTGTGGCAAAAGTCTTCTCCCTGTAGGAGTCCTGTCTATCAAAGGGACATTTTACAAAGGGGATCTCGTAACATGTGTTGATGAAAAGGGCCTAGAGGTCGCTAGAGGCCTTGTTAATTACAACTCTGAAGAAAGTGCAAAAATCTTAGGCAAAAGTAGCGAAATGATCGCAGATGAATTAGGTTATTGCGATGCTGAAGAGCTAATCCATAGAGATAATTTAGTTTTATGCTAATTACGTACTTCAGCTGACTGAAAGGGCTTTAATTTTTGTGTTTAATCTACTTTTGTGCCGAGCAGCTTTATTTTTATGGATAATACCCTTGTCTGCAATGCAATCAAGCATTGGGACTACCTCATTATATGCAGCTTGGGCTGCTTCAATCTTGCCCGACTGGATTGCGGCATCTGTCTTTTTTAAATAAGTTCTAAGCATAGAGCGTAAACCGCCATTATGCCTACGATTCTTTTCATTTTGCCGCGCTCTTTTGCGTGCTTGTGATGAATTGGCCACCTAATGCTCCTTGTTAGATTTTATTTATTTTTTTAACATACTTATAAAGCGCGAGAATATACAATGTTTATCTGTGCTTATCAATATGAATTACGACGAAATCTTCATAAAGATATTTGAATCGTCTGTCATAGCCACTCATTTTAAGAGTAAAATTAAGATTCTGTGTGAGTAAAAGAACAACCTAAGCGCTCGTAACAGATTATCTTTAAGCCCAGCTTAAATTGTTCAAGTTATCGGAGTTCATATTTTGAAGGATCAAGATATTGATCACAAAACTGAGAAAGTTGACCTTGGGTCTAGATCATCCAGGCTTCTTAGGTCAAGCGGCATAGTGTCTTTTATGACGATGTGCTCGAGATTAGCCGGCCTGATGCGTGATGTAGTAATTGCAAGATTTATTGGTGCAGATGCTATGGCAGATGCATTTTTTGTAGCATTCAAGATTCCTAATTTCTTTCGTCGTTTATTTTCTGAGGGCGCATTCTCTCAGGCATTTGTACCTGTTTTAGCAGAATACAAAGAGTCTGGAAATCAAGCTGCGGTAAAAGCTCTTATTGATACAGTAGCTGGGGTTTTAGGCTCAGTGCTCATTGCAGTTACAATTTTTGTCGTCATAGCTTCACCTTTAGTTACAGGTATCTTTGCAATTGGATTTTGGTTAGAAGACCCTGAGAATTTTCTGCTGCCAGTGATATGTTGAGAATAACATTCCCTTATTTGCTTTTAATATCACTGACAGGTTTTGCTGGAGCTATTTTAAATAGCTATGAGAGATTTGCTGTTCCAGCTATTACTCCAATTTTTTTAAATCTCTGCTTAATAATAGCTGCGATTTTCATTTCTCCCTGGTTTGACAAGCCAGTTTATGCCCTTGCTTGGGGTGTCCTGGCTGCAGGTATAATACAGCTTTTATTCCAGCTACCTTTCCTAGCTAAAATTCGTATGGTTCCTGCACCTCAAGTATCCTGGAAGGATAAGGGAGTAGTAAAGATTTTAAGCCTGATGGCTCCTGCAATTTTTGGGGTTTCAGTAAGCCAAATAAATCTTTTGCTAGATACGATGATAGCTTCATTTCTTCCGACAGGCAGTATCTCTTGGCTTTACTATTCTGACCGCTTGGCGGAACTTCCTTTAGGTGTATTTGGCGTCGCCATTGCTACTGTTATATTGCCAAATTTATCACAGCAACACGTTTCTGATAATCTAGAAAAGTTTAGTGCAACAATAGATTGGGCTATCCGTCTGGTATTTCTCATCGCAATACCTGCTGCACTTGCATTAATAATTTTAGCTGAACCTATCTTGATATCACTCTTTTTCTATGGAGAGGTTATGACCCCACAAGATATGTCTATGGCTTCATTTAGTATGCGAGCTTACTCAGCAGGCATTATAGCTTTCATGCTAATAAAGGTATTAGCACCTGGATATTTTTCCCGTCAGGATGTTAAGACTCCAGTTCGTATCGGTGTCATTGCACTCGTTGTAAATATGGGTCTAAATATAATTTTAGTTGTACCATTACATTTTTACCTCGGAGTCGGTCATGTAGGATTGGCTTTAGCAACAACATTGGCGGCTATATTAAACAGTTTTTTACTCTTCAAAGGTTTACGTAGGAATGATATTTATAAACCAGAGGAAGGTTGGCGTAAATTTTTAGTAATGCTATTTAATGCTAATATCGCGATGTGTATTTGTCTATATGTGTCAATTAGTTATTCGAATAGTTGGTTTGATATGGTCTGGTGGGAGAGAGCAAGCTCATTAGGGATGATCTGTATCATGGGCACAGTTGTTTATATTTCCATCCTTTTTCTGAGTGGTTTTCGGCTATCGTTCCTAAAAAACAAATAAATTTACTGTAGATCGTCGGAAAGCTTGGCTTAACGTTAATATAATTATGAACTAATCTATTTTTAATTTTCCTAGATGGGTATAATTTTACTTCGTTTTTTAAATCGATGATAAGTGATTAAATATAAGAATAAGTTTATTAGGGGCTTACATAATTTAAAGCCCGCCCAAACTGGTTGTGTTGCAACCATTGGATCCTTTGACGGTATTCATCTTGGGCACCGAGCTATATTAAAGCAACTCATAGGTAAAGCTAAAGATCTAAAGCTCCCGTCAGTCGTGATGATATTTGAGCCACAGCCACAAGAATTTTTTCAGGCGAACAGGCTCCAGCAAGATTGATGCGCCTGCGAGAGAAGGTTGAAGAATTCATTAAAGTTGGAATCGATAAAGTTTTTTGTCTCCAATTTAACCGCTCTTTACGTGGTTTGTCTGCAACAGACTTTGTTGAGCAGGTTTTAGTGTCAGGTTTAAAAATCCAATATCTTGTTGTAGGTGACGACTTTAGATTTGGACACGATAGAAGCGGAAATTTTCAGTTACTACAGAATTTTGGAAAAAATAATAATTTTGAAGTTATTGATACTTGTACTATGGAATACAAGGGTGAACGAATTAGTAGCACCAGAATACGTTCAGCTCTGAAGGCATCAAAGTTTAATTTTGCAGAACGGTTATTGGGTGCGCCTTACAGGATCACTGGTTGTGTTATTTACGGGCAGGGACTTGGAAGAGAAATTGGAGTACCCACTGCTAACGTTCAGTTAAAGCGTTTTAGTGCGCCACTAAATGGAGTATTTGTTGTGCAAGTTTATATCGACGAGCGCCGCTTGCAAGGTGTTGCTAATGTCGGCATCAGACCGACAATAGGCGATCTTATTAAGCCTATACTTGAGGTTCACCTGATAGATTTTGATGAAGATATATATGGGCAAAGGATACATGTAGAGTTTAAATCTAAAATTCGTGATGAGAAGATTTTTCCTTCTCTAAATTTAATGATTAAGGAAATACATCGTGATATTCGTCATGCTAAACAATATTTTTCTGTACAGCCAAAGAAGATTTTAAAATATGATTGATTATAAGTTAACCTTAAATTTACCTGCCACCTTGTTTCCTATGAAGGCCAACCTAGCCCAAAGAGAGCCTGCTATATTGAAAGGCTGGAATGAAGATAGAGTTTATGAAAAATTGCGTGAAAAGCGCAATGGTCAGAAAAAATTTATACTACATGATGGTCCCCCTACGCAAATGGGAAAATACATATTGGCCATGCTGTTAATAAAATTCTAAAAGATATAATAATTAAATCTAAAAGTCTTAGTGGTTTTGATGCACCCTACGTTCCTGGGTGGGATTGTCATGGGTTGCCAATCGAACATGAGGTAGAAAAAAAAATCGGTAAGGCTGGGCACAAAGTAGATCATAAAATATTTCGTCAAAAATGTAGAGAGTATGCGCAAAGACAAATCGACGGACAGATGAACGATTTTATCCGACTTGGAGTTTTTGCAGAATGGAATAACCCCTACCTTACTATGGACAATGAATTTGAGGCTAATATTATTCGTTCGCTTGGTAAAGTTATTGAGAACGGACATCTAATAAAGGGTTATAAGCCAGTTTACTGGAGTGTGGTGGGCGCTTCTGCTCTAGCTGAAACTGAGGTTGAGTATCAAGATAAAGAGTCATTTTCAATTGATGTTGCATTTTCAGTTTCTGATGAAGAGACTTTTAGTAAAGCTATAGATAATATTAGTGGAGTTGGCGACATATTTGTTGTTATCTGGACCACAACACCCTGGACAATTCCATCGAATCAAGCAGTTTGCTTGAACCCTGACTTAAATTATGTGTTATTAGCTTGCAAGCCATCAGGTGCCTCATTTGGGAGATATTTAGTAGCCGAAGAGCTCGTTGAGTCATTATTATCTCGGTGGCAAGTCAAGGACTTTAAGGTGGTTGGATCTACTAAAGGAGATCGGCTTGAATTGCAGAGCTTAAAGCATCCTTTTTATAATCGTGAGGTACCCATCATCCTTGGTGATCATGTTAACACTGAAGCAGGTACAGGTTGTGTTCATACTGCCCCTGACCACGGAGTAGAAGATTTCATCATCGCAGAAAAATATGAAATTAAAACTCTCAATTATATTAATGATAATGGCATATTTAATGAAAATGTTGAATATTTTGCTGGAGAACATGTTTATAAAGTTGATACTAGTATACTAGTTTTATTGAAAGACAAGGAAAAATTGATATCCTCTAATAAATTTACACATAGTTATGCACATTGCTGGCGCACCAAGACCCCATTAATTTATCGCGCTACTCCGCAATGGTTCATTAGTATGACGAAAAACAACTTATTAGAAAAAGCAAAAAAAATAGTTCCTGATATTTCCTGGTATCCAGATTGGGGAAGGGCTCGAATTGATGGGATGCTCGAAAATAGTCCAGATTGGTGCATATCTCGCCAAAGAACGTGGGGTGTGCCAATCACAATTTTTGTAAATAATTCAACGGGTGACATTCATCCTGAGATGCCAAATCTCATCGAGATTATAGCATCTGGAGTTGAAAAAAATGGTATAGAGTTTTGGCATGAGATGGATAAAAAACATTACTTGGGAATCAAGCTGAAGACTATAGTAAGGTAAGCGATACACTTGATGTATGGTTTGATTCAGGTGTTACTCATGCAGCAGTTCTTGATCATCGAGAACAGTTAAATTTTCCAGCTGATCTTTATTTAGAGGGCTCAGATCAACATAGAGGTTGGTTTCAATCATCTCTTAAGACTTCTTTAGCCTTAAGCGATAGCTCTCCATACAAAGCAGTAATGACACACGGTTTTGTCGTAGATGCCATGGGCCATAAAATGTCTAAATCTCTCGGAAATGTCCTACCGCCACAACAAATTATAAATGATCAAGGTGCTGATGTTTTAAGGCTCTGGGTTGCAGCTACCGATTGTAGTGGTGAAATGACTGTTTCTGATGAAATACTTAAAAGAACTAGTGATTCATATCGAAGAATTAGGAATACAGCTCGATTTTTCTTATCAAATTTAGATGACTTTGATCCCTCTGAAAATCTAGTTGCCTTTGATGATATGCTAGAACTTGATATTTGGGCTTTAAATTTAACTATCTCTTTGCATAAGGAAATTCTAATGGCATACGATAGTTATCAGCTGCACCATATATATCAAAAATTACATAATTTTTGTGTTACCGATATGGGTGGGTTTTATCTTAATATTATTAAAGATCGTCAATATACTTGCCAAAAGAATTCTACAGCTAGAAGATCGGCTCAAACAGCAATTTACTATATATTAGAATACTTTGTGCGCTGGATCTCACCAATATTGAGTTTTACAGCCGACGAAATATGGGGATTTATGCCGAGCGATAGAGAAGAGTCAGTATTTTTTGCAGAATGGCCAGAATTATCAAATATTTCAAATACAAATATTAAAAATCAAGATTGGAAAATAATTATAGAAATAAGAAATATAGTAAATAAAATTTTAGAAGATAAAAAATCTGAGGGCATTCAAAAATCTCTTGAGGCTGAAGTCACTATTTATGCTAAACAATCATTACTAGACGTTTTAGGGAAGCTTGAAAATGAGTTAAGATTTATTTTCATTACCTCAGAAGCCAGTATAAAACCCATAAGCGATGCGTTAGATATAAATGATATTATCTCAACTGAAATTGAAGGTCTTAAAGTTAAAGTTACAAAAAACGACCACATTAAATGTCAGCGTTGTTGGCATCATGTAGAAAATATTGGATTCAATGAAGATCATCCAAGTATCTGTGATAGGTGTGTACAGAATATTGAGGGAGAAGGGGAGATACGCCTTAATGCATAACGAAACTCTTGCTATACACTATATTTTTTCTTTGCACTGGATCATGCTGTGAACTGGCAAATACTTAGGTGGTATTATTTATCAGCTTTCATAATAATTGCTGACCAGGTAACAAAAAATACAGCTACAAAAAATTTATTATATGGAGAGCATGTAAACATCTTTACAGGATTAAATTTAATATTAGTCCACAATACTGGAGCAGCATTTAGTCTTCTTAGTGACGCTGGTGGCTGGCAGCGTTGGTTATTTTTACTGATTTCTTTGATTGTAAGTATTATTTTAGTAATTTGGCTCTATAGATTAAAAGAAAATCAGCTTGTTATATCGTTTTCACTAGCTTTGATTCTCGGTGGCGCTGTTGGTAACTTAATTGATCGAATATTTCTGGGATATATAATCGATTTCATAGATATTTATTACAAAAATTATCATTGGCCAGTATTTAATCTCGCTGATGCAAGTATAACCCTAGGTGCAGCACTTTTTATTTTAAAAACCTTTTTTTGACAAAAAATATAGACAAATGATCCATGAAAAAATTATCTATTGGTCCGGATACAATAATAACACTTCACTTCTCTCTTTCATTAGAAGATGGCTCTATTGTAGACTCTAATTTCGATACTGAACCAGCTGTTTGCACTTTTGGAGACGGAAAATTATTGTCTGGATTCGAAGCAGCATTAGTTGGTTTAATCGCTGGAGATAAAAGTGTCTTTTCAATAAAACCAGAAAATGGCTTCGGTCAAAATAATCCTAATAATATACAAGAATTTCCTAGAAAAAACTTCAAAGAAATTAAAGACTTGCAACTAGGCCTGATGATTTCCTTTGCGGATGCGAATGGTGGCGAACTTCCAGGTGTAATAGCAGATATTGGTGAAACAATAGTCAAAGTTGACTTCAATCACCCTCTAGCTGGTCATATAATTAAATTTGAAGTTGAAATTATCTCTGTTGAGCCGGTAGAAAAAAAGTGATCGATATAAAGCTAGCTAATCCAAGAGGATTTTGTGCAGGTGTAGACAGGGCTATTGAGATTGTTTTAAGAGCACTCGAGCTTCATGGGGCTCCAATTTACGTGCGTCACGAAGTGGTACACAACAAATCAGTAGTAGATATGTTAAGGGCGCGTGGAGCTGTCTTTGTAGATGAGGTAAACGATATTCCAGATAACGTAACAGTAATTTTTAGTGCACATGGAGTTTCTAAGGCCGTTAGAAAACAAGCCAACAAAAAAAATCTAAGAATTTTTGACGCAACTTGTCCATTGGTGACCAAAGTGCATATAGAGGTTGCTCGATCTAGCTCCGAGGGAACTGATTGCATCATGATTGGACACCATGAACATCCTGAGGTGGAAGGTACTATGGGACAATACGATAACAAAAATAATATTTATTTGGTAGAAAATGAGTTTGATGCTATGTCATTGAAAATAAAAAATCCTTCTAATGTCGTTTATGTTACGCAAACCACTTTGTCAGTAGATGATACTGAGCAAATTATAGATATACTACGTAAGCGTTTTCCTCTGATAAAAGGCCCTAAAAAAGATGATATATGCTATGCCACACAAAATAGACAAGATGCTGTTAAGCAACTTGCACTCGAATGTGATTTAGTTCTTGTGGTAGGCTCGATTAATAGTTCAAATTCAAATCGCTTAAGAGAACTAGCTGAGCGCTGTGGTGTTCCATCCTTTCTTGTTGATAGCGCCAAGGATATTTCCAAAAATTGGATTATTGGAAAAAATAAAATTGGAATTACTGCTGGCGCCTCTGCACCAGAAAGTCTTGTAAAAGAAGTTGTAGAGAGCTTAAAGCTAATAGGCTGCCAGTCTCCTGTTGAGATTCCCGGCGCACAAGAGAATATAAAATTTTCGATACCAAAAGAGCTACGATAAAATCTTCAATCTTGCAGTTTAATCATAGATTGTAGGTATAGTTGAACGTTTATGTATTGTTTTATTGTATAAATTTAAGATAGTTTTCAAAGAGTCTTGAGATAAAGGCTTCCCCTCTAAAAAATCATCAATTTCATTATAGGTAACCCCAAGTGCGCTTTCATCCTCTTTTTGTGGAGAAAGGCATTCAAGGTCTGCAGTCGGGGTTTTCTCTATTATTGACTTAGGAGCATTTAAAAACCTGGCTATCTTTCGAACCTGTCTTTTATTCAAACCAAATAATGGGGCCAGATCACATGCACCATCACCCCATTTAGTATAAAAACCAGTGATATTTTCAGCTGAATGATCTGTTCCAAGTACAAGTCCTCCCAGAGCACTAGCTACTTCATACTGAAAAGTCATACGAATCCGTGCTTTGGTATTACCTTTGGTAAAATCATCCCTTACCTCATCTCTAACTAGCCCTAAATTACTGCTACTAATAGAACTATTTATTCTCTCATGAGTAATATCTACACTTGGCTTTATATCAAGAAGTACATTTTTAGAGGGGCGTATAAACTTTATAGACTTTTGTGCATCAATTTCGTCAATCTGTTCTCCATATGGGAGCCTCAGAGCAACGAACGAAAAGCGGCGTTCAGGAAATTCTTGGCTTAGCTCATTTATTGCTATTTGAGCTAATCGACCACAAGTGGCTGAATCGATTCCACCACTTATTCCAAGAACTAGGTGAGATAATCCAGTACTGAGAAGTTTTGATTTAATGAATGTTACTCTTCTTTTTACCTCAAACTGAGGATCGATATTTGGCAGGACTCTCATTTCATCGAGGATTTTTTTATAGCTTGATTTAATATTCATCATTTATCGCACTTAAAGTTGATTTGTTGAAATTTTTAAGATTTGACGCAGCGCAGAAAAACTTAGTCATAAGATGCCCATAAAACATTAGCTACAATAGACCTATAGGGTTTCCATTTTGATCCTATCTCTATCATTTCATCTTCGGTGGGCCTTTTTTTTAGGTACTTAGTTCTTTGTACAGCAACTTGCAAACCTATATCTTTAGCAGGCCATATATCTCTTCTATTTAAAAAGCTAACATATAGCATTCAGCTGTCCAGCTACCAATACCTTTGATTCTACAGAGAGTTTTTTTAAGGTCTTCGTCATTCATTTTGTGTATTTAACTAAAGGAAAGATTACCTGAAATAATATTCTTTGCTAGAGATCTGCAGTAGCTTATTTTAGGGCGACTTAAACCTGTAGACTTCAAATTAAGATCAGTTTCTTTTAAAAAACTCTCTGGATCAAAAGTAGGCAATAATTTTTTAAGCCTATCAAATATTGCTTTAGCAGAAACCACAGACAGTTGTTGTTCTGTTATTAGTTGAACCAAACCTTCGAAGCCTTTTTTTCTCTTGAATGGCTTAAAAGAGGAATAAGTCAAAAATAAGGATCGAAGATCCCTATCTTTTTCAGACAAAAAAATAATCTCTTCTTTGTACGGATGATGATCGAATATGCTATGTTTTTTATTAACTTGTTTTGCATTCTTTTCATTAAAATATATTAAATAATTTCGCGCCTATGTTTGAATTTACCGAAAAATACCAAAGGTAACAACATTCATCCATGTCTCTTCAAGTTCCTCTCCCTCAAGCTTCTTATAGCGATCATTGAAAAGATGTCTCGTATCAAAGTCGATGGATTCTGGTTTATCAAAGAGACCAGCAGTAAGGGTATTAGTCCAACTCCTCTCAATGGATACAGACTTCTCTTGATACTTGAAGCGACCATCTGAATTAAGGGATGTATGATTTGGGTAATTCTGAGCTAGCAATTTTGCTGCCTCTCCTGAAAGATCATGCATATCCATTAGGTAATATGCTTGAGCCATCACAGCAAGTCCATCAGGAACAGCTGGCGTTTTTTGAAAATTTTCTATCACATATCGCCCTCTGTTTGCCGCAGCAAGATAAGCTCCACGAGTGAAAAAATAGTTTGCTGCATGGATTTCATGACGTGCAAGAATATTTCTTAAATAGATCATTCTTTTTTGAGCATCTGGAGCATATGGGCTTTCTGGAAATCTATTTAATAGCTCACTGAAAGCGGAAAAAGAGTTCCTTGCAGATCCTGGATCACGCTTCGTTTCGTCTATTGGAAGAAGCTTTCCGAACATTCCATCACTTTTTACAAATGATGACACACCTTTTATATAGTATGCATAATCAACATTTTCATGTTGAGGATGAAGCCTTATAAATCTCTCAGCTACACTTATAGCTGAGTCATGTTCTCCTGCTTTTAAGTGTGCATATATAAGTTCAAGCTGTGCTTGTTCTGCATAATCTCCAAATGGATACTGTGCTTCCAGTGATCTTAGCTTCTCAATAGCTGTTAGCCAGAAACCTCCTTTTAAATCATCTTGAATTGCACTAAAAAAATCTTTTTCAGTGTAACCTGACGTATCTAACTGATCTGAGGCTGAAGAAATACCATTAACTGAATTGAAATAAGTGCATCCTGTTGCAAGGAGACAAATTGATATTAGTGCTAAAAATAAAAATCGCATTCTATTGTTATCCGGTTCAACTAAAGCCAGGTTAAACTTAAATTATTCTTTAGACAGTTCTAATATATATAAGATAGTATATTTAACCACAGCCTCGACAGTATGAGAATACAAACGACTGAGATTATAATGACAGACAGTATAAAGTTGGAAAAAATTGTACCTCTTTCATCACGTGGAATGCGCCTAGATCAGGTTGCATCTGATGTATTTAGTGGACTCTCAAGATCAAGATTGCAATCATGGATAAAAAAAGGTGATTTATTAGTCGATGGTAATCTCTTTCGACCAAAAGATAAGCTTCAGGGTGGAGAGTTGCTCAGCATTAATACTTTATTAGAATCTGAGGGAGAATGGCAACCAGAAGCCATTAGTCTAAATATTGTATTCGAGGATGAGTACATAATAGTAGTTAATAAGCAGGCCGGTTTAGTAGTCCATCCAGCTGCCGGCAACTATACTGGAACTTTGCTAAATGGAATTTTACATCACTCTTCTTCCAACGAGCAGATTCCGCGTGCGGGCATAGTACATCGTTTAGATAAGGATACAACTGGGCTTATGGTTGTAGCTAAAACCATAGAAGCTCATTATTCACTAGTTAAACAACTACAGTCACGAAGTATAACTCGTGAGTATCAGGCAATTACTCAAGGCGTTATGATTGGTGGTGGAACTATAAATAAACCGATCGGACGGCACCCAAAGGTCAGAACAAAGATGGCAGTTGTTGGTGATAATGGGAAGGATTCAGTTACACACTTCAAGGTAATCGAGAGATTTGATCATCATACCTTAATAAGAATTAAATTAGAAACAGGTCGAACTCATCAAATACGCGTGCATATGTCGCACATTGGATACCCATTAGTAGGTGATTCAGTTTATGGGGGACGCATGAAGCCCCCCAAAGGTGTAACATCTACTATAAATGAGGCCTTAAGGATTTAGTCGTCAAGCCCTACATTCGTCAATCTTAGGTTTAACGCATCCTATTTCTAATGAATATATGCAGTGGGAAGTCGCTTTACCACCCGATCTATCAGACTTACTAGATTTATTAAAATTAAAGTTCAAAGATATTTGATTTAACCTTTTAATTAGAATCATCGTTTGAAATGCGGACTTTTTCAATGGAAATATTTAAACCAAACTGGCCAGCTCCTGAAAATGTGTTTGCATTTTTTACTACAAGAATAGGTGGCGTTTCTTCTGGTCCTTGGAGTGCTAATAACTTAAGTTTTAATGTAGGGGATAAACTGGAGTCTGTTCAGAGGAACTGGGAGTTGTTATCAAAAAAAATTAGTTTACCCTCGCCCCCTCAGCTTCTCGAACAGATTCATGGTGTAGATATAGTTAAAGCTGAGTGTAATGGGTCTACAAAAATTGGTGATGGTTCTTATTCTAATAGAGCTGGAGTAGTCTGTGCTATAACAACAGCAGACTGCTTACCAGTATTAATTTGTAATACTCAAGGATCTCTAGTTGCATCAGTCCATGTAGGTTGGAGAGGTTTATCCGCAGGGATAATCAGTAATTTAATTGAGAATCTCAGAGTTCCTGCTAAAGATTTAATGGTTTATTTAGGGCCCGCCATAAGTCAACAAAATTTTGAGGTTGGCCCAGAGGTAAGAGAAATATTTCTTAGAAAGTGCATTAATATTGACATTAGAAAAAAAATAAACTCATGCTTTCTTAAAATATACAAAAACAAAATAGATCATAATAATAAATGGAAAGCTGATCTATATAATCTGACAAAAATCTATTTTAATGAATATGGAATTTTTGAGATTTATGGTGGAAATCTATGTACCTATAAAGATTCTGAGAATTTTTATTCATATCGACGAGATGGAGTTACCGGCAGAATGGCAAGCCTAATATGGTTTTCTTAATAATTAAAAACTATATTTTATTAACTTTCGCTTACCAAAAACACCTGATTTTATTGACTAAATACGATTTACACTCTAAAGTTCAATTTTCAGTGGTAATAGTCTTAGTTGCCACAAACTGGCTCCTTTGCCAGCTTGCTAGGTAAACGTAAACAGCGTTTGCTGGGCGTCCAGAGCAGATTTGTTTACCAATGAATCTGAGGTGCTGATCATATTTTCAGTTGCCATGTTGCACTAAGCATAACTGTGATGTCACAGCCGTATACTTTTATTTTTCTTAGCAAGCTTCTTTAGGAGAGGTCTATTAACTTAAGGGGTTTATAAAAGTGGAGCTTTTGTCTGGTGGTGAAATAGTTGTTCGTGCACTCAAGGATGCAGGTGTTAAGTATGTTTGGGGTTATCCAGGTGGTGCGGCATTACATATTTATGATGCACTTTTTCAACAAAAAGATGTTGAACATATACTTGTAAGGCACGAGCAAGGCGCAGTTCATGCAGCTGATGGACATTCACGTTCTACTGGAGATGTAGGTGCAGTTCTGGTAACTTCTGGTCCTGGCGCCACAAATGCAATCACTGGTATTGCTACTGCCTATATGGATTCTATTCCTATGGTAGTAATATCTGGACAGGTGCCTCGTGATAAAATCGGTCAAGACGCTTTTCAGGAAACTGATATGGTAGGAATTTCTAGGCCTATAGTTAAGCATAGTTTTTTAGTCATGGATGCATCAGAAATCGCAGTTGTCATTGCTAAAGCTTTTTATATTGCAAAAACAGGTCGACCGGGACCAGTTATTGTTGATATACCAAAAGATGTCACAGCCCCAGAACACCGCATACCTTATGAATACCCAGAAAAAATAAAGATACGCTCTTATCACCCCACCACCAAAGGTCATGCTGGTCAAGTCAAAAGAGCAGTAAAGGCTTTACTGGCAGCTAAGAGGCCAGTTATTTATAGTGGTGGCGGGGCTATTTTGGGTGATGCCTCCGCTGAACTAACGGAACTAACTAGACTATTAAATTTTCCTATAACAAACACTTTGATGGGGCTTGGCGCTTACCCTGGAAATGACACGCAATTTTTAGGTATGCTGGGAATGCATGGCACTGTAGAAGCAAATAATGCTATGCATGAGGCTGACGTTATTTTTGCAGTGGGTGCTCGATTTGATGATCGAGTAACTAATACCCCCGAGTAAATTTTGTCCATCGGCAAAAATAATACATATAGATGTAGATCCTACATCTATTTCTAAAACTGTAAATATAGATATTCCAATTGTTGGTGTATGCAGCACTATATTAAGACAGATGATAGAGGAAATTAAGACCACTAAGGATACAACGGATAAGATTGCAATTTCCGATTGGTGGTCGAAAATTAATGATTGGAGAGAACGTCATGGGATATATACTGAACCACGACATGAGCCAAGCTCTGGAAATATTATTAAACCGCAGGATGTCATTAGAAGTCTTTATAAAGCAACAAATGGCGATGCTTTCATCACTTCGGATGTAGGCCAACACCAAATGTTTGCTGCGCAATATTATTTATTTGATAAACCTCGTCGTTGGATTAATTCCGGTGGACTTGGAACTATGGGTTTTGGTTTGCCTGCAGCTATGGGTGTGCAACTAGCCCATCCTAATGCAGTAGTAGCATGTGTTACGGGCGAAGAAGGAGTATACAGATGTGCATCCAAGAGCTGTCTACTTGTTTGCAGTATGGGTTTCCAATCAAGATAATTAGTTTAAATAATCAAGCTCTTGGTATGGTTCGTCAGTGGCAAGATATGCAATATAGCGGACGATATTCATCAAGTTTATATGAAGACTCCCTACCAGATTTTGTAAAGCTGGCTGAATCGTTTGGACACGTAGGGATGCGTGTTTCAAATTTTGATGAACTGGATGATAAAATGGAAGAGTGTTTCGCCTTAAAAGACCGTGTTGTCTTTATGGATATCAATGTCGACCGAAATGAGCATGTCTATCCAATGCTCATTGCGCCAAATGGTTCGATGAAAGATATGAAGTTGAGCAAAACGGAGCGTACCTGATGAGACATATAATTTCAGTTTTAATGGAAAATGAGCCTGGTGCCTTGTCTAGAGTCGTCGGGTTATTTTCTCAAAGGGGTTATAATATTGATACACTGACTGTTGCGCCCACTAATGACTTAACTTTATCTCGGTTGACCCTTACGACACACGGCAGTGATCAAATCATCGAGCAGATAACAAAACATCTAAATAAGCTAATAGATGTTGTGAAAGTTATTGACCTAACAGATGGCCCTCACCTTGAAAGGAAATTATGTTAGTTAAGGTTAGGGCAAATGAAGCTCAAAGGGCAGAAATTAATCATTGTGTTGATGTTTTTAGAGGACAAATAGTGGATGTCAACACTAATACTTATACTCTTCAAGTTGTAGGTAGTAGTGATAAAAACGATGCATTTATAGAAGCTATTGATTATGCGGATATTCTCGAGTTAGTTCGATCCGGGGTTTCTGGATTGTCTCGTGGCGAAAAAAGTACTGAAGGTATAATCAATTTGTAGTACCATTTTTGTAATAGTGTCATTACTAGCACAACTAATTACGATATAAAAAATTATAGGATATAAACATGCAAGTTTCTTACGATAAAGATTGTAACCTTTCTATTATTCAGGGCATGAAAGTGTCAATTATTGGATATGGCTCACAAGGACATGCACATGCCCTGAATCTCAAAGATTCTGGTGTTGATGTCACTGTTGGACTACGAGATGGTTCAGCCTCAACTGCTAAAGCGAAAAAAGCTGGATTAACTGTAAGAAGTGTGGCAGCCGCTGTTGCTGGAGCAGATTTGGTTATGATACTTACTCCAGATGAATTTCAATCTCATCTTTATAAAGATGAGATTGAGCCAAATCTGAAACAGGGGGCTACTATGGCTTTTGCTCATGGTTTTGCGATTCACTACAATCAAGTTGTCCCTCGAACAGATCTAGACGTTATCATGATCGCCCCAAAAGCTCCAGGTCATACAGTGCGGAATGAATTCACTAAAGGCGGCGGTATTCCCGATTTAGTTGCAATTTTTCAAGATGCTTCAGGTAGGGCTAGAGATGTTGCTATGTCTTACGCCTCTGGTATCGGGGGTGGGCGAACAGGAATTATAGAAACTACATTTAAGGATGAGACAGAAACAGATCTATTTGGCGAACAAGCAGTTCTTTGTGGTGGAGCTGTAGAGCTAGTAAAAGCTGGTTTTGAAACACTTGTAGAGGCTGGATATGCCCCTGAGATGGCTTATTTTGAGTGTCTTCATGAGTTAAAACTAATTGTTGATCTTATGTATGAAGGCGGTATAGCTAATATGAATTATTCCATATCTAATAATGCAGAGTATGGTGAGTATGTTACCGGTCCAGAAATTATTAATGAACAATCACGAGCAGCAATGAAAACTGCTCTTAAACGTATCCAGAATGGCGAATATGCAAAAATGTTTGTTACAGAAGGAGCAATGAATTATCCATCTATGACAGCATATCGACGTAATAACGCAGTACATCCTATTGAGCAAACGGGTGCTAAGTTACGCTCTATGATGCCGTGGATTACTGCTAATCAGCTGGTTGATAAAGATAAGAACTAAGCGTTCCAAGTTAGTATGCAAACCGCGCTAAGGCGCGGTTTTTTTATCCCAATACTAAATTTTAGTATAATATTGCTTTCAATATAATGAATTGTATGGAAAAAGTAATAATTGAGAGATAATCAAACTCAATAACACTATAAAAAATTTATCTTATAGTGAAGGAATTATTATGACTGACACTGAAGGTCAAAAAAAAATATCTAACGCTAATGAATCATCTTCACCGGATAAAGATGAAAATTCAACTTCTGAGAATTTAAGATTCAGGCGCAAAGGAGTTTATCTTCTACCGAACCTCTTTACGACAGGTGCTATGTTTTCTGGATTTTATGCAATTCTAGCTGGCATGGATGGAAAATTCGATGCTGCTTGTATAGCCATTTTTATTGCAATGATATTTGATGTTCTTGATGGAACTGTGGCGCGTATGACAAACACATCTAGTGATTTCGGCCTACAATATGACAGTCTTTCCGATATGGTTTCTTTTGGTATTGCCCCCGCTGTACTTGCTTTTAGCTGGATACTTAATGAAGTAGGTAGGATTGGTTGGGCTGCTGCATTTATATATGCCTCATGTGCAGCACTGAGACTCGCAAGGTTCAATAGTCAGGTTGACTCTTCTCCAAAGAATTATTTCGTGGGAATTCCAAGCCCAGCTGCGGCTGCTCTGATAGCATCTATGATTTGGTGTAGCTATGAAATTGTCATAACAAATCAATTAGCATTTTTAGTAGCAATCACAACAGCATTATCTGGATTACTAATGGTATCTAATTTTCATTATCGTAGCTTGAAGGAGGTCGACCTCAAAGGAAAAGTACCTTTTGTAGTTATTTTTTCTGTAGTGATGAGCCTAATTGTGGTTACAATTGATCCCCCTAGAATATTATTTATTTTTGCTCTGATATATGGTTTCTCTGCTCCAGCTTTGTGGATAAAGAGTAAATTTTACAAACCTAAGGTTTAGCATGAAAAAAGAAAAACTCATTATTTTTGATACGACATTGCGTGATGGAGAGCAAAGCCCCGGGGCCTCTATGACCAGTGATGAAAAACTGCGAATAGCTAAGGCTTTAGAGAAACTAAAAGTCGATGTTATTGAAGCTGGGTTTGCTGTTTCTAGTCCAGGTGATTTTGCATCGGTCAAATCTATTGCTGAAACCATCAAAGATAGCACAGTGTGTAGCCTTTCTCGTGCAATAATTGCCGACATAGAGAGCTCTGCAAAAGCACTAAGCGGAGCATATTCGGGTCGTATACATACTTTTATCGCAACATCACCTATTCATATGAAATATAAGTTGCAGATGAATCCTGAACAGGTCTTAGAGCAGGCTGTAAAAGCTGTACGATGCGCTAGAAATCTAATGGACGACGTTGAATTCTCTTTAGAAGATGCTAGTCGATCTGACTTTGACTATATGTGTCGAATTATTGAGGGTGTCATTGACGCAGGCGCCACAACTATTAATATTCCCGATACTGTGGGTTACGGTTTCCCCCAAGAGTATGGTGATATCATTGGACGATTAATTAGAAATATTCCTAATTCAGATAAAGCAATTTTTTCAGTACACTGCCATAATGATCTTGGTTTAGCAGCCTCTAATTCTCTAGCAGCAGTAATGCAAGGGCCCGTCAAATAGAATGTACTATTAATGGTCTGGGCGAGCGTGCTGGTAATGCAGCACTTGAAGAAGTTGTAATGGCAGTAAAAACAAGGAAAGATATTTTTCCTGTAGAAACATGCATTGAAACCACTCATATCGCAGCAACTTCACGCTTAGTTTCGAGTATCACAGGCTTCCCTGTCCAACCTAATAAAGCAATTGTCGGTGCTAATGCCTTTGCTCATGAGTCTGGAATTCATCAAGATGGTGTTTTGAAGTTCCGAGAAACTTATGAAATTATGAGCGCACAAGATATAGGTTTGCAAACAAATAAAATCGTACTAGGCAAGCTCTCTGGTCGCGCAGCTTTTGTTGCACGTCTCGAAGAGCTGGGCACTCATTTTAAAAATAAAGACGCATTGAATCAGGCTTTCTCAAGATTTAAGGACCTAGCTGATAAAAAAAGAGAAATATATGATGAAGATCTTCAGGCTCTTGTTTCAGACACTCAGCTAGATGAATCCGATGGCGATCTTATAACATTGAAGTCACTGGAAGTACTTTCAAAAACAGGTCAGCCGCCGTTTGCTTCACTCATGCTTATGCATAAGGGCGAGCTGTATGATTCATCGTCTGGAGGAGATGGTCCTATTGATGCAGCATTTAAGGCTATAGAAAAATTAGTCAAAAGTGATACACAACTGAAACTCTATTCAGTTAATGCGATTACCGCTGGAACAGACTCTCTTGGTGAGGTTACTGTCCGCTTGGAAAAAGCAGGGCGTATTGTTAACGGACAAGGAGCTGATACCGACATAATAGTTGCTAGTGTGAAAGCTTATTTGCACGCATTAAATTTGATACAAAATCCAGATCGTCTTCATCCTCAGCTAGATGGCGTATAAGGGAGACGTCATGCATATAGAGTTACGCAATTGGTTTCTTTATAATTTAGAGATATCGCAGTATTTATCTAAAACAAAATTACCTGATAATGCTCAGTCAGAAGAAGATAGTATTAATAATTCTTCAAAGAAGCTGATACGAGTAAAAAATATAAAAAATAAACATATTTTAAACAGTATACTTGAGCCTGCTAATTTAAGGTTTGCATTCTGGCAACCAAGCGAAAACCTGATAATCTTCAATGAAATGAACCAAGATATTTTGCCCGGCAATGATGTATCTGAATTGCTCGCTAATATCCTGAGCTCTATAGGATATTTGCCAGACAGTTTGCCAGAGCTTAGGGTAATCGATTTTCCAGTCGGTGTTGAAGGCGCACAAGCTATAGCTGAGCCCTCAAAAATGCTTTCAGATTTTATCGATACCCGCGTCAAAGAAGGTAATACATGTTTAATCTTACTGATGGGAAAGACAGTATTTGATGTATTTTCTACATCTAATTTATCTTACTCAGATCTTCTAGGTAAAAAAATAAATATAAATAATGAATACAAAGCGTTAATACTCCAGAGTTTACAGGAAAACCTTCGTAGCTCCATAGCAAAACTAGGAACCTGGAAAGCCATCAAATCATTAATTATAAAATAAATATAGTTATCTATTAGGTGTGACCTTTGAACTTAAACCATGTGAATATTCGTCCAATGTCTTTAATTGACATTAATGAGGTAAGTTATATTGAAAAAATAGCTACCCCTTATCCTTGGCGTAAAAGTCAATTTACTGACAGCCATAAAAAGCACACTTGTTTGATTATGGCTATAGGGAGTTCTATTATAGGTTATGTGATTTATAATACTGTTGTTGACGATGCTGAAGTATTAAATATAGCGATTCATCCTGAATATCAACATAAGGGATATGGACGATATTTATTGGAGTATTTAATTTCAGTTTTACCAAAGAGTACAAAAAGATTTTTTCTTGAGGTTAGAATCACCAATACTAATGCTATTAATTTATATGAGGATATTGGTTTTGTTGCGATATGTGAAAGAAAGAATTACTACTCTAGTGCATCAAAAACAGAGGATGCCATATTAATGGCAATTGAGTTTTAACACAGAAAAAAAGAGCTCATGAAAAGATATCTATTAGTTAGTCATGAGATATTTCATCTGTTTTAATTCATTAAATGATTGTTTTTAAGCTAAGGAAAAAAAAATGTCGTCAAATTTTATCTCTGAGCAGATAAAGCTTAGGAGAACCTTTGCTATTATTTCTCATCCTGACGCAGGGAAAACTACTATTACTGAAAAACTTTTATTGTTTGGAAAACTTATTCAAGTTGCAGGTACTATTAAAAGCAAAAAAAGTGGAAGGCATGTGACATCTGATTGGATGCAAATGGAAAAAGATAGAGGTATTTCTGTTACTTCTTCTGTGATGCAGTTTCCATACAGAGATTGTATAGTGAACCTTTTAGATACCCCGGGACATGAAGATTTTTCTGAAGATACCTATAGGACACTTACAGCTGTAGATTCTGCACTTATGGTTATTGACGGAGCAAAAGGTGTTGAGCAAAGAACTATTAAGTTGATGGAGGTTTGTCGTTTAAGAGATACACCAATAATTTCTTTTATTAATAAAATGGATAGAGAGATACGTGATCCAGTAGATCTTCTTGATGAAATAGAACAAGTATTAAAAATTTCCTGTGCTCCAATGAATTGGCCAATTGGTTGCGGAAAAAATTTCAATGGCATTTATGATTTTCAATCAGATATTATTCATGTATATAAATCAGGTCAAGGAGCGATTATCCCTGAAGATGAACAAATCCATGGTTTATATTCTGATGAAGCAACTAAATTCTTAGGTCATAGATCGAAAGAAATAAGAGATGAGATAGAGCTTGTATCTGGGGCCACTAATAGCTTTGAAACTGATCTATATTTGAGTGGAAAATTAACTCCTGTTTTTTTTGGAACAGCACTATCGAACTTTGGTATACGTGAGATGCTAAATATTTTTGTTCAGAAGGCTCCACCCCTCTATCAAGGTCAGCATTAGAGAGAGATGTTGCCGCAAATGAAGAAAAAATTTTCTGGTTTTGTATTTAAGATACAAGCAAATATGGATCCAAAGCATCGAGATCGAATAGCTTTTTTACGAATATGTTCCGGGAAATATACTAAGGGTATGAGGATACACCATGTAAGACAAAAAAAAGATTTGCGTATATCTGATGCCGTTGGTTTTAAAGCTGGGGAAAGAGTCTCTCTTGATGAGGCAATAGCTGGCGATATTATTGGTCTGCATAACCATGGAACTATCCAGATAGGCGATACCTTTACTACTGGAGAGGACCTAAAGTTTACTGGCATCCCTTATTTTTCTCCGGAACTTTTTAGGCGTATTAGGCTTCTTGATCCGTTAAAAATGAAACAGTTAAAAAAAGGGATCAAGCAATTATCCGAGGAGGGCAGCACCCAGGTATTTTTTCCCGTGAATAACAATGACATAATCGTTGGTGCAGTTGGGCAACTGCAATTTGATGTTGTAAAGTTTAGACTGATGGACGAGTACGGTGTAGATGCAGTTTATGAGCCAATAAATATATATACAGCTAGATGGATAGAATCAGATAATATAAAAAAAATAGAAGAAATAAAAAGAAAATTTCTGATGGTATCGCCCTAGACGGCGGGGGACATTTAGCATACTTGGCTTCAACTAGAGTCAATTTATCTCTTACAGAGGAAAGGTATCCAGAAATACAATTTGCAACGACAAGAGAACTTTAATATTGGTCAAGCTGGCTCTTTAGGTGAATAAGTAATAACCTTATAAATGACGTTGAGACAATAATAGCAAATGCTTTAATTTTCTCTAATTTAGATTGCTGGAGGCTACCCGCTTATTATTCAGAAAAGAAAAATGTCATTAAATAATTATTGATGGGGCTGCTATTAGTAACGATTTAGATGTGTTTCTTTGTGTTACGATTAGACATGATCATTTAGTGGAAGGTGCTCGTTTGCATTACAAAAAAATTAATTAGTCAGTGGACTCTATTCACCCATATAGACTTTTTACAGATAAAGGGATTATGGAAATAAAAAAATATTCTCAGGATTGTTAGAATTACCAGGAGTAGGGATATGAGTGAGCACTCGTCATTCGCGAAAGGGCTTATTACCGTTGCGGCTTTTGTGATCGTTGTAACAGGAATAAAAATGGCAGAAACACTAATAGTTCCTTGTTTGTTGTCTGTATTTATAGCCCTTATTTTTTCACCATTACTAGCTTGGCTTAAAAAGAACAAAGTACCAAATGGAATTGCTATTTTCTTGGTTATTAGTTGCTTAGTCGTTGCAGGCTGGCTAATTTCTGCGCTTATACAGTCTTCCGTGAGCGACTTTAGAAATAGTATACCGACATATGAAATCAGACTACAGGAATTGAGCGGAATTTTCTTATACTGGTTAGCGGATTTAGGGCTTGTATTTGATATGAACCAAATGAAAAACTTACTTAAGCCTGAGGCTGCAGTCCAATTAATGGGCAGTACGTTAACCTCATTTGGTAGTGTTTTAACAAACACCTTTATGATACTGCTAACTGTAATTTTTATTTTGGCAGAAGAAATAGGGTTCAGGGAAAAATTACAACAAGCAACTCACAAAAAAGCATCAATAGATGATGGTATTTCCTTCTTTTTAAAAAGTGTACATAATTATTTGGGGATCAAAACAGTATTGAGTCTTTTGACTGGTATTCTGGTTACCATAACTCTCTGGCTGTTTGGTGTTGATTACCCTGTTATGTGGGGATTTTTTGCATTGCTGCTTAATTTTATTCCCACAATCGGCTCTATAATTGCAGCTATACCTGCAGTTTTGTTGTCTTTAATTCAGCTAGGTTCTTTTACAGCTGTTTGCGTTGCCTTTTGTTACCTGATTATAAACATTTTTATAGGAAGTTTACTTGAGCCTAAATTGATGGGAAGAGGCCTTAATCTATCACCTTTAGTTGTTTTCTTATCTTTAGTTTTTTGGGGGTGGATTTTAGGCCCTGTTGGCATGCTACTTTCTATCCCACTTACGATAATGGTCAAGATCGCACTTGATAACGATGAAGACACACGTTGGATAAGTATCATGTTGGGGCCAGGGAGTAAGTCATTGAGATCAAAATAAATTTTATGATGAGCAGCTTACAGTTATTTTTTTACTCCATTCAGGTGGATGTTTTGCATAATCCTCGCATTCAGGATTTTCGTTATAAGGCGACTGAAGTAGCTTAAGTATACGGCTGATTTCTGTATAATCTTTATTGTCTTCAGCTTTCTGAATAGCTATTTCAGCCATATAGTTCCGCAGAATATATTTTGGATTATGCTGAATCATCTTATTTTTTCTTTCTTCCTCATTTTTTGGTTCAGCTAGCAATCTATCTTGATATTTTTTTATCCACCCATCTAATGCATTTTGGTTTATGAGTAATTCTTTTAAATGCTTATGGTTACCTTTTGATTGAAAAAAACACAAGCGCCTAAAGAAAATAGTGTAATCACTTTCATTAACCTCAAGAATCGCCAGTAATTCATCTATTAAGTTTTGGTCAGTTTCTGCAGGGACTTCAAGACCTAACTTCTGCCTATAAAGTTTCAATAAGGTATTTAGAAATACCGGTTGATATTCATTGAGTACTAATTTGAGCTGCTCAGAATCTAAAAGGCTTGTCAATGCAGCAGCTAAAGCATTGCAATTCCATAAACCTATACTGGGTTGATTCTTGAAAGAATAGCGACCATAGCTATCTGAATGATTGCAGATAAAGTTTGGATTGTAATTATCCATAAATCCAAATGGGCCATAATCCAGAGTTTCACCAAGAATCGACATATTATCAGTATTCATTACACCATGAGAAAATCCGACAGATTGCCATTTTGCAATCATCTCTGCTGTTTTATGGACGATATTTCTAAACATTTGAAGATAACGGTCATGTTTTTCCTTAAAAATAGGAAAGTATTGAATAATTGTATAATCAGCGAGTTTTTTGACACTTTTATATTGGCGTGTGTGATGAAAGTACTCGAAAGATCCAAATCTGATATGTGATCTGGCTATACGAACCAGAAGAGCAGCTCTTTCAATCCTCTCCCGATAGACAGGTTCCTCATTTGAAAAATACTTAGCGCTCTGGTTGTATTTATACCGAGTGCGTGCATTGCCTCACTGCAGAGATACTCCCTTATAGTGGACCTGAGGACTGACCTACCATCTCCAAACCGAGAATAAGGTGTTTTCCCTGCTCCTTTGAGGTGAATATCCCATTTACCTAATGGACCTTCAGCTTCTCCGATAAGCATCCCCCTTCCATCACCTAATTCAGGGGAGTAACCTCCAAACTGATGACCGCTATATACCATAGCAAGGGGATCGCATCCTTTAGGTAGTTCATTTCCGCTGCATAAACCCATTAACCATAGAGGTATTTCAGCTTTAGTGTCTATCTGGTTACTCGGTATACCAAGCATATTAAGCCCAGCCATATTGATATCTACTACACATGGATCCGATAGCCCTTTTGGCGATACTTTGGTAAAAAATTCTTCACCTAATTTAGCAAAAGTATTATTAAATTTTAGAAATTCCAAACTCACTCACTCTGGTTGTTGAAGGGTGTCAGATGAATAAAAATTATTCCAGTACTGGATGCCCCTCTTTTTTAAGTATTCACGTACTTTTATTCTATGATCGCCTTGTATTTCAACTATATTATTTTTGATAGAGCCACCACTTCCACAATTTTTCTTTAAATTCTTTGTTAAAGTCTTGAGATTAATATCTTCGGTGTATAGTCCGGAAATAGTTGTAACACCGTTACCTTTTCTTCCTTTGGATTCGTAATTGATTCGAGCAACACCATCCCCATATGGTTGTATATCTTTTGATTCCTGCGGCTTTATCCGACCGTTTTCTGTTGTGTATACAAGGCGAGTTTGTTTTTTCATTAAAAAAGCCACCGTCTGAGTTTGGTTATTATTCGTCGTTGATTCTTTGAAATAAAAAAGTGTATGGCCTTAATAAGAATATAACAAAAATTACTAACAAATAATCAAAAAAATTTAACGAGATATAAAAGTAATTTAGATATAGATGTAGCAATTATTTGTTGGTATTTAGTTATCTTTAAGCTATCAATACTTTTTTACCAATGTTTTTTAGGTGACAATAGACAAAAAGATGCATGTAAATTATTAAACGCAATTTTTAGCAATCTGTGATATCCGATAAACCAACAAATCTAGGAAATATTATGACACTGATATCGAAACTACTTGGGCACAGTTCACCATATATCTTCAACTTAGTTTATGATGTAGATGTTAGGTTGTTATTCATAGAATGTTTAGACGATCCCTCAGATAAGAAGCCGGCATTGCGTATTGTATTTCCAGAAATTAACTTCTATTCTGAGGTAAATCAAGCCGAAGCTGGCGATGATGAATTAATGGATGACCTTGTTTCATTAGAGCAAGTAGATAATAAAAAAATAGTTATCCTTACTTGTAAGAAAGAAATTACAATTGAGCTCGCAGGAGAGCCATATGCCGAAAAGATTGACCAAAACGGTGACTAGTAATAATTATTCTGAGGGAATTGGCTCTACAATATACTGACCGGCAACTTCAACTAAGTGCAATTGACACTCCAAGTCTTCATAGTCTGGAACTTGACCTGGCAAACCTGAAACAATCCTTCTTCCATTTTTACGCAGTTCGATAGCTGCTTTCCTTTGCTCCATATTCGTTGAGAAAGGGACAAAAATTTTCTTAGCTGCCACTCTATTAATTTTTCTTATACGGGCTCTCATTTTTTCTTGATCTTCTCTACCAGCTGGCGTTCCCTTATCCCACAAAAGATTTGTAAATGGCTGATCTTTGATCTTAGCTCTGCGTGTTTGCTGATTCACATTTTTTTTGTCATTGTATAACCTCTATATTTACCTAATTAACAACACGTTTATGAAGATATCGTTAAAAGCCTTTTTAGAATATTAACTGCATAATTACAAGTAAAAAGGATTATATTTATGAAGGATATAAAAATCAATTTTGATTTATACATTTCCAGTAAAATTTAGCTAATTAAAAATATTATTTAACCCATTATACTAGATGTGTGAGTCTAAATTATAATTAATTGGTATATTACCACGATTCTTGTTATATTTTCCATAATAAATTCCATAAAAATAAGGTTGAAATATTTATGGGCAAATTACCAAAATATATATCTTCAAAAAAGGGAGTCTTCACTACCAAAGAGCTATTCCCACAAAATTACATGCTGTTTCTAAAGCAAAGTTTTATTATTTTGCGCTCGGGCTTAATCAACATGATAGTGTGACAAAAATTTTCAAAGCCGCAAAAAGAGCAGACCAAGGATTTAAATTGAGATGTCAGATGCTTGAAAATCTTAGCTTAGAATCGACTCCCGAGACGGAGTTAGACATGCTTTTTATGGAAATCATTAGAAGATCTGACGGGCAAACTGGGTTATATGAGTATGAGAAATCTATATTTAAAGGCCCTTTTAAGTTTTCTATACAAGTAAGTAAAGAGTTAGCTGATCTAAACGATAATCAACATAATTTTAATAAAAAAGGAAAAATGAGATTGATTGGAGGTACATAGTCTTCAACAACATACCTGCTCTACTTATACCAACTAATTTTCCTCAAGGCGTGCCCTGCATTTATTTTTATTTAAGACGTTGGTTAATCAGAGGGCAATGTGTTTTCATAGTACTTTGAATCTTAAAGTAATTCAAAAAATGTTTAAATTTTCTATCATTAAATGAAGTAATAATGAAAAAACATATTAACAAAGATTTCTTTTCTCAAAGAGAGGCTGCCAAATACGATAACCCGATACCCAGTCGAGAGTATATTTTAGACTTTCTGACTCAAAGTCGTGGCCCCTTAACGCATGACGAGCTATGTGAGGAACTAAGTATCAGTGATGATCGGGCCTATGAAGCTATTAGACGAAGACTCATAGCTATGGAGAGAGATGGCCAGCTCATAAAAAACCGTAGCTATGCATATGGCGCTTTAGAAAAAATGAATCTAATTAAAGGAAGAGTTATTGGCCATCCAGATGGATTTGGTTTTCTATCTCCAGTTGTTGGAGAAACTGACCTATATCTTTCAAGCAGACAAATGAAAAGGGTTTTGGATGGAGATGAAGTGCTTGTAAGGGTATCTGGAAAAGACCACCGTGGCCGCCAAGAGGCTACTATTGTCGAAGTTGTTAAACATAGAACAAGTAGTTTAGTAGGTCGCTTCTTTGTAGAGAGTAATACTAAGTTTGTAAGACCTGATAATCCAAAAAATTTCACAAGATATAATTATACCTATTGGACAAGAAAATAATGCGGAACCAGGTCAAATTGTAATAGTTAAAATTAATCAACAGCCATCTAAAAAACACTTGCCTGCTGGCTGTATTACTCAGATTCTTGGTAGCCATATGGCTCCAGGGATGGAAATTGATATTGCTATCAATAATTATGGTATTCCGGTTAAGTGGCCAGACGAAGTTTTAAATAACATTGACTCTATAGGAAAGAGTGTTTCTGATACAGATAAAAAGTTTAGAATAGATTTACGTCATCTTCCGTTTGTTACTATCGATGGGGAAGATGCACGTGATTTCGATGATGCCGTTTACTGTGAACCTGAATCTGAAGGTTTAAGGAAACTATATGTCGCAATTGCGGATGTCTCTCATTATGTATCAGTAGCTACTGCACTTGATCAAGAGGCAAATAAAAAGAGGTAACTCTGTATATTTCCCACAATATGTAGTACCCATGCTTCCAGAAGAGATTTCGAACGGGCTATGTTCACTCAAGCCTAACTTAGATCGATTAACTTTGGTCTGTGAAATGACGCTAGATAAAACTGGAGCAGTTATACAATACAGCTTCCTTGAGGGGTTAATTAATTCACATGCGAGATTAACATATACACAGGTTAATGAAATTATCTCCCAGAGAAAGCTCTCAACAAGTAGTATTCGTAAGCAATTCAATTCAATAATACAAAATATAGATGCTTTGACAGATCTTTACTATGACTTGCTTAACTCAAGAAAGTTGAGAGGTGCAATTGAGTTCGAATCACAAGAGTCGCAGATAATTTTCGATAATGAAAAGAAAATTAAGGAAATATTGCCCGTTGAAAGAAATTCAGCACATAGATTAATAGAAGAATGTATGCTTTGCGCAAATGTTTGTGCAGCCAAATTTCTGAAAAAAAATAAAATATCTTTGCTATATCGGGTTCATCAGGGGCCTAAGGATGAAAAAATAGAAAGTCTCAGAGAATTTCTTGCTGAATTAGGCATAGATTTTTCTAATTGCGGAACTGATCCAAAAGACTTCCAGCGTATTCTCAATGATATTCAAGGACGCCCAGATGGTAACATTATACAATCAGTCATATTGCGATCCATGAACAGGGCAATCTATTCGCCTGAGAGTCATGGTCACTTCGGCCTAAATTATCCAGAATATACTCATTTTACTTCACCCATTCGACGTTACCCTGATCTTTTAGTTCATCGAGCAATTCGATATCTAATAAGAAAAAAATCAAAAAATACTGAAGTTTTTAGAGTCAATGGTTCACGAGTATTAAGTCAAGAGGAAATATATCCATATGATAAAAACCAACTTAAATCCTTTGGTGAGCACTGTTCTTTAACTGAAAGAAGAGCAGATGAGGCTACTAGAGATGTAATAAACTGGCTTAAGTGCGAGTTCCTGTCATCACGAGTCGGAGAGCAGTTTGACGGTACTGTCAGCACTGTTACCGGATTTGGTTTATTTGTTCAGCTTGATGAAATGTATATTGAAGGACTCATCCATATAACTTCACTACCGAACGATTACTATCAATATGAAGAAGATCACCATCGTTTAGTAGGCGAGAAAACTGGTAAAATTTTTCGTCTTGGAGATAACCTAAAGGTGAAAGTGATAAGAGTTGAGTTAAATGAAAGAAAAATTGATTTTGAGTTGATAGAAAAAGATAAGAGTACTGATACAAAAAAATTTACATCTTCTTCTGATAGAAAGGTTAAAAATAAAAGAAAAAAAATTGAAAATAAAATTAAGACTAAAAAATAATCTGGGCTAGATCTTAAGGCAGATCAAAAATGATAGAAAATAAAAATGATTCCGATTGGCTATTTGGATTACATACCGTTTATTCTGTACTGAAGACTTCTGGCTCAAAAATCAAAGAACTAAGGGTCCAAAAAGGACGCAATGATCAAAGGTTCAAGAAAATTATAAGCTTAGCTCAACTTCAAGATATACCTCTCGTTTGGGTTCTTCGTTCAGATCTAGATACATTAACAGGTGGCTCTCATCAGGGGGTAGCAGCTTTAACCGAAAGTATCGGTATACAAGACGAAAACTACTTATTTAAGTTAATCATTAACGAAGAAAAAATCCCGTTTCTATTAATTTTAGATAGCTTAACTGATCCTCATAATCTAGGCGCCTGTATGCGCTCGGCTGAAGCTGCTGGTGTTCAAGCAGTTATTATTCCTAAAGATAATGCTGTTGGGATAACTCCAGTGGTGCAAAAAGTATCCAGTGGTGCTACAGAGCTTATTCCTCTCATTGTGGTAACAAATTTATCTAGAACGATAAAACAGCTCCAGGGTAAAGGTGTTTGGGTGATTGGTGCAGCAGGCGAAGCTGAGGATTTATTATATGATAATGATTTAAACGGACCACTTGCTATAGTTATGGGAGCCGAAGAAAAAGGCTTACGGAGACTGACAAGAGAAAGTTGCGATACTCTTGTTAAAATTCCTATGATAGGGCAAGTAAGTAGCCTGAATGTTTCGGTTGCTACAGGGGTTTGTTTGTTTGAGGCACTGAGGCAGCGAAGTAAAAGGCAGATAAAATCATGACCTTAAAAAAAACTTTAAAGCTAAGAGTTATAGAAAAAAATCAAGTAGCAACTAATAACTTTGTTCTAAATTTTCCTAATGTAATTAGTTCTTTCAGAGTAGCATTAGCACCAGTACTAATTTTTTTAGCTATCCAGCAAAATGATCATTTATTTTTGTGGGTATTAGCAGCCTCACTATTGACAGATTGCTTTGACGGTTATGTTGCTAGATATTTGAAACAGGTAACCGAATTCGGTGCAAAGTTAGATAGCTGGGCAGACTTGATTACTTACTCCGTAATGTTGTTTGGATTACTACTTATATGGCCAGCTATTTTCAATAGCGAAGTTGTATTCCTGCTAATTGCCTTTAGTTGCTGGATTGTCCCCTTACTAGTTTGTCAATCGAGATTTGGTCGGTTCACTTCATACCATACACTAGCAGCTAAGATAACAGCTATTTTAATTTCACCTGCTTATTTTATAGCAGTAATTTATAGCAACTCTCTCTTTCTCTGGGGAGTTTTATTATTTTATATTTGGGTAGCTTTAGAGCAAGTCATGATAACTTCGATTTTACCAAAATGGCAAAGTAATATTGCAGGCTTCTGGACAGCAGCATCAATAGCTAGAAAAGAGAGTGACGCTTAGTCTTCCAATTTATTACTTAAAATTACGTATTTAAACGAAATTATATGCATACCTTGTATTTATACTTGATATAGTGCGAATCTGCCCTTAAAATGCCGTTCCTCTAAATATTTATAGTAATTTTATATTTAAAAATTTATAACTCCTTGTTGCATCGCAAAAGCGAGCACTTATTTACCCGTAAGGAGGTAAAATGCGTCATTACGAAATAGTATTCATGGTTCACCCTGATCAGAGCGATCAGGTAACTGGAATGATCGAGCGCTACTCGGCAACCATTACAGAGGGTGGCGGCAAAGTTCACCGCTTAGAGGATTGGGGCAGGAGACATCTCGCATACCCAATTAATAAGATCCATAAAGCTCATTATGTGCTTATGAATATTGAATGTGATCAAGTTATATTGCAGGAATTAAAAACAACTTTTCGCTATAACGATGCCATATTGAGAAATGTGGTGTTCGGATGCAAAGAAGCAGTCACCGAAGAGTCTTACATAGCTAAAGCTGATAAATCTGAAAGATCAGAACGTAGAGAGCGCTCAGCTCCATATACTGAAAAATCTGCTCCTGTAGAAATTCAAGATAAAGATATAAATTCCGATGCTGTTGAATCTCCATCAGAACCTTCTGCAGCCATGAGTGCTGAATCTGAAGAAAATAAATTTCAAGAAAATGATGAAAAGATTAAATCAATACCTGATGAATCAGCAGTTGAAGTTGCCGATATATCACCGGAAGAGGAGAGTAAATAATGGCTCGATTTAACCGTCGTCGTAAATTTTGCCGCTTTAGTGCTGAAGGTGCAGATGTAATTGATTACAAAGATCTTGAGATGCTTAAGCAGTATATTTCAGAAACTGGAAAAATTACCCCTAGCCGTATCACGGGAACCAAAGCTAAGTATCAAAGACAATTGTCTAACGCCATCAAGCGGGCTCGTTATTTGGCTCTATTGCCATATACAGATAGTCACGAATAAGAATTATTTGATGCGTGCTTTGGCTCAGTTGATTTCTAGTGGCCGTATACAGGCAGGGATGGTTGCTTTTTTTGGTAATATAATACCTTTTATCTCTCCTGCGGCAGTCTCTTTAGTTACTTTAACTAAGGGGTTGTCAGATGGATTAGTGCTTTCGCTATATGCAATAACACCACTAACTATAATATTAATTTATGCCACTGATGCAAATACCGTTGTCACTATGTTATCTATCTTCACAGTTTTTTGTGTTTTGATTGCTTCGGGTATTATGAGGATGAGATCATCATGGCAGGAAGTTTTAGTTTTTATTCTAGTATTTAGTGCTTTATCTACTATATTTGCATCTATTTTCTTTAATTATAGTCTTGTGGCACTAGAAAATATAATTAAAGAATTTTTTAAAGATAGCCATAATTTTAATGAAACTTTTTTAATAGATAGAGCTTTTTTGCTCGGTGTTGCTGGTTATGTTATTGCTTTCACCTCAATTGTTTCTGTAATATTAGGACGTTGGTGGCAAGCGATGCTTTATAATCCTGGTGGATTTAAGCTGGAATTCCATCAATTGAGATTTAGCAGCCTTTTTTCTGTTACTATTTTAATAGGGATGTTTATTTGCGAATTTTTTTTAGAGGGTTACACAAGCTGGTCTAGCTTATTTGGTTTACCGTTAATGCTAAGCGGATTAGCACTATTGCACTACAGCGTTACTCTTTATCAGTTAAGTAATTTTTGGTTAGTTGGATTTTATTTGGCTCTTTTATTTTTGAGTCCATTAAGTATCGTGCTGGTCGGGGTAGGTTTTCTTGATAGCATTTTTAATATACGCCCAAAATTGATTAGTCATATTAAATAAAATTATCAATTTGGTGAGATAAATAGGTTTTAATAATAGGGTATTCGAGATGGACGTCATTCTTCTTGAAAAAGTTGGAAATTTAGGAAATATTGGAGATAAAGTAAGCGTTAAAGCCGGCTTTGGTCGTAACTACTTAATCCCAAATGGGAAGGCAGTATTTGCTACTTCTGAAAATCTAGTTGATTTTGAGAATCGTCGCTCTGAATTAGAAGCAGCCGCATTGGCAAGTCTTGAAGAGGCAAATTCAAGAGCTTCAAGTATCGAGGCAATTGCTTCCATCACCATTGCTGTGAACGCAAGCGATGAAGGAAAGCTTTTTGGTTCGGTTGGGACAAAAGATATTGCTGATGCAATAATTAATGCGGGCGTTCAAGTAGAAAAAAGTGAGATAAAATTACCAGATGGCTCTATACGCGAAGTGGGTGAATTCGATATTTCTATTCAGGTCCACGCTGATGTCACTCAGGTGGTAAAGCTATTAATAGTTGCTGAATAAAGCAACTGTTCACTACCACGATAATATCAGTAATAATAGGGCACTGTATGGCGATCTTAGTTATGTCATAGTGCCCCTTTTTTAGGTGATATTTATAGGTAACACGATCATGGTTAAAAATCCAGCCATCGAAGAGAATCAATTACCACATTCCGTTGAAGCTGAGCAAGCTGTTATTGGTGGCTTGATGCTGAGCAATAACTCTTTCGATACTGTTGCAGAATTAGTTGTGGAGTCAGATTTTTTTCTGAAGACCATAGATTAATATTTAATACAATGCGGACCCTGTCAGCAGCCAAAAAACCCTTAGATGTAATTACCTTATCTGAGACACTCGAAAATACAAATAAGCTAGAGAATGTTGGCGGCACACCATATTTGGTCGAGCTTTCAAACAATACACCTAGCTCCTCTAATGTTAAAGCTTACGCACAGATAGTTCTAGAGCGTTCAATAGTAAGAAAACTAATACTTGCAGCTACTGATATAGTGAGAAAAGGTCATAATCCTGTTGGTTGGGACAGCAATGAACTTCTGGCTGATGCAGAGAAGAAACTTGCCGATATCATAGATAGCAGACCTAAACAGAGTGGTTTTAAGCATATTGATGAAGTAATCAAAGAGGCTATCACTCGTATGGAGCTTTTAGCTACGAGTAAATCAAATATCACTGGACTAAGTACAGGCTTTCTTGATCTTGATAGAATGACTTCGGGATGGCAAAAATCTGATTTAGTTATCATTGCTGGGAGACCTTCGATGGGTAAAACTTCTTTTGCAATGAATATGGTTGAAAATGCTATTCTTAACCAGGATAAACCTGTGCTTGTATTTAGTATGGAGATGCCTGCTAATCAATTAATGATAAGAATGATGGCTTCGATAGGAAAAATTGACTCCCATAATATGCGTTCCGGTAAGCTCGATGAAAGTGAGTGGTCAAGACTATCAAAAGCCTCCAATCGTCTAAAAAATAGACCTCTATATATCGATGATACACCAGGTATATCGCCAATTGAATTAAGAAATAGAGTCCGTCAGCTTGCTCGTGAGCATGGAGATATCGGCATGATCATGGTTGATTATCTTCAGCTGATGAATGGAAGTGTGCCTGCTGAGAATCGCACTAACGAAATTACTCAAATTTCTAGGGAACTCAAAGCTGTAGCCCGAGAATTTGATTGCCCAGTTTTGGCGTTATCACAGCTTAGCCGAAAGTGTGAAGAGCGAACAAATAAGAGACCTCTAAATTCAGATCTGCGTGAATCGGGTGCAATTGAGCAGGATGCAGATGTTGTTGCATTTATATATCGGGAAGAGGTCTATGACAAAGATAATCTTGAGTATAAAGGTGTTGCCGAAATAATTATTGGTAAACAAAGAAATGGGCCAATTGGTGAATGTAAGTTGACATTTCTGGACTCATATACTCGATTCGAGAATTTTGCCCAGGACTATTCTGCAGATTAATAAAATATATTGGTGTCGATAGATGCGCATTTTTAAAACTATTAGAGGTATCGTTCTGGCGCTTGACGAGTATAGACTTCAAGGTAAAAAAATTGGGTTTGTCCCAACTATGGGTAATCTTCATGATGGACATATTGAGTTAGTTAAGCTGGCTCGAAAAACTAATGATGTAGTTATTTGTTCAATATTTGTGAATGGCCTTCAATTCGGATTGAATCAGGAGTGGGATAAATATCCGAGAACTCTCGAGAAGGACTGCGAAAAACTGAAGTCAATTTCATGTGAAGTCCTTTTTCATCCTGATGAAAATCAGATGTATCCAAATGGTTTAGATTCTCAAACTAGAGTAATCTGCCCCGTAATGACAGATTTTCTTTGTGGTGCAAGTAGGCCAGGACATTTTGAGGGTGTAACCACTATAGTCTCTAAACTTTTAAACATTATTCAACCTAACGAATTGATCTTGGGTAGGAAAGACTTCCAACAGATGGCAATATTACGTCGGATGGTTGAGGATCTTTGCTTTCCAGTTAATATTATTGAAGCAAATATTCATCGTGAAGCAGACGGATTAGCTATGAGTTCTAGAAATTCATTCCTTACGGTTGCTGAAAAATGTAAGGCATCTCAATTATATGAGAGCCTCAATTGGGTAGTTCAAATGATAAGATCTGGTAATAAAGATTTTAATTTTTTACAAAAAGAGGCGTCTAAGCAAATAAATAGGGCGGGCTTCAGAACTGACTATATTTCTGTTTGTAATAGCAAAACCTTAGAAATGGCTGCAGTCGATGATATCGATATTACTGTTCTTGGAGCTATGTATAGTAGTTCTGCAAGATTAATTGACAATATTTCCCTGAATAACTAGAGGAATAGGTTATGTTAAGTACTTTGTTAAAAGCTAAGCTGCATATGTGCACAGTGACTCAGGCCGAGTTATTGTATGATGGTTCGTGTGCTATAGATTCAAATTTACTTGATCTTGCGGGATTGAGCGAGTTTGAGCAAATTGATATTTATAATATAAATAATGGTGAGAGATTAACTACATATATCATAAAGGCAGAAGCTGGTTCAGGAATTATATCAATGAATGGTGCAGCAGCTAGAAAATGCCAAGTAGGAGATAAAATAATAATTGCAGCATACGCACAATATACATCAGATGATGTGGCAAAACTTGAGCCTCGATTGGGCTATCTAAACAAAGATAATACTGTAGAGCGCACTTCCAATGTGATACCTATTCAAAAGATATAATATCAACTCAAAGATAAATCTAACAAACAACTAAGAAGATTTTAAGTCTGTTGTTAATAGATTTATACCAACATCTCCAATAGGATTCCTTTATGCCCTCATTCGATATTGTCTCAGAAGTTAAATTAGAAGAAATTCGTAATGCTACAGAAAATACCGTGCGAGAAATAGCAACTCGTTTTGATTTTAGAGGTGTAGATGCTAGTGCTGAGCTTAATAAAGATGAGGTCATACTTTCTGCAGAAGCAGATTTTCAGTGCCAACAATTATTAGATATTTTTAGGTGCAACTTAGTTAGAAGAAAAATTAGTCCTGATGTTATTGATCCGGAAGAAAAACCACTTCATAGTGGAAAGTCTTTTTTTTGAGAGTGCGTTTTATAAAAGGAATTGATCAAACAGTAGCAAAAAAAATTATTTATCTAATAAAAAATACAAAACTGAAGGTTCAGACTGCAATACACGGTGATAAATTAAGAGTTATCGGTAAAAATCGTAATGACTTACAAACGGTTATCGCTTTAGTGCGTAGTGAAGATTTAGGTCAGCCATTTCAGTTCGATAATTTCAGAGATTAGTGTAAATAATGCAGTTAATTTTTTTGCGTAATCACAGAATTTATCGATTGCATTAAAGAACCAAAAAATTTAAGGGGAGGTTTGAATTATGTCTGATATGAAAATATACCCTGTGCATAAAGATTTTAAAAAACAGGCTAATATAGAGCTTAAAACTTATAATAGTATGTATCTCGAATCTATTAAGAATAGTGATATCTTTTGGTCTGAGCAGGCTAAAGAATTTTTAAATTGGCAAAAATCTTGGAATCAAGTCAGTTCTTATGATTTTTCTACAGGTCAGGCTTCATGGTTTTCTGAGGGCAAACTAAATGCATCGGTCAATTGCATAGACCGTCATTTACCAACTAAAGCAAACCAAGCAGCTATTATTTGGGAAGGTGATAATCCTGAAGATAGTGAAATAATCTCCTACCGAAAACTTAGCGACCATGTAAATAAGTTATCTAATGCTCTTAGGTCCCGTAATGTTAAGAAGGGGGATAGAGTATGTATTTATATGCCCATGATTCCTGAGGCATTATATGCAATGCTCGCCTGTGCAAGGATTGGCGCTATTCATTCAGTTGTATTTGGAGGCTTTTCTCCGGAAGCATTAAAAGATCGTATAATAGATTCCGATTGTCATGTTGTTGTTACTGCTGATGAGGGTGTTAGAGGGGGTAAAAGAATACCTTTGAAAGCTAACGCAGATATAGCCATGTCTCAATGTCCTCTGGTGCATACATGTATTGTTATATCTCATACAAAAGGTAAAGTTGATTGGGTCGATAAGAGAGATATTTGGTACCACGAGGCTATAAAAAAAGAAACAACATATTGTCAACCTGAAAATATGGATGCTGAGGATCCACTTTTTATTCTTTATACATCTGGTTCGACAGGAAAGCCAAAGGGCGTCTTACATACAACGGCAGGGTATTTACTGCAAGCTGCTATGACCCATAAATATGTTTTTGATTATAAAGATAATGATATTTATTGGTGTACCGCAGATATTGGGTGGGTTACTGGTCATAGCTATATCGTTTATGGGCCCCTTTGTAATGGAGCTACAACTCTGATGTTTGAAGGAGTTCCAACTTACCCTGATGCGTCTCGTTTCTGGCAAATTATTGATAAACATAAGGTTTCTATTTTTTATACAGCACCAACGGCTATACGTTCATTATTGGCCGCAGGCAACGACTATGTAAAAAAGACAAGCCGAAAATCCCTACGATTACTTGGAACAGTTGGAGAGCCAATCAATCCAGAAGCTTGGGAATGGTATTATCATGTCATTGGTAATTCAAGTTGCCCTATAGTCGACACTTGGTGTCAAACTGAAACAGGAGCACACATGTTAACTCCTCTTCCAGGCGTACATAATATGAAGCCTGGCTGTGCCACTGCTCCATTTTTTGGTATTGAGCCCGCACTAGTAAATAATGCTGGAAAATTAATAGATGGTCCCGGGGAGGGAAACTTAGTTATAAAATCTTCATGGCCATCTCAAATTCGTGGTGTATATGGTGATATGAGCAGATTTAGAGATACCTATTTTAGTACATTCCCAGGTTATTATTTCACTGGAGATGGAGCTCGAAGAGATAAAGATGGACATTATTGGATCACTGGTAGAGTTGATGACGTTTTAAATATTTCAGGGCATCGAATAGGTACCGCTGAAATAGAGAGTGCTTTAGTTCTTCATGCTGATGTTGCTGAGGCAGCAGTTGTAGGTTGTCCTCACGATATAAAAGGGCAGGGTATTTATGTATACGTTACACTTATGTCAAATGCAAAATTAACTGATGCACTTTTTTCTGGTTTGAATGATATATGTAAAAAAGAAATAGGTTCTTTTGCAAAACCAGATTATATTCAGTTAGTAACAGGATTACCAAAGACTCGCTCAGGTAAAATTATGCGACGTATCTTAAGAAAAATTGCAGCTAATGAACTCGATAGCTTGGGTGACACCTCAACATTAGCTGATCCATCTGTGGTTGACGATCTAATTAATGATCGGTTGAATAAATAGTCTCTTTATTTAGGGAGTTATAATTTAAAAAAGGTATTAATGATATGGGTAGAGCTTATCAGAATCGCAAAGAATCGATGGCTAAGACTTCTGATATGAAGGCTAGAGTATACAGTCGCTATGGACGAGAAATTTACGTTATAGCTAAATCAGGAGGTCCAGATCCTAGCGGAAATTTATTATTGCGTAATTTGATTGATAGGGCAAAAAAAGATCAAGTTCCCGTCCATGTAATTGATAGAGCTATTGAAAAAGCGAAAGGTGGGTCAGGGGAAGATTTTTCAGCAGCTCGATATGAAGGATATGGCCCTGGCGGAATGATGACTATCATTGAGTGCTTGACGGACAACCCTAATAGAACTTTCGGAGATGTCCGCCTCGCGTTTACAAAAACAGACTGCAAAATAGGCACACAAGGAAGCGTCATTCATCACTTTGACCATTTAGCTATATTTGTATTTGACTTTGATAATGAAGAAATACCTTTTGATGCTCTAATAGCCTCAGATATAGACATCATTGATATCGAGAGCGAAGACGGTAGGATATCAATTTTTGTTTCAAATACTGATTACTTTAAGGCAAAACAAGCAATATTAAATAGCTGTGGTGATCTGAATTTTGAAATTGATGAAATACAGTACTTGCCACACGAGTATATTCATATTGCTGGAGACGACATTCTTTTGTTTGAGAAATTTATGACGATGCTTAATGAGCTAGATGATGTTCAACATGTTCACCATAATGCAAAATTAGAATGAAAAAGAACACAAAAATTTAGTTAAAACTTGTTATGTATAGCCACAAGGTTGCTAAAACAATCTAAATTATTAATTTAAAAACCTTTTGCGTGACGCCAAGATTTCTTTGCGTGCTGCAGCAGCATCGTCCCATGCCTCAACTTTAACCCATTTTCCTGGCTCAAGAGCCTTATAGTTTTCAAAGTAGTGTTGAATTTGTTTGATTAGGAGTTCAGGTAAGTCGGATATTTCGTTTACATGATCGTATAATTTGGAAAGTTTTGTATGAGGCACAGCGAGCAATTTTGCATCTACACCAGATTCGTCTGACATATTCAATACACCAATAGGCCGACTTCTTATTACTGCGCCTGGCATTACGGGGTAGGGTGTCACAACTAGAACATCTAGCGGATCTCCATCTTCAGATAATGTTTCAGGGATATAACCATAATTAGCAGGGTAAAACATTGGAGTGGCTACAAATCGATCTACAAAAATGGCGTCAGAGTCTTTATCCACCTCGTATTTAATAGGATCATGGTTTGCTGGTATCTCAATAACTACGTTGATATCAGTTGGAAGATCATTGCCTGCTGGAATTTTGTTGTAGCTCATCTTTTTTCTCTTAGTTAGTAGTTTTGATATAAATTTATGTAGTTCATCCTAAAAAATCTTCCAAAGAAGTGCAGGAATTATACTGTTGAGATGTGCTTATTGCCACCCTCGGTTGAATTAAAATTTATTGCTTGTAAATAAAATATCATTACTTATTGCTATAAGAAATAGACAATGTAAAATCATTCGAATCACTTTATAAGTGATATTCCTAAGGGGAGGCTACGACCTGAGACATCTTCGGATGGACCCTTTGAACCTGATCCGGATAGTACCGGCGTAGGGATAGGACGCGTTTTTTCAACGTTCAATCTTTTACCTTTCCGGGTCTCTTAACTTTTGTTAACGAGGCTTAAATATGCAAATTGGTAATATAAATATATCAACAATTTTGATGGTGATATTCTTCGCTATACTTCATTTAAATGCACATGCTCAAGGTACCATAGATATCTTAGAACCTATAAAACCTGGAACTGATACTAAAAAATATTCTAAGAAGACTCAAGACAGGGAAGAGTTGTCTGTACTCTCTGACATTATCATTAAAGCAGAATTTCGTGACATCAATATAATGGATAGTGCTAATAGCGTTAGTGTTATCGATACTAAGGATTTTGAAAAGCGTGATGCAGAGCACATAGAGCAGGTTCTTAATCTAGCTCCCAATGTGAATTTTTCAAGTGGCTCGTCAAGAGGCAAATTCTTTCAAATTCGTGGTATTGGCGAACGAGGTCAATATGTCGAACCAATAAACCCCTCTGTAGGCCTTTACATAGACGGAATAGACTTCAGCGGTTTAGGTGGCGCTGCAACTACTCTAGATATAAAACAAATTGAAGTCTTTAAAGGTCCTCAGGGCACAAGTTATGGTGCAAATGCTATGGCTGGATTAATTGATATGCGATCTAACGATCCATCAAAAAAATTTCAAGGCAGCATAGACTCCTCAATTGGTGAATATGAGAAAAGGACTGTTTCTACTATATTAAGTGGTCCCATAACTAGTGATTTAGGCTACCGCTTTGCTATGCAACGGTCAAAAAGAGACGGTTATACAGATAATGATTTTCTTGGTCGAGATGATACTAATGGTATTGATGAACAAACTTTGAGACTTAAATTAAATCTTCAAGCTAATGAATACCTTAATTTCAGTTTCTCTGGATTATATTTTGATGCAGATAATGGCTATGACACATTTTCGCTAGACAATACACGCGATACTTTATCCGATCAACCTGGTCACGATCGTCAAGAAACTATTGCATTTTCTCTCGAGAGTAGATGGACAGAAAATAAAAAATTTGACGTAATTTCTCTTTTTAGCCATTCAAGTAGTGATTTAGAATATGGTTTTGACGAGGACTGGAGCTATAACTCAATTTGTTCAGATTACTCTTGCGGTAGTGCTGCATATGAATCGTTTGATAACTATATTCGTGATAAAAGGACAACTTCAGTTGATTTCCGCTTATTGTCAAAAGCCAAGAGTTTAATTTTTAGTGGATCAACCGATTGGGTAACAGGGATTTATTTTAAAGATCAGGAAGAATCGCTATTGCGTAAGCGGACATTTTATTCAGACTTTTTGAGTGATTTCGATACAAAAAATTTCGCTATTTATGGACAATTGGGTACCCAGCTTAATGATAAATTAAGGTTAACTTCAGGATTAAGATTAGAGTATAGACAAGGAGATTACTCGGGAAGCTCGTCGGCCAATTACGACAATGGAGAGCGCTTATGGGGTGGTAAGATTGGACTAGAGTATTTAATGACCGACGATATTATGATTTATAGCCTAGTTTCACGTGGCTATAAGGCGGGTGGGGTCAATAGTAGTTCTTCATTAAATTCAAAAAATAGAAGCTTCGATACCGAATATTTATGGAACTATGAAACTGGTATAAAAGCAGATTGGCTTGATGGAACACTCAATAGCCAGTTAGCTATCTTCTATCAGGACCGTCGTAAAATGCAGGTTAAACAATCCTTAGTAGACTGCAAGGTTGGAGAAGCGTGTACATTTACTGATTATATTGAGAATGCCGAAAAGGGGACAAATTATGGTGCCGAAATGGAGTTTAGGTGGATTGCACTAAATTATGTAGATGTCTATGGCAGCTTGGGGCTGCTTAGAGCAACATTTAAAGATTATAAAAGTTATTCACATGTTGATGTTAACAAATTTGCAGCCAATCCGTCACCGAAAGATATGAGCGGGCATAAGCAAGCCCATGCTCCTTCTTACCAGTTTTCACTCGGCACGGATGTACGTATTACAAATAATATCACTATGGGTGTAGAGCTTGAAGGAAAAGAGGAATTTAGTCTTTCTCCTCGACATAATGCAAAATCTAATCGTTATGAGCTGTTGAATTCTCATTTAAATTATCGGTTTGGTAAATGGAGTTTTTCTCTATGGGGTCGAAATCTTAATGATCGTGATGTCATTGTGAGAGGGTTTGGTGCTTTTGGTAATGATCCAAGAAAAAATTATGCACTAGAGCCATATTATCAATATGGTGAACCAAGAGTGATTGGGGCTACAGCTAAATATAGTCTCTAGTTATACGAATTTAACCTTATCTATGAGATTAACTGATTTTGGAAAATGTTATAAATTTTAATTGGGTTGGTATTGAAACGCTAGCGGTTGTCCTGGCGATTATTTACCTATTTTTAGCTATAAAAGAGAATAGCTTGTGTTGGTATTTTGTTTTTTTAAGTGCAGCTATTTATATTTGGATTTTCATCAATTCTAGCCTTTATATGGCCTCATTGCTTAATATTTACTATGCCATTATGTCTATTTATGGTTTATATCAATGGCGGAGGGGTGGCGTTAGAAAATCAGGCTTGCCTATTAAATGTCTTAGCTCATCTCATCATATATTCATAATTATTTCAGTGATTAGTTTATCGTTATTTATAGGTTATTTTTTAGGGTCACATACTGACTCAAAATTACCATATCTAGATTCTTTCGCTGCATTATCATCAATAGTAACAACAATAATGGTGGCAAGGAAAATACTTGAAAATTGGTTGTATTGGATTGCTATAGATGCAGTCTCGATATATTTGTATTTTAGTCAAGATCTCTACCAGACAGCCATACTTTTTGTTTTATACATGATTTTATCCATTATGGGTTATTATGAGTGGCGCAAGCGCTATCTTTCATGTAATAGATCCTGAGTAAGCAAGTGTACTTATTAGAACAAGCAATAGCTGACTGGAAAAACTGGAATATTTTATTATCAGAAAAGCCCGAGGTTCAACATGAGTTGCTGGGTGGGTCTACAAATCAATCCTTCCTGGCTGTATCCGGATTAAATAAGATTGTTATTAGAGTAAATAACCAAAATAACGAAAATTTAGGCATTGATCGCCAAAGAGAGATCAAGATTCTCGCGCTAATTGAAAGCTTAAATATTTCACCTAAAATATATTTTGCTGATAACAATGTATTAGTTAGTGATTTTATTGAAGGATATCAATGGACAAACAAAGATTTTGCAATACCTTCAAATAAAGAGAAAGTATCCTCGGTTATAGATAAGATAAAAAATGTTAAAGTTCCCTTTTTTCAGAAAAGACAAAAATATTCTAAATATTGCCAAAACTATATTAAGCAATTAGTAGCCACTAGTAATCCCAAAAAAAATAAGTTTTATGATGAATTGATGGCTACAGCAGTTAGTCTTGATAGTAAAGTGTGGTCTCCAGTAATTAATCATCAAGATATTGTGCCTGGGAACTTAATAGAAAAAGATAATCGAATATTTTTTATAGACTGGGAATATTCTGCTTTTGGTCATCCAGACATAGATTTGGTTAGATTGTATGGCCCTGAGTATGAGAGTGAGTTCACCAAAGATTTATTATTTCTACAGCAAGGAATCGACCAATTGTGGGGCATTTTGCGTGGTTAATTAAAGCTTTTATTTTACGTCTCTGATTTGCTTGAAATAGCTTTACTCAAAACTAAACCAAATTCAAATAACAACCACATTGGTATCGCTAAAAGAATCTGTGAAATCACATCTGGTGGAGTTAATAGCATACCGAGGCTAAAACATAATACAAATATATAGGGGCGTTTTTTTCCAAGACGACTGGGGTCCACTAAACCCATCCAAGACAAAATAATAATCGCTATAGGAATTTCAAAACTTAATCCAAAAGCAAAAAAAAGTTTAAGAACAAAATCTAAATAACTACGGATATCTGTCATTACAAGGACACCATCTGGGCTTACGCTCGTGAAGAATGTGAATACTAGAGGAAAAACAAGATAGTAGGCAAAAGCTATCCCAGCATAAAATAAAATTACACTGGAAAGAAACAATGGAACTACTATCATTTTTTCTCGCTTATATAGACCAGGAGCAACAAAAGCCCAAACTTGATAGAGGATAAATGGCATTGCTGTAAATATTGATAACACAAGCGTTAGCTTGAATGGAGTCAAGAACGGTGAGGTGACGTCCGTAGCAATCATCGAAGAATTTAATGGAAGATTCGCAACTAAAGGATCGGACATATACAAATATAATTCGTTGCTATAAGCGAATAATCCTAAAAAAATAAATAGCACAACAAGTATACATTGCAGTAATCGGTTTCTCATCTCCAAAAGATGCGCAATCATCGGTTTTATTGAGGACTTGTTAACGTTCATTTTGAGATATTTTCAGGAGTATTTTTTTTAGTCTTTGATGTATTGAGATCTTGCATGATTTTTTCATTATGAAGTTGCCGCTTAATGTCATCCATGCCTACCTCATCTTCAAGTTGCTGGCGGGCTGTGGAAAAAACTTGCTTAATTCTCCCGACCCAGAGACTTACCTGACGAACAGCATGCGGAAGCCTTTTGGGACCCATAACGACTAGAGACACCACCGCAATTAAGAGTAACTCCATGAAGCCAATATCAAACATAAGTTAACTCCATTTTCCCCTGTATACAACGTATTATTCTGCAGTTTCTTTTTTAGAATCTTGATCTTTATTACTTTCAGGGGCACTATCTTTGCTTGACACATCATTAGACACTGAGTCTTTGAATCCCTTAACAGCGCCTCCTAAATCAGAGCCAATATTACGTATTTTTTTTGTTCCAAAAATTATTGCAATAATGACTAAGATAATCAGTAATTCTTGCCATCCAGGTATCATAGTAGCTTCTCTTTTTTGTTTAAATCATCCTAACTCAATTTCTATTTCTTCTTACGTTGTTTTTTTTTCTTCAAGACCAGATAGAGCAAATCTTCGTTCCAATTCTCTCAGTACAGAAGTTGCATTTTCACCTAAATAAGAGAGCATAACTAATGAGTGGAACCAAAGATCTGCTGTTTCATAGACGAGTTTTTTGGTATTTCCACTTTGTTCTGCATCACGAGCAGCCAAAAGAGTCTCAACACTCTCTTCACCGAGTTTCTCTAAAATCTTATTTAATCCTTGGTGGTTTAGCGATGCTACATAAGAATCTGCAGGGTCAGATTTTTTTCGATCTTCAATGATTTCAGTCAACTTGCTCAACACATCAATATTCATTTGTAAATCTCTTTTGGATCCTTAATAACAGGATCGACGCTTATCCATTCATCATTTTTTAAAACTTTATAGAAGCAAGACGTTCTGCCTGTATGACAAGATATCCCGCCCATTTGCTCAACTTTTATAATTAATATATCACCATCACAGTCTAGGCGAATTTCTTTTATGTATTGTATATACCCCGATTCTTCTCCTTTACGCCATAATTTTTTTCTAGATCGAGACCAGAAAACTGCGCGTTGTTCTTTCACTGTGAGCTCTAATGCTTCTCTATTCATCCAAGCAAACATGAGGACTCTACTTGACGCGTCGTCTTGAACTATAACGGGAATTAAGTCATCCTCAGTCCATATAATATCATCAAGAAATTTATTCATATTTAGCATTATGACATCTGTTTCTGTAACAGCAATATTCATTTCCTCCTAAATACTCTAGAAGTATATAATTATTAAAAGGAAAACTACTTAAAAAGTAGTATCAATAATCCAATTCAACAAGTAGTAGACTATTTTGGGGTATATTATTTGTTATCTCTACCCAATCTGAAAAGCCCAAACTGAGACCGCCTCCAATAAAAATAAACCCAATCCAGTGATAAGAAATAAATTTTTTTGGTTTAGATTTCACTGGAACAAGTTCTCCAGATTGTTTATTATTTTTTTGAATCTTCTCTAGGTTTTGAAAAATCATCTGTGGTATCTGCGGTAATTGCTCTAACCACTCAGGACCATATCGTTTTAATTTCTCTATGTAGGCTTTTGGTTTAAATCTATTTTTAAGCCAACGTTCAAGAAAAGGGTGAGCTGTTTCCCATAAATCTAGATCAGGATATAACTGGCGACCTAGTCCTTCAATATTAAGTAGTGTCTTCTGAAGCAGCACCAGAGATGGCTGGACTTCCATTTCAAATCGTCGAGCAGTTTGAAATAGGCTAACCAAAAGATAACCGAACGAAATTTCCTTTAATGGGAGGCCAAAAATAGGCTCACACACCGATCTAATAGCAGCAGTAAAGTCACCTACATTGGTTTCCTCGGGAACCCAGCCAGATAAAATATGTAATTCTGCAACCTGTTTATAATCGCGCCGAAAAATAGCTAGTAAGTTTCTCGCTAGATAATACTGATCAGCGTCTGAAAGAGTCCCTATGATTGCACAGTCTATCGCTAAATACTTTGGTTCTTTCGGCTTGCTATAATCAACAAAAATATTTCCCGGATGCATATCAGCATGAAAAAAATTATGCTCAAAAACTTGCATAAAAAATATTTCGACACCTCTTTCAGCTAAAATCTTAAAATCAGTACCATGTTTTCTTAATGTGGCTATATCGGTTACAGGTGCAGCGTAAATTTGTTCCATGACCATCACCTTTTGATTAGTATACTCCCAATAAATACTGGGGACATACAGCATTGTGGAATCTTGGAAGTTGCGCCTGAGCATAGAAGCATTAGCCGCTTCTCTTTGTAAATTTAGTTCATCAAAAATTGTTATTTTATAGTCACTTACTATTTCTGTAAGCTTCATTCTTCGTCCATCTAAAGTATTATTTTCTAACCACTTAGCTATAGAAAGCATTAGCTCAATATCTTGTTCTATGATGCGCCCAATACCCGGCCGAATGACTTTTACTACCACCTTTTCACCATCTGGCAATACAGCAGAGTGGACTTGTGCAACGGATGCTGAGGCGAGTGGCTGGCGGTCAAAACTTAAAAAAAGATCACTAATTTTTTTACCAAGGGCTTCTTCTACGATACTTATGAAAACTTCATTATCAAAGGGAGGAACATCATCTTGAAGTCTACCCAGTTCACTACAAATATCTGGGGGAATTAAATCTGGCCTTGTAGAAAGGAGTTGCCCAAATTTTACGAATATAGGCCCGAGACTCTCAAGAGCACGTCTTAGTCTTTCCCCTCTATTTTTTTTAGCCTTTGGAAATATTTTTGTGAACAACAGCAATATTTTTAATCTATAGGGGAGCTTGCCTTTCTTGATAAAAGTATCAAGACGGTAGCGGATACAAACACCAATAATTGTAGTTAAACGATTAATTTTCATTTATTTTTTAATTCACCCCTTCTTCATCCAGAGTGATAGTTTTGCTTGGGACTGAATTATTAAGTTTAGTTGTAAGCTTATAAATCTTAAGAGTAAGACGCTCAACTTCATTTTGAACTTTTTTGACAGAATCAGCAAAATTCATAGCTTCAATAGGGCTTGGTATTATTTGGATTTCTTCCTGTCCGAATTCAACAGCCACTTTAGTGGTTCGTTTAAGTATATTTTTCTTCCATTGAAGAGATGATCTGACTGATCTCCCAACTGCATGTGCAGGAATATCTCCAATTATGTCTGAGAGCGCAGCCTCCCAATCGATATCTAAATTCTTGAGTAGTTTTTGAAGTTGGCTTAATACTTCTTGATCACCAGAAACATATATACCGGAATCGAAAAATGATACTTGTTGATGTATATTAATAGAAAAAGCCCCAAAAGACAGAGCAGTGCCAGTAAGCTTCAGATCTACGAAATTTTCATATTGTTTTTTCAGCTTAACTGACTCCTTTTCAAATAAAATATATAGCGATAGTTTAGGAGCTATACATTTTATTTTGATAACTCTCCCATACAAATCTCTTAAGCCAGATTTAGTAGAGGGATCATAGTCAATAGAATTATTTACTAGTGATTCAAGTATTTTTGTTTCAGGATCCTTGGTGAGCCTAGAAAATTTTTTTGTCATAAAATTTAGAATCAAGTTTTGAAACCCCTGTGTAGGCAAACAATCCCCCCAGTCATATCATAGTATTCTGTGCTCGAGAATTTAGCTCGTATCATCATATCTTCCAGTGTGGACTGATCTGGATGCATGCGTATTGATTCTGCTAAATATTGATAGCTCTCAGAATCATTTGCTACGTATTTTCCAATTTTTGGGAGTAAGTTAAATGAATAAAAATCATATACTTTTTTTAGGAGCGAATTAGATGGTTTGGAAAACTCTAATATTAATAATCTGCCGCCTGGCTTAAGGACACGATACATGGACTTAAGGGCTACATCCTTATCAGTCACATTCCTTAGACCAAAAGCAATGGTTATACAATCAAATGTATCATCTGGGAACGGCAAATTTTGGGCATCACCTAGTGCATAAAAAACTTGGTTTGAGCAGCCCATATCAATTAATTTATCTCGCCCAATTTTTAACATAGACTCATTGATATCGATTAAGACAACTTTACCATTATTACCTACTATTTTTGAAAATTGAGCAGTTAGATCACCCGTTCCACCCGCAACATCTAAAACTGACTGGCCAGCTCTAACCCCTGATAAGCTGACAGCATAGCGCTTCCATAATCTGTGAACGCCACCAGACATCAAGTCGTTCATCAGATCATATTTGCCGGCTACAGAGTGAAATACATCAGCGACTTTAGATGCCTTTTCTTTAACAGGAACCTTTTTAAAACCAAAATGTGTTGTTTTATTATCTTTCATTATAAAAATATATTTTGCCAGAAAAATTTATTATACACCTGCTGTGATCGAGTGTCCTCGTGGTTTTGATTGACGATTTAGCCAATATTGTCTATTTCCACTAAATTCGATTTCAATTTTCTTTACAACCATTAATTTTATACGCTTAATATCATATAATGCTTATTAAATTGGTGTGTTGCTATAATAAAATTTAATTAATCACCTTAAAAAATTTAAAGGTAAATAAAAAAATGCACTTAATTGCCATACCTCTAGTTGTCCTGTTGATGTCCTCATGTTCAGCTTTAAAAGATTCAGAATATTTGACTTCATTCATAAAAGAAAAAACATCTATGCCTCTTCCCCTCCAAAAAGTATAGAAATGTCTGGGGATAAAAATACCATTAAGATAGAAAATCGAGCCGTGGTTCCTTATTTTGAGGTTATTTTCTACAATAAAAACCATCCTGTGTATACTCAGGTTGGAGCAGAAAAAGAGATAATAAAATCAAGGATACTGAAGTTATCAGATAAATTGATGCAAAAGATTACAGACGAAGCTTACGAGGACTTTATATTACAGATCAAAAAACAAGGTATCGAGATACTTCCGATTGAGTCTTTAGATAGCTCTCCAACTTATGCTGGCTTCTCAGATTCGGGATTGATAGAGCTTAAAGAGACAGTTTTTGGCCCAGGAGCAAAATCTGTATCGCCAACAGGGATGAGATCATCTAGTTTAGATGAGAGCAGAGGCAAACAAATCAGCAAAATTATGGATGAGATGAATGCTTCCGTTATGAATATAACTTTATATGTGACTCATATTGACAAAAAAATCGATCCTAGATCTCAATCTCCTTATAGTATAGATGTTGAGCAAAAAATATCTGTAGTCAAGGGTTCTCGGATGCAGTTTTTTGGATTGCAGGCGTCGAAATGTGAGGGATATTGTTCAAGCCCTGTTGTGAATGTTAAGTTAGGAAAATCTGTTAAAAGTTCTTCAAAAGTTGGAATCCTCAAGAGGGCTTCTAGCACATCTCCAACAAAACAACTAAAACAAAAAATAAGTCCTAGTGATACAAATCTTAAGTCCCAAGCTGTTGATTTCGGTGGAAAAGCTATGGACTGGATTTCAGCATTGTCAGAAAAGAACGAAGACCTCCGATCTTACGACCTGCGTATTGATCCGGTTAAGTACGAAAAGGTTGTTGGTGCGCTCTTGAAAGATGTGACTGAAAAATTAGTAAAAAAAATAACCTTTGCTGGTGAAGAAGAAAAAGAAGCTTCAAGTGAATAAAAAATAATCTATAATTTTAACGATTAGTGTTTATTTTACTGGCAACTTGTCGTGTACTTTCAAGTTGCTTGAGTCTTTGAACCATGATGCCTTTGAGCCCCAGAAAATATTTTGTGAGGGATTTATTTGTAAGTCCGTGTCGGTTGTGCCTGCAGGAATCACGATAGCTTTATTTGTTTTAGCCTTCCATGGGAGTGAAGAGCCGCAATTTTTGCAAAAAGATGTTGCAAAGTGCTTAGTTTCTTTTGGCTCAAATCTTCCAACTAACTCAGTACCAGTGATCCACTTGAAATCATCTATAGCAACTAATATATTTGAAGCGAAAGCACTACCCGTAAACTTCCTGCATCTGCTACAGTGACAATATTGAAAAATGCCTAAATTCACAGAAAATTCGTAAGATACTTTGCCGCATAAACAGGAGCCACTGGTTATTTTATTTTGAATTATTGATCTCTTGGGCTTCGGGTATTTGGGATTCAAGAAAGCTTATAATGCTGGATGACTCATACATCCAGATTGTACCTTCTTTATTGTTTTGTATTCTTAAACAAGGCACTTTAAGCTTACCTCCACCTTTCATCAAATCTTGCATCTCAGTATTACAGTTTCTTGGGTCTACAAGCCTCAAAGATAGATTATATTTTTTTATCACTCTACGAACTTTTACACAAAAAAGGACAAGCAGGATAGTGAAATAATGTAAAACCCGAGAATTGTTGATCTATTTCTTTTTGCAAAACAGAATTTCTTGTTATAGATTTTGGAGAAAAAATCCAGTTTAAAAACAATATTAAAGACCCTAAAACCCATCGAATACCGGCCATAACCCCTCCATTTTTTATGAATTTTAATTATCCATCTAAATTTATTTTTTGATGACCTTAAGTTTTTAAATAAACTCAATACTCTGTATGTTTGGATCACGATATTTACCAGATTTATTCAATGTTTCCAGATAGTCGCCCCAATATTTATTATAGTTAATAGCGAGATCATAGAGATATTCCCATGTGAATATACCGCTATTATGATTATCACTAAATGTTAATCTTAAGGCATAGTTTCCAATAGATTCAACAGAAGAAATTTTAACAAATTCTTTTCCATATTGAAGAACTCCTTGCCCCTTAGCATGCCCTCTAACTTCTGCACTCGGTGAGTGGGTACGCAGATATTCGCCGGACAAAAGAAAACTGCCTATTAGTTCATAGTGTAAGCATAAATTCCCTTCTTTTTTGTTTAGCTTAATTTGTTTTGGAGTCACCTATATCCTTTTTTTTATTATTTGTACCTATTAAATCCTCTAGATCACAAGATAAATCTAGATAGATCGTCATCTTGTGATATGTGATCTAATTGTTTATTTACATACTCTACATCTATATCAATCTTTTTTCCCTTTTCTGCAAGATCGGATGCACTAAAAGAGATTTCCTCAAGAAGTTTTTCCATAATGGTATGCAGTCTACGTGCACCAATATTTTCTGTACGCTCGTTGATTTCGTAAGCTATCTCAGCAACACGCTTGACCCCATCGGTATGAAAAACTACATCTAGTCCTTCTGTTGCGAGCAATTCATGATATTGTTCTGTGAGAGAGGCTCTAGGCTCCGTAAGAATTTTTTCAAAGTCTTTGCTTGAAAGTGAACTGAGTTCAACTCTTATCGGAAGTCTACCTTGCATTTCTGGAATTAAATCGGATGGTTTTGATAAATGAAATGCACCGGAAGCTATGAACAAAATATGATCTGTTTTTATCATTCCATATTTGGTTGTTACAGTGCAGCCTTCGATTAAAGGCAAAAGATCACGCTGAACCCCCTCTCTTGAAATATCGGCACCAGAATTCCCTCCACTCTTTGCAACTTTATCAATTTCATCGATAAAAACAATCCCATTTTCTTCGGCAGATTCTACTGCTCGTACCTTGAGCTCCTCTTCATTGATAAGCTTAGAAGCTTCTTCCTCCGTTAGTCTTGCCATAGCCTGAGCTACAGTCATTCTGAGTTTATTTGTTTTATTTTTTTCTATAGATGAGAACATATTTTGTAGCTGGTTTGTCATTTCTTCCATACCTGGAGGTGACATAATTTCAATACCTGGAGAAATCTTACTCACATCAACTTCAATTTCTTTATCATCTAGGAGATTCTCGCGGAGTTTTTTTCGCATGAGCTGCCGACTTGTTGATTCTTGCCGATCATCAGTTGAATTATTGTTAAGGGGAGGCAACAGGGCATCTAAGACCCTCTCTTCTGCATTATCGGCAGCCCTATGCTGAGCTTTTCGTAGTTCTTCGCTACGTAATTTTTTTATTGAAACCTCTACTAAATCACGAATTATAGATTCTACATCTTTTCCAACATAACCAACTTCAGTGAACTTTGTTGCTTCAACTTTGACAAAAGGAGCATTAGCTAATTTAGCTAATCTGCGAGCTATTTCAGTTTTACCTACACCTGTTGGACCAATCATGAGTATATTTTTTGGTGTTACTTCAGTTCGTAAATCTCCATCAAGATTCATACGTCGCCAGCGATTCCTTAAAGCAATTGCAACAGATCGCTTAGCTGTTTGTTGACCTATTATATGGGTATCTAATTCGTGAACAATTTCACGAGGTGTCATATTGGACATAATCATAAAGCCTCATTAAGGTATAATTTTAAGGTTATTTATCACCGCAATTTAATACTTCTATTGTGCGGTTATGATTTGTATAAATACAAATATCAGCAGCTATCTCAAGGCTTTTTTTAACAATAGACTTGGCGTCTAGATCTGTATTATCGATTAATCCTCTTGCACCTGCTTGTGCGAATGGACCACCAGAACCAATAGCAATTAGATCATCTTCAGGTTGGATTACATCACCATTGCCCGTAATTATCAGAGATGCATCTTTATTAGCAACAGCAAGCAAAGCCTCTAATTTTCTTAAGATGCGATCGGACCTCCAGTCCTTTGCAAGTTCTACAGCTGCTCGAGTTAAATTACCCTCATGCTGTTCGAGCTTAATTTCAAATCGCTCAAAAAGTGTGAAAGCATCAGCGGTTCCACCTGCAAAACCAGCAATGACTTCGTCATTATAAAGCCGCCTTACTTTTTTGCGTTACCTTTCATGACTGTATTCCCGAAGGTCACCTGACCATCTCCACCTATAACTACTTTGCCATTTCGTCGAACCGAAAGGATTGTAGTACCGCGATATTGCTCCAAGGTTTTCTCCTTTTATGAATCATTTTTTTAACTATGTACTATTAATGGGGGCTAAATTACCTAAATTCAATAGTAAAAAAAGCATATGTAATAAATATTACCCTTAAAACATAATGACATAATAAATGAATATAAAATTATTTTACTGGAAACTATTAATGTATTTGGTACTGTAGGCAATATGAATATTAATACTCGACGAGTAGACATAGATTTCTACCTGATTAAGAAGCTTTGATGAGAGAGATAAAAGCAGTCTTACTTTTACTATCAAGTGTACTTCTGGTTTCATGTGCGCTGGTTAGCAGTACACATCAAACGCCAGATATTAAATTAACTCACCTTCAGACCCTGGACCGCAAGGGCCTTGACCAAGTAATTATAGTTCATTTTATAATTGAAAATCCGACGAATGAAGATCTGAATATATCTCGATTCTCTTACCGTTTAGATTTAGAAAATATTGAGGAAATAAGCGGTGTAGTATATGACTTAAAGCCGATCTCTGCTCTTGGAAAAACACAGGTTCAGTTTAAGGTTACCGTGAATATTTTTTCAGCTTTTAGGATTTTAGAGTCAGCAATTAGAAATAAAGATGGGATCATTAGATACAATCTAATTACTAAAGTAAGCTCTGTATGGTGGAAGTTTCCAGTTGTTTCAGAGAAATCTGGGCAAATTAATTTAACTGATAAATATAACCTGTAGTCTTTTATTTATTAGTAAAAGACATTTTTATAACTTTGGTCTCAAAAAAACATTATACTTGGGTTTATAAATGCAGAAAATAACAGAAATTTTGAGCGGAAGAACGCAATTACATTTAGCAAGTCTCGATGATAAATGCCTAATACATAAAGAAATTATAAAGCCTTTCAATTTGTTGAAAGCAGCTGCTGAAAAACAAGGTTTCGATCTCAGAATAGTAAGCGGCTTTCGCTCTTATGAGCGCCAGTTATTAATTTGGAACGAGAAAGCCTCAGGTAAAAGAGAGGTGCTTGATTATCATGGTCAGCCTTTGGATTTTCATAGTCTATCAGAGGCACAAAAAGTCTTTGCAATTTTACGTTGGTCAGCATTGCCGGGTTGCTCTAGGCATCATTGGGGTACTGATATCGATGTGTGGGACGCAGCTGCCGTTCCTGATAAATATCAACCACAGCTAATTACTGCAGAATATGATGAAGGAGGGCCTTTCTGTGAGCTATCAAAGTGGCTGAGAATTAACTCAATAAATTTCAATTTTAATACTCCATATTCTATTGATAATGGCGGTGTTGCTATAGAGCCTTGGCATTTAAGTTATACTCCTATAGCTGGAAAACTTGAAAATAAATTAAATATTTCCTACATGGAAAAGATTATTGACTCAAATAAATTATTATTAAGTAGTATTGTAGCTAGCAATCTTGAGGAAATATTCCTCAAGTTTATTTTAAATAAAAAAATTAAAAATCAAATATGAAAAATAATAACAGTACATCAAAATTAATTACTCAGGATTCACTTTGGGCCACCATCATTTCAGAGTGTGTCGGATGCGTTAAAGAAGAAAGATTGCTTCACCAGTTTTTGCAAAATGCAGTGTTAAAACAAGAGTCTTTAGAGAATGCTCTTGCTTGGATTTTAGCAGAGCAACTTAAAAGCAACATTGTTTCCGTAGATGCTTTGAGGTTGATAATAGGCGAAATACTCTCTACAGATGATATTATCAAAAGGCAAATTAGAATGGATCTTGTTGCATATTTTGAAAGAGATCCTGCCTGTAAGAGATATTATCTGCCTTTGCTTTATTTTAAAGGTTTTCATGCACTTCAAGTGCATCGTGTGGCCCATTCTCTATGGAAAAAAATAGAAAAAATCTAGCTTTATACATACAAAATAGAGCTTCAGAGGTTTTTTCTGTAGACATCCATCCTGCTGCAACAATTGGTGGAGGAATCATGATTGATCATGCTACTGGTTTGGTTATAGGAGAAACAACAGTCATAGATGACAATGTTTCTCTTTTGCATTCTGTTACTTTAGGTGGAACAGGTCTAGGGGATGGCGATAGGCATCCAAAAATTAGGACTGGAGTGATGATCGCAGCAGGTGCAAAAATCCTTGGTAATGTAGAAATAGGAATTGGGGCAAAAGTTGGGGCAGGAAGCCTTGTCCTTGATGAAGTTCTACCTCATACGACCGTTGCTGGAGTCCCATCTAAGATAGTTGGATGTCCAGAAGAGGATGAGCCTTCAAGAGAAATGAATCAAGCTATTAATGGAGATAATTAAATTCTAATGAGATTTTTTCATGCACGAAGATGATACAGAATATTTTCAAAAACAAATGTCTGACGTGAAGCGTTTGGATGCCAATAGGGTAAATTTGTCAAAAAAAAAACCCACAATCCTGGATTTAGGATCTCGAAGTGAACTTGCACAAAAAAAGACTATGGAGCTATCTGAGCGTATTTTGCCTAAAGATATTTTTGATCAAGTAGATCCTAGGGAAATATTATGCTCAAAAAAAAAGATCTTGATGGCAGAATTTTTAAAAAATTACGTCAGGGAAAGCTTCCTATCCAGTCATCAATTGACCTTCATGGTATGAATGTTATTCAAGCAAAAATCGAGTTACTTAGTTTTATAGAAGAGTGCATAAATGAAGATTTTAGTATCGTAGTTATCGTGCATGGACGAGGGGAGGGGAGGGAAAAACCTGCTCTACTAAAAAGTTGGACGAATAGCTGGTTAAAAGAAATTGATACAGTAAAAGCCTTTCATAGCGCCAAGGCTCAACATGGAGGAACAGGTGCTACTTATGTGCTATTAAAGAACTACAGAACATACTAATTTCATATGTTGTAAATCTCACTTCTATTTTTTTCTCTTCAGTAACAAAGAGTCAATTTTATTTGCATTCAAGACTTTTTGAGCCTCAGCTATTTTTGCTAAGGTATAAAATGGTCCTACCATGACACGATTCCAAACTTCATTTTTTTTTGTAGTGACCATCTCAACTGATGTATTTAAATCAAGAAGCTCCAGTTTTTTTCTTAGAGTATCTGCCTCTAAACTAGTCTTAAAAGACCCTGTTTGCAGCATAAATATATCTGTTAAGACGCTATTTTTTTCAATAGTGTCAAGTTTTATATTAGAATTTTCTGGGACAATTACCTCAGCTTCTTTAAGCAATGTATAGAATTCAAATTCAGGTAACCTTTCATCACTAGTATTTGTTGCTATAACCTCAATAGAGTTTGCTATTTCATTTTTGCTTAGGAGCGTTGGTAGCTCCAATAGAGGTGAAATTAATATACCAAAAAAAATCCCTACTACTAAAAAGCTCAGGCGTTCAATTTTCGTTGGATTTTTTTTTCGAATTATTTTTGTTGTTCTAACTTTGGCGGGTTTTTTAGCATAATCTCTCGTCATGTTTTCAGGGCTCCCAAACTAGAGATATTGTATTGTTAAGATAAGATTTAGGCTAGCTTTGAAGAATCTTTTTACACTAAATTTTTTTCTAGCTGATATCCTGCGGATCAACATCAATAGACCACCTGACACGTTTAGCCAAAGGTGAAAAATCGACTCTGTGACAGAGTTTCTCCAAAAGTTTTTGGATTTTTTTTCGATCTTTACAATATATGCTAAATATATACCTAAAGCGTCCATTTCTTTTTTCCATTAACGCAGGTAAAGGACCTAGGTAGGTAGTAATTTTATTTGGGGATAATATATTTTCAGCCTGTTTCCTGCAATACTTCAAAAAATTTATAGCGTCTTCGTTGCTTATTGACTCTGCTCTTACAAGAGCCATATGACTAAATGGTGGGAGGCTTGAAAGTTCCCGCTCTTTGGATATTTCATCAATAAAATTTTGATAATTTTGGAAGATTAGCGAAGAAATAAACGGATGATCACAATAGTTACTTTGTAATATTACAGAACCTTGTTTCTCCCCTCTACCAGATCGACCAGCAACCTGTGTTATCAACTGCCCCATTCTTTCTGGAGCTCTAAAATCAGGGCTAAAGAGACCACCATCAGCATCTAAGATTGCTACTAATGTGACGTTAGGAAAATGATGCCCTTTGGCTAACATTTGAGTGCCTATCAGTACACAAGATTCACCTGAGTGAATAGTAGACAATACATTTTGTATAGCTGTCTTATTGCGAGTTGTATCCCGGTCAACCCGCAAAATTGGTATTTTTGGAAATAACGCTTTAAGGGTATCCTCAATACGCTCTGTTCCTTGACCAATAAACTCAAGCTGAGAGCTATTACAAGAAGGGCATATTGACGGAACTTGAATTGTATATTCGCAATGATGACATAGTAATCGGCTTGGTTTTTGTGAACTGTGAGCCTTGCTTCACAGTTTGGACAATTAGAAATCCAACCACAATCATAACAGGAGAGTGTTGGAGAAAATCCTCGTCGATTTAGAAAAATTAGAACTTGATCACCTTCAAGTAATACTTTTTTGATAGATTTAATTAGTTCTTGTGAAAAGCCATTAATGAGTTGAGATTTCCTGATATTTACTGGTAACCAATTTGGGCGAGAGGATTTCTCTGGCCGGCAAGATAATATTAATTTAGTGTAGCGATTTTCTATACAATTGTTTAAAGATTCCATTGACGGGGTTGCGGAACCCAAAATAATAGGTATTGACTCTTTCTGGGCACGAATAACACCTAAATCTCTTGCTGAATATCGATACCCCTCTTGTTGTTTATAAGAGCTATCATGCTCCTCATCGATAATTATCAGCCCTGGAAATTTCAAAGGAGTAAATATTGCTGATCTAGTACCAATGATAATAGGAGCTTTTCCCATGCGCGCCATATTCCATGCAAAAGCTCTCTCTTTGTCTGTTAGTTTTGAATGCAGAACCACTATCAGTGTATCAAAGCGATTTTGAAAACGGCTCAATGTTTGTGGAGTTAAGCTTATTTCAGGAATGAGGACCAATGCTTGCTTGCCGGAAAAGGCTATTTTTTCAATAGCCTGAAGATAGACTTCAGTTTTTCCGCTACCTGTCTCTCCAAACAATAAATATGCATTAAAACCTTCCATACTAATACTTTTTAGGGCTTTTTGCTGTTCAGGGTAAAGATTTTGTGGTTTTTCCGCTAAGGAAATTTTATCCTTAAAATGATAGGAATTTTCTGGCAATGAGCTCAAGAATATAAGTTTTTCTTCAGTTAATTTTTTTAGAGTTGAGGGTGAAATTTTTTTTTGCTTTATTTCCTCAATAGTTATAGCTTTATTTTCCTTCAGCCAAGAGATAAATTCTCTTTTTTCTAGGTGATCTAGATAAATCTTTGAGCGGAAGCTCAATTCCTTGCTCTGTTAGCATCCAACATTGTGTTTCCAAAGAAGGTAATTCTTTTCCTTTTCTCAGAAGGTTTGGGATAGATTGAAATAGGGAATCTCCAATCGGGTTATGATAATACTTGGCAGCCCAGATATATAAATCAAAGAGATGCTTAGGGATCAGAGGCTCAGTGTCGATAATTGATTTTATAGACTTAAGGCGAGATATTGGAATAGAGCTCGTCTTGCTATTTCCTACAATAATTCCAACAAGCACTCTTTTTCCAAATGGTACAAAAACTCTAATACCAGGTTGAAGTATTTTATTACAAGGGGCATTTTGTAATTGTTTGGGTGCCAAATAGTCAAAAAGTCGCCTTAATGGTGACGGTACTGCAATATGGTAGATGGTTTGGTCATTAGTATTGATCATCATTTTCATGTCGAGTACTTTCTTTAAATCCTTGAATGAGTGTAGTTTTCTGGTAATATGCTCGAGTAATTAAACAAAGTCATTCTTTAGCTAACAGTATGATGGTTAAATGCCGGTATGCAAGACATTGAGGCGGTCAAAATATGAAAACAGATATCCATCCAAAATATGGCAATATGTCAGCTACATGTCGTTGCGGCAATGTGATAACAGTAGGTTCAACAAAACCTGATTCAATTCATCTTGATGTATGCTCTCTTTGCCACCCTTTTTATACTGGCAAACAGAAAGTTGCAGATTCTGGCGGAAGAATAGATCGCTTTAGTAAGCGCTTTGCTGGGCGTTCTGTAAAGAAATAATCGCATCTTTTCCGCGTAGCCTGTATCTGGTGTGTAACTTCTTCATATCTTCAAGTTTCTTAGCTTAGTTATAAATTTAATCTATAATATACTTTAAAAGCTTATATCTGTAATTATATGCTACCTATTTTATTGAATAGCGATATGCTGATACAGTTAAATTAAGTAAATCTGACGAGCCAAATTCTATGACAAAAAACGATTATTATTCTCAAGAAAATCATGGTCCATATTCTCTCTTTGATCTGGGTGATTTTAATCTAGAAGAAGGAGGCGTTATAAAAAACTGTCAACTTGCTTACTCTACTTTCGGTAGTTTAAATTCGCAAAAAGATAATGCTATTCTTGTTAGTACATGGTATTCGGGAACCAGTAAGATTATGGAACAGGTTTATGTGGGAGATGAGCATGCTATTGACCCAAATAAATACTTTATCATTATTGTTAACCAGATTGGTAACGGTCTATCCTCATCACCACATAATGTTAAAAATTCTGTTGCTGCATCATTTCCAAAAGTTCGAATAGCAGATGATGTGCGAGCTCAACATGAACTTGTAACAAAATATTTCGGTTTGAGTTCTTTAGCCCTTGTTGTCGGCGGATCAATGGGAGCACAACAAACCTGGGAATGGGCTGTAAAATATCCTAATATAGTCAAAAGGGCTGCCCCTATTGCTGGCACTGCTAAAAATACAACCCATGATTTTTTGTTCACGCAAACATTAAATGAAGCAATCATGTCAGATCCTGCCTGGGAGAGCGGCGCCTACAAGAATCCAAATGCTGTAATTGATGGATTAAGGCGCCACGCTGACTTGTGGTCTGTTATGGGCTATAGCACCGAAATGTTTAAAAAGAACTTTGGAGAGGTTTAGGATTTTCATCCGTAGAAGAGTTTTGTGAGGGATTTACACAAGCTTACTTTGCACCAATGGATCCTAATAATCTTCTTACTCTAGCATGGAAATGGCAAAGAGGTGATGTTAGTAGAAATACAGATGGAGATCTTAAAAAAGCACTAAATAGAATAACTGCAAAATTGTTTGTAATGCCGATCAATACAGACATGTTTTTTCCTCCAAAAGACTGCGAGGATAACCAAAAAATGGTAGCGAATAGTGAACTTAGAGTTATTTCTACTGATTGGGGCCACCTTGGTTTATTTGGCATGGATCCGCTGTATATCAAACAAGTCGATCAACATTTGAGTGATTTGTTAGATACACCTGTTTAGCTAACATGCTACTGGGGCGGAGAGATATCCGGTGCTCTATTTTGAAGATTTAAACCTCCAGCTAATTCAATACCTTTTTTTGTAGTTTCAGGATTTTTTTCTTACGTTTCTTTGGCTTGCTTTTCGTCTTTGAACTTGGAAGGTTGTGCTGGGGCTCAAAACCTTCGAAAATTTCCCTAGGTATTTTCTTCCTCAGTACAGTTTCGATTTTTTTTAAATTTTCAAATTCATCGGCACTTACAAGTGATATAGCTTTTCCGTACACCCCAGCTCTACCAGTTCTGCCAATCCTATGGATATAGTTTTCAGCAATTTTAGGTAATTCAAAATTAATCACGCATTGCAGGCCACTAACATCAATACCGCGAGCTGCAATATCAGTCGAAATGAGGATTCTTATAGTTCTTTTTTAAATTCAGAAAGGTGCTTAGCTCTTATACTTTGATTTTTGTCACCGTGAAGTGTTGAAGAATTCAAACCTTTTTTATTTAAAAACGATGAAAGAAGCTCGGTATTTTTTTGTATTAGTGAAGATAAGAACTTGATTTAATTTTTGATATAAAATTAAAGTTGATAGCAGCTCTGGTTTTTGTTTTTTATCTACTGAGAAAACCCAATGCTTTACTAAATCGGCAACAGTATTTTTTGATGAAATTGATATTTGCATAGGGTTATTCAAAAATCTCTTAGAAAGACTTAAAATTTCTTTCGAAAAGGTAGCCGAAAACATTAAATTTTGTCGGGTATTTGGTAAAAGAGATAAAATTTTTTGAATTTGATCTAAAAAGCCAAGATCCAGCATACGATCAGCTTCATCTAGAACTAGTACTTTTAATGCTGTAAATTTGACTGCATTTTTGCTGATTAAATCCAAAAGCCTCCCAGGCGTGGCGATAAGAATATCAGCACCCTTTCGAAGATCCATCATTTGTGGATTAATTTTTACGCCCCCATAAACTACATTTATCCTGAGCGAAGTGAATTTACTGTACTGACGTGCATGTTCTCCAATCTGAATAGCAAGTTCTCTTGTTGGTGCCAACACCAGTGCTCTTGCTTGATTTGGCTTTGTTTTTTCTATCTTTATTAACAGTTGAAGTATTGGAAGTAAAAAGCTCGCTGTTTTTCCCGTACCGGTCTGAGCGGTAGCTATAATATCTTTACCCTGTGATACCAGCGGAATTGCTTTGATCTGGATTGGTGTTGCACGTGTATATTCTTTCTCTCTTAAAGCTTTTAGTATTAGATCAGACAGGCCAAAATCAGCAAAACCCATCAGATGTCCTCATATATTTTAGAGATATTTTTTAAGTGGGCCACAATAAAGTTACCGAGTTTTTTTAAATTAAAATATATAAAAATTTATTATACATATAAGCAGGTTACTAGTTTATAGTTTTAAAATAGATTTTATAGAGCTAATATAAATTTCTATTTGTAACAATTAGGCAATACCAATGAAAAATATATTATATTTTGTATATCTAATTTTCTTTAGTTTATTTGCACCATCATCATATAGTACAACTACTGAAGAGGCCTATAGTATTATTAGAAATGGGAATCCAGAAGAGGGGTATAGAATGCTTCTTGTTCTTGCAGATAAAAATAATGACCCAAGAGCATTTTATGGAATAGCTTTGCTTTTCAAGGAAGGATGGGGTGTAAGTAAAAATGATAAAACAGCTATAGAGTATTATAAAAAAGCAGCAAATCTAGACCATACAAGGGCCATGTTTGACCTGGGGACTTTTTATCAAAATGGTCTTTTAGTAGAGAAAAATTATAGTCAAGCAATTTTGTGGTATGAAAAAGCTGCAAATAAAGGTTATGCAGCTGCAATGTATGGTCTAGGGGGACTTTATTTTAATGGACTTGGTGTCAAAAAAGATCCAGATAAGGGTACGATGTGGTTTACTAGAGCGGCAAAAATTGGTTTTGAGCCTGCCATAAAATTTCTCGACGCAGTAAATAACTTGGGTATTCCGTCAGAGAACTGACTTTCTTTTTATAGCAGAAACGCTATTGAAAAGTTATAATAATAAGTAAGTCGATTTATCGTAAATTTATGTAATTTGGTTTTAGCATTTACAGCGCAACTAGTAAGAAAAATGTTGTCAACGGAGAAGTATTGATGATGAAATTAGGTATACCTAAAGAGATTTTTCCAGATGAAAAGAGGGTGGCAGCGACACCTGCATCTGTTCTGAAATTAATTAAGCTGGGCTATGAGGTGATTATTGAGTCATCAGCAGGAAAATTAGCTCATTATGATGACCAAGATTTCATTGATGCAGGAGCATCAATATTCGAAAAAACTGAGGATCTATGGGCTCAAGCAGACTTTATATTAAAAGTCAGAGCACCAATGATAAATCCAGATAACGGCACTCATGAAGTAGAACTGATGAAAAAAGGTGCTTATATAGTAAGTTATATTTGGCCTGCCGAAAATTCGGAATTACTTGATGATCTTGCATCGAAGGGCTCTACAGTTTTTGCTATTGACAGCTTACCTCGTATTAGTCGAGCACAAAAAATGGACGCCTTAAGCGCTATGGCAAATATATCAGGTTACCGAGCAGTTATTGAAGCTGCCACTTGTTTCGGACGTTTTTTTACAGGACAAGTAACTGCAGCCGGTAAAGTTCCTCCAGCGAAAATTATGGTTATTGGCGCTGGTGTTGCTGGACTAGCAGCTGTCGGCACAGCTAATAGTATGGGTGCTATTGTTCGAGCATTCGATACTCGATTAGAGGTAAAAGAACAAGTTGAGAGTATGGGAGCTCAATTTTTAGAATTGGATTTTTCAGACGAAGAGGGCGGCGGCGGCGGCGGTTATGCTAAACAAATGAGCGATGAATTTATTGCTGCTGAGATGGCCCTTTTTGCCGAACAGGCTAAAGAAGTTGATATTATTATAACAACTGCACTTATACCTGGAAGACCTGCCCCTAAGCTCATAACGGCGGCAATGGTTGAATCAATGAAATCAGGAAGTGTAGTCGTTGACTTAGCTTCAGAGCGTGGTGGTAACTGTGAGTTAACAGAACCTGGAAAAGTAGTAGAAAAGCATGGAGTTACTCTCATAGGATACACAGATTTACCAAGCCGTATGGCGAAAGTTTCTAGTGACCTATATTAGAGTAATTTGGTACATCTATTGTCTGATCTAACACCAGAAAAGAATGGTAATCCTAATGTCGATATGGATGACGTCGTGATCCGGGGGTTACAGTTGTAAAAGATAAAAAAGTTACGTGGCCTCCACCCAAAGTAGAAGTTTCTGCGGCTCCAAGTACTAATCCAAGTAAAGAAACAAAAGAAGTTATTGTAATAGAACCTACTTTTTTGGATAGGTGGCTTGGAAAAGGAGCTTTATTGGCTCTGACACTAGCTGTACTATTTGGTGTTGGGGGATATGCACCAGAAAGCTTTTGAGTCATTTTACAGTTTTTGTATTGTCGTGTTTTATTGGTTATCAAGTTGTGTGGAATGTCACAGCATCTCTACATACTCCACTAATGAGTGTTACTAATGCCATAAGTGGAATAATTGTAATTGGAGCTATATTACACTTAGTTGCTGCTGAAGATGGCACAGTTGGCATTATGTCTTTCATTGCAGTTTTGATTGCAACCATCAATATAGCAGGTGGGTTTAAAGTAACTCATCGTATGCTTAATATGTTCCGCAAATAGGAGATATAGTTATGAGCACAGGTTTTGTTAGCGTTGCTTACGTTTTAGCTAGTGTATTATTCATATTAAGTTTGGGGGGACTTAGTCATCAGGAATCCGCCAGAAGGGGTAATCTTTTTGGTATAGCAGGAATCGTAATTGCTGTTGGAGCAACAATCGCTGGTGTAAATATGGGAATTGGTAGTACTTCAACTATTATCCTAGCACTTGTTATAGGCGCTGTTATTGGCTTGTTTCTTGCTAATAAGGTAGAAATGACACAAATGCCGCAGTTGGTTGCTCTACTGCATAGTTTTGTTGGTTTAGCTGCTGTTTTGGTGGGTTTTGCAGGACATCTTGATCCATTAATCAAAACAGCTGGGGCAGAACATACTATCAAGATGGTAGAAATTTTCTTGGGTATATTTATTGGAGCTATAACCTTCACAGGATCATTAATCGCTTGTGGTAAACTCCAGGGCGTAGTGTCTAGTTCAGCTTTAACTCTGCCAGGTAGGCATGCGATGAATTTATTGGCCTTAGGGTTAGTTGTTGTACTTGGCTCATGGTTTATAAGTACAGACAGCCTAATGCCCTTAATAATTATGACGATCGTAGCATCCGTTTTAGGTATCCATTTAATCTTAGCCATTGGTGGAGCAGATATGCCAGTCGTAGTTTCTATGCTTAACAGTTACTCAGGTTGGGCGGCTGCATCTATTGGATTTATGTTAGGTAACGATTTACTTATAGTAACTGGGGCATTAGTAGGCAGCAGTGGTGCAATTTTGAGCTACATAATGTGTCGCGCAATGAACAGATCTTTTGTTAGTGTTATATTAGGTGGTTTTGGCCAAACGTCTGGAAGTTCAAGTGCAGGTTCGGCTGACGGTGATTTAGTAGCCCTAGAAACTTCTACTGAAGAAGTTTGTGAAGAACTACTTTCTGCCCAATCCGTAATAATAGTACCTGGTTATGGAATGGCAGTTGCACAAGCTCAAAATGCAGTTGGTGAAATCACTAAAATACTACGTGATAAAGGAATATCCGTTCGTTTTGGTATACATCCTGTAGCTGGTCGGCTACCAGGACATATGAATGTTCTATTGGCAGAAGCCAAAGTTCCGTATGATATCGTATTAGAAATGGATGAATTGAATGATGATTTTCCAGATACTGACGTGGTGCTTGTCATAGGAGCAAACGATACAGTAAATCCAGCCGCCATGGATGACCCAGATAGCCCCATTGCTGGAATGCCTGTATTGGAGGTATGGAAATCAGGACAAGTAGTTATACTTAAACGTGGAATGGCATCGGGTTATGCTGGCGTTGAGAACCCTCTATTCTTTAAAGACAACTCACGCATGTTGTTTGGCGACGCGAAAGAGAGTGTTGATAAGCTACTTGGTATATTAAGGGATGGCTGATCAAAAAAATCAAGTGCTGAGAATATCTTAATTTATATTATCATAGCATATTTTATGTCTATCTTTTTTTAGGGTAAACCCTGGTATATGTTAAAAAATAAAGTAAATTTTAAGAAACTTCTTAATAGTAAATGGACGTCTGTTAGCCCAACCAATAAAGAAAAGCACTTTATGGTCATTCAGGTTGATCATAATGAGAGAGGCGAGATATCATCTTGCTTCATCGAAGCTATCCTATCAAACCATATAACCTCTTTAGATTGGAGAGAGCTTAAAGATCCAAAAATTTGGTTAAATGGTTGGCTATGAAGATAGTTTTAGTGAATGATAAAATGCAGACTGACTATAGATATAATCTGGTTGCTCCAGTTGGCGATAATTTCAACGCTATCTTTCAACCTCAACTGACTCCAAAAGAGATGTTGCAGTTAGGTGTTTTTGGCGGAAAGTACTTAAATGATTGCAAAAGTGAATATCCTCAGGATTGGTTTTTGAACGCTAAACTCAGCCCCTTTAAAAAAAATATAAAATTAAATTATTTCTCCGTTGATGCTTCTCAGCCATTGAGTGAGTGGAATAAGAAGGGCTGGATTCATCCCAAGGATCCACGAGGTTGGTTCCAATGGTATTGTCGATATTATTTAGGCAGAAGAATGGAAGACGAGGATTTAAGGCAGATTAACCGCTGGAGAGCTTTTAGTAGACATGCAGGTGCTATAAAAAAGTATTGCGAGCCTTATGATTTTAGTTGTAGAAAAAAACAAAGACAGGCTTTATTGCACTGGGCTTATGATTCCAGAAAGCTATAAAGATTATTGTTCAATTGTAAGTTAGATGGTTACTTCTTTTTTTTCTTTATAGTTTTAGCTTTTTTAGTTCCAGCTGCTTTACCTGAATTTTTAATCTTTCTTGGACCACAATATTGTGCCTTTAACCCCTTAAGTACCCTTTTTCAAATCGAATTTTTAGATATCGCTCAATACGAGACATTTGATTCCAGTCATCAGCGGCAATTAAGGAGATTGCCTTACCTTTTATTCCGGCTCTACCAGTTCTTCCAACACGATGAATATATTCATCTCCTGATGAAGCAACGTTAAAATTTAGTACTATCTCAACATCATTGATATCTAAACCACGAGCTGCCAGATCTGTAGCTACCAAAATCTCTATGCTACCACTATGGAATTTGGCTATGACAGCTTTGCGGTCATTTTGAGAGATTTCTCCGTGAATGAACGCGGAGCGGAATTTTTTATATCTCAAAAAGCTACTTAGTTGCTCACATTGAATTCGTGTTTTACAAAAAATAAATATTTTGTTTGCTTTTTCTTCACTAATCAGAGCTGCTGCTAATTCTTCTTTATGTTTTTTATTGTCACATAAAATTATCTGTTGTGAAATTTGTGGAGGGCACTGCCTCGCTGGATTAATCTTTATCAATTTAGGGTCTTTAAAAATTGTTTTGATTTGCCTAAAACCTCTATGATTCAACGTGGCAGAAAATAATAAGTTTTGCCTATTTTTATTGCAGCTTTTGGAGATCACTTGCATTTCATCAGCAAACCCCATATCGAGCATTCGATCTGCTTCGTCTAGTATCAGTATTTCTAAATCATTAAAATCGGTTGTACCTTTCTCAATATGCTCCATTAGCCTTCCTGGTGTAGCTATAATTATTTCAGGATTTTTCTTAAAGTTGCGACCTGATGTTTAAATGCTTCACCACCAATAATTAGACCAGATTTAATGTATGTAAAAGATGCTAGCTGTTTTAAGGAAGCTTGTGTCTGGATCGCTAGCTCACGAGTCGGCAAAAGAATCAAGGAACGAGTGCTAGACCTAGGAGCATCTCTTTCTAACATAAAATGTAACGTGGGTAGCAAAAAAGTTGCAGTTTTTCCGCTACCTGTTTGCGCTGATACCATAATATCTTTACCTGCTTGTATTAGCGGGATGATTTTTTTTGAACATCTGTTGCTTCAATCAACGAAAGCTTTTCGAGAGCTTTTAGTAGCTGTTTATGTATTTTAAGCGATTGAAAATTCACTAATTAATTCACCTGATTAGAAATATTAATTCTTACCCTTATCGGAAAATTCTTATATAGTTTGCCTTTATTTTTTATAATATTTCTTGAAAGATAGAAGAATTTTATAAGCATACTCTTTAGCTGCAGATAACTTTCCCCAAATTTCCTCACCAAGTATAAGCAAGCATGGGGTTAACATAAGAGTTAATAGAGTGGCAAATGTTAAACCTCCAGCAATTGCGCTAGCAAGTTGCGTCCACCATTGCGTCGATGGAGCTCCAAAACTTATATTTCGATTAACGAGATCAATATTCATTGCTAGCACCATTGGCATCAACCCCAATATAGTCGTAAAAGCAGTAAGAAAAACTGGTCGAAGCCTTTTCTTTCCAGTTTCAAGTGCTGCATCATACGGGTCAAGACCATTTTTTTCATTCGATTGTAAGTGTCTATTAGCACGATATTATTATTTACAACTATCCCGGCTAACGCGATGATACCGAGCCCAACCATAACTATCCCAAATGGTTGGGCTGTGATCAGAAGACCCAAAAGTACACCTGTAGTAGAAAAAACTATTGCAGACAGAACTATTAATGATTGAAAAATACTATTAAATTGTGTCACTAAGATTAAGGTCATCAATAATAATGCAGTTAGAAAAGCACTCAGCAAGAATTGCATAGCCTGACGTTTTTCTTTATCTTCCCTTTAAATTTTATGAAAACCTGTGAGCCAGAAGCCATCGGTTTAAGTAATTTTTTTAACTCCTTTAATTGCGTATCCGGCAAAACTCCTTCAGCAACATCTGCTTTTAAAGTATTTGTCCTTCTTGAGTCCACTCTTGCTATCGAGCCACTTTTAGAGGCAGGCTCAATAGTTATAAAATTTTTAACTGGTATCATTCCTACATTTGTTGAGATACGTAATTCGTTCAATTGATCTAAATGACGATTATCGATAGGAAACCTAACTATAACGTCAACTTCATCATCATTATCATCTGGACGATAATCAGTTACTTTTATGCCTGATGCAATAAGCTTTATTGATTGTCCTAGTAAAGCTATATCGGCTCCGTAACGAGCAGCCAGAGCTCTATCAACAGTTATTTGCCACTCAATACCAGGTAAGGGTAGATCATCCTCAATGCCTTTATAGCCGCCTTGATTAATCATTATTTCTTGAACTCTCTTTATAGCTGGAGGAACCAAAGAAAAGTCATAAGAACTGAACTCAAGTTGAATAGGTTTGCCTGAAGCTGGCCCATCTTTCGACTTTATAAATTCAACTTTAATCCCTGGAATATCTGAAGTTAGCTGTTTCATTTTATTGAATATTTCTGTGGCAGGGCGCCTTTTATCCCAATCAATAAACTCTAATTGAATTGAGCCAATTAGATCTGCACTGTTGTTATTTCGGGCTACTCTATTGAATGATTTTGCATATATTGACCGAAGTTCACTCATTCCCTCTATTCGACTCTCAACTTTTTTTACGATCTCATCTTTTTCATATATTGATAGATCACCTCTCGCTTGAATTTGTATTAATCCGAATTCAGGCTCTATATTAGGAAAAAACTCAAGACCCTTATTTAAAAAACTATATAAAATAAAGACACTTACCATGATAAAAAAAGAAACTCCGAGTGTCTTACCAGGCATCATTAAAAGCTTTCTCAAGAGCCTAGTATATTTTTCTGTTATAGGGCCTTCAGTTGTTTTTATTGCAGGAGTTGTATTTTTATTAAGGACTTTACCCAATATAGGTAAAAAAATTAACGCCATAGTTAAAGATGCAGATAGAGCGATTATTACTGTAATTGGCAGGAATTTCATGAATTCTCCAACCATACCCGGCCAAACAAGTAGGGGCATAAAAACAGCGAGCGTTGTTATTGTCGAGGTTGTTATTGGCCATGCCATGCGTTTAGCAGCTGATAAGTATGCATCACAAGGAGCCATTCCTTCACTCATTCGCCTATCAGCAAGCTCTATTACGATAATAGCTCCATCAACTAACATGCCTACAACAAGAATTAAACTGAAAAGAACAACAATGTTTAGGGTATAACCTAGCGAATTCAATACAAGTATTGCAGCAAGAAATGAACTAGGTATTGCTAAGCCAACTAGCAGGGCAGACTTGAAGCCCAAAGCCGCTATCATCACAATAGCAACAAGAATAATTGCTGAAAGTATATTATTTTGGAGATCGTTCAGCATTCTTCTAATTTTATTTGATTTATCTTGCATATAGGTAATTTCTAGAGAAGCTGGTAGTAAGTAGCGCTCATCCTCTATAAGCTTTTTAACATTATTAACGGTTTCGATTATATTAGCTCCAACTCTTTTTTTGATTTCAAGAGTTACAGCGAGCTCTCCTTCAACACGTGCAAAACCCTGAGGATCTTTATAGCTTTTTTTGACAGTAGCAACATCACCGAATGTAACAACACGATCTCCCACAACCTTGACTGGTAAATTCAAAGCATCATCTAGATTTTCGATCACTCCTGGTACTTTAAGTACAAGTCGACCAGCTCCAGAATCTATAGCTCCCGCTGCAACTAATAAATTGTTATTCCGTATAAAAGAAAAAAAGCTCATCATATTTAACCTCATAGGTATCCATTACCGCAGGATCAACTAATATCTCAAGAATTGACTCTCTATCACCCCCTATTTTCGCTTCTAGTACCCCAGGTAAAGATTCAATTCGGTCTTGCATCGACCTAGCAATCTTAACTAGAGTCCTCTCAGGAACTGCACCCGAGAGTGATACGGTTAACACTGGAAATAAGGCTACATTTATTTCGATTACTTTTGGCTCATCGGTATCATCTGGAAGCCTAGTCTTAGCTGTATCTACTTTTTCTCGAACATCTAATTTTGCTTTTTGCTATCAAAGCCAGCATTAAACTCAAGTTGAACCGAAGCATAACCCTCTCCAGAGTTACTACGCATTTCTTTTAGTCCAACTATTGACTGTAATTCCTTCTCCATTGGCTTGACGAGCAACCTCTCAGCATCCTCAGGGGATATGCCTTCATGCCTCATAGAAACATAGATAAAAGGAATAGCAATATCTGGTTCGGCTTCTTTAGGTATATCCTGATATGCAATAGCACCAAAAATTAATACAAATAGTAGCGTTAAGAGCACCGTTCTACTTCGCGAAAAAGATAAATCGATAACTGTCATTAGATAAAAGGCCTCAGGATGAGGGAATCTGTTTTACAGATTCACCTTCTTCAACAAAACCATTTCCTTGGGTGATGACTTTAATTTTATCGGGTAATCCCGTTACCCATACTCCATCTTTTTTAGTGCGTAGAATTTCAATTTTATGGAAGTTAACAATATTTTCTTTAGTGACAGATTTGATTCCAATGTTACCTTCCATATCTAGTGTAAGAGTTGCTGGAGAGATAAAGTGGGCGTTTACAGATCCTATGATTATTTCAATTTTAGCGCTCGCACCAGATTTTATTCCTTCTTGAGGATTATTTAGTTGAGCTTCAACCCTGTAGCTGTGGGTTTTTGAATCGCCAGACTTTGCGATATAAGTTAGGGTTGCATCCGATTTCTTCCCATTCAGCAAAAAAACGTTTACTTTTTGACCAAGCTGAATTCTCTGAATGTTTTGTTGGGAAACATAGCCTGTAGCTTTTAGGCTTGACTCGTCCAAAAGAACAGCTAAAGACTCTCCTTTTTCGACATAACTGCCTACCTCTACAATCTTTTCTTCTAGTATTCCGCTAAATGGAGCCTTAATTAATATATTTCCACGCTCCATAGCTATCTTCTTAATATTTGATCTCAAGATAGATAATTCTTTCTGGGCCTCTATTAGTTCAATTGGTTTGGATTGATTACCTGCCGCCAAGCTCTCAAGCTGCATTATCTTTTCTAACTTTTTAGAGATTTTTGCTTTAGCTATAAAAAACTGTGCTGAACGATCAACATTGGCAAGTCTGAATATAAGATCTCCATCCGATACAAAAACACCCTCATTTTCAGGGGTCTCTAACACATGTGCTGCTGTATGGGATTTAATTTCTATTTTCCTAAACGGCTCAACTTCACCCTGTATGGTGATTGTATCCTCAGCTTCTTCTGATGTTATGTCCGTGACCTCTACAGTCATTTTTTGGTTAAATGAACTTTTACTCGATAAATCAGTGCTTTTTTCACTAAAAAATATTCCACTGAACATCCATACTAATACTACTAAGCTTATGATAAAGGGTAATTGATTAGACTTTTTTAAAATGGTTTTTTTTAAGTAGACCATTAATTTTTCTTTATTAATCATTACGAACACTGCCCATTTTTTTTAGAAATTTAAATATTTAGGAGGTTTCAACGCTCTATATTATCTTACATTTAAGTTAACAGCTGAAATTATTTTATTTTTCCTATTTGTACGGCGCTGCTATAAAAAATTAAAAATTGATATTATTGTATAAAAAATATTTAGTGAATATTCATTAAAGTGTCATAATTAAAATATTACAATGAAATCATAAAACGTTTACTGGAAAATTATGTTATTTCGAACTAGAAAAATGATCAGTGCTAAAGATTTAAATTCGAACGGAACTCTTTTCGGGGGTAGAGTTTTAGCATGGATAGATGAAGAGGCATTCATATTTGCGACCTGTCAAATCGGATCTGAAAAATTAGTTACTAAAATGATTTCTAAGGTTGAGTTTGTTTCCACAGCAAGAATTGGAGATATCATAGAAATAGGCACAGAATTAATTAGTCTTGGGACTACTTCGTTGACCCTTTCTTGTGTTGTTAGAAACAAAAAAACAACAAATATCATTACTCAGGTTTCTGATTTAGTTTTCGTGCATGTTGACTCAAATGGTACACCCAGGCCTCATGGAATAACTGAGCCAACCAAAGATATCGTATCAGAATTAATTAGTAACCATAGCTAACATCAAAATTTTATACACTAATTAGTTTTCTGATTGTTCGTCACAAATTTTTTGAGCATCGCTGATGTCCAATGTGCCTTCATAAATCGCTCTTCCAGTTATAGCACCAAATATACTCGTTTCTGGAGTATTATTGAGAGCTAAAATATCATCCATATTAGTGATGCCTCCGGATGCAATGACTGGGATAGGAGAGGCTTTTGCCATTTTGACAGTAGATTCAATATTGACACCCTGCATCATCCCATCGCGATCTATATCGGTATAAATAATAGCGCTCACACCATCATATTCAAATTTTTTGGCTAAGTCGGTAGCTTTTACTTCAGAAATTTCAGCCCAGCCATCAGTTGCAACCAAACCTTTTTTCGCATCAATACCAACAATAATATGGCCAGGGAACTGCCTACACATTTCTATGACAAAACTTGGATCTTTTACAGCTTTAGTGCCAATTATAACGTATTCGACGCCGGCATTAAGGTAGGCTTCAATAGTAGTGGCATTGCGGATTCCACCACCAATTTGAATAGGTATTTGAGGGTAATTTCTTGCAATTTCTGTAATTGCCTCACTATTTACTGGGTTTCCTGCAAAGGCTCCGTTTAAATCAACTAGATGAAGACGTCTTGCACCTGCTTCAATCCAGCGACCAGCTATTTCAAGCGGACTACCGTTAAAAACAGTCGAATCGCCCATACGACCTTGTCTAAGGCGAACACACTTCCCATCTTTCAGATCAATTGCGGGTATTATTAACAAAAATTTTTCCTATTAGTCAGCATATTATGATCAGGATCCATCCCATCCTATAAAATTTTCAAGTAATTGCAGCCCAGCTGAATGACTCTTTTCAGGATGAAATTGTACTGCAAATAAATTCTTTATTGTTAATGCTGAAGCAAAGTTAGTTGAATAGTCAGTATTTCCAATTATAGCTTCAATTGAGGGGTTATCGGCGAAATAACTATGCACAAAATAAAAATGCGCATTTTGATCTATCTTATACCACATTGGGTGATCAGCTACTTGATAAACTTGATTCCATCCCATATGAGGGACTTTAAGCCTCTCACTATCCTCATTTTTTATATTATGACCAAAAAATTTAGCATTACCTTGAAAAACACCCAAACAGTCAATCCCATTGTTTTCTTCACTGCTCTGAAGTAGCGCCTGCATCCCCAAACAAATACCAAGGACTGGTTTTTCAGTGATAGCTTCTATTATTAGTTTGTCAAACCCCAAACTTTTAAGATTAGACATGCAATCCTTCATGCCGCCAACTCCTGGAAAAACTAGTCGATCTGCATCAATTATTACATTTTTATCTTGCGTTATTATAACTTTAGCTTTTGGGGCAACCCTCTCTATAGCTTTAGAGACAGAATGTAAATTGCCCATTCCGTAATCTAGCACCGCAATTAATTGTTCAGATTGACTCATAAGCCACGTGTTTCCTAGGTTTGAGCTATTTTATTTAAGGTGTATAATCGTATTTTAGCCACAGATTTAGCCATAGATTATGAAATTACCACCTTATGTTTCAGTAAAAAATAAAATTACCTACAGATATTCAAGAGCTTATCCTATAAAAATTAGACGAAGATTATCACAATGCCTTGTCAAATACGATAGAGCCCTATACCTAAAAGTAGGGTGCAGTGAGGCTGAAGTGCCAATAATGATCCAAAATATGATAGGCGGATGGAAGGCAGATAAAGATGAAACGTCAAAAGCCAAACAAGACTATGCACGTGGTGGTTTACGCAATGAAAGATTGTTAAAGAGAACGTTTATTTATCAAAAAAAGACACTCAACTATCTAATTGAGAATCAAAATGACAATGTTGTTCAATTGAAAGTTAATCAAGGAACGCCGACAGGATAACTGCTTATTCGCCTTGCACTTATTAATTGCTTGAGTATCAGCTGGGTTAAATGGAGTATTAAAACATGGTGGAGAAACTGAAGTTAATCATTAATCTCAATTATGTTTTATTTATGTTTTTCTTTGTTATTGCAATATTCTCTAATCCAACCAATTTTTATACAGTTATAGAAGGAGGTATTAAACTTCTAGGTGGAACATCCTTAATTTTTTCTGGAATCAATTACACATTATTTAAGAAATTCACTATTTGGAATAGATGATTTGTTTGGGTAGTTTCACCTTCATATTTGTATATGTGAGGTGATACAAGGAATTTTTTGAGGTTTGTAAAAATTATCCTACTAAATTTAGAAGCAAGCTAGCAATTAGGTTCAGTATAAATCTACTACATCTCGTTGCAGACTGCTTTTAGAATCGTTTCTGACGATGAGTTAGGTTGAGGATATTCCCATTCTTGATTTTTAGGGCTGTAATTATTTTCTCTGTCCTCAGATCCAACTCCCATAGATTGTTTATAATTTTTAAAACTCAAATCCTGATAGCGCATTAACATGCAATCAACTTTTTTATGAGTTTTCCAGACAAATGACCGTGTATACATGCCTTTGGGCTATCAGACAGAATCCAAAAATAGGAGTATCCACCTTGTTTTTTAATGCTCTCAAAATCCACATAATAGACGGTTCCATCATCAATTTTAGCCACTTTGGTCCATTCGCTAAAAGAAGGTGATGAAAGGGTTAACGCGAGCAATAGCGAGCATATTATAATTAGAATTTTCATTGTTTAATTTCTACAAAGTTCCTTTTGTTGATGGCATTACACCAAGCATTCTAGGATCGAGCTCTACAGCCATTCTTAGAGCTCGTCCAAAGGCTTTAAATATAGTTTCAATCTGGTGATGGGTGTTGCTCCCTCGAATATTATCGATATGAAGTGAAATACCTGCATGGTTAACAAAACCCTGAAAAAATTCATAAGTTAAATCTACATCAAAATCTCCCACCCTAGGACGACAAAAATCTACAAACATTTCTAGACCCGGTCTCCCAGAAAAGTCTACTACGACTCTTGATAAAGCTTCATCCAACGGAACATAAGAATGTCCATAACGACGAATACCTTTTTTATCACCCAATGCATCCTTAAATGCTTGGCCGATAGTGATTCCAACATCTTCGACAGTATGATGGTCATCAATTTCAGTATCACCATTTGCCTTAACAGAAATATCAATTAAACCGTGCCGTGAAATTTGATCTAGCATATGGTCCAAAAAGGGAACACCTGTTTCAAAATCAGCCTTACCTGTTCCATCAAGATTAACCTCAACAGTAATTTGAGTTTCGAGAGTGTCACGACTTACTTTGGCCACCCGTTCTATCATAATTTTTTCTCCAAACGCCAAGTCTTATATGGTGTCAGCCAGCCTTAAAAATTTGGCTTACTAATATGAATAATACCTTAAAAAATTATGATCACACATACAGATCATTAAGTCAGCTATTTTATGGCGTTAGCTGCTTATCCTTTCCATAACAGAGGGGGTGATTTCCATACATTTAAGTAACAAAAATTTATATATAACCATAAATTTCCTTTTTTTTTTTTGATAAAAATACTAAATATTTATGTAAAGTTGAATAAAATCATTCATTGAAATTAAAAATCAGATTATATTAATCTTTATAAGATTAGTTTTTTGAGTTAACTAAAAGATAACAATTTATTTAAGGGGTATGTATATTGAAATCACTAAGGTCTCTTATCTGGCTTACAGGAATATTTATTGTAGTAGCTTTCATAGCCGGGACATTTTTTATCTATGGAATGGATCCAAACGATTATAAGCCACAAATTTCTAGGCTTGCTAAAGAGAACCAAATTAATTTAGTGATAGATGGGGATCTGAGCTGGTCATTTTTTCCAACCCTAGCAGTCACAACAAGTGACGTATCAATATCAGGAAAAGATGTTCCAAATATTACATTTGATGAAGCCAGCTTTAGTCTTGATTGGTTAGCAATATTGGGAAAAACATTACGCTTAAAAGCTATAAAAGTTGTTAATGCAAATATAGTCATCACAGAAACTAAAGCACAAGATAATAGCCCTGATTTTTCACAGTCAGAAACAAAAGAGAAATTAAATAATCCTGATCCATCAAGTATTCCTTTCGAGCTTGATATAGCAAGCTTAAATATTAAAAGATCTAAGCTGACGATCATGGATGCAGACCAAAAATCAATAGAATTTGATGATGTCAATCTTACTGGGAAAAATATCAATTTAGATGACGATATACTCTCTGCAGTAGTAGATTTTTCAGGAGTGCTTAAGGTTGAGGGTATCCCTAGTTTACCTGCTCAGGTTAATCTTGAAGCTAAATATGATACTAATAAGCATTATATGGAACTTAAAACCTTCAAGAGCGATATTGGCTTAACACAATTACAAGGAAATCTAGTAGTAGATAGTTTGTTTAATGCGCCAACAGCAGAAGGGAGCATATCAGTTATAAACAATAACTTAGTTAAGCTGCCTTTTGAGGGTATTCCGGAAGAATTAAAAAAATTATCTATACAAATGAGTTTCTCTGTATCTGAAACATCGATAACTATGAGTAATATAGTTAGCATATTAAATGATTTTACTTTAACTGGAGATGCCTCATTAACACTTGAAGATCAACGTGAGTTAAATATAAAACTTACTGGCTCCGATCTTATTTTTCCAACGGGAGCATCAAAGAACGATGAGGCCCAAATTAAAAATACAAAAAATGACGAGACATATCAAAACCAGACTGTTTTTTTAGCACCAATTTTTGCACCTTTTTCTCATCTTGAGGGGGGTAAAGGTCATATAGAAATTAATCTTGGTAGTCTTAATTATGATCAAATTCTCGTAAAAAATATCCATTTTAATTTATTTTCAAATAAAGAGATCATACAGATAGCAGATTTATCTGGTGAAATTTTTAATGGAGCTTTTAAATTTTCCTCACGAATCAATACAGATGATAGTAGTATCAGATTCACAGGTAATACCAGTAATTTAGATATAAAAAAGATACTAATGTTCTTGAGTGATTCCTCAGAAATGGATGGAATACTTTCGGTAGATTTTAATGGTGTCAGCCAAGGCATAACCCAGGATGAAGTTTTAGACAACATTGTTGGAACTGGCAACATAACAGCAAAAAATTTAAAATTAAATAAATTAAATTTTGAGAAGAGCTATTGTGACATGGCGGCTATAATCGAAAAGCGCTCTTTTTCCCAGTATGTGTGGCCGAATTATACTAAAGTAAATAATCTGGAATCGGAATTTTCAATAGAAGAGCAGATTATAACTGTTCCGAATTTTACCAGTGGTATAGGTAATTTATCTATCGAAGGAGATGGAAAGGTAAACTTAAATGATCAGTCTTACAACTTTCTCATAAAAGCTAATTTAGACGGAGATAAAACATCTGAAAATGGTTGCCCAATAAAAAGTAAGAGCATAAGAAATATAAACTTACCCCTACGTTGTGAGGGTTCATTTGAGGGTGATGGAAGAGTTCTTTGTTTGCCAGATAAAAAATTTATGAATCAGATACTCAAGAGAAAAATAAAAGATAAGTTATTTAACGGTTTGCTAAATTCTAAGCCCTCCGGATCTGAAGTTAATCAGTCTGCGAAAAATGATGAGATAAAACCTGCAGATATAAAGGAACAAGTTATAGATACCTTATTGAAAGGCATATTCAAATAGTGATCAGCCCGGATTCCGAAAAAATACTTACGCCTCAAGCAGATATTTTTTCAATTAAATTATTGCAGTGGTTTGATATGTTTGGACGCAAAGATTTGCCATGGCAAAAAAATCCCTCTGCCTATTCTGTATGGGTCTCTGAAATAATGTTGCAGCAAACACAAGTTAACACTGTCATTCCATACTATGATCGTTTTATGAAAACTTTCCCAGACCTAAAGGCTTTGGCCCATGCTAGCGAAGATACAGTCCTTCATCATTGGAGTGGGCTTGGCTATTATGCACGTGCCATTAATTTACATAAAACAGCAAAAATTATTTCATCTCATCATCAAGGTATATTCCCAAATACCCCGGAAGGCTTAGAAAGTTTGCCAGGAATAGGCCGTTCCACAGCAGGAGCAATATGTGCAATTGCCTATAAAAAAAGTGCATCTATATTAGACGGAAATGTTAAGAGAGTACTTGCAAGACACGAGACTATTGATGGTTGGACTGGACACAGCAAAACGTTGAAGCTGTTGTGGAAAGCAGCCGAAAATTATACTCCTAATAAGAGAATTGCAGATTATACACAAGCCATCATGGACTTAGGTGCCACTCTCTGTACTCGATCAAAACCAAAATGTCACAAATGTCCTATTAGTGATAGCTGTAAGAGTTTTATCGCAGGAAACCCTGAAAATTATCCGAAAAAAAAACCTACTAAGAAAATACCCTCTAAGTCAGTTTACTTTTTAATTATGATTAATCTGGATGGTAAGCTCTTAATGCAGAAGCGACCAATTAATCAACTTTGGGGTGGTTTATGGGCATTTCCAGAGTGTGATAATATTGCTGAAGTTTCTAATTCTTGTGATGAGTTTGGTCAATCTGCAAAAACATGGTCAATACTTCCATCTAGTCGTCATTCTTTTAGTCATTATCACTTAGATTATTCACCAGTCATGATAAAATCAGCAGCACAGAATATAGAGCTAAATAGAAAGGATATTCTTTGGTATGATCCTAATAAGCCTCATGAGAGCGGAATGCCAAAGCCGGTAACCGATCTGTTGGTTGAAATAAAAAAAAAGGTACTAGCATATGGCGCGCATGGTGGTTTGTAAAAAAATAGGTAAAGAGCTAGAAGGTTTAGATACTCCACCTTTCCCGGGTCCAAAGGGAATAGAAATTTTTGATAGCATATCAAAGAGAGCATGGAATGATTGGCTTGAACATCAAACTCGAATAATTAATGAGAAACATTTAAATATGATGGATATTTCAGCGCGAACTTATATTAACGAACAGAGAGAAAAGTTTTTTTCAGGCGATGAAATAGATCAGATCGAAGGCTACATACCACCAAAAATATAATTTTCACTGTTATAATGTTGACGACATAAAGTTGAGAAGGTTTAATACCCGCGAGTTTTAAGAGTACGCTCAGTAGTTTTATGCCCAGATAGCTCAGTTGGTAGAGCAGAGGATTGAAAATCCTCGTGTCGGTGGTTCGATTCCACCTCTGGGCACCATCCCATTTTTATACCTTTCTACACCCTTGACACCGTTGCGTTTCAGGCACAGACAATATAAAAACTTCTAAAAGTAGCCTAGAAAGTAGCCTAAATATTACCCACGGGGGGTCTAAATCTTGTTGCTACATATAATAGTACCCACCCCCATACAAAATAGCTGAATTTGAAAATTCTCCCTTTAGTAGTTGTATTTAAAAAAGAAGAAAAAGCTAATTAGTGTATAATGTGCAAAATTTATTGAAGGCACATAAAACAATGAAACTAAGTAAAATATTACTGCTCCTTTTAACTGCTTCATCTGCAAGTTTAGCTCTAGCAGGCGGAGGAAGTTATGATGACTCAAACACTTCACCTGCTGCTACTCCAACAGCTGCTCTAGCTAATTCAACTTCACAAAAAGAAATGAATTTAAGTGATGGTTTTAAGGGTTTTTATATCACAGTCAAAGGTGGTGTCTCAGAATCAAGGGATGCAGGAGAGATGCACGGCGATGCTGGCGGTGGTGAATATGACATTAAGGATAGCAACTTAGGTACTGGACATGTTTTTGGGTTCAGTGTGGGTAAACGTATAAACAATAACTTTAGGCTTGAGTTAGAGTTCTCACAAAGAGATGAGCTAGAATACGATGCCAAATTTACTAGCGAACCCTCGGTTTCAAATGGGGTAAGAGATAAAGCAGACATAGACACAAAAAGTGTATTTATAAATGGCTTCTATGATTTCCAACCGTTTATAATCAACAGTTCATCAGTGACACCTTATTTGGGCGGCGGTATTGGTTTTTCAAGAAATGATTTGGGTACAGTTACTGAAACATCCGTTGGTGGTACTGTTTTTATTGATGGAGACAAACTATCACAGTTCGCTTACAAATTTGCAGCAGGAACATTGGTAAGTCTAACAAAAAAGTTATCGATTGATATTAATTACCAGTATGTTGATTTAGGTAGATTCAAGTCAGGTAAAAACTATTCCGTTAATGCAATACGGAGAGCCCTCACTAAAGAACATAATGGCGGTGAAATTAAAACTCAAGAACTGATGATTGGCTTACAATACAAATTTTAACTAGTGTGCCTACGAAAGAATAAGAGTTCATATGAAATTAAATGCTGATGTTGATATAGATTCTTACGTTGTCAAAGCTGTCATGGGTTATCAATTCTAAATTTTTACTTGATGCTAGATCATGTCACAGCGGTTTAATTGAATGAAAAGACTGTCACAAGATGAATATATAATAAAACGCCACGAAGCAGAGGTTGTTGAAGCCGACTATTTTGGTGATAAAGTTTTATATCTGTCTGACGGCACTTATTTTAAGTTATTTAGACGTAAGAGATGGATTTCTAGCTATTTATTTTTTCCATATTCGAAAAAATTTGCATTAAATGCGTTGAGATTAAAGAAGCTTGGCGTGCCAACTGTAAAAGTTATTAATGTTTATCATATACCTTCTGTAAGTAGAACAGCGGTCCACTATCGGCCTTTAGAGGGCTCTGTGTTTAATACCCCATCTTTTAATTTTACGGACGCTTTGATGTATAAGTTCGGTGAGTTTCTTAGATACCTTCATGATAATGGGGTTTATTTTCGTTCACTTCATTTTTCTAACATTGTTCTTACACCCAACAATAGTATTGGTCTTATCGATATTGCTGATACTAGGTTTTTAGCATGGCCACTTTCTTTAAGGCTAAGAATTAGAAATCTCAAACATATACTTAGATATACAGAGGATAAAAAAATTTTAATAAGTATGCTGGAATCTTTTGAGCAGGGATATCAATCTAGGGGTGAATCAATTGTTACAAATCAAATATTGAGGGATGTATGCATGAAAGATTTTGATAACAATTAAATTTAAAAGAGCGGTCTGCTATACCATGGGTTTTTTTTATTAATTAGGGGTTTTTTTGGAGTATCGATACATGCTAGATATATTTTTATCGCACCAACAACCGCTTAATCCTAATATTCGACAGAGATTCGGACACCATAATCTATTTTATACCTCGCTACACCCCTACCATCAGTGGCTTTTAGACTCTCTACTTTATAAAAACTTTCAAAGTAGTCTATTTAAAAAATAATAAGGATTCATACGTAATGAAAATTCTAACTATAATCGCTCTGTTTTCTTCTTCCCTGTGTTTTGCTGAGCAGCCTCTTTTGACACCGCAAGATGTGCTTACAGGCTTCCCTCTTTGTGCTGTATCATCTTCCTATAGTCAAAGATGTAAGATTTTTAGTATTAAGGAGCAAGCTGAGCTTGTCCCATCAATGATTAATGGTATAACGAGCATAGAAAAAGCTGCTAATACCCTCCATGTTATTACAGATGATTGGGTATATAGTTTTTCTATCAGTAATACTGAAGCAAATAAAGCAATTTTAAGATTTACTGACGATGCGAAGCTAGACACCTATCTTTCTAGCACAAAATTTGATGTTAAGTGGGATGAAGAAAAAGAAACTGGTTTATGTTAGGTGAAATTACCGATTACACAAGTGGCAATTCAGAGGGTCAGGCAGAGTACACATCCTATTCTGAGCCGATATCATTCTCATTAAAGAATTAGACATGAGAAATCTATTCTCGATTAAATATACGCTAGTTTATATTTTGTTAGTGCCGTTTATCAATTGGACTTTTAGTTGGGCTTTAATTTGGGTGATTTTGCCTGGTTGGGCTTTTAACCCAGTAACGATTGTGACTGGCCTAGTTTTAGTGTTTCGTGATTTTTCTCAACGCGAAATTGGCCATAGGGTACTTATCGCTATGTTTATTGCGTTAAGCCTAACTTACCTAACAACTGGAGCTGATTTAGCGTTAGCCAGTGGGTTTGCTTTCATCATTGCTGAACTGGTCGACTGGGCGCTTTATACGTTTTCAAAATTGCGCCTGTCATCTCGGGTTTTATTATCATCAGCTTTGGCTGCGCCGATTGATACCAGTATATTTTTATTCATGGCACAAGCTATAGTGCCCGGAGCTTTCACGACACCAAACATAACGATGTCTATAATAGGTAAGCTATTGGGAGCGTTTGTTGTATTCATAATATTACGAAGCCGTAAACTTTAACTATAAACTGGCCCTATAGAATGTAATCTTTAACTCTTCAGTTTATCTATTGTTGATATTTTATATTGGGTTTACAGTATTGTTATCAGAATTAAATATTAATGCCCTCACTCAAAAAAGAAAAAATTAACCATTGATAAATAATCGTCAGCGTTATTTCTAAGTGCGGAATTTCTCCAAAATTAATTTTGGAACATATTCCAATGCTTTCTCGTGAGTCGCCTCGAGCTTTAAAGGTGGAGCGACACCAGCTTCGTACGCTTCTTTCCATCGTAGTATGCACAAACACCATTTATCACCAGCTTTAAGCCCAGGAAATTCATACTCAGGAATTGGTGTAGTGAGATCGTTTCCTTTCAACTTTGTAAAGTTGAGAAACTCCTTAGTGATTAAGGCGCAAGCTATGTGTGTACCATAATCCATAGCATTTGTATTGCAATAACCATCTCTCAAAAACCCAGTCATAGGCGAACAACAGCACGACTCTAAGTCTGTTCCCAGCACATTTTTTGTTTTCTTTTTTTCCATTAATATCCGTACTTTGCCGAGCATAATAAGCTTAAAGACAGAAAACCAAATGCTTTAAATATCCTGCAGATATTTTACAATTATTATGATAGCCAATTGAAAAATTCAATGACCTTAAAGTTAAGAAATTTATAAATATTTAGATCATCAGCGCCAAAAGTGATAAGAGCAAAAAAAATAATAAAAATTAAATTTAGGACCCAAAAAATTTTAAACACTGAGTTTTCACCACTCTTGAATAAACAAACTAAAAAGTTGATCTGATTTAAGTTTTTCAGTTTCCAGCATATTGCTATGTATTAAATCAATAAGCTCTAATGCCTCCTTGCTCCCCTGTTCAGCGGCAAGCCTGTAGTATAAATATGCCATCGTTTCATTTTTTTCTTCACGGAGATTATCTTCTCCTTTAAAAAATAAATTTCCAAGAACAAGGCTTGCATTCTCATGACCTCGCTTGCTTGCTTTTTCATACCATTCAACTGCTTTCCTGTGATTTTTTTCCATACCGGAACCTATTTGATATGAAACTCCAAGATTAAACATACAATCTTTATTTCCTTTCAAAGCAGCCTCTAAAAACCAAACATTAGCTTTAACGAAATCTTTTTCCACACCATTACCTGTCGCATAGATCATCCCCAGCTCCATCTGACTATTGCTATCTCCAGATTCTGCTAGCTCTCTACATTCATCAAAATTTGAACATACTGGGCCTGAAAAAGCATATGAAGTTAATACAAATAGCAAAACGAAATAGTGTAATTTTATTTTCATATTAATTTTTTAATGGCTTAATAATTTATCGGTTATACAAAGGGTTATAATATCAAAATTGGGGAGAATTGTATTAAACAAAGTAACTTTGATTAACGGGTAATAATAAATGAAAAAAATCCTAGAAACTATAACCCTTTCTAATGGTGACAAATATATTGGTGAACTGAAAGATGGCCATATCAACGGCCAGGGTACTTTGTATTTAGCCAATGGGACATTGTATAAAGGTGAGTTTGTAAAAGGTGCATTTCATGGCAAAGGAGTTTTAAATAATCCTGTCATTGGTGTTTATACAGGTCAATTTGATAGCGGTCATGCATGCGGCGAAGGTGTGATGGTTTACAGTATTGGGCATACATATACGGGTCAATGGAAAAATGACAAGAAGCACGGTTATGGAACCTATATTGATGATAATGGAGCCAAGTATGAGGGTGAGTGGAAGAATGATAAAAAACATGGAGAAGGAATCTTATTGTTTGATGATGGAAATAAATATTCTGGTAGCTGGATAGATGGAAAAAAACAAGGGAAGGGTACATACAACTATCCGGATGGTTCCAGCTACAAAGGAGAATTTCTTAGTGGTGAATATCATGGTTACGGAGTCTACACATATCCTGATGGTGCGAATTATTCCGGCGAGTATAAGTTAGGTAAGGCTAGTGGAGAGGGTGTACTTACCAAGCCAGGTATTGGAAAATACGTTGGTAGCTTTATGAACGATAAAGAGCATGGAAAAGGTACTTTTTTTGATATAAACGGTGAGAAGTATGCGTGTGAATGGAGAGATGGAAAAAAAACAGAAGATTAGTGATGATTAAACTGCTCATTGCAATATTAGTTTTGAGCTTCATGCTTAATTCATATGCCTTGCAAGTCTCCGATCAGCGAGATCCTGAAGTTTTTTCATTAAAAAAACAACATAAAAATATATTAAGTAAAATTAAGCCTGGGCACATAAAAAAAGAGGGTTTGCCTATTACTGCAGATAATTGGATGGTTGTTACGGCAAACATTCAAGCATCTAGGGCCGCAGCAAAAATTCTAGAAGAAGGAGGTACAGCAATTGATGGAATGATTGCAGCACAGCTCGTTTTAGGATTAGTTGAGCCAGAATCATCAGGCTTGGGTGGCGGTGCGTTCTTATTATATTATGATAACGGCAGTAAAAAAATCACCTCTCTTGATGGAAGGGAAACAGCACCATTAAAAGTAAAACCCTCTATGTTTCTGAGCAAGGATGGAAGTCCTCTAAAATTTTCAGATGCTGTTTTAGGAGGCAAGTCTGTTGGAGTACCTGGCACTCCAGCCTTGCTTGAAAAGGCTTATTCAAAATGGGGAAAACTCAAATGGTCCTCATTGTTTGAGGAGGCGACTAGCCTATCCAATAATGGTTTTATAGTCTCTAAAAAACTAAGCTCCTCAATTGAACGAAATTATGACTCAATATCAAAAATAAAAAGAACCAGAGACTACTTTATTCCTGATGGAGTTAAAATCAAAGCTGGGCAAGTCCATAGAAATAAAGCATACGCAAATACACTAAGTAAATTTTCAACGTACGGTGCTAATATTTTTTATTCAGGTGAAATTGCAGACGATATAGTATTTACAGTAAATAATAGTTCAACTATTGAGTTTCTCTCAAAAAAGGATCTGTTGTTATATGAGATAAAAGAAAAGAATCCAGTCTGCTCGTCCTATCGTGGGTACCAGATTTGTGGCATGGGACCACCATCATCAGGTGCTGTGACAATTAATCAAATATTGGGAATAGTTGAAAATTTTCCTCTTTCAGAACTTGGATCAACAAATCCAGAAACATGGAGAATTATTGGTGAAGCATCGAGACTAGCCTTTGCCGATCGATCATTGTATATGGCTGACGATGATTTCATTGATGTTCCAGTTGAGGGGTTATTAAGTAAAGAATATCTTAAAGACCGGAGTAGATTGCTGAATGGTAAATACAAAATTCCAATAGTCAGGCCAGGCATACCTGAAACAAAGACTGCATTTAACTACCATCCAGATATGTCGCGTGAGCTCCCGTCAACTTCTCATATGTCTATTGTTGATAAATACGGAAATATCCTATCAATGACATCCACAATCGAAAGCTCCTTCGGCTCTAACCTAATGACAAAAAGTGGTTTCTTATTAAATAATGAGCTGACAGATTTTTCATTCATAAGTCACTCAGGTGGTAAGTTAGTTGCTAATAGAATAGAGCCTGGGAAGAGACCTCGATCGTCAATGTCCCCAACAATTATTTTCAAGGAAAATAAACCCATATATATTATCGGAAGCCCAGGGGGCAGCAATATAATCGGTTTTGTACTTAATGCCATTATTGGTCTTCTAGATTGGGATATGAACGTACAGGAAGCTGCTTCAATACCACATGCGATTAATAAATTTGGTGATTTTGATATTGAGGCCAATACAAGAAGGATAAACATGAAGCAATCTTTAGAAGAAATGGGCTACAAAGTTAACTTAAAAGAGTTCTTTTCAGGATTAAATATAATTGAGGTGAAAGATAAGATATATGGTGGCTCGGACCCAAGAAGGGAGGGTGTTGCTATTGGGGGGTAGACCTTAAATTATGTATTTTTAGGTGCAACGATCCGCATGTGTGTATTAATATCAGTAAAATAAATAGTTAGCACGCGGGAGACATGATGTTTGCTTTTAAAAAAATTATATATGTATTGTTGGTGGGAGCATCCATAAGCACATACTGTATGGACGACAAAAACCTACCTAAAGATACTAAAGGCCAATCTAGTTTTGATAAGCTAACAGACAAAAAGAATTACTTGATATGTGAAAAAAGAGCAAAATTAGCACCAACAGCCTATTCAGCTAAGAGGATAAAAAAAAATTGCCTTAGAGAATATGGTATAAAAAGTAGCTATAAGGGACGATTTTGAAAAAAATAAATCTACCAGAAAAAGTTTGCCTAGTATGTGAAAAGCCTTTTAGTTGGCGAAAAAAATGGAAAAAAGATTGGATTTCTGTGAAGTACTGCTCAATAAGATGCAGGAGAAATAAACAAAAATCTCGATGATTTGATATTCATAAATTTCCATAAAATATTCCATATTAATAACTATATTCCACAGAAAAAAAGGGAATAACCATACCAAAAATTTTCTCGTATGGAGCACTGTAACAAGAGAATGTATAGTTAGAAATACATGGAAAGACACTTTTGTGGCTGAAGACACCATCGAAGGCTATTATACCGAACAGTTAGAAATAAAAGATTTATCTGTTTTAAAAGCTAACCAGAACAAGATGCATCCGATTATTTATTTTATTAACAATAAAACTCATTAGGTTTTTGGCACCTTTTATTGAGCGTAACTGAAAAGGATTTATTAAAAATTGATTGCTATGAAGTTAAGGATTATCAAAGAATTATAGTTACCTCAAAGTCCGGTAAATAAAGTTGGGTTTATGAAAAAAAAGATAACAAATATATAGTTAATTTATCAGAATCAATGAAATAAATTTCATATTTTTTACGAAAATAATTTACTTTCATAATATATTTATAATAACATTACCGATCTTATATAGAACACCGTTTATATATGACGTTAATAATTGAGAAATTAGTTAACAATAAAAAAATTATAAGTTAATGATTTATATAATTTTCATTGGAATATTTTATAAAATTTGAGGGTCTTTAAACATGAAATTCGACGGAAAAAACTTAACAGATGGTGGAAAAATTGTTGCGAATGTTACTGGTATCAGTGCTTCTAAAATGACAGTCGGGCGAGGAAAAAATAGTGTCATAGTCTATGATGGCGCTGATAACCTGAAACCTATAATGAACGTTCGTAGAGCAATTATGTATGAGGGAATAGGTACACTAAGACCACTGGCATGTGTCCGAGAAGATAAAGTTTATAAAGGCCTCAGTCACGACGATGTTCTTGCAACTATGGATCAGGTTGAGAAGGCAATTGAAGGCGATGCAGATCCAATAACTAAAGCTGCACTTTGGGTTGCCAAAGGACAGTAGTAAAAGAATAATACAATAGCTGGATTAAAGAGCATTTTAGATTTTAAAACTAGAATGCTTTTTTTTTCGTTTCAGTTCTTTTCTTAATTTTTACGTACTTAAAAGAAATTCTAGAAGTGCTTTTTGCGAGTGAAGCCTGTTCTCAGCAGCTATCCAGACAGCTGAGTATTTAGAATTCATGATAGTTTCATTAATCTCTTGCCCTCTATAGGCCGGTAGACAGTGCATGAATATTGAGTGATCGTCAGATAATTCCATTAATTTCTCATTTACTTGAAAGTTTCTGAATGCAGCTTCTCGGGTATTTTTTTCGGACTCTTGACCCATAGAAGCCCATGTATCCGTTACCACTAAGTGTGCTTCAAAAATTGCTTTTACTGGATCATGAATAAGGGTAACGTTTTGCTTTAATTGATCAAGCAAATTTGTGCATGGTTCAAAGCCTTCAGGGCATGCAATTGTGAGCTCAAAATCAAGCATATCTGCTGCTTGCATATATGTCCGACACATGTTGTTTCCATCGCCAATCCAGGCTACCTTTTTACCCTCTATGCTTCCTTTCAGCTCGATAAATGTTTGCATATCAGCTAATAATTGACATGGATGATGATCGTCTGTAAGTGCGTTTATAACGGGCACTGAGGAGTAAGATGCAAAATTTTCGATGTAGCTTTGATTATATGTCCTCATCATTATGACATCTACCATACTTGATATTACTTTAGCAGAGTCCTCTACACACTCACCTCTACCAAGTTGAGTGTCGCTAGGCGATAAAAAAAGAGCGCTACCTCCAAGCTGAGCCATTCCTGTTTCAAAGGATACCCTTGTTCGAGTAGATGACTTTTCAAAAATCATTGCCATAACTTTGCCTATGAAAGGCTGATATAAAATATTTTTTCGATGCTCTTTTTTAAGCTGAGCAGCTCTCGATAAAATTTTTTTAGTTCTTCTTTTGACAGGTCTTTGAGTGTTAGGAAATGTCTAGGCACCATATTTATATCAACCTTCTTTTATCACTTTGGTGAGTATATTAATCAGAATTTCTACCTGCTCATTCGTTATATTTAGGGGGAAGTAAGCGAACAACTGATTTAGCAGTAACATTGATTAAAAGACCTTGCTCAGCTGCTAAATCAACTAAGTCTTTGCATGGTGCCTTAAGCTCAATTCCTATCATAAGCCCTTGACCTCTTATCTCAGCAACATTTTTACAATCTCCGAGAGATTCATTAAGCTTCTGCCTGATAGATTCCCCTTGTTTTTTTGCATTTTCATGCAGTTTATTTTTCAGAATAGTCTCAATAGTAGCTAATGCCGCTGCAAATGCTAGAGGATTCCCTCCAAATGTAGAACCATGGCTACCTGGGGTCATCAGGTTAGCTGTCTTCATTCTAGCAAGACAGGCTCCAATGGGGACTCCATTTGCTAGCCCTTTAGCAGTTGTTACTATGTCAGGCAGAATATTATGTTGTAGATAATTAAAATAAGAACCTGTTCTTGCATTACCGGTCTGTATTTCATCGACTATCATCAACCAATCATATTTATCACAAATTTGACGAAGGCCTTTTAGGTAAGTTGTATCCGGAACTATAACTCCACCTTCTCCTTGAATCGGTTCGACTAGTACCGCTACAATATCTTTATTTATTTCTGCAATTTCTTTAATTGCTGTGAGATTCGAATAAGGCGCTCTAACAAATCCGTGAAGTAATGGTGCGAAACCTTTTTGGTAACTATCACTTCCCGTAGCTGAAATTGTGGCCATCGTTCTTCCATGAAATGAGTTTTCCATAACAATGACTGTAGGGTTCGGGTTTCTTTTTTTGCGCCATGCAGTCTCGCTAATTTTATAGCTGCTTCATTTGCTTCAGCACCAGAATTACTAAAAAAAATTTTCTCTAAACCAGATATTTTAACAAGTTTTTCAGCCAATATTTCTTGTGCTTGAATATTATAAAGATTAGAGCAATGTATAATTTTTTGAGCCTGACTAGATAAAGCTTCCGTTATGGCAGGATGAGCATGACCTAACCCACAAACTGCTATCCCTGATACTGCGTCTAAATAACGTTTACCGTCAGTATCCCATGCCCAAGATCCATGCCCTTTGCATAAGGTAATTTTTCTAGTGCCGTAGTTGTTCATCAATGCACTGCTGACCATATTTTTCCTGTAATACTTATAAAAAACAGCTTACCTAGTAAGCTTAAAAACAAAAAAAGGCAGCTAATGGCCACCTATATACAAAGAATGTTATAAGGTATTCTGTAAGTTGGCAATGTTCTATAGAAATATATTATCAATCTATTGCGAGGCCTTAGCTTCTTTTTTTAGGCGCTTCGCGAGTTTCTTGCGACGCTTTGTATATCTCTTACGACGCTTCATAAGCCAAACATAGGTTCCTGTCATAGCTAAAAATACAGTTAACAGTCCCATAAAGTCAACAAATAGCACGCCTGCACCACCAAAAAACCGACCGCTATGTAAATCCAATATCACCGTTTCCAGAGATATGCCAGGTAATTGTGAATTCTGCTTAAGCTTTTCTATTATAGTCGATGGTAGCGATGAAGGGAGAGGCCAGCTTTCTATAATCAATTCACTAGGTTTAACTTTAAGTGTATCGGGGTCTAGAGACAAAATTTTGTTATGAGATTGAATGAAGAGTGTGTTGTTGAAGTATTTCATATTAGTTGTATATTCTGGCAGGCCACTAAGCATATTAATTTTTTCTACGAGTTCTCCATTAAAGCTAAGAATAACTAGTTCATCTTTGCATAAGGCAATTAAAAAACTATCTGTGCGCGCCGCACTTAAAAGGGGAGGGGCGCAAGCGGCGACAGGCTGCCCATCTATATATAGTTCACGGTGCCCAGGGTGACTAATCCACTGCTTTCCAACTTTAAAACCTGATAATGCAACTGTTTCGAAGCCATACCAATCCAGAAGCCATTCGGAGCTTAAAATTCTTTTACTAAGACCCGCCGCCGGTGAGTGATTTAATAGTATTCCTGTAAACGAAAGAAAAACTAATACAACCATGACCGACAAACCAACTCGTCGATGCCATCGCGAGTTAACAGAAATCTTATGCTTAAGTTTGGATTTCAAATGTTACTTTCCTATTGAGGATGCAGCATATATTGATTAGGCATTAATTAAGAGCTAACACCTGTTGGTGGTAAAATAAGGCAAGTCTAGCTATTTTATTTAATGCCCATACCGACAAAGTAGCACCTGTAATACCATCAATATTCTGATTCAATTCATAGTTAGATGTCATTTTTACATTCTTATACTGATTCGTAAACGATGAATAGCGAACTTCCCATCCACGAGATTCTCTAAAAGCTAAAACTTTCATATGTTCAATATGAAAATCTTCAATATTACCGTTCACTACGACACCCACAGTTATAGGCCTTTCTTTTCCGATTTCCTCAAGTATCCATGCGGTCTTCTCATTTTCGCTATAATATCTGACACGCATGCCTCTAACTGGACGACTTAGTATCTTAGTAGATAGTTTTTTTAATTCTGGTGTAAGCCAGAGTGATTTTGCCTTAGATGGCGGTACACTAAAATTTTCGCTTAGAAACTCTGGTGTTGTTTGATAAACCGCACTGTGAGCCTTATTTGAAGTTACAAAGAAAATACATAGAAATAGAAAAAGAAAGTCACGAATGTGACCCTCTTCATTCCGGTTCCTTTGAAAAAATACATTTTCATATTTTTTAACATAGCAGCAATGATACTAGAAATCGTAGCCTACACCTAAATTGTAGCCTTTATATTCAGTTCCGCTATCATTATCTTGATCGAAGTAGTCAGCTTTAAGAACAACACGCGGGTGAATGTAATAATTAAATCCAACGTCAATTTGCTCTTTTTCCGAATTTTGACTTCCACCAGCAGTGTTATCGTATTCGTTAAAGCGTGCGAAGACACCAAGTTTTTTTAGTGACTTGGAAGGATGGCTCAATATACCAACCCTCTTGCTCATCTGCACCAGCTTTAACAGTTTCAATATTATCATCAAGATCCCATTGTGCATAAAGTGCTCTTAAACCAAATGCCCCTTTTTTATAAGCAAGATGAGTTTCGATTAAATCAGCTTCAACACCTTCAACACCATTAATTGTCTCACTTTGCCAAACATCTTCTTGATGTTGATAGGTAGCAGCTAATTCTAAGCCAGGAATACCGGTGTACTTGATTCGTGCTGTATAAGCAAGATCATCACCTTTAGCATTACTTGTTTTTTGACGACCATCACGAATTTTATACTTACCAGAGCTAGCTTTACCAAGTACTGGATCACCTGCATCACCAACATCTGCTTTAACTGAGCTTGCACCATTGATATATAAGCCAGAGTGAGCGCCTATATCATAACTTAAACCTTGAGTGAGTTCTCCACTAAACATAACTCCACCCTCCCACCATGTAGCTGGAAGGATGTTCTTTTCAACTGGGTTACGCTCAACACCGTAAAAGGTTGGTGGTTCATGAGTTTCATTCAAAATACCTACTGGAATTAAGAATACACCAGCCTTGGCTCTGTGCCCTTCAGTATAATCCCATTCTACATAAGCCTGTTCAACTTCAACTTCACCACCTTTTCCTTCACCAGCAAGCGCGTGTTCAATTTCGAATTCAGAAAAGAATCTTAACGTATCACTGTATTCATGACCTACGAATAACACGAATCGATGTAAATCAAATTCATCTTTCGAAGCGGTTGAATTATCAGAGTTATGGTTATTATAGTGAAGCTCACCATAACCACCCATAGTGGTTTTAGTAGCCCATTCTGCTAACTTCGCAGTTGGACTAGAAGTGATTTCTTCTACAGCTGTAAATGTAGATTCAGTTTTAGCATTGTTTTCTGCAAGCCCATCTTTCAGGCTAGCGATTTCCGCTGCTTGTTTTTGAATTAATTCGTACATTTCGTCTAAAGTTGGCTTTGCATCTACCGCAAAAGCAATAGATAAAAGTACGACACCTATAATTGTTGTTCTAAACATTTTACCGATCTCCAAACTTAATTTGTTTTTTTCTGCCACCTTTAATCAAGCAACAGATACACTATACACTTTTTTTTTCATAAATGATAACAATTATCATTTAGTAATTTGAATGATTCTCATTATGTATTTTATTTATGGACCAGTTGATCAATTTTTCAACAAAATATATCCATAATCTAAATTATTTATAAAATTGAGTTAAGTAAGAGTTTTAGAGGAATGAATAAAAGGTTAAAATATTATTAATGCATTTATTTTACTTTTATGAAGGTACTATCATTAATGGATATAATGGAAACTATACGTGAGCAAATTGAAGGTAACCCAATCATTCTGTATATGAAGGGCTCACCAAATTCACCGCAGTGTGGTTTTTCTGCGCGCACCATAGAGGCACTTACTTCATGTGGAGAGCGCTTTGCTTTTGTTGACATACTTAGTAATCCTGAAATCAGAACTAATTTGCCTTCTTATGGTAATTGGCCAACATTTCCTCAGCTTTGGGTTAAGGGAGAGTTAATTGGAGGATGCGATATCATCACAGAAATGCACGAAAAAGGTGAATTAGCGCCACTGATTAAGGAAGCGTCTCAAAATATAGAATAGTTTGAGAAAAAATTATGTCATTTTGACGATACCCGCTTCTTTCTGTTAATCTTTACTTACAGAAAGTTTTTAATCTCGTTTAATGTCTATGATGTATGTAATTATTCATTTCTATGAAAACTGAATAGTAAGACATCAGAAGATTTACCTGAAATCAACAATAGAATAAAAAGGAGTTTTGTTATGGGAAATGGTGTACTAGTCGGAAAACAAGCCCCAGACTTCACATCTGGAGCAGTTTTAGCTAATGGAGAGATAGTTGATGAATTTAATTTGCATTCAACTATTAAGGGTAAAAAAGCGGTCATCTTTTTCTATCCCTTAGACTTCACTTTTGTGTGTCCGTCAGAATTAATTGCTTTCGATCATCGTATGGAAGATTTCAAAAAACGTGGTGTGGAAGTTATAGGCGTCTCCATCGATTCAGTCTTTACTCACAACGCATGGCGTAATACAGCTATCAATGATGGTGGTATTGGCCAAGTTAATTACCCTCTTGTTGCAGATATGAAACATGAGATATGTCAAGCTTACGATGTTGAATTTGAAGATGCAGGCGTTGCTTTTCGTGGCTCATTCTTGATTGGTGAGGACGGTATTGTTTATCATCAAGTGGTAAATCACTTACCATTGGGACGCAATATAGACGAAATGCTTCGTATGATAGATGCCTTGAGTTTCCATCAGGAGCATGGCGAAGTTTGTCCAGCTGGCTGGAAAGACGGCGACAAAGGAATGGATGCATCACCTGATGGTGTGGCTTCATATTTAGCTGATAATGCTGATAATCTATAGTTATAAAAATAATAGATTTAATGCCTCTGATTTAGTTTAGAGTGCTCAAAAAAACCGCAGAAATTATTTTTGCGGTTTTTTATTTTGCAAGAACAATATTGGAGATTCAGATGTCAATAGATAGAATTATTGAACTAGAAACCAAATTATCCTACCAGGAAGATATGATCACACAGTTGAATGATGTGGTTTGCAGACAACAAAACCAAATAGATGAAATTAATCAAAAATGTGAGTTACTTTTTTTTCTTCTACAAGGGCTTTAACTGAAAAACTGAGTGTCGAAGCTGGAGAGGTCGACAAACCTCCCCATTATTAAGACTTCTTATTAGAATTAGTCATATCTTTTCTTATTAAGTTTTTGGAAATTCATTAACACTAAAAAAATCAGACCCTATCATAGCTGTTGTGTTAAGAATTCCTCTCCCTGAAACAGATGGTATTAAAATATGAGCTGGTTTTTCTAGACCGTTGAGAAACGGTCCAACAAGGTGCGCATTTGTGAGCGAGCGTATTAAACCCAGGGCTATGCTAGCAGCATCCATGTTGGGCATGATAAGCACATTGGCTCTTCCAGTAATATTTGCATTATTACAAATAGTTTCTCTTAAAGCCTCGTTCAATGCAGACATTGCATGCATCTCACCATCAATTTCGATATCTGGAATCTGGTCGCGAAGTTTTTCCGCCGCTCTTTTCATTTTATGAGCTGATTGATCGTCATAGGTACCATAATTTGAGTGAGAGAGAAGTGCAACTTTTGGTGTAACTCCACATCCTGTGACAAATTCAATAGTATCCTCAGTGATATGTACGATCTGTTCTTCTGTTGGGTCTACATTAATAAATGCATCTGCTAGGAATAATGGGCCATCATCTAAAAGTAAAATGCAGACAGAGGATATGCTACTTTTATCATCGCGAGGCGGAATGATGCTTGCAATTTTCGTCAAGTGCTGATCATAACGCCCCGCCTTACCGCATATCAGTCCATCTGCATCACCCAGTGCAACCATTATAGTTGCTATAACTGAGTTATCTGTATGTATTGAGTTTCTAGCTGTTTCTACTGAGATTCCAGAACGCCCTACATATTTATGGTAATACTGCCAGTAATTTTCTCGATGACTATCATCTTCTGGATTAAATATCTGAAAATCAGCTCCAGGTTTTATACGCAAATTCATTTCTTTAATTTTTTGTTTAATAATAGCTGGCCGACCAATTAAAATCGGTTTTGCTATTTTTTCGTCAATAATACCCTGCATTGCCCTTAAAACGTCATCGTTTTCCCCTTCAGCATAAGCTATGCTGGGTGGGTTTTTTTTTGCTCTTTCAATCATAGGCTGCATAAAAAGCTGACTACCATTAACGTAGCTATGAAGTTTATTACGATACGCCTCAAGATCCTCAATTGGTCTAGTAGCTACACCACTTGCCGTAGCGGCTTTTACAACAGCTAAAGGAACTTCCTCGATAAGTCGAGGATCAAACGGTTTAGGAATAAGATAATCTGGTCCAAATTTTAAATCTTCTCCTGCATAAGCTTCGGTTACTTCTGGAGAGGCTTCACGATGAGCTAGATCTGCAATAGCCATTACACATGCTTTTTTCATTTCATCATTAATGATCGTTGCACCACAATCCAAGGCTCCTCTAAATATAAAGGGAAAACATAAGACGTTATTGACTTGATTTGGAAAATCTGAGCGTCCAGTAGCTATTATCGCATCTGGCCTAGTTTTCTTGGCTAATTCAGGCATTATCTCTGGTGTTGGATTAGACATAGCAAGCACTAACGGATTTGGCGCCATTTTTTTTATCATGCTAGCCTTTAATATTCCAGGGCCAGAAAGACCTAAAAATAAATCAGCATCAATGATCGCATCATCTAATGTTCTATCACTAGTTTCAGAAGCGTAATCTTCTTTCCATGGATTCATCCCAACTTCTCTACCTTTATAAATGACCCCATTACGATCGATCATTCGAACATTATTTTTTTGGAGCCCCATCGTAACAAGAAGATTTACACATGCTATACTAGCAGCGCCTGCTCCAGTGACAACAATCTTAATATCCTCCATTCTTTTTTCAACGATTCTTAAACCATTATAAATTGCAGCTGCTGATACAATTGCAGTTCCATGTTGATCATCATGGAATACTGGTATTTTCATACGTTCATGCAGTTTTTTCTCGATAAGGAAGCATTCCGGAGCTTTGATATCTTCTAAATTTACTCCACCAAAAGTCGGCTCAAGTGACGCTATAATATCGACTATTTTATCAACATTTGGTTCATCAATTTCAATATCAAAAACATCAATATTAGCGAATTTTTGAAGAGTACAGCTTTTCCTTCCATTACTGGTTTAGACGCTAACGGACCTATATCTCCAAGACCTAGAACTGCGGACCCATTTGTGATGACCGCAACAAGATTCCCTCGTGCAGTTACCTTATCTGCATCTGTAGGATTTTTAACTATATGGCCACATGCGTAAGCGACTCCGGGTGAATATGCCATTGCTAGATCACGGGCATTGGCCATTGGTTTAGTAGCTCGAATCTCTAGTTTTCCAGGTAGAGGATCCATGTGATAACGAAGAGATCTTTCTTTAAACGAATCGTCCATTATTATTTCTCATAATTAATCACCAAGGAAACCTTGGCGCTGATTTTTGAAGTTCAAAAAATTATACGTATTCTAACGTGAGAGGTGTTGTTATTGCTAAGAAAATTGTAAATTTCCCTTATAAATATTCTATTATCAAAAAATCTCGATTTTCATATTAATCCCATCCACCAAGGTCATTCCATTTGTTTACAATTGCACAAAATAATTCTGCAGTCTTTTCCGCATCATAAATAGCAGAATGCGCTCTATCGTTATTAAATTCAATTTGCGCAGATTTGCATGCTTTAGCTAAAACAGTTTGTCCATATGCCAGACCACTCAGGGTGGCTGTGTCAAAACATGTAAAGCCATGAAAGGGATTTTTTGATATTATTACGTTCAATTGCAGTATTTAAGAAACCAAGATCAAAATGAGCATTATGCCCAACCAAAACAGCTCTACTACAATGCTCAGATTTGACTGCATCATTAATATCATTAAAAAAGAGGTTAGAGCCTCTTTTTCGTCTGTGGCAGTTCGGTATGGATCATTTGGTTTAATTCCAGTGATATCAAGCGCAGCTTGTTCAATATTTGCCCCCTGGAAAGGAATAATTGAATGAAAAAGATTAAATCCAGGAGTTAACCCTCCTTGTTCGTTAATAGACAAAATGACAGCGCCTATTTCAAGAAGTGCGTCAGTCTCAGAATTAAAACCCCCAGTTTCAACATCAACCACTACGGGTAAAAAACCTCTAAATCTATCTGACATAAGTTGTTTCATGGGCACATAGCTCTATCACTTAGTTTGTTTTATTATTTGCCATTGCAAAACTTTACCTGCCTCTAATGGGGTAACGGTATCTCCAATAAATGGTAATTCTGCAGGTACATCCCAAGGTATTTTATGTAGTGTTATTGTATCGTCATTCCTCGAAAGCTTGTAAAAATCTGGACCGAAATGACTAGCACATCCTTCAAGTTTATCTAGCGCTCCAGCTCTTTCAAATACCTCTGTATATAGCTCTATAGCAGCATGATTGGAGTAACAGCCTGCACAACCGCAGGCATTTTCTTTTGTATTCGTTGAGTGTGGAGCGGAATCAGTTCCAAGAAAAAATTTAGGGTTACCGCTAATTGCTGCAGATATCAGCGCTTTTTGATGGGCATCTCTTTTTAAAATTGGTAAACAATAGTAGTGAGGTCTGATCCCTTTCGAAAGCATATGATTCCGATTATATAAAAGATGTTGAGGTGTAATCGTTGCAGCCAGTTTATCAGTCGAACCTACTACAAAATCTACTGCCTCTTTCGAGGTTATATGCTCAAATACGATATTCAATTCAGGAAAATTATCTACAAGTTCCTTTAAATGGAGGTCTATAAAAATAGACTCTCGGTCAAAAATATCAACGTTTTGATCAGTGACTTCACCATGGAGAAGCAAAGGGACTCCTTCTTTTTCCATTTGCGACAGAACTGGATAGATTTTTTTTAAATCTGTGACCCCTGATTCAGAATTTGTGGTAGCTCCAGCTGGATAGTACTTACATCCAAACACCTTACCTGTAGCCTTAGCTTTGATGATTTCCTCAGGCGCAGTCTTATCAGTTAGATAGATGACCATCAATGGTTGCCAATGCGAATTTTTTGGACGATTGTGCAATATGCGTTCACGATAGGACAAGGCTTGATCTGTTGTTAAAACTGGAGGGTCTAGATTTGGCATTACAATTGACCTACCAAAATTCCTGGCTGCGTCTCTTACAGTGAAAGATAATGCCTCGCTATCCCTTAAATGAACATGCCAGTCATCTGGACGAACTATGGTTATTTCTTTTTGGATATCTCTTTTCATTATAATTTTATTATCTTTTATTGATTTTTACAGATAATGCTAATGGTATTTTTGCACTCTTTAAAATAAATTTAATGTGATTATACCCTTCTTGTTAGCAAGGTTGTTGTTTTATGAGTATATTATTAAGTGTTTACTGTGAAACTAGTCAACAGCATATTAGAATAAACCATATTTTTTCAATCATAAAATATTACTGAAATAGGAGTTTACTTAGTGACCAATATCAATAAAGTAGTTTTAGCTTATTCTGGCGGCCTTGATACCTCTGTTATTGTTAAATGGTTGCAGGAAAAATATAAGTGTGAAGTGGTCACTTTTACAGCTGATATTGGTCAAGGCGAAGAGGTTGAGCCAGCAAGAGCAAAAGCAAAAGCATTAGGTGTTAATAAGATATACATAGATGATTTACGTGAAGAATTTGTACGTGATTATGTATTTCCAATGTTTCGAGCTAATGCTGTTTATGAGGGTGAATATTTATTGGGTACTTCGATTGCTCGTCCCTTGATCTCTAAACGACTAATTGAGATAGCAAACGAAGTAGGTGCAGACGCTGTTGCTCATGGTGCAACAGGTAAGGGTAATGATCAGGTACGTTTCGAGCTAGGCGCTTATGCATTGAAGCCAGGAATAAAGGTTATAGCTCCATGGCGCGAATGGGAGTTAACCTCAAGAGAAAAGCTTATGGACTATTGTAAGAAACACCAAATCCCCGTCGACTTCTCTGGAAAAAGAAAAAATCACCTTATTCAATGGATGCTAATTTACTTCATGTCTCATATGAGGGTGGTGTTTTAGAGGATCCTTGGATTGAGTCTGAGGAGGATATGTGGCGCTGGACAGTTTCTCCAGAAAATGCTCCTGACATCCCAATTTATCTCAACCTTGAATTCAAAAAGGAGATATCGTTGCAATTGACGATAAATTAATGTCTCCAGCAGAGATCTTATCCCACTTAAATAAAGTTGGTGGCGATAATGGTATAGGGAGACTAGATCTAGTAGAAAATCGTTACGTTGGAATGAAATCACGTGGTTGCTATGAAACTCCCGGAGGCACGATCATGTTATATGCACATAGAGCTATTGAATCTCTTACTTTGGATAGAGAATCGGCTCATCTTAAAGATAGCTTGATGCCCAAGTATGCAGAAGTAGTTTACAACGGTTATTGGTGGTCACCAGAGCGGTCAATGTTACAAAAACTTATAGATACTACTCAAGAGGTAGTCAATGGGATTGTTAGGCTCAAATTGTATAAGGGAAATATAGTAGTAGTAGGCCGTAAGTCACCGGATAGTTTATTTGACGAGCGGATTGCAACTTTCGAAGATGACGATGGCGCCTATGACCAAAAAGACGCAGAAGGTTTTATAAAACTTAATGCTCTACGTCTTAGAATTGCAGCTAATAAAGGGCGAAAACTGGATTAAATTTTATATTAAAAAGTTTCTATCCCATTTAGAAGCTTTTCCGAAGAAGAGAGGTGCCATGCGTTTATTACACACTATGTTGCGTGTTCGAGATCTTAAACGATCGATTAAATTTTATACTGAAACTTTAGGTATGAGTCTTATAAGATCCAAGGACTATCCTAGCGGAAGGTTCACATTAGCTTTTCTTGGTTATGGATGTGAATCTGAAAATACTGTACTTGAGTTGACTCATAATTGGGATAAAAAAAATTATGATCATGGTGATGGTTATGGGCATATCGCTGTGGGTGTGGAAGATGTGTATGAAGCTTGTGAAAAAATAAGGTTAGCTGGAGGAATTATTGACCGCAAGCCCGGCCCTATGAAATTCGGTGATACTGTATTGGCTTTTTGTGAAAGACCCTGATGGCTATAAAATTGAATTATTGTCTGAAAATTAATATCAATAATCTAGGTAATTGAATGAGTATAGTTTTTCTCAATCATAAGTATATTCCTCTTGAAGAAGCTACAATATCGCCAATGGATAGAGGATTCTTGTTCGGGGACGGGGTCTACGAGGTCCTTCCAAGCTACGATGGCCAAATCATTGGGTTTGATTTACATATAAATCGTTTAAATACTAATATGTCTGCCCTTGATATCAATTTAAATTGGCCCCATCAAACATGGCTAGATCTCTGTAAGACGCTTATTAAAAAAAATGGTTTTGGAAGTCTCGGAATATATCTTCATGTAAGTCGTGGAGAAGAATACAATCGCTCACATTCCTATGAAAATGGAATTAATCCAACAATTTTTGCTTTTTCTTTTCAAATACCACCTGAGCAGGAAGCCCATAAATCTAAGATGACACCATATAAAGTAAATACCAGTCTTGATCTTCGCTGGTCTCGTTGTCAAATAAAATCTACAGCGTTGCTCGGTAATGTAATGCATTTTCAACAAGGATATAAAAAGGGCTTTGATGAGACATTGTTATTTAATGGTAGCGATGAGTTGAGAGAAGGAACTACTTGTAACGCTTATATTGTTAAAGATGGCGCTGTTGTCACACCTCCATTAAGCAACCATATATTGCCAGGCGTCACTCGCCATATCTTATTGGATTTATTAAGAAAAGATGGCTCTATTGCAATACAGGAGCGAAGTATAACTAAGAAAGAGGTTTACACAGCAGCTGAAGTATGGGTCACAAGTTCTTCTAAAGGTGTAATTCCAGTAGTAGAGGTTGATGGAAATCTTATTGGTAATGGTGAAATTGGAAATGTATGGTTATTAGCTCAAAAAATTTATTCTCGTGGTAAGAAGAATTATTAATGTTAATTAATATTAATAAATCAAATTTAGCTTATTAGTAGATAGTTAAAAAAACAGATATTTGGGGGTTTTAATTCCATTATGGCTCGACCAGCTAAAGCTCTAATTGATCTAGATGCCCTTAGATATAACTTAAAGGTTGCTATTGGTCTCTCTCAATACTCAAAAATTATGGCAGTCATCAAAGCCGACGCATATGGTCATGGCGCTATAGGTGTTTCAAGAGCTCTTTGTGACAATGTTGATGCTTTTGGCGTTGCCTCTATAGAGGAAGCTATTGAGCTTCGTGAGGCAGGAATAAAGACCCCAATCCATTTACTCGAGGGCACATTTACTGATGATGAGATCACTGTTGCATCAAAAAATAACTTCTCTATTTCTTGTGTTAACCAAAAACAAAAAAAATGCCATAATTGAGGCTCAAATTTCTGTTCCCTTAAATGTATGGATTTTTGTAGATACTGGAATGCATAGGCTTGGTATAATCCCTGAAGAGCTAACAAGTACTTATAGAGATCTCAACACTTCTGATAATGTTTCAGACAACATTATTATTGCGACACACTTCTCTTGCGCTGATGACTTAGAAAATGATTTTACATCAATACAGATGTCCCGTATAAAAAATGCCATGAAAGATCTTTCTGTTAATACAAGTTTTTGTAATTCAGCAGGTTTGATAGGGTGGCCTCAAACAAGGGCAGATTGGAATCGTTTAGGTATTATGCTCTATGGAGGGTCACCTTTTTCTGTTCCTGAGTGTGGGGCAAGCAAATTGAGGCAGGTGATGACCCTTAAGTCTGAGATAATTGCTTTAAGGACTATAAAAATTGGTGAGACGGTAGGATACGCTGCTACTTGGAAGGCTGATCGTCAAACAGTTATAGCTACAGTCGCAATAGGCTATGGAGATGGATACCCGCTTAATGCATCAAATGGAACTCCTGTATTAATCCGCGGGAAGCGTTGTCCTATGGCAGGAAGGGTTTCTATGGATATGATAACTATTGATGTTACAGACCTGCCTTTAGTTGAGGTAGGTGATGAAGTTATTCTTTGGAGTAAAGATTTATCTATAGATGAAATAGCCAAATGTGCAGGAACAATTAGCTATGAATTGTTAACCCGAATGCCAGCTCGTACAAGGCGTATATTCACAGAAAAAGATATTACACGATAAGCCCATAATCTCTATCAAGAGTATCTATTATTTCATCTTTAGGGTTTTCTGATAACAAAATTTTTTCGCCAGTTATTTTTTCAGCTATCTGGGCGTATGTTCTAGATACCTTCATAAGAACTTCTTTAGGAAGCTTATTATCTCTAGCTAGTGCTTCACGCTCACTAATTCTATCCTTATTCAATAGTATATCTGAATCCGGAAAATGATTTAGTAACAATTGACGAAATACCTCTTTTGAGTTCTCAATTATCTTACCCTTCCTGTATGACGGACCATCCCAAATTCTTGAAGAGTCTGGTGTTACCACTTCATCTATATAAATAAGTTTTTCATTTCCTCTATCATCTTTCACATAACCAAACTCAAATTTAGTATCAACAAATATTTGATCTATTTTAGCTAAATTGGAGCTTATAACCTCAAATCCTTCCTTGAGAAGTTTTTCATAATGATCGATATCAGGTATATTTTTGAAATTTAGAGATTTATAGTTATTAAGAATATCTGTTCGAGTAATGTTTACGTCATCAGCTTCTGGGATACCGGATAAACCTGTCAAGATCCCTTTTGTGGATGGAGTGATTAATAGCTCGTCAAGCTTTTGATCTTTCATAAGATCATTTTTAAGCTTTATTCCACAAAATTCTCGTTCCCCTTTAGAATAAGATCTCCACATTGAACCAGTAATATAATTTCTACAGATAGCTTCAATCATCACTGGTTTTGCTTTTTGAACTATCCAAACAAGAGGGTGTGGAATATCAAGAATATGACTATCAGCTAAATTTTTTTCACTAAATAATTTGAACCAGTAACTGGAAATAGCGTTTAGTGCGGCTCCTTTACCTGGAACGCCATCCATGCCTTCCTCTCCCTTCCAAATACAATCGAAAGCTGAAATACGATCGCTTATTATCATCACTGCTAAAGGAGCGTCTGTTGCTACCTTATAGCCCTTCAGTTGAATTAATCTACGACTATCTTCAGCTGTTAAGGAGTACACAGATCGAACCTTACCACTATGAATTGGACTACCTGTTCTTATTGGCAAATCGTTATTAATAGCGAGTATCTTATCGCAGAGCAACATTTTTGGTCACCTCGTATGTATATTTATCGGGTTATTCATATAAGACTAATTACAAATAATAAAATCTATCAAGTATCATAAATTGTTTAGTTTATATCAACTTGGCCTTACTGCATATTTGCCACTGCCTTGAAGAAAAATTACTATGGCTGTTAAGAAATAAAAACCTTGGAGTTCTAGTTCCCAGCCACCATATTGATTTAGTTCAATTAGGTGATGGCTATGAAATAACATAATTGCAAAAACCATATTTACTGTAATTAAAATTGCTGCAGTTCGTGTATAGAAACCAATAATCAGCATTAGTGGGGCAACCAATTCTCCTATATAAACACCGTAGGCTAAAAGGGGAGGAAGACTGAATTCAGCAAGGCGATCCCCGAAAAATTCAATAGATGATGGATCTATGACTTTTGCGACACCATGAAATAGCATCAGGAACCCAAGAGATAACCGGAGGATTAGTTTGGCAATCGAATCTTTGTTGAACATAATTTTACCTTTTTATTTTAATAGGGTGCTTTACAATAAATGATAGTTTTATTCAAAAAGAGAATTTTTACCAGAGTCTTTTTTGATTTTAAGGCTTCTTTGATTACTTGGTGGACATATCACTACAATGTATCATGTAGATCAAACTTAATTTAAAAGTATCTTTTTTGGATTCTCCGGAGATAAAGAATGATTATTAAGCCAAAAGTTCGCGGGTTTATGTGCATCACTGCACATCCATTGGGCTGCGACGCTAATGTAAAAGAACAAATTGACTATATAAAGAAACAGCAAACTTTTGATGGACCAAAGCGGGTATTAGTTATTGGAGCCTCAACTGGTTATGGTTTAGCTGCAAGAATTACAGCTGCTTTCGGCAGTGGTGCTTCAACTCTAGGTGTTTTTTTTGAAAAGCCAGGAGGCGAGAAAAAAACAGCTTCAGCTGGTTGGTATAATTCAGCGGCTTTTCATAAGTATGCCTCATCAGAGAGCTTATATGCCAAAAGTATTAATGGCGATGCTTTTTCTGACGAAATAAAACAAAAAGTAATTGATAATATAAAAGCAGATTTAGGTCAAATTGATTTGGTTATTTATAGCCTTGCTTCCCCGCGCCGGCAGCATCCAAAAACTGGTGAAATTTTTAATTCAACACTTAAGCCTATTGGGAAGGATGTTACTCTTCGAGGCATTAATACTGACAAAGAAGAAATACAGGAATTTAATTTAAGTGCTGCTAGCGAAGAGGATATAGCGCAAACTATAGCAGTCATGGGTGGTGAGGATTGGAGCCTCTGGATGAAATCACTAAACGATGCTGGCGTCTTGGCAAAAGGAGCTTCAACCTCAGCATTTACTTATGTTGGTGAGAAAGCCACATGGGATTTATATTGGAATGGAACAATTGGTCGTGCAAAGCAAGATTTAGATAAAAAGGTTAAGAATATAAGCAAAATTTTAGCTCCTATTAATGGAACAGCTAGAGTTGCAGTATTAAAAGCTGTGGTTACTCAGGCAAGCTCTGCAATTCCAATAATGCCACTTTATTTATCTTTATTATTTAAAGCAATGAAAAAGAGAGGAACTCATGAGGGCTGTATCGAACAACTTTATCGCTTGTATACAGAATGCCTTTATTCTGAATCACCGCGTCTAGATGATGTGGGGCGTCTAAGAGTTGATGAGCTAGAAATTCAACCCGAAATACAAAAAGAACTATCCAATGCTTGGTCTAATATAACAACCGAAAATTTACATGAATTGACAGACTTCAAAGGGTATAAGGAGGAGTTTGTTAAGTTATTTGGTTTCGGGATTTCTGGTATTAATTATGATGCTGAAGTAGATCCAATAGTTGATATAAAAAACCTGTCATAGACTTAAAGATAGTTTATGAAAATATGTTTAATTCTCAGATAAAGTTTGGGTGACTGATGAAGGATCAACAACTTACATGGAGGCATTTCCATCCCAAATTATGGCTTACATGGTTTGGTTTTGGATGTTGGAGGTTAGCTGTTATTTTGCCCTATCCATTAATGGTCTACCTTGGTCATAAACTTGGCTTACTAATGTATTTAATTGGAGGATATCGTTATAAGGTAGCGGAAAAAAACTTAAAGCTTTGCTTCCCAGATATATCTCAACAGGAACAAAAAAATCTCTTGCGCGCTAACTTTATCAGTTATGGGATTGCATTCTTTGAAGTTGGAATAGCTTGGTGGTGGCCTACAAGTCGACTAAAAAAAATTATCCATGTAGAGGGTGTTGAACATATAGACAATCTTAATGGACGTGGTGCGTTGCTTATGGCTATTCATCATACAACTATAGAAGTTGGAGCTTCTGGGCTCATGATAGAGCGACAAATTGATGGAATGTATCGCCCACATAAAAATATAGTGTATGACTACATACAAAAAAAGGGGAGACTTAAAAGATCAGCTGATGCCGATGTGTATACTCGTGACGACGTTCGCGGGATATTGAAGGCACTTCAAAATGGTAAAATCATTTGGTATGCGCCTGATCAAGATTATGGACCCAAACAGAGTGTATTTGCGAGTTTTTTGGAATACAGGCTGCAACGGTCACTGCTACTGCCAAGTTTGCTAAAGTTGGTAAATCAGCTGTCTTACCATTTTCTCATATCAGGCTTCCTGATAATCAAGGATATAAAATTACTGTGCACCGACCATTAGAAGGTTTCCCAGAGAATGATGAAGTTTCTGATGCAGAAAGAATTAATAGAGTGATTGAAGAAATGATTTTACAGCAACCAGACCAGTATTTATGGGCGCACCGGCGGTTTAAGACTCGTCCAAAAGGAGAGAAGAGGCCATATCAAAAAAAAAAGAGGTTAAAAAACACCTAAAAAAATTCATTTAATATTATGAATCAAAGGCTTGTTCTACTTCGTTATGGTCAGTACCATGTCACGATTAATCCATTAACGGATATCGAGGAAATAAATGATTACCGGTAGTATAGTTGCTTTGGTAACACCAATGATCCCTAACAGTCTTGAAGTTGACTGGGACCGCTTAAAAGGTCTGGTTGAGTGGCATATCCAACAGGGTACAAATGCTATTGTAGCAGTTGGAACCACAGGAGAGTCTCCTACACTGGATGTCCAAGAGCACATGGCTACTATTGCTGCTATCGTTGAGGATTCGTCTGGGCGAATTCCAGTGATTGCAGGCACTGGAGCTAACTCTACAAAAGAAGCCATTGAGTGGACGCGACGCGCACAAGAAAGTGGCGCCGATGCTTGTTTGCTGGTGGCCCCTTATTATAACAAGCCTACTCAAGAAGGACTTTATCTGCATCATAAGTCTATTGCTGATTCAGTTGATATCCCGCAAATTTTATATAACGTACCTGGGCGTACTGCATGTGATATTCTCCCAGAGACCGTTAATCGCTTAGCTTCTATAGATAACATTGTTGGTATAAAAGATGCAACTGGTGATGTGGAAAGAGCAAGAAAGTTAATTGAAATATGCCCCTCAGACTTTGCTATCTACTCTGGAGATGATGCAACAGCACTTCAATTAATGCTATTAGGTGGACATGGAAACGTTTCTGTTACTGCTAATGTTGCTCCAAAACTAATGGCAGAGATGTGCAAATTAGCAATAGCGGGAGAAAAAAAAGAGGCAACGGATATCAATAATTTTCTTGCACCAGTCCATGATGTTCTTTTTTGGAATCAAACCCGATTCCAGTAAAATGGGCAGTAGCTCAAATGGGATTAATCCAATACGGGATTCGATTGCCTTTGACAGAATTATCGGATGATCTAAAAATAGAAGTTTATGAGGCGCTTAAGGCTACTGATCTTTTAAAATAACTAACAGAATATTTAGAAAACTGGAGCTAGCTGATGTTAATAGAAATCAAACGGATAGTGTTGATTTTAGTTTTATTTTCCATTGTTTCTTGTAGCAGTATCGATGACGTCAAAGATAAAAATCCAATACGTAATCGTGCAAATGATTATTTGCATTCTGAGGAAATCTTACCTATGAAGGCTCCTGCTGACGCCGCGATTGGTGAATTATATATTGTGCCAAAAATACCAGTCGCAGGACTTCCTTTAAAGTCCTTTTCTGCCCCCAGACCTCAGCCTTTATCTGTGAATCTTTTAAAGGAGTCAGTAGAAATATTATCATTTTCTGGAAAACAATGGATTGCAATCAATAAACCGCCCGCAGAAGTATGGCCAAGACTCAGAAGCATTTTAACTCGAAGCGCTATCCCTACTGCAAAAATGGATCCACCAAAAGGCATTCTAGATACTGGGTGGTTGCAGTTCAAGGATGATGAGAAACATAGTCATAAATTCCGTTTTCTTATCTCTCCAGGTGTAGGAATCAGTAGTAGCGAGATCAGGATCACACAGATGCATACAGTAGCTGGTCAAGAGGATTCATTGTCAGAATGGCCATTGAATTCTATGAATAGCTCCAGGGAAGAGGAGTTTACTCAAATAATAGCTAATACTTTAGTTTCAGATGTTACCGGAACCTCTGTTTCCTTGCTTGCACAAAATATTGGTGGAGAGTCGAGAGTTAAAGTGATTATTCCCGAGGATGAAGAGCCATATATAGAAATGAAATTGGGGTATGCTCGTAGTTGGGCATCAGTATTGAAATCATTATCATTAGGTGGCTTCTCTGTAGTTAGTGATGACCAAGCGAGTGGTCAATTATCAGTAGAGTTCACCGAGATAGAGTTAGTAACAGAGGACGAATCTTTGCTTGGTCTATTAAGTAATTTTATAGATTCTCGAAGTGCGGAAGATCAGTCAACGCCTGTTCTTGAATTCAAGGTAACGGTTGCTCAAAGCTCAAATAAAGTCATAGTGAAAATTTCAAACAAAAATAATACTTCCCTTGAACAGCTTATGAAAATTAAACTATTGAAAATCATACGTGGAAATCTTAGTTAATTTATGAGATTTTCTTCTATCGGTAGTGGCAGCAAGGGTAACAGTACAATCGTTGAATATGATGATACTATTATTTTAGTGGATTGTGGTTTTCTCTAAAAGAGACTGAAAAAAGATTAAGTATTGTGGGCATAGCCCCCTCAAAAATAAATGCTATCCTAGTAACCCATGAGCATTCAGATCATATACGCGGTGTTTCTTCTTTAGCAAAAAAATATAAAATACCAGTAATGGCTACTGCTGGAACAAGTAAATTCTTAAGAAACTCATCTGCACTAAATTTAACCTGTATTGACACACAATCAGATTTTCATGTTGAAAATCTTACAGTAACTCCCGTGTTAGTACCTCATGATGCTAGAGAGCCAGTTCAGTTTATTATAAGGGGCGGCTTGCTAACTTTTGGAATTTTGACTGATGTTGGTGCTATAACAGAACATATTATAGAGCTTTATAAGCGCTGTGACGGGCTTATGATTGAGTCAAATCATGATAAGGACATGTTACTTAATGGATCCTATCCAAGATCTTTAAAGGATAGAGTGGGTAGTAACTGGGGTCATTTAAATAATAAACAAATGTTATATTTTTTAAAAAATATTGAGCTTGAACAATTACAAGAATTAGTTATAGGCCACATTAGTGAGAATAATAATAGCATTTTATTAGTAGAGGAGACTATTTCTGAGATATCTAAACAGCTTTCATCTGTATCTTTTGCGACTCAAAATGAAGGGTTCGGTTGGATTGAGTTGAAGAGTTAAATTTTTTTAATTTAAATTTATGTTTAGTTGTATTATAGCTCTTATAACTATATGTTTTTTTGTGGTTTTTTTAATTTACATGCCTGGGTTTTCCACAATTATATATATTGTTCAATATATAATATTTTATAATATCGCTAAGTCATTGATTTATGAATTTAATTTAGTAAGTTATTGATATTGTTATATTTTTATAGTTGATTAAAAAATAACCAATTTAACTCTATCTCCCAAACTAATTGGATTCTATAGATTTTTTTTTAAGTAATACACAAAGTTATCCACAGATTTTGTGGGTAACTTTTCATATACACAAAAAAAGTGTTATCAGTAAATTGTTTTAGACTTTTTTTCCTTGTTTTTTATAAGTTTATATGATCTTTGATCGATAGATTAAGTATAGGCGTTTCTCAGAACCACCTCTTAATAATTTAAATATTGAATAGATATCAATTAATTATTAAAAAATGTATTGTTTGATCTTATTAGCTAATTTCAATATCAGCTGATATTGAAAGACGGATTATCTTATGAGTGAAGTGGTTTTTCCTATATCTGTGATGTTTTTTGACGGCCAAGAAGATCGAGCCTCTATGCTCGCTGCGAAGCTTAAATTACCATTATTGGCATATAGTAAATCTAACGAAATACAAAGCAATTTAGCCTTACTAGTTAGTGATCATGGATTGGAAATCATACATCTAGGGAAAATTCACCTGGACCTATTAAATGTAATTTCGCCACTGGCTCACTAGATTACCGGCGTTTGCATGGGGGGAGGAAAAAATCAGAATCTTGCAAGAGCGATTGGTATAAAAGGCATTAAGCAGAAGCTTTATATCATAGATGTCACTGCTGGCCTGGGCAGAGACGCATTTATTTTAGCCTCATTAGGCGCAAAAGTTCTGATGCTTGAGAGAAATGATATATTGGCAGCTTTGCTTGCTGATGGTATTTACAGGGCGAGAATGACAGAGGGGGAAAAAGGTAATGATCTTAACGAAGTTTTTAAGCGCATGACACTTATAAATAATGATTCTATTGATTATCTAAATACTCTCGAAGATATATCTATACCAGATATCGTTTATATTGACCCCATGTTTCCACCCTAGACAAAAATCAAGCCAGGTTAAGAAGGAAATGCAACTATTACAAAGGTTGATTGGGGCAGATGAGGATTCTGATAAGCTTCTTGCATCAGCCAAAAGTAAAGCTAGATACCGAGTTGTAGTTAAGCGACCAATTCATGCAAAGTTCTTATCTGATCAAGAACCTAGTTATTCTTTGAAGGTAAATCTACAAGATACGACATATATTCAAATAAAAAAATTCCTAACTGATTTTCTATATTTGAATTTAAATTAAGCATCAAACTAGCAGTTTTTCTAGGACTCGCTGGTATATGTAACTTAGACAATCTAATTCTTTGATATTAGCGCATTCGTCAATTTTATGGATGGTGGCATTTACAGGACCAAGCTCTAAAACTTGACTTCCATAGGGTGCAATAAAGCGCCCGTCTGAAGTGCCACCTGCTGTAGATAATTTGGGTTTTTAAGCCTGCCACCTCAAATATACTCTCTTTTGCGGCATTTATAAGCTCTCCTTCTTCGGTAATGAAAGGCTTGCCACTTAAAATCCATTTTATCTCATAGTCTACATGATTTTTTTGGAGTATTTTTTCTGTCCTATTTTTTATTTCATCTTCAGTAATTTCAGTTGAGAAACGAAAATTGAATACTACTTTAGCCTCACCCGGAATTACATTGGTCGCTCCAGTTCCGGCATTAATATTTGATATTTGGAAGGTTGTAGCTGGAAAAAAACTATTTCCGTCATCCCAGTGCTCTTTAGCAAGATCATCTAAGGCAGGTGATATTTTATGTATAGGGTTATCCGCCGTTTGAGGATAGGCGACATGACCCTGAATACCTCTTACAATTAACTCACCATTAAGTGACCCTCTTCGTCCGTTTTTAATGATGTCTCCAGTTATTACTGAGCTAGAAGGCTCACCAATAAGACACCACTCAGGAATTTCATTTTGACTTTTCAGATATTCAACTGCTTTAACTGTTCCGTTTAAAGCCGGCCCTTCCTCGTCGCTAGTTATGAGAAAGGCAACTCTACCTTTATGTTCAGGATATGCGGATATAAATCTTTCGGTGGCAGTTATCATTGCGGCAAGAGAACCCTTCATATCTGCCGCACCCCGACCATAAAGAAAATCTCCATCTAGGGTTGGCTGAAAGGGCGGATGACTCCAGAAATTTTCATCACCTGCAGGTACAACATCTGTATGCCCGGCAAAACATAATGTCGGACCTTTTTCACCATGAACTGCCCAAAAAATTCTTTACATCATCGTAAGGTAGATTTTGAGTTTTAAAGCCAGCTGACTCTAACCGATTTATCATTAATTTCTGGCAACCAGCGTCTTCTGGTGTTACAGATTTTAGCTTTATTAGATCGCAAGCCAGTTTTATAGTTTCGGAATTGTTGTACGATGGTGTATGCATAAGCTTAGACCTTGAATATTTTTAATAAAAATTGTTATAAATAACGTGCTTAGTTTGAGCTATGTAAATCGTCATTTAATACAACTGCTGAGTCGTTAGTTAGGCACTCTACAGCACCTGTTTGAGAGTTTCGTCTAAACAGAAGATCATTTTTATTTGCTAAATCGCGAGCTTTCAGTTGAACTATTAGTTGCCCTTTATCATCTATTAATTTAACTTTTGTACCTGCAGTTATATAGAGTCCTGCTTCAATTGTACAACGATCGCCCAATGGTATACCAAGCCCAGAATTTGCCCCTAGTAAACATTTGCTTCCAATAGTGATAATAATTTCCCCACCACCAGACAAAGTCCCCATAGTTGAGCTTCCCCGCCTAAATCAGAACCTTCTTTAATAAATACACCTTGAGATATTCGCCCTTCAATCATGCTTGTACTCTGTGTTCCAGCATTAAAGTTTACAAACCCCTCATGCATTATAGTAGTTCCCTCACCAATATAAGCTCCAAGCCTAACTCTTGCTGTATCAGCTATACGAACACCTGAGGGAACAACATAATCTACCATTTTTGGAAATTTATCGATGCTGTATACAAGTAAAGTTGAGCCACTCAGTCGTGCTTCAAGTTGACAATCACCGAGCTCTCTTATATCTATGGCCCCTTGGTTTGTCCATGCGATATTTGGAAGAACACCAAACATTCCATTAAGATTGATACTGTTTGGTTTAACAAGTCTGTATGACAGTAAATGAAGCTTAAGGTATGCCTCTTGGACAGAAGTGAGCTCAGCATCATTTTCTAATATAGTAATTAATACTGGTTTTTTTGAATCCATAAGTCTTTTAGATAATGCGGATAAACTGTGTTCTTGTATCTTTAAAAATTCATCTGAAAGCTCTTCAAGAAGGGTGCCATTTAAAGAAAAAATATGATTTCCACCTTTATAATTGAGTATTTTTTCTAATACACATAAAAATTTATGGTTAGGGTTCAAAATCGGTTCCGGATAAAATATCTCCAGCCATTCCTTTTTTTATTTTGTGTCCCAATACCCAAACCTAGGCTAAATAATTTCATTATTGTTATTTCCTGAGTGAAAACTCATAATTTAATTTATAAAATTTTAGAAGAAAAAATAGATTTATATTTATCTGCTGTGAATCCAACATAAATAATATCATCAACATCTAGTATAGGTCTCTTGATTATTATTGGTAGCTTAAACAGCAAATCAGTATTTTTCTTCTAGAAATTCTTTTTGTACTTTCAGTGAAAGCTCTCTCCAGGTGGGACTTCTTTTATTGATGATCGCTTAAACTTTTAATTTAAGAAGCCATTTTTTAAGCACCCCTTTGTTAAACTGATCGCTTCTAACATCATAAAAAATGTACTCTATATTAGACTGCTCCAACCATTTTCTTGCTCTACGGACTGTGTCGCAATTTTTAATACCATAAATTTTTGTTATTGCCATAGTTGGGCTAACTTAGAATAAATTTCGATACAGGATTATAAATATATAGCAATATACTTATCAAATTTTAATGTAAATACATCATGCCTTTTTTGTTTTCATCGGTTTTTTTCTATTTGGATATAATTTGGTACAGATTTGACAAATAGTACCATCGCAATTCCATGCGGAGCAGAACTCCCTGCCAAAGTAAATGAACTGAAGATGGAGTTTATTCCAGCTAGATTTTGGGAAAAGTGTTTTTAAGTCTTTTTCTGTTTTATTGACGCTTTTACCATTCGTTAACCCCCATCTTTGAGCAAGTCGATGTATGTGTGTATCAACCGGAAAAGCGGGATGTCCGAAACCTTGCGACATAACTACACTTGCTGTTTTATGACCAACACCAGGCAGGGTTTCTAGCAGTTCCATACACTCTGGTACTTCACAATGGAATTTATTTACGAGAATATTTGATAGTTCATGTATGGCTCTAGATTTTTTGGCCCCAGACCGCATGGTCGAATTATTTTATAAATAGTTTGAATTGGAATTTTAGACATATCTTTTGGGTTATCCGCAATTTCAAAAAGTATTGGTGTAACTTGATTTACACGAGAGTCTGTACATTGTGCAGAGAAGCACTGCTACTAGTAAGCTGTAAACATCCTTATGAGCCAGAGGTATGGGTATAGATGGGTATATTTGGTTCAATTTGAGGTGTATATATTCAGCCCTCTGTTTTTTCAGCATTTTTTATTTTTTCTTGAAGATATAATAAATTGTTTTATTCTTTCAGCGGCCTCTCGGCATTCATTAACTGGAGCTACGAGCGCTATTCTCACGTAGTTTTCCCCAGGGTTTTTATTTTTTGATAGCCTGCCAAGATATCGACCAGGCAGGACAGTAACATTTTGTTGTAAGTAGAGATTCTGGCAGAAAATTTCATCACTACCTAATTCAGCTGGTGAAATATTCATCCAAAGATAAAATCCTCCATCTGGAATATCAAGAGGCAATGTAGCTCCTAAAATTTTTTGAAAATCATTGAACTTTTGTCTATATTTTGTTCTATTTTCTTGAACATGTTTTTCGTCATTCCATGCCGCAATACTTGCTAGTTGAGTAGTCAATGGCATAGCGCAACCATGATATGTTCTGTATTTTAAAAATTTCCCTAAGATATCAGCATCTCCAGCAACGAAGCCTGATCTCAGACCAGGTAAATTAGAGCGCTTTGATAGACTATGAAACACTACACATCTTTTATAGTCATAGCGACGAATTTTAGAACAGGCTTCAAGTAATCCAGCGGGTGGTTTTTCTTCGTTGTAATATATTTCAGAGTAGCATTCGTCACTTGCTATAATGAAATCATATTTATCGGCTAACTTTATGAGCTCGTGCATTTTACTATTGCTAAGCACAGCTCCACTGGGATTTCCTGGAGAGCATATATATATTAATTGGCAGGTCCTCCAGATTCTTTCTGGTACAGAGGTGAAGTCAGTCAAGTAACCAGTTTCTTTATCACAGTTCAAAAAATATATATTAGCACCCGACAAAATAGATGCCCCTTCATAAATTTGATAGAAAGGATTTGGCATTAAAATAGTTGGACTGCTTGATCTCTCGATAGTGGCTTGAGCAAAAGCAAAAAGGGCCTCCCGCGTACCATTTACAGGCAAAATCTGTGATTCAGGATCGATGCTGTTGAGGTCAAACCGACCTTTCAGCCAGTCTGCCATTGCCTTCCTGAGCTCAGGAGTTCCTTTAGTGCTGGGGTAAATAGACACCTTATCCATTGAAGCGGCGATTGTCTGAGCAACAAATGCTGGTGGAGAATGTTTTGGTTCACCAATTGATAAGGGAATATTTTTGAGTGATTTCCGCGGTTCGAGTCCAGAAAAAAGTGCAGAAAGTCTCTCAAAAGGGTATTGTTGAAGTTGCTCAAGATCAGTATTCATAAGTTATTTTCTATAAATTTTTCAATTCCATAGACTCATTTTTTGGAGTGGTGCGCCTTCTATTTCTTTCATTACCCGGGCATCAAGTTCATCGCATATTGCTTGTACTAGTTGCGAGCAGGCAAAAAGGTCACTCAGGGGTTTATAGTTCGCATCTACCAAATGAAAAACATCTTCGACTCGTTCTCCGAGAGTTGATATTTTTGCACTTATAAGCTGGAGTTTAAATTCCATAAAAATTTGACCTAAACATAAAAGCAAGCCTGGCCTATCAGGCGTAATTACTTCAAGTGTCGTAGATAACCTAGATAGATCGGTGCTGATGACTACATGAGTTGTTGTGCTAAATTGTTTGAGACCTTGTGAGATCCTTCTAGATGGATAAAGAATAGTTTGCTCAGGGTTAAGAAAAGCTTCGTTGAGGGCATTTTTAATTTGAGAAACAATCTTAATATTTTGTCCGAATGGCTTATCATCTTGATTTACGACATAGAAGATATCGAATGCGATTTCCTTGACCTGCTTATTTAAACTGCCACCTAAAGTTGTATGTAAGCTTGCATCAAGAATTCTAAGTTGAAGTTTGTCAAGTGTCGATGCAATTACTGGAAAGACTTTATACAGTCCATTGGTCCCTATGAATATTTGTGTAGCAACCGGTGTTCCCAAACCTTTATCTTTTATCAAAATTATAGGTTTATTTTCTTTATCATTTTCTAATATAGCCTCTGTATATCGTACAATATCATTCGCATTTTCTCTCAGGAAAAACTCGTCATCGAGGCCAGCCCATATTTTTTCAACAGTAATTTTAGATGATTCATTGATATTCTTAATAGCTTCATCTTTAGTATTTTTGACCCATTGTTCTCGGCTCTCTGGGTTTTCAAGGCCACGGTTTAAGGCTTTTTTTGTTTCATTATAAAGTTGGCGCATCAACGCCGCTTACCAATTGTTCCAGAGATCAGGATTTGTAGCGATAATGTCTGCGACAGATAAAACTAACAAATAATCCAGCTTTATTTGGGTGCCAATTATTTTGGCAAATTTATGTATTATATCTGGATCAGAAATATCAGATCTTTGAGATGTGCTAGACATTAACAAGTGATTCTCTACCAGCCACGCAACTAATTCTGATTCAGTTTTTGACATATAATGTCGTACGCAAAATTCAGCAGCATCCACTGCCCCTAAAACTGAATGGTCACCCCCTCTTCCTTTGCCAATATCATGAAATAGGCCAGCAATAAAAGCTAATTCAGGCTTTGGTAAATTTTTATATACATAAGCAGTAGTGGGGAACCTGTGGGTTTCTTCAGGTTTATCGAAACTACGCATATTTTCTATTAATTGAATTGTGTGTGCATCTACGGGATATTGATGAAACATATCATGCTGGGTTTGTCCAATAATTGCACCAAATTCGGGTAAATATCTCCCAAGTATGCCGTATCTTGTCATGCGTTTAAGCTGAATAGTCATATCATATGGGGAACGCAATAAACGTAAAAACAATAGCTTATTATTAGGTGAGCTCCGAAATGACTCATCGATTAATTTTCGATATTGACGAATCTGTCTGATGGTAGTTGCGCGAATACCGACAATTTTATTATTTTCTGCAGCCAGGCAAAAAATTTCAAGAAGCGCAGATGGATCTTTATCAAAAACATGATAATTGGTGGTTTCAATATAGCCATTATTAACACTAAATCTTTGATTTATTGTAATTTTTTCCCGCTTTTTTTATTTTGGAAAATTAACTCACTTAAGCACTGAAACAATGTATCAGTCAATTCTCGAACCGATAGGACTACTCGATAGTAATCCTGCATGAATTGCTCTACACCCATACGTTTTTCGCCATCTTTATATCCAAACAATTTTGCAATCTTACGCTGATGATCAAATAAAAGTCTTTCTTCTGGCCTACCTGCAATTAGATGCAAGGCATAACGGACCTTCCAAAGAAAATCTTGATTTCTTTTTAGCTGAAGATATTCTTCAGGCGTAATAAAATCATCGTTAATAAGCTCTTCTAATGAGCTTGCCCCGAAATGCCTTTTAGCTACCCAGTAGATAGTTTGAATATCTCTTAGTCCACCAGGCGCTTCTTTGATGTTGGGCTCAAGGTTGTACTCAGTGTTGCCATGCTTAGCATGGCGATTGGTTTGCTCTGAGAGCTTAGCTTTAAAGAATTCATTAGATGGCCACAACTTAAGTGGCCATATTCTATCTGGACTGGTTTTCTTAAGCATATTTTTCCTAATAGCATCTTCACCACATATAGTTCTTGTTTCCATTATATTGGTTGCTATAGTCACATCTTTTTTTGCAGCGTTAACGCAATCAGAGATTGATCGGACACTATGACCTATTTTTAACTGTATATCCCATAAGAATGCGAGGAAGGCTTCTATATTTTTTTGATACAAATTTATTTTGTTTGAGCTAACCAGTATCATTAAATCGATATCCGAATGAGGATGAAGTTCTCCTCTTCCATATCCTCCAACAGCTAAGAGAGATATTTTTTTATCCCATTCGAACTGACCCCAGGCATATCTGAGAATGATATCGATGAAAGAGGTCTTTGCTTTTAATAGATCCGCTGTTTTTTCTCCATTCTTAAATTTTTCTTCAAGGCTAATTTCAGCCTCCAGAATAGTATTTTTAAATACCTGTATAGTATTTCCACGACTTAATTCTTTTGCAAAATTTTGTTCGTTAAATATATTAAAGTTAACTGGACCTGTCGTCATCTTATTCATCAGAAAGACTCTTCGCTGCGAGCAGTTAAAACCTCAACTCCATTGCTAGGTATCGCGAGTGTATGCTCCCATTGGGCGGATAATCTTCCATCGAGGGTTTCGACAGTCCACCCATCTTGTTTTACTTTGGTTTGGTGTTTTCCTGCATTTATCATAGGCTCGATTGTAAAAGTCATACCTTCTTGCATTACAAAGCCTGTATCAGGTCGCCCATAATGAAGTATTTGCGGATCTTGATGAAATTCTGTGCCAATACCATGACCACAATAGTCTCTAACCACGCTATAATGGTTTTTTTCAACGTGATGTTGAATGATGTGCCCAATATCTCCAAGGCGTACTCCAGGCCTTACAATAGATATCGCCTTGTATAAACTTTCTTGACATATATCTATTAAACGTTTTGCATGGCTAGGTATTGCCCCTACAAAAAACATTTTACTAGTGTCCCCAAAATAACCATCTTTAATCACAGTGATATCTATATTTAGAATATCACCATTCTTAAAATTTTTTCTCTGATGGTATTCCATGACAAACCACTTGATTGACTGATGTGCAAATAGATTTTGGAAAACCTTTATAGTTAAGCGGTGCTGGTATAGCTTTTTGTTCATCAACTATGAAGTTATGGCATATTGTATTTAATTCTTCAGTTGATACTCCGCTAGAAACATACGGTTCTATCATTTCAAGAACTTCTGCAGCGAGCTTTCCAGCGATACGCATTTTTTTTAGCTCATCCACACTTTTTATATGCACTGACATGTCATTTACCAAACAATTATTTCTAGCTTTCATTATAATATAGGATTGCGAATTTCAATAGAATATTTAGCTGACTTTTAAAATGACATATCAGACTACAAATATGTTCTATCGAATTAATGTTCAATAAATTCAACCCATATCTACATCTAGCTTTAACACGGATCGTTTAACCAATTTTCGTTCACAAATTAACTAAATTATGTTATAAAACACACCGCTAAAGTCTTGTACTAAAGCTAACGATACACATATATCGACACACACTTCAGGGTGCCTAATAATTGATGGGTTGAATTGTGGGATATATGGAAGCCTAACCCTAATAAAAGGAATTAATATGATCACTGTAAGCATGAAAGAAATGTTGCAAGCCGGCGTCCATTTTGGACACCAAACTCGTTACTGGAATCCAAAAATGGATAAATTTATTTTTGGGTCTCGCAATAAGATACATATACTAAATCTGGACCATACTGTTCCAATATTTAATGAGGTGCTAAAAATCGTCCATAAAATTGGTTCTAACAATAATAAAGTTTTATTTGTTGGAACAAAACGGGCAGCACAAAATGCAATAGCCGAAAATGCAGCTCGCGCAGGCATGCCTTTTGTCAGTCATCGCTGGTTAGGTGGAATGCTTACTAACTACAAAACAATACGTGCTTCTATAAAACGTTTTCGTGAACTTGAAGAGCAAAGCAAAGATGGAACATTTGATAAGCTAACAAAAAAAGAAGCCTTAATGAGAACTCGACTGATGACAAAGCTTAATAATTCTATTGGTGGCATCAAGGATATGGGCGGGTTACCAGATATGCTTTTTGTTGTTGATGTCGACTATGAGCGTATTGCGATACAGGAAGCTAATAAACTTGGTATACCAGTTATCGGTATTGTTGATACCAACAGCGATCCAGATGGTGTTGATTATGTAGTACCTGGAAATGATGATGCTACTCGTTCAGTTAAGTTATTTTGTACCGCTATTGCTGATGCTATTTTGGATGGAAAATTAGAAGCTAACAAAGTTGTTGCAAAGGATGAATTTGTGGAAGTTTCAGAAAAAACTGAAGTAAAAGTTGAAGAGAAACCCAAAATAAAAACTGAAGTATCAGAAAAAACTGAAGTAAAAGTTGAAGAGAAACCCAAAATAAAAACTGAAGTATCAGAAAAAACTGAAGTAAAAGTTGAAGAGAAACCCAAAATAAAAACTGAAGTATCAGAAAAAACTGAAGTGAAAGAAAATGCTGAAGTAAAAAAGAAAACTGAGGCAAAAAAGAAGGTTGATGCAAAAGCAAAATCTAAGATAAAAGTAAAAGATAAAACAGTAGCAAAAATAACAAAGGTGGCAGCTGAAACGAAAACTACAAAAGTTGCTGCCAAAGGTAAAGAAATCGATAAGAAAAAGAGAGCGTTGATACAGAGGATAAGTTTAAAAAATAGTTTTTCAAACTTAGTCGATGAGGCTTTGCCTCTGAAAAGAGGGCAGTGTCCTTTTTTCGAATTTAAACAATTTAAATTTAGGGGAAGATAATGGCAGCGTTTTCTACATCTATGATCAAAGATCTCCGTGACCGCACTGGTCTCGGGATGATGGAATGCAAAAGAGCTCTAACAGCTTCTGATGGAGATATTAATAAAGCAATTGACGATCTTCGAAAATCTAGTGGAATTAAAGCTGCAAAAAAAGCCGGTAGAATAGCAGCTGATGGAATTATTGCGGTAAAAATGTCTCAAGATAATAAGTACGGCATTATGATCGAAGTAAATACTGAAACAGATTTCGCTGCTCGTGATGATTCATTTATAGGCTTTGTGAATGAGTCGCTTGATAAAGCTTTTGATACTGATAAATTTATATTTGAAGAATTTATAGCGAACATGGAGGAAGCTCGCCATGCTTTAGTGCAAAAAATCGGAGAAAATATCAGTATTCGTAGAGTTGAAATCCTCAGATCCACTGTTGTTGGCAACTATATACATAGTAATAAGCGCATAGGTGTTATGGTTGCACTGGAAAAAGGTGATATAAAAGTTGCAAAAGATGTTGCTATGCACGTTGCAGCCTCAAATCCCCAAGTCGTTAAACCAGAGGATATGCCAGACCATCTTGTTCAAAAAGAAAAAGAAATTTTCATTGCTCAGGCTAAAGAGAGCGGCAAATCAGATGAAATTATCAATAAAATGATTAATGGTCGAATAAATAAATTTCTTTCCGAATCTAGTCTAATTAACCAACCATTTGTTAAAAATCCAGAAATAACCGTTAACGAGTTAGTTAAAAATACGTATGCTAAGATACTTTCTTTCATTAGGTTTGAGGTTGGGGAAGGGATTGAAAAAATCGAAGTTGATTTTGCAACAGAGGTCGCTGCCCAAGTTAACGCAGCAAAATAGAAAGGAGGCTTTAGCCTCCTTTTTTTTGTAATTATTTTTTTAAAAAATTGCAGAACAACGTCAGTTGACGTTACTGTAGATAAAATAACTAATTTTGGAGTCACATATGCCGTCTTTTGGAGATAAGAAATATAAAAGAATTCTTCTTAAGCTCAGTGGTGAAGAGCTAATGGGGGAAGAAGGCTTTGGTATTGATCCAAGGGTTCTAGACAGAATGGCACTAGAAATAGGACAGCTTGTAGGCATTGGTGTTCAGATAGGTTTAGTGATTGGTGGAGGTAATTTGTTCAGAGGGGCGTCACTAAATGCCGCTGGAATGGAGAGAGTCACTGGTGATCATATGGGTATGCTAGCAACAATGATGAATGGCTTAGCCATGAGAGATGCCCTTGATCGAAATAATATCTCTGCACATGTTATGTCTGCAATCTCAATGAGCGGTGTGATGGAGCAATATGATCGGCGTAAAGCTACACGCTATCTGGATAGTGGAGATGTTGTAATCTTTTCAGCAGGTACTGGAAATCCTTTTTACTACAGATTCAGCAGCATGTTTAAGGGGCATCGAGATTGATGCTGAAATTGTCCTAAAAGCAACAAAGGTTGATGGAGTTTACTCTTCAGATCCTTTATTGGATAAAGATGCAATAATGTATGAGCATCTAACATACGATGAAGCTTTAGAGAAAAAGTTGGGTGTAATGGACTTAACTGCTATTTGTTTGTGTAAAGAGCATCATATGCCCTTGAGAGTCTTTCGAATGGAAAAATCGGGAGCCCTTTTGAACATAGTTGTAGGTGGTGACGAAGGAACTTTGATCGAGGAAAAAAATAATGCTAGATGAACTAAAAACAGATATTGAAGCGAGAATGTCAAAGAGCATTGGTGCTCTATCAAATGCTTTTAACAAAATTCGGACTGGAAGAGCACATCCCAGTTTATTAGACGGCTTGACGGTCTCTTACTATGGTTCAGACACCCCTTTATCTCAAGTTGGAAACGTCAATGTTATTGATGCTCGAACTTTATCTGTCTCAATTTGGGAAAAAGATTTAATACCCGAGGTGGAGAAAGCAATACATAAATCAGATTTAGGATTAAACCCATTAACCACCGGAGATCTGATTCGTATACCAATGCCGCAGTTGACAGAAGAAACTAGAAAAAACTTCATTAAAAAAGCACGCTCTGAGGCCGAGAGCGCAAGAATCTCCATAAGAAATGCCCGTCGCGAAATTTTATCTAATGTAAAAGACTTGCTTAAGAAGAAAGATATTACTGAGGATAACGAGCGTCAGATTCAAGAAGATGTTCAAAAAATTACAGATAGATATATCAAGCAGGTTGATGAAGCTCTACTTAGCAAAGAATCTGATTTGCTGGAAATTTAAGCTAGAGTCAATGTATGTCTAACCATATAAAAATAGAACCGCCTCCAATCAATCATGTCGCTATTATCATGGATGGCAATAACAGGTGGGCAAAAAAAGAGGACTAAAAGGAATTGATGGTCACAAAGTAGGAGCTGAAAGGGTTCGTGACATTCTCAATTCTATGAATAAATACGATATTGATATGCTCACACTCTTCGCTTTTAGTAGTGAGAACTGGAAGCGACCTAAGAGCGAGGTTCTTTCTCTCATGTCATTATTGACTAGTTACCTAAAAAAAGAATCTAAAAATCTCACAGAGAAAAATATAAAATTAAGGATAATTGGTCGAAGAGATAGGTTCAGCCTAAAACTCAATAAGCTAATACAGGAAACAGAGGCTGTTACAAAAAATGGAGAGCGTACTTTGATATTAGCCCTCGATTATGGTGGAAAATGGGAGATTTCTCAAGCGACAAAAAAGATTGCCCATCAAATTAAATCTAATCAAATAGAGCTTGATGATATTACTGAGGATGTGCTCTCTGAAAATATGTGCATAGAGAACTTTCCACCACCAGATATATGCATAAGGACTGGAGGAGAAAAAAAGGATCAGCAATTTTTTATTGTGGCATATGGCTTATACAGAATTGTATTTTACAGATTGTTTTTGGCCTGACTTTGATGCTGCAACATTTGATAGCGCAATTCTTGACTACCAGAAAAGACAGCGACGTTTTGGTAAGCGGGATGATGCATCATCAGGCAAAGGTAAAAAGCATGCTCAAACAACGAATTAGTACAGCTGTAATTATCTCTATAGTATTCACTGCAGTGCTATTTTTTTTTAATGCTGATGCTATTCTTTTTTTCTCAGCTATCGTAATTCTTTGTGCTGGCTGGGAGTGGGGCAATTTAGCTGGTCTTCAATTTTCTTACACAAAGTTTTTATATTGCTCATTTATATTAGTAATAATAGCCTCACTAAGTTTTTTGATGGGTGCTGATAGATCTCTGTCAAAGTTTATAGATACAGGAAAATCTATTCTAGAATGTCTAATTCCCTGGTGGATACTTGTTATTTGTTGGATAAACAGCTATCCAAAAGGTACTATTTTTTGGAGAAATCCATTAGTAAGAGGTATAATTGGTTTACTCATTTTAATTCCAGTTTGGCTATCCCTTTCAATTCTAATTTCTCTAGATCATGGAAAATTATTAATAGCTGGGGTAATTATAATCGTCGCTTTATCTGACATTGGAGCTTATTTCGTAGGGAAAAGGTTCGGTAAGCACAAACTGTCTAAAAATGTAAGTCCAAATAAAACCTGGGAAGGATTTTTAGGTGCTATTACTGTGAATGTAATTTTCGTCACTTTTATAGGGTTCTTTTTAAAAACAAATCTAATGAACACAATGATATTATTTTCATTAGTTATGATTACAGTGCTATCTTCTGTAATTGGAGATCTTTTAATCAGTATGTTTAAGCGTCATCGTGGAATAAAAGATAGCGGGAATATTCTTCCAGGTCATGGAGGAATTCTAGATCGTATAGATGGACACACTATGGCTTTTCCAATTTTCACTTTGGTTTTTATTTATAGTAATTTTCAAGTTTAAAAAAAGTTATAATCATTTATGCAAAAAATTACAGTTTTGGGAGCGACAGGTTCAATTGGTGTGAGCGCCTTAAGTGTCGTTTCTCAACATCCAGATAGATTTAAAATTTTCGCTTTAAGTTGCAACGTGAGGGTAGCTGAATTAGCCATTCAGTGTAAGCAATTTAAGCCGTCCTTCGCTGTGGTTTCAGATACTTTGATGGCTATAGAGCTCAGGGAGCTGATAAAGGCTTCGTCACCAGAAACCGTTGTGCTCGAAGGAGTTGATGGTTTAATTAAGATAGCTAGTGATCAATCAGTTGATACTGTCATAGCAGCAATAGTTGGATCAGCCGGACTATTACCAACACTAGAAGCGGCAAAATCTGGTAAGAAGATTTTGTTGGCAAATAAAGAAGCTTTAGTTATGGCCGGCTCTTTATTAATGAATGCGGTAAATTCAAGTAATGGCGTTCTTTTGCCGATTGACAGCGAGCATAACGCTATATTTCAATGTCTGCCCCATGATTATGCCAGCTCAAAAGAAAGTGGAATCAATAAGATTTTATTAACAGCATCAGGCGGCCCTTTTAGAACTCGAGACCTAAATAATATGTCTACAATAACAACAGATGAAGCTTGCTCTCACCCTAATTGGAAAATGGGTAAAAAGATATCAGTGGATACTGCGACCATGATGAATAAGGGACTTGAGCTATTAGAGGCTTGCTGGCTTTTTAGTCTTACGCCTGATCAGATAGAGGTTGTTGTGCACCCTCAAAGTATTGTGCATTCAATGGTAGAATATTTAGATGGTTCGATTTTAGCCCAGCTAGGTAACCCTGATATGAGAACTCCTATTGCACATGCCCTTGCTTGGCCTCAGAGAATTTCCTCTGGAGTGGATAGTTTAGATATTTTTAGTGCAATGCGACTGGATTTTGAGCCGCCAAATTTGAAAAAATTCCCCTGTTTAACGTTAGCAATAAAAGCTGCTAAAGCAGGAGGTAGTGCACCAATAACTTTAAATGCATCTAATGAAATAGCTGTAGATGCGTTCCTTAACAAAGAGATTACGTTTTCAGAAATAGCAGAAATAGTTGCACTTACATTGAAGAAGACAACATTAACAAACCCAGATACGCTTGAGGCTATTCAAATATGCGATAAAAAATCACGAGAAATCGCCTTGAAATTAATCTCTGAATATTTTAAAAAGTAACACTATACAGTGAGAAATTTAATTTTTTAATAGGAGCTTAGATGGACTTATTTGTAACAATTTTTTATACACTACTTGCCCTTGCTATATTGATATCGTTTCATGAATTCGGACACTTTTATGTGGCTAGAAAATGTGGTGTAAAAGTTATTTGTTTTTCCATTGGCTTTGGTTTTAAACTTTACAAGTGGAAGGATAAAAAAGGAACCGAGTTTGTTCTATCAGCTTTACCATTGGGCGGTTACGTAAAGATGGTAGATGAAAGAGAAGGGTCTGTATCTCCAGAGGATCTGCCTCATGCATTTACCCAGAAAAATGTTTGGCAGAGGATAGCTATTGTAATTGCTGGCCCAGCCGCCAATTTTCTATTAGCCATGTTGATATATTGGGTGTTATTTTTGAATGGAGTGACAGGCATAGTTCCTGTTGTTGGATCACTTGTACCTGGTTCCATTGCTGAAATAGCTGGTATCAGACCAGGACACCAGATTATTGCTATTGACGGAAAGCAAACCCCTACTATTCAAAAGCTGCATACACAGTTGATAAATCGTATTGGAGAGTCAGGAGAGATAAATTTTACAGTTAAGCTCTCAGATAGCCCTGAAAATTATAATTACAGCGGTAGTTTAAATAATTGGATGTCTGGATCTTCGGAGCTCAATCCAGTTGAGAGTATAGGAATAATATTATTTTCACCAAAAGTTCCCCCGTAGTTGATGTAGTTATACCAAAAAGTCCGGCAGAAAAATCAGAATTAAAGCAAGGAGATTTGCTGTTGTCCGCAGATGGGTATTCTTTATCAGACTGGTCCGAATGGGTTGAATATGTGCAGCTTCGACCGTCTGAAAATATAAATTTACAGGTGAAACGTGAAAATACTATTTTAAATAAAAGAATAACCCCGGAGCTAATCACATCGGTTGAAGGTAAAAATATAGGTAAAGTTGGTATGTCTGTTAAAGTTCCAGATTGGCCAAAAAATATGATAAAAAATTATTCTTATAGTCCTTTTGAGGCTTTAAATGCGTCGATTCATAAGACCTGGGATATTTCAGTTATGATTCTAGGTTCTATTAAAAAGATGTTTACAGGGGATATTTCTCTTAAGCATCTGAGTGGTCCCATAACAATTGGTAAGGTTGCTGGACAGTCAGCTGAGTATGGTATTTCAGCATACTTAGGATTTCTAGCCATGCTAAGTATAAGTTTGGGTATTATGAACTTACTACCAGTTCCAGTTTTGGACGGCGGGCATTTAATGTATTTCATAGTTGAAGCCATTAAGGGATCACCCTTATCTGATAAAATACAATTATTTGGATTTAAGTTAGGTGTATTTTTGGTGGTTGGGTTGATGTCCATAGCCCTGTACAATGACATATTGAATTAATTTCACTAATTGCTGTTATTATAGCGATAACGATAGTCTAAATTAAAAATTAATAAACGGTGCACAATTATCCAATGAAGCTCTTTCCCCTTTTTTTCTTTTTAGCTGTGATTTCTTTTAACTCTCAGGCAGAGTTCTTTGAAGTTGAAGATATCAGAATAGATGGCCTCGAGAGAGTCTCTTCAGCCACAGTTTTTAACTCATTGAGCGTGAGTGTAGGAGATGTTGTAGATCGCTCCTCAGTTCGTGATCTTACTCGAGATTTATTTAGACTAGGATTTTTTAATGATATAAAAATTTCTCGTGATAAAGGAATTTTGATTATTTCGGTTACAGAAAGACCAGCGGTAGCAAAATTGATAATTGAGGGTAATACAGCAATTCCCGAAGAGACTCTGTTCTCTTCTCTGAGGGACAACGGTTTATCCGAAGGGCAGATATTTCGACAAGCTGTTCTAAAAGGTATGAGTCAGGAACTAGAACGGCAATATGTCAAGCAAGGCAGATATGGTGCCAGCGTTGAAATTGAAGTTGAAGAGCTCCCTCAAAATAGAGTTGCTGTGACAGTCCTAATAGATGAAGGAGAAGTAGCGGCTATATCAGGTATTAATATTGTTGGTAATTTAATTTTCGATGACTCTACATTAAAACCATTATTCGAATTAAAAGAATCAAACTTACTATCTTTTATTTCACAAGACGATAAATATAACCGAGAGAAATTAACAGGTGATATTGAAAGAGTTGAATCTTACTATTTGAATAGAGGCTACTTAGATTTTTCAGTTGAATCAACCCAAGTAACTATAAGCCCAGATCGGGATTCTGTGTTTATAACAATTAATATCAAAGAAGGGAGTATTCACACTGTATCTGAAATTGTTCTTGCTGGTAATCCTATGATACCCGAAAAAGAGATCAGAAGTCTCATAGTTCAAAAAGAAGGCGAAGATTTTTCTCAATACCTCATGACCTTTTCCTCAGAAAAAATTGCTGAGCGACTAGGCAATGACGGTTATGCTTTCGCTGAAGTGAAAGGTGTGACAGAAATAAATAATGAGGACAAAACAACTAAAATTCTTTTTTATATTGATCCAGGTAAAAGAGCCTATGTTAGGCGTATCGAGTTTCGCGGAAATACAAAAACGATGGATGAGGTTTTACGAAGAGAGATGCGTCAGATTGAAGGAGCTACAGCCTCAACTGAAAAAATCGCATGGTCAAAGAATAGATTGCAGAGAACAGGATTTTTTAAAACTGTAGAGTCTGAAACCCGACCTGTGCCGGGTGTAAGCGATCAAATCGATGTATTTTATACCGTAGAAGAGCAACCATCAGGAAGTGTTGGAGCAAGTTTTGGTGTGGCCCAGAGTTATGGGGTTACACTTGGAGCAAGCATAGCAGAACAGAATTTTTTGGGAACTGGCAATAAATTAAAACTGGGATTAAATCAAAACGGCTTCCAAACAAATTTAAATTTAAATTATATGAATCCTTATTTTACTGAAGATGGCGTGACTGCTGGTTTCATGGTATTTGCGAAACAACAAGATTTTGACGAGGGTAACTTGTCAAACTATAAAACCGATAGCATGGGTGCATCTACCACATTTGGTTGGCCAATATCTGAAATTCAAAGTATTGGCTTCGGTTTTGGTGTGGAGCAACTCGAAATGGATACTGGGGGGGATTTCAAAACTAGGTTAATGGAAGAGTTCCTTGATGAGGAGGGTGACGACTATCTTATGTTTACCTCTAATCTATCATGGGGTATATCCACATTAAACGGGTCGGGGAATGATGCGACTAGAGGACAGGCTCATAAGATAACAGCAGAAATTACAATGCCATTAGGTGATCTAAATTATTATAAATTTAATTATGATGGTCAGTTCTTCCATACTTTGAGCGAAAATTTAGTGTTGCACCTGCATGCTAACGGCGGTTATGGTGATGGCTATCTAGATACAGATACCCTACCGTTTTTTAAGAATTTTTATTCAGGAGGAAACGGTTCAGTTCGAGGCTTCAAGCAAAATACATTAGGTCCAAGGGATGTACCAATAACTCCAGGATATGAAGATGAGGCTGATGCTTTTGGTGGAAATGTAGTTGTAGAGGGAACAGTTGAGTTACTATTCCCTATGCCATTTTTAAAAGATAAAAATTTAGTTCAAATGGCATTATTCTTTGATGCAGGAAACGTCTTCGATACAGATTGTGGGAATGTTTCTGAAGATTTTTGTCAAGAGCCGAGTATATCAGATTTGAGGTATTCTATTGGTATTGGGGGAACGTGGAAAAGTGGATTTGGACCGATATCTGTCAGTTTTGCATCGCCGTTTAATACAGGAAAAGAGGATGAAAAAGAAACATTCCAGTTCAATATGGGTGGAGGTTTTTAGAATACAACAAAGAATTTCATATATAATATGAAATAATTTATTTTACTTTAGGGAGAAAAAAGTGCGCATAACAAATATTTTAGTAGCTACATTAATGGTATTAATTTCTGCAAATATAGTCGCGGAGCAAGCATCTATGAAAATAGGTATTGTGGCTCCAGATGCTGCAGTATTTGGGACTGAATATGCCCAAGCTGAAATTAAAAAGGACCGAAACTAACCCCCAATTTGCAAGCTTAAAAACTAAATTTGATGGACTGCTGGAAGAAATGAAGCAACTTAATTCAGAAATCGAGAATAAAGGCATGACTTGGTCGGCAGATCAGAACGATGAGGCACAAAAAAAGATGGGTTACCTCAGAGATGATATCGAACTGATACAGAAAAAACTTAAATCTGAACAAAAATTACTTCAGTCAAGAATAATAAAAGCGACCGAAGAAAAAATACAGGAGGCACTACAAGAACTTATCACCGAAGAAAAATTAACGCTTTTGCTTAGAAAAGAAGCGGCTATTTTCGGTGGAGAAGGGATAGATTACACAAACAAATTAACTAATAGACTTAATAAAAAAATGAATTAATTACTTTTTTATAGGTATGGGAAATATGCTGAATAAAAATAATGCCTAGTTATTCTATAGAATTCATAGCTAAACACATCGGTGCAGAGCTCATAGGTAACTGTGAAAAAATAGTTGAAGGCTTAAATACTATACAAGATGCGACTTCTCGGGATATAACATTTTTGGCCAATGCATCCTATAGAAGGTTTTTATCAACAACTAATGCAGTTGCAATTATCGTAGATAAAATGGATTTATCAGATTACTCTGGTAATTTTCTTGTTGTAGATAATCCTTATCTAGCTTATGCATTGGTATCTGAGCTCTTTAACTCTGGTTCGAAGCCTAAATTAGGTATACACGAAACTGCTGTTATATCAGCTGGCGTAAAAGTTTCTAAGACTGCCTCTATTGGGGCAAACGTTGTTCTTGGCAAGAATGTCATAATTGGAGAAAAATCTATAATTGGCCCTAATTCATCCATAGGAGATGGATCGATAATAGGTGACAATTGTAAGATTTTTCAAATGTATCGATTTACCATGGAGTAACCATTGGTAATAGAGTGACTATACACAGTTGTTCCGTGATTGGAGGGGATGGCTTTGGTTTTGCTCATGACTCAAGACACTGGGTAAAAATTCATCAGCTTGGCGGGGTAATTATCGGTAATAGAGTTGAAATTGGTTCATGTACTACGATTGATAGAGGTGCATTAAGTGATACCGTTATTGAAGAAGGTGTGATCCTCGATAACCATATACAAATAGCACATAATGTACATATTGGTGAAAATACAGCGATTGCTGGCTGTTCTGGAATATCGGGAAGTACAGAAATTGGAAAAAATTGTATTTTTGCTGGGCAAACAGGAATTGTTGGACATTTAAAAATTTGTGATGGTGTAACTACCACTGGTGGTACAATCATTACAAAATCAATATCTGAATCTGGCTCTTATTCGTCTGGTACACCGTTAAGCTTTACAGAAAAGTGGAAAAAAAATGCGGTCCGCTTTACACAGCTAAATGATATAGTTCAACGTCTCAAGAGGCTTGAAAAAAAAATATAATTTTTCAAATTTTAAGATTGTGAAATTCCTAGAGATAATGCAATGGACATAAACGATATAAAAAAACGCCTTCCACAAAGATATCCCTTTCTTTTGGTTGATAGAGTTGTCGAAATGGATTTAGGCAAGAGAATCCTGGCCTATAAAAACATTACAGCTAATGAAGAGGTTTTTAATGGACATTTTCCAAATACACCTATCTTTCCCGGTGTAATGATTATTGAGGCTATGGCTCAAGCCGCAGGTGTTCTTGGATTTGTAACTGCAGATAAATATGCAGATGATAATGTTTTGTATTTATTTGCAGGAGTTGACGGGGTTCGTTTTAAGCGACAAGTAATACCCGGAGACAGACTGATGCTAGAAGCAAAAGTGGATTCAGTAAAAAGAACAATTTGGCGCTTTAAATGTAGAGCTACAGTAGATGACGAGCTTGCTTGCGAAGCCACTATACTTTGCGCATTAAAAATGGTTTAAAAAATGTCTCTAATACACAAAACAGCAATTATTGACCCAACAGCTGAGCTAGATGAAGGCGTAGAAATTGGTCCATGGACATCTGTAGGTCCAGACGTCCAGATTGGCTCTGGAACGATTATCCATTCACATGTTTTAGTTAAGGGCCCTACAACTATTGGAAAAAATAACCGTATTTTTCAATTTTCTTCAATCGGTGAAGATACACCAGATTTAAAATATGATGGAGAGCCAACTCAATTAGTAATTGGAGACAATAATACTATTCGTGAGGGTGTCACAATTCACAGAGGAACTATTCAAGATAGAGGTATAACAACTATCGGAAATAATAATCTGATGATGGCATATGTTCATATAGGTCATGACTCAACAGTTGGCAGTAACTGTATTTTGGTTAACAACGCATCTTTATCTGGTCACGTTAACGTTGGTGATTGGGCGATATTATCAGGGTACGTTTTAGTCCATCAGTTTGTTTCTATTGGGCCGCACACTTTGATTGGCCCTGCTGCATTCCTCCCGCAAGACGTCCCAGCGTATGTAACTGCATTTGGTTCTCCAGCTGTACCAAAAACTGTCAATATCGTGGGACTTAAGCGTCGCGGATTTAACAAGGACGCAATCCTGGCTATTAAGCAAGCCTATAAGATTTTATATAGACAGGGACTTTCCTTAGATGATGCTCTTATCAAGCTTAATAAGTTGGCAATACAGCAACCGGAAGTTCAGCTGATGCTTGATTCTGTGAAAGTCTCATCTCGCGGAATCATACGTTAAGTCATGACTGATTCCTACAAAATAGGAATTGTTGCAGGAGAGTTATCTGGTGACCAGTTAGGGGCTAGGTTAATTCGCTCATTGAAATTGCGTTATCCCGACGCAATATTCGAGGGAATAGGCGGCCCAAAAATGATAAATGAGGGATTTTCATCTCTATTTCCTATAGAGAGACTCTCTGTGATGGGGTTTTTCGAGCCCTTAAAAAGGTTGCCTGAACTGTTTCGAATCCGTAGAAATCTATTTAAACACTTCTGCGATAGTGAATTTGATCTTGTAATTGGAATTGATTCTCCAGATTTTAATCTTGGCTTAGAAAAGAAACTACACGCTAAAGGAATTAAGACTGCACATTATGTAAGTCCCTCAGTATGGGCATGGAGACAGAATCGCATAAAAAAAATCCAGAGCTCCGTTGACTTAATGCTCACTCTGTTCCCTTTTGAAGAGGATTTCTATAAAAAAAATAGTATTCCAGTTGTGTGCGTCGGCCACCCTTTAGCGGAAGATCTAGCAGTTCAATTAGATACTAATAAGGCTCGTCAAGAGCTTTGCTTGGCTGATGATCCTGTGCTTGTAGTTATGCCTGGTAGTAGAGCATCAGAGATAAAAAAATTAGGTAAATTATTTATAGATGTAGCCGCCTATTGTAAAAAAAGAATAATTAAACTTCAGATAATTATTCCGGCTGCTTCGTCAAAAAGAAAATATGAAATAGAAAACATTCTACAAAATTATCCATCTTTGAAGGTAAAAGTTCTAGATGGACAATCTCTTTTAGCAATGTCAGCTGCAGACGTAGTGTTGGTCTCATCAGGAACGGCAACCTTAGAGGCTATGCTGTTAAAAAAACCAATGGTTGTAAGCTACCGCCTAGGAGCGCTGACTTTTTCATTAATTTCTAAGATTATAAAAATAAAATATGCTGCATTACCTAATATTCTTGCAAATCAATTATTGGTTCCAGAGTACTTAGAAAAAGACGCCACCCTAGATAATATTTCATCGGGAATCATGAATTTTTTTGATAATCCAGTTGATAGACAAAAATTAGAGAAACACTTCGAGGCTCTTCATGAAACCTTAAAGTGTGGAGGAAGTGAAACTGCAGCAAAAGCACTAGTTAAGCTTTTGAAAAAAAATGAGTACAAATCACAAATGATATATGATGACCTAGTTTTAGCTGGCGTAGACGAGGTTGGTAGAGGACCATTAGCTGGAGATGTTATTGCAGCGGCAGTTATTCTCTGCCCTAAAAATAAAATACCTGGCCTTATTGATTCAAAAAAAACTTTCTGAGAAAAACCGTCAAAAATTTGATGCCCAAATTAAACATAAATCTTTGTGTTGGAATATAGCTAGAGCTAATACGCAAGAAATTGAAACATATAATATATTAGAAGCTACTATGTTGGCTATGAAGCGCGCTATCGAAGGCCTTTCACTATCACCAGAATATATAATAGTTGATGGTAATCGTTTACCAAGTTGGCCATATCCCTCGAAAGCATTAGTACGGGGGGATTCAATCGCCCCTTGCGTATCCGCAGCATCGATTATTGCAAAAGTCTTTAGAGATAAAGAGATGAGAGATTTAGATAAAATATATCCTGGATATGGTTTTTCCAGTCATAAAGGTTATGGAACAAAGGAACACATAGACGCTATTAAGCGTTTGGGGCCAACCCCTATCCATAGAAGAACCTTTGAACCTATAAAGAGTATAATAAATAGAGCACTTTAAAAATTTCAGTTTATTATATAACCTTATGAGCATGTACTAAACAAATAATAATTACTATAAGCTTGTAAATATAATTTATATATTTAATCCGTCCAAGCGCAAGAAATTTGAATGTTTTTTTTTGGATTTAATTATTTATGCCCCAGCCTTCTTTTGTTCACCTTCGGCTTCACAGTGAGTATTCACTAATTGATGGTCTTATCTCTATAAATCCACTTATTCATAGGGTGGCTGAGCTGGGCATGCCAGCTGTTGCCCTTACCGATATAACCAATTTCTTTGGATTGATTAAGTTTTATAAAGCTGCCCATCTATCTGGCGTAAAACCTATATTTGGTGCAGATTTATATATTCGTAGCACTATTGATGGTATATCACCATATAACATGACGTTTCTTGTAATGAATATGACAGGTTATCAAAATCTTACAAAACTGATATCTCGTGCTTATCAAGAGGGCCAAAGTCACGGTATTCCTATGATTAATAGTAGTTGGATTAAGGATGCATCGGAGGGTCTTATTGCACTTTGTGGCCGTCAAAGTGATATTGGTCAAGCAATACTTGCGGGAAATAATCTTCAGACTGAAAAATTCTTGCAGAGCTGGATTGAGTTATTTACCGATAGATTTTATTTGGAGTTAACTAGAACCAGAAGAATAGGCGAAGAAGATTTTATTCATTCCGCTATTGGATTGTCTCAAAAATTTAACTGCCCTGTAGTAGCTACAAATGACGTTAGATTTTTAAAATCTGATGATTACGAAGCACATGAATCAAGGGTTTGCATTGGTTTAGGGTGTGTTCTAGACGACTCTAGACGAGCCAAGATATATAGTGAAGAGCAATATCTTCGTTCAGAAGATGAAATGATCGAACTTTTTAACGACATACCAGAGGCTCTAGAAAATACGCTGGAAATTGCCTACCGATGTAACCTAGAGCTTAAATTGGGCGAAACTTTTTTGCCAGATTACCCTATTCCTGAGGGATTAACCAAAGATAATTTTTTAAAAAATTATCTATTGAAGGCCTTGAAGATAGACTTTCAAAGATTGCTATAGTATTAAAAAAAGATCCCAAAGAAAATAGAAAAAAATATTTTGATCGCCTTGATTTTGAGCTTCAAGTTGTAATAAAAATGGGCTATCAAGGCTATTTTCTAATAGTAATGGATTTCATCAGATGGGCTAAGCAGAATGGAATACCTGTGGGTCCTGGACGAGGTTCTGGAGCAGGCTCATTAATTGCTTATGCACTTGGAATTACAGACTTAGATCCTCTTGAATACGGTTTACTATTTGAGCGATTCTTAAATCCTGAACGAGTATCAATGCCTGACTTTGACATAGACTTTTGTATGGATAATAGGGATAGGGTTATTTCGTATGTATCAGATAGATATGGTCGAGATGCAGTTTCTCAAATAATTACCTTTGGAAAAATGGCAGCAAAAGCGGTAGTAAGAGATGTGGCCAGAGTGCAGGGTAAACCTTATGGTTTAGCAGACAGGCTATCGAAAATGATCCCAGCAGATATTGGAATGACTCTAAAAAAGGCAGCTGAAGAACAGGATATTTTGAGAGACTTTTTATCTGAAAATGATGAAGCACAAGAAATTTGGGATATGGCAGTTCAACTTGAAGGTATTACTAGAAATGCAGGTAAGCATGCAGGGGAGTTGTTATTGCACCGACAAAGCTCACAGATTTTTCTCCGTTATACTGTGACGAAACAGGAGAGGGTCTCGTCACTCAATTTGATAAAGACGATGTAGAAAGTGCAGGGTTGATCAAGTTTGATTTTTTAGGATTAAGAACACTAACAATCATAGATTGTGCAGTCAGAATGGTGAATAAGCGCTTCCATGATTCTTCAGACAAAATATTAATGATAAATGATATCCCATTAGATGACCCTTTAGTGTTTGAACTTATACAGCAAGGAGAGACGACTGCTGTATTTCAATTAGAATCACAAGGCATGAAAGATTTAATGAAGCGCGTAAAACCTAATTCATTTGAGGATATCATTGCCCTTGTAGCCCTCTATAGGCCAGGCCCGCTAGAATCGGGAATGGTTGACGATTTTGTTAATCGTAAACATGGTAGATCAAGAGTGGCCTATCCTGATGAGAAATTTCAGCATCAAAGCCTAAAGCCAATTTTAGAGCCTACTTACGGAGTTATAGTTTATCAAGAACAGGTGATGCAAATTGCCCAAATTCTTGCAGGATACTCTTTGGGAGAGGCAGACTTACTTCGTCGTGCTATGGGAAAAAAGAAGCCAGAGGAGATGGCTAAACAGCGAGAAATTTTTGAAGAAGGCGCTAAAAAACAAGGGATTGATCCTAACCTCGCTATAAAAATATTTGATCTAGTGGAAAAATTTGCTGGATATGGATTTAATAAATCCCATTCTGCTGCATATGCACTTTTGGCCTATCAAACAGCCTACCTTAAAACACATTATCTGCCTGAATTTATGGCAGCAGTCTTATCTGCTGATATGCAGAATACAGATAAAGTAGTCAGATTGGTTCAAGAGTGTAATCATAGAAAAGTAAAATTATTATCACCAGATATAAATCATAGCTATTTTATTTTTACCGTTTCGGATAAGGGCCAGATAATATATGGCCTTGGTGCAATTAAAGGTTTGGGGGAAGGGCCAGTTGAGAGTATTATTACTGCAAGAGAAAAAGGTGGAAATTTTGTTGACTTATTTGATTTTTGCTCAAGAGTCGATGCTAAAAAAATTAACAAACGAACACTTGAAGCATTAATAAGATCCGGTGCAATGGATAGCATAGGTCCCGCTGGTGATCCCGGTTATCAACGAACAGTAATGTTGTCGGCTATGAGTGAAGCTGTCAAGACAGCAGAACAGCATGCTCGAAATGAAACTATTGGTATGACTGATTTGTTTGGGGAAAAGCCTAACGCCCCAGTCATAGGATGCAAATATAAAAAATTTCATTACATCTCCTCAGAGACCTCTAAGGAAAGATTAAGCGGAGAAAGAGATACTTTAGGTCTGTATCTATCAGGGCATCCAGTCGATGAGTATAGCGACGAACTAGCTTGCTACATTAAAAGAAAAATATTTGAACTTAAGGCAGAAAAAACGCCACAAACTGTGGCAGGTTTAGTTATGGATATAAGAATGGTGAGAACTCGTAGTGGCGATAATATGGCAATAATATCTCTTGATGATAAAAGTGCTCAAATTGATGTGGCAGTTTTTTCTGAAACTTTTAAAGAGGCTAGAGAAAAAATTGTTAAGGATGAATTTTTAGTTATTGAAGGGCAAATTACCGCAGATAATTATACTGATGGAGTAAAGATGAGGGCAGATAAAATTAATACTTTGTATGAGGCTAGATCAAAATATTTGAAGGCTATCGTAATAGATATGAATAAAGAAGATCTAAAAGATTTCTCTATTGATGATATTTCCAGAATCATGCAAGATTATCGCGATGGAAAATGCCCAGTCAGAATAAGTTATAATAATAAAGATGCCTTATGCGAAATAGCTCTAGGTGACAAATGGCTTGTTTCACCTAAAGATGAGCTGCTTCAGAAGTTAAAAAATAAAGTTGGAAATGACATGGTGCACTTGAGATTCTAACGAACTAAAAATTAGAAAATTAAAATAAATAAATTGATGTTTTATTAAAAGACCTAATTCCTTTGCCAAAATATACTAGGTTATAATTGGCGACTTGATTATTACAGGTAGCAATTTTATATGAATTTAGATTACTTAGATTTTGAGCAACCTATTGCGGAACTGGAATCCAAAATAGATGAGCTTCGCTTGGTCGGCAATGATAGTGACATTAATATTGCTGAAGAAATAAAAAAACTCAAAGAAAAAAGCCAAAAGCTTACAAAAAAAATTTATTCAGAACTTTCCTCATGGCAGACCGTTCAAGTTGCAAGACACCCTCTTAGACCATATGCGACTGATTATATTAGTCGTATTTTTACTGATTTTGAAGAGCTTCATGGAGATAGACAGTTTGGGGACGATAAAGCTATTGTTGGCGGTATTGGTAAACTAGAGGGAAGACCGGTAGTTATCATAGGTGAGGAAAAAGGTAGAGGTATAAACGAGAAGGTAAATAGAAACTTTGGTATGCCAAAGCCAGAAGGGTACCGCAAAGCTCTGAGATTAATGGAGATGGCAGAACGTTTTAGGATCCCAGTTATTACGCTGATAGATACCCCTGGCGCATACCCCGGAATTGACTCTGAAGAAAGAGGCATTAGTGAATCTATTGCCAATAACCTTGCTGTAATGTCTCGACTCAAAACACCTATAATTTGTACAGTTATAGGAGAGGGTAGTTCTGGAGGGGCTTTGGCGATTGGTGTTGGCGATCATATAAACATGCTTCAATACGCTACTTATTTTGTTATATCGCCAGAAGGTTGCGCAAATATAATATGGAAAACTTCCTCTAAAGCTTCTGAAGCAGCAGAAGCTATGGGAGTCACATCTAGTGTTCTACAAGATCTAGGCATTGTAGACGAAACGATTTTAGAACCCATTGGCGGAGCACACAGAGATATCGAGGCTATGGCAGTAAACCTGAAAATGTCTTTAATTAAACAACTTGATAATTTATCTGATATTCCTATTGATGAGTTAATAGAAAATCGCTATCAAAGATTAATGAGTTATGGCGAACGATAAAAGATATTTAGACTCTTGGAGTTTATTCTAGGTAATTTATCAAAAAATTATCGATTTATTGTATTGATTATCAATTTTGTAAATAGACAGTAACGTTATATTTTCTTTTTATTTTTAAGGTATCAATGATATTCGAAGTTAAACATCTTTTTGAGCACCTCGATAAGTTTAACGAGGCTAATCATTTATATGTTGGGTATAGTGGAGGCCTTGATTCACATGTATTAATACATGTAATGGTTGAGCTTGTAGGTAAAAAAAAGATAACAGCAGTGCATGTTAATCACAATTTATCGCCTAATTCTGACATCTGGCAAGAACATTGCGAAGATATATGTCTTGAGCTTGGTGTCGATATAATTTGTAAAACAGTAAGTATAAAAAATAGAGGAACCGGTATCGAGGATGCCGCTAGAGAAGCTAGATACAGCATATTTGAAAAATTACTTAAAAATAACGATTTACTAATTCTAGCTCATCATGCAGATGATCAAATTGAAACTATGCTATTTAGATTATTTCGGGGCTCTGGAATAAAGGGCATGTCTGGAATGCCAATATCACGATTATTAGGTAAAGGAGAGCTATTTAGGCCATTGCTACCATTTTTTCGCGGGGATCTAGAATCTTATGCGTCAGCCAATCAAATTAACTGGATTGAAGACGATAGCAATTTAAATACAGCCTTTGATAGAAACTTCATAAGGCATAAGGTGATACCCACAATAAAAGAGCGCTGGCCTAACTCTTCTTTTCAGCTTAATCGTAGCGCTAAAATTTTCTCAGAATCAAATTTTTTGATAGATGTATTGGCTCGGAAAGACTTTGAGACTATCACGGAAGTTTTCGAGCGAGTTGGTTGGAGTATATCGATTGATCAACTTAATAGCTTTGAAATAATAAGGCAAAAAATATCTTAAGATATTGGTTCAATTTACATAATTTAACATTACCATCATATGCTGCGCTTGAAAACGTATTAAATCAAATAATTGGCTCAAAAATTGATGCTGAACCTATTGTATCCTGGGCTGATATACAGCTAAGAAGATTTAATAAAAAACTATATCTTTTGCCTTTGAATATTGATGACCCAAATTACTTAATTAAGAAAAAAAAAGGGCGAGTGCTATTAAAAAAAAGTCCTATAAAATGGGATGGTTTGAGCCAACTAATTCTTCCAGACAGCAGTAGCTTATGTGTGAAACAAAAAATAAAGGGTGGTCTTAGAATAGGCGCTAAAAAAATCTAGAGATCAGATTTCGTAGTGGTGGTGAGCGCTGTAAACCAAAGGGGCGAAGCAGTTCCAACACCTTAAAAAACTTTTTCAAGAATATTCTTTAGAGCCGTGGTTACGAAATAATATACCTTTAATTTATATCGATGATCGTTTAGCAGCTGTAGGTGATTTATGGGTATGCGATGAATTTTGTGCTGAACAAGATGAATACGGTATTCAGCTTGAGTGGCTATACCAATAAAAGCTATATTACTTAGTAATATATTGAGACAATTCACTATCTCTGTTAGTCTAATTTCCCATCGTTATAAAAAAAAGCTCCAGTAAATCTAAGTTATTCTTTCTTGTCCTAGAAATTTAACTTGATTGAATTGCTTTTTAGTTCAATGTGCCTTTAGGGATTTAAATGACACGTTATATATTCGTTACAGGTGGGGTAGTATCTTCTTTGGGTAAAGGAATTGCAGCCGCTTCCTTAGGTACAATTCTTGAGGCCAGAGGTCTTAACGTTACTATCTTAAAATTAGACCCCTATCTAAATGTAGACCCGGGAACAATGAGTCCTTTTCAACATGGAGAAGTTTTTGTTACAGAAGATGGTGCTGAAACAGACCTTGATCTTGGTCACTATGAGAGATTTTTATCTTCAAAAATGTGTAGCTTAACAACTTTACCAGTGGTAAAGTTTATGAAACGATTCTGCGTCATGAACGCAAAGGAGATTTTCTTGGTGCTACAGTTCAAGTTATTCCTCATGTCACCGATGAGATAAAAAGACGTATTTTAGCTGGGGGTAAAGGCTTTGATATCGCTATTATTGAAATCGGAGGTACAGTTGGTGATATAGAATCACAACCTTTTCTTGAAGCTATACGACAGCTAAAACTAGATCTTGGCTTTAGCCGCTCGGTCCTCATACATTTGACTTTAGTTCCATACATTGCTGCAGCAGGCGAGACTAAAACAAAACCAACCCAACACTCCGTTAAAGAGCTTAGATCTATTGGACTTCAGCCAGATGTATTACTTTGCAGGAGTTTTATTGAGTTGGATGAAGGCCAAAGAAAAAAATTGCTCTTTTTACAAATGTTGCTGAAGAAGCTGTTGTTACCTTGCTAGATGCTAAGTCTATTTACGCTATTCCTCGAGATCTAGAAACACGAGGATTGGACAAAACTGTTCTAACTAGGCTCGCCTTAGATTGCCCAAAACCGGACCTTTCCGACTGGGATTGGGTCGCTGAAAATCATTCTAATCCAAAGCATGAGATAACAATTGCTATGGTTGGTAAATATGTTGAGCTTCTGGATGCATATAAATCTCTAAACGAGGCTTTAATACATGGAGGTATCAGAAACCAAACCAAGGTTAATATTAGATATATAGATTCGGAAAACTTGCAAGACCAAATATCGCTCCTTGATAATTGTAATGGTATTTTAGTTCCTGGTGGATTCGGAATACGTGGAGTTGAGGGAAAAATTAACGCCGTCAATTACGCTCGTACTAAAAAAATACCCTATCTGGGAATATGTCTTGGTATGCAGGTTGCAATGATAGAATTTGCGCGTAATGTTTGTAATCTAAAGGGTGCAAATAGCACAGAATTCGATCAGAAGACACCTCATCCAATTATTGCACTTATAACAGAGTGGCTAGACAGTTCTGGTTCAGTAGAAATACGTGATGAAGATTCAGATTTAGGTGGAACAATGAGACTTGGGGTCAAGCCAGTTATCTGGTAGAGGGTACAATCGCTCACGATATATACGGAAAAAATACGATTTTTGAGCGACATCGACACCGCTATGAGGTCAATAATAATTATGTTATTCAGTTGCAGAATGGTGGTATGAAGGTTGGCGGCTGGTCAGAGAACAAATCTCTAGTAGAGATGATCGAGATATCTGATCATCCTTGGTTTGTTGCATGTCAGTTTCATCCGGAATTTACCTCTACACCCCGAAATGGCCATCCGCTGTTTACAAGCTTTGTACAAGCCTCTCTCAAACAACAAAATCCACTGATTATTCTGGGAAGGCTAGCTTATGACAATATCAAAAGCAACTGCTCCGTCTTTAACAATCAATATTAAAAATATTCCAGTTAGTAATAATAAACCTTTTGTGTTGTTCGGAGGGTTAAATGTAATAGAGTCAAGAGATCTCTCTATGCGGGTAGCTGAGCATTTTGTCACAGCAACAAATAAATTACGGATTCCCTATGTATTTAAAGCTTCGTTTGATAAAGCTAACCGTTCATCATTCGACTCATATCGTGGTATTGGTATAGATGAAGGATTAAAAATATTTCAAGAAATTAAAGAATCATTTTCGATACCTGTCATCACTGATGTTCATGAGCCTCATCAGGCAGAGTTGGTAGCACAGGTATGCGATGTCTTACAGCTACCTGCCTTTTTAGCTCGGCAAACTGATTTAGTTCAAGCAATCGCTAAAACTGATACGGTCGTGAATATCAAGAAACCTCAGTTTATGAGTCCTGCCCAAGTGGCTAATATCGTAAATAAATTTGAAGAATTTGGTAATAGCAAAGTTCTCCTATGCGAGAGGGGTACGTGTATGGGATACGATAATCTTGTAGTAGATATGCTTGGTATTCGAACTATGAAAGAAGTGAGTGAGGGATTACCAATTATTTTTGATGTAACTCATGCACTTCAAATAAGAGAACCTGGTAGTCCTATCTCGGGTGGTCGTCGTCATCAACTGGGAGATTTAGGAAAAGCAGGCATTGCTGTAGGTTTAGCTGGCCTATTTCTAGAAGCACACCCTGATCCAGATAACGCGAAGTGTGATGGACCAAGCGCGCTGCCCTTAGATAAACTAGATAGCTATCTTTCACAGATAAAAGAATTAGACGATCTTATAAAGTCTCAGCTGCCACTTGAACTATAATTTATTTTTTATGTATGCATCACGAGCATATTTTTTTGGAGATTTTTAGATGACCAATATTTCTGACATCAGAGCCTATGAGGTATTAGACTCTAGGGGTAATCCAACTATAAGTGCAGAGGTGATACTAGCAGACGGAAGTACAGGCTCTGCCTGTTCTCCGTCTGGTGCGTCAACTGGTTCAAGGGAAGCACTTGAGCTAAGAGATGGCGACAATAATCGATATTTGGGCAAAGGTGTTCTCAAGGCTGTTGGTAATATAAATAAAATTATTAAGCCATTATTGCTTGGTAAAAGTGCCCTTGATCAAAAGGCTATAGATTTGTTGATGATAGAGGCCGATGGAACTGAAAATAAAGCTAATTTAGGTGCCAATGCTGTTCTGGCTGTTTCTCTTGCTGTATCTAAGGCAGCAGCAATATCTCTTGGTATACCATTATATGAGCATATAGCAAATATTAATGGAACTCCCGGTAAGTACACTATGCCAGTTCCAATGATGAATATTATAAATGGAGGAGAACACGCAGATAATAATGTTGATATTCAAGAATTTATGATTCAGCCAGTATCTGCAAAAAGTTTTTCGCAAGCATTGCAGATGGGAGCAGAAATATTTCATTCATTAAAAAAAATACTAAGTAAAAAAGGTCTCAGCACTGCGGTGGGTGATGAAGGTGGTTTTGCCCCAAATTTATCTTCAAACTCTGAGGCTCTTGCTTGTATAGAAGAGGCAGTGACGGCCTCTGGATATAAATTAGGCGTAGATATAATGCTAGCGTTAGACTGCGCATCTTCTGAATTTTATCATAATGGCAACTATCAGTTGCTTGGTGAAGATAAGATATATAGCTCTAAAGATTTCACAGACTATTTGTCGACTCTTTGTGACCAGTACCCCCTCATCTCAATTGAAGATGGTCAGGATGAATCTGATTGGGATGGCTGGAAATACCAAACAGAAAAACTAGGAAAAAAAATCCAGTTAGTGGGCGATGATCTTTTTGTAACTAACACTAAAATATTGGGCAAGGGAATCGAGCGGGGCGTAGCGAATTCTATTTTAATTAAATTTAACCAGATTGGAACTTTGACAGAAACTCTTGCTGCTATAAAAATGGCAAAAGAAGCAAATTATACTGCGGTTATTTCTCATAGATCAGGAGAAACAGAAGATACAACTATTGCAGACCTTTCAGTTGGAACAAGTGCAGGTCAGATAAAAACCGGTTCCCTTTGTCGTTCAGATCGAACCGCAAAATATAATCGCTTGCTACGTATAGAATCTGATCTACAAGTCAAAGCTCCTTATAGGGGGCTATCTGAGTTTAACTAGGTTAATTATTTTTAAAATGTATTCGCGTTTTAATAGTGATGGAGAGAGAAAATATTAAGTTATCTTTAAACAAGAATACTGGCGAAATCGGTTAAGTCCGTTAGAATGATTGTATGCGATGGTTACTAATCATTCTATGTGTCTTTATCTCTGCCCTCCAATATCGTTTATGGTTTGGTGATGGGAGTTTTCCTCATAAATATAAACTTCAAAATGATGTCACTTCTCAACAGAAAAAAAATGAAAATCTAAGACAAAAAAATCTTGAACTAGCTAAAGAACTCGAGCATCTAACTAATAGCACGGATAGTATTGAAGAGCGAGCTAGAAGAGATCTTGGTATGATTAAGGATGGCGAAACCTTTTATATGATTGTTGAAGAGGAGAACTAAGTGACTAGCAAGCATTTTTCAGAAGAATACTTACTAGAATTAAGTAAAAGACAAACGTGGATAGTCATACCTGCAGCTGGAATTGGAAGTAGATTTTCAGAGTTTAAATCAAAGCAATACGAGGAATTTTTTGGCCAAACGATTCTTGAATTTACTTTAAAAAAATTATTAGAAATTAAGCATATTAAAGTAATAATCGCTGTCAATCCTAAAGATAGCAAATGGAGAACTTTATCTGGTTTAAAACATCCATCTGTTGAAATAGTTACAGGCGGCAAAACAAGAAGGGACTCTGTTTTTTTTGCGCTTGAACACATCAAAGAGAGGGTAAGTAGATTTGACTGGATACTAGTTCATGATGCAGTAAGGCCCTGTGTTAAAATTAATGATATAAAAAATTTATTCGATCAGACCTCTTCACCTAGCGATATAGGCGGTATACTCGCTTCAAAAGTTGTTGGGACTCTAAAAGAGTAGAGCCTTGCACTATCGCCAATAAAATCCTCATGTCTCTACTATTGAAAATTTTTCAATTTCTGAAGCACAAACTCCACAATTGTTTCACTTTAAATTACTTTATGAAGCTCTAGAAAAGTCAATAATAGAGGGCTGGATAATAACTGATGAGGCATCAGCTATAGAAAGATATTTAGAAAGCGGTTGCCCAGGGTCGGACAATCCAGTGATTGTTGAAGGGAGTCGAGATAATATAAAAATTACCCGTCCTGAAGATATTGCAATAGCTAAAGCGATAATAATGAGTCAACAGGAAAAACTATGAGAATTGGTCATGGTTACGACGTTCATGCATTCGGGGAAGGCGACCATATTATTATTGGTGGAGTCAAAATCCCTTTTAGATACGGCCTTTTAGCTCATTCAGATGGAGACGTCTTAATACATTCACTTTGTGATGCGCTACTTGGGGCAGCAGCACTGGGCGATATAGGCAAGCATTTCTCAGAAACAGACCCACGTTTCTTAGATATAAATAGCCGCAAGTTACTAAGATCGGTCGTTTCATTGATCAAAAGTAAAGAGTACTCAGTCGTAAATGTTGATATCACAATTATAGCTCAGGCGCCTAAGTTGGCACCCTATGTTGATGCTATGATTGTAAACCTTTCATCTGATCTTGAAAGTGATGCAGGTGTAGTTAATGTTAAAGCTACAACCACAGAGAATCTAGGTTTTGAGGGAAGAGGAGAGGGGATAGCTTGCCATGCTGTTGCGCTGATTCAATAGGTATATAAGCTAAAAAAAATATCATTAAAACTTTTATAGATAAAATTAATGAGAGGTAACCTATTGAAAGTTATCGATTTTTGTGGAGTAGGAATGACATCGCAAAGAACCAGAGAGCGATTAATCCAGCGTCTCCAGGACCAAGGAATTACTGATAAAAAAGTATTAAATGTAATTAGGTAACTCCAAGACATCTATTTTTAGACGAAGCACTTTCTCACAGGTCTTACGAGGATACAGCTTTGCCAATTGGCTTCGGTCAAACACTTTCTAGGCCGTATGTAGTAGCACTTATGACAGAAATACTGCTCTCATTAGGGCCCAGAAAAAAGTTCTTGAAATTGGAACAGGCTCTGGATATCAGGCTGCGATTTTAGCGCAACTAGTTGAAAAGGTTTATAGCGTAGAACGTATAAAATCTTTGCAAGAAAAAGCCCGTGAGAGGCTTGCTAACCTGAGCATCAAAAATGTCAGATTAGTCCATAGTGATGGAAGAACAGGACTAGCAGAATTTGCTCCCTATAACGCTATTCTCAGTGCTGCTGCTCCCCATGAGATCCCAGGAGATTTATTAAAGCAGTTAGCGCCTAATGGTATTTTAATTATCCCTGTAGGCACCATTGATGATCAAGAATTACGAGTTATCACAAGAGATGGTGAGAGTTTGAATTTTAGAGAAAAAGTAGCACAAAAAGTCCGCTTTGTACCACTTGTTAAGGGGCTCTCTAATTAATACCAGTCTCATTAACAGATTATTTTATGACAATTGATTTTAAATTTTTTTTTAAAATATTATGTATACAAGAACTGAAAATAAAATAAGAAATCAGTTAACTCTCTTTGTTAAAGGAGCATTAATGGGTATTGCAGATTTAGTTCCAGGAGTTTCAGGTGGAACGATTGCTTTAATAAGTGGCATTTATGAAGAGCTTATTGAATCTATAGCATCTATTAATCTAGGATCAATTAAAATACTAAAAAAAGAGGGATTTTATAAATTTTGGTGCGCTATAAATGGTAGTTTCATTCTTGCTGTTTTTTCTGAGCCTTATTTAGTATCATCTTTTTTCTCGTATAGTGCACTATTTTTTAATAGAAGAAAGAATTTTAGTTTGGTCATTTTTCTTTGGGCTGATTTTAGCTTCAGCACTATATATGATAAAGCAACTTTCATGTCTTCGCCTGAATGAGCTACTTGGTATAATTACCGGGATAGTTGTTATATCATTAATTTCAATAGCACCAACAGCCCCTTCATCAGAAGGTTTTTTTGTATTGTTTTTTGGTGGTAGCCTAGCAGTTTGTGCAATGATTTTACCGGGAATCTCCGGAAGTTTTATATTATTATTATTAGGGATATATCCAATTATTATTGGTGCTATCAGCCAGTTTCAGTGGAATATTTTACTGATATTTAGTTTGGGCTGTATTTTTGGATTATTGGCTTTTTCACGAATTCTAATAATCCTTCTCAGAACTTATTATTCTGTATTTATTTCAACTCTAATTGGTTTTCTGTTGGGCTCTTTGATAATAGTCTGGCCATGGAAAAATTCGGTTTCACTGAATGCAAGCGATACTGGCTCTGAGTTTAATTTATCTTATCAGTTACTTTCTCCTAAAGAATATTCTTTTTTAACAGAACAGGATCCACTTACCTATGCAGCAGTTAGCCTTATGATATTAGGCTTTCTAGTTGTTTTCAGTATAGACTTTTTAGCGAAAAGAGTAACAAATAAAGGGTGATTTAAATTTTATATGGTTAATTACTGCTTTGTTTTAAAAATTTCTACTTGGATTAGCTTTTTAGTTTTAATTATAGTTTTGCTATCAGGATGCAACACACCAAAAGCCCCAGTTAGTCATCGGCAGCAGCCTGCTACTGATAAAATAAATCACCACATTGTCTCATCAGGGGAAACTTTATTTTCGATAGCCTGGAGATATGAAATTGATACCAAAAAACTTGCTGGGATAAATAATATTAAACTGACAGATAAAATTTTTATAGGACAGCGCTTATCGCTTAATTCTAAAGACCTTAATAGTAAAAAAGTTCAGAGAGTCCTCAGCAACTCAATCTATCAAGCGTTCACCATATTCGGTTAAAAATACAAAATCTCTATCTTTCTTGGATGGAAAGTGGGATTGGAATTGGCCTGTCAAAGGAAAAGTTTTGAAAACATTTAATAGCTCAAAGTTATTCAAGGGTATAAGTATCCAAAGTAACTATGGATCCCCTGTTTTTACTGCCGCACCAGGTGTTGTAGTTTACTCTGGAGATGGCTTACGAAGTTATGGCAAGCTTATTATTATTCGTCATGATGAAAATTATTTAAGCGCATATGCACACAACAAACAAATTTTTGTTAAAGAAAACGAAACGGTCATAGCGAATCAAAAAATTTCAGAATCAGGTTATACGGAAACTAAAAATCAGAGCTTATATTTCGAAATAAGAAAAGAGGGTAAGCCAGTTGACCCGTTAAAACATCTACCAAAATTTTAGTGACCTAACTAAAGGTATAAGTTTATGATTCTAAAAACCCCAAGTGTTTTTGAACTATTTGGAGTGTTGGCTTGAAAAGTTTTGGAGTAGAGCAAACTATATTTCCATTACCAAAATAATTATCTTTGCCACTGAAGTCGCTGACAAGCCCCCCAGCTTCTTTTATGAGTAATATGCCTGCAGCAATATCCCATGGCTTTAGGTTCATTTCCCAAAATGCATCGAACCTGCCGGCGGCAAGATATGCTAGATCGAGTGATGCAGCCCCAATCTCCGTATACCTGAAGATGACTCTGCTAGCTCATGTAGGCATTTTAGGTATTGGTTCATATTTTGTATAGACGGCTCATTAAAAGGTATTCCTGTAGCAATTATACTTCCCGATAAAGATAATCGATTTGATACACGGATTCTATTTCCATTCAAAAAAGCACCTCTGCCACGACTTGCTGTGAATTCCTCTTGCCGCATTGGATCAAGAATGACTGCATGTTCTATTTTACCCTTATGTTTGCAAGCGATTGAGATGGCAAAATGAGGTATACCGTGAATAAAGTTCGAAGTTCCATCGAGTGGATCTATAATCCACTGATAGTCTTCTTCTAACACCTTTCAAAAGTCCAGCTTCTTCACTGATAATAGTATGTTCAGGAAAAGCTTTTTTAAGATGATAGATTATTTCTTTTTCTGCGGCATAGTCAATATCTGTGACAAAGTCATTACGACCTTTTTCATCAATATTGACCAAGTCTATACGTTTGGTCGCTCGAATAACTAGATCTCCGGCCTTTCGTGCAGCGCGAAGTGCAATATTGACCATTGGTTCCATTTTAATTTATTCCAACAACTAAAAAAATAATTGTAACAGACGCCAGACATGTATGTTAGTTTTCACTAGTTAAAATCCATGATTTATAGGATATACCCTGTTAGAATATTTACATTAAAAGACGATAATTAATACTTATTAAGATCAAAATTATTTAAGTTGCATTAAGTTTATTTCCCATCAATTTTTTAGTTATATAAACCCTTTTGGTTTTTGTATTTTGAGTATTCTAATATGAAAAACTTTGACAATATTCGCGTTGTACTGGTGAACACAAGTCACCCAGGAAATATAGGTGCGGCCGCTCGAGCTATAAAAACCATGGGTTTGAATCAATTATATCTTGTTGACCCCCAAGATTATCCAGCAGATAAAGCTACTTGGAGAGCCGCCAATGCTATTGATATCCTTGATAATGCTGTAGTTGTAGATAGCCTAGACGAAGCTATTTCTGGTTGTGGGTTAGTTGTTGGAACCAGTGCACGAGAGCGAAGAATTCCTTGGCCATTAATGAATCCGCGCGAATGTGGTGTAAGAGTTTGGCAAGAATCTAATGAGCATGATGTCGCTATCGTTTTTGGTCGAGAAGACAGGGGATTAAGTAATGAGGAGCTCCATAAATGTACATATCATGTACATATTCCCTCAAATCCAGACTATAGCTCACTTAATATTGCTTCAGCAGTCCAAGTGCTCTGTTATGAGGTTCGAATGGCATCTCTATCAGATAGAAACGGGCTTCTTCCTGTTTTCGATGAATGGGACCAGCCTCCTGCAAAGACTGACGATTTAGAATTTTATTTCAAGCATTTAGAACAGGTTCTTGTAGATATTGGTTTTCATGATAAAAGTAATCCACGTCAAACTATGACTAGACTCAGGCGCCTGTATGGCAGAATACGTCTTGATGAAATGGAGTTATCAATTTTACGTGGTGTGCTTACCTCAATTAGAAATGCGATTTATCAATTTAAAAATAATAAAGATTAATTATTTTCAATATTAAATTCCACACTAAATTAATAGGTTATTTACTTGACTAAAAGACTTGGTTTTTAGTATAATTGATGTTAATAGTAATTCTAGTATTATAATTGCAAATAATAATGGTTATCAAATAGTGAGGATCATTCATGAGGCTTACCACACGCGGCAGATATGCAGTCGCTGCAATGTTGGATTTAGCTATGCATAAAGAAGATGCCCCTATTAGTTTGGCAGATATTGCAAAGCGTCAGGGTATTTCCAGAGGTTATTTAGAGCAACTATTTTCTAAGTTGAGAAAACAAAATTTAGTTAATAGTTCAAGAGGCCCTGGCGGCGGCTATAGTCTGTCACGAAATATGCAAGACATAAATGTTGCAGAAATAATCGGTGCTGTCAATGAGTCTATTGACGCTACAAGCTGTAATGGCGCTGGTAATTGCCACAAGGGTGATTTATGTCTTACACATCATTTATGGGATGACTTAAGTGTTCAAATACATTTTTTTGTGTAGCGTTAGTCTTGATAGTCTTGTACGTAAGAATGATATCCAGTTGATTAACTTGCAAACTAATAGTTGCTGAATTAAATATTTTTAACGAAAATTGTTTTGGAAAAAAGAAATGAAATTACCTATATACTTAGATTATTCATCAACAACCCCTATTGACCCTAGTGTAGCCAAAATGATGGCAGATTGTCTTGTTGGTGAAGATAACTTTGGAAATCCTTCTTCTAGATCTCATGCTTTTGGATGGAAGGCTGAAGCAGCAGTTGAAGAAGCTAGGGGCCAAGTAGCAAAATTATTAAATGCAGATTCTAGAGAAATAGTGTGGACTTCAGGTGCAACTGAGGGGAACAACTTAGCTATAAAAGGTTGCGCTCACTTCAATCAAAAAAAGGAAAGCATATAATCACATCTAAAATAGAACATAAAGCTGTTCTTGACGCTTGTAGGCAGCTAGAGCGGGAAGGTTTTGATGTAAGTTACTTGGTTCCTGATGAGGATGGAATTATACAGCCTGAAATGGTTGGAGATGCCATCAGAGAAGATACAACATTAGTTTCTTTGATGCACATTAATAACGAGATTGGAACTATTAATGATATAGCCGCAATAGGTGAGATTTGTCGCGCCAGGAAGGTATATTTTCATGTAGACGCTGCACAAAGTGTTGGTAAAATTCCAATTGACTTAGAAGCTATAAAAGTAGATATGATGGCACTTTCAGCCCATAAGATCTATGGTCCAAAAGGTATAGGCGCACTATATGTTCGACGTAAACCTAGAGTCAGAATTGAGGCCCAGATACATGGCGGAGGACACGAAAGAGGAATGCGTTCAGGAACTCTAGCTACCCATCAAATTATTGGTATGGGAGAAGCTTTCCGTATCGCTGGCGAAAAAATGGAAGATGATCATCAAAAAGTACTATCACTAAGAAATCGGTTGTGGGACGGTATATCAGATATGGAAGCTGTCAGGGTAAATGGTTCTCTTCAACAACGCGTTGCAGGTAACCTAAATGTAAGTTTTGCATATGTTGAAGGAGAGTCTTTAATTATGGCTCTCAAAGATTTAGCTGTTTCTTCAGGATCAGCATGTACATCGGCTAGTTTGGAACCATCTTACGTACTTCGCGCATTAGGATTAGATGATGAGCAGGCACATAGTTCTATACGGTTTTCGTTTGGACGTTTCAGTACTGAAGAAGAAGTAGATTATGCTATAAAAAAGATACGTGAAGCAGTCCTAAAGCTGAGAGAGCTTTCACCCCTTTGGGATATGTATAAAGATGGAGTAGATCTCAGTCGCGTTGAGTGGGCTGCACATTAAAAGTAATAAATTAAAAAATTAAGGAGCTTGATTATGGCCTATAGTGACAAAGTACTCGACCATTATGATAATCCTAGAAATGTAGGAAAGCTGGACGATAAATCAAGTAATGTTGGTACCGGTATGGTTGGAGCACCAGCATGTGGTGATGTGATGAGATTGCAAATCGAGGTTGATTCTGCTGGTATAATTCAGGATGCTAAATTTAAAACATATGGTTGCGGTTCTGCTATCGCTTCAAGCTCCCTTCTTACAGAATGGGTGAAAGGAAAAACATTAGATGAAGCTTCAGTCATCAAAAATACTGAAATTGCTGATGAATTAGCATTACCTCCTGTGAAGATTCATTGTTCAGTTTTGGCTGAAGATGCCATTAAAGCTGCTGTCACAGATGTTCGTAAAAAGCGTGATGCAGCTAATCAGGGCTCAAATACATAAGGGGGCAGTATGCCTATTTCAATGACAAGTGCAGCGGAAAAACACGTGGTAAGACATCTAGAAAATAGAGGTCATGGCGTTGGTATTCGGCTTGGGGTAAAAACTACTGGATGTTCAGGCCTGTCCTATATTCTGGAATTTGTAGATGAGGTAGACGAAAACGATATAGCTGTTATAAGCGGAGATGCAAAACTTTTTATTGATCCAAAGAGCTTTGCCTTTTTAGATGGTACTCAATTAGATTTTGTAAAAGAGGGCCTTAATGAGGGTTTTGAGTTTAAAAATCCAAATGTTAAGAACGAATGCGGTTGTGGTGAGAGTTTTCATGTTTAATGAATTTGTATAGGATTATACGAATTGAAAAATATAGAATTTTCCTGTGACTATTTTGAATTGTTTGGGCTTCCTGTAAGCTATGAACTAGATTTAGCTTTACTTGAAAGACGCTACCAAGAATTACAGTTTAAATTTCACCCTGACCGATATATGAGAAGTACACCGCAAGAACAACTCTTAGCAGTGCAGTACGTCTCTTTAATAAACCAAGCATATATTGAGCTAAAATCAACTTTGTCTAGGGCGCGATATCTATTATCTTTGCAAGACAAAAATTATTTGAATGATTCATATACATTACACGACTCTACGTTTCTCATGGAGCAAATCAAATTCAGAGATGAATTAGCTGAAGTTTCCCAATCAACTGACTCCTGTGTGGCCAGAGCAAAATTAAATCAGCGCGTAAAAGAACGATATGAAGAAATAAAAAATAACTTCAAGAATTATTTTAATCAACATAATTTTGAAGCTGCTGCTGAAACTTTAGCAAAAATGCAATTTCTAGATAAATTTTTGACTGAGCTAACAGAGCTTGATGAAGAATTAAAAAATTTCAATTGAAGCAATCTATTTAAAGGTGTAGAAGTGGTCTTATTACAAATATCAGAGCCTGGAAAATCTCCCAGCCCTCATTTGCATCGCAGAGCTGCAGGCATAGACCTTGGCACAACCAATTCACTTGTGGCTTCTGTCAGGAGTGGGACTCCAGAAGTTTTATTGGATAGACATAAACAGTACCTGCTTCCCTCTGTAGTATACTTTGGGTCTGTAAATCAAGTTTTAGTTGGCCAGAAAGCATACCTAAAGTCATCAACAGACCCACTAAATACATTAACCTCAGTGAAGCGTTTTATGGGTCGTGGTATAAAAGATATAAAAAAATTAGGGAGCCAGCTGCCCTATGATTTCCTGGTTTCAGAAGATGGAGGTATGCCAAAATTCAAAACTTCTGCTGGAGAAATAAGCCCAGTAGAGGCTTCAGCTGAAATACTTAAAGTGCTTTTATCAAGAGCAGAGGAGTCCTTAGGTGGAGCCTTAGATGGAATAGTTTTAACAGTGCCAGCATACTTTGATGAAACTCAAAGACAAGCGACTAAGGCTGCAGCAACACTTTCAGGAGTAAAGGTCCTTAGACTCCTTAATGAGCCAACTGCAGCAGCCATAGCTTATGGGTTAGACCAAGATAGAGAGGGAATTATTGCAGTTTATGATTTCGGTGGAGGTACTTTTGATGTTTCCATACTACGTTTATCCTCAGGAGTCTTCCAAGTTCTAGCTACAGGGGGTGATTCATCATTAGGCGGAGACGATATAGATAGAGCAGTTGCAAAGTGGATATGTGAAAGAGCATCTTTGGGTGATAATCTAAATCCATCTCTTCAAAGAGAGCTCTTGATAGCCGCTCGACAGGCCAAAGAAGCACTAACTAGCTCAATGCATGCTGAAATAAATGTCGCAGGCTGGAAAGGTTTGTTAGAAATAGAAGTATTTGAATCTTTAGCTGCTCCGTTAATTGAAAAAACACTTGCTTGTTGCAAAAGGGCATTACGTGATTCAAGTCTTCAAGTAACAGACATCACAGATATCATAATGGTCGGAGGTTCAACAAAGTCACAAATAGTCCATAAAAAAGTAACAGAAACGTTTAATAAAAAACCACTAGCAGATATTGACCCTGATCGAGTGGTAGCAATAGGCGCAGCTATTCAGGCTGACGTGTTGATTGGCAATAAACCTAAAGACGATATGTTGTTACTTGATGTGATACCTTTATCTCTCGGAATTGAGACCATGGGTGGGTTGATGGAAAAAATTATCCATAGAAATACAACAATTCCTATATCTAAATCTCAAGAATTTACAACATTTAAGGATGGGCAGACTGCTATGTCAATTCATGTTCTGCAGGGGGAACGTGAATTAATATCCAATTGTCGGTCACTATCACGTTTCGAGTTAAAAAAAATTCCACCCTTAACTGCAGGGTCAGCTAAAGTGCTTGTAACTTTTCAAGTTGATGCAGATGGATTGCTTAGTGTCTCAGCAAAAGAAATGACGAGTGGTGCAGAGTCATTTATCGAGGTCAAGCCATCATTTGGATTGACAGATCAAGACATTGCTAGCATGCTTCAAGAATCTTTTGGAAACGCGAAAGAAGATATGCTAATGAGGGCTCTTAGAGAGCACCAGGTTGATGCTGAGCGATTATACGAAGACTTATTAGTTGCACTTCAGAAGGATGGCCGACAACTACTTAATGATGACGAATATAATTGTTTGAATTTAGCCTTGATTGATTTAAAGGATGTCTGTAACGACGACGATTGTCGAAAGATTTCTCAACAGATAGAAATAACATCAAGAATAAGCGAAGAATTCGCTTCAAGAAGAATGAATGCAAGCATAAAAAAAGCTTTAGCAGGCTACAATATTGATGATCTAGAGGGTGAGGTCTGACATGCCTAAAGTGAGATTTTTACCAGATCCAAATCTATGCCCTAAAGGCGCTGTAATAGATGCTAAACCTGGTGATAATATATGCGAACTAGCTTTAAAAAATAATATTGAAATAGAGCATGCATGCGAATTATCTTGTGCATGCACAACTTGTCATGTATTCGTAAGGGAAGGTTTTGATGATCTTGAAGAGGCTGATGATCTTGAAGAAGATTTTTTAGATAAAGCGTGGGGTGTTGATCCAGATTCAAGGCTAAGTTGTCAGGTAATCGTCAAGGATACAGATATAGTTATTGAGATACCAAAATATACCATTAATATGGTTTCTGAAAAACACTAGGAGTTCGTTATGTCACTAATATGGACAGACATTCAAGAAATTGCAATTGGATTATCTGAGGCATATGAGGACATAGACCCCCATTTTATAAACTTTGTAGATCTACGAACATATATACTTGAGTTACCAGATTTTAGTGATGATCCAAAACGTTGTGGAGAAAAAAATCTTGGAGGCAATTCAATCTGCCTGGATCGAAGAAATAGAATAAATCAGCATATCAATTAACGACCATAGCGCTAATTATCCTTGTTTATTTAGACCGTTTTTAGGTATTAATGCGTTATTATCATCATTATATTTACAGCTATCCTGACTATCCTTGTAGCCTAGTGTATTCACGGGTAAAATCGATGCACTCGTTAATGGCTTATTAAAAAGTGAATCGACTCAATGATTGCTCAAAAAATATAAAATAAATTATCTGGAGAAAATTAATGGCTACTGAAAGCACCCTTTCTATTATTAAACCCGATGCGGTTAAAAAAAACGTAATTGGTGAAATATATGACCGTTTTGAAAAAGCCAACTTAAAAATTATTGCGTCTAAAATGGTACATCTTACAAAAAATGAAGCAGGTGGATTCTATGCTGAGCATGAAGGACGTCCGTTTTATTCTGATTTGATAAATTTTATGACCTCTGGACCAGTCGTTATTCAGGTCCTTTATGGGGATGATGCGGTTATTGTTAATCGTAATTTAATGGGAGCAACAGACCCTGCGAAGGCAGACCCCGGAACTATTCGCGCTGATTTTGCTGATTCCATAGATGCGAATGCAGTTCATGGTTCTGATTCAACTACTTCTGCTCAGCGGGAGATATCTTATTTTTTTACTAAAGACCAACTTTGTGAGCGCTAATTGTCACATTTGAGGTAAGCCTAAGGTATTTTTATAATATGACGATATCGACTGTTGAAAATAAACTTGCTGTAGACTGCCAAAAAATAAACCTTTTGGGATTATCACCTGAAAAATTGGGGAAATTTTTTAAAGATATGGGAGAGAAACCATTTCGAGCTACACAAGTTTTAAAGTGGATACATCAAATTGGCGTCGATGATTTTGATCAAATGACTAATCTCGCAAAAGATCTTCGGGAAAAGATGAAATCTATTGCAGAAATTAAAGCACCTGAGATTGTTAGTTATCATGAATCTAAAGATGGCACATGTAAATGGATTATACGAGTTAAAGGTGGCGATTGTGTTGAAGCGGTATTTATACCAGAAAAAGATCGAGGAACACTTTGCATCTCCTCACAAGTTGGTTGCGCTCTAGATTGTAGTTTTTGTGCTACAGGAAAACAGGGATTTAGTCGTGATCTTGACGCCTTTGAAATTATTGGACAGTTATGGATCGCAGTAAAAGCCTTTAATTCTTTTGGTGAAAAGGCTAATAGAGTAGTTAGTAATGTTGTTATGATGGGAATGGGTGAACCGCTTCTTAATTTTGATAACGTTATAGATTCTATGGGATTAATGCTAAATGATAATGCATACGGTCTATCAAAAAGACGTGTAACGCTTAGCACTTCTGGTATTGTTCCCATGATTGATAAACTGGCTGAGGTTAGTGATGTATCTTTAGCTATTTCTTTGCATGCACCTAATGATAAGCTTCGAGATCAACTAGTCCCTATAAATAAAAAATACCCCATTTCTTCGTTGCTTGCTTCTGCGCAACGTTATCTTGACAAGATGCCAGATGTTCGCCGTAAAATAACAATAGAATATACCTTGATGGATCATATTAACGACAGGGATGAACATGCTCGAGAATTGGCAATACTGCTTAACAAGCTTCCTTGCAAAATTAATTTGATACCATTTAATCCTTTTGATCAATCTGATTATAGGCGAGTCACTAAAACTGCACTATATAGATTTAGAGATATACTTAAAAATGCAGGTCATACTGTGACAGTCAGAACTACGAGGGGGACGATATATCTGCAGCCTGTGGTCAATTGGCTGGAACGGTAAGGGATAAAACTAGACGGTCTGAGCGCCATATAAATAAGCATCAACAGCAACCGATTAAATTTGTAATGAGCTAGAAAACGATAGAGATAATTTACTTATGCATATGAAGTCATCAATCAAACGAAGAATATCACGTCAGATCATGATTGGTGATGTTCCAGTCGGTGGCGACGCCCCAATCTCAATACAAAGTATGACGAACACAGAGACAACCGACGTTTCAGCGACTGTAAGACAGATACAAGATATTAAGGACGCAGGGGCAGATATTGTAAGAGTTTCTGTTCCTACAATGGATGCTGCTGAAGCTTTCGGTGAGATAAGAAAGAAAGTGAAAGTTCCTCTAGTAGCGGATATACACTTTGATTATCGAATAGCACTTAGAGTTGCCGATTTAGGCGTTGATTGTTTGCGTATTAACCCTGGGAATATAGGAAGAGAAAAGCGCATAAAGGAGGTTATCAACAAGGCTCAAGATTTAAATATTCCTTTACGTATTGGAGTTAATGCTGGCTCAATAGAAAAAGATTTGCAAAAAATATGGTGAACCAACTTCAGATGCACTTGTTGATTCAGCAATGCGTCATGTAGAAATTCTCGATAGTATGAATTTTAATAATTTTAAATTGAGTCTAAAGGCATCTGACATTTTTATGACTGTTGATGCCTACCAAATATTTGCTAAAATCATTGATAACCCACTGCATATTGGAATTACAGAGGGAGGTGGCTTACGAGGTGGCACAGTAAAGTCATCCATCGGTCTCGGGTATCTTCTTATGGGCGGCATTGGGGATACAATAAGAGTTTCTCTTGCAGCTGACCCTATTGAAGAGATAAAAGTTGGATGGAATATACTTAAAAGCCTGAAGTTGCGAAGTAAGGGTATAAACTTTATTGCTTGCCCCAGTTGCTCGAGACAAAATTTTGATGTAATTAACACAATGAATATACTTGAGAATCGACTTGAAGACATAAAAGTGCCCCTTGATGTTGCAATTATAGGTTGTATTGTAAATGGTCCGGGAGAAGCTAAAGAGGTAGATGTTGGTCTAACCGGAGGTACACCAAATAATTTAATATATATCGATGGTAAGCCGAGCCATAAATTATCACAGGATAGTTTGGTTGAAGAGCTTGAGGCGCTAATACGAAAAGAAGCGTTTCAAAAATCTGAAAAATTAGAAAGCTTAATAGCGAAATCCTCATGAAAAAAATACAATCAATACGCGGAATGAATGATCTTTTGCCGGTAGATTCGCCACGTTGGCAGTATTTAGAGAGCTCAATATCCTCAATTTTAACAAGCTATTGTTTCAATGAAATAAGATTCCCACTTTTAGAGTCTACGGATTTATTTAAGAGAACTATAGGCGAAATTACCGATATAGTTGAAAAAGAAATGTATACCTTTGATGATCGTAATGGCGATAGCCTTACCTTAAGACCGGAGGGTACAGCTGGTTGTGTTCGAGCGTGCCAACAGAGTGGCTTAATCTTCAATCAGATTCAAAGGTTATGGTATCAAGGGCCAATGTTTCGTCATGAGAGACCTCAAAAGGGTCGTTTGAGACAATTTCAGCAAATAGGTGTAGAGGTCTTTGGGCTCAATGGGCCCGACATAGATGCTGAATTAATTCAGCTTGTTTCTAAGATATGGAGCAGTTTAGGCTTAACAGATCATCTTTCACTTCAGATAAATACGCTTGGAAGTATTGAGTCTAGAAATCTTTACCGTAAGGACCCTGATAGCCTATCTGGATGAAAAAAAACACGATCTTGATGTAGATAGCCAACGACGAATACACACCAATCCAATGCGGATCCTTGATAGTAAAGATTTAAATACACAAAAAGTACTTAATGACTCACCTAATTTCCATGATTATCTAGATGAAGAATCCCGAGAGCATTTTGAACTGCTTTGCAGTTTCCTTGAAAAACTTGATATCGCATATCATGTTAATAAAAGATTGGTAAGGGGGCTAGATTATTACGGAAAAACAGTATTTGAATGGGTTACAACTATGCTTGGTGCTCAGGGAACTATCTGTGCTGGAGGAAGGTACGATAAATTAGTAGAACAGATGGGAGGGAAGAGCACACCAGCAGTAGGCTTGGCTATGGGTATAGAAAGATTAATTTTGCTTCTTGACGAAGCAAGCTTGTTCCCTGATAGTATCGCATCTCAGGTAGATTTGTATGTGATTGCCGATGGCGATATAACTACTAAGTCGATAGAATTAAGTAGTTATATAAGAAACTCCTGTTCTTACTTGAAAGTGCAAAGTCATTGTGGGGGAGGTAGCCTAAAAAATAAAATGAAAAAGGCGGATAAAAGTGGTGCTGGCCTAGCACTGATTATTGATGAGAATGAATTTATAAAAAACAATATAACTGTAAAATATCTTCGTCAAGATCAGCCGCAAATACATGTTAATAAAGAAGAATTTGTTAAGCTCGTAAATAATAAGGTTATAAAAATTTACTAATGGGGAAAAAGTGTGGCAGAGCATTTAAGTGACGAAGAGCAACTTGAAAATTTAAAAAAATGGTGGAGAGAATATGGAATTATCTCTATAGCGATAATTTCAATCTCTGTGGGTGGTTATTTTGGTGTAACTTTTTATAAAGAGAATCAGCGTGAGCAGTCTGTGATCGCATCATCAAAATACCAAGATATGATGAATATATCATTAGTTTCACCCGGTAAGAAAATTGGTGCTACACAACAAAAATTAATAGAAAAGTTAGCGACTGAACTAAAAATATCGTCTGAGGGCTCACAGTATTCAATTTATTCCGCACTTATGATGGCAAAGCTGCATGTTGAAAAAAATGATCTTGATGAAGCAGTAAAGGAACTTGAGTGGGCTTTGAGTCATACAGAGAAAGAATTAGCCCCGATCATAAAACTTCGTTTGGCGAGATTAGAGGCGTCCAGAGGGAATATCGATCTTGCTTTATCAATGATCAAAGATGACATTCCTAAGAATATGACTTCGGCATACTTAGAAGCGCAAGCTGATTTTTATATGCTTAAAGAGGATGAAGTATCTGCTTACGATTATTACACGTTAGCAGTGAACCAGATAAAAGATTATGACAGCCCTCATGTTAAAATTCTTAGGCTTAAATTAAATAAAGTCACTCCAAAGTCACTGCTAAAAGAAGACAGAGATACAACTGGTGATCAAAATTGATAAAAATCTTAGCAATCATATCCATTGCATCCATTTTATCGGGTTGTGTAACTGGCCTTTGGTCAACAGTACAAGATGAATGGAGTGCTGTAGAGGACCTAGTTCCTAGTTATGAGCATCCTGAAGATGAGAAAAATAAATCAGGAAAATCCAAACCCACTAAACTATTTGATGTAGAAAAAAAAGTTGATTTAGTAAAATTATGGACCTCCAGCGTAGTGGGCAGCCAAGAACTTATTGGGGCTGGATTTAAACCTGCTTTGTTTGATAATAAAATTTATGTTGCTGATAAAAATGGTCTTGTTGCATCTATCGCATCTGATTCTGGAGAAATTATCTGGAAGATAGATCTTAAAATCCCACTTGGAGGAGGCGTTGGCATTGGTGGCGACCAAATTTTTGTTGGCAGTATAGATGGAGATGTGATTGCACTTGATGCAAGCAATGGCATTAAAAATTGGCAGCGAACAACTTCAAGTGAAATTCTCTCCGCGCCTACTGGAAATGGAGATATCACAATAGTGCAATCACAAGATGGGCGAATATATGCCCTTGATGCACAGAATGGAGAGGTTCGATGGCAGTATGAAGTAGAGGTTCCAATATTGTCTCTGAGGGGTACAAGCTCGCCTATTGTTAAAGGAAATACGGCTATCGTCGGTTTTTCTACAGGATAAGTGTATGCTTTTTCTGCTGCATCAGGAGATACTATTTGGGAAAATCGTATAGGCGTTCCCAGAGGCCGATCTGAGTTAGAAAGAATGATAGATGTTGATGGAGATTCTGTTTTTTCTGATGAAATTTTATATGCTGCGAGCCATCAAGGCAGAATTGGTGCAATTTCTAAAACTGGGCGAGCTTTGTGGTACCAAGATGCCAACACAGTGCTTGGACCCGCTGTTGGAAGTAATCATGTTTATATTGTCGAAACCAATAATGATATAATTGCTATGGATAAAAACACTGGAACTATAATATGGTCTAATAAACATTTAAGATATAGAAACTTGGCCCCCCCTTCAGTTGCAAATGGATACTTACTTATAGGCGATTACGAGGGCTATCTGCATATCTTGTCCGAGGATGACGGGGATTTTATAGGCCGTATTAAAGTCGACAGTAGTGGTATTAGTGCTCCTTTAATCGTAGATGGTAAAATCATCTATGTGCTTGATAATGATGGCGCAGTTAGTGCATATGAATTTTTATAATATGTTTTAATTTTTTCCTGTAAAATATTATTCTATAATTTTTAAGTGCTTATAATTTTGTATCAATCGATATAAAGATAAATATAAAAGAATAAAATTTCTATTTTTCCCTGTAAAAAATAATTATGGATTTGCAAAATGATTCCGGTATTTGCCCTAGTGGGTCGTCCAAATGTAGGAAAGTCAACCTTATTTAACCGATTAACCAAAACTCGGGATGCTCTGGTGGCTAATTATCCTGGATTAACTCGGGATCGAAAATATGGTGAAGGAAGCATGCTGGGTAAAAAATTTATTCTCATAGATACTGGGGGTATAACAGGAACAGAAGAAGGTGTTGATTCGATTATGGCTGAACAGTCTATGCTCGCCATTCAAGAGGCTGATGCAGTAATGCTTATCGTTGATAGTAGAGATGGATTAACTCCCCTAGATACCTACTTAGCTGAATATTTGAGAGAAAAAGAATGTGTTGTTCATTTAGTTGCAAACAAAATAGATGGCGTGAATCCTGATATTGCTTCTGCAGAATTTTTTGAGCTTGGCTATAAAAATATATATCCAACTACGGCGACTCATGGTCGTGGTGTAAAAAATTTGATGGAAAGTGTTTTGGAGCCGTTTCCTGAGTCTAGTCAAAAAGATGAGGATGACAGACAAGAAAAGGGTATAAAAATAGCTATAGTAGGGAGGCCAAATGTCGGCAAATCCACATTAGTGAACAGAATGTTAGGCGAAGATAGGGTGATAGTTTACGATGAGCCAGGAACAACCCGTGACAGTGTTTATATCGAATATCAAAGAGAAGATAAAAGATATACTTTGATTGATACTGCCGGCATAAGAAAACGTAAGAATGTTTCATTGACTGTAGAAAAATTTTCAATCGTAAAAACCTTACAGTCCATAGATGATGCAAATGTTGTTGTTTTTTTGGTTGATGCTCAAGAGGGTCTTGTTGATCAGGACATGCATCTCATGGGAACAATAGTTGCTGCAGGAAGAGCTCTAGTTATAGCGATTAATAAATGGGACGGATTAGACGACTATACAAAAGATAGAATCAAAGTTCAGCTAGATCGTCGGTTGCATTTCGTTAAATTTGCTGACCTACACTACATCTCCGCTTTGCATGGAACAGGTGTAGGAAATTTATATGAATCTATAGAGAGATCCTATGCTTCTGCAGTAGATAAGTTAAGTACAAATAAGTTAACCTTAATTCTGCAAGATGCTGTAATACATCACCAGCCTCCGTTAATAAGGGGAAGACGAATCAAACTACGTTATGCTCATGCTGGTGGAAGAAATCCACCAATCATAGTAATTCATGGAAATCAACTAGACGAGATACCTTCCCATTATTCTCGTTATTTGGAAAAAACATTCTGTAGGGCTCTTGATCTACATGGAACACCCGTGAAAATAGATTTTCGATCCAGTGAAAACCCCTATGAGGGAAAAAAAAATAAATTAACCAATAGACAGATTTCAAAAAGAAGACTAATGAAATACGTAAAAAAAAGAAAATAATAATAAATCATAACACAAGAAAAAGTTTACATTTTTTCCATGACCTCTATACCCAGTAGGTTGAGCCCCTTTTTCAATATTTGTGATGTAGTATTTGAGAGTATAAGTCGACTCATTTTGATTGTTGGTGAAATATCTTCTTTTAAGATTGGGCAGCGCTCATAAAAAATCATATACGAGCTTGCTAAATTGTAGAGATAATTACATAAAATATGAGGATAGCCCTGAGATGCGACTTGTTCTAAAGTTTCACCAAAACATAGAAGATCTAGCGCTAGTTTTCTTTCTTCATCAGTAGATATCACAATAGTTCCTTCAATATCCACTGAATCAAAAGAAGTTTTTTCAAAGATACTATAAATCCTTGTATAGGCGTATTGTAAATAGGGAGATGTGTTCCCATCGAAGCTCAACATAGAATCCCAATCAAAAATATAATCATTTGATCGAGTTTTACTAAGATCTGCATACTTGACTGCCCCAATACCTAATTTCTTAGAGATAACATCGACCTCTTTTTTTGATAAACTGGGATTTTTATCTGTGACCAATTTGAAGGCTTTTTCAGTAGCTTCTTTCAGAAGATCATTTAGTTTAACTGTCCCACCACTTCGAGTTTTAAAAGGCTTACCATTTTTATCCATCATTGTGCCAAAGGCGTGGTGTTCTAGAGATACTTTTTTATCAACAAACCCAGCTTTTTTTGCCAAAATAAATATTTGCTTCATATGTAGTGATTGTCGAGCATCTATGAAATACAAAATTCTGTCTGGTTTTATGACATTGTTTCGGTAACGAAGTGCTGCTAAATCTGTGGTTGCATATAAAAATCCACCACCTGATTTTTCAATGATAACCGGGCTTGGCGTCCCATTTTTATCTGCTAATTCATCTAAAAATACAACTTTTGCTCCCTGGTCTTCTCTCGCAAGATTTTTATTTTCTAAATCGACTAATATTTTCTTTAGGTCATTATTATAAAAGCTCTCTGGTTTTATATCAGAAGATTTCAAGGTTACATTTAACTTAAGATAAATAGAATCACTATGTGCTATAGATATATCAATAAATTTTTTCCAAAGTCGGAGACAGTGCTCATCTCCCGATTGAAGCTTGACAACGTATTCCCTTGCCTTGTTTGCAAAATTTATATCTGTATCAAAATGTTTCTTTGATTGTTGATAGAATTTTTCAAGATCACTTAAAAGAAATTTATCTTGGTTTTTTGTATTTTGTTGGTCCTCTAATTCAGCAATAAGCATACCAAATTGTGTACCCCAATCACCCATATGATTTTGTCTAACTACATCGTGACCGAGGTACTCGAGTGTTCTCGATACAGCATCACCAATAATGGTACTGCGAAGGTGACCTACATGCATTTCTTTGGCAAGATTTGGTGAAGAATAGTCAACCACTACCTTTTGAGGTTTCGGTTTCAGAACACCCAAAGATTTTTCAGAAACAAGCTTTTGTACTGTTTCATTTAAAAATTCGTTAGAAAGAAAAATATTAATAAAACCTGGACCTGCTATTTCTATTTTATTTGCAATTCCCTCAAGATTAATTTTATTTAGTATATCTAACGCGAGTTTCCGCGGATTAGATCCCATTTCTTTAGCAGCAGCCATAACCCCATTAGCCTGAAAATCACCGAATTCAGGTCTCGAGCTTTCGGAGATAACTGGGGATAAAGCTTCAGGAATGCCAGCTTCAATCATTGCTGCTTTCATGCGTGTATTTAGTAGGTCTTTTATACTCATAAATTCTTGTTATCAGCTTATTATTTGATGGTATTGTTACAATAGCATTATTATAATTTGGCTTAAAAAATTAATCCCGCCTAAGATCTTTATTAGTAGCAATGGGATTTGGGAAGTTATATATGACAATATAGCTGGAAATCAAAAATGTAAATATCGCTGTAGCCTGAATCAAATGAGACGCTTGAGTGCTAATGATTGAAGCCTTAAATGCAACATATGCAATAAGAAGAGAGAACTCACTATTTTGTCCCAAACGAAACCCTATGTCCCATGCAAGACTTTTTCTTCACTTTGTTTGCTGAGCAAAAATCTAAATACTATTGGTTTAACTACAAGTATGGCGATAGACAAGACTATAGTAGCTATGGCTACCTCTGGTAAAAACTTCAGATTGAAACCTGCGCCAATTGAAAAGAAAAACATAATTAAGAAAAAGTCCCGAAGAGGTTTAAGCGTAAGAGCTATATGTTGAGAGATCGGGCTGGAAGCAATACTTATTCCATCTATAAATGCTCCAATTTCTCTCGACAGACCTAATATCTCTGCAATTTCAGACAAACCAAGGCACCATCCAATTGATAGCAAAAATATATATTCGCCCATTTGATCAAATTTGCTAATTAGTTTCAATATCACTAATTTAACGAAAGCCCAGGCAAAAGTAATTAGTAAGGGTAGTGTTATGAGCGTTAAGAAAATTTTATCAAAATTAAGCTCGCCACTTGTAGTACTCAAGAGGATAAGTAATACAAAAATAGCTATGAAGTCCTGCATTAATAATAATCCAGTAATTATTTCACCACTGTGTGTATGAGGTAAGACTGTTGTGGGTAGCAATTTAATACATATCAGGGTGCTAGAAAACATCATTGCAGCAGCTATCACTATGCATTCGATTTGATTGTAATGAAATAAACCAGCTATAAATTATCCTATAAGAGCAAATACAACAGAACTTAAGAACGTTACTACAGTAACTTTTTTTAGTGTTGAGAAGAGAGATTGAGGTTGTAAATCGAGACCTAGGAGAAATAAGAGAAAAATAATACCAATTTCTGATATTTCCGACAAAAGATTAATGTCTGGAACCCATCCGAACCCAAATGGTCCAATCAATGCCCCTAGAAAAATATAACAAACTAAAAGTGGCTGTCGGCCGTAAATTGCTATCGTTGCAATAATAGCTGACCCAGTAAAAATAAAAAAAAATGATTGAAAAACAGCATCATGCATACAGGTACTCGTTATTAAATATCCAAAAATTTTTATTTATCTTCTAAAGAATTTAAAACAAACAGGGGTTCAGGTGGAACAATTGCGCATTGGTAGCTTTTATCAAAGTCATCTAATGATGATATTGCAGCCTCTAGATTAGTCCCTTCTTTGAGATCGAAAGATGTAAATCCACACCTCTTAAGATAGAAGAGCTGATCTTGAATTGGGTTACCTATTGCCCTGAGTTGGCCATTAAATTCATATCTCTCTCTTAATAGTCTAGCAATCGAAAAACCCCTTCCATCAGTAAAAATTGGAAAATTTACTGCAATTATAGGAAATAGATTTGCTTCATGACCGATTAGCTCAACAGATTCGTCACTATCAATCCATATACCTGCGACTGTAAGATTTAATTTCTCGCGATTATCCAACCAGTATTGCATAGGAAGTAACAGAAGTTTACCAATTGGTAGTTGACCCTCAAAATCTTTATCTATAATGATCCAGGCATCATCAACGACCTCTGTACCTTTAATGATTTCAGGCATATTTATTCATCTCTTTTTTTTTCGAGCTAAGTTTCCTGGATAAACCTTTTCCTTGAATGGATCTATTCCAATTCGACGAAATGTATCTATAAATAACTCATCACCTTTACGATTCTCAACATAAATATTAAGAATTTTTTCAATAACTTCGGGAACCTCAGATTCTCCAAAAGAAGGCCCTAAAACTTTTGCTAGAGATGCATCTATACCGGAGCTACCTCCTAATTGAATTTGATAAAACTCAGCACCTTTTTTGTCTACCCCAAGTATCCCTATATTGCCAACATGATGATGACCACAAGCATTCATACAGCCAGATATATTTAATGATAAGTCACCCAAGTCATGGACGTAGTCAATATCTTCAAATTTTCTTTGTATAGATTCTGCTATAGGAATAGATTTGGCGTTAGCCAGAGAACAAAAATCTCCACCTGGGCAACAAATCATATCTGTTAACGTATTAATATTTGGAGTAGCAAAACCATTAATTTTAGCTCTTTCCATAAATTATAGAGATTAGTTTTTTTACATCTGCTAAAACTATATTTTGATTATGAGTTGCCCTTGCTTCGCTAAACGAGAATTCGTCAGCTAAATCTGCGATAGCTTCAAGTTGAGTATCCGTTAAATCCCCGGGGCTACACCAGTTGGCTTTAAGGATAGAGTCACAGAACTATAACCATCAATCTTGTGATCTCTAACATTTCTTTTAAGCCATTTATCAAAAGCCATATTCTTTTTTGCTTGAGTTTTAATTTCCTCGTCTGACTTCTTGTCATCAAGTTTTTCATAAGGTGGCAAAGTAAAGTGCCCCTTAACTCTATTAATTTCTTTATCAGTAAGCTTTCCAAGAGTATCTTTGGTGTAATCCCACTCATCTTCTACCTCTTGGGCAAAAACTTCTGGTGTCCAAGCTTTCACAAGAATTTTAATTCTAGCTTTATATTTATTGGCTCTATTTCCATATCGATTGTATACCCTCAAAATAGCATCTAAATATGTAAGCAGATCTTTTTGCGGTAGAAATTCTCGAATGATGGAACTAATAACAGGTGTGCGCCCAAGGCCACCACCAACGTATATCTTAAAGCCTAGTTCATTAGACGAGTTTTTGATAATTTGTATACCTATATCATGGACTTGTATAGCAGCTCTATCTCCATCAGTTCCGCATACAGCAATCTTAAATTTACGTGGCAAAAATGCAAATTCAGGATGAAAGGTAGACCATTGCCTTATAATCTCGCACCACGGTCGCGGGTCTTCAAGCTCGTCTCTAGATGCTCCAGCAAACTGATCAGAGGTAGTATTTCGTATACAGTTTCCACTAGTTTGCACTGCATGCATTTCTACTTGAGCTAACTCTGCAAGTATTTTTGGGACATCCTCTAATTTAGGCCAATTCAGTTGGATATTTTGACGAGTAGTAACATGACAATAACCTTTATCATAATGCCTAGTAATATGTGCTAGTTTTCGTAGCTGTATTGAATTTAATAAGCCATAAGGGACCGCAATACGTAGCATTGGGGCAAGTCGTTGTATATATAAACCATTTTGAAGGCGCAAAGGAAGAAATTCGTCATCAGAAAGTTCTCCTGATAAGTAACGATCGGTTTGATTTTTAAATTGAGAAACACGCTGCTCAATAATTTTTTGATCTTGTTCGTTATATAGGTACATAAATATTTACAACATTTATAATCTTTAATACCCACATTATCTATTATTGACAAGCAGAATAATAGAAATCAGTTAGTTATTATTTATAATAATTGCTTTTTTTGGTCGATTTAAATAACGGCTACCATATGTCAGGAAAGAATATAAATCATACCATTTATCTGCTTCACCAAATTTATATTCTAAGCAATGTTAAGTAATCGGGACAATATAAATCATCATTGGTATAATCATTTTTTAGAAAATGAACCTTACATTATCCTTGTTAAACATAGGGCCTATAAAATGTCAGAAGAAATAAATAATAATGAAATTGAGAAAGAAAATAATAGCAAGGTCGATGCTATTGCAGCAGTTGCGTTCTCCTGCATCTTTGTTGTGACCATAATTTTTTGGCTTAGTAATCAATAATTTACATAATAATTTTTCTTTTTTTAATAACTAATAATTACTAAATTTTAACTATTAAGTATCAACCTAACTAGGGTAGTAACACATACGATAAAAATTATAGTAAATATAATCCCAGCTATTATAAAGCTATAAATATTCCCATGCTTGAAATCTCTTGCCCTATTTCTGTCACTTTGTACCCCAATAAATGCAGCTAGTGTGCTCAATACAATTGTCCAAAAATTTGGTTTATATTGAGCTTTATCGAGCTCTTCAGTTTTCTTTTGCATCAGAATATTCCTTGGTTTTATAAATTTGGCCTAAGCCACCTTTCTATCTCAGATAAATCAAGATTTTTCCTAATAGCTAGGCTTTCTAATTGATCTAATTTAATTTTTCCAACATTAAAATACTTAGATTCTGGGTGTGAAAAGTACCATCCACTAACTGATGCCGCGGGCCTCATAGCAAAACTATCAGTTAAGCTAATACCTATATTTTTATACACATCAAGTAACTCAAATAATTGCTTTTTTTCTGTGTGGTCGGGGCAAGACGGATACCCAGGAGCTGGCCTTATTCCACGATATTTTTCTTTTATTAGATCTTCATTATCTAAGCTTTCATTATTCGAGTAACCCCAGTACTCTTTTCTTACTTTTTCATGTAAATGTTCTGCGAAAGCTTCGGCAAGCCTATCTGCTAGAGCTTTAACTAAGATACTATTGTAGTCGTCCCCTTTTTTTCATATTCGGCAGCTAACTTCTCGACTCCTATTCCAGTTGTAACTGCAAAACCACCTATATAATCATCAATATTTGCTTCTTTTGGGGCAATAAAATCGCCTAGAGATAACATTTCAGTAACAGCATCATTTTTTGATGACTGCTGTCTGATATGGTGAAGTGTAGACTGAACTATGGTACGTGATTGATCTTTGTAGACTTCAATATCGTCATCATTTGTGGTACTTGCTGGCCATAATCCAAATACTGCAGAAGCTTTTAGTGTTTTCTCTTCAATGAGCTTTTTAAGCATTATCTGAGCATCATTAAAAAGATCAGTAGCGGCTTTCCCTACAATATGATCAGTAAGTATTTTGGGGTATTTACCTGCGAGATCCCACGTAATGAAAAAAGGTGTCCAATCAATATAACCCAGCAATAATTCAATTGGGTAATCGTCTAAAACTTGAATTCCTAAATTATTAGGTAAAGGCGGGGGTGTATTTTGTCCAATCGACTTTATACTTAGCTTTTTTTGCTTGCTCATAAGAAAGGGAATCATTTCTTGGTTTTCTCTTGATAGCCCTCTCCTGACTTGCTCATAGTCCAGCTGTACTTCTTTAATATAATTATCTTTTTCTTTTTTATTTAAAAGCTTACCTGCAACCCCACAGCTCTCGAAGCATCAGCAACATATATTGTTTGGTTTTGATGGTAGTTTGGATCAATTTTTACAGCTGTATGTGCTTTTGAGGTAGTAGCGCCACCTATCAACAGTGGAAAATTTAAATTTTTTCGTTCAAGCTCAGAGGCTATATGAACCATCTCATCTAAGGAGGGCGTTATGAGGCCGGAAAGCCCGATGATATCAACTTTTTCTTTCACAGCTGTTTCTATGATTTTTTCTGCAGAAACCATTACACCAAGATCGATGACTTCGTAGTTATTGCAACCAAGCACCACGCCAACAATGTTTTTACCAATATCGTGAACATCTCCCTTCACGGTAGCCATAAGTATCTTTCCGTTATTTGATACTTTGTCGGTTTTCTCGTTTTCTATAAAAGGCTGAAGATGGGCAACTGATTGCTTCATCACCCTGGCAGATTTTACGACTTGAGGGAGAAACATTTTACCTTCACCAAATAAATCTCCAACAACATTCATACCGTCCATCAGGGGCCCTTCTATAACATGAAGAGGCCTTTCGGAGTTGAGCCTACATTCTTCTGTATCTTCTATTATGTAAGTAGTGATTCCTTTGACAAGGGCATGCTCTAATCGTTTCTCGATTGGCCATGATCTCCATTCGATATCAGTTTTATTGTCCTTATTGGATCCATCGATATGATAATTTTGAGCTATAGATACGAGATCTTCAGTACTTGTAGGAGAGAGATTTTGAATAACAGCTTCTACTTTATCACAGAGCTCTTTTGGAATATCACTATATACAGTGAGCTGACCTGCATTAACAATACCCATACTTAGACCAGCACGGATTGCATGCAAGAGGAATACTGAGTGAATAGCTTCTCTTACCGGATTATTTCCACGAAATGAAAAAGAAACGTTACTGATCCCTCCTGAGATAAGCGCTAACGGTAAATTTTTTTTAATCCAGCGAGTGCTTTCTATGAAATCTACTGCATAATTATTGTGTTCTTCTATTCCGGTTGCAACTGCAAAAACATTTGGATCAAAAATTATATCTGCAGGATTAAAGCCTACCTGTTTTACAAGTATATTGTAGCTTCGCTCACATATTTCTTTTCTACGCTCTAAATTATCAGCTTGGCCTTTCGCATCAAAAGCCATAACAACTACAGCTGCACCATACTTTTTACATAATATAGCCTGTTCTATGAAGGGTATCTCTCCTTCTTTGAGGCTAATAGAGTTTACAATACATTTGCCTTGCGTCCACTTTAAGCCAGACTCAATTACATGCCATTTAGAGGAATCAATCATTAATGGAATTCTTGATATATCTGGTTCAGAAGCAATTAGTTTAGTAAAGGTCGTCATAGCTTCGACAGCATCTAACATGCCTTCATCCATATTGATATCAATGATCTGGGCTCCGTTTTCGACTTGTTGTCTCGCAACATTTAAAGCCTCTTCGTATTGACCGTCTAGTATTAGTTTTTTGAAACGAGAAGAGCCTGTGACGTTGCATCTCTCGCCTACGTTCACAAATAAGGAGTCTTGAAAAATACTATAAGCTTCTAGCCCAGACAATCGACATGCGGGTTGTATAGTTGGAATTGAGCGTGCTTTAAAATTTTTTACACTTTTAGATATTTCTTCAATATGCTCTGGTGTAGTGCCACAACAGCCACCGATGATATTGAGAAACCCACTTTGAGCAAATTCAGAAACAATTTCACTAGTTTCCTGAGGTGTTTCATCATATTCACCAAACTCATTTGGTAAACCTGCATTTGGGTGGGCGCTAACGAAGGTATCGGAAATCCTGGATAATTCTTCTATATGAGGGCGAAGTTCTTTTGCCCCAAGAGCACAATTAAGACCTATCGAGAAAGGTTTTGCATGAGAAACTGAGTTCCAAAACGCTTCAGGTGTTTGACCTGAAAGCGTTCTACCGCTAGCGTCAGTAATTGTACCAGAAATCATAATTGGTAGTTCAAAGCCTTTTTTTTCAAAGGTTGATTTTACTGCAAAGATTGCAGCCTTGGCATTTAAGGTATCGAATATCGTTTCTATTAGAATGATATCACTGCCACCATCTATTAATGCTTCTGTTGCTTCAATATACGTCTCGACTAGTTCATTAAAATCAGTGTTGCGGGCACCTGGATCATTAACATCTGGGGATATTGACAATGTGCGACTGGTTGGCCCTAAAACTCCAGCAACCCATTTTGGATTTTCGGGTGTAGAGACCTCATCACAGGCTTCTCTGGCAATCTCAGCACCAGACTTATTAAGCTCGTATACTAGATTCTCCATGCCATAGTCTGCAAGCGATATAGATGTGGAGTTGAATGTATTTGTTTCTAATATATCCGCTCCAGATTTTAAGTATGCTAAATGAATATCCTTAATCAAATTTCTTTGAGTTATTGATAAAAGATCATTATTACCTGCCACATCTTTGTAAAAATTTCTAAATCTCTCACCTCTATAGTCATCTTCCTTGAGCTTATATCGCTGGATCATAGTGCCCATTGCACCATCTAATATTAAAATTCGACGGCAAGCTTCTTCTTTCAGCTTTTGTATGCGCGTTTCTCGATGATTCATTTCAATATCCATACTTTCCAAAAACATCAATATCGATATTTTATCATATCAATATATCTATATCAAAAAATATTGATATAGATATTAATTTAACTCAATCATAACTCATAGGTTTGTCGGTAAAGTCTATGAATGGTAAAATTTTTACTATATCTTTTATAGAAAAATTCTGAGGTCCAGATGGTAAACATAAATATTACAGAATCTGCTCAAAAATATCTTGCAGAGCTACTTGAAAAACAAGACACAGAAGATATTGGGATTCGAATATTTGTATCAGATCCTGGAACCCCAAAGGCCGAAACTTGTATCGCTTATTGTCGTCCCGGTGAAGAAAAAGAAGATGATGTTGTAATTGACTATACAGATTTTCAGGCTCATTTTGATCAAAAAAGCATACCTTACCTAGAAGATGCTAAAGTAGATTACTCTGATGATAAGTTTGGAGGCCAGCTGACAATAAGAGCTCCAAATTCACGTATGCCAAACATAAACGATGATAGCCCAATCGAAGATAAGATAAACTATGTTTTATATAATGAAGTCAATCCAGGATTAGCATCACATGGGGGCAGTATAAGCTTAGAGGAAGTCATAGATGGTATTGCCATTCTGAAATTTGGTGGAGGCTGTCAAGGCTGTGGGTCAGCTGATGTAACATTGAAAGAAGGCGTCGAAAAAACCATGATGGAAAAAATTCCTGAATTGAAGGGAATTAAAGACATCACGGATCATACCGATAAAAGTAAAGCTTACATGTAGCAAACTTATTTCATCACCTTAAATTTTTCTATCAAAAAGCGTATTTTTAAGTTTTTTGTGCATTCTTCTGATAGTCACTTCTGTTGTATTCCAGTCCATACATGAATCTGTTACCGAGACTCCATATTTTAAATCTTTTATATCGCTAGTAATGCTTTGATTTCCTGCATTTATATTACTTTCGATCATTAGGCCGATAATTGATTTATTTCCTCTAAAATTTGATTAGTAACATTTTCAACAACTAATGGCTGTAATTCATGATTTTTATTTGAATTTGCATGACTACAGTCAACCATGATATTTTCAGTAATTCCTGATGACCTCAAATTTTCTTCTGTCATAGCTATATTCACTGAGTCGTAGTTAGGTTTACCGTCGCCACCTCGCAGGACCACATGGGAATATGAGTTCCCGCAGTAGTTATCACAGAAACATTACCTTCAGCATTTATTCCCAAAAAACGGTGGGGCTAGCAACTGATTTTAACGCGTTAATTGCAACGGTGAGTCCACCGTCTGTACCATTTTTGAATCCAACAGCTGAAGATAGCCCTGAAGCCATTTCGCGATGTGTTTGAGATTCTGTAGTCCGCGCACCAACAGCCGCCCATGTAATTAAGTCGTGCATATATTGAGGTGATATTGGATCTAAAGCCTCTGTGGCAGTTGGCAAACCAATTTCAGCTATTTCCATTAATAACTTTCTACCTACATGGAGTCCTTCAGTAATTTTAAAAGAATCATTAAGATGGGGGTCATTAATAAGACCTTTCCATCCTGTGGTTGTTCTCGGTTTTTCAAAGTAGACACGCATCACTAAACACAAGGTATCACTTACATCATCAGCGAGAGCTTTTAAGCGATTAGCATAGTCTATGGCTGCATCAGTATCATGAATAGAGCAGGGACCCACGACAATGAATATTCTATGGTCTTTCCTGTCAAGAATATTTTCAATAGCAGAACGACCGGTATTTACGGTTTTGCGTGCAGCATCACTAATTTCTATTTTTTCTTTGAGCGCCTTAGGCGATATCAGTATTTCTTGTGAATCGACATTGATATTTTCAATAACTCGCGTCATATTTTTTCCAAATAATATTTAATTTAAATGTATTCTACATGAAAATTCATCCTAGAGTGCAGAGGATGGAGGCTTAATATCTTTATTTATTGAGAATTTTTTTAAAAATAGCGATAAATCATTTAAACAATCTCAAGATGTTGTATCAGTGGAAAGTAGAGTCCTGTCTTAGTAGGGAGATTATTTATACCATGAAGAATTTTTTCATAATGCCTTAATTTTTTCTCATACTCTGCTACTTCTTGAGCCAAAAAAATATCCAGACTTTGATCTTTGCTTGGTTCAGACGACTTGTAATCTATAATCCATTGGGTGCCATTTAAAACAAAACAACGATCTATAATAGAGGTTTTTGACCGCTTTCCTGTTAGCGATTTATAACCAATACGATATTCACACTTACTACCCTTATGTGATGAATCAAAAATCCAGTGGTTTTTTTTGTCCCTAATGCATGCATCCACTGATCGCTGAAGCAACGAGAGCGGTTGATCATAATTAGTGAGGCCGAGGCCTTGAAGTTGAGATTGCCAGTATGGTATTTGATCGATAATTTTCTTTTCATCCCATTTGTTAATCCCATCAATTACTATTTGATTCAATATACGATGAAGCACAGTTCCAGTATGTCTGGCACTAGTGGCAACAATGGATGAAGATTTCTTCTCATCTGAAGTAACTATATTAGCGATAGACCTCGGTATTTTAGCCTTATTAAAGCTGAGAGCTTTTTCCCACGATGCCGGAAGTCTATTTAGAGCTACAAGTAATTTTTGACTATTTCTATCATTAGAATTATCGTTTGCAGCTGACCGAAAATCATAACTTTTGCAAGATAAAAAAGGATGATTTTTGAGGCGTTCCTTATAACAGTCTCGCCCAAAAAGAGCTGTTAATAAAGTACTTTTCGAGGGTTTTATTTCATCGGTTTGCTTCATATTTTCCCCAATACTAAAGGTATATGTTAGGTGAAGTCTTTTTTTGGCTCTTGTTACAGCCACATAAGCTTTTCTAATTCTTTCAAGCTCTTCTCTTAACTTATTTTCTTGTTTAAGATAATCAAAGATACGATTATTTTCTTGTCCAGTTTCGGGTCTTGGGCCAACAATTAGTCGATCTTCGCCTTTTTTGTTTGTTCTTTCATGCCATCGAATTAATGGTTCTTTGCTGTAATTTCTGTCTGGCCGGTTCAAGCCGGGGATGATTACTGTATCGAATTCGAGTCCTTTTGCTTTATGTATGGTCATGATAAATACATTGGGATCAGATGTTTCATTAGGGACAACATAGAGGCCTTCTAAAGCTTTTTCAAATATGTTCCAATCGGTAATTCGACCAGAACTTTCATGTAGTTCTAATAAATCAAAATATTGCTGACAGGAATTTAATTCCTGCTCTGAGGTTAAAGAGTTAGGGCCACCAAGTTCAATCCAGATGGACTCTATCCATATCCTTAACGGCTTTTTGTGGCGTTGCTTCCACCCTGATTTTAGGACAGCGCAACAGCGGCTGAGTATTTGTTTGCCGTCCGTTGAAATATCTTTTATTTCGGTATACCTGAATATATTTGTGATAATAAGAGGAAGCTCAGTACTTGCCGAATCATCTTCACTGTTTTCTTTATAGTTTGCGACTAAAAATAGATCGTGAAGATTGAGCCCACACCAAGGTGATCGGAGTATCGCTAGCCAGGAGATCCGGTCAGCAGGGGATAATAGAGCTTTTGTAAGTGACTTCAGATCAATAATAGACATTCGGTGATTCAAAGGATCTATTTCAGTAGCTTGCCAGCTTATCCCTTCGTCTTTAAGTGCAATAAGAATTTTAGGTAATACTTTACGAGTATTCGCTAAAATAGCGATAGATCCCTGTGGATTAACCTTCTTTGTTTTGCAAACAAGTGAGGCAATATGCTTAGCCTCTGCTTTTTCAGCATCATTTGACCCCTTGTAATCAATAAATTCATCGAGAGTAATGACTTTTTCACTTTTATCATTTTTCGAGCGGGCATCTTCAAAGCAAGCCACTGATGGGCTATAACTTACCGATCCTCTTCCTAAGTCATCTTTGTCATCAAAAGCACATTGAAATACGCTGTTAACCCAATCAACTATTTTAGCTGCTGATCTAAAATTGACCATTAAATCTATCTTTCTAAGATTTATATTACCTATAGGGTTCTCCCTCACTTGCATGAATTGTCTGACATTTGCTCCTCGCCAAGAATAGAGACATTGCATTGGGTCACCTACAATAAATAAGCTTCGATTATCTTCAGGTTGCCACTCACGGGTGAGATTTTTAATTAACCTAAATTGCAAAGATGAGGTATCTTGAAATTCATCTACTAGAATATGTTTAATAGTATAGTCCAGCTTAAGCGCTAGCTCTGTTGGCGCATCTTCTGTTCCAAGTGAGCGCAAAGCAGCAAATGAAACCTCTGTATAATCACAAGCTTTATTCTGTTTTAGGGTTACACTTAAAAGTCCGCTAAGATCTAGGAGGATTGATTTCAGTGCTTTAATTGTTTGCCACTGGATGTCGCTATAATGCGGAACAGGTAGAGAAGTTAATTCACATAGTACTTTGTAAGCTCCTGCTTCACCTTGTAATTTCTCAATTAGGTAACCCATTTCTTCTTTTTTTTGTTTCGCATGCTTTGTAGCATCCTTCTTATTTTCAATTGAGTCATCGGTTGCAGGAAACCCCTGATGCAAGGTTAATTTTTTTCTCCATTCTTTCTTTTCTGTGAAGAACATTGACAGTAATCCAGTCCATTGTTGGTATCCAGATGATGTAGGACTTGGAAGATTCTCTAAGCTTGAGCAAGAGAGTAAATCGGTGTTTTTGGGTTCATCTTGAAGTAATAGGTTAGTAGTTGCATATTTCACTAGTTCTAATAGCTCCCCTTAAATGGATCGAAAATACTCTTGATAGATAAAAGGGTTTCTTCTATCACCTCGTTAAGTGAATCTTCAAGATAGTCTCTTGCTTTATCGATTTGATAGAGGTGGCCAATACTTTGACCTCTATCTTGTAGTAGGTTTACTAGTAAATTCTGAAGTTCATTAAGATCGTTATCAAGCAAACCCAAAAGAGTCGAGATTGCTCTACTAATATCATTATGTCGTTCTATTTGAGATAAAATTAGCTCCGATACTACCTTTTTATAGAGTATAGTTGGCTCGGTGAGATCTTTAGTAAATGGATTAAATTCACTTTCAAGTGGAAGTTGTCCTGCAAGTTTCCGACAAAATCCGTCAATCGTATGTATTCTTAGCCTTGATGGGTTATCAAGCAAATCCCATTCTTTTTCTTTATTTCTAGATAATGCTTTTTTCGCCAGATCTAAAGCGATAACTTCATGTTCTTGTGAGCTCAAGTAAGTGTTTTGATCAGTACTTTTAGAAGCTCTAATTAAATACTCCATTACACGACTTTTCATTTCATCAGCAGCCTTATTGGCAAAAGTCATACACAGAATCTCTTCGGGATTTTCGACAACACTTAAAAGCCTCAATACTCTTTGCGTTAATAGTTCTGTTTTTTCCAGAACCTGCCGGGGCAGAAACAGCAAAGGATTGAAAAGGCTCCAAAGCTAATATTCTTTCGTCTAGATCCTGTATTCTCATTTATTATCGCTTTCCTATCTTTTTTGAGATGAATATTTGTTTGTCCATATATAGTTCCAGATTATCTTCATTTAATCGATTGAGGGGAGCGAGATATTGGTTCAAATCAGAGCTAGATTTGTTCATATTAGCTGCTACAGCGTAACCTTCCATGAACTCCTCAGCCAAAATTTCAAGTGATTCCTTCCATTGAGCTACACGGTCATCCCAGTTTTCATCTGATTCCATTACTTTAGGTAATAAATTGGCTATTTTGGTGAACCTAAAAATCTTTGAGAAGAAATATGGATTTGTCCAAAAGCTATGCCAACCATATTAGCTTTGTTGTATAGCCCGTATAAAAGCAATTGGGGCTCTTTAGGCCGATCGCCATCCCAAGTACTAGTATCACAATTGGCTCCAGTTTTATAGTCTATGATTAAGTTTTCACCACTACTTATACGATCTATACGATCAATTGTTAACTTCAACGGTAGTCGACCTACATATATATTTTCTGATTTTTCTAAAAACGAGATTATAAATGGCATCCTTTCTTTTTCGACATTAAGCCATTTCAGCATTAATTTACTTAGGCGTTGTGTTTCAAGCGAGAGATATTTTGACTTAATAATATCAGGCCTTTTAATTTTCCATTCATCTAGAACTGAACAAATAGATATTTTGATAACCTCTTTTAAATCCGGCTCTGTTAAATTAATTAGTCTCTTTTGAGAGCAGGTTTTTTCCAAAAAACTTGCATGCACTTATGGATAATTATGCCTCTTTCCATCAGAGATAAACCAAATGATGGAGGTTGTATCTCCCTCGCCCCTAATCGATGTATTGCGAAAGCGTTAAAAAGGGCATGAAGCTTGATTTTTCAGAATACTGCTTCCGCCAGTAATATTTTCCTTATTAAGATCAACTATAGGGCCATTCGCGCATTCAACTCTCTCTAATTTCACAATTGATATATTCTGGTATATTGGATTGCTTGATAGGTTGCCATCGATATTAAGATCCTCAATTCCTATTTCTTTTAGGTCAGAAATTAAAGGACTTACCTTAAATGACTTATTATCTTTTGTTTCACTAAAACTGAAGACAGTATTATTTGAGGATACTTTTATCCTCTCTAGTTGTTTTTTTGCAAGATTTAGTTGTACTTCAGGTGATGATTTGGGTGTCATGTGCCGTTTTTGAATATCCATGGGTATGAGAGAGCTCATACCACTTTTATTTGGCCAGCTGGCATCATCCATTCCAGTTACCCACAGGTGGTCAAATTTTAGTGTGTTGCTTTCTAATAATCCTATAATATGAATCGGAATATCGAAATTTTTACGCTTAAAGACATACCTATCCGTTGCTCGATTTAGTAATTTTAATGCTTCTTTTATGGTCACCTTCTGCTTAAGTTGATCAAGAGAAGCGAGAGTCTCAAATGAATCAAACCATTCTTTTTGTAGGTTACCCTCTAAATTATTTAGATCTTGAAGCCCAGGCCAGCCAAAAGAGTCTAATTGTTTTTGAAAAAGTTTTATCCAGACGGAAAAGTGATTTTTTTCAGATATTCCCTTCATATGGTTATTAGCTTCCTGACAGCAAAGCTATCACTCAAGCTATCTTTATCGATGGGAGTACATTTTTTTTCTGAACACTTAAGCTCGCTGATGAATTGATTAAAAGATAATTCTAACTGCCCTTTTCTCCGAAGATATTTTTCAGCGACTGCTCGAGATAATAGCGAATAATTTTTACCCCAAAATGGAGAATTTAACAGCTGGCAATACCTCTCGAGACTTAGTTTGCTAACATTTATTGATAATAAAAGCAGAGCAGTTGAGATGATCGGTGTATCGCTAAGCGTCGTACCTGTTGATGCCTCATATGAGCAGGCATCATAGGTGCGATTTAGGTCGTAACCGGTTGGATTTAGTTCCTCCGAAAGTATTCTCTCGGTAGCCTTCAGTTGCAGAGTAGAATCAGACAGGATAATTCCTACACGATGTTCTGGGTGTTCTATATGGATTTTTTTTGCCCACCTAGCTGCTGCTCTAATTTCTTGATTCATATCAAAAAATTCGATATATCTTGGTGGTGTTCGAACAATTTTTTTATATCTGCCTTCTGATGATTCTTGTACCAATTTTTTAGAGGCTGCTTTTATGAGATCTAGGTATAAAGGGGGTATTTGATCAAATCCGAGTGTAATGATATCACCAACATTTCTAATTTTTGCATTTTTAAAGAGTTCAGCTAAAACTTGGACAGCATCAGCTTCAGTAATAAATTTATAATTCTTTAAAGCTAACTCAAATTTTGAGATCCATTCATAAAATAGAGGTGCAGTATTCTTTAGTTTTAAGCAGGGAATCTTCCATCTCTGCATAATATTATAACTATCTCTCGCAAGGCTCGAGTAATTTTCAGGACTTAGGGGTTCGAAGCTATCTGCAATTATTTTTTCCCAGATAAGATGCTCGGTTAGGTCAGGGACAATAGAGTAATTTGGAGCCTTAAATTCCCTATTATCACAATAACGTAACCACGTTTCTCTGACCCATCTCTCAATTGCGAAAATCTCAGGTTCAGCCCAGCTTATATTCCCCTGATCTATTTGATATTGCCCCCAGCTTTCTCTGACTATTATGGCAAGATTGTCAGTAGCTGTGAGCACTAATACTCCTGATTTAATTTGATCTTTTATTGCATGAATATCAAAAAGCGGGCGCATCATGGCATTAAACTTTGTTATCCTAGTCAAAATCTATGATCGCACAACCTTAGATTTGAAAAAAGATGTACTTCATAGGTTTTTTGTTTTTCATAATCCCTAAAGCTAATTAGGAGATATAACTAATATGACTATGGTTTATTTTAGTTTTATTATTGGTGGATTTATTCTTGGTGCATTAACAGCATTCTTCGTCGCAAAGGGGCTATAGCATCTCGTGACCAACAAAAAGCTGTATTAGCGACACGTCTTGAGATGGAGCAAAATAGATTCAGAGAGCAGTCTTTATCAAATGAGGCTAAACATAATGAGCAGTCAGCTTTACTAAAAGAATCCCGTGAAATTCTAGGTAAAGAATTTGAGAATTTAGCTAATCGAATATTTGATTCTAAGCAGGAGAAATTCTCAAAAGACAATCAACGCACACTCGATTCTTCTATTGGCCCATTGCGCGAAGAAATTACCAGATTCCATAAGCATATAGAGGATTCTCATCATAGAGAAAATGCTGCGAGAAGTGAAATGAATGGATCAATTAAAGAATTGATGAAACAGACTAATCTGGTAAGAGGGGAGGCCTCAAACTTAGCAAGTGCCCTTAAGGGTGATAGCAAGTCTCAGGGTAATTGGGGAGAGATGATTTTGGAAAGAATGCTAGAAGAATCAGGCCTTTCCAGTCCTAGGGAGTATGTAACTCAAGAGCCACATATAGATCAACAGGGGCGGCGAAGGCTTCCTGATGTGATTATTCATATGCCTGATCAAAGAGACATGGTGATTGATTCAAAGGTTTCGCTGACAGATTACGAGCGATATAAAAATGAACCTGATGTCGTGGAGCAAAAAAAGCATCTAAAACAGCATATCAACTCTGTTAAGGTTCACATAAAAGAACTTCATGAAAAATCTTATGAGCAGCTTGAAGGTATCAACACCCTAGATTTTGTATTGTTATTTATACCAATAGAGGGTGCTTTCATGTTAGCCCTGCAAAATGATGATATGTTGTTTAACGATGCATATAAAAAGAACATCATTCTCTCAAGCCCCAGTACTTTGATGGCTATGTTAAAGATTGTGAAAAATGTTTGGCGCTTCGAAGATCAAAATAGAAATTCACAGAAAATCTCTGATGAAGCGGGAAAGCTTTATGATCAAATGGCGCTAGTGATAGAGTCATTAGATAATATTGGAGAACATATTGAAAAAGTCAGAATGCATTTGAGATGGCAAAAAAGCGAATGAAAACTGGTAAAGGCAACCTTATGAATAGGTTTGATACCATTAAAAAATTAGGTCCAAATACAAACGCAACATTTCACAAGCTTGGATTGATCAAGATAAAAATAAGGAACACCTGTCTCTAAAGCATGACTTAGATCGACAAAAAATAGAGTGAAATATACAATTTAACTTGGTTAAATCATCAATTATGGTGAATGTTAAACAATGAATTCAATAACACACATAGAATATATTTTAATACCAGTATCAGTAATCTGTATGTTAGGTTTGTATGCTTTTATTCTTTACCTGAGGGTCCGCAGGCAAAACCTGCAAAGAAAAATAATGCTGATATTCTTTCAAAGCATTTAATTAAGCGACAGGCTGAATTTCAGGAGAGTATTCGGGTAATTGCATCTGCGATTCTTCAGAATCAGGTAAGCTTGACTGAGGGCGCGATAAGGATAAATAAACTCTCCGGTCTATTAGAGGACACTCTCAGTGACGATATTGCATATGAGGTTTTTTCAGAATTAACTGAGGCAACAGCTCATATTCCAATTCTAGAAAATTGGGCTAAACTTACGAAAAAAGAGCAGGCTTTTTTTTGAAGTCGAAAGAAAAAAATAGAGAAAGGTTTTCATCATTTAATTAAGGGCTCTGCCCAAAGAATTCTTGATATACACTCTGGGAAAATACAGCTAGAGAAAAAATATCCATTTAGAGGCGCTGTAGAAAAAATTCCTTCTAAATTTATCGATGGTTAATGTAACCAGTAAACCCGATAAGCGATGATGATTTTAAAAAAACTATTAGCGCTTAAGCAGTTTTTCAAACTATAGGATTATCATTTAAGGTATGGAATAGTTCCAGCAGCATCACTACTATCAATTATATGGACGGTGCTGTTGCTTCCGTTCATCCTTAATTTTCTGAATTCTTGGTAGTCTGGATCGTCAATAAATGCTTGAGCTGCATCTAAGTTCGGAAACTCAACTATTGCTATCAGTGAAGCATCGGTCGGTTTACCTTCAACTTGCTTAATATTTCCGCTTCTCGATAAATACTTACCGCCATGCTTATGTACAATTTCATGAACATTTATCGCATAGCTAGATACCCAAGACTCATCAGTAATAACGACTTCTCCAATCAAATAGGCAGTCACTTTTTCCTCCAATATTTTATACAAATTAGTGAATTATTAATATCAGGCTACGTTATGAAATTACCCCAAGCATAACGAACCCCCATGGTACGTAAAAAAGTGAGCCAAAAATTATGATATTCCACAAAGATTGCATACACCAATTTGTGTTAGCCTTTATATCTTTTTTGGTCGCCTGCATTGATGTTGAAATTTGTAGTGCAGCCAAAGAATAGAAAAATGGGACAATTAAACCAATAATAAGTGAAGACATACTACTAGGCGATAATTTTAGGCATGTTGCCAAAACAACTACAAAAATAGACCCATAAAATATCACTTTTTTAGCTTCAGTAAAAAGTTGCATATTTTGAAAATTCTTCCAAAGAAAGTAAAGCATTGCGAGGGGCCAAAAAAAAAATGGATCCAAAAAATATTTGGAGGGGGGAGTAGATTGGAACGCATACTTTCATCATATTCATTCTTTTTCAGGAAGAAATATTCGATCTTTACCAAAAAATTCAGGAGCTTGCACTGATAACACTTTTAAGGGATTAATAGATGTGACTTTTACTGCGTGAGGAGTGCCTTTTTTTATGCGCAAATAATCCCCTTGTTTGATCATATATCGCTCATTATTTTCCTGAAACTCGCCTTCTCCGTCTAAAACATAAATAGTTTCAGTATGATTGGCATGCATATGCAGAGGAACTGATTTTTTAATTACAATCAAAAAATCAGTAGAATTCTTATCACTTGATAGTTTATGAACGTATATATTATCGATATCCTTTGCTATTGACATTGAATCCAATGCAATTTTTTCTGAGTAGGCAGGGCATGAACCAACCATGAAGATTGAGATAAATATAAAAGTTGATAAATAATATTTATTAATCATAGATTTTAATAGAACTTCCTCTTTTCTCATTCTAGCTTTCAGTATCTATTTTTTGACAATAGAAAAAACCTAACTTGTTATTCAACGCTATTTAGTAGAGAGTTGAGGGTTTTGCTTGGCCTCATAGCTTTTTCAACTATTTCGGCATTAGGTCGATAATAGCCGCCGATATCAACTTTGTCTCCTTGGCAAGATATAAGCTCATCTGTGATAGTTTTTTCGTTATCACGAAGTTTTTTTGACAATCCCTTAAAAATTCCTTGGAGTTGAGTGCATTCAACCTGTTTTGAGATTTCATCAGCCCAATATAAAGCTAAATAAAAATGACTACCCCTATTATCAAGTTCCCTCACTTTTCTTGATGGTGATTTTCCTTCTTCAAGGAGCCTGCATGTTGCTTTATCCAATGAGTCAGCTAGTATTTTTGCTTTAGGGTTATCAGTTTTTGTAGCAATATCTTCCAGTGAAACTGCTAAAGCAAGAAATTCTCCTAGCGAATCCCATCTGAGGTGACCTTCTTCTACAAACTGTTGCACGTGTTTTGGTGCAGAGCCCCCAGCACCGGTTTCATAAAGACCTCCTCCAGCCATAAGAGGTACTATTGATAGCATTTTCGCGCTCGTTCCCAGCTCTAATATTGGAAAGAGGTCAGTCAAATAATCCCTTAATACGTTTCCTGTAACAGAGATAGTATCTTTGCCACTCTTCATTCTCTCCATTGTCAGACGAATTGCTCTTTCCGGAGTCATGATTTCAATACGCACACCTTTTGTGTCATGGTCTTGAAGATATTTATCTACTTTTTGGATCATTTGTGCATCATGACCACGCTTATCATCTAACCAAAAGATTGCTGGGGTATTGCTTGCTTTAGCGCGGTTAATAGCTAATTTTACCCAGTCCTGAATAGGCTCATCCTTCACTTGACACATGCGCCATATATCACCTTTTTGGACTTTTTCATGCTGAAGTAAAATTTCACCATTCTGGTCAACTACCTGCATTTTTCCATCTGATGGCACAGTGAATGTCTTATCATGTGAGCCATATTCCTCTGCTTTTTTTGCCATAAGACCCACGTTAGACACTGTTCCCATTGTTGTTGGATCAAATGCATCATGATGTTTGCAAAAGTTAATTACTTCTTGATATATAGTTGCATAGCTGGTGTCTGGAATAACTGCTTTCACATCCCTTAATTTGCCATGTGCGTTCCACATTTTGCCGCCACTACGTATCATTGCTGGCATAGATGCGTCAACAATCACATCACTAGGCACATGAAGGTTAGTAATACCTCTATCTGAATCAACCATAGCCATTTCTGGTCGGATTTCGTAACATTTTCGAAATTCTGTCTCTACTTCAACCCTCATAGAATAGGGGAGCTGATCAACTTTCTTTAAAACACTCCCTATTCCGTCATTTGGATTAACCTCCAATTCAGCAAGAATTGATTTATATTTTTGGAAAGCCTCCTCATAATAAACAGTAACGGCATGGCCAAAAATAATAGGATCTGATACCTTCATCATTGTTGCTTTGAGATGCAGTGAAAATAATAGATCTGCTTTTCTAGCACCTTCCATCTCTTCACCCAAAAATTTTCGAAGCGCTTTAACACTCATAAACATAATACTTACTAAGTCTTTCTTATCAGTTGCAATATTCTCTTTCAATACCGTGATCTTTCCTTTAGCGTCAACATGCTGAATATTTACCAGACCAGATTTTTTTAATGTTGTGGACATATCGCTACTATAAAAATCTCCACTTCTCATATGTGCAACATGCGTTCTTGAAGACTGACTCCATTTACCCATACTGTGTGGATTTTTACGGGCAAATTTTTTAACAGCACTAGGAGCTCTTCGGTCTGAATTTCCTTCACGAAGCACTGGATTTACTGCGCTTCCAAGAACTTTTGCATACTTATCTTTTATAGTTTTTGTTTCTGGATCTTTCGCTGTCTCAGGATAATCAGGTATGTCGTAACCTTTAGACTGAAGTTCAGAGATTGCCTCTTGGAGCTGAGGAATAGATGCGCTTATATTAGGCAATTTAATGATATTAGCCTGAGGATCTTGGGTTAGAAGACCAAGTTCTTCCAGGGCATTATTCTCTTGTTTTTCTTTCGGTAAATTTTCTGAAAATGCAGATATTATTCTAGAAGCTAAAGAGAGATCAGATGTTTCGACAATAACATTCGCAGCTTTAGTAAATGCATTAACTATAGGTAAGAGAGAATATGTTGCTAAAGCTGGAGCTTCATCAGTTTTAGTATAAATTATTTTTGAAATTTTGTTATTCACAGGTTGCTCCTCAGGATTCTGTTAAATATCTATAGAATTAATACGCATCGATATATTTAAAGATGACATTTTATATATGACTTATTGTGTGATTATATAAAAAATTATAGAAAATTTAAAGTTTTTGTAAAAAAACTACAAACATATTCTTTTGAGATCCAAACATGCATAGAGTGAATAATTGGTTTCCTTACTTAATAAAAAAGGCGACTGGTTATTAATCAACCCGCCGCCTCTATGTACTCATTTTTTGAATAAATTATTCAGGAACTACGTTATTTGCACACGGCCCTTTTTGACCTTGACCAACTTCAAATGAGACTGCTTGACCGTCATTTAAGGTAGCGTAACCACCACCATTTTTTATTTCTGAATGATGTACAAAAAGGTCTTTTCCTCCTTCTTCTGGAGTTATAAAACCAAAACCTTTGTCAGCATTAAACCACTTCACTGTACCTTTGCTCATAGTATTCTCTTTTATTTTCTTAATTGAATTTTATGCAGAACCCTGCCTTGTTATTATAACCTTAAACACAGTAAAAACTACTAAGGTCAAAAAACAATTTTTTGGTGCGTGCGAGACATTAAATTTTCTGCAATAAAAAAGACTTTTTATTGCTTATTAAGCAGAGAAATATTCTAATAAAGTATTGATATTTATGCTTTTATAAATTTTTTAATTTAAGAAATACTCCACATTCCAAATGGTCTGTATATGGAAATTGATCAAAAACTGCAAAGTTTTTTATAGAGTGTGTCGCGCTAATTTCCTGTATATTTTTTTGTAAGGTCTTAGGATTACATGAAATATAAAGAATATTTTTAAATTTCTTTAATAAATTTAGCGTTTTTTCATCTAAACCTGCACGGGGCGGATCTACAAAAATCGTATCTAGTTTATAGCTATTTAGGTCAATATTTTTTAACCTACGAAACTTTCTAACTTTGTTTAGAGCGCTTGTAATCTCCTCACTGGACATTCTACAAATCTCGACATTTCTAATATTATTTTTCTCTAAATTAAAATAAGCAGCTTTAACTGATGCTTTTGATACTTCTGTAGCTAGGACTTTTTTTAAAGTTTTTAGACAGCACACAAGTAAAATTTCCATTACCGCAATATAGCTCTAGTAGATCATTTTCGCATTTTTGTGTTTGACGGATCGCCCAGCTAAGCATTACTTGGTTTATTCTTGCATTGGGTTGTGTAAACCCATTTTCAATTTGCTTATAGTAGTAATCAATCCCATCAATAGGTAATTTTTCTACAACATAGTCATGACCAATTATTAATTTTTTCTTTCGGCTTCGTCCTATGATATTTATCATAAATTTTATATGAAGATTAGTGGCTTCTTTTTTCCAATCTTCATCAATGGGTTTGTGATAAATGAGAGTAACAACTACATCATCACTAAGTGTCGTTAAAAATTCTGCAGAAAATAATTTATTTTTTAGTATATTGTTTTTATTGATCTCCAAAAGTAAAGGAGCCATGAGCTCATTTATTTTTTTCGAGCCTATAGGAAATTCCTTGATTATATAGGGGTTTTTTTTATCAGGGTTGTTCATTGCATAAAAAACTTCACCATCTTCATGCCAAATGCGAAATTCAGCTCTCATTCTAAAATTAAGAGGTTCTGATTTATAAACTTCAAATGCTGGCAGCGAGATGTCAGAAAAAACCTTTTTAGGTTACTTATTTTTAAATGAAGCTGATGATCATATTCAACTGGATTTATTTGATGCACGCATTATCTTCCTAAAATGATAAAAATATATCAAATAACTTGAATTATAGTGATCTATGAATTTTATGAGTTGCTATATTATTACGCCAAAGTTGTTGGCAATGAAACTGATATTCATCTTTCAAAATATCATCAGTTCTTGATGCCATAATAAAATCATTTTTATGGAGTCCTGCTATCTCATGACTCCACCAAGTTACCTTTACTTTACCCCATTCTACTAGTAGTGCTGGATGATGCCCCACTGATTCTGCTATTTCGCCAACTTGATTTGCAAATTTTAGTGCCTTCTGAAAATTATCAAAGGCATATATCCTTGAGATCTGGGGTATATCTTGCTGGGTAGTTATATTCCATAGTGGGAGGTCTTGTAGTAAAAAGTTTTGTTCTCCGGCTGATAGCCGAACAGCATCAACAGAACAAGCTTCACAGCTTTCCTTCGACAGATTTTTATTGCTACTTGACATAAAAAACCTACATTAGCTAATTTGAATATTACGGACTACAAGCAATTCTTTGGTTTCGGAAGACCAGCAAGTTTGGCTACAACCTTGGCCGGACTTTGGGGAAACAATTTCATTAAATATATACTGTGAGCCTTATCCGCACTTAAATTCATACCAATAATTTTAATTAATGGGCGCATTGATGGAGAGAATCCATATTCAGCATAAAATTTTCTAGCCAAAATGAGAATCTCAACATGCTCTGGTGTAAGCAATAAGTTTTCATCAACAGAGAGTCTTTCGGCATTTTTTTCAGACCAAGCAGTGAGCTTCTCTAGATAATTTATCTTTGTTTCTATTTTTTATTCCAGGTAAAGTTAATCTCGCGCTGCGCTAAGCAAATGTAAGAGACTTGTGAATATATTATAGAGCATCACGTATAGTGTCACAGTAGCAGAAATATAGTTACGTTCACCACCATGAATAATAGCGCTTGTTTGCCACATAATTATACCCGATGAAATCAAAAGGAATATACAAGACAGCGCTAAAGCTAACCCTTGAATCTGAAGGAAAATATTGGCTATTGCAGCTATAAAAGCAATAATAATCCCTGTCATAAGGAATCCGCCCATAAAGGACAATTCTTTTTTTGTAACCAAGACGTAAGATGAACAAGCAAAGAAAATTAAAGCTGTACCACCAAGAGCTGTCAATATAATTTGAGATCCAGAGCTGGCTAAATAAAAGGAAATCATAGGACCAAGAGTAAAGCCCATCCAACCAGTTAGAGCGAAAACCCAAAATAATCCAGCCGAGCGGTTTTTATTTTTTTCAACCATCCATAAGCAGCCGATGTATGGAATCAACATCCATAAACCCATAAAAGGTGCATTAACAGCCATCGCCACACCACACATGACGGCACTAAATAACAGAGTGATCGATAAAAGTGTATAGGTATTTCGTAAAACCTTTACTGCTTCTGGGTTGAGTGTATTAGTTAAAACTTCTTGTTTTATAGCCATTTTTACATTGCCTCTTAACTTAACTATTGTAATTATATTCTATAATGTATGTTTTTTAAATCAAGAATTAAGAAAAATATATTGCTTTAGACAGAAAAAAAGTTGATCTATAACTAAGTCCAAATATATTTTAGCCTTTGAACAATATTCATTTATCATTAGTATGTATGAAAAGGTTTTTGATGTTCTACTTTTTAAACTGAGCCTGAAAACAAATTTAGGGAAAACTGTGGCAGATACAAATCCAGATTCTAATTATCCAGAAATGTCGAACCTAAAAATTTACATTAGATTGTTATCTTATGAAAAGGTACTTAGGTGTTTTCTTTTTGGGCGTATTAGGGTTGATTGTTTTTTCTTCAATGGAAATTGCATTTATTGATTTATTTGGCTACACAGTAAACGCTATTGGCGGTATGTCGGCGGATTCTACAACTCCAGACAAGATGGTTGAGCAGAGGAGTGGTTTAACTGTATATATAGTGAATGCACTATCACCGGATGGTGATAATATTCTAGATACCCGATGGATGGTTCCGCTGATAATGTTAATGATAGCGTTAGTTAGGGGGCTATCTTTTTTTATCGGGGGTTATTGTATGACCTATGTATCACAAATCCTTGTGCATAATCTCCGTGTAGCTATTTTTAATAAGTACACTATGTTGCCAGCTAGCTACTTTGACTCAAGCATGGCTGGTCATCTGGTGGCAAGAACAACTTTTATAGTTTCTCAGGTCACCCACGCTGCAACAAGCTCACTAAAAGTGATGATTCGTGAAAGTGCTCTAGTTATTGGATTAATAAGCTATTTATTTTATTTAAATTGGAAATTAACTTTAATTTTTTAACCGTTTTGCCTATCATTGGACTAGTTGTATTAGCAGTAAGTAAGCGTTTCAGAAAGCTTGCATTACGAATACAGTCGTCTATGGGAGATGTAACACAGGTAACTCAGGAACTAGTTGGCGGTTACAGAGATATGCATCTATATGGAGCAAAGCATTTTGAACGTCAACGTATGAGAGATGCCAGTAAGAATAGTAAAAAACAGCAAATGAAGTTATCTATAACCGAGTCGATTAGCACTCCAGTAATACAGCTACTAGTAGCATCTGCTCTTTCATTCTTGATGTGGATGGTGCTTGATCCTGCTGTATTGTCAGAAATGAGTGGCGGTGATTTTGTCAAATTTCTTGCATCAGCGGCATTACTTGCAAAGCCTGTAAGGGCTCTATCCGGTATTAATAGTAAAATTCAACAAGGTATCGCGGCAGCCGGAACATTATTTTCAACGCTAGATAACAATGAAGAGGTAGATGAAGGTGTTGTCGAAAAGAAAAAAAATTGACGGCTCTTTTGAGTTCTCAAAAGTTAATTTTTCGTACGATGTGAATGAAAAAAATGTACTTAATGGCGTCACGTTCAATGTAAAAGCTGGCGAGACAGTAGCATTGGTTGGCCGTTCTGGGAGTGGTAAAAGTACTTTGATAAGTATGATCCCTCGCTTTTATGAGATAAATGATGGGATGATCAATTTGGATGGCAAAGAACTAAAAAGCTATAAACTTGAAAACTTACGGAGCCATATAGCTCTTGTATCTCAAAAAATCAGTCTTTTTAATGATTCTATTTATAATAATATTGCCTACGGTACATTGGCTAATAAAACAAAAAATGAAGTAAGGGCGGCCGCCAATGCCGCCAATGCTTTAGAGTTTATTGAGCAACTACCCAATGGTTTCGATACTATTATTGGAGATCAGGGTATGAAATTGTCTGGAGGTCAGCGACAACGTCCTAGCTATCGCAAGAGCTATCCTGAAAGACGCTCCTATTTTAATTCTTGATGAGGCTACTTCAGCCCTTGACACCCAGACAGAACGATATATCCAAGAAGCTTTGGAGGCCGTTATGAGGGGCGAACGACCTTCGTGATAGCTCATCGACTCACTACAATAGAGAGTGCAGACAGAATTTTGATGATGAGTAAAGGTAAAATTGTTGAACAAGGGACACATGAAGAGCTATTAAAACTTAATAAACATTACGCAAAACTTCATAATAAAATTGTGGTAGAGGAAAAAAGTGATTCTAACGACTAAAGATTTCAATTGAAAAGTTCAACTCAGTTTTCTAAAGATATTTTTTATCGCCGAACATGGTGGGTAGTGCTTTTGGCTCCTTTGTCATGGATTTTTTTATCTTAGTCGTTATCCGTCGAATTTTTCAATCACAAATTAATCCTAGTCCTTCACTTAAAGTTCCCGTTATTGTAGTTGGTAATATAAATATTGGCGGTACTGGAAAGACTCCTCTGGTGATAGCAATAGCTCGTTACTTAAAAAATGCTGGGTATAAGCCTGGTATTGTGAGCCGTGGATATAAGGGAAATTCATCTATTTATCCTATACTTTGAATAAAAGGTCCCAAGCTCTAGATGTTGGGGATGAACCTTTGCTATTAGCAGATATTTGCCCTGTCACTGTTGACCCCAATCGTCATCGAGCAGCAAATTATTTACTTGAAAAAACTGATTGTGACTTGATCTTAAGTGATGATGGCCTTCAGCATTATAAGTTGCCCAGAGATATAGAGATTGCTGTAGTCAACGGCAAAAAAATTTGGTAATGGCTTACTTTTTGCCTGCTGGTCCTCTCAGGAGCCAGTGCGAAGATTAAAAGAAGTCGACTTTATCGTTACTAATTACAATAGCAATAGCCCTATAGGAAAAACAATCAAGCAAGATGAAGTTTTTTTGAAAACTGAATCATACTTCACTATTAAACCAGTAAGATTAAAAAATTTAGTTTCGGGTGAAGTTTGTTTGATAACTAGCGAATTTTCATCAAATTATTTGCTAGCTGAATGTATTAAAGATTGGAAATATGGTGAACAAATACATGCAGTTGCTGGGATTGGAGACCTAACAGGGATTTGCTGATACTTTGATCAGTTTGGGGTTCGAACCTATTTTGCACAGTTTGCAAGATCACTATCATTTTGATGGCGATGAGCTTTTTTTCGATGACGATCTCCCAGTAATTATTACGGCTAAAGACGCAGTAAAGTGTAAAGCTATTAATAATGATAAAATTTGGGTCCTCGATATAGAGGCTATAGCTGACCCTATTTTTTTAAGGGATCTTCTAGAGCAGGTGAAACGAGTAAATATTTAGCTGATCCGATATTTTAAAAATGACAAATAAGGCAATCGTTTAAATATTATACTATTAGCAAAAAAGTGTGAGGCAGTATGAGTTTTACAGTAATTATTCCTGCACGTTTTGATTCATCAAGACTACCCGGTAAACCTTTGATGGAAATTAATGGTATGACAATGATTGAGCGTGTATACGCTCAATCCATAAAAAGTCATGCCGATAGAGTAATCGTTGCAACAGACAGTAAAAAAATATTTGATGCGGTCACCCTTTTCGGTGGACAAGCGTGTATGACCTCAAGTCATCATCAATCTGGAACAGATAGGCTGCAAGAGGTCGCAAAACTTCTAGATTTATCTCCAAAGCATATAGTTGTTAATGTACAGGGGGACGAACCGCTCATCCCACCAGAGGCAATAAATCAAGTAGCTTCTAATTTGGCAGCCAGAGATTCTGTTGGCGTAGCTACTCTTTTTGAGCCTATAGATAACTATGAGGACTTTATCGATAAAAATGTGGTGAAAGTAGTTACTGATAATACTGGTTTAGCTTTGCTGTTTAGTCGTGCCCCGGTTCCTTGGCCCCGAAAAGATATGATGGATAACAAATTAAATAGGTTATCTGTTACGGATTTGCCTATGCGTCACATCGGTATATATGCTTATCGGGTATCAACGCTCAATCAATTTGTATTATGGCCTATTGCCCCCCTAGAAAGAAAAGAACTTTTAGAACAATTACGATTTATGTGGTACGGAGAGAGAGAATACATGTAGATAAAGCAGTTATTGAGGTGCCTAAAGGGATTGATACGAAAGAAGATCTAGAAGATGTCATTAAACTTTTAACAACTAATTTATAGGCTTAAATAATTGAAAAATCAATCAAAAATTTTGTTTGTTTGTCTTGGTAATATATGCCGATCACCCACAGCGCATGCAATTTTAGAAAAAAAAATATTAGATAAAAACCTGCAAAATAAGATTATTGTAGATTCAGCTGGCACAGGCGATTGGCACATCGGGCGACCGCCAGACTTACGGGCGCAAAAAATTGCTCTTCGTCATAATTATGATCTTTCAAATTTGAAAGCTCGCCAAGTATCATTCGCCGATTTTTATGATTTTGACTATATATTGGCGATGGATAAACAAAACCTGATCGATTTAAAGGCTATCGCTCCTTTGGATTTTTCAGGATCTCTACAGCTATTTCTTGATTATGGATCAACTGATAAAAATGAGGTTCCAGATCCATATATCGGAGGAGAAGGAGGCTTTGAGCGGGTTCTATCTCTAATCGAAGACGGTGTTGATGGCTTATTTCGCCATTTAACTAGGTAAGAAAGCAAATGCTAAGCGTCGAAAAAAATGTGCCACTTAAAAGTTTAATACATTAAATTTTGAGTCCACAGCAGAGTACTTTTGCTCCGTATCATCCAAAATTGAACTTTCTGAAGCATTAACTTGGGCTCAGGAAAAGAATTTACCAATAATTGTGTTAGGAAAAGGTAGCAATGTTTTAATTACTGGCGATATGCAAGGTCTTGTAGTACATATAGCGATCATGGGCATTGAGCTGTCTTCTCAAAACGAAGAAAGTTTGGTAATAAGTGTTGGTGCTGGCGAAGACTGGCATCAGCTCGTTTTAAAGACACTAGAGATGGGCTGGTTTGGCCTTGAAAATCTTTCATTAATCCCAGGATCAGTGGGAGCAGCACCCATTCAAAATATTGGGGCATATGGAATAGAGCTGAGTGATAGATTTGATTCTTTAGAGGTAGTTGATAAAACAACAGGGCAATACAAAAAAATGAGTATTGAAGATTGCCAATTTGGTTATAGAGACAGTTTCTTCAAGAGGGCAGGCCAAGATAAATATATCATCGTATTGGTTAATCTTCGTCTCTCATTAAAACCAAATATATCTATTGAATATCCTGCATTAAAAAACTACCTGATGAATCTTCACACACAGTTGAAAATGAAGCATGGGCAGAGTTTTGAGAAGTATTTAACGCCAAAAATGATTTCTGACATTGTTTGCTCTATTCGTCGATCAAAGCTCCCTGACCCATTAAATAGCCCAAATATAGGCAGTTTCTTTAAAAACCCAATCGTCACATCAGAAAATTTATTGAGCCTAAAAAAGCTCTATCCAGACATAGTTAGCTATAATCTCTGTGATGAAAATATGAAAATTAGTGCAGGATATTTGATTGAAAAAGCCGGATGGAAAGGCTATAAAAAAATGGCGTCGGTGTTGATGATAGGCAAGCTTTAGTATTAGTTAATTTAGGAGGCAGTGCTGAGGATATTTTGTCGTTAGCGTATGAAATTCAGACCTCTATTTTTGAAAAATTTAGTATTCAGTTAGAAATTGAGCCGAGGATATACCGATAGTTATGTCAATTACTTCTCCAGCGTTTGATTCGAAGTCTTTTCTCAAAGGCCTCACACAAAGACCGGGTATTTATCAGATGCTTGGTGAAGATAAATCAATTCTGTATATCGGAAAAGCAAAAAATTTACGTAAGCGCGTGACTAGCTATTTTTCTAAATCGAAATTACCGCCAAAAACCCAAGCACTTGTTAACCGCATCACCTCTATTGATGTGACGGTGACTGAAACTGAAATTGAAGCGCTGTTGCTCGAACAAAATCTTATCAAGCAAAATCTGCCCCCATACAATATTTTATTAAGAGATGATAAGTCCTATCCCTATATATTTCTGTCAGATAAAGATCAGTACCCACAGCTCTCTTTTCATCGTGGACCTAAAAGGAAAAAAGGTAGTTATTTCGGGCCGTTCCCAAATATTCATGCGGTTCGTGAGAGTATGACTTTCTTACAAAAAACATTCAAAGTCAGGCAATGCGAAGATACCTTTTTCAAAAATCGATCTCGACCTTGTTTGCAATATCAGATAAATAGGTGTACCGCACCATGTGTTGATCTTATATCTCCAGCAGATTATCAAAAAGACGTTGGATATACGAAAATGTTCCTTGACGGAAAAAGTGATAATCTCATTAAAAAATTTGAAGAAGAAATGGATACATCCTCAAAAAACCTTAATTTTGAGAATGCAGCTCTTTTAAGAGACCAAATTACTGCATTAAGAAAAATTCAGGCTGAGCAAATCGTGGAATCAGGTAATCGAAATATTGACGTACTGGCTACAGCACATGGGTCTTCAAAGGGTTGCGTTCATATACTATATATCCGTCAAGGAAGAATGATGGGAAGCCGAACATTTTATCCTCGTGTTCCACTGGCATCTTCACCACTAGAAATTTTAGAGGATTTTATTCCACAATATTATTTACGTGATGGTAGTAAAAGTGATTTCCCGAAAGAGATCATTGTCGGTATGGCACTCGATAGCGGTGAGCTTCTCTCTTCTGCAATATCAGCTTTAGCTGGATACAAAGTTGATATTAAGTCTGGGGTAAGATCTATCAGAGCTAAGTGGGTCAAGTTAGCAGAAAAAACAGCCACTCAAAACCTAAAAAGCTTAATTGCATCTAAACAAAATCTAATTCAAAAATTTGAATCACTAAAAGGTGCTTTAAGCTTAGAGGAGCTTCCCGCTCGACTTGAGTGCTTTGATATAAGCCATAGTAGTGGCGAGGCTACAGTAGGATCTTGCGTTGTATTTGACACAAACGGACCCCTTAAATCAGATTATCGTCGCTTTAATATTAAAGATATAACAGCAGGTGATGACTATGCTGCTATGGAGCAGGCTTTAAGTAGGCGTTACAAGAGATTACAAGAGGGCGAAGATAAATTACCTGATATTTTATTCATAGATGGAGGTTTGGGGCAGCTTAAAAAAGCGGTTGATGTACTCAAAGAGCTAGGTGTTATTGGTGTACAAATTGTGGGCGTGGCAAAAGGAAAAACTAGAAAAGCTGGATTTGAAACTTTATTAATAGCCCCACACTCTACTGGAGAATTTAAGGATTATAGTTTTAAAGAATTGATTTTAGGTACTGATTCAGCAGCACTGCTTTTAATTCAACAAATTAGGGACGAGGCACACCGTTTTGCTATCACTGGGCATAGGCAACAGAGAGATAAAAAACGTAGAACATCAACATTAGAGAGTGTCGAGGGCGTTGGTGCTAAACGCAGGCTTGAATTACTTCGTTTCTTTGGGGACATCAATGAAGTGAGGCGAGCCAGCGTCGCAGAGCTCTCCCGTGTACCAAATATTAGCAATAAGGTAGCGGAAGCTATTTACAGTGCCCTTCATAATGAGTAAGTTGTAACTATAAAATTTCTTGTACTCTTGGCAGAAAAATATGTGGAATTTACCTAACATACTGACACTGATTCGCATCTTGATGATCCCAGTTTTTGTCGTTGTTTTTTATTTGCCTTGGGAAGGTAAGCATTTTACTGCAGCAGCCATTTTTGCCATTGCCGCGGCAACTGATTGGTTAGACGGCTATCTGGCAAGAAAGCTTGATCAGTTCACCCCATTTGGGGCTTTTTTGGACCCTGTTGCAGATAAGTTAATTGTTTCTGCAGCTTTGCTCGTTCTACTTCAAGTGCATGCTACAGCCGTATTTGCTTTTCCTGCACTTGTTATAGTGAGCCGAGAAATTGTTGTTTCCGCCTTACGCGAATGGATGGCAGAACTCGGCCAGAGAACAAGTGTTGCCGTCAGCTATTTGGGTAAAGTCAAAACAGTTTTACAAATGGTTGCTATCACTGTACTTTTGGCTGTTAACCCAGAAAAATATCCTGAATGGGATGTAGTAGGCATCGTTTTATTGTATGTTGCAGCTCTTTTGACATTGTGGACTATGATCATTTATTTGCGTGCCGCATGGCCTGAGCTATCCTCAAAGCCAGGTTCACGTGATTAAATCAAATTATCTTATGTATAATTATTAGATTATTGGTTCTTGCACTGTTCTTTGACTGGCCCCTCGGTTACAATTCTGAGCCTTAAAGGCGCGGTGGCAGAGTGGTCATGCAGCTGACTGCAACTCAGTTAACGCCGGTTCGATTCCGACCCGCGCCTCCATTTATGTTAAAAAGTGGAATTGAGTGAATCTATAATTTCTCTCAATCTATTGATTGAGCTTGTTAAGCCCATCCTTTAAATATGCCCGGATGGCGAAATTGGTAGACGCAAGGGACTTAAAATCCCTCGGTGGAAACACCGTGCCGGTTCGATTCCGGCTCCGGGCACCAAACTTTACTTATACCTTAATCTGTATAACTCTATATGGGCCCCACACACTCTAAAATATAATTATACGTTTGAAACTCTTAAAGGTAACAATCCTTTATTTACTCGCAAGGATACTTCATAGATATTATTTTCCATACAAACTCTTGTGCAGGGAGCCTAATTGATGGTGATTTTGGAGTCTGTTGTATTTTAGTCATGACGAATCTTTTTATATTGTCGTGAGTAATATCATCAGTAACACACCAATTAGGCATCAAGCCGATATATGCTTCTATAGCTCCTTCACAAAAACCCTTAGCATATCTTGTCGCTTTAAGGCTGCATGCTGATTGCAGAAAAGAAGTTTCTAAATATATTGGGTTATCCTTTGTTAAAGCTATAGGCGATATGATTAATACCAGTAGTGTTAAAATGACTCTAATTTTATTGTGTACCATGATGCTTCTTTATCTATCTAGTTATACAACATTATCTTATGATAAGGTCACAGCAAATAAAAGGGTTAAGAAATGAAAAAAATTAAAGCTATTATTTATGGTGTTGGAACAATGAATTCGATCATCACCCGTATGTTGTTAGATAAGGGAGTTGAGATCATCGGTGCTATTTCTCGAAGTCCATCAAAAGCTGGTAAGGATCTGGGAGAATTGACCGGACTCGGACGTCGTTTAGGAGTTGCCGTAAGCAATGATCCATCTGAGGTGTTGAGCCTTAATGTTGATATCGCAGTTATTGCAGTCAACAGCTATATGTCGGATGCGCAAGAACAACTTCGTTTGTGTGCTGAGCACGGCGTAAACGCCGTAACACTATCTGAAGAAGCACTATACCCTTGGAATACATCATCAGAAATCACCAAGGAGCTGGATACCATTGCTAAACGCACTGGTGTCACTTTAACAGGTACCGGTCATCAGGACAGCTATTGGCTTAATATGGTAAGTATGCTGATGGGAACAACCCACAGAATAGATAACGTACTAGGGCAGGCGAGCTGGAATGTAGATGATTACGGACCAGAATTAGCTCGTGAGCAACAGGTTGGAACCACCATAGAGCAGTTTAATACTTGGCTGGAGTCTGCTTTGCGTCCACCTACCTTTGGTCGTAACGTATTAGACGCACTAGTTGCTGATACAGGGCTAACACCTGTGTCCATTACTACAACATCTCGCCCGGTATTGGCTACTGAACCTCTACCGGTAGCTGCTCTAGGAATCACAGTTCCAGTTGGCGATGTTTTAGGTTTTACCGATATTGATGAGATTAAAACTAGCGAGGGTCCAAGTTTTGTATTTGAAATGACCGGTTGTGTATATCGACCTGAACAGGCTGATATGAACCATTGGAAAATATCAGGAGAGCCAGATGTTGAGCTCTCTAATGGTGCTGTTCCTACCGCTATGACCACCTGCACGCAGATAGTCAATAGAATTCCCGATGTAATTAATGCTCAGCCAGGTTTTGTCACTGTCGAGAAATTACCACAGCTACGTTATCGGGCATTTAGTTTGGAAACCTACTTGTCGCAATAAGATTGATAGATGCTATGAGGTAAATGTTAATTTAAAGTTAAAAAAACCATAAACCATATTAGATATGGTTTATGGTTAAGGTATTTTTTATGCTTTAGTTATAGCTCAAAGCGATCTGCTTGCATAACTTTCAGCCACGCAGCAACAAAATCACTCACAAAACGTTCATTGGCATTGTCATAAGCATAAGCCTCAGCAACAACTCTAAGTTCAGAGTTTGAACCAAAAATTAAGTCTACAGGTGTGGCTGTGTAAAGTGTCTTTTTACTTGATCGATCTATACCTTCATATAAACCTTCTGTATCAGTTTTACGCCACTGAATCGACATATCCAGTAAGTTCACAAAAAAATCATTACTGAGTTTTCCGGGGTTAGCAGTTAAAACTCCATGTTTGGAATCATCTGAATTAGTAGCTAAACTCCTCATACCACCAATCAATACCGTCATTTCTGGGACTGTTAAGCCCAATTGATCAGCTTTATCGACCAGCATTTCAGTCGGAGATCGATAGCTTGTAGCTGCATTAAAGTAATTTCGAAACGCATCAGCCTTTGGTTCTAGTAACCCAAAGGTAGAAACATCTGTTTGCTCTTGTGTAGCATCGCCTCGTCCAGAAATAAATGGAACTGATATATCTAAACCAGACGCTTTTGCAGCACGCTCAATACCGACAGCTCCACCTAAAACAATCACATCAGCCAAAGATACCTTTTCAGCTCCAAAGTTAGCACGTATATTTTTCAGCTCAGTTAATACATTGTTTAGCTGTTCAGGATTATTGACAGCCCAATTTTTTTGTGGCTCCAAAGCAATTCGCGCACCGTTCGCTCCACCTCTCATATCACTGAGTCTAAAACTAGCTGCGGACGCCCAAGCCGTTTCTACTAGATGAGAATCGCTTAAGTTTGTTGCATAGAGCATCTCTTTAAGTTTACTGATGTCTTCTTCACTCAAAACTTTTACTGCATCACTGGATATAGGATCTTGCCAAATCAAACTATCATTTGGTACATCAGCACCCAAGTAACGTGCTCGTGGCCCCAAATCCCTGTGGGTAAGCTTATACCAAGCCTTAGCAAATGCTAGCTGATATTCTTCAGGGTTAGCCAAAAAACGCTCTGCAATTTTCTTATATTCAGGATCAAACTTTATAGCTAAATCTGCAGTCGTCATAACGGGTGGATTAAATTTACCTTCAATATGTGCATCAGGTACAGATTTATGTGTGGTCTCATCGGTGGGGATCCATTGTATAGCCCCACCGGGACTCCGAGTTTGCTCCCAGTCATAACTTAATAGATTCTGAAGATATAGCGTAGTCCATTGTGTTGGTGCTTGTGTCCAAGCCCCCTCTAATCCACTAGTTACTGTGTCTTCAGAGTGCCCTTTACCACATTTATTTTTCCAGCCTAGACCCTGTTGCTCTGTGGGTGCAGCAGCGGGTTCTGGACCTACACACTCACTAGGTTTATGAGCACCATGCATTTTTCCAAATGTATGACCTCCAGCAATTAAGGCAACTGTTTCTTCATCATTCATTGCCATGCGACCAAAAGTAACTCGAATATTTTTTGCTGAACCTATTGGATCAGGTTTACCCAATGGACCTTCTGGATTCACATAGATTAGACCCATATGTGTTGCCCCGAGTGGTCTTTGTAACTGACCATCTTTTTCATGGCGATCACTGGCTAGTATTTCAAGTTCAGGGCCCCAATAAACTAAGTCTGGCTCCCAGTCGTCAGCTCGACCACCAGCAAATCCATAGGTTTGAAAGCCCATATTCTCAAGCGCCACGTTGCCGGACAAGATTAACAGGTCAGCCCATGATAAATTTTCGCCATACTTTTGTTTTATTGGCCATAGCAGGCGACGCGCTTTATCGAGATTACCATTATCGGGCCAACTATTGAGCGGTTCAAATTGCATCTGACCGCCATCGGCTCCTCCTCGGCCATCAAGTGTTCGATAAGTGCCTGCAGCATGCCATGATAAGCGTATAAAAAATGGACCATAATTACCAAAATCAGCAGGCCACCAATCTTGAGGTTGGGTTAGCAATGTATCAATATCTTCTTTAACCGCACTTAAATCGAGCTGCTTAAAAGCAGCCCCGTAATCAAAGTCATCACCGAGTGGGTTAGAGCGCGTATCGTGGTCACGCAATACACTTAAGTCGAGCTGATCAGGCCACCAAAAACTATTTTTTTTAGCTTTCCCCATTTTTATTTCATTGTTCGCTACAGGGCTTTTAATTTCCACTGGCTTTGTATTGTTATCCGCAGAGTCACAAGAAATCAGTGGAACAAAAAGTAATCCAGCCACCATATTTTTTACGATTTTTCTATAGTTTTTCATTTGCATACCCCTAAAAAGCCCTTTTAAAAATTACATATTATAATTATGCGAATATACACCTAAAATTTGTGAATACAATAATTTTATTCGAGTTCGCTAATCCTATGAGAAAAATATAAAATACGAAATTATTTAATAAATATCACTAAATTTTATTCACTCAGGAAAAGAGCATCCAATGATTATTTGCAAAGACGCTGTAGTATCGTTTCAATATTCTCTCACTGACAAAGATGGCAATACTTTAGACGCATCACCAATTGATGAGCCTTTAACTTACATCCATGGTCAAAATGCAATTATCCCAGGCCTTGAGAGGGAACTAGAAGGAAAAAAAATAGACGATGTTCTAATAGTTAATGTTAAAGCAAAAGATGCATACGGTGAAAGACAGGAGCAAATGGTTCAAAAGATACCAAGATCGAACTTTCAAGGTCAGGAAATAAAGGTTGGTATGCGTTTTGAGGCAAAAACATCAACTGGTTCGCTGTCGGTCGCTGTTAAAGAGCTTACCGATGAAGAGGTTACTGTGGATGGAAATCATGCCCTAGCTGGCAAAGACCTGACTTTCGACGTCAGAATTGTGGACGTCAGAGAGTCTACTAAAAAAGAAATAAACGATTGTTGTACTGATAATGGCTGCACTGCTAAGAATGAATCTGCATAAGAGAATCGTGTTAAAGGATACAACAGATATTTCGATGGGATTGCGATGACGCTAAATTATCAACCAATTATATGCCATTTCTGTTTTGAGACCTTTGAAATCGATTTAGGGATTGAACCACAGTTTTGTGGTCACAATGTAGAAATATTTGATTGTGAAATTTGCTGCAATCCCAACAAAGTAGATACTGAATTTGATGAGGGTGAAATTATTTCACTAGTAGTAAGCGATGGAAATGAATAAAAATAGACTTCAGTCGCTAAATAGGTGAATTTTTTTCGTACAATAAATTAAATAGTATCAAATAGATATTTAATAAGAACCAATGCTAGACCAGAGGTTGCAATAGCTAATAAGGGAATAAAAATCGGAGTTTTACCTTCTGTATTTTGATGTAAGCTACTTTCATTTTTATTTCTATACATGACTATAATTGCTACCACCAAAACACTTAACGCAATAGCAAGAAATATGTAAACACCTGTATCGAAGTAAGTCATTTAAATACCTATTATGTTGAACACTATAAAGTTAGATAGTCAAAAAAAGCACCATCCCAAGTTAACGATTAATACAATTACGGTAAGCAAAACACTCGTCGAATGTAATTTTTTAAATAGACTCTCATCGCCAGAGTCCTTAGCTGCATTAGTCGCTGGAACTATAACGTAGCAAGTAGTCATAGCAACTGCTGTTATGAGTGATGCTACCAAAGGGGCCTTGTTGTTGACACCATAAAAATATATGAAGAGAAGAGAAATTATCGATAGAGTGATGACTGTAAGAAATAATTTTGGAAACACACTCCTTAAAAATGGTCCGGTATCTTTCATGTCAACTAACCTGAAGATAGTCGGGGCTACGATTGAAACTTGCATCATTATCATTCCAATAATGATGCCTGATAACAAAACAGGAACATGATTTAATGTTTGCATAATATTAAGATTCCGTTGACTTGTTTGATAAATAACTGCATGTTCTTAAAAAATTGTCTATTGTAAGTTTAGTTGAAAGAGTAGTTGATAGGTAGTATAAGCATGAGAATAATCCAGCTTTTTATGAGTTTGATAAACATGAAAATTTAGACAATAAAATACAGTATTAATCTTAATGTAAGACCCAGGAGGGACCTTGACTTGAAGTTAAATGATAGAGAATTTGAGGTTTATAGACAGGCTGTGGAAGAGGGAGATGCAGAGTCTTATTTTAATCTAGGGGCAATGTATGCCAGTCGAGGCTCTGATTTTTATCACGAATCAGTCATGTGGTATCGCGCTGCAGCTAATCATGGAAATACAGAGGCAAAACAGGTGTTAGATGCAATAAAGAAAATAAAAAATCTCAAGCTCCGTGGTACAAAAAACTGCTATTGAGTTTAGATTTAAATAAGTATTTAAAATAGTTCTACACAATTATAGAAGCTTTAAAAGGAAAGCGAGCATTGAAATTTTTTTTAGGTTACCTTATTTATTTTATAATTTTAGGATCTTCAAGCGTTATGGCCATAGAGGAAGCAGCGTATACAAGTATTCTAAATGATGAAATTTTTGAAATTAGAAAATATGAGTCACATGTGCTTGCTGAAATAGAAATCGATGGAAGTTTTGAGGAAGCTGGAAGTAAAGCGTTTAGTAAGTTATTTCGTTATATTTCTGGTGAAAATATACCCCAGAAAAAAATTAAAATGACAGCGCCTGTTTCTCAGTCATATAAAGGTGAAAATATGAATATGACTTCACCTATCAGCCAAGAGGAAAAAAATGGTAAATGGCTAGTTAGTTTCATGATGCCCTCTAGCTATTCTTTTGAGCAGCTCCCTAAACCAAAAGATTCTGATGTTCAGCTTCGCCAAGTTTCTAGTAGTTTTATCGCTTCCGTTAGGTATTCTGGATTCTGGAGTGAAAAAAATATCTAGATTATTTAGATTTATTGAATAAATGGATCTCTGGCCGCCAACTAAGAGCGATCGGTACCCCTATATGGGCACGTTATGATGCTCCCTATGTGCCATGGTTTTTGAGAAGAAACGAGATATTAATACCCATTGACCAGCCCTAAAATTTTTACATAATGTTTATGTAGTCAAGTTTCAGCAAAGAATTCCTTTATTTTCTAGCCTTTTTCTTTGATCATCTTACTCCATATAGTCGTGACTTGTTTGCGTTGAGTAGAGCATTGATTGGCTTCTATAAGGAGAGGTTCATTTTGCAGTTGCAGTCTGTGTCCTTGGGAGCGGTAATATATATATGCTTCTTTGAGATTTTTTGCATCATCGAATGAAAAGATACCGTTACTTTCTAGGCTATTAATAATTCGAATATTATCGCTCCAACGTGTCAAATCAATGAACTCATGTGCATATGACAGTACTTTTGTTTGTACTATGAATTCGATATCAATAATTCCTCCTTCATCATACTTAATATCAAACATTGGTAAATTTGTACTGGAACGCTCAATATTTGTTTTTAGTAATGGCTTCTTTGGAGTTCTTTTTTCAATTGTTAGTTGCTCTAACATCTTTTTTCGCATATTGAAAACATCATTAATAAGCTGATTTTGATCTCTATTTCTACATAAAACTTTTTATCTGATAGACTTAAATTTCCCAGTTAATAATGGCGTTCCAACGATTGGCCTAGCTCTAACTAGAGCTTGATGCTCCCATGTCCAAGCATTATTCAATTGGTATTTTTCAAATGCCTCTAGTGACGAGACTAGCATCCCTGAGCGCCCTGATGGCCTGAGGCGCACATCAACCTCATAAAGAACGCCAGATGCTAATCTAGTCGTTAGAATATGAATAATTTTTTGTCCTAATCGTATAAAATATGTTTCATTATCAATAGATTTATCGCCATCCGTTTGATCATTTCGATTAGCATCGTAAATAAATACTAAATCAAGATCAGAGTTATGCCCTAACTCTATGCTTCCAAGCTTGCCATATCCTATGATTAGAAATTCTGACTTCTTGCTAGTCCTTCCTGAAGGGTTGCCATATTTTTCTATCATTTCGTTCCATGCAATTTCTACTGTGTGAGTCAGTATTGCTTCTGCGATTGACGTTAGATAATCACTAACCTTTAATAAAGGCAGTATCCCCGTAACTTCACATGCAGCAACATGGAGACTATGTGAAAGCTTGAAGTAACGCAAAAGCCTCCATTTGCCCCTCTTGGTCGTTAGAAGAAACTCTGAGTAATTGCTGCCTTAGTTCGTCTATTAGTTGTTCTTTATTAGGTAGGGTATATAGCGTCCTATGATCGAGAAGCTCATCTAATAAGGCGGGATTTCTAGATAATTGTTCGGAGATCCATGGGCTAGCAGAGCAAAGCTGTAAGGTGACATTGAGTACACTTGGATTCTCTTTTAGTAAAACTAAATAGGCGCTTCTGCGAGCTATAGATTCTATAAGTTTCAGGACCCTGACAAGTGTTAGCATCTCGTTTTCGTAATTAGCACAAGCGAAAATTAAGTCTGGCATCAATGAATCGAGACGATTTTTTGCATCTTTTGACATAAAAAGAATCGATCGATCCTGTTTAAGGGCTTGAATCAAGATAAGCGCATCTTTTGGCTTTTTATAGCCTAAGCAGCTGAGCTTTTCTGTTACATCCTCATCAATTTCGCACTGCCATATATCATCAGCTTGCATAAGCTCATTTTTGCCATCATTTTTATCAGAGTCTGACTCGTTAGCAACAACTGATTTAAATATTAGCTGCACGTCGGAACGATGTTTATCAAGCACCAGCATGAATTCATCCCAGTTGATGAAACCCATGAGGTACGCTAACCTAAGTTGTTCCTCTTTTGTATTTGGAAGCATGTGAGTCTGAAGATCTTGCATACCCTGTAGAATATGCTCTATATCTCTCAAGAATTTATAACTTTTCTGTAGTTTTTTTACCTCTGATTTAGGTAGCAATAACTCTTTTTCTATAAGAGTTAAAATATCTTTCAGCGCTTGAGACTGAAAACGTTCGTCTCTGCCACCATAAATAATTTGGAAAGCCTGAGCTATAAATTCTATTTCACGAATACCTCCAAACCCAATCTTTATATTTTTTGATATATCCTTTCTTTGTGTTTCTCTATTAATAAGAATTTTCATTTTACGTAAGGATTCTAGAGTGCTGAAATCAACATATTTTCTGAAGGTGAACGGCCGCAATAATTTCATCAATTCGGCTCCATCACTCGTTCCTCCAGCTATCACCCTAGCTTTAATCATAGCGTAACGCTCCCAGTCACGCCCTTGAGTCTGATAATACTCCTCTATTGCAGCAAAACTAAGAATAAGATTACCGCTCTGACCATACGGCCTTAAGCGCATATCTACTCGAAATACGAAACCATCATCAGTTTTTGCATCTAGTGATTTGATGAGCCTTTGACTTAGACGCACAAAAAATTCTTCATTGCTTAGGCTGCATTGACTTCCATTAGTTTTACCTCGCTCTGGATATGCAAATATTAGATCAATATCTGAGGAAATATTTAATTCCCAGCCACCTAGTTTTCCCATTCCAAGTACAACCATTTTTTGTGGTTTGCCATTTAAGTCACAAGGGGTTCCTGAAATTTGACAGGCACTACGATAAAGAAAATCTAACGCATGTCTTATAGATATTTCTGCTAGAGAGGTCATATCGAAAGTAGTTTCCTCTAAATCTGACTCCCTATTAAAATCACGCCAAATAATTCGAGTAATCTCGCGATTTCTAAATCGTCGCAACACTCTAAATAAATCATTTTCATTAACAGCATCCTTAAGAGCCCTTGTTAAGCGTTCATTCATTTCATCCTTCTTATAAGATCTATATAGCTCACCAGAACTAACTAACCGCCTGAATTCTTCTGGATTTTTGCTACACCACATGGCAATGAAATGACTACAGCTCCAGCATTTTTTTAGATGAGATAAGAAAATATTTTTAACTTCAATAAGCGAAAATAACCACTGTGATTGCTCTATAGTAGTTGTCTCTTCGAAATGCCTTAACCTTAACGACCATTCGTTTTCTAATATTTTAGGTATATTTTCGTCGTTCATTTTCGCCAAATTATTTTACACGGGCTGCCATTAAAATAAGAGTTATTATAAATAGAGACATATCTAAAACATTTATATACTAAACTGGCGACCACATATATACTGTATATTTATACAGTTATGGAGCGATTGGTAAACAATGAAATATTTATCCAGTTCAGGTTATTTCTCTAAAAGATGCTTGGACTTATACCTAACTAAACTATCAGCAGGATTTCCTAGTCCAGCAGATGACTATATAGAGTCAAAATTAGATCTTAATGAGCATCTTATAAACCAGCCTTCTGCTACATTTTTTGCTAAAGCTGAGGGGGATTCTATGATAGATAGAGGTATCTTTAATGGAGATTTGTTAGTTGTGGATAGATCTATAGAGGCTAAACACGGACATATCGTAGTTGCTGCGTTCGATGGAGGGCTAACTTGTAAAATCTTAGATAAAAAAAGAAGACGCTTAATACCTGCTAATAAAAATTACCAACCGATAACTATCTTAGAAAACTCCGATTTTTCAATTGAAGGTATTGTTATTCATTCAATTAGAAGTCATAAATGCTAGCACTAATTGATTGTAATAGTTTTTATGCTAGTTGTGAGCAGGTGTTCAGGCCCGATCTGAGAGGAAAGCCTATCGTTGTTCTATCAAATAATGATGGGTGTATTATTGCTAGAAATAGAGAAGTTAAAGCGCTAGGGATACCAGGCTTGGAGCCTTATTTTAAGTTGGAGCCATTGTTAGAAAAATATAATGTGCATGTTTTTTCTAGTAACTATGAACTATATGCCGATTTATCCAGCAGAGTGATGGACGTAGCATCAAGTTTTTCTCCTGATGTAGAAATTTATTCGATAGATGAGTTATTTTTATCTTTAGATGGTATGGAGTGTGATTTAAATCAATATGCTAAAAAAATAAGAAAAACTATATGGCGTCATGTGAGGGTTCCAGTATCCGTAGGTGTTGCCCCTACGAAAACCCTTTCTAAGATTGCTAACCATGCTGCTAAAAAGTACTTGGGGTTAAAAGGAGTTTGTGTTTTAGATAACCCAAAAAAGTGGAAATCAATACTCAAAAAAACCCCTATTAGTGATGTGGGGAGTAGGGCAGCGGCTCACTGAGAGACTTACAGAATGTGGTGTTATAACTGCTAGCGATCTAGCACGACAATCCCCTAAGAATATGCGAGGGATTTTTAATATCAACGTAGAGAAAACAATAAGAGAGCTTAATGGAGAAGTTTGTATGCCAATAGAGGACGAGGCTGAACCCAGAAAGCAGATATTTTCTACAAGAACTTTTGGTCATCGAATCTACGACTTAAGTGAACTACAGCAATCAATTAGCACCTATACAACAAGAGCTTGTGAGAAACTCAGAAAACAGAAAAGCTTAGTGAACGTAGCAACCGTTTTCATTCAAACTAGTCGTTTCGATGATTTGAGATACTTGAGATCTAAAATAGTTCATATGCCTTATGCAACCAATGATACAGGGCTAATTGTTAATCAGCTAAACAGGAAAGTGAAAGATTTATTCATCAAAGGGCTACCTTACTATAAAGCTGGTGTTGGATTTATTGATCTATCAAATCAATATAATCAGCAAATGAGCTTATTTGACAATCATCAGCCCTCAAGAAGAACTCGACTTATGCAGGTAGTAGATAGAATAAATAGTAAAAAATATGGATCCATACAGTTGGCAAGTAACGGAATTAATCAAGACTGGAAAATGCGAAGACTCAAGAGGTCGCCTTCATATACAACTAAGTGGAGTGAAATACCTACGACTAAATAATCATTTTTTCAGATAAAAAATAGTAATTTTCTTTGGAGTATTTTGCTTGGATAGATATAAATGATAATCTTGAAATACGAAGTATTTGTGATGATATCTAAGACTCAATGTATTCCTTAGAAGATATAGAGAAAACATTGAATGATATCCACATAAAACTAACTATATCAAATATGAACCCAAGGGGAAGCTTAACTAGATAGGAATAAGGATATAAATTATGGAAACTCATGGGTTAGGGGTATCAATTATTGTCGTTTGGACAGTTATCTATTATTTTTTACTCAGTAGATTATATACAAATAAATCAAACGATAGATCAATAAAAAAAGATAAGGATTAATTAGTTGGCATGAAGGCTAACAAAATTATCACCCGTAACACCCAGTAAATGCGTGTGCACTTTTAGATAATATTGGTGGTTGTAGTTGCTTGTTAACTAACTGTGTGCATATACCACTACTAATACTATCTCTACTGGCTCTAAAAAATTGAGGGGTTTTATATCATGTTTGATAAAATAAAAAATAAGTCAAAAGAATTAAACGATTCTATTAAAGAAAAAGCAGGCGAGTTGGGTGGCAAAGCTACGTCACTTTTAGGTGATGGATTAGCTGAAATCAATGGACTTAAACCTGTATTGGAAAAATCAGGATTTATCATCGGCGATGTTTTTTTTGGCTTATCATTACCACCTAAAATCGGCATAATCGTTGAACAAAAAGCTGGTGGAGTTAAAAACCTTGATAATCTCTCTGATAATGAAAACTTATCTAAGCTTCAGTTAGCAATAATATCTTCTATACAAAAAGTTTATAAAATGAATGAGATGGTAGAAAACCATGATCACACTATTAGTCAGATTGAAATTGAAATGGGGCTACCACCAGGTATTAAGGTACATTTAAATTCTAAAGAATCTAGGGCATTTGCTTCTTAAATAAAACTTCCAACTGTTAACACTTGTTGCTACCTGATCAAAGTCTGATAAAAATCCTTATTTCCACTCATATAAATCTTCTCTAATTGCAACCGGTGTCTTTGACTAAAATTAAGACATTGTTACAACCAATCCCAATATGACTTAGATTTACGTGGCGCATTTTTCATTATAAAGTCCCATATAAAAGCTGGAGTTAAGCGCATCATAGTAGCGACCAAACTCATTTGCCATGGAAAAATCATAAATTTTTTATGTTGATTTATTGCCTTAATAAATTTTTTTGCTGCAACTTGAGGAGTCATTAAAAAAGGCATGGGAAATTTATTGAGCCTAGTCATTGGAGTTTTTATATAACCAGGGGCAATCGTTGTAACCACTAGATTGTATTCATTTAATTCTATCCTTAAGCTCTCTAAATAGGCTGTAACAGCGGCTTTGGATGCACTATAGGCACCTGCTCCAGGTAAGCCTCTTATGCCTGCAACACTTGATATTCCGACTAAGCTGCCGTGTTTATTTTTTTTCATTGGTAAAACAAATGGCTGAAAGGTATTCATCATACCGACTAGATTGATATCTAGAACTGCCTGAAATGCATCCATATCTGACTCTCTCTCAGTTAGTGTTCCAGAGCTTACTCCTGCACTAGCTATAACAACATCAGGCGCTCCATATTTCGCTATAAAATCTTCTGCAGCAATTCGTAATGTGTTGCGATCTCTGACATCAGCAGTATATATACTAACTTCTGTATCTAGTCTTTTTTTTAATATTAGAAGAGGATCTTTGCGACGAGCAACCAAACCAAGTATCGTATCTTGAGTTGCATATTCATGAGCTAGGGCTTCACCAATTCCACTTGATGCTCCAGTGATAAAAACCTTAAGTTTCCCATTTTTTTCATAAATTCATTAATGAAGTATTTACTCCCAGAATTTCCAATTATTTTTTAGATATTATTTTTTTTGTTCTTGTTCATCCATCTTTTCTTTAAAAGGAGTGCAGGGTCTTCCGCTTGATTTTTTGAAGGCGCAAGCTTTGACTATGGGCTTTTTTTCATCAATTAGAGATTCAACCGCACCCTGAAGCGTGTCACTTGTATTTGAAATACAATATTTATCAAGCCAGCTTGAAATATTTTTTTGGCCTATATTTTTTAAAACACCTTGTGGGTGCTTGCCCGTATATCCATATTTATTATATGCCGAAATAAATCCATCAAACCAATATAAGGTAACTTTTTCCGATCCATTTTGACGTACTTTAACCCACTCGCTACAAGAATAGGCTACCAAATCGAGTTTTTCTGCATATGCATACTGACTATATACTAACACTAAAAAAAAGAGCTGAAAAAATAGACTTCATACAAGATTACCTCCGAGCTTAATTAAATTTAATGGTACCTAATTAAATACTATTCTTCCTGTATAGAATTTAACATTGCTTTAAAGTAGCTAGCAGGTATCAGGATCTGGTAACTTTTTTTACCTTTTATCGTTATATCTAATCCAGAAACTGAACCATCAAAGAAGTAGAGAAAATTCAAAGGTATAGCAAGTTTTTCTTCATACTGACATATTTGTTCAGAGCAGGGTATATTTTTTTTTGATAAGACTGATACAGGAAGATTTTTATTTCCTTGTGCATTAATCGCAGTGTTGTAAGATCGCCAATCTGTATCACTATATCGAGCACTAATAAAAATTGTGTAGTGATCTGCACCATCAAGATCGACTATTCGCATCAAGTAGATATCCGAAAAATTTTCTGATAGCTCTTTATTTGAAAGAGCAAAATTTGGTCCGTAAGTTAGTTCACCATTTACCGCATCGTTCTTGATTTCTATGTGAGCGGATATACTTTCTTCTGAGCTCCAATCAATGGGATCTTTATTCTTCATGCTAGCTGAAATCTGAAAGATTAGTGCTGCAGACATTACGAAAATAAAAATACTAAAAACAACTTTCATTTTGAGGGTCTCCATAAAAATTTAAAATAAATATATCAGGTTTTTAGTTGCTAGTCCTCCCTCATATAATGGTTATTCATTCCCACTCATGTGGTAATATATATTTTTTTTATAACTCTATAATTATTGGTTTTATATGAAACAAAATACCATTGATACTAAAAAGTATATTATTGAAACTTTTCCTGTTGGGGTTCTTCAGTGCAACTGTACTATTATAGGAGATCCTTTTTCTAAGCTTGCTTTAGTCGTAGACCCTGGCGGGGATGCAGATTTTATTATGGGAAAGCTAAATAAATATAGCCTCAAATGCATAAGTATTATTCATACACACGCTCACTTTGATCATATTCTTGCTGCTGGTGAAATAAAAAAAGCAACAGGGGCACCTATTTATCTCAATAGAGATGATTTTCAGCTCTGGAGGGAGTTGGAGCAACAATGCATTATGTTTGGTTACCCAAGCGATATAAAGTTACCCGATCCGGATCAATACTTAAATGATGACCATGACCTTAAGTGTTGTGGTGGTGTTGCGATTCATACACCGGGGCATACTCCTGGATCCACAAGTTTTTTGGTTTGAAGATAGCAATTTATTAGTTGCGGGAGATACACTTTTTAAAGGTGGAGTAGGTAGGACAGATTTTCCAGGTGGTGACTTCAACAAGATACAAACCTCAATCCGAGAGCGTATCTATACTCTCAATGAGGAAGCTATTGTTATTACTGGACACGGCCCAGCCACAACAATAGCAGATGAAAAAAATAGCAACAGATTTGTTAGGCCATAGTTATTATTTTATGAAAATATATTACTAAAAATGGAGCTATAGAATGAAAGAGAAGATTTTGATAATGCTGGACCTACAGGACGCCATGAATACCAAGGTCAATAACGACTGGGTAAATCAAAATTTTTCTTGGTATCGTGCAATCTGGGTAGAGAGTGCAGAGCTTCTTGATCACTATGGCTGGAAATGGTGGAAAAAGCAGACACTTGATACCGAACAAGTTAAGCTAGAGTTAGTTGATATTTGGCACTTTGGTTTGAGTATACTGTTGCTCGGATCAGACAATAGAAAAAATATTGCTTCTGATATAGCTGAAGAATTATCTAATGGGAAACCATCAGGTGATTTTCGTTTTGATCTGGAGGCCTTCACGTTATCTACACTCAAGACTAAAGGTTTTGATATCAAAGGTTTCTCAGCATTGATGTCTGGTATTGGCCTTACTTTTGAAGACCTTTATGTAAGTTATATTAGTAAAAATGTATTGAATTTTTTCCGTCAGGATAACGGCTACCAAGACGGTTCATACAAAAAAGTATGGTCCGGCAAAGAAGATAATGAGCACCTAGTAGAGCTCATTGGGGATCTCGATAAGAATAGTAAAACCTTTAAAGACAATTTATATAATTCGCTTCAGGTCCGATACACTCAAAGAGGTCTTTGAGGTGAATTCAACTATAGAATTAAATCTTAATCAGTCTCGCAAGAAGATCCTTGAGTTTAATAAGCTTCATAAAAGACTTCGTCGTAATGTGGGTAATGCAATTTCAGATTTTAGTATGATAGAGGAGGGAGATAAGATCATGGTCTGCCTGTCTGGAGGCAAGGATTCCTACTGCATGTTAGACCTAATATTGCATCTTCAAAAGACAGCACCTATAGATTTTGAAATTATTGCTGTTAATTTAGATCAAAAACAACCAGATTTTCCAGAAGATGTGCTACCAAGATATTTAACTAACCTTGGCGTTTCATTTCATATTCTAGAAAAAGACACATACAGTGTAGTCGTTGATCTTGTTCCAGATGGAAAAACATATTGTAGTCTTTGTTCTCGAATGAGGAGGGGTTCATTATACTCGTTTGCCAAGAAAATCGGTGCTAATAAAATCGCTTTAGGCCATCATCGAGACGATATTGTTGAAACACTTTTTTTGAATATGTTTTATGGCGGAAAATTAAAAGCAATGCCGCCTAAACTTTTAAGTGATGATAAGAAAAATATCGTGATACGACCCTTAGCTTATTGTAGAGAGCGATTTAGAGAAATACTCAAATAGGATGAAATTCCCAATCATCCCCTGTAATTTATGTGGATCTCAGGATAATTTGCAGCGCAAAGTTATAAAAGACATGCTTAAATCTTGGGAAAGAAGCAACCCAGGGAGAATAGAAAGTATATTCTCTTCTATAAAAAATATATCACCATCTCAATTAGCAGATATTGATCTATTTGATTTTAAAAATTTAAAAAGAGATAAAGCTGATTACATTAATATAGTTGACGTTAATTAGGCTCAATGATTTTTATAAGCAGAATCTATCAGTTTTTTAAAAATATTTAGTTTGATATCTTTGTTTCTTTTAGTAAGGTTACGTAAACCTTAAAATAAATATACTGGATGTTTAAATAAAATTAATTCGGCTACATATATGACTTATGAGGTTCTTGCACGAAAATGGCGACCGCGCATTTTTTCTGAGATGGCTGGACAGGAGCACGTGCTCCAGACTCTTGTAAATGCACTCGACCAAAACCGCCTTCATCACGCATATCTTTTTACAGGTACCCGCGGTGTTGGAAAAACCTCACTTGCTAGGATTTTGGCCAAATCAATTAACTGTGAGAAAGGTGTAAGTGCAATCCCTTGTGGTGAATGTAGTGCTTGTATTTCTATATCCGAAGGAAGATTTTTAGACCTAATAGAGGTTGATGCAGCATCAAGAACAAAAGTTGATGACACTCGAGAGCTTCTAGAGAATGTTCAATATTCTCCATCTGTTGGAAGATTTAAGGTCTACTTAATTGATGAGGTTCATATGCTATCTACGCATAGTTTCAATGCTCTACTGAAGACTCTTGAAGAACCTCCCGCCCATGTAAAATTTTTATTTGCCACCACAGATCCTAGGAAACTTCCGGTAACAATTTTATCTCGTTGTCTACAGTTTAATCTCAAGAATATAACTCCTGACGTTATTGTTGAGCACCTTAAGTATATTTTAGATCAAGAAAAAATTAAGTATGAGGAGCCTGGACTCTGGTTTCTAGCCAGAGCTGCTGATGGAAGCATGCGTGATGCTTTAAGTTTGACTGATCAAGCAATTTCATACTGTTCTGAAGAGTTAAAAAAAACCGATATTTGCAATATGCTTGGATCTATTGATAGAACAGTAGTTAATGATTTGGTGCTAGGATTGATTGATAATGACGGCGCAGCAGTTATGGCTGCTGTACAAAATATATCTGATTTTTCCCCAGATTACAGTGATGCACTAGCTGAAATATTATCCTTATTTCATAAGATTACTATTGCGCAAACAATACCCGAGGCTCTTACAAATAGTGACGGTGATAAAGAGCTTGTATTGAATATTGCAAAAAGACTAACCCCTGAGGATACTCAGTTATTTTTATCAAATAGCCTTATTAGGGCGGAGAGATTTGGCATTAGCACCTGAACCCAGGGTTGGATTTGAAATGATTTTGCTTAGGATGCTTGCTTTTTATCCAGATCAATCAAATACAGATCAAAGACCTGAAAAGAAGATAGATATAATAAGCACTGCAGATACGATCACTGAAAAAAAAATACGTGAACCAAGCCCAAACAAAAAAGAAAGATTACAAGCTGATGTAAACGATACTATTGAGCCAGAAATATTCGAAAATAAAAAAGACGCAAAAGATTGCACAGAAAAAGTTATATTAACAGAGGTCTCATCTAAAAATTGGTTTAAAGTCTACGAAGACTTGCCCATAAATGGTGTGCTAAAGAATATATCAAGTAATCTTATTTTATCTAAAGTTGATGGCGCAAATTTATCTTTTGTGCTGGATGAATCAGAAAGCGCATTTTATGATGAATCCCATGATGAGAAATTAGCGCTAGTGTTGTCACAATACTTAAAAACCAATATTAGTGTTGAAATAAAGATAGGTATCGTAGCCTCTGAAACCCCAAAAAACCGTCAAATAAGGTTACAAGAAGAAGTGAAAGCTAGGGCTACAAAAAATCTTAATTCTGATCCAAATGTAAATGAAATTACGAATATGTTCGACGGAGTTCTTCTTAAAAATACTATCAAAGCTATAGATTAAAAAATGGTTAATATATGAATATAAACGAATTAATGAAACAAGCTCAGGGCTTACAAAAAAAAATGGAAGCAATGCAAGAGGATGCAGAAAAAAATATTGTAATTGGTGAATCTGGTGCTGGAATGGTTAGTATTGAGATGAACGGCAAGCATAATGCATCTAGTTTGAAGATAGATCCAAGTCTTCTGACAGAGGAAATAGAGCTACTTGAAGATTTAATCATAGCGGCTATAAATGATGCAGTCGCAAAGGTTGACAAGTCTCAAAAGGATAACATGTCAGATCTTACGGGGGGGATTAATATCCCCCCGGGCTTTAAGATGCCATTTTAGTTTGTATATTTTACGCTTAACACACGAAGATAGCATGAAGGAGAGATTAGTTGTTCGGCCCAATAATTGATGAGCTTATAACTAGCCTTAGGTGTCTTCCGGGTGTCGGTCCAAAATCTGCACAGCGAATGGCATTACACCTTTTGGAGAGACATAGAGACGCTGCACATCGTTTATCTGCCTCATTGGAGTCAGCGGCAAATAAAATAGGTAGATGTAGACTGTGTAGGACGCTTACAGAAACTGATATTTGCGTTATTTGTAGTAATCCTCGCCGTGAATCACATCAGCTGTGTGTAATAGAAACTCCAGCAGATCTCCTTGCAATCGAACACAGTGATACTTACCAAGGACGCTATTTTGTTTTGCTCGGTCATCTGTCACCAATTGACGGAATTGGACCGGAAGAGATAGGTATCGATCAATTAATAGAACGGCTATCCGAAGATAAAATTAAAGAGCTAATATTAGCGACAAACTTGACTGTTGAAGGCGAAGCAACTGCACATTATATTAGTGAAAGAGCAAAAGATAAGGGTGTAGAGGTAAGCCGTATAGCTCACGGTGTTCCAATGGGCGGCGAATTAGAATATGTTGATGGCAGCACTTTATCTCATGCATTTAGTAGCCGAAAGAAAATTTAATGACTTACTCCCAAAATTTTCATGAGCTATTCGCACCAAAATCGATTCTAGTGAATGATTCAAAACAGCTACAATCCTGCATTCAACAATTAGAATGCTCCGATATTGTTGCAATTGATACAGAGTTTATAAGAACCGATACCTTTTTTCCTATACTAGCATTGGTTCAAATTTTTAATGGTGAAAACTGCTGGCTTATAGACCCCATCTCTGTCTCAGATTTATCGCCTCTTAGAGAGTTGCTTATGAACGATGAAACCCTTAAGGTTTTTCACTCATGTTCAGAGGATATTGAAGTGCTGAGCTGTACATTAAGATGTTGTCCGCAGCCAATTTTTGACACACAGATTGCTGCTGCGCTAACTGGTTACGGCTTTTCTATAGGCTATGCTTCTTTGGCAAAAAGTATGCTAGGAGTCCATGTTGACAAAGGAGAAACCAGATCAAATTGGCTGAGACGACCTTTAAGTCAATCGCAATTAGGGTATGCAGCTTTGGACGTTATATATTTGTTACCAATTTATTTTCAACTCAAAAAAAAATTAGCCGAGCTGGGACGAAAAAAATGGATTGATGAGGAAATGTCCAGATTAATTGAAGAGGCATCAACAAAAGAAGATTTAAGCCAGTATTTTCAGAAAGTGAAAGGCGCTTGGAAGCTACCTTCCGAGAAACTCTCAGCTTTGCAGTTAATTTGTGAATGGCGCGAACAGGAGGCAAGAGATAAAAATAAACCTCGCGGTCGAATCATAGATGATAAAACAATCGTTGAGATTGTCTCTAGTGCCACTCAATCAAAAAAAAGCTTATCTCAAATTGAGGGCATGCATCCATATTTGGTTGAAAGGTACTCTGAAAAATTATTAGGTCTAATTAAAGAAGGTTTAGCTAGACCTGCAAAGGAACATCCAGCACCCCTAACTGAACCATTACCAAAACATATGGGCAGCACGATAAAAAAAACTTAAGCAAATTGTTAATACGAAAGCGGAGCTATTAAATATTGCTCCAGAAATACTAGCAAGAAAAAAGATATTGAATTTTTAGTTCATAGCATTATCTCCCAAGAAAACATTAGACTACCTGACAGGATAGCAAAAGGCTGGCGCTTTGATGTTATAGGCTCGGCTCTTTTGATTTCATCAAACGATTAGGTCCGACCAATAGTATATTTTAAAATTATTTCTAGAGAATCTTGATGAAGAAAATTTGTAATATATATAAGAGCTCTAAAGAGGAAGGAATGTATTTATATATTGAAAAAAAAGATGATTTCTCTGATATTCCAGAGGCCCTCTTGAAAAAATTTGGTGAACCAGTCTTTGTTATGAGGCTTGCTATAGATAAGAATACCAAACTTGCTAGAGTCGACTCAAGTCACGTTTTAGAAATGATCCAAGTAAATAATTTTTATTTACAAATGCCTCTATTAAGTAACTCTGAGATAAACTGGCTGCATAAAAAAAACAGCAAGATGTAGGCAGATGCATGGGAAATTTGGACAGATAACTTATGAGTCTTACAAAATCTAAGTTAGCGATTATACAAAAAAAAGATCTCTGGGGCGCTCAGTATAGATCGCCATCAATTAACCCATGAGTTCAAAAATATCAGAAGCCGTAAAAAAGTGAACAACTAGCTGATAGGCAATTAGAAGACTTTATAAAAAGACTCAATCGCTCTTGCCAAAAAAGAGATGCTCGTCTCTCGGCTATACCACTTGTTCAATATCAAGATAACCTACCTATTGTCGAGCGACGTGATGAGATAAAAAAAGCTATTTTAGAAAATCAGGTTATTATTATTGCTGGAGAAACAGGCTCAGGAAAGACAACCCAGTTACCTAAAATTTGTCTCGAATTAGGTCGTGGATCTCACGGAATAATTGGGCATACTCAGCCTAGACGGATAGCTGCTAGAGCTGTAGCTGTTCGAATTGCAGAGGAGCTTGGACAAACAATTGGACAGGCTGTCGGCTATCAGGTCCGTTTTCGTGACGAAAGTAACCCAAATACACTAATTAAACTGATGACTGACGGTATTTTACTCGCTGAGGTTCAGCATGATCCATATTTTAGTAAATATGACACGATTATCATTGATGAAGCCCACGAAAGAAGCCTTAATATTGACTTTTTACTGGGATATTTAAAGACTATTTTACCAAAGCGCCCTGATCTTAAATTAATCATTACATCCGCAACTATAGATATAGAAAAGTTTTCTAAGCACTTTAATGGCGCTCCAGTTATAAAAGTTTTAGGTCGAACCTACCCAGTTGAAGTTCAGTACATTCAACCAGAACAAGATATGAATCTACCTGAGTTGATACTTGAAGCGATTAAGCGTATTACCTCTCTACCAAAACGAGGTGATATCTTAGTTTTTCATAGCGGAGAAAGAGAGATTCGTGAAACAGCAAATAAACTCCGAAATGCACAGCTCAATCATCTAGATATCGTACCTTTGTATTCTCGGTTAAGTTTATCTGAGCAGGGTAAGGTTTTTTCTCCTCACAAGGGCATTCGAGTCGTTCTTTCTACGAATGTTGCTGAAACATCACTTACAGTCCCCGGAATTCGTTACGTGATTGATCCAGGTATGGCCAGGATCAGTCGATATAGTTATCGAACTAAGGTTCAACGATTGCCAATTGAACCTATATCCCAGGCAAGTGCAAATCAGCGAAAAGGACGCTGTGGAAGATTGAGTAATGGAGTATGCTTTCGCTTATACACTGAGGATGATTTCAATAGTCGTAGTATTTACACGGATCCTGAAATCGTAAGAACAAATCTAGCGTCAGTTATTTTAAAAATGCTGCAAATGAAAATAGGTGATATAAGAAAATTTGATTTTTAGAGGCCCCTGATAGTCGCTTAATTAACGATGGATATAGCCTTTTAAAAGAGCTAGAGGCCTTAACAAACCAGTTACAATTGACAAATATAGGAAAAAAAATTATCCAAGCTCCCAGTGGACCCAAAATTTGGAAGAATGCTTCTAGCATCAGAATCTGAGGGCTCAGTAAAAGAAGTTTTAATTATCGTTTCAGCTTTGAGTATTCAAGATCCCCGCGAAAGGCCAGCAGATCAGCAAGCAAATGCAGACTCAAAACATTTACAGTGGAAAGATCAGACATCTGATTTTAGCACTTTAGTTAACTTATGGAGACATTTTGAGCAACAACATCAAAAGCTAAGTAGATCCCAGTTTGACAAGTATTGTCGAAAAAATTATATCTCTGCAATGAGAATGCGCGAATGAGAGAATTACATCATCAGCTCCATACAGCATGTCGAGATATAGGAATAATATCAAATAAAAAATCAGCATCTTATGAATCTGTCCACAGAGCTCTATTGACTGGGCTTCTTGGTCAGGTTGGTTTTCAGCGAGAACCCTCTGATAAAGATTATTCAAAAAATAAACAAAAAAATAAACTGAAAGAATTTATTGGCTCAAGGAATAGAATTTTTAATATATTTCCAGGTTCATGTTTGAGTAAAAAACCACCTAAATGGTTGATGGCAGCAGGAATGATTGAAACTTCAAAACTTTTTAGTCATTACAATGCAAAAATAGATCCTGAATGGCTTCCTGCTGTTGCCTCCCATTTAACTAAGAAGTCTTACAGCGAGCCCCACTATAGTGTCCGAAAAGGTCAAGTGATGGCGTATGAAAAACAAACTTTATATGGTCTACCGATTATTGAAAAAAAATTAATATCTTATGCAACACTAAATCAAACTTTATCAAGAGAAATATTTATACAGTCGGCTTTAGTAGAAGGGGGGTATCGCGGTACAGGTGAATTTTTTCATCACAATCTAAAAGCTCAAAGTAGCCTCCTAGATATTGAATCTAAAATCCGAAGAAGGGGAGTGCTGGTTGATGATTCAGTCATATTTAACTTTTATGATAGTTTAATCCCAAAAAATATAACGTCACTAAATACATTTGAATCTTGGAGAATAGCAAAAGAATTGGAGCAAGATTCTGCAGAGTTTCTTCATATTGATGAATCACTATTACTACAAGAAAATTATGATCATCTAAACCCATCAGACTTTCCAGATAACATCCATTGGGATGGCATCTCATATGCAACTTCATACCGATTTGATCCAGGGCAAAAACAAGATGGCGTCACTGTTACGATACCAATCAGTATTTTGCATCAAGTGCCGCTTTACTTATTCGATTGGATTGTTCCAGGGATGTTGAGAGATAAATGTATTGCTCTTTTAAAGGGACTCCCAAAATCTATACGCCGAAATTTTGTACCTGCTTCAAGTTATGTAGATAAATTCCTAGAAGTTGCAAAATCTAGCGATATTAAGTTAACAAAAGCCTTGGGTTTGAGTCTCCAAAGCCAAACAGGTATCGATATAAGTTCTGACGATTGGAGTAGAATTAAACTAGATGACATCTTTCATATTAATTTTGAGTTGATAGATAAAAAATCACATATTCTTGCAGTAAGCAAAAATATAGAGGAGCTTAAGTTACGATTTAAAATAAAAATATCGAATACTTTAGCTCAAGTTGCAACCCACTCTATTGAGCAAGAGGATATTAAAGATTGGAGTTTCGGGGATTTACCTGAAATATACACGATTGTTAATGAAAATCTCACAATAAAAACATATCCAGCATTAATTGTTGAGGACGCAAAAATAAGTTTAAAACTGACAGATAATTCCCTATTTGCAATTAATAAAACACTTCTTGGTCTCAATGCTCTTTATCAGTTAATAGATTCGAAATCAGTTAAATATCTTAAGAAAAATCTTTTAAGTGGCATGGATCTTCAGTTAAAGTTTGCTGGGCTTGAGAGTAAAGAATTACTAACTAAACAGATAATAGATAAGGCATATTTTTTAAGTTTTCTTGAAAACGAGAAAATACCAAGAAATAAATCTGATTTTGAATTCAGATTCATAGAGGGGAAAAGTAAAGTTATATCAACAGCTAATGAGTTAGATGATATAGTGACCACCTGGACTCCCCTAATCTCAGATATTCGACGAGAGATATCGAAATATAAACAGTCTTATGCAGACTCAATTCAGGATATAGATCGACAACTAAGTATACTTTTTTGTGATGGATTTCTATTTCAGGTACCAATAAAGCTTCTGCGTCAATATCATCGGTATTTGCAATCGATTTTAATCCGTTTAGAAAAACTGCGTCAGAATGCAATGAAAGAACAGGCTCAGGTGGCAGAGATAACAAACTTAGAGGCCCGCCTCAAAGAAAAAAATCAACAGATAGAAAAGTTGTCTTTAGTTGCTGTATCTGAGCTTTGGGAGCATAGCTTTTTACTTCAAGAATATCGTGTGTCTTTATTTTCTCAAGGCTTAAAGACTATTGTGCCTGTTTCAAAAAAGCGAATAGATCTACATTGGGAAAAAATACAAAATTTGATTTAAAGATAGTTCAAAGCGTACATTCTTAGCAAAAAAAGCGACCCAAAAGAGTCGCTGTTTCTCTGTGAGAGCCTTTAATAATTAGAACTTAGTTTTTAAATCAACTTGAAGACGCTCGTAGTCAAATTTTTCTCCGCGAGATTCTTTTCCGTACTCGGTGTCGAAGTAAGTCAGGGCTAATGAAGTATTTTTACTCAAGCCTAAAGCACCACTTATCTTTGAGCCTTTGGTGTCAGTACCTCCGCCACCAAAATCTGAGTCAGTATGTGCACCAAAGGTTGCGTCTTGCTCTAGATCTTGGTAGGCATAACCAAATGCTAAATCACCTCTCCTCTTCGCACTACCAACTTTGACACCATAAACGAAACCAGTATCTTCTTTAAGATCAGAAATACCATCTATATCAGAATCACCGTCGTTCTTAATATAATCAGCATAAAAGGTAGATTTTTGACCTAAGATTTTAGTTTTGACTTCCGCAAAAACTTGCTGTATCTCGTAATCGTAAGCATAAGTCGTTCCGCTGGCAGTATTACCAAACTCATTTGCCAGGACATCAGCGAGCTCTGAACCTGAAAGTGGTATGTTATAGTAACCTAAACCAACAGTAACTTGAGTGCTCTTGTCTAACTTCAATTTATAGCCGACCTGTGCACCATAAGTTTCAATAATATCTTTATTGCCGTTTGAGCCATCATCACTATTCAAGAAATTATAGCCCAGCGTAGCAAAGACATTATTATTTTTATATTTTATGTGTGCGCCTTCTGGCCTTAAATCACCATCAAATATAAGACTACTTTTTCCTGGTTTAAAGTAAGGCACTTTCGTTTTACCAGCAGTCAAAGTCATATTGTCATAAAATCTCCAAGCTATGTAACCCTGGTCTAACACAATACCTTTATCTGAATTGCTACTACCAAAAGTTGAGTTTGAGGATATTGGATCGCCCTCTGATGTACCTGTGGCAAGAGCGAATCCTGCTTTTACTTCATCTGATACCTGTGCTGTTATTCCAAGTCTTGCGCGTAGGCGTGAGCGGTTACGTTCATCAGCATCAGCGATATTTTTGCGATCATCATCTATATTTTCATAACGGTATCGCATATCACCTTTTATTTTTATTTTTCGGCCCATTTTAATTTTGGATTAGTTTTTTTAGCTACTACTGTTGTATATTTATCCATATTATCTAGACGTTTAGAAAGTTCAGCAATTTGTGCCTTGAGTTGAGCAATCGACTCAGCCTCAGAGCCTCCAGCTATAGCATGCGTGCTTATCGCTGCTGCAAAAAAAGTGAGCCTAGTTTCAGTATTTTCATATATTTTTTCCCCGTAATTATTTTAATTTTTAATCATCTAAAGAAGTGGATATATTTCTTCCACTTATTTATTAATTAAAGGCACTTTACGAGAAGTTTATTTCAGTTTTATGACACAAATATTGCAGTTTTGTTACTCATAACAAACCAAATGAGTTTTAAAGAGCCCTAAAAAATTTCAATAAAATCTCTATAAGCGCACCATCGATCAACCAAAAGGAGTATTTCGTTTTTTATCTGATGTAAAATACAGAAGTTAAAAATTTCTAATCTTGCAAAACTGCTGGAATAAAACTAGGCTGTAATTTTTTTTTTAAGTATGTAAACTACACTTACATGTAATTACAATTTATTGTTGTTTTAAGAAGTACTTTTATATTGTATAAAATTGGGGATTTATCAATGAAGAACGCGTTACTGTTGTTGGCTGGAATTTTATTGTCAAATTATGCATTTAGTGGTGGAAATCCTGAATCTTTTCAAGATTTAAATAGTGAGTCCAGTTACCAATCTGTGTCTGCTGTGTCTGACACTCAAGTTAATAATTTGGATTACTCAACATATGATCCATGGGAAAAATTCAATAGAAAAGTATTTGCATTTAATGACACTATAGATACTTATGCTTTTAAACCTCTTGCTAAAGGTTATCAGTTCATTACCCCAGATCCACTAGAAGAAGGCTTCTCTAGAGTATTCTCTAACCTTGGTGAATTGGTAACTATAGCCAATGATCTGCTTCAGGGTAAATTCAAGCAAGCAACTAATGACACAGGTAGATTTCTTATAAATACGACTGTTGGTCTAGGTGGTTTTTTTGATGTAGCTGATAGCCTTGGTTTAGAAAAGAATGAAGGAGAAGATTTCGGTCAAACCTTAGGCTTTTATGGTGTAGGTGATGGACCGTTTGTTATGTTACCAATTTTCGGTCCTAGTTCTGTTAGGGATGCTCCTTCAAGGGTGATTGACCAGCTTCTTAATCCGATTAACGAAATTGATGATATCCCAGTCAGAAATGCTTTATATGGTTCAGATGGACTTGTTACGACAGCAGATCTTTTAAAAGCTGAAGAATTGTTCAAAGGAGATAAGTACGCATTCTATCGTGATATCTATCTTCAAAGACGCCAGTATTTAGTTGATGACGGAAAAGTGGAGGATGACTTTTAGGCAGAGAGTACCTAAAAGTTGAGGCGCATTTTAAATTAGTGCTTAACTATCAAGCCTCTTAATTTAAATAAATATTTTCATATTTGTCTTTAGAAGGTTTGAATAACTCATGCCAATAAAAGGTGAACTTCTGGTTGTATCTGACAGTATAGAAAACTGTCGATTTCTGGAAGATCTCTTGTCTAGATCAAATTGGAAGGTGACCCATTTTTTCAATCCAAGTAAAGCTTTGGTTGCTATTGAAGACCTTCGTCCTGCTGTTGTTATTCTGGATCTACCCCTAGATTTAATGCAAGCCAAATTTACTGCTCTTTTAACACTTGATCTTGTAACAGCATATGTTGTTATTTTACCAGAGGTAAACCCAAGAGAAGTTGCGAAATTTTTTCATAAAAATGCATCAGATGTACTGATTAAACCATTTGCTACAAAGCGCTTCCATGAAGCAATTGACAGAGCCTCTGAATTTAAAAGTTTGGTTAGACAAAATCTTGAGTATAGACAGCAACTAGAAGACGCTAATCGAGAGTTAAACGATAGTTTGCATCTCCTGAAGCTGGATCAAATAGCCGGTAATCAAATTCAAAATAGTCTACTTGCAAAAACCCAATTTAAGAAAAATAAATACCAAATAGCATATAGAATTTCTCCCTCTCTTTACCTGAGTGGAGATTTTGTTGGTTATAATATTTTATATGATAGATATTTGGTATTTTATGTTGCAGATGTTTCTGGGCATGGTTCATCTTCGGCTTTTTTGACTGTGCTGCTAAAGTTTATTTTTAATCGTATTCTCAAACGGCATAAGGTAAATAAAGATCTAGAAGTTATGGCGCAAGCTCCTAAAGGCTTCATTGAGCACATCAATAGAGAGGTGATGGCTCTTGAACTTGATAAACACCTAACTATCTTTGCAGGCTCGCTTGATACAAAGTCCAATAAGCTTCGTTATGCTGTCGCTTCTCATATGCCTATGCCGCTAGTTATTTCTAAGGATAAGGCAACGATACTCAAAGGAAGAGGTAAGCCAGTTGGAATATTCGATGATGCTGTATGGGAAGTGGAGGAAGTAGATCTACCTGATAAGTTTTTGTTAACCCTAGTTTCAGATGGAGTCCTTGAGATTTTCCCCGATAAGTCACTCAAAGAAAAAGAAAAAATTATATCCCAGTCTATTTTAGATTCAGATGGTTCTATCGAAGATATTTGTAAAAAATTAGGTTTATCTGACATAAAAGATATCCCAGATGATGTAACTTTATTAACTATAAGGAAAGATAATTAGGTGGATTTAGGTAGAATTTTAGTATCCCAAGAAACTGGGTCATATGTCATAAGGCTCGAAGGAGATGTTCGAGTGGTGCTTTCTGCAACGCTCAACGATTATATGAAAACCATTTTTAAATCTAAAGATATCTCAAAAATCATAATTGATATGGTCGAAACTAAAGGCGTAGACAGCACAACGCTTGGTCTTTTAGCTAAGTTAGCGATTCACTCTAATGCTAATTTCAATATTAGACCTATTGTTTTTTGTCCCGATGAAAGCCTTCATGAGACTCTGTTAGTTATGGGTTTAGACGATGTTTTCGAAATTATAAGCAAAAGGAAATCAGAACTAGAAAATCTCATAGAGTTAGAATCCAAAACTTCTCATGATGCAGCAATTAAGCAGCATGTCTTGGAGGCACATAAATTACTTTCCTCCATAAATAAAAAAAATAAAGATGAATTCTTAGATCTTATTGCAGCCCTTGAGCGAGAATAAAAAATTTATCTGAGAGGTTTGCTCCTAGCAATGTTTTTTGTCTTTATGAAGTCTGAATGAGAAACATAAACTAGATCTGCAATTCTTCTAATAATTGCTTCCTCGTGCTTATCCAAAACGTCATCTGCAAATGCAACATGCCATAAACTTCCAATCAGTTTTTTCTTCTTCTGATAATCAAAATGATCATTTATGAGACGAGTAAATTGATATAAAGAGGTAGCATCCTTTACTTCCTGTTTTGCCAGCTCAAGGAGTTTTTGAATCTCATGATCTTTGAGCTCAAATTGACTCTTAAGAATTTCCTTAATTTTAGTAAGCTCTTTATCTGAGGTGTCTCGATCAATAACCATAACCTCCACCATCAGTGAAGCTGCAGCAAGACTTTGTTGATGCCCTTCATCGCCATTAGGGTTGTTAATTTCTGATGAAAAAAATTCCTTTATATTATTGATCAATATTTCAGCTCCTCAGATTCATGTTTGCTCTATATACTTTAATGCCTCAATGAGAATATTAATATCAGCATTTTTTTGGTGTGCATTTTCACTAATATATTGCCTAAATTTTCGACCACCAGATATTCCTTTGTAAAGCCCTAAAATATGTCTAGTCATATGACTTGTCTTCAGTCCGGGTTTAAGCTTTCCCTTTACAATTTTAACAAATTGTTGGATAACTTCATTTCGGCTAATAGGAGAAATTTCGCTATTATATATACGCCGATCAACCTCGGCTAATAAATATGGGTTTTGATATGCTTCACGCCCCAACATAACTCCATCTAAATTTTTTAGTATTTCAATTGATTGATCTAAGCTTTTTATACCTCCATTTAAGATAATCTCTAGATTAGGAAAGTCTTTTTTTAGTTGAAATATATATTCATATTTTAATGGAGGAATTTCACGATTTTCTTTTGGGCTCAGGCCCTTTAATAGTGCTTTTCTAGCATGAATGATAAAGGTTTTACAGCCAGCGTCTGCAACAACACCAACAAAATCGGATAAGAACTCATAGCTTTCCTGATCATCTACACCAATCCTATGTTTTATTGTAATTGGTATATCAGTTGACCCTTCCATAGCTTTATAGCAGTCAGCTACTAAGGGTGCATTTTTCATTAATGCAGCACCAAAATTTCCTGATTGAACTCTGTCACTGGGGCACCCACAGTTAAGATTTATTTCGTCATAATTATACTGAGTTGCATATTCGACGCTTTTTGATAAATCCTTTGGACTGCTTCCACCAAGCTGAAGTGCAATTGGGTGCTCTATTTCGTCATAATAAAGGTGCGCCTCAGTATTGCCATGTATGAGAGCTCCAGTTTTAATCATTTCAGTATAAAGTAAAGCTTTTTTGCTTAACAACCGATGAAAAAGACGACAATATCTATCTGTGAGGTCCATCATGGGAGCGACGCAGAAGCGTCTATCTATTATTTTTTTTGTTTCGTTAGAATTACGATACATATGATTGACCATAGATTAGTGGTACAAAGTATTATATCTTGAAATTTATCGAATTGGGTTTAATTTGAAAATATCATTACGCTTAAGAATTTTAATATTTATATAGATTACGAAGTGATTGACTCAATAAAAAAAGTATAATGAATTTGTACACAGATAATTTTTTTACTAACGGAAAATCTAATGGCTGTTCGAACAAGAATTGCACCATCTCCAACTGGCGATCCTCATTTAGGAACTGCTTACATAGCACTTTTCAATCTTTGCTTTGCCCGAAAATCAAAAGGTGAGTTCGTTCTTCGTATTGAAGACACAGATCAGGTCAGAAGCACAAGTAGTTCTGAAAAAATGATCTTGGAGTCGCGTAAATGGTTATGTTTAACTTGGACTGAGGGCCCAGATGTTGGCGGAGAATATGGGCCTTACCGACAAAGCGAGCGTCTAGATATATATAAAAAATATGCAAAAGAGCTTGTCGAAAAAGGCCATGCCTTTTATTGTTTTGCTACCCCTAAAGAGTTAGGTGTTATGCGAAATGAACAAATCGCACGTGGCGAAACACCTCGTTACGATGGGAGAGGGCTGGGACTGTCTAAAGACAATATAAAGAAAAAAATTGATAGTGGTGAGCCTCATGTGATACGCATGAAAATTCCAGAAGCAGGTGATTGTGTGTTTGAGGATATTCTGCGAGGAAAAATTGTTATACCTTGGTCTCATATAGATATGCAAGTTCTCTTAAAAGCAGACGGTATGCCCACATATCATTTAGCAAATGTAGTTGATGATCATTTAATGAAAATTACTCATGTTATACGTGGTGAAGAATGGATTAACTCAACTCCAAAACATGTCCTTTTATATAAATACTTTAACTGGGGTATACCTGAATTTTGTCATTTGCCTTTGTTAAGGAACCCCAACAATAGCAAGCTCAGTAAGCGCAAAAATCCTACAAGTATTAATTTTTATAAGAAAATGGGCTATTTGCCTGAGGCATTAATGAATTATCTTGGAAGAATGGGATGGTCAATGCCAAATCAAGAGGAGAAATTCACCCTTGATGAAATGATGGAAAATTTTGATATTACTCAGGTACGTTTGGGTGGACCTATTTTTGATGTAGAAAAATTAGACTGGCTAAATGGCTGCTGGATTCGCGAGAGTCTCAGCGGCGCTGAGTTTGCTGATCGAACTCATAAGTGGGCTTTGAATAAGGATAATCTAGACAGAATGTTACCTCTTATTAAAGATAGGGTCGAAAAATTTTCCGATATTGTGCCCATGTTGAGTTTTATGTTCTCAGGTATACATGATCTAGATGAGGAAAGCTTTCAACACAAAAAACTTGACAATCAATCCGTGCGTCAGATCCTGCAATATACTAGCTGGTGTTTGGACGAAGTAGACGATTGGAGTCGAGACAACTTGTATCAAGAGCTAAGCAGAATTGCTGTTAAACTTAATCATAAGTTAAAAGATTTCCTGTTTCCATTGTTTGTGGCCATGATTGGCTCTGCTTCAGGTCCACCATTATTTGATACAATGTCTCTATTAGGTCCAGATATGGTCCGCGCAAGACTTAGAAGTGCTTTGGAGGCTGCTGGAGGTGTTTCGAAAAAACAAATTAAAATATGGGAAAAAGATTTTCGCCATTAGTAGTATTTTTAGCAAAACACCCGACAGTCTTCCGCTTGACAGTAGCGTAACCTGTCAATAGACTTCTCTCGTTCACAAATATGGGGCCTTAGCTCAGCTGGGAGAGCGCAACACTGGCAGTGTTGAGGTCAGCGGTTCGATCCCGCTAGGCTCCACCAATAAAAATGTATACTTCAACAATATTTTTTTACATCCTGTATGCTCGTAGACTAATCATTACAATAAAATTAATTAACTATTGATTACCCTTTAGGGTCAAATAGAGCATCTGTCTTATGTTGATAGAGAGCCTTTGTCTTCCCTTAGAGCAACTTATACCCTCCACTAGTCTGGATAGGTAAATTAACATCTAAAATGGCTGTATTAAAAAAAGGACTCCGATAATGTATAGTATTTCTGATAAATTTATTTTAGTTACAACACTTTTTCTTGTCGTTGTTATCACAGGTTGTGCTGGACGTAATTTGAATCAAGAGCAAGAGGTTGTATCAACTGAAAAGAATATGAGTTGCTCTGAAATAAGAGATGAAAAAGCTTATGTTGATAAACAAATTACGACATTAAATCCAGACGCAAAAAAAACTGGGGGAGATTGGATAACAGGGGTGGCTGGTGCAATTAATATTGCTCCATTGTTGTCGTTAGGTATGAGTTCCACAGGACAAGAAAAATAAAAGTATATCAGTCACGTTATGTCGAATTGGACAGACTTTATGACAAAAAAATTGTGATCAAGTGATAAATGAAAATAGAAAAAGCGCTGCTACAACTGAAGAGAATTCAAAAAAAACTGGTGACGATGACGCTACTCCGTCGTTATAAGGAGTAAGTGATCTTTGTATAAGTGAATAATGCTTCAATTTTAAACATTTTTATACTGGCTGATAAGTTAGTAGTCAAATTCAAAGGAATTCTATGAAATATTTATGCGCTATCTCTGTATTACTGTTTTTATCAGGATGCTCATCTTTTAAAGATATTACGAATCCACTAGCAAAAAAAGGAGCTGAGTTGGATTCATATAAGGTGCGTAAAGCGCCATCAAATATCATCGACGCAAATATTTATGTCTATAGACCCAAAAGTCTGTTGACCATAGGGCAAAAAGTTGAAATATATTTTAATAGCAAGGAAATAGGCTCTTTAGGTCATAACAAAGAATTGAATTTCAAAACTAAAACAGGTGCACATAATATTACCACCAAGGTTGGATTGAGTATGAATTTGCCAGTCACCGGTTTAGGTGGAGCGTGTAAATTCTCAAAAGATTTCCTATTTACCAAACCTACGCATTATTTCGTGATCAAATTTAAAGCTGGTTTACTGTGTGGTGAGCACAGGGTGATCGAATTAACTGAAAAAGATTATCGAGAATTAATGTAATACCATTTGTTGTTATCAGGTTTAAAAGATCTCTATAAGTAGTTTTGTAGATGAATTTTAAAGTTAGAAAAGTAGGCGTATTCGGGTGAAGTGACAAGTTCGAGATGCGCTCGCTAGGCCCATCACTTATTCTGACGCATCATCGTCTTCCCTAAATTCCTTCCTTTTTTCAAGACTAATTTTATCTTTTAGGCTCATGATATAAGCTGACCCTGACAGAATTAATATAGCTCCGGCTTCTCCGAGCAAAACCAGTGCATCCATATCTTTACTTTGCATAATGATTAGCCGGCATAAGGCGGTTATTGCAATAATTATTGGCAAAGTTACAGGAATTCTGCTGGTGGTATAAAAAGCACCCACCATCCCAATAATTTCAACGTATATAAAAAGCATGAAAAGATCGGACAAAAGTATATTTCTTGCTTCGTACATTGAAAATACAAATTGGGCTGCTGCTATACAGGTTGCTAATCCGATTACAGTCAGTAGGACTTTTTCACTTGCGTTGGTTGTCCAGTGGAGGCCTTTTTTAACTTTAGGTAATTTTAAATTCATGTATAGATCATAAACCACTCTGGGTCTTTAAACCAATTTTTATAAATGAATTTGGTATCGTATCCTTTTTCAGATAGCTGATAAATATCGACGAGTATTGAAAAAGAGAGCTGCACCTCAAAAAAGCTGACTGTTTAATAACAAGTTTTATGGTTTAGAGTACTCTCTTTTTGGATAACCTGTATAATTCTGACGAGGTCTTCCAATTCTGTAGGGATTACTCAGCATCTCGTTCCAATGCGATATCCAACCAACTGTGCGGCCCGTGGCGAATATTGCTGTAAACATTTCAGGTGAAATGCCAATAGCCTTCATTATGATTCCTGAATAAAAGTCTACATTAGGATAGAGTTTCTTTTCAGCAAAGTATTCATCATCAAGCGCTATTTGTTCAAGACGCTTAGCAATTCTGAGGAGAGGATCATTTTCAAGACCAAGTTCAGCAAGGACTTCATCACAACTTATTTTCATTACTCTAGCTCTAGGATCAAAGTTTTTGTAGACTCGATGACCAAACCCCATTAAGCGAAAAGGATCCTCTTTATCTTTAGCTCTGAGAATGAAGCTATCAATATTTTTTTCATCTCCAATTTCCTCTAGCATTTCAAGTACAGCTTGGTTAGCACCCCATGGGCAGGGCCCCATAATGCTGCTATACCACTTGCAATACATGCATAAGGATTAGCACCTGTAGAACCGGCAAGACGAACTGTGGAGGTAGAAGCATTTTGCTCATGATCTGCATGAAGTAAAAAGATCCTATCCATTGCTTTCTCTATTATTGGGCTTATATTGTTTACTTCACCTGGAGTGCCGAACATCATGTTTAAAAAATTAGCAGAATAACTCAGGGAGTCATCAGTTGGAATGAAGGCCTGGCCCATGAAATGTCTATGGCACATTGCTGCAAGAATCGGTACTTTTGCTATCAGTCGATGAATAGTTGTTATTCTATCTTCTGAGTTAGTGATGTCAGTTTTTGATTCATATGTTGCAGACATTGCTGCAACTGAGCTACACAACATTGCCATAGGATGAGACCCCTGAGGGAATGCTTTGAAAAGATCCACCATCGAATTTTCTATATGACGATGTTTTTTTATCGTAGCAACAAATTTTTTATTGTCTGATGCTGAGGGTAGCTCTCCGTTAATTAACAAAAAACAGGTCTCAAGGAAATCAGAATTTTCTGCTAGCTGATCAATAGGGTAACCGCGATGGAGAAGAATACCTTTGCCGCCATCTATATACGTTATTTTCGATTCACAAGAAGCTGTTACGCCAAAGCCTGCATCTAAGGTAAAGCACCCAGTCTCAGGAACTTTAGCTATATCTATGACATCTTGACCGGCCGTACTCTTAATAACTGGTAGCTCGATCGAATCATCTGTTTTTTTAGAGGAAAGATAGAAATTATCTTTATTACTCATCGAATTCTCCTAGAAGGATTACAGCTAAGAATTTAATATTAACAATAATCATTAGCATTTATAAATTTTGGCAAATTAAATATAAGAGCGAAACTATAGCGCGCTTCCTCAATTTGTCAATTTTAATTAAGTTAAATAAATTCAGTGAATAACGAAAATCTAGCGTCATATTTAATTGTAAGACACTTTGATTGTACTTATAATCGCTATCTGAAATATCGACTAATTAATTATTTATAATCCATTTAAGGTAAATAATATTCCATACAACTGACTTTCTGTTGTCTGAAAATTAACTGAGGAGATAGTTTTGAATAAAAAACGACCGGTCAATTTAGATATTGGAACCATCCAGCTTCCAGTTACAGCTTATGTCTCTATCCTTCACAGAGTCTCTGGTGTAGTTCTTTTTGGTGCCGTAGGTTTATTTTTATGGATTTTAGATTCAAGTCTTTCATCTGAAGAAAGCTTCAATTTAATCAAAGAATTTATGAATACTCTCATAGTGCAAATCATAATCTGGCTCTCATTGGCCGCTTTAATATACCACTTAGTAGCCGGTTTGAGGCACCTAGTCATGGATTATGGTTATGGAGAGACTTTGAGTGGTGGAATATTAGGAGCTAAATTAGTTTTGGTATTTTCAGCAATATTAATGCTTGTGGCGGGACTTTGGCTATGGATATGATAAATGACGTGAAACAGTTTAACCGCAATGGACTCGCAGAGTGGATCACGCAAAGAGTTACATCAGTTGTAATCACCGCCTATGTATTTTTTGTTACTTACTACCTTTTGGCGCATCCAGATATTAGTTATACGCAGTGGCGAGACTTGAACAGTCTACTTTCGATGAAGGTTTTAAATATCCTAACAATCACGTCAATAGCTGTTCATTCAATAATCGGACTTTGGGGCGTAATTACCGATTATATAACAGTTAGATTACTTGGTCCCAAAGCTAAGTTACTAAATGTTTTTTTTCAATTAGGTATGATTATAATTACATTAATATATTTTGTTTGGGCAATTACTATAGTTTGGAGCGTTTAAGTTTATGAGAACTATTACTTTTGATGGGCTTATAGTTGGTGGTGGTGGTGCAGGCATGAGAGCTGCATTACAGCTTTCACAGTCTGGCCATAAAACAGCAGTTATTACTAAAGTTTTTCCAACACGGTCACACACTGTATCTGCGCAAGGAGGAATAACTTGTGCAATTGCCAGTGATGACCCAGATGATGATTGGAGAAGGCACATGTACGATACAGTCAAAGGGTCAGACTATATCGGTGATCAAGATGCCATTGAGTATATGTGTGAAGTTGGGCCCGAAGCAGTATTTGAACTTGAACATATGGGATTACCATTCTCTCGTACAGATGAGGGTAGAATCTATCAGCGTCCATTCGGTGGTCAATCCAAGAACTTTGGTGAAGGTGGTCAAGCAGCAAGAACTTGCGCCGCGGCAGACAGAACTGGTCATGCTCTTCTTCATACTTTGTATCAAAATAACGTCAAAAATGAGACAGTTTTTTTTAATGAATGGTATGCAGTAGATCTAGTTAAAAATGATGATAATGCAGTTGTAGGTGTTATTGCGATAGATATTGAAACTGGAGAAACAGTATTTGTTAAGTCGAGTGCAACTGTTCTCGCTACTGGAGGTGCCGGTAGAATTTATGCTTCCACGACCAATGCACATATATGCACTGGTGATGGTATTGGTATGGCGTTGAGAGCGGGTTTTCCGGTTCAAGATATGGAAATGTGGCAGTTTCATCCAACAGGTATTTACGGTGCAGGTACACTTGTAACAGAAGGTTGTAGGGGAGAAGGGGGCTATCTAATTAATAAAGATGGAGAGCGCTTCATGGAAAGATATGCCCCAAATGTAAAGGATTTAGCGGGACGTGATGTTGTAGCTCGCTCTATGGTTCTAGAAATATTGGAGGGTCGAGGTTGTGGGAAGGATGGTGATCATGTTCGATTAAAATTAGATCATCTCGGAGAGGAAGTCTTAGAGAGTCGTCTACCCGGAATATGTGAGCTTTCAAGAACTTTTGCACATGTAGACCCAGTCAAAGAGCCTATTCCTGTTGTACCCACATGCCATTACATGATGGGTGGAATACCAACAAACGTAGATGGACAAGCGTTATCACTTGATAGCGAAGGAAATACTCAAGTTATAAGTGGTCTTTATGCCTGCGGTGAAGCAGCATGTGTTTCTGTGCATGGAGCTAATCGTCTTGGTGGGAATTCTTTGCTGGATTTAGTAGTTTTCGGTAGAGCTTCAGGCTTATTTATTGAGAAGTCTCTTGGTGAGGGAATTGATCTAGCAGACCCAACAGATGCAAATATAAATGCGGCAATGGAAAGACTGAACTTTATCAATAACGGTTCTAAAGATGGCGAATCAGCAGATGTCTTGCGTGTAGAACTGCAAAAGGTTATGCAAAACTATTTTGGGGTCTTCCGCAGAGGTGACTATATGCAAGAGGGCATCGAGAAACTCAAATCACTCAGGACCCGAATAGAAAATGTTTGTTTAGATGATACTAGTAATGTTTATAATACTGCTCGAATTGAGGCGCTCGAACTGCACAATTTGCTAGAGGTTGCTGAGGCTACTGCTATTACTGCAGAATGGAGAAAAGAAAGCCGAGGTGCCCATGCTCGCGAGGATTTTTCTGAGCGTGATGATGAAAACTGGCTTTGTCATTCTATGTTTTTCCCTGAAGAAAAAAGAGTTCAGAAGAGGAAAGTGAATTTTTCACCAAAGAAAATGGACCATTTTGAACCAAAAGTTCGTGTTTATTAATCAATGAAGGATATTTTTTAATATGTTAAAAGTAAGTATTTATCGCTTCAATCCTGAACAGGACGAAGCTCCATATATGCAAGATTACGATTTTGATACTCAGGGAAAAGACTTGATGGTGCTTGATGTTTTGGGTATGTTAAAAAGTAGAGATCCCTCAATCTCATACCGTAGATCCTGCCGTGAAGGCGTCTGTGGATCTGATGGAATGAATATTAATGGAAAAAATGGACTCGGCTGCATAACTCCTCTTTCAGAGTGTGTTAAAGGAAATAAGCTTGTTGTTAGACCTTTGCCCGGCCTACCAGTCATAAGGGACCTAGTAATTGACATGAGTCAGTTCTATGCCCAATACAAGAAAATACAGCCATACCTTGTTAATGATGATCCGGCACCTGGTATTGAAAGACTACAGACTCCAGAGGACCGTGCAAAACTTGATGGCCTCTACGAATGTATTCTTTGTGCCTGCTGCTCAACAAGCTGCCCTTCTTTTTGGTGGAACCCAGACAAGTTTATCGGCCCAGCTGGTCTTTTGCAGGCATATCGTTTCTTGGCCGACACAAGAGATAACGATACTGAAAAAAGATTATCTAAGCTAGAAGATCCGTTTAGTGTTTTTCGATGCCATGGAATTCAAAATTGTGTTGCTGTGTGTCCTAAGGGCTTAAACCCAACAAGAGCAATTGGACATATTCGAAATATGTTGATGAAAAAGGCTGCTTAAGTTGATTGTTTGAAAAGAAAAATTAGAACTGTGTGCTAAACACAAGGATAAATAGATGCCTAAAAGCATCATGCAAGAATTTATAGAAAGCTCCCACCTATCTGGTGGTAACGCAGCGTATATAGAAGATCTATACGATGCTTACCTTCATGATCCTAATAGTGTTGCCGATCAATGGCGTAATTTCTTCGACACATTACCTCAACCGAATGGAAAAATTGGCCCAGATACGTCTCATGCAACTGTGATGGCTCACTTCGAGCAATTAGGCAGACGCAGATCGAGACCAGTAGTTATAGCCGGTTCTGGTGGTGAAAATATTGAACATGAGCGAAAGCAAGTCAAAGTGGCTCAGCTTATAATTTCTCACAGAAACCGTGGCCACCAAAAAGCAAAATTAGATCCCTTAGGTTTATGGTCTAGGGATAGAGCACCAGATCTAGAACTTTCCTATCATGGTTTAACATCCGCTGATTTGGACACGACTTTTCAATCTGGAATGTTATATTTCGGTCCAGAAGAATCAACTTTAAAAGACATTATTGCTGGCTTAGAAGAAACTTATTGTGGTCATGTTGGTGTTGAGTGCGGTCATGTAATAGATTTATCAGAAAAACGATGGCTTCAGCAACGTTTTGAGAGCGCTAGATCTAAACCTAGTTACGATAATGAAATGCGAAAATATGTTTTGCAGAGGTTAACAGCTGCAGAAGGTTTAGAAAAACACTTAGATTCAAAATACCCAGGTACAAAGCGTTTTGGCCTTGAGGGTGGTGAATCAATGATTCCTATGTTGGATGGAATAATACAGAGAGCTGGTGAATACGGTGCTAAAGAAGTTGTTCTTACTATGGCGCATAGAGGTCGCCTAAACGTTTTAGTGAATGTTCTTGGAAAAAATCCTTCAGAGTTATTTGCAGAATTTGAAGGTAAAAGGCATGTTGATACTTCAGGTGACGTAAAATATCATCAAGGATTTTCTTCAGATGTAGTTACACCAGGAGGAAAAGTACACCTTGCTTTAATGTTTAACCCATCTCATCTGGAGATTGCAGCGCCAGTTGCAGAGGGATCTGCGAGAGCACGACAGGATCGTCGTGAAGATACAAAAGGTGAGGCAGTCTTCCCAATTGTGATTCATGGTGATGCAGCTTTCGCCGGTCAAGGTGTGGTGATGGAAACATTCCAGATGTCGCAGCTTAGAGGATACAAAACCGGTGGTACGGTTCATGTTGTTATTAATAATCAGGTAGGATTTACTACTAGTGTACAAGAGGATGCAAGATCAACAGAATACTGTACTGATATAGCAAAAATGGTCCAAGCCCCGATTATTCATGTTAATGCTGATGATCCAGATGCCGTGATGTTCGTAACAAACCTCGCGATGGATTATCGATATCAGTTTAAAAAAGATATCGTGATCGATTTAATTTGTTATCGCAGACGCGGTCATAATGAAACTGATGAACCCTCTGCAACTCAACCTTTGATGTATAAGGTCATCAAAAACTTAAAAACTACACGAGCAATTTATTCAGACCAGCTGGTGAAAGAGGGTGTAGTCGCTCAAGAAGAAGCAGATGCAATGCTTAAGGACTATAGGGGAAAATTAGACCGAGGGGAAAATGTCGTTAATAGTCTTGTTTCTGAGCCTAATGAAGAGTTCTTTGTAGACTGGAATCCTTATTTAAACCAAGACTGGGATACAGAGGTTGACACTACTCGTCCCATGAAAAAGATACGTGATCTAGCCAAAATAATCACTAAAATTCCTGATGGTGTGGTGATGCAAAGGCAGGTTGGAAAAATATATGAGGATCGTGAAAAAATGGCACGCGGCGCCTTATCCTTAAATTGGGGTATGGCAGAATTACTTGCATATGCAACTTTATTGGATGAGGGTTATCCTATAAGAATGACTGGGCAGGATACCGGTAGAGGAACATTTTCTCATCGTCATGCAGTCATTCATAACCAAAAAGATGGCTCAAATTACATACCCCTGAAAGAAATATCAAAAAAATCTACAGATTTTGAAATCTATGACTCTTTTTTGTCAGAAGAGGCAGTGCTTGGGTTTGAATATGGTTATGCCTCTACGTCTCCTAAGGGTTTAGTGATATGGGAAGCACAGTTTGGTGACTTTGCAAACGGAGCCCAAGTAGTCATAGATCAGTTCATTACAAGTGGCGAGCATAAGTGGGGGCGAATGTGCGGCCTTATTATGCTTTTACCTCACGGTTACGAAGGTCAGGGTCCAGAGCATTCTTCTGCCCGATTGGAACGATTTCTTCAGTTATCTGCTGAGCATAATATTCAGGTCTGTATCCCAACAACACCTGCTCAGGTTTACCATATGATTCGTCGACAAGCTATAAGACCGATGCGACGCCCTCTCGTTGTAATGAGTCCTAAATGGATACTACGTCATAAATTAGCAACTTCATCGATCGAAGATCTCTCGAAAGGTAAATTTATGAATTTAATACAAGATCAAGAGGCTGATAAAGATAAGATCGATCGCTTGATTCTTTGCTCTGGAAAAGTCTATTATCATCTTTATGAGGCTAGACAAGAGAAAAAAATCGCTAATGTAGCGCTAGTCCGTATCGAGCAATTGTATCCTTTTCCTGATAACGATCTAATGGAGGCTCTACAAGAATATAAAAAATTAAAAGATATTGTTTGGTGTCAAGAAGAACCAATTAATCAAGGCGCATGGTATAGTAGTCAGCATCATATGCATAATATTGTTAGTAAGTTCAATAAAAACCTTACTTTGAGCTATGTTGGTCGTGAAGCCTCTGCTGCTCCAGCCTGCGGATATATGTCACTGCATCTTGAGGAGCAAAAAAAGTTTATTAATGAAGCTTTAGTTTATAAGTCATAAGCTATGCAAATCGTTGCTATTTTATATTAAGGAAGCAAACAGCATGAGTATTGAAATAAAAGCACCTACATTTCCTGAGTCAGTTCAAGAAGGCAGTATAGCCACATGGCATAAAAAACCGGGCGAAATTGTAGCCAGAGATGACCTGCTTGTTGATATTGAAACAGATAAAGTTGTATTAGAGGTTGTGGCTCCTGCTGATGGAACCTTAGAAAAAACACATAAAGAAGAAGGGGAGACAGTTCTGAGCAATGAAGTTATCGCTTCAATTATCGAAGGAGAGATGGTTGATACTGCGCCAGAAGTAGAAGTAAAAATTGAAAATCAGCTAACCGAACAAGAAGAAGAAAAAATTGCTAGCCCTTCAGCTAGAAAGCTTGCAAGCGAAAAAGGTGTAGATCTTAAAGATATTTCTGGCAGTGGAAAGGATGGGCGGATCACCAAAGAAGATATTATTGACGATGGCGCCAATGTGATCAATAAAACTCAAACATCTGCTCCTGCTGAAACACTAGTAAATTCGATACCAGCTGGCGAGAGAATTGAAAAACGTGTGCCGATGACAAGAATGCGCTCCAGAATCGCAGATAGATTGCTAGAGGTAACTCAAACAACAGCTATGCTAACAACTTTTAACGAGGTTGATATGCATAGAGTGATGAATCTAAGAGCTGAATTTAAAGAAGATTTTTCAAATATACATCCAGGTGCCCGTTTGGGTTTTATGGGGTTCTTTGTTCGCGCCGCAACTGAGGCATTAAAGAGATTTCCATCGGTCAATGCCTCAATTGATGGTACTGATGTTGTTTATCACGCTTACCAAGATATTGGTGTAGCTGTATCTACAGAAAAAGGCTTGGTTGTGCCTGTTTTGCGTAATACAGATAGTATGAGTATCGCAGATGTTGAGAGAACTATTGCAGAATTTGGTGGAAAAGCTCGAGACGGTAAGCTCACAATAGAGGAGATGACAGGGGGAACTTTCACAATCACCAATGGCGGTGTATTTGGGTCTTTGTTATCTACTCCTATACTGAATCCACCTCAAGCAGCTATATTGGGTATGCATTCTATCAAAGAGCGTCCAGTAGCTGAAAATGGTTCTGTTGTTGTTCGTCCGATGATGAATCTAGCCTTATCATATGACCATCGCTTAATAGATGGTCGTGAAGCAGTTAGTTTTCTTGTTTCTATTAAAGAAATGATTGAGAATCCTGCTAAGATTCTTCTTGAAATATAAAATATAAAACATTGTTAAATAAGAGATTATTATGTCTGAAAATTATGATGTTATTGTTATAGGAGCTGGCCCCATGGGGTATGTTGCAGCTATTAGGGCTGCACAATTAGGTCTAAAAACTATCTGTATTGAAAAATGGCGAAATGCTGATGGTGTTGGCGTAAATGGAGGTACTTGCTTGAATGTAGGATGCATTCCATCAAAATCATTACTAGACAGTTCTTATAAGTTTTATGAGGCTAAGAATCAGCTGGATGTGCATGGAATTAGTACAGGTGAAATATCTATTGATTTAGAGGCTATGGTCGATAGAAAAAATAAGATAATTAGTCAGTTGACAGATGGGATTGCTGGTTTATTTAAGGCAAATGGTGTCGAATCCCTATTTGGAACGGCTAGATTATTAGCTGGACGAAAAGTTGAATGCGTTATGCATAATGGTGAAAAAAAAAGGTGTTGACCGCTGATAATATTATTATTGCAACCGGATCTAAACCTATTGATATCCCAGTAGCAAAAATCAATGGTAGCTCCATAGTGGATTCGAGCGGAGCGCTAGAGATTATAAAAACTCCAAAAAAACTTGGAATTATTGGGTCTGGCGTAATCGGTCTTGAGCTAGGAAGTGTTTGGAATAGACTGGGCAGTAAAGTTGTATTAATCGAAGCAATGGACAATTTCCTCTCAATTATAGATCAGCAGATTGCTAAAGAAACTAAGAAAATTTTTACAAAACAGGGAATGGATATACGTCTCAGTTCACGTGTTACAGCAACGAAAGTAAAAGGAAATGAAGTCATAGTTACTTATAAAAATAGTGCAGGCGAAGAAACGTCTGAAATATTTGATAAACTAATTGTTTGTGTTGGGCGTACGCCCTATACCCAGGGATTGCTTGCCGATGATAGCGGAGTGGATCTCGATGAAAGGGGGTCTATATTCGTTAACGATCAATGTGAAACTACAGCTGGCGGTGTTTGGGCAGTTGGTGACGTCGTTAGGGGGCCAATGTTAGCACATAAGGGCTCAGAAGAAGGAGTTATGGTTGCCGAACGCATCGCTGGTCAAAAAACACAGATAAACTACGATATTATTCCTAATGTTATTTATACACACCCAGAGGTTGCAGCTGTAGGCAAGACAGAAGAGCAATTGAAACAAGCCGGAGAGAACTACGATGTCGGAGTCTTCCCTTTTTCGGCCAGCGGAAGAGCAATGGCAGCCAATGATACAGATGGTATTGTAAAAATGATTGCTGATAAGAAGACTGGAAGAATACTCGGCTGTCATATCGTTGGACCTAGTGCGGCAGACTTAGTTCAACAAATCGCAATTGCTATGGAATTTGGATCCAATGCTGAAGATATTGCAATGACTGTTTTTGCTCACCCAACTTTGTCAGAAACAGTTCATGAAGCAGCGCTGGCTGTCAATGGACATGCTATACACATGCCGAATCGAAAGAGAAAAAAATAATTTATATAATCCAAGTAAAAAATTTATGTTGTAATTTTTTTTACTAAAATAGGAAAAAATAATGAATCTTCATGAGTACCAAGCAAAAGAACTTTTTGCTCAATATGGCCTACCAGTCTCTAAAGGTATAGCAGCCAAAACTGTCGATGAAGCTATTATGGCTTCTGACGTTATAGGAGGCGATCGCTGGGTTGTTAAAGCTCAAGTTCATGCTGGCGGTAGGGGTAAAGCGGGTGGTGTTAAATTAGTTAAATCTAAGGCTGAAATAGAAGAATTCTCAAAAAAATGGCTTGGTAAACGCTTAGTTACATATCAGACCGATGATTCCGGACAACCCGTTTCTCGAATTTTAGTGGAAGAGTGTAGCGATATCGAAAAAGAGCTCTACCTGGGGGCAGTAGTTGATCGATCAACCCGTCGTATCGTCTTCATGGCATCAACCGAGGGCGGAGTTGAAATAGAAAAAGTTGCAGAAGAGACTCCTCAAAAAATTCTTAAAGCTATTATTGATCCTTTAGTTGGAGCCCTTCCAAACCAAGCTCGCGAGCTTGGTTTTAAGTTAGGTTTAAGTTCTCCACAGATAAAACAATTTACAAATCTTTTTATAGGCCTTTCTAAACTATTCCAAGACTTCGATCTAGCATTATTAGAAATTAACCCATTGATTATTAATAAAAAAGGTGATCTACATTGTTTGGATGGAAAGATAAATATTGATAGTAATGCATTGTATCGTCAACCTAAACTGGTAGACATGCATGATCCAACTCAGGATGATCCAAGAGAAGCTCATGCTATGGAGTGGGAGTTAAACTATGTCGCGCTAGATGGAAATATTGGATGTATGGTAAATGGTGCTGGCTTGGCGATGGCTACAATGGATATTGTTAAACTCAATGGTGGAAATCCTGCAAATTTTTTAGATGTTGGTGGAGGTGCAACAAAAGAGCGAGTTGTTGAAGCCTTTAAGATCATACTTTCTGACGAAAAAGTAAAAGCAGTATTCATTAATATTTTTGGTGGGATAGTTCGCTGTGATCTCATTGCCGACGGTGTTATTGGCGCTATCGAAGAAGTTGGGGTTAAAGTACCAGTTGTGGTAAGACTTGAGGGAAATAATGCAGAACTGGGATCTAAAATTTTGGCAGATAGCGGTTTAAATATAACCGCATCAACTAGCTTAACCGATGCTGCCAATAAAGTTGTTAAAGCAGCTGGGGAAATTAATTCATGGCTATTTTGATTAATAAGAATACTAAAGTGATATGCCAGGGATTCACTGGAGGTCAAGGTACTTTTCACTCAGGTCAAGCAATTGAATACGGAACAAAGATGGTTGGTGGCGTAACTCCAGGGAAAGGTGGAACTACTCATTTAGATTTGCCTGTTTTTAACACTGTCCTTGAGGCAGTTAAAAAAACCGGTGCTAATGCTTCTGTCATATATGTGCCAGCTCCTTTTTGCAAAGATTCCATTCTAGAAGCTGCAAATGCTGGAATCCATCTTATAGTCTGTATTACAGAGGGCATTCCAACTTTGGATATGCTTATCTGTAAAGTGAGATGTGATGAACTTGGGGTTACATTAATTGGCCCTAATTGCCCTGGTGTAATTACACCCGGCGAATGTAAGATAGGCATAATGCCTGGCAGTATTCATCTTCCCGGTAAGGTCGGTATTGTTTCCCGCTCAGGCACTTTAACTTATGAAGCAGTAAAGCAAACTACTGATTATGGTTTTGGACAATCTACATGTGTTGGAATCGGCGGCGACCCAATCCCAGGAGCAAGCTTCATAGATATACTCTCATTATTTGAGAACGATCCTTCCACAGAGGCGATTGTAATGATAGGTGAAATTGGTGGTACTGCAGAAGAAGAAGCTGCAGCTTATATAAAGGAAAATGTTACAAAACCAATAGTTTCTTACATTGCAGGAGTTACTGCACCTGCAGGCAAGCGTATGGGTCATGCCGGCGCTATAATATCTGGCGGCAAGGGTACAGCTGACGAAAAATTCATAGCTCTTGAGGATGCGGGAGTTAAAACCATTCGCAGTCTTGCAGATATAGGTAAAGGTATTCAAAGTATAACAGGTTGGTAGTTTTAGGATTTACATAAAATCGGCCCATTTGGTGGGTCTTTTTTTTGTCAAAAGCAAACGAACTATATGACTTAAGGTTGAATTATCTTGTAATGCCCCCACTAATCACATTAATGCTTAAATTGTATAAAACGAAATAAATTTAAAAGGAGCTTATATCATTATGGCCAAAGAAACTCGTGGTTTTCAAACCGAAGCTAAACAGCTTTTACATTTAATGATTCATTCTCTTTACAGCAATAAAGAGATTTTCTTGAGAGAGTTAATTTCTAATGCCTCAGATGCAATCGATAAGCTTCGTTTTGAGGGCCTTTCAGATTCATCCTTATTTGAAGATTCCCCAGATTTAAGAGTTCGTATTAGTGCTGATAGTGAGGCTGGCACTATTACTATTGAGGATAATGGTATAGGCATGACGCGAGATGATGTCATAGATAACCTCGGAACAATTGCAAAATCTGGAACAGCTCAATTTTTAGAAAACTTAAGTGGCGATCAAAAAAAGATTCACATTTGATAGGCCAATTTGGAGTCGGCTTCTACTCTGCATTTATTGTGGCGGACAAAGTAGTTGTAGAGACAAGAAAGGCTGGCTTAGCAAAAGGTAAAGGTGTGCGTTGGAGCTGTGAAGGAGATGCTGAGTACTCAATCGAAGATATAAAAAAAGCAGATAGAGGAACTTCCATTACTCTGTATTTAAAGGAAGAAGAAGTTGAGTTTTCTGCAGATCTCAGAATTCGAAGTACTATTAAAAAATACTCTGATCACATCGCGGTTCCTATTGAGATTAAAAAACCTTCAACAATTTCCGAAGAAGAGAAAGATATATCTTCAAAAGATAAGTCCAAAAAAAACAAAAGTAACAAAAAAAGCGAAAAATGTAGAAACAGATGACTATCAGACAATAAATGAAGCAACTGCACTTTGGACACGGAATAAAGGTGAGATAAAAGATGAAGAATATAAAGAGTTTTATAAATATTTATCTCATGATGTCCTTGATCCTTTAATCTGGAGTCATAATAGAGTTGAAGGCAAATTTGACTATACAAGTTTACTTTACATTCCATCAAGTGCCCCATTTGATTTGCATAATTATGAAGCAGCGAGAGGCTTAAAGCTTTACATACAACGTACTTTTATAATGGATGATGCATCACAGTTTTTACCTAGGTACTTGCGGTTTGTTAAGGGAGTTTTAGATTCTGGTGATCTTCCTTTAAATATTTCTCGCGAGATATTGCAGGGTAATTCGGATGTCGATTCAATGCGTTCTGCTCTTACAAAAGAGTTATAGATATGCTAGAAAAAATGTCTAAAGAGTCTCCTGAGGAATACATGAGCTTCTGGTATATATTTGGAAGTGTTTTAAAAGAAGGGCCTGCAGAAGATTTTATTAATAGAGAGCGCATTGCTAGCTTATTTAGGTATACATCGACAAAAAATGATGGCTCAGACCAATCAGTCTCATTTGCAGATTACATATCCCGTATGAAAAAAGATCAAGATAAAATCTACTATCTTGTAGCAGATAATTTAAATGCTGCACGCAATAGTACTTATCTCGAGGTTTTTCTGAAAAAAGATGTTGAGGTTTTGCTTCTGACTGATAGGCTCGATGAATGGACTCTTTCACATTTGTTTCAATTTGATGGAAAAACACTTCAAGATATAACTAAAGGTCAACTTGATGATACCATTTTCGGCTCTTCTGATGATAAAAATGACAAGAAAGAAAAAAAATCTCCAAAAATCTTAGAAAAAATCAAAACCAACCTATCTACTAGAGTTGATAGTGTATCTGAGACCCGTCGCTTAACTGACTCGCCTGCATGTTTAGTATATCCTGAAAATTCTTTAAGCCCTCAAATGAAAAAAATGATGGCTTCGGCTGGTCAGGATGTACCAGACGATCTACCAGGGCTTGAAATAAATCTCAAGCACTCTTTGGTGGTCTTGTTAAAAAAGACAACTAACGATAAAAAATTTAGTGAGTTAACAGAATTGCTATATGACCAAGCTACACTTTCCGCTGGACAACAATTAGATAACCCATCATTGTTTGTGAAGAGACTTAATCAATTGCTTTTTGAAAAAAAATCTGATTAATAGCTATAGTTCATAAAGTGGAGCTATAATCCCACAAAGATATTTGGAATTAGTTTATGGGTTCACTTAAAAAGGTGGTAGTGTTGGGCGGTGGCAGCTTTGGAACTGCACTATCTAATATGATCGCAGAAAATGGTCATAATGTTGTTTTATGGATGAGGAGTAGTAAAAGAGCCTCACAGTGCTCAGTATCTTTTGAAAATCCAAAATATCTTCCAGGCTTCTCACTTGATACTAAGATAACTTTTTCTTCAGATTTAAGATCCTCTATTCATGATGCAGATGTTATATTTTTCTCTGTACCGAGCAAGGCATACAGAGATGTAGCGAGAGAGGTAAAACAATTCATTAAAGACGATATAAGGGTTATTAGCACGGCAAAAGGTATTGAAGCAAAAACATTTAAACTAATGAGTAAGGTTCTCGAAGAGGAACTACCTAAATCTCGAATTGGTGTAATTAGCGGGCCAAATCTTGCAATGGAGATCGCGGCAAAAGAAATTACAGCAACCGTCGTAGCTTGCCAAGATCCTGATGTATGTATTAGCATACAAGAGCTATTGAGTTCTCGTTACTTTAGAGTTTATGCTAATTCAGATAGATTCGGCGTCGAGATAGCTGGAGCTTTAAAAAACATATATGCTATAGCAGCAGGCATATCTTCCTCGATGCATATGGGTCAAAATACAATCAGTGTTTTGATAACTAGAAGCTTAGCTGAAATGACCCGCTTTTCTGCATGCCTTGGCGCTAACCCCATGACATTTCTCGGATTAAGTGGTGTGGGCGATCTCTATGTTACTTGCACCTCCCCTTTAAGTAGAAATTTTCAAATTGGTATGGCACTTGGTGAGGGCTTGTCTGTTGATGAAGCAGGTATAAAAGTTGGACATACAGCGGAAGGCATAAATACAGTTCGTATAATTAAAAGTGAGTCTGAAAAGCTAAAAGTATATATGCCTATTGCATCTGCATTATACGAAACAATGTTCAATGGACAACCAGTAGAGGATGGTCTGAGATCAATGATGCTTGCTGATCAGAATACTGATGTTGAATTTTTTGGTAGATAATTTTAATTATCTAAACTTATAAAAGCAGATGGAGGGGTGTTAGATGGAGAAAGAAATAAAAATAAATATACTTAGTCTAGATACCTGGATACGTGGCATTTTTATGATTTTATTTGGTTTCTTATCCTTTATTTCTCGACTTATTTTAATCGTTATAAGCGTTTTACAATTCATACTGCTAGCCTGTACAGGGTCTTTGAACGAAAATCTAAAAAAACTCGGCGGGACAACTTCAACATGGACTTATCAGGCATTTCTTTTTTTAACCTACAATACAGATGAAAAGCCTTTCCCTTTTTCTGACTGGCCAGATCCTAAAGAGTCCATAGAAGAGATTAGTGAATCCTTACCAGCAAGCGAAGAGGATGACATACCATCTTTTATTAAAGAGAAGTAACAATCAATAAAGATAATAAAATATTTTTACCTAAATCTTTTATTTTCGAAAACTGTTTTTTTGAAAAACTTAAACACTCTTTTAAAAAAAAAGAGTAGCTAGTCCTTTATCAGTGATAGAAATTCACTTCTAGTAGCCTGTTGGTCACGAAAGCAACCAAGCATAGCTGATGTTTTCATACTAGAGTTTTGCTTTTCAACTCCTCTCATCATCATGCACATATGCTTCGCTTCTATTATTACAGCTACCCCGGATGCATCAGTTACTTTTTCTATAGACTGAGCGACCTGGTTTACAAGATTCTCTTGAATCTGAAGTCTCCTTGCGAACATGTCAACAATACGTGCGACTTTTGATAAGCCCAAAACCATTCCATTAGGAATATAGGCTACATGACACTTGCCAATGAACGGAAGTAAATGATGTTCACATATGGAGTATAACTCTATATCTTTTACTACAACCATTTCTCTGGATTCAGAAGGGAATAAAGCGTTGTTTATAACCGTATCAAGGTCTTCCTTATAGCCTTTAGTTAAAAAACTAAAGGCTTTGGATGCTCTTTTTGGCGTATCAACTAAACCAGGTCTGCTAGTATCTTCACCTATAGATTCTATAATTTTTTTAAAACATTCTATTGTCATTCAACTTTCTCTTTGTCGAGCTTGTTAATGGTTTATTTTTGATTAAAAATATGAAATTTAATTATTACCAAGGATAGCACAAACTTCGTTTTAAGTACCTTAATGAGCTGTAAATAACTCTATATTTATTAAGGAATCACATACTATGCAGTGATATCATAATAATCGTTTATAATAGAAAAAATAATTTTTCTGAGCTATCAACACTATGATATTCTTAGATAAAAAAACATAGGTCTACTTATGTCAGGTAATACTATTGGAAAGCTCTTTACTTTAACTACTTTCGGTGAAAGTCATGGACCATCATTAGGCTGTATTATTGATGGCTGCCCACCAGGATTATTTATTTCAGAGAAAGATATACAATTCGATCTTGATCGGCGTAAGCCGGGTAAGTCGCGCTATACTACTCAGCGGATGGAAGGTGACCAGATAAAAATACTTTCTGGTATATTCGACGGTAAAACAACAGGTACACCAATAGGCCTCTTGATTGAAAATACTGATCAACGCTCGAAAGATTACTCGAATATCAAGGATCAATTTAGGCCAGCACATGCCGATTTCACGTACCATAAAAAATTTGGATTTCGGGATTATAGAGGAGGGGGGAGGTCATCGGCCAGAGAAACAGCGATGCGAGTTGCCGCAGGTGCTATCGCAAAAAAATACTTATTTGAAAATAAAGGTATATTAATCAAAGGATATTTGTCTCAACTTGGACCCATTAAAGCAGAAAAAATAATTTTAGAGGAAGTAGAAAAAAACCCTTTTTTCTGTCCAGATCCTGATAAGGTTGAAGAAATGGAGCTTTATATGCAAGCTTTGCTAAAAAAAGGTGACTCGATTGGCGCAAAAATAAATGTAACTGCAACAAATATACCAATTGGTCTTGGCGAACCGGTTTTTGATCGTTTGGATGCAGATATAGCCCATGCCCTCATGAGTATAAATGCTGTGAAGGGTGTTGAAATAGGCTCTGGCTTTAATTCGATAGATCAGGTTGGTAGTGAGCATCGCGACGAGATAACAAAAAATAGTTTTTTGTCTAATAACTCAGGTGGTATTTTAGGCGGTATTTCTACAGGACAAGACATTTTGGCTAGCATAGCACTTAAGCCAACAAGTAGTCTTCGAATACCTGGTCGTTCTATCGATATACATGGTAATGCTATAGAGGTTGTCACGAAGGGCAGGCATGATCCTTGTGTGGGCATCAGAGCTACACCAATTGCTGAGGCAATGTTAGCTATAACAATAATGGACCATCTTCTTAGGCATAGGGCTCAAAACTTCGATATTGTAAAAAAATCGGAATATTAGAGCCCTTTGCTTGTGGAAAAATTTACTAGCCCATCTTTACCTTATTGGCGTTTATCCGCTTTCTACTTCTGTTTTTTTGCTTTGCTTGGTGCTCTTCACCCTTATTGGTCTCTATACTTGTATTCGAAAGGATTCACTGTTTCTGATATAGGTATTTTACTAGCAATGCCTATGGCTACTAAAATTATTGCACCTAATATTTGGGGGTGGTTATCTGACTTTACCGGAAAAAGATTAGGCGTCATTAGAGTTGGAGCTTTTCTATCTTGCATTTTTTTTCTCGGTATTTTTTTTGATCAAAAATTCTGGTCTATTGCGTTAGTGATGATAGGCTACAGTTTTTTTTGGAATGCTATTTTGCCTCAGCATGAGGTAATAACACTAAGTTACCTTGAAAAATCACCAGAGATATATAGTCGAATTCGGTTATGGGGCTCTATTGGCTTTATAATTTCAGTTCTGGGTGGAGGTCTATGGTTTGATTTTAATGATATAGAAACGTTACCTATTGTTGGTTTGTTGCTGTTAATTGGTATATTTATAGCTAGTATTTTTTTACCGAAACCTTTTTTGCATAAGTCTGATGTTCGAAATTCTAAAGCATTTATTTTCTTTGCCACTCGACCTATCGTTATTGTATTTTTATTAGTTGGATTGTTGGTGCAGCTATCTCACGGAGTTTATTATAGTTTTTTTAGTATTTATTTAGAGTCTTATGGTTACAATCGTGGAGAAATTGGTGCCATTTGGTCAATTGGGGTTATAGCAGAAGTTTTTATATTCTTGTTAATGTATCGAATTCTTATATATTTTGGTGTGCGAAAAATTATTCTTTTATGTTTAATTTTGGGTGTAATACGGTGGTTAATCATAGGTTACCATATCGAAAATTTGGTGCTTCTGGTGATAGCTCAAATCTTTCATGCCTTCACGTTCGGAGCCTTTCATGCAGCATGTATTGAATGTGTACGACGTCTTTTCGACAGAAACTATCATGGAAAAGCACAAGCCTTATATAGTTCATGTTGTTATGGTGCTGGTGGAGCTATTGGCTCCTATACTGGTGGATTTGCTTGGGAAGTTGCACCTATATTTGCTTTCAATTACTCTGCTATTTCGAGCTTAGCTGCTTTTTTTCTTGCCCTTTTTGGCTAAAAGATGAAAAGTTATCTATTGACAATCGGATGTAGCAATATGTCTCAATTAAAATAATAATCAATAAATAAAGATTAATATCATCCAGATAAATTATTTATAAGTAAAACGGGAACCTAAAATGAAGTATATGTTCTATATGTTAATCTTAGTTACAATCATATGTTGGTATCCAACATATGATTTATATACAAAAGAAGAGTTTTTTGATGAACACAGTTCTTTAGTAAATACGAACTTTATGACTATAGTTGGTTGCCATGAGGCTGCCAATGAAATGAAAGCAAAATACTACCAATGCAAATCAAAAGTTCAGTGGCGTAGGTGGTTTTTAGAAAAAAACATAGGTAATAATAAAAATACAAAAGACGAAGAAACAGAATATCCCGTATATTAAAATAAGGCGATATAGTCAGTTATATAATCTTTTTATTCAAATTATCAATTTTAAATAATAATTTTAAAGATTTTATTATGAAAAAACCCGATAGCAGTATCGATAAGCTACGTCAGAAGAAAAAGAAATTTCTAGCTAGAGAGACCGCTATAAGGGATAGTGCTATATCATTGTTAAAAAATACAGATATGGATAGTGTTACAGTATCTTTGATCGCCAAGCATGCAGGTATAGGGAAAGGTACCATTTACAAACACTTTCTTTCGAAAGCCGAAATTTTAATAAGAATTGTTTCTGACTATGAAAGAAATATTTGTGAAAATATCAGATTATATATAAGTGAAGGAAAGGGCGGCAGGGAACCTATTGGTGTCATACGTAAATATTTTTTATTGCGGCTTTCTGACCCATCTTTGGATCTTTTGGTTCGGAATCTAGTTCTGGCATTAGAGAATGATCAGAAATTATCTATGGCTATAAATGAAATAAGGTCTTTAAAAGAGGGCCTAGATGCTTCGATTATTTCTTCAATAAAACCTTTAATTAAAAGAGGCATTTTGCAGGACTACCCACCAGCAAATTATCATTTCGCATATGTTTCTTTTGTTGACGGTATTGTAGATAAATGTGCAGATAATAAATACAAGCTAGATACCCGTTCGCAGGCAGAGTTTTTGAATTTCATATCTGGTATTGGTTCAAGTATGGGATGTTACTTTAAAAGTTAATGTTAAATCAATTTTCTGTATCATTGCTCGTAACTTATAAAATATTTCTACATGTTAGGATAATTTGGTCCTCCCCCACCTTCTGGGGCAACCCAATTTATGTTTTGAGACGGCTCCTTAATATCGCAAGTCTTACAGTGAACGCAGTTCTGTGAGTTAATTTGAAATTTTTTAGATCCATCATCGCTTGTAAGAATCTCGTAAACACCAGCAGGACAGTATCTTTGTGCAGGCTCACTAAATATAGGTAGGTTGTAAGATAAGGGTAGACCCTGGTCATTTAATATTAAATGGTTAGGCTGATCTTCCTCATGATTAGTGTTGGATAGATACACAGAGGATAATTTATCAAAACTAATCTTATTGTCAGGCTTTCTATATACAATAGGCTTCATATCCTCTGCTGGCTTAAGTTTAGAGTGATCAGGATCTTGATCTCTTAGTGTCCAGGGCAGTTTACCATTAAATATATTTATGTCTAAAAAAGCAAAGGCAGAGCCTAGTAAATTGCCCCATTTATGCTGGGCAGGGCCAAAGTTTCTTTGCAATACAAGTTCATGATATGCCCAGCTTTTTTGTATGCAGCTGAAAAATAATCTGGATTTGGGTCTGTTTTAATAGTGCCGATAGATTTTACAATCGACTCTGCGGCAACCATTCCAGATTTCATTGCACAGTGAATCCCTTTTATTTTTGCATTATTCAGTGTACCAGCATTGTCTCCTAATAATATTCCACCGGGAAAATCCATTTTAGGTTGTGATTGAATACCACCTTTCGCCAAAGCTTTAGCTCCATAGGATATTCTTTTGCCTTCTGACAGATATTTAGATATCTCTGGATGATGCTTATATCGCTGAAATTCTTCATAGGGATTAAGGTGTGGATTGATATAGGATAAGTCTGTTATTAGACCAACCATTATCTGACAGTCATCTCCATGGTAAAGAAATCCACCTCCATTAGATTTACTTTCGCTTAGAGGCCAGCCAGCACTATGAATCACTAAGCCAGGTTTGTGTAAATTATCAGGAATAGACCATAACTCCTTGATTCCTATTCCATAATGTTGGGGATCGCAGCCATTATCCAGAGAAAATTTTTCAATAACTTCTTTACCTAAATGGCCTCTGCAACCCTCCGATAAAAGTGTGTATTTACCACGGATTTCTATTCCTTGCGTATAGGAAGATTTCTTCTCATTTTTTGCATCAATTCCCATATCTCCAGTTATGATGCCGCTCACTGAGCCATCATTCGAATATAGAAGACTTGATGCAGGAAAACCTGGAAAAATATCAACACCTAAACTTTCAGCCTGCTTAGCTAACCAACGACACAAATTACCTAAACTGATTATAAAATTACCATTATTTCTCATAGTTTTAGGCGCTAAAAAGTGTGGTATTTTAATTGCTTTAGTTTTAGTAAAAAAATAAAGTTCATCTTGACTCACAGCTGTATTGACCGGGGCATCTGAATCCTTCCAGTCAGGAAATAATTCATCAAGAGCGGTGGGCTCTAAGACAGCTCCAGAAAGTATGTGGGCTCCTACTTCTGCGCCTTTTTCAACAATAGCAATTGAAATTTTGGGTTTTAGCTGTTTCAATCGACATGCGGCCGATAACCCAGAAGGTCCTGCACCCACTATAATTACATCATACTCTATATGCTCCCGTTCCAATGAGCTCCCCTCAATCAATTTTAGAATTTCATTTCTAACAAGTAGTATTTTATCATATTAATTAACCTATATCAAAAAATATCAATATAGATAGCTCGACCTAGAATTTATGCTTATAAAACAAATAATTTTAAAACAATATTATAAGCCTTTAGGATAATCGAGTTATAATTTATAATAAAATTCTTCCATATTAAGTCAATATAAAAGGTTTTTTGCATGAAAGTTCTAGTTTCTGTAAAACGAGTGGTAGACTATAACGTAAAAGTCAGCCCAAAAGCTGATAACTCAGGCGTTAATCTTAATAATCTTAAAATGTCTCTGAATCCTTTTTGTGAAATTGCTGTAGAGGAAGCTGTTCGTTTAAAAGAAAAAGGTATTGTTGAAGAGATAGTAGTTGTGTCTATTGGACCACAGGAGGCACAAGAGCAAATACGTGCTGCACTTGCTATTGGTGCTGATAGAGGGATACTTGTAAAGGTCGAAAGTGATACAGAACTTCAACCTTTAGCAGTAGCAAAGTGTTTAAAAGAAGTATTTCATCGAGAGCAACCAAATTTAGTTTTAATGGGTAAGCAATCTATAGATGGCGATAACAACCAAACAGGCCAAATGTTTGCTGCGTTAGCAAATTTACCTCAAGGAACATTCGCCTCGGAATTATCCGTAAACCCGACCCATGTAACTGTAACTAGGGAGGTTGATGGTGGATTTCAAACGCTGCAGTTAACTTTGCCAGCTGTTATTACATCAGACCTTCGGTTAAACGAACCAAGATATGCGTCATTGCCTAATATCATGCAAGCAAAGAAAAAACCAATTGACGAAACAACACCTAAAGAACTTAATGTTGATAGTTCACCACGTTTTTCTATAGTGAGTGTTGACTATCCTCCTGAGCGTCAGGAGGGAGTTAAATTTAGCAGTGTCGACGAGCTTTTGGAAAAATTAAAAAATGAAGCAAAGGTAATATGATGAATGTTTTAGTTATTGCAGAGCATGACAATAATGAAATCAAAGGTAGCACCATCCATGCAATTGCCGCTGCATATCAATTGGGTGGTTCGGTTGATCTATTGGTTGCAGGCTTAAACTGAAGTTTAGCTGCAACAAATGGTGCAAAAATCGAAGGCATAGCCAAGGTTCTTTTAGCAGATAGTGAGCCATATGAAAATCAACTGGCAGAAAATATTGCCCCACTAATTCAGCAAATATCCAATAAATATTCTTACATACTTATGGCCGCTACCACTACAGGAAAAAATATTATTCCAAGAGCTGCAGCATTAGCTGACGCCCAACCAATTTCTGATGTCATCTCTATCGTCAACAAAGATACTTTTAAGAGACCTATTTATGCAGGAAATGTAATAGCGACTATTCAAAGTAACGACAAAATTAAGTTCATGACTGTAAGAGCTACAGCATTTGAATCCGCATTAAAAGAATCATCACCTACTGCAATTGAGGTTATAGAAAAATCTTTTGATTTAGGGAAATCAAAATTTATTAAAAATGATACAGTTTTTTCTGAAAGACCAGAGTTAACATCCGCAAGGGTTATTATTTCTGGCGGCCGTGGAATGCTTAATGAGAAAAATTTTAAGCTCCTTGAGAATTTAGCAGATAAGTTTGGTGGAGCAGTCGGAGCATCAAGAGCCGCAGTTGATTCTGGATTTGCACCAAATGATATGCAGGTGGGTCAAACTGGAAAAATAGTCGCCCCCGATCTCTATATTGCTGTCGGGATTTCTGGTGCAATTCAACACTTAGCTGGAATGAAAGAAAGTAAAATTATCGTTGCTATAAATAAAGACCCAGAAGCACCTATATTCAAGGCTGCAGATTATGGTCTGGTTGCAGACTTGTTTGACGTTATACCAGAATTGGTTGAGAAGCTAGTCGTATAAAGAAATCCAAATTGGACAATGATCAGACGGTTTTTCCATACTCCTTAGTTGATGGTCAATGCCTGTTTGTGCACATAACTTCATGAGAGACTTTGATGCTAAAATCAGATCAATTCTTAGTCCACGTCTAGGGTTCATTTCAAAACCTCGACTTCTATAATCGAACCAAGTATACCTATCAGATTGCTCTTTATGGTCGTGTTCAAATGTATCGATAAGCCCAAAATTTTCTAATTTCTGAAGCCAGCCTCTTTCTTCCGGAAGGAAACAGCATTTACCGGTTCGCAGCCACCTTTTTCTATTTTCTTCTCCAATACCAATATCTTTATCTAGTGGTGCAACGTTCATATCTCCAATAACTAGTATTTGATCCTGCGGCGAATAATTAGCTTCTAGGTGATCATGTAAGTCTAGATAAAATTTTTCTTTACATGGAAATTTTTTATCATGTGACCGACTTTCACCTTGTGGGAAATATCCATTAAAAATTGTTATTTTTTTACTTTTATATTTGAAGTCTCCTGCTATTAATCTTTTTGGCTATCTTTATCATCATGAGGGAAACCTTTATAGCACTCTAATAAGGGTATTCGATAGATAAGAGCAACACCGTAATGGCCCTTCTGTCCATAAAAGGATACGTCATAACCAAGTTTTTTTATATCTTGAAGCGGGAATTGTTCGTCAGAAACCTTTGTTTCCTGGATGCCTATTACATCAGGTTGATGCTTTTCTATAATAGCCACAATTTGATGGATTCTGGCTCGAAGTCCGTTAGCATTAAAGGATACAATCTTCATATCAGCGCCTTATCATATTTGACTTCAAGCTATTACCAGGTAGTGATGAAAACACGTAACTTATATAGTCTGCAAATATATTACCAGCTTCACGTAAAATTGGATCATTTTCTGGTGAAACTTGATCCCCATCGTTTATAACAGTATCTTTATTTAGATCCACTGCTGTTTGCCACTCTTCAAAAGTGGAGTAACCTTTTTGGTTTTTAGCGACCCGCTTTTTATTTTCTAGAGCCAATAGGTTGTCATTGTATTCTTTCGACTGAAGTCTTCGTTTTTTTTCATTTAGGGAGATTTCTTTCATCGAGCTTTGTTTTTTTATTAGGCTCAATTCTTCATTCAAATAAATTAGATCCGGATCAACTAGGAGCCTTTTTTCATGTGCAGCTCTTAACATGTTGATCGGTGGACTTTTTAGTAACTCACTCCAGAATATACTATGTTTGGCAGGGGCAATTGTATCCCAAGGTAATGCATTATTGAGAGAGCTCTCACCAATCTCATCACCATCATATATAGATGGTAATTCAACATCAGGGGTAACACCTAGAAGCTGTGTACTTTCTCCAGAAACTCTATAAAATTTTGATTCTGTAAGCTTTATTTGGCCCTGCTCTAACGGTAGTTGTATCTGAACCGTACCTTTTCCATAACTTCTTGAACCGACAATTATTCCCCGCCCATAATCCTGTATTGCTCCAGCAAAAATTTCTGATGCAGAAGCACTCAAACGATTAATTAAAACTAATATAGGACCTCTGTAATAAATACTAGCTCTCGATTGATGTGCTTTAGATATGTAGTTGTTGGTATTTTTAACTTGCACGATGGGACCTTTTCCGATAAAAAGATCAGTTAGCATTTTAGCTTCCTGGAGAAAACCGCCCCCATTATTTCTTAAGTCAAGGATAATTCCATCTACATTTTTTTTAGTATGGAGGTCATTTATGAGCCGAACAACATCTTTAGTAGTACTTTTGAAATCTGGCTCGTTGTTATGAAGAGCTTCAACATCAAGATAGAAAGCTGGTATTTCAATGACTCCAAACTTATAAGAGCTGATAGTAGTTGAGACATCAATGGTCTTTGATTTTGCTGCTTGCTCTTCAAGCTTGATCTTATCTCTTATAAGTTCGATTATTTGAGTATTACCACCTAAATCTGTCTTAGCTGGAATTATTTCTAATCTAACGAGGCTGTCCTTTTTTCCTCTAATTAGCTCGACTACATCATCAAGACGCCATCCCACTACATCAACAAAGTCAGACTCATTTTGAGCAACACTAACTATTTTATCCCCTGTTTTTAAAATACCCTGTTTTTCTGCAGGACCACCCTTTATTATGCTGACAATTGATGTGTGTTCTCCATCTAGCTCCAAAACAGCCCCAATACCTGTTAATGATAAAGACATAGAGATGCGAAAATTTTCCATAGATTTAGGAGATAAATAACTTGTATGTGGATCAAACATCCCTGCTAATACAGACATATAAATCTGGAATACATCTTCACTATCATTTTGTTTTAAGCGTTTTTTTTGATTTTTATATCTTTTTGTTAATAGCTCTCTGGCCGCTTCTGGTTCTTTATCATTAAGTATCAATCTCAGATAAGCTTCCGTTAATTTTCTTTGCCAGTGCTCACTAGATTTTTTTTCATTAGGCTGCCATTGGGAATTTTCAATATCGAGTGAGATAACTTCATCTTTTGTAAGGTCGAATATGAAATCGCTCTCAAGTAAATCAATGTTTGCTTGCAGTTGTTTTGTCACCCTATCTTTGAAACGGTTGAAGATTAAAAAACCTACACTAAGATCTTTTGCTAAGAGCATATCATCAAGTTTATCCTCCCATCTTTTGAATTCATCTATATCTTCTTGATGAAAATAGCTTTTTGTCGGGTCTAAAGTATCCAAGTACTCAAAGAGAAATTTTTTGAGAATTGATCATTTACCTTTTGCTTTCTGAAATGTTTAGTTGTTAGCTTCTTGAGTATCTCAGAGGATGTTTCTGCTTGTTTGGAGTTAAAATTTAAATAGTCTTTGGGTATACCATTGATTTCGTTCGCATTTGCGCCAAAACAAAAAAATAGAAATTGAATTGCAAGAAATAGTCTTAGAGTAATAAGCATCGTGTACCATATTTAATATATAAAATAATTTTATAAGTGTAACAAATTTATTAATCTGAACATCCTATAAAAACTTAAATATCTCATAATATGATAATTAAATTTAAAAATATCCATCCTAGTTATTTTTTAATGAAAATGCTATTAATTTACAATATGTTTATAATTTAAACTATTATCGATTTTTAACTATATAAAATTTATCACAATAATTAATCTTTATTTATCCTTCAGAGTGGATTTCATATATGAATAATCAAAAACGTTCAGCGGCGCTCTTTTCTGTTTGCGCCACAAGATTAGGTTTAGCTTTCTCAAATCTCTTAGCCAGAATGAATTATGATATTGCGCTTCATTATAACGGCTCTGTTGATGCAGCAAGTGTTGCTAAAAAAAATATCGAAAAGTTAGGAGTTTCATGTACTCTTTTTCAGGCTGATTTATCCTCCTCAGATCCTACTGATTTGGTCTCTGAAGTAGTGAGTAGATATCCCAATATTAAAATTTTAGTAAATAGTGCTTCTGTGTATGATGCTGCGAGTATTGCAAATACCAGTTTAAAAATACTTGAGAAGCAATTTGCAGTTAATATTTTTGCACCCTTTATGCTGACTAAGGCTTTCGCAAATACGTTTCTTCAAAATTCTGATACAGAAGGACAGGTGATAAATATCCTAGACAATAAGGTTGCTTTTCAGCAGTATAGCTATGCCGCATACTTGCTTTCGAAAAAATCACTTGCTGACTTCACTAAAATTGCGGCTATTGAGTTCGCTCCAAAAATACGAGTGAATGCTATAGCTCCCGGGGTAATTTTACCCGGAGATCAAAGGACATCTGATTATTTGGCGTGGAGAGTTGAAGGTATTCCCCTTAAAAAGCAGGGCAAGGTAGAGGACCTACTTAAAGCTATGCAGTATATAATAAATAGTAATTTCATTACGGGGCAAATACTAACGGTTGATGGTGGAGAGGGAATTAATCACCAAGGTTTAAATGCCGAACAATTTAATGGACAGAGCGATCAAGATACGTGAATAAGACAAAAAAAAATCGTGTAATTATATCAGTAGGTTCAAATATTGATCCTTTATCAAATATTAAAAAATCAAGAGAAATTCTATCTTCAGAGACAATTTTTATTTACGCTGCCGATTCAATTGAAACAGCCCCAGTAGGTTATTTAAATCAAGCAAATTTTTTGAACACAGCTTTCTTAGTCATGACTACTTTGTCATATGACGATTTTAATTTTTCACTAAAGGCTATAGAAAATCGTATGGGTCGAGAAAGGGGGCCAATTAAAGCAGGTCCTAGAACAATCGATTTAGATATTATTGTTTGGAACGAACACCTTACAACTGAAGATTATTATAACTTTGAATATGTATCTGTCCCAGTTGATCAGGTTCTCAGTGCTATGAACTTAGATATAAGAGAATTCAAAAATATAAATAAATAAATAATTTATAATGATGAATAGAGCTTTGAGTTCGACAGACTCATTTGGCTTTAGCAGAAAATTTCACTCTGCGTAAATTATTACTTTGAAATAAGTGAAATTTTATACTACTGGCTTATAATGCCGGAAACTTTAACCTAAATACTATGGAGAAATATTGTGAAGGAACCTGTTCGTGTCGCTGTGACTGGAGCTGCCGGTCAAATTAGTTATTCTTTACTTTTTCGAATTGCTTCTGGTCAAATGCTAGGCGCAGACCAACCTGTAATACTTCAAATGCTTGAAATAACACCTGCGCTAGAGGCTCTTAGTGGAGTTGCTATGGAGTTAGATGACTGCGCTTTTCCGCAACTTGCAGGAATGGTGTGTACAGATAATCCTAATATTGCCTTTAAGGATGCTGATTATGCACTTTTAGTTGGTGCTCGTCCACGCGGTCCAGGAATGGAGAGAAAAGACCTTCTTGAGGCAAATGCAGCAATTTTTTTCTGTTCAAGGGAAAGCTATTAATGATAATGCTTCTAAAAATATTAAAGTATTGGTGGTAGGAAATCCTGCAAACACTAACGCGCTTATTGCTCAAAGAAATGCCCCTGATATCAACCCGCGTCAATTTACAGCAATGATGCGTCTTGATCATAATCGAGCTAAGACACAGATTGCTCAAAAAACAGGTAAAACCATCAATGATATTTCCCATATGTTAGTTTGGGGTAACCATTCAGCTACCCAATATCCGGATATACATCAAACTACTATTTCTGGAGAAGCAGCTATGACTTTAATAAAACAGGAATGGTACGAAGAAGCCTTCATACCAACTGTTCAACAAAGAGGTGCAGCTATAATCAAAGCTAGGGGTGCTTCTTCAGCAGCATCCGCTGCAAATGCCGCAATTGATCATATGCATGATTGGGCCCTTGGTACAACAGCTGACGATTGGGTAAGCATGGGTGTTTTCAGTGACGGAAGTTATGGTATTTCTGAAGGATTGATTTATTCTTTCCCTTGTATTTGCAAGAATGGTGATTGGAAAATAGTACAAGATCTTGAAATTAATCAATTCTCCCGTGAAAAAATGTCTATTACCGAACAAGAATTAATTGAGGAAAGAGACGCCGTTAAGCACTTATTACCATAACTATTTTATCTTGATAGTTTCCATAGTGTTGCTGCTATATAGAAAAAATTTTTTTTTACCAGGTATAATATTTAAAGAGGGTTTAACATGACTCTAATAAAGGTTGGTGAAGTTGCACCAGATTTTAATTTATTAAATCAGCACAGTAAAAGTATCAGTCTCTCTGGGTTTTTTGGTAAAAAAAATGTTGTTTTGTATTTTTATCCTAAAGCGATGACACCAGGTTGCACTGTCCAAGCCTGTGGTATAAGAGACAGTTCTGACGATTTTAGTGAACTGGACACAATTGTTATGGGTATCAGCCCAGATAACTATTCAAGACTGGCACGTTTTGAGGAGAAACAGAAATTAAATTTTGATTTACTATCAGATGAAGATCATTCTGTTACAGAATCGTATGGTTGTTGGGGTATGAAGAAATTTATGGGTAAGGAATATATTGGGGTATTAAGGTCAACTTTTATTATTGATAAGAAAGGATTTGTTGTCCATGTTATAGATAAAGTTAATACCAAAAAACATCACCAGGATGTATTATCATGGGTAAAAGAGAATCTCCTGTAGCTATTAATCAAATATAAGGTAAGTAGAATTTCGTATTTGAAATAAAGCTAAATACTAATTTATAATTATCGAGGTAAATCAATGTCATTAGATCTTTTCCAAGTTGCACTTGCTGCTCCCGCACCAGTTGCTCAAGAGCCAAATCCTATCTACACGCTTCTAATGTTTGCTGGTTTATTTATATTTATGTACTTCCTTATCATTCGACCGCAAAGGAAAAGAGCTAAAGAGCATAAAGAGTTAACAGCATCATTAAAAAAAGGTGATGAGATAGTAATGAACAGTGGTTTATTAGGCAAAATAACTTCTTTGGATGATCTATATATAACAATACAGGCCTCCTCCAATGTTGAATTGAGGTTTCAAAGGGCCTCGGTTCATGCAGTACTACCAAAGGGGACTGTCAAGAAAACCTAATAGTTTCACTCTAGATTTTTTTTTGCTGTAAATATAAAGTATGTTTCCGTAGTTATAAGGACATGAATAGTGACAGTAAAATTTGGTGATAAATTAGTTATAGCTATATCTTCTCGAGCGCTTTTCAATCTTGATGAAAGTCATAAAGTTTTCCAAGATCATGGCCTAGATGCTTATTTTCAGTACCAAGTTGAACATGAAGATGAGGTCCTTGATCCTGGTGAAGCTTTTCCTCTGGTAAATAAATTATTAAAAATTAATGAAAATTTAGGGGGAGAGCCAAGAGTAGAAGTCATCCTGTTGTCTCGAAATTCAGCTGATTCAGGATTAAGAGTATTCAATTCAATAGAGCACTATAAGCTGAATATAACTCGTGCCGCTTTTTGTGGTGGTGAAAGTCCATATCGATATGTGTCAGCTTTTGGCTGCCATCTCTTTTTATCCAACAATGCTGAAGATGTCCGCAATGCTTTAAGTAGTGGAGTTGCAGCAGCAACCCTGTTGTCATCAAAAGTTCAAGAAAAATCAGGGAATGAGATCCGCTTCGCTTTTGATGGGGATGCAGTACTATTTTCTGATGCCTCTGAAAGAATATACAAGCAAGGCGGTCTCGATGCTTTCACTAAAAACGAAAAGATATCAGCAAAAAAACCTATGGATGGAGGCCCCTTTAAAAATTTTTTATACGCATTACAAGTATTACAAGCAGAGTTTTCAGAGACAACATGTCCTATAAGAACAGCTTTAGTTACTGCTCGATCTGCCCCTGCTCACGAGCGTGTAATAAGAACTCTAAGAGCTTGGGATATAAGGATTGATGAGTCATTGTTTCTTGGCGGGTTAGAGAAAGGACAGTTCCTTAAGTCATATGGGGCAGACGTTTTTTTTGATGATCAACAAAAACATTGTGATTCAGCAAAATCTCATGTTGCTACTGGTCATGTGCCACACGGAATTGCAAATGAAAAGTGATAAATATAGCCTAAAAAACTATAAACTTGAGACCTATTCCTAGCAAAATTATAGCTAAGAACGGCTGAAGAATTTCACTAGGTATCCTAGCAGCTAGTTTTGCCCCCAAATGAATTGCAGGAAGAGATCCCACCAATAAACTTACAAGCAGAACTAAATCAACATTCCCAAGAAGAAATAGATGGCTTAAACCCGCTATTAGGGTCAAGGGCACAGCATGTGCAATATCTGTCCCTACCACATGTAATGGTGGTAATTTAGGATATAGTATTAATAGTAATGCGGCACAAAAAGCTCCAGCACCAACGGAAGAAAGCGTTACAAAAACTCCTAAGACTATTCCTACAAAAAAAGTTATATACTTTTTATCTTTTCCAAAAGATAAACTTTGGTTAATAGGTGTTCTTCCAGCGACATTCTTTAGATAACGATTGAATAGAATTACAAGTGCAGTTAAGACAAGCATAACACCCAAGGTTGTTGTCAATAATGACTGATATTCGTCTGCATTAGTGAAAATCAAATCAAGAAAAATAACTGTTACGATAGATGCCGGTATGCTTCCAGCTGCAAGCCATTTAACTAAAATCCAATTAATGCTTTTCTGTTTAGTATGGGCAAATACACCGCTAGACTTAGTTATCGAAGCATAAAGAAGATCTGTCCCGATAGCTACATTGTATGGAATGCCCAAAAGAATCAAAAGGGAGTCATTAATGAACCGCCACCAACACCTGTCATTCCAATAATAAGTCCAACAAAAGCGCCTGAAGCAGCATAAAAAGAAAAATTCTATCGGCATCTATAATTCCAATCAATATAATGGCTGGCAACTCTAACAATTTATATGAAGTCTTCAAAGTAATAGTTTTTTTTATTTAAAATTTTTTTAATTCCGCTTGCTGTTAGTTATCTCGTAAATAAGTTAAAATTTTATCGCTGTAATCCTACAATTACTTTTTTACTAAAGAGATATTTATGTCACTAGATCTAATTAAAATAAACAAAGAACTCAGAAAAGAAACCCCAGAAAATATTGTGAAATGGGCCTCTGGTCAAGCGGATAAGCCTATAGTAACAACTAACTTTAGACCCTATGAAGCCACATTGATACATGCTTGTGTAAATGCTTTTCCCTCTATTCCAGTTATATGGTGCGACTCAGGATATAATACTGATGCCACATATAAGCATGCTGAGACCTTGATATCAGACTTATCGTTAAATATCTTTCTTTACGTCCCACAGCAGTCTGCTGCGCATCGTAATATAGTTATGGGCGGTATCCCAGATATTGACAGTGATCTACATGCTATTTTTACTGATCAGGTAAAACTAGAACCATTCAAGCGTGCCATTAAAGAGCATCAACCAAATCTTTGGTTTACAAATTTGCGAAAAGGGCAAACACAGTTTAGGGATACATTAGATATTGTTAGCCAAAGCGGAGATGGTATTATTAAGGTAAGCCCTTTTTTTCATTGGACAGATGAGGATCTAGATGTTTATCTAGAGGACCATGGTTTACCAAATGAACATGATTACTATGATCCTACAAAGGTTCACGGTAATAGAGAGTGCGGTTTGCATACTCAGTAATTTTTTGATTTCTTTATTTTTTATCAGAGGTATAGCTTGTGGAAATTGCGTGTCTAGATTTAGAGGGTGTCTTGATTCCAGAAATATGGGTAGCATTCGCAGAAGAAACTGGTATCGATGAGCTTAAAAGAACAACTCGTGATGAGCCTGACTATAATATTCTGATGAGGTATAGGCTAGATATTCTCAATAAAAATAATCTTGGTTTAATAGAAATACAAGAGGTGATAAACACTTTATCTCCACTAGATGGAGCAAAAGATTTTCTTGATTGGTTACGCGAGCGCTTTCAGGTCGTTATACTTTCAGATACCTTCTATGATTTTGCTCAACCACTCATGAGACAGCTTGGATACCCAGCCTTGCTTTGCCATCAATTGCATGTAGGTGAGGATAATAAGCTCATAGGCTATAAGTTAAGGCAAGCAAATCCTAAACGCCAAGCTATTGTCGGTTTTAAGAGCATGTACTATCGAACCATTGCCGCAGGAGACTCATATAATGATATAACAATGCTTATTGAGGCAGATGCCGGGATTCTCTTTCATGCACCACAAAATGTAACGAAAGAATTCCCTCAGTTCCCGGCAGTTAATGATTTTAGTTCTCTAAAAATGGAGTTTATTAAGGCAAGTGCCCGAAAAATAAAACTCTAAATCTTTAAGAAAACAAGCAAAATTTAATTTATTTTTTTCACAAAACTAACATTTAATCAAAAGTCCTACTTTATCAAGAATTTCTTGGTATTCATCTTCCGCATCTGAATCAGCTACAATACCTCCACCACCCCAACAGTGTATTTTTTTGCCATCAGACAAAAGTGTACGTATCGCAATATTTGTATCCATTTGTCCATTCGCGCTTATATAACCCATACTTCCGCAATAAACTGATCTTTTGCATAATTCTAATTCATCAATTATTTCCATAACTCTTTTTTTTGGAGCACCAGTTATAGAACCACCAGGAAAACAATCCCTAAGTAGGGTTAAGGGTGTTGCCGTATCTTTAATAATCCCTGTTACCGTGCTTACTAAATGATGGACATTCTTAAAGCTTTCAAGTTTGAATAATTCAGGTGTTTTTACGGAACCAAGTTTACAATTTTTACTTAAATCGTTCCTAAGTAAATCCACAATCATTAGATTTTCAGCTTTATTTTTTTTACTATCGATTAGGGCCTTAGCTTTAACAGCATCTTCTATCCTATTTTCACCTCGACTAACTGTTCCTTTAATGGGCTGCGTTATAACCTCATCGCCTTTAAGTTTCAAAAAACGTTCTGGTGAGAAGGATAAAATAGCTTGCTTTGTTTCACCCAGCTGATAATAACATCCATATGGTGCAGCCATTCGTAAACGTAGGTCTTTATATATTTTCCAGCTATCTTTTTTGGTAGAGGCAGAAAAATGTTGAGCGTAGTTTATTTGATAACAATCACCTGCCAAAATATAATTTTTTGCTTTTTTTACAGTTTCAAGGTAATGTGATTTTTTGGTAGAGCAAGAAAGCTTATATGATAATTTTATATTTAAATCAGTATCTTTTGATGTTTTATTAATGCAATTTATAATTTTATTTTTTAACCCTTTTGAGCATTTAGCATTAAAAAAGCCATGCTTTTTTAGAAAGATGATCTATTGTTAAAGCCCATTCATATAGTCCGATACGCATATCGGGAAGAGTATCGAGTTTTGGCAGTTCACAAGCAGGACTTCTGCCAAGATCATATCCAAAATAACCAGCTAATCCACCAGTGAATGGATAGTTTATATATTGCTTATCCTTAGCCTGTATGGTGGAAAGTAATCTCTCGCAGAGATCAAACGGCTCATCTGTATAATCTTTAGTATACAAAAGAGTTTTCTTCGTTGTAATTTTCCCGTTTGTTTCGAGCGTGACTGAAGGATTTGCTGTAATTATGTCGAATTGACCGCTCGAACAAACTGGGTGGCCTGAATCGAACCATAATGCGTCTGGTAGATGTCGTAAAGAGTCAAAAAATTCTTCAGCGTTTGCCTTATAGATGAGATCAACAACTTCAGCTTTTTCCATAGTATAATATTTTACGTTACTTCTTTTTAATTTCAATGGCGTTCGTGGTTTCGGTTGGATTGATTCTTCGCTAAAAAGTAGAAACACAGTATACATAACAGTTTTTCAGTTATTTGATAAAAGGAGTTCATATGAAATATTCAACCCCTGATCTGTGTGATGATAATCCAGATTCAATAAATGTATTAGATTCTATGTTTACTAGCTATGGAGCTAGGGATTCTTTTTTTGGAGAAATAGTGACTATAAAATGTTTTGAAGATAACTCACTGGTAAAAGATAATTTAGGCAAACCAGGAGCAGGAAAGGTTTTAGTGGTAGATGGTGGCGGATCCTTAAGGCGTGCTTTATTGGGTGATCTCATAGCAACCAATGCATTTGATAATAAGTGGGAAGGAATAATAATTTATGGTTGCGTTCGTGATGTTGAGGTACTTGCTAATATTGATATTGGAATCCAAGCAATAGGAAGTGTACCTTTAAAGACAGAAAAACGTGGAGTAGGAGAACTGAATATTCCGTTAAGGTTTGGAGGTGTGTCTATAGTTCGTGGTGATTATATTTATGCAGATATCAATGGAGTAATAGTTTCACCTGATAATCTTATACCACAAGAAAAAGAAATTATTGCATAAAAAAAAGGCCGCGAATGCAGCCTTTTTTTATTTATTAAAATTGATTCATAGTGTTATCTTTACCAGAAGCCTTTAAAGCAGCTTCACCTGCAAAGTATTCTTTATGGTCATCACCCATATCAGAACCTGCCATATTTTGGTGTTTCACACATGCAATATTCTGACGTATCTCTTTTCTTTGAACGTTTGCAACGTATCCCAGCATACCTTGATCACCAAAGTATTCCTTGGCAAGATTGTCTGTAGATAATGCAGCAGTATGATAAGTCGGCAATGTAATGAGATGATGAAAAATGCCTGCTTCTTTTGAAGCATCAGCCTGGAATGTTCGAATCTTTTCATCCGCTTCAATTGCTAACTCAGTATCATCATAGTTTACATTCATAAGATCATCACGATTATATGCAGAAACGTCTTTACCGCTTAATAGCCATGCATCGTATCTTTGTTGGCGAAAGTTTAATGTCCAATTGAATGAAGGACTATTGTTGTAAACTAATTTAGCATCAGGCACTTGTTTCTTTATAGCATCAACCATTGCCCCGATTTGAGCAATATGAGGTTTTTCTGTTTCTATCCAAATAAGATCTGCTCCATTTTGAAGTGAAGTAATGCAGTCGAGGACACAGCGCTCTTCTCCAGTTCCCTGTTTAAACTGAAAGAGATTAGATGGGAGACGCTTTGGTTTCATAATCTTACCGTTTCGGTTAATTACAACATCTCCATTATTAAGTGAGTCTAATGAGACCTCGTCGCAATCTAGAAAAGAATTATATTGATCACCTAGATCGCCAGGTTCTTTTGTGACAGCAATTTGTTTGGTGAGACCTGCTCCAAGAGAGTCAGTTCGAGCTACAATTACTCCATTATCTACACCGAGCTCAAGAAAAGCATAGCGAACGGCACGAATTTTTGCCAGAAAATCTTCATGAGGTACGGTGACTTTACCATCTTGATGACCGCATTGTTTTTCATCTGAAACTTGATTCTCGATTTGTATACAACATGCCCCAGCTTCTATCATTTGCTTAGCCATTAAATAAGTTGCCTCTGCGTTACCAAAACCAGCATCAATGTCAGCAATAATTGGAACTACGTGCGTTTTATGAGAATCAACAATTGATAGTAAATTTTTTTCTAAATCTTTATCACCTGCCTCTCTGGCAGCATCTATTTCGCGAAAAAGTCCTCCAAGTTCACGAGCATCAGCTTGTCTGAGAAAGGTGTAGAGTTCTGCTATCAATGAAGCAACAGTAGTTTTTTCATGCATAGATTGATCTGGAAGAGGGCCAAATTCTGAACGTAGAGCTGCTACCATCCAACCTGAAAGGTATAAATAACGTCGATCTGTATTCCCTTCGAAATGTTTCTTAATAGATATCATTTTTTGTTGGCCTATGAAACCATGCCAGCAACCTAGTGATTGAGTATATTTTGCAGGATTCACATCATATGCAGCCATATCTTTACGCATCAGGTCTGCTGTATATTTAGCTATATCTAAACCTGTTTTAAATTGATTTTGAGCACGCATTCTTGCTACTGATTCAGGAATAATATCATTCCAACTACTACCATTTTTCTTTTGCAACGACACTACAGCATCTATATCTTTGTTATAGTTTGACATCATAATTCCTTAGCTACATTTGTTTAAATTTATGAAAATTTTTATTAAATTATAGCAATTAGACTATTATTTATATACCCTATACACATTATTTTCAGTATTTATGGTGTGTATGTTAATGAGCATGCGAAATATAGATTTAAATCTGCTAGTTTTTCTGGATATACTGCTTAAGGAAAGAAATGTTACAAGAGCCGCTGAAAGTTTAGGTATAAGTCAACCAGCCATGAGTAACGGTCTTAGAAGGTTGCGCGATCTTTTTGGTGATCCTCTATTAGTTAGAACAAGTGATGGGATGAAGCCAACCGAAAGAGCAGAACTACTACAACCAATGATCCGCGATGTACTTGCATCTGTTGAACAAGCTGTTGAACCTAAACAAAAATTTAATGAAAAGAAAGCAAATAGAGTATTTAGAATCTCTGTAAGTGACTATACAGAGTCAACTTTGCTCCCACACCTGTTGCAAAGGTTGAGTTCAGAAGCACCCCATATAACATTAGATGTCCTAACACCAAGTGATAAAAGTTAACAGAATGTTGAGCAGGGCACGGTTGATTTAGTCATAAATAGATTTGATGTTTTACCTCAATCTTTCCATCAGATGACGATTTGGCGTGATACATTTTCATGTCTTTTTAGCCAATCTAATCCGATAGCTAAAAACTTTAATCTAAAGAATTACTTGGATTCAGAAGATGTGTGGGTAAATAAAACTGGAATGGGTGCTGGTGTAGGCATGGAACCCGGCTCCTCTATAGCCTTAGGTTGGGTAGATGAGGCCCTTACCCAAATAGGTGAAAAAAGACGTATTCGTGTATTCACCAGACATTATCAAGCCGCAATGCGTTTAGCAGAGTTACCGGATCTTATTGTCACCATACCTACAAAAGCAGCCAAGTTATTGCAAGATAACCCATCTATAATTATCATGGATCCACCTTTTTCTATTCCAGAAATCGAGTTAAAAATGGCATGGAGTCCATTAGTTCAGCATAATCCGGCACATCAATGGCTTCGTCGTTTAATTGCTGATGTTGCAAAGGGACTAGATTAAAATCTCTGTTTATAATGCTAATCTCTTATTGTTCATTCGTTCAATAAATAACGAAAATATAGATACCTGAATTGATTATTAGTCTAGTTATTCCATACAATTGTTTCGAATTAATTATTGAGTGAAAAAAATGACAAAGCGCGTCGAAATTTGCGGCTTGCAGGTTGCAAGTTCAATTTATAACTTGGTTTCCAAAGATATTATTCCAGGAACAAATTTGTCTGAAAGTGATTTTTGGCATTCTTTAGCTAAAATTATTGAAAAATTTTCTCCCATCAATAAAGCTTTGCTGGTTGAGCGAAAAAATATGCAGGTAGAAATTGATAACTGGCACCAGAAGAATATAAAAAATGGCTTTTGCTTTTCCGATTACAAAAAATTCTTGCAGAAAATTAATTACCTTGTTCCTGTCGGAAACGATTTCAGCATAAATACAAACAACGTAGATCACGAGATCACCTCTCAGGCTGGACCACAGCTTGTTGTTCCTGTCATGAATGCTAGATTTGCTCTGAACGCAGCTAATGCTAGATGGGGTAGCTTATATGACTCACTGTATGGAACTGACGTGATACCAGATGATGGAGAGATTAAAAAAACTAAAAATATAATCATGCTCGTGGTGAAAAAGTGATTTCTTATGGTAAAAGTTTTTTGGACAACTCAGCACCACTTGCAAATGGTTCTCACGCGTCAGTAATTAGATACTTCATTCAAAATAAAACACTTAAAGTGCAACTAGAGGATAACTCGATTACTGAATTGTTACATACTAAGAAATTCACTGGATATATCGGAGAACTGGAAAATCCGAAAATAATTTTGATAAAAAACAATAATTTACACTTCGAAATTCATGTAGATAGAGATACTAATATAGGTGCATTTGATTCTGCTGGTGTTAAAGATATATATATGGAAGCAGCTTTAACTACGATTATGGATTGTGAAGATTCGGTAGCGGCAGTTGATGCTGAAGACAAAGCTCTGATCTACCACAACTGGTTAGGTTTAATGAAAGGAGACCTAGAGGAGACATTAATAAAAAATGGTGAATCTATTACTCGAAAAATGAATCCGGATCGAGTTTATAAAGATGTTAATGGAAAAGCTCTGGTTCTTCCAGGGAGAAGCCTACTTTTTGTTCGTAATGTTGGTCATTTAATGACTAATCCAGCTATATTAGATTCAAAAGGTGAAGAAGTTCCTGAAGGTATAATGGATGCGGTCTTTACAAGTTTAATTGCAATTCATGATATTAATAGAAATAGTCAATTTTCTAACAGTAAAACGGGCAGTATATATATTGTAAAACCAAAAATGCACGGCCCGAAAGAAGTAGCTTTTACTAATAATCTTTTTGATGCTGTCGAGACGGCTTTATCCTTAGCTCCTAATACAATAAAAGTAGGCATAATGGATGAAGAGCGACGAACATCAGTCAATTTAAAAGAGTGCATACGTGAGGTGAAAGACCGTATTGTGTTTATAAATACCGGTTTCTTAGATAGAACAGGTGACGAAATACATACAAGTATGGAGGCAGGCCCTTTTTCTCCTAAAGGTAGACTTAAGTCTATGCCTTGGATTGCAGCTTATGAGGATCAAAATGTAGATATTGGTATTTCTTGCGGTTTGGTTGGAAAAGCACAAATTGGTAAAGGTATGTGGGCAATCCCAGAAAACATGGCCGATATGATGGAGCAAAAAATAAACCATCCTATGTCAGGTGCAAATACAGCGTGGGTACCATCACCCACAGCAGCAGTTCTCCACGCAACTCATTATCATCAAATTGATGTTTTTGATAGGCAGAAGATTTTATCAACCCGTCCACCTGCAAATGTTGATGATATCCTGAAGATTCCCTTGCTCGATGAGTATTTGTCTCCGGATCAAATTCAAAAGGAATTAGATAACAATGCACAAGGAATTCTAGGGTACGTTGTCCGTTGGGTAGAACAAGGTGTTGGTTGCTCCAAGGTCCCCGATATCAATAATGTTGGTTTAATGGAGGACAGAGCAACTCTGAGAATTTCCAGCCAGCATATCACTAATTGGTTAAAGCACGGGATTGTTCTTGAGGAGCAGGTTATCAGCACACTGAAACGTATGGCTAAAATAGTTGATAAACAAAATTCTTATGATCCGTTATATAAGAAAATGTCCACTGACTTTAGTAAAAGCAACGCTTTTCAAGCAGCATGTGACTTAGTAATTAATGGAGCAGATCAACCTAGTGGTTATACTGAACCTCTTCTTCATGCTTACAGGCAAAAAGTGAAGTTTAAAAATTTGTCATAATGATAACTATTTTTTTTGTTTTTCGCCGTTAATATAGACTTCTTTACCTAGCCTTGCTAAACGTTTTTCCTGCAACTCTTGAGATAGCTCTGGAAATTTTGATGTTGTCATATACCTTGCAAACCAATCACCTAATAACTCATCATCACTTGTAAGTTCCTCAAGCATTAATTTAATTTGATAGATAAATTTAGGATTAATTGTACTTGTTGCCATATCAAGAGTAAGTGGGGGTCTCTATAAAAGATTTCATGCTTTCTTTCAATTAGAGTTTCTGTCAAATCACTAAGAATTTCTTGGATCGATGGCGATCTAAACCCAACAGAGTATGTGATACAATCTTTTTTTGCTATTCCCCAGTGAGCAAGTTTTGGTGGCAAATATAGCATATCTCCAGTATTAAGTAGGTACTCTTGATCCTTTCTGAAATTCTTTATTATACTTAAAGAGCAGTCACTAAATGTCTCAGTTTCAGCATTGCATGGTTGTCCAATTTGCCATTCTCTTTGTCCTATGCCTTGAAGTAAAAAAACATCATAATTATCGAAGTGAGGTCCAACACTTCCACCTTCAGGTGAAAAGCTAATCATGATGTCTTCTAACCTCCATTTTGGTAGAAAATAAAAATGTTCTATTAACTCCTTTACTTCGGGACTCCAGAGGTCGACAGCTTGAACTAAAAGCGTCCAATATTTTTTGGAAGTTTCTTGAAGGTTTCTTCATGGAATGGCCCTCGCTTGAGAACCCAAGACGCATATCCTTTTTCACCAAATATTAGTCTCGATTCAACATCTTGTTCAAGAGAGAGGCCTGCTAGCTCATCCCCAGTTATGGGCGACAAAAAATTTGGGATAGCACCTTTTATAAAGAGAGGTTTTTTTGCCAATATTCGGTCAAAAATTGTTTTGCAGAAATACCTCCAAGTATTAATGGAAAATCTTCCATTGAGAATTCCTCAAGATTAATTTATGGAAAATAGTTTACAAGGATATAAAGTTATTTATATCTTTTTTGCTTGATTTGCTGCACTACCAATGTAATTCGAAGGTGAAAGAGCGCGAAGTTTTTCCTTTGCTTCTTTTGGAATCTCAAGACTTTCAATGAAATCCAATAATAGAATATTATCTATATTTTTTCCTCTAGTCAGAGCTTTAAGTTTTTCATATGGTTCAGAAATGCCATAGCGACGCATCACTGTTTGTATTGGTTCAGCTAGAATTTCCCAATTATGGTTTAATTCATCGGATATGCGCTGTTGGTTGATTTCTAATTTATCGATACCTTTAATTGTTGATTTATAGGCTATTTGACTATAACCAAAACCTACACCCATATTTCGAAGGACCGTTGAGTCAGTCAAATCACGTTGCCAGCGAGATATAGGTAATTTGTGCGCTAGGTGCGAGAATAGTGCATTTGCTAAACCTAGGTTACCTTCAGAATTCTCGAAATCTATTGGATTGACTTTATGCGGCATAGTTGATGAACCAATTTCTCCAGCTATAGTTTTTTGCTTAAAGTAACCTAGGGATATATATCCCCATATGTCTCTATTAAAATCAATAAGAATATTATTAAAACGGCAAATCGCATTAAATAACTCAGCAATAAAATCATGCGGTTCAATTTGTGTTGTGAAAGGATTCCAGTCGAGACCAAGCTCGTTAACGAACTGTTCAGCATTAGCTTCCCAGTTTATATCAGGATAAGCTATCAAATGAGCGTTATAATTGCCAACAGCACCATTAATTTTACCTAGCAAAGAAATATTTTTAATCTGTAAGATTTGACGTTTTAACCGAAAGACAGTGTTCGCCAGCTCTTTTCCTACTGTTGTTGGTGAAGCTGGTTGCCCGTGTGTATGCGAAAGCATCGGTATATCTGCATATTCTCTCGCCAGATCAGAAGTTTTTAATATTATTTTTTCACCATACGGTATCAAAAAGTCGTTTCTACCATTTTTAAGCATTAAGGCATAAGAAAGATTATTTATATCTTCCGAAGTGCAAGCAAAATGAACAAATTCAGAAATTTTTAACAGCTCATTATTCTCTGAAATTTTTTCTTTTATGAAATACTCGACGGCTTTAACATCATGATTTGTTGTTTTTTCAATTTCTTTGATACGTATTGCATCTTGGATACTAAAATTTGAATAAAATGAATTAAGAGTAGCGCTAGCTTCAGTACTTAAGGTGGGTATTTCTTTAACATCGTCATTTTTTGCTAGAAAAATAAGCCAAGATATCTCTACTAAAACTCTCTGTTTTATTAGCGCATACTCACTAAAAACTGATCGTAAATCTTCAGTTTTACTAGCATAACGCCCATCCACTGGTGATATTGCTGTTAAATCTGATAATTTCATTTTTGTTTCCAATCAATATCCTGAAATATCAATAAAATAAATAGTTATTTGATAACAGATATTTTACAATAATTTTCATAAAATTTCAGATCTATGTTGATAGTTATATAAAAATCATGTTCTAGTTTTAATTTTTCTGTATATCTGCGCTAAACATTTTTATATGTTCTAATATATGTTTTTTATTAAGTATAAGCTTATATCTTCTCCCACCCATCTGATGGAAGAGCATCGCAGAGCGTACCCCAGAAAACAATAGACACCTTATCTTATAGATAATTTGATCTTGTTTAAGATATTCAAAATTACCATTAACATTTATACGAAAAAAAAATTTCCCAAAACTATCTTGATAGATTTTTGAGATACTTGCTATTACATTCGGATGAGCGATAGAAAAATGTTCAATTTGTTTGGCAGTTACTTCAAGCCTCTTTTTAATCATCATCAACATTCGTTTATCTTTTTGTAGTTTTTTTGCCAAGTGCATTACTCCTATTGCATAGCGGAGAGTTTCTGAAAATTTCTCTCTATGTTCTGATTCTATAAGGTTTTTGATTGAATCAATTCCATCATGAAGACTCTCTATTGATCCGTATATATCTAGTATATTCTCTGTATTTTGATTAAATAGAACCTGTATATTATTTTTTAGATTCTGCTCAGTGATTAGTCCGTGTTTTGACAAGTTGCTTACGAGATAACAAGATTGAAAGATTCCAGATAAAGCAATAATCTGATTTTTTTCTGGTTTTTTTAAAATCATTCTATATCCTATTAATTATATAATTTTTTTATTTAAACATTCCAAGTTTCTTCAATTACCCCTCCACCAAGGCATAAATTTTCTTGATAAAGCACAATAAATTGTCCGGGTGTCACTGCCCGTTGAGGGTCACTAAATTTTATTTGATACCCTTGTCTTTTTTTTATGACGCTGCACTTTTGATCGGTTTGTCTGTAACGATTTTTAGCGTTGCAAGATAACCCTTTGGCCAGCTTACCTGCAATTTCCTCAGAGATCCCATTTATCCAATGAATATCAGAAACTCTAAGTCTGTTTGAGAAAAGTAAAGGATTGTTTGTCCCTTGAGCAACGATCAGTACATTACGTAACAAATCCTTTTTTATGACATACCATGGGCTATTATCTGACCCTTTAAGGCCTCCAATTCCCAATCCTTGCCTTTGTCCAAGTGTGTGGTACATTAATCCATTGTGGCTCCCAATAACATCGCCACTGGAGGATTCAATCTGTCCTGGCTGAGCGGGTAGATATTTTTTAAGAAAATTTTTAAACTTTCTTTCCCCGATGAAGCAGATACCAGTTGAATCTCTCTTCGACGCTGTTATTAAGCCGTGTTCTTCTGCAATTTTTCTTACTTCAGTTTTGAGCATCTTGCCAACTGGAAATAATGTTTTTGAAAACGCTTTCTCATCCACAGCATGTAAGAAATAACTTTGATCTTTTGTATTATCAACTGCCTTAAGCAAGTATGTTTTACCCTCTTTTTCTGTTTTCTGGGCATAATGACCTGTAGCGATATAGTCTGCACCTAGTATTTGTGCATAATCCAAAAAGATTTTGAATTTAATTTCTCTGTTGCACAAAATATCAGGATTCGGAGTTCTTCCATTTTTATATTCATTCAAAAAATTTTCAAATACGTTATCCCAGTATTCATGTGCAAAGTTTGCCGTATGTAAAGGAATCTTTAATGCATCAGCAACAGATTTAGCATCTAGCATATCTTGTTCAGCGGAACAATATTCTGATCCATCATCTTCGTCCCAGTTTTTCATAAAGAGACCTTCAACAGCGTAACCTTGTTGCTTGAGTAAAAGTGCTGCTACGGATGAATCAACGCCTCCTGACATACCAATAATAACTTTTAGTTCAGAGGTTTCTTCATTATCACTATTTTTTTTATTTTGGTGATCCATATAGATGCAGATTTCTTAAGGTAATTTGTAGATAATAATATTTGAAGTAGTTTAATATTTTTGATTACTCATGTTCTACTATTTTTTTGAGGTAAATTGACTTCCTCATATCGATACTGTCCAGGCATAACATTTTTGAGCCTCCAAGGCCCAATACTAATTCTTATTAAGCGTAGGGTAGGGAAGCCAACACTAGCAGTCATTCTTCTTATTTGTCTGTTTTTACCTTCATATATACGAAGCTCTATCCAGCTTGTTGGTAGTTTTTTTCTAGTTCTAATTGACGGGTTTCTTTCCCAAAGTTTAGGTTCATTTATCTCTTTTGCTTTCGCTGGACGTGTAATACCATCTTTTAATAAAACACCAGTGGACAAGGCACTAATTGCTGACGAAGTTATTTGGCCCTCAACCTGGACAAGATAAGTTTTTCCTATTTTATATTTTGGATTTGTTATTTGCGTCTTAAGTGCACTGTCACTAGACAATAATAAAAGTCCTTCAGAATCATGATCCAGTCTACCCATTGGATAAATATTAGGTATATTAAGATATCTTTTTAATCCGACATGTCCGTCGTGATCTAAAAACTGACTTAAAACACCATAGGGTTTATTAAAAACTATAAGATTAACCATTTTATTTACGATACTCCATAAAAAAGTTGTACAGCTTTGAAGGCTTATTATCACTATAATTTTAAAAAATTTGAAATATCTAAAAATATCTCTAATATTTACATTGCATTTTGATTACTTGGCCCAATATTATTTTAACAAGAAGATAATAATCGATGTATTGCTTGTCTCTGGTTCTAATGAATAAATTTGTGTAATAAAATCACTAAGAACATAATTTAAGGTTAAAGAAAAAGTTTCTTTTAAAAGTATTAATATTTGTATGTGGGTATTTTTGATGATCAGGTTTAGCGATAAAAATTCTGAAGATGACGAAGATTACACTGTTGGCGATACTGCATTATTAGAAGAAAAAAAACCAAAATTAAAGAAACCACCACTATATAAAGTAATTATATTTAATGATGATTACACGCCTATGGAATTTGTAGTTATCCTCCTAAAACAGATCTTTTCTTTGAATTATGAGGCTGCGACAAGAATAATGTTAAAAGTACACACCGAGGGTAAGGCTGTATGCGCCGTATATGTTCGTGATATAGCTGAAACTAAGGCACAACAGGTAAGAGAGCTTGCTAGAGAAAACGAACATCCGCTAAGATGTGAAATTGAGCCTGTATGTGATTAATCAAACAAGGACTGGATATATATGTTGAGTAAAGAACTAGAGCTAACTCTTAATGATGCTTACAAGGTTGCTGCTGAAAAACGACACGAGTTTATGACTGTGGAGCATTTATTTTTGGCACTTCTTGAAAATGAGTCAGCTGTCAGTATTTTAAAATCTTGTGGTGCAGACACTGAAATGCTAAAAAAAGATCTAGAGGATTTTATTGATTCTACTCCCCTTATTGAGCCTGAAAGTGAAGATCAGTCTGTAAAGCCAACACTTGGCTTCCAAAGGGTTTTGCAGAGGGCAGTTTTTCACGTACAGTCTTCAGGCAATAAAGAAGTTCAAGGTTGCAATGTTCTTGTTGCAATATTTAGTGAACAAGAGAGTCAATCAGTTTATTTTCTTCGTGCTCAAAGCATAAATAGAATTGATGTGGTTAATATTATATCTCATGGTACAACCGGATACGCAGATGAGTCTGAAGAAATTTTAGATGAAGGTAATGACCAAGATGAAACATCTAAATCTAAGAGGACTAAGAAACTAAGCTTGCTTGATCAATTTACTACTAACTTAAATATTGAAGCAGAACAGGGGAATATAGATCCTTTGATAGGTCGTAGTCACGAAATTCAAAGGGTTTCCCAAATATTAGCCCGACGTCGAAAAAATAACCCTCTGCTTGTTGGAGAGGCAGGTGTTGGAAAAACTGCTATTGCTGAAGGTTTAGCAAAAATGATAGTTGACGGTAAAGCAGCAAATGTACTCTCTGAATCTATAGTTTATTCCCTTGATGTAGGAGACCTGCTTGCCGGTACAAAGTACAGGGGAGACTTTGAAAAACGGTTCAAAGGTATTTTAGCTGAGTTAAAAGCAAAAAATAAAGCTATTCTGTTTATAGATGAAATACATACTATAATTGGAGCTGGAGCAACTTCCGGTGGCGTGATGGACGCCTCTAATTTGTTGAAACCTATTCTCACTTCTGGCCATATTCGTTGTATAGGTTCTACGACTTATCAAGAATATAGAGGAGTCTTTGAGAAGGACAGGGCACTATCAAGACGCTTTCAAAAAATAGATGTACCAGAACCATCTAATGAAGAAACTATAGAAATTCTTAAGGGCTTAAAATCTAGATTCGAAGAACACCATAACCTACGTTTTTCACAGTCTGCTTTGAAATCAGCAGTGAACCTTTCATCAAAGCATATAACTGACAGATATCTGCCTGATAAAGCTATTGATGTCATAGATGAAGCCGGTGCACATCAACAGCTACTAACTTCATCAAAACGAAAAAAACTTATTGGGGTTTCAGATATCGAAAGTATTGTTGCAAAGATCGCAAGAATACCAGCCAAAAGTATATCTTCTTCGGATATGATGCAGTTAGAAAATTTAGAAGAAAATTTAAAGATGGTTGTTTTTGGCCAGAATCAAGCTATATCTGCAATAGCTAGCTCAATAAAACTTTCACGTGCAGGGTTAAGAGATTCAGGTAAACCTATAGGATCATTCTTATTTGCCGGGCCTACTGGAGTTGGTAAAACAGAGCTATCTAAACAGCTATCAGAAATAATGGGCATCAAAATGTTAAGGTTTGATATGTCCGAATATATGGAGAGGCATACTGTTTCTCGCTTAATTGGAGCTCCACCTGGTTACGTAGGTTTTGATCAAGGGGGTCTTTTAACAGATGCCGTCACTAAAAACCCTTATGCAGTGATCCTGCTTGACGAAATCGAAAAAGCACATCCAGAGGTCTTTAATTTGTTGTTGCAAGTGATGGATCACGGTGCATTAACGGATAATAATGGACGTAAGGCTGATTTTAGAAATATCATATTAATTATGACTACTAATGCTGGTTCTTTTGAAATGAGTCGTTCTTCCATGGGATTTGCAAAACAGGACCATAAAACTGATGGAATGGAAGCCATAAAAAATCTATTCACACCTGAATTTCGTAATCGTCTTGATGGCATCATACAATTTAATCCATTGGGAATGGATGTTATAAATACCGTAGTTGATAAATTTTTATGCCAATTGCAACAACAGCTTGACGAAAAACGTGTGGTTCTTGAAGTCGACAATGAGGCTCAAGAGTGGCTAGCCATCAATGGTTATGATGAAAAGATGGGTGCAAGGCCAATGCAGAGACTCATTCTTGAGAAAATTAGAAAACCACTGTCGGAACAAGTCCTATTTGGAGGGCTTGCTAATGGTGGTACTATAAGAGTGTTTGTAGAAAATAATGAGATTAAGACTGAAATTATAAAGGAAAGTGAAACTGCTGCTTTGTAATACTAATATATCTCGCTCTGTAAGTTATTCGCCCCTTTGATAAATCATAGGGGCTCAATTCAACTCTTACTGAATCCCCAGTCAAAATGCGTATATAATTTTTACGCATCTTACCTGATATATGCGCAAGCACCACATGATCATTTTCTAATTTTACTCGGAAAGTTGTATTCGGAAGTGTGTCTATTACTTCACCTTCCATTTCTATCTGTTCTTCTTTGGGCATAATTCACTCTAGTTATAAATTTACAATACTACTAATTCAGCCGCATTCTGCCTGAATTATACATAAAGTCAATCAAGCAATACCCATTGCCTGTCTTTAAGTATCTCTAGAGGACGATAATTTGATTTATAAGCCATTTTAGGACTATTTTTTATCCAGTATCCTAAGTATAGATATGATAAACCCATTTCTTCAGCTAAGTTAATTTGGGACAAAATAGAAAACGTTCCCAAGCTTCTATATTTGTGTTTAGATTCTGTGGAGTAGTAGCTATATATAGCTGACAGCCCATCTTCCAGATAATCAACTACACCAGCAGAAATTAACTCTCCATCATCTCTTATTTCAAGCATTTGAGTATACTCGCGAAGATTTCCAATAAAATCTTTGAATTGTGATAGATTAGGTGGATACATGTCTCCATCAGCATGCCTCGTACTTATATAGTTTTTATAGAGCGGATAATGCTCCTGTTCATCTATAGCTGATACAGCTTCAACAGTTAATCCTTCATTACGTTTTAAACAACGCTTGTGCTGCCTACTTAATTTAAATGAGCCAACTTTTACCCTTGCTGATATACATGCATCACATGATTTGCATCTCGGAGAGTAAAAATATTGACCACTTCGTCTAAATCCCATATCAGATAACTGTGAATATGTTTGCGAATTAATCTCAATGTGTGAAATAACTTCTAGATTAGGATCAGCAGAAGCAACAAAAGCAGTCGTTGCCTCCTTACCAGGTAAATAGCTACAGGGATGTGGGTTTGTTAAGAAAACCCTTATTCGCCTGAAATCAGGTGCGACATCTCGGGACATAATAGTAATTCTTTATTCGTTAAGTTTTCCGTTAAAAGATCTCTAGACTAGTTCATATTTCCAATCGATAGGCCAAAAATTTGGTTTATTTCCCAATTTTTTTAATTCTATTAAAAAACTTCTCTTGATATATTTCTACTTCCCATTGAGGATAAATGGTCATTTTCAATTTGGCAGTCAATTAACCCATTTTTGGTGTATTTTCTCATTAATAAGGCTAATTGAACTAACGCCACTTTAGAGGCATTCGATTTTAAGCTGAACATAGACTCTCCGCAAAAAACATCACCAAGAGAAATACCGTATAAGCCCCCAACTAAATCATTATCAAACCAAACTTCTAAAGAGTGTGCATGACCGGAGTTATGAAGATCAATATAAGAGTGCTGCATGTTAGTATTTATCCAAGTACCTTGACCTTTATTTTTGCGAAGATTTGCACAATATTCTATTACAGTTTCGAATTCAGTATCAATCCTTATTTCCCAGGGCTGAGTTCTGATAGATTTTTTTAGAGAATGAGATATATTTATTTCCTTTGGGTATATTACAGACCTCGGATTTGGTGACCACCAGAGTATTGGTTGATCCTGCTCGTTATACCAAGGAAAAATTCCTTTTCGGTATGCTTTCAGTAGTGTCTCAGGGTTCAAATTTCCCATACATGCTAAAAGTCCATTTGGCTCTTTAAGAGCTGTATTTGGATCTGGGAAAAGAATATTCTTATCTTGGAGGTGTGGTATATTGACCATTTAAAATTTATGCTAAGTCGTCGAGATATTTTTCTGCATCTAATGCCGCCATGCAGCCAGAGCCAGCAGACGATATTGCTTGTCGATAAACATGGTCAGCTACATCTCCCGCAGCAAAAACTCCATCGATACTAACTCCAGTAGCATTTCCATCTAAGCCACCATTAACAGTAATATACCCATTTTTCATAGCCAATTGATCTTTAAAGATATCTGTATTAGGTTTGTGGCCAATAGCAATGAAAACTCCACTTACTTCGTGATCTATTGTAGAGCTATCGATTGTGCTTTTTAAAGAGAGACTTGTAACTCCTGACTCATCGCCACATATTTCCTCAAGAGTATGGTTCCATAATATTTTAACATTACCGTTTTCAGCTCTTTCTAGTAGCTTATCGATTAGTATTTTTTCAGATCTCAGTGAATCCCTTCTATGAACAAGAGTGACCTCACTACAAATATTTGATAAATATAGAGCTTCCTCTACAGCTGTATTACCGCCACCTATGACAGCTACCTTTTTTCCTCTATAAAAAAAACCATCGCAGGTTGCACAAGCACTAACACCTTTGCCCATAAAGGCTTCTTCAGAAGCCAGCCCGAGATACTGTGCTGATGCACCAGTGCTAATTATCAAAGCATCACAGGTGTATTTCTTATCACCGTTTAGAAGAAAAGGCTTTTTACTTAAATCTACACTTTCTATATAGTCAAATATGATTTTTGTATCAAATTTCTCAGCATGTTCTTGCATTCTCATCATGAGATCTGGACCCTGAAGATCATGAGGATCACCAGGCCAATTATCAACATCTGTTGTGGTGGTAAGCTGTCCTCCCTGTTGTATGCCAGTAATAATGACTGGATCAAGGTTTGCTCTTGCTGCATAAATTGCAGCAGTGTAACCGGCAGGTCCGGAGCCAAGAATAATTAATTTGTGATGTTGTGTATCTGACATTTTTTTAACCCTATATCCTCTATATCCTATATCCTAAATTCTATAATAATAAAAATACACATGTAGTAACAGAAGAAATTTATTATTAAGTCCATAAATTTAGCTTATAGTATAATCTTGTTAAAGAGACTATAGCATTTCGGTCTACTGTGTTTACAATAGAATCCATATTGAGGCTAATCATGGTGGTGTTTTGAGTAAAGAAAAAAAAAATTCGCAAATCTTTATCAGAAAAAAATGATCAATTGAGGCCCTCTAAAGTTAGCTTTATTCTTAAAGAGGGATCACTTATTGGCTGGTTAGTTATTTGTGCGTACCTTTTTATTGCCTTAATAACACATTCAACTGATGATCCTGGGTGGTCTCATGCTGGGAATGTTGTATATATAAAAAATGCAGGCGGATTATTTGGTGCCTGGATATCAGATATTTTGTTTTCTTTCCTTGGCTACGTAGCCTTTTTATTACCGGTTTTACTAGCTTTAAGAGCATGGAATGTTTTTAGGACTCGTCGTGATAATGAGACCAGTATTGATAGCCTAGTTTTCACTCTTCGTATATTAGGATTAGTGATGGTATTAGTCAGTGCCACCTCACTAGCTTCAATTTATTACACGGAACCAATAGCCTCCTTACCCTTTGGCGTTGGAGGTATTCTTGGCTCCTCAGTTCAAAGCGCAGCCTTAGTAGCCTTCAACAATGTTGGCAGTACATTGATTCTAGTTGCTGTTTTTTTGTTTGGTTTAACAGTATTCACTGATTTATCTTGGTTGGGTTTAATTGAAACTATAGGTAAAACAGTATCTAAATTGAATGACTATATTGCTTGTCGGCTAGAGGCGCGAGCTGCAAAAAAAAACGAAGCCAACCAAGCTCTGCTTGCCCAAAAACATCGTAAAGAAGCCCAAGAAAATCAGGCAAAGAGGGAAGTGACTAGGCAACCACTGAGTATACAGCACCCCCTTCAAAAGCCATCAACTAGTGAGCGCGTTGAAAAAGAAAAACAAATATCTTTTTTTCCAGACTCAAATCTAACAGTGTTACCAGCTTTAGGTTTATTAGATCAAGCTAGCGCTGATATCAGTAAAGCTTTTCGAAAGAGTCTTTACAGGCAATGTCAAAGCAATTGGAGCTAAAATTACAAGATTTCGGTATTAGCGCCGAGGTGATAGAGGTTTTACCGGGACCAGTTGTTACATGCTTTGAAATACAACCAGCGGCGGGTATTAAGGCTAGCAGAATAAGTGCTCTTTCTAGAGATTTAGCAAGATCCTTAGCAGTAGTTAGCGTAAGAGTAGTTGAAGTAATCCCTGGAAAATCTTATGTAGGAATTGAAATTCCGAATGAACATAGAGAGATGGTGAGACTCAGCGAAGTTCTATCGTCGGTAGTTTACGAGGAAGCTAAGTCACCGTTAACTCTGGCTCTTGGCAATGATATATCAGGTCAACCAATATGTGCTGATCTAGCAAAAATGCCACACTTGCTTGTGGCAGGAACAACTGGTTCAGGAAAATCAGTTGGAATTAATTCAATGTTGTTAAGTTTATTATATAAATCAACTCCACAGGACGTAAGGCTAATATTAATTGATCCAAAAATGTTGGAACTATCGGTCTACGATGATATACCACATTTATTAACGCCAGTCGTGACAGATATGAAAGACGCAGCAAGTAGTCTTAGGTGGTGCGTGGGTGAAATGGAGCGCCGCTATAAACTAATGTCAGCTCTAGGGGTTAGAAATCTCGCTGGATATAACAAAAAAGTTACCGATGCAATTACATCAGGGAAGCCATTACTTGATCCTTTATGGAATCAAGATGAATTTCTCATCGATGAGAATAACGCCCCGTCTGAATTAAAAAAATTACCGTATATTGTAGTAGTCATTGATGAGTTTGCCGATATGATGATGATAGTAGGCAAAAAAGTCGAACAGCTTATAGCCCGTATTGCACAAAAAGCTAGAGCAGCAGGAATACACTTAGTGCTTGCAACACAGAGACCTTCTGTAGATGTTATAACTGGTTTAATCAAAGCTAATGTACCAAGTCGTATTGCATTTCAAGTTTCTTCAAAAATTGACTCGAGAACTATATTGGACCAAGGTGGCGCAGAGTCTTTATTGGGTCATGGAGATTTACTTTATCTACCGCCTGGAACTAGTGTTCCAATTCGAGTTCATGGAGCCTTTGTTGACGATCACGAAGTGCATAAGGTTGTAGCTGATTGGAAAAACAGAGGCACACCAGAATATTTAGAAGATATAACAAGTGAGATTGTTACTAACAACATTCCGGTTCCTGGATATAGCAACGATTCATCTGATTCTAATAATCAAGAATCAGATGCACTATATGATGAAGCTGTAGCTTTTGTTCTTGAAACTCGCAAGGCTTCAATTTCATCGGTGCAACGAAAACTGAGAATTGGTTATAATAGAGCTGCCAGGCTTGTAGAACAGATGGAAGCCTCTGGTGTTGTGAGTGAGATGGGGTTAAATGGTAACAGAGATGTTTTAGCCCCAGCTGCGCCAAGAGATTAGTTATGGGCAGACTATTAATAATCATATTTTTTCCAACTTTTTTGTTGATGATGCTGTAAGTGAGATGCAAAATAATCCATTAGATTGCACAAAAAATTTACAGCGTTTGCTTTCATTCGTTAATACAATGAGTGCTGACTTCAAGCAAATTAATTACACTGAAAAAAATACTATAACTCAAGAAGCATATGGATATTTGGTTGCAAAGAAACCAGGAAACATCATCTGGATTACAAAAGCACCTTTAGAGCAACATATAATAGCTAATAATAAGAATATATGGGTGTATGATCCTGATCTTGAACAGGTCACTGTAAGCAGATTTGTTCAAGATTTGATTTTAAATCCAGCTATTTTGCTTATAGGAGATATCGAGGGAGCTGAGCTAATCTACAATATAACCTGTGCAAAAACTCAACTTTTTGATTTCATACTTATACCAATTAATACTAAGAGCCTTTATAAAAAAATACAGATCAGTTTTAAAAAAAATACTCCAGTAAAAATGAAATTATGGGATTCTCTTGGTTACAGGTCTGAAATATACTTTACGAAACACCAGTTAAATAAAAAAATTAATAGCACTTTTCAATTTTATCCACCTGATGGAGTTGATGTGATAAAACACAAATAATTTTTATTTCTTAAGTTAGTTTTATGAATTTGTGAAATTTAAGTTCAGGGAGAATAAAATGCAATGGTTTGCTGTAGCTTTGGGAGGGGCGCTGGGTTCTTTAGCTCGATACGCAATAAACCTATATGTTATGGGTTTATTTAGTGAGCGTTCCCCGTTAGGTACCTTATTAGTCAATCTAACTGGGTCTATCCTTATAGGCTGCTGTTATGCTCTTATTGTTGAAAAGGGGTTTTTTCCCACTGAATTAAGAAGTTTGCTAATGGTTGGATTTTTTGGGTGCCTTCACCACATTTTCAGCATTCTCGCTTGATACGATAATTATGTGGCAAAATGACCAAGTAATGCTCTCTATTTTATATGTGTTTGGAACCATTTTTCTTTGTCTGATTGGGACTTTATGCGCAATCACTTTGATGCGTCTTTTTTAGGAAAATTAAAATTTTATGTTGGATGTAAAGCTTATTCGCTCTGAACCTGATGTGGTTGCAAAAAAACTTTTAATTCGAGGCTTTGTCTTAGATATTGAATACCTTGATGAGCTCGAGTCTAGGCGTCGAAAAATTCAAGAGATTTCACAAAATTTACAGTCAGAAAGAAATAGTCATTCAAAGATGATGGGGAAGGCTATTTCTGAGGCTCAAAATCAAAATGAGATCACCCTCTTAAAAAAGAAAGGGGAGGAATTAAAGAAATCTTGTGCTGAAGCAGAAAGCAAACTTAATACAGTCAAAACTGAGCTTGAGGTATATCTAAGTGGTGTTCCAAATCTACCCGACGATATTGTGCCATCTGGGATTGATGAATCTAGTAATTTAGAAGTACGACGCTGGGGATTAATTAAAAAATTTCCTTTTAAGATCAAAAATCACGTAGAACTGGGTGAAGCTTTAGATATGCTAGATTTCGAGTCGGCTACTAAAATAGCAAGTACACGCTTTTCTGTCATGAGGGGCGATATTGCAAGAATGCATAGAGCACTATCTCAGTTCATGTTAGATACACATCAATTCAAACATGGCTATGAGGAAGTAAATGTACCCTATGTTGTCAATCAAGACTCCCTATATGGCACAGGACAGCTACCAAAATTTGAGAAGGATTTATTTAAACTCCAGGACGAAAGGGGGCTTTACCTTGCTCCAACAGCAGAAGTACCAGTAACAAACATATATAGAGGTCAAATTATAGATGCCCAAAAACTTCCAATAAAGCTTACTAGTAATACACCCTGCTTTAGAAGTGAAGCAGGCAGCTACGGTAAAGACACTAAAGGTATGATCCGACAACATCAATTCGAAAAAGTTGAGTTAGTTCAGCTTGTGGATCCAAAAAACACTTCACTGGCTCTCGAGTCAATAATTAAACATGCCGAAACTATTTTAAGACAGCTTAATCTTCCATATAGAACAGTTTTGCTGTGTGGTGGAGATATTGGATTTTCAGCAGCAGTAACCTATGATATTGAGGTCTGGCTCCTTCACAAAAATGCTACAGAGAAATATCTTCATGTAGTAGCTTTGGTGATTTTCAAGCGCGTCGGTTAATGATTCGGTGGCGTAATCCAACATCTGGTAAGCCTGAGTATTTGCATACATAAAATGGTTCGGGCTAGGCAGTAGGAAGAACGCTAGTAGCAATAATGGAGAATTATCAATAAGAAGATGGCTCGATAGAGATTCCAGAGGTACTGCAGCGATATATGAACTCACAAACAGTTTTTAGAAGTTCTAAATAAATATAGTTACATTAGATATATGGACTTTTTGCCTTTATTTCACAATATAAAAAATAGACGCTGCGTGGTTGTTGGGGCAGGCTCTATAGCGTTGAGAAAAATTCGCCCATTAATAGACGCCGGTGCAATAATAGATATTGTTGCACCCGATATCGATCGTAGAATCGAAGACCTCGCAAAAAAACACTCCATAAGGATATTCATTAAACCCTTTGAAAACAATGACCTGGAAGATGCTTGTCTAGTTATTTCTGCTACAAATAAAAAAAAGATTAATATCCAGGTATCTAGCCACGCTAAAATTTTAAATATTCCAGTAAATGTAGTCGATCAACCAGAATTATGTACAGTTATTTTCCCTTCTATTGTAGATAGAAAACCAATATTGGTAGCTATAAGTAGCGGGGGAGCCGCCCCAGTTTTAGTAAGAATGTTAAGGACAAAATTAGAAAGTATCATACCGTCAGGATTTGGTAGGTTAGCGGAGTTAGCCCGCAAATTTCGCCCACTTGTGAAGAAAAGAATTATTAATTCAAATGGCCGTAAAGCTTTTTGGGAAGAGGTATTTTCTAGTGAAATACCAGAGTTGGTGTATGCTGAAAAAATCTTGCCGCAGAAGCTGAACTTCAGAAGAAAATTGAAGATGATATCCCCAAAAATTTAGGTGAAGTTTATCTCGTAGGTGGAGGGCCAGGAGATCCAGATTTATTAACTTTTAGAGCATTAAGATTAATGCAAAAAGCAGATATAGTCTTATATGATAGATTAGTATCAAAAGAGGTCTTAGCCCTTGTTCGGAGAGATGCCGAGCTAGTATTCGTAGGAAAAACAGCAGGTGATCATCCTGTAACACAAGAAAATATCAATAAAAAATTAGTTGAGTATGCAAAAACAGGAAATCGTGTTTTACGCTTAAAAGGTGGGGATCCGTTCATATTTGGTCGCGGTGGTGAAGAAATAGAGCACTTAAGAGATTACGGTATTCCGTTTCAAGTAGTACCAGGTATAACGGCTGCTTCGGGTTGTGCAAGTTATGCAGGAATACCGTTAACTCACAGGGATTATGCGCAGTCAGTCCGTTTTATAGCGGGCCATCAAAAAAATAATTATCTGGATCTAAATTGGTTGGAGCTAACCGCACCAAATCAAACTTTAGTTTTTTATATGGGTTTGAATGGGCTAGAAATAATCTGTGAAAAATTAATATTATTTGGTATGAATCCTGAGACCCCAGCTGCATTAATTGAAAAGGGTACAACTCGAAACCAAAAAACTTATGTTTCCGACCTTAAGGGATTACCGATAATGGTCAGAGCTGCAGGTGCTAAAGCCCCAACATTGATTATTGTTGGCTCAGTAGTGTTGTTACAAGATAAATTGTCATGGTTTAAATCAAAGAATAACTGAGGTAATTTTTATGCGATATGATTATGACCTGTTTGTAATTGGCGCTGGTTCCGGTGGAGTGAGAACAGCAAGAATGTGTTCCCAACAAGGATTACGTGTTGGTATTGCCGAATCACAATACCTAGGTGGTACCTGTGTCAATGTAGGCTGTGTACCGAAAAAATTGTTTGTTTATGCCTCAGCTTTCTCAGAGGAGTTTAAAACCGCAAAAGGGTTTGGTTGGGAATTGGGTCCAGTAAACTTCGACTGGCACAAACTCAGAGATAATAAGAATCAAGAAATTAAGAGGTTAAACGGCATCTACGGCAATCTATTGGATGGAGCTGGTGTTGATCTTCATGAAGGCACTGCAACCATTGTCGATCCACATTGTATTGAAGTAAACGGCCAGCAATTTAATTGTAAGAATATTTTGATTGCTACTGGCGGTACACCTTTTGTTCCAGAGTTTCCTGGAAGTGACTTGGTTGTTACTTCTAATGAAGCCTTTTTCCTTAAAGAGTTACCAAAGCGAATCGTGATTGTCGGTGGTGGTTATATCGCAGTTGAGTTTGCGGGTATCTTTAACGGTCTGGGTGTAGAAACTCATCTTGTTTATCGTGGCCCATTATTTTTAAGGGGTTTTGACAAAGAACTACGAGAAGTAATTAAAGAAGAACAGATAAATCAAGGAGTTATTCTTCATTTCTCAACTGAAATAGAGAATATAGAAACACGGTCTAATGGTGCCTATAACGTACAATTTAGTCACGATAAAAATTTAAGCAGTGAAAGCTCGGATGGTAAAAACCTGGAAGTAGATCTGGTTATGTATGCCACCGGTCGTAAGCCTAATGTAACCGGTTTAGGCCTTGAGAACACAAAGGTAGAGACAAAATCAAATGGTGTTGTAGTTGTAGATGACTACTTTCAAACTGCTGAATCATCCATCTATGCTTTAGGTGATGTGATAGGGCGTGTAGAGCTTACGCCAGTGGCTATTACAGAAGGTATGGCCTTAACTAAAACATTAGTTGAAGGAACCCCAACGGCGGTCGATTACAGCAATATACCGACTGCTATATTTTGTCAGCCAAACTCATCCTCTGTTGGGCTTACAGAAGAACAAGCTCGTGAACAATATGGTCATAACCTAAAAGTATTCCGTAGCCGTTTTCGTCCCATGAAAGAAACATTGGGCGGTGGTGCTGGAAAGGTCTTTATGAAGATGATAGTGGTAAAAAGCACTGATATGGTCGTTGGTTGTCATATGGTCGGCGAACACGCCGGTGAAATCATTCAAGGTATAGCCGTCGCCATGAAAGCCGGCGCTAAAAAAGCTGATTTTGATGCGACTATAGGGATTCATCCAACTACCGCAGAAGAATTTGTTACCATGCGTTAGTTTAACCATGTTCCTAAAACTCAGGTTTTATAGTAAGTGTTGCTCCGAAACACAAGTTAAAATGTAAGTTTAATTACCACTTAGAAAGGAGAATCATAGACATGACCATACCTCTACGCTTAATCCTGTGTCGCTATTTTGTCATTCGCTAATAGCCAGAGTGTCATTTCACGCTTTTTTCTTCCCGTTACGTTGACCACTTAAAATACCTCTATGCTTAAAACCGCAATTTCTATTCATCCGGTCTATTGCCAGACCCATATTGGTGAGAACCATTAAGAGGATAACAGTCTTTCTGATCACGTAATGATGGATAAGCGGCCTTTTGACGGTTAGTGCTAACCTTTAACTATTTAAGCCTCGAACTGAACTACGCATAATGTATATTATGTTAAATTGTAACTTTATATAATATTTTTTATTAAAGGTTACGCTATCGATTATTTGTTATACTTTGTTCAAATATAAAATTAATCAATTTAATATTAAATGAGGATTATGATGTCTCTGCTTATAAATGATATTGCCCCTAACTTTGAGTCTAATTCAACAGATGGCCTAATTAACTTCCATGAGTGGATTGGTAGCAGTTACGCTATTTTGTTCTCACACCCAAAAGATTTCACACCAGTCTGTACAACAGAATTCTCAGCTGTAGCAGACTTATCATTGGACTTTAAAAATAGAAATACTAAAGTCATTGGAGTGTCTGTAGATAGTAATGAAGACCATATAAAGTGGACGGATGATATTGAGTCCGTATCATCGGCTCCGGTTAACTTCCCTATCATCGAGGATATCTCCTTGACTGTTTCAAAACTCTACAAAATGTTTCCTTCAGAAGCTTACCTGCCTGATGGACGAACGGCCTTGGACAGCGCTACCGTAAGAACCGTCTTTATAATAGGACCCGATAAAAGAATACGGTTGACACTCAGTTATCCCATGGCTGTAGGCCGAAATTTCTCTGAGATTTTAAGAGCCTTAGACGCTATACAGTTAACCGATAAACATACTGTAGCTACCCCAGCAAATTGGCTCAGTGGTCAAGATGTCATTATTCCCTTATCTGTAAGCGATGATGCTGCTGTAAAAAAATATGGATTCGTTGATAAAAAGCTAGACTATTTGAGATACATTAAACAGCCCGACTAAAATATTTTTTCTAAGTTTTTACAATTTTTCTTAATTTAGGTAAGAGCATGTGTGCAATGGTCAAGCTCGCTAATATTGGAAAGATAACCAACAGGCTATTTAGACTATATTCCCATTTAAATAAAAAGATCATAATTGAAATTGGCGCGGTAAATAGCGTTAACCATAATATATCCGGAAACATCCTGAAATCATTATCCATAAGTGCCCTTATACCGTGCAATCCACAAAAATATATTGAGAACCAGGTAAGCGGGTTTAAGAAATAAGCAAGACAAATTAATAGCATCATTTCAGCGCCTAACAGCTTTAATTCAAGTAAAGTCTTCCCTTTATTTTTTCTCTCTTGTGCAATTTTGTATAAACTTGAAGAAAAACAGATTATACAAACTAATACTATAATATTTATAGCATCAAATATTTCTGGTTGGATTCTAACCTGTGTTAAATCAAAAAAGAGAGTTTACTAAATTTGGTTTGAAGACTAACGGCAAGAATGCCATAACAACACCCCAGTAAACTTTAGAAGCAAAATTTATTTCATTTATGAACTTCAAATCAGATACACCAAAATGCACTGATGACATTACCAATAGTAAAACTAATCCACCAAATGGATAAATAAACCAAATCAATGCACCACTTGACGTAAAGAGCATATAAAGCAAATATAATTTTAACCTAGTGCTTGTTCGAACTGAGTGCTTCCATATAATTTTTCCATCTAGCGCACCATGTGCTACACCCATAGTGCCTATAAGGCTCATTGAAATAATCATTATTATGCTTATGTTTGATTTAACTTCTGACTTATTTGTCATAAGAATGTCAGATATAGTAGATAGAAGAATTATTATCACAGAAAAAATAATGAAATAAATTTGATGTTTATTAACTTTAGTCATTTTTCTTTTTTATTAAACCCTTTAGCATTAGCCTTGTAGGCATACAAAATAGTATATTTATTAAATCAGCACCCGATGGCTTATCTGACAGAAATCTTATTAATGGGGGCATTTTTGCTCGTTTGAATAGCATCATGAATAAATATGGCCCTTTTTCTGGATATTTGAGAATAACGTTTAAGAAGATTTTATCGAGATAATTTAACCATTTATTAGAGCGATACCTAAATGAAGAGATATTATTTTCAATTTGCCCAAACTCTCCTATCCTGATTGCCCAATTGGCAACTCTTCTCATTGAATAACCTGAAGAAGCTCTCATCATTCCTCCTCCTATGCCAATCTTTAGTATTCTTTTTTCTTCAAGCGGAGAAATAACAGCCATAGGTATAATTGCCTTTTCTTGCCTAATTTCTTTATAGGGCTGATAGGTTTGGAGGATTTCTTTATGTCTCTTTTCTATAGCTTTAAGCTCAGGTTGTGTAGAAAAAACTGTTGTCTCAACAAGTGCCCTCTTTTTTGTAAAAGGCAGTACATATATGAATTCAACCTGATTTTTCTTTTTTATAAATGACATCAATGTCACTTCATCAGGCTTAAATCGTTCTTTTGTAAGTTCTATTTCGCTCCCGACAAAAGCTTGATGTATTAACGGCGATTTTATTTCTTGTTGCTTAATATTGTTTCTACTATCAACAATGAACTTGCCGAAATGAGTATTACTGTTAGTGGTAACAACTTGAATATTGTCCTCACTGTATATTTGAGAGACCTTTTCATTTTTTATAGTTGTAATTTTCTCATTACATGAGCTAGATAAGCTTTCGAGTGCTTCTTTACCATCAAAACAAACATAGCTGTATAGCTGGGTATCTCTTATGATTTCATAGTTAAGACTGTTTAAAACTACTTTTTTCCAAATTTTCTTTGGGTTTAATTGAAACTCATCTGCAACATTCGGAAGACCCGGCCCTTCCCAGACACAAAATGTTTGATCATTATTAATGCTATCTTTTTGTTCGAGCAGAAGAATTTTTTGATCATTATTTTTTTTGAGGTATTGCTTCAAAAACATTAGGCTCGACAACCCTGCTCCGATTACTATTAAATCGTATATTTTTTTCATTTTATATGAACATCGGGAAGTTTTATTAAAGATGAATGTAACATTTCATTATGATTATCAATATTTTTCTTCTTATTTAGTTTAAATATTAACTTTATTGTTATTAGTAGCTTTTCAAATACATTCAGATAAACTCGATATGATTCGTAAGAAACTTTTCTATTTAAAATTTTTATCCCTATATTTTGATAAAGCTTTGATGCAACGAGAACTGCTCTTGCTGTTCTGGGTGGTAGATGAGCTATACCCTTTTCCCCACTTTGATAATATTTATTTGCCAAATTCAATAAAGCATTTCTTGCTGAATTAATTTTATTAATCTCTTGCTTTGTCGGGTTTTTGTAATTCTCGAGCTCTATATTGATCATATCTTTTGGTAAATAAATCCTATTTATCGAAGCATCTTCATTTACATCACGGCATATATTCGTGAGCTGCATTGCAATACCTAGATCAATAGCAAAATATTTTAATCGAGGATCTTTAATTCCTATGACGTCGCAAACCATCAGCCCAACAGCACCAGCTACTCGATAGCAATAAATGAGAAGCTCATTGATATTATCAGGTTGTTTATGGGAAATATCACTCGTTTGCCCTATAAGAATTCTTTAAGGATATCTTCTCTTGGTAAATACTCCTTATCTATATTTTTTAGCTCATCAAATGCGCCGGTATATTTATCTTTATCCCATGCACTTTTTGCCGCAAAAAAATCTTTATATGAGGTGTCATGGTTTGGATTTTCATCTATCAAATCATCAATACGGCGGCAAAATGCGTATACCGAGTATAAATTATTAGCAGTTTTTTTTTCGAGAAATGCTGTAGCCCAAAAAAAAGTTTTTCCATGATTCTTCATCACATGAGAATAATTAGTCATGATAAAGAATTCTTTCTACTACTTTCGCTGAATTTATAACTCCGGGAACTCCTGCTCCAGGATGAGTGCCGGCTCCTACATAGAATAAATTTTTATATCTATCGTCTTGGTTGTGTGTCCTGAACCACGCTGACTGTGTTAAAACTGGTGCGATTGAAAATCCACTTCCAAATGGTGTTCTGTAGTTAGTTCTAAAATCTTCCGGGGTCATACAAAAAATTTCTCTAGCATTTACATTAATACCCGGCATGATCGTCTTATCAAGAGCATCTAAAATTCTTTTGGAGAATTCTTCTTTGATTGCAGACCAATCTTGTCCACCTTTAAGGTTTGGTACTGGCACAAGTGCATAGAAGCTATCATGATTATCTGGAGCGAAAGATTTATCCGTACAGGTAGGCCTATGAAGATATATAGAAAAATCCTCTGATAAATGATGGTTATCAAATATATCTTCAAGTAACTCTTTATATCTAGGGCCCATCCAAATCGTATGATGGGCAACATTCTCGTAGCATTTTATTGATCCAAAAAATAATACAAATAAACCCATCGAGTGCTTCGCATATTTATTTATTAATCTATTATGAAGAGATATTTTTTCATTCTTTAGTAGTTCTTTGGATACTTGTATTGGGTCAGCATTACTAACGACATAATCAAATTCCTTGCTTTCGTTATTTGTAAAGTTGACTCTTGTAATTAATTTTTTTGATGTAGAAAAATGACTCACATCACATAAATAATTTATTTCAATACCGTTCCTCAACATTAAATTTTCAAGTTCAAATACAAGTTTTCCTGTCCCGCCCATACAAAAGAAAATACCCCATTTTTGTTCTAGCGCATGAATAAGTGAGTATATCGAAGATGTTGTAAAAGGATTGCCTCCAACCAGGAGTGGCTGAATTGAAAATGCCTGACGAAGATTAGGGTGCTTTATATGTTTAGATACAAAGCTATAAACAGAACGATAACCTTTCATTTTGATAATATCTGGGGCATAACGGAGCATTGTTGACAATCTGTGAAATGGATGTCCTGCTAACTTTTCGTATCCGAGCTTAAATATTTTTTTGATTCTTTGAGCATGTCTAAGTAGCCTGAAACATCCTCAGGAGATAATTCTTCAATTTGGCTAAGCATTTTTTCTCGATCGGATCCATAATCAAACTCTGTTTGATCGTTGAAATGGAACCTATACCAAGTACTTAGAGGTTTGAACTCAAGATGATCTTCTAAGCTTTCACCAAATAATTCAAATAGCTCATAAAATAGATTAGGCGCTGTTATTACTGTAGGCCCAGCATCATGGAAATAGCCATTTCTTTGGAAAGCTTGTGCCCTACCCCCTAATTTATCGAGACGTTCATATATAGTTACCTTATTCCCTCTTGCTCTAAATCTGATCGCGGCAGCAATACCACCAAAACCTCCTCCGATAATAGCAACTCTTTTCATATCAAGTTAAGCCTTTTAATGATTTCATCTTTTAGTGACTCGATGATTGGTTGAATAATTATAGGTAATCGATGATTATTTAACATAGCATTATTTAATATAGCGACTATTTCTTTTTGTGACTGAATAAAATTTCTTTCAGAAATAAAGTCATTAAATTTGCTTGGCTGTTTAAATATCACTTTTTTTCTAGAGCTGATAAATTTTCAAGTATTCGAATTACCATAAAATTTGGATGACCTTTTAGAAAATCTGACGATATTTCTTGCTCAAAGCCGATTATATTCTCTATATCGTTTAAATATTGATAAGCGAAACCGAGTTCGTTAGAGATCTCTTTTAGGGCGACACATTCGTCTTCTGTGAGCTCCTTACAACGAAACATACCCATCATAGGTAATGCTATTAATGGAGCAGTTTTATCAATAGCTACCTTTCGACACTGTTCTTTAGTTAGCGTTAAATGATCTAAACTCACATCTAGTGATTGACCAAATATAATCTCTTTTACAGAGCATGATAATAGTTTTAATAGAATATTCTGGTGCCACCCTTGTTCTATTTCAGTAATTTTTCTAAATGATTCTGCAATTAAGTAGTCTCCCGTACAAACAGCTGCAGGTATGCCAAACTCCTTCCAGAGAGACTTTTTCCTCGCCTCATTGAGTCTTCATCACATATATCATCATGTAATAGGGAAGCACTATGGATCAGCTCACATACAACTGCCCATTTGATATATGTTTGACTTGAAAGCCCTAATAAGCCACCAGAAGCAAGTGCTAAACGGGCTCTTATCCACTTTCCTTTTGACTCATTATGGTGTTTCAGCCAATCAGATATGAATGATTCTTCTATATCAAAACTTCTTGCAAATTCTTCCTTTACAAGATGAAGAAATTTATCTGCCTCTGGAGGCATATAATATTTCATAGACTCTCTCATATATCTCAGTATAAAAAAAACGCGCCAATGAGGCGCGTTTTTTTCTTATATTTTTTTTTTCTACTTATGCGCCAGCATCAGATTTACGTTGAGCAATCATATAAATCATAACACCGAAACCTGCTTTAGCAACAACATCTGCAATTGTATAACCCACTTGAACAGAAGCATTAATTTTACCGAGCTCTAAGGCACCTATGCCAAGCATTGGTAGAATAAAAACTATTGGGTAGAAGCACCAAGAAAGTATAGTCAAAGTTCTTGCATTGGCTACCAATCTTTTGACATCAATGGGTTGAGAATTTATTGAGGCTCCTAAACCTACAACCAATTCTTTTATAATGTAAAGAAAGGGAATCATTGCAGCAGTCCACCATAACCAGCGCTCCTCTCCAGTAGCGGCAACTTCGCCTGGGTAACCTAGAATAACCATCAATGCTGAAGCGACTGCTAGCTTGATGCCTTTTGAATAAGTGTCATCCTTACTTAACCTCATTACAAGAACTAGTTCTAGTAAAAGTAAGGGTACAGTTAGTAACCAGTCAACATAACGATATGCATCGTTAAATGCTGAGCCAGTAGCAGTCACTGTTCCATCTTTAAGGGTGTATGCATGCTCAAAGCTTTCAAACATTCTGACATAATGATAAAAGGCAATTAGGCATACTAAGCCTGATAGTGTAAGTGCTGTTTTATATGCTGGAGCAACTTGACTGCGCTGCGCGAACATAAATACTGTGGCTGCTCCAAACGTTGCAATGGCAAAGGACAGTGAATTAAAGACGAGATTATAATCACCTAATTCCATTCATTTCTCCCCTTAAAAGATATAATTTTTTATAGCGCCCTCTAAAATAAATTTTACAAAAAAATTATGAAGACATTATAAAAAATTGGCGTTACAGGACGAAATGCATTGCCCTCTAACGCCAAACTTACTGCTTGATATTCGAGCTACAGGTTATTAAGCCTTAGACGAAGATGTAGCAGCTACCCAAATAACAACACCAAATGCAATCTTGTTAACAAAGTCAGCAAGGTTGTAAACAAGGTTGAGGTTAGATGCAGCGTCACCACCAGCACCAGCACCTACGATGTAACCTATAGGATAGATTGACCACCCAACAGTTACAATCAAACGTAGTGCATTGAAGGCAGTTTTACTCGCTTCAGTACCCTGGGCTGCACTGATTTGACTAGCTTCACCAACGAAGATTTCGTAGATAATGTATATCCACCCAGCCATACCAATTGCGAATGCTGGCCAATAAGACATAGCTCCAACTTCTCCGAGATATCCGCCAACTAACATCACAACGGATGCAATTAACAGCTTCCAGAACAAAGCAGCACGAACCACAGCTATAGCAGAAAGAATCAAGAAAAACTCGACAATCTGCAGTGGAACAGTTAACAGCCAATCGACATAGCGAAAGACTGTCGGGCTTGCTCCTGTTGATACCCAAACTCCTCGCATGTAGAAGTAATGAATCGCTGCAATACCTGTTACCATCGCAGCAACGGTTAAAGATGTTTTCCACTTGCCTTCTGCACGATCGCGTTCAACAGTGAAAAAGTAAGTTGCCGCAACCATTGCTGCGGATATAATCCAGAAACTGACTCCCGTATAATCACTAGGATTTATACCTGTCGTTTCCATGTTTCTCTCCTTTTACTTTTATTAAGTTTTATTTTCACATTAATGTAAATATTAAAGCTTGCAAGTCTTAACGCCTGCTTCAAATTACTACTTAAATGAGCCTTTCTTTGCAAGTTAAATTACTTGCCTGAAGGAATCACTCGTCTAATTTGAACAATGAAGACCCTTTAGTCAATAGATTTTTGCTAAAAAACCAATATAAAACCAAATATGATTGATAATTAATGCAATTAAATACCTATTTATTTATTCAATATTAAGGACTACAGGGTAAAAGTACCGATTAATATTAATTCAAATAGGAATCATTATCATCTAAAATAGAGAATCTTATTAAATTATTAACTTCGTCTATGTATGGATAGATAAAATTAGCCTATTCTGGCAATATTAGATATGTAATTTTTTAAATTCTTGTTCTGGAGTGGTGATGTCGTTTAATAGTTTTCCCGATAAAAAACATATAGCGTCCTTGAGCGCTAAAATGTTAATAGAGATTGGGGCAATCAATTTTAGGCCAAGTGACCCTTATATTCTGACATCTGGTAAAGCAAGTCCAGTCTACATCGACTGTAGAAAGATAATATCCTATCCTAGAGTTAGGTCGGCTCTTATGGATTTTGGAGCTTCCGTGGTGCTAAGAGATATTGGCTTTGAATCCTTAGATGCTATAGCTGGCGGCGAAACAGCTGGTATACCTTTTGCTGCTTGGCTTTCAGAAAGGCTTTCTTTGCCAATGCAGTATGTAAGAAAGAAACCAAAAGGATTTGGTAAGGATGCGCAAATAGAAGGTCATATTATAGAAGGGTCCAAGGTTCTCTTGGTCGAGGATTTAACTACAGATGGAGGTAGTAAAATTAAGTTTTGTAATGCTCTTCGAGAGGCCGGTGCAGAAGTTACCGATACCTTTGTCCTCTTTTTCTACGATATTTTTCCTGACACACAAAAAATACTTGCTGAAAATGATGTAAGGCTACATTTTCTTACGACATGGAAAGATGTTTTATCTGTATGCAGGGATACCAGTTATATAGATGAGTCATCGATCCTGTCGATTGAAGAGTATTTAAATGATCCAAATGGATGGTCTAAAATGAATGGAGGCAAATAAATACCTTAGAACGCCTTGAGAAACTTGTATTTATATTATTAATTTTATTTACCCACCCTTTTCTACAAACATGCGTCAAACTAGTGCTAACTATGACAAAGCCTTTAACACCAGAGCAGGTCGCTATTATTGACAAGAATCATATATGGCACCCCTACTCTTCCTTAACAAAACCTATACCAGTATATCAGGTCGTGAGTGCTTCTGGAGTTCGATTAAAATTATCTGATGGCACAGAATTAATAGACGGTATGTCTTCATGGTGGTCGGCTATTCATGGTTATAATCATCCCGCTTTAAATAAAGCTCTGATAGATCAGATAGGCAAGGTTTCTCATGTCATGTTTGGGGGTATTACGCATGAGCCTGCCGCTTCTCTTTGTAAGACTTTAGTCGATATAACTCCTGATGGCCTAGAGAAGGTATTTCTTTCAGATTCTGGGTCGGTGAGTGTTGAGGTGGCTCTTAAAATGGCTCTTCAATTTTGGTCATCTCAAGGGCGTTTTGAGAAGTCCCAGTTTCTCAGTTTTAAAAAAGGGTATCACGGCGATACGTTAGGAGCCATGTCTGTCTGTGATCCAGTAAACGGAATGCATTCTCTTTTTAACCACACTCTTGATAAGCAAATTTTTGCAGAAGCACCTATTTGTGGATTCCATGATCCCTGGGAAGATAGATATATATACGACGTTAAATCGAAACTAGAAGCAAGCTCCCAAAATATAGCAGCTGTAATTATTGAGCCAGTAATGCAGGGTGCCGGAGGCTTAAATTTTTATTCTCCATTTTATATGCAGGAAATTCGAAAACTATGTGACAGTTATGATGTTTTGTTGATTGCAGATGAAATTGCTACAGGCTTTGGTCGCACAGGTAAGTTATTTGCATGCGAGTGGTCAGGTATAAGCCCTGATATCCTATGTGTTGGCAAGGCATTGACAGGAGGCTATATGACATTAGCAGCAACACTTTGCACTAGTAAGATAAGTAACACTATATGTTCAGGAGGTTCAGGTGTTTTTATGCACGGACCTACCTATATGGGGAATCCTTTAGCTTGCTCTGTTGCCAATGCTAGCATCGACCTACTTTTAAATACTGATTGGCAAACAACTATTAAAAGAATCAATACACAGTTAAAAGATCAGCTTTCGAGGTTGGACGGACATCGCAGTGTAAAAAATATCAGATGTTTGGGGGCGGTTGGCGTTGTTGAGATGTTTGAAAAAATCGATATTGGTAAAATACAAAAAAGAGTTTGTTTCCGAGGGTATATGGATAAGGCCTTTTGATAAAAGAATATATTTAATGCCTTCTTATAATATTTCGTCTGAGGATCTAAAAAAGTTGACCGATGGAATTATAAAAGTTGTCAACAGGCTCTACTAGCTAGTTTTTCAAATTCGAAACTGTTGGTAATCCCTCTAATTTCTTATTCCAAGTGATTTTAGCCCAATACTAATATTGATTTTTTTAAGAATGATGCGCTATGATTTCTAGCTTTTATGGCTCCTTTGCATAATATGGACTCAATATAATCAGGAGATTCGATTAGCTCATTATAAAGAATTCTCGGTTTTTCAAGCTCCCCATTAACAAGTTCAAAAAGTTGTTTTTTTGCATCTCCCCATGAAATTCCATTTCTAAATGATTCCCGCATATAGCTAATTTGATCTGGTGAAGCAAACGCTTTCCAGATTTGAAATACGACAGAAGAGTCTGGATCTTTTGGCTCTCCAGGCTCCAGAAGATTTGTTTTAATTTTATTAATTTGTTTTTTTAGTTGTTTTTCAGATAAGAAAAGCGGAATAGTATTTCCGTAACTCTTACTCATTTTTCTACCATCTGTGCCCTGTAAGAGTGAGATTTGGTCATCAACGACAGCTTGCGGTAAAGAGAACTGTTTGCCATAGAGATAATTAAAGCGTTGAGCTATATCTCTGGCCATTTCTATATGCTGAACCTGATCTTTTCCAACTGGAACTTTGGTGGCATTAAACATGAGTATGTCTGCTGCCATCAGAATTGGATATGAGAACAAACCCATAGCCACTCCAAAATCATTATCTTCACCAGAATTAATATTTTTTGGACTGCATCTTTATATGCATGCGCTCTATTCATTAATCCTTTCGGTGCTACGCACATCAAATACCAACATAACTGAGGTATTTCTGGAATATCAGATTGTCGGTAGAATGTTACATTAGTAGGATCTAAACCAAGTGCTAGCCATGTTGCAGCAATTTCTTTTGTTGATTGATGTACCACTTTTGGATCTTGGCACTTTATCATTGCATGAAAGTCCGCAAGGAAGAAGAAGCTATCAACATTTTTTCTTTACTAGCCTCTATCGCAGGTCGAATAGCACCCACATAGTTACCCAAATGAGGTGCTCCCGTAGTAGTTATTCCTGTAAGCACCCTATTCGAAACGTTTTTCGATTTAATTTCCATCTAAAATCCTGTTTATATATAAATATAAAGATTATAACTTTTTATTGAGCGTAAAAGTATCTTATAATCATAAAATGAGCACTGCAATTTCGGTCATACTTTTGCAATACAGTATTTCATTATAATTTTTCTGCATCTAAGAACTTACTCAGCATTTGAAACAAATAAAAAGCATCTTCTTTACCTGCAATTTCCCTTATAGAGTGCATGGCAAATGTAGGCACGCCTATATCAATAGTTTTTATACCAATATTTGCTGCTGTGATAGGCCCTATAGTGCTTCCGCATGACATATCAGCTCTATTAACAAAAGATTGTGTTGGGATATTGATATCATTACATAAGTTTTTCAGTAATGAGGATGTCAAACTGTCGGTAGCATAACGTTGGTTGGCATTAACTTTTATTACGAGTCCGTTGTTTATAATAGGAGAATGATTTTCATCATGCTTATCTAAAAATTGGGATGAACGCCATGTGCATTATCAGTAGAAATAAGCATTGAGTTTGCAACAACACGGGACTTAGTTTCAGCCTGACCAAAAAGCCGATTGAGCAGTGATTCCATAAATGCCCCATTCGCACCTATAGCAGAGGTGCTACCAACTTCCTCATGATCATAGCAGGCAAGCATACTAGTTACTTGTTTATTAGTTCTAGTGATTGCTTGAACACCAGCAAAGCAACTTAAGAGGTTATCGAGTCTTGCGCTAGATATGAACTCTTTTTTAAGCCCGATTAAACCTGGTGGCTGAGTATCATAAAAGGAAAGATCGTAATCTATTACTGACAAGTTATCAGATTTTGATATTGAAGATAATTGAGAAACGAGTTTTTAGCCAAAATATCTCTAAAATCTTCATTATTTTTGTGGCATTCAGTTAAGATTGGACGCATCTCAGTTTCAGGATTAACTATGTAACCTTTATTTGCATCTCTATTTAAGTGAATTGCTAGACTTGGGATGATGGCGATTGGTTTTTTAAAGTCTATTAATGCTACAGCAAGTTTATTATCTTTATTTTTATAAGTAACTTTCCCGGCGATAGACAGATCACGATCAAACCATGTATTTAGAAGCACTCCACCGTAAACCTCTACACCTAATTGAAAATATGTTTTTTTGTGTATCTCTGGGTTGGGTTTTATTTTTAAGCAAGGGCTGTCAGTGTGTGTCCCAATAAGACGAATACCTGTTTCTATAGGTTCTTTAGCTCCAACAATAAACGCGATAATAGATGAATCATTACGAGTTACGTAATATCCATTATTACTTTTTAGGCACCAAGGTTCACTTTCATCTAGATTTTCAAATCCTGCAGAATTTAAAAACTTCTTCATATTATCTACAGCATGGTAGGACGTCGGTGAATTTTCAATAAATTCAATTAGTTGTTCGCTATAATTAAAGTTATTCATATAATTTCTCAGATTGTTTGTTTATTAAGTAACAATTGTGATCATAATCAAGAATATACCTAAAATGAGTCTATAAATAACAAAGGGTATCATCCCTACTTTATCGATTAAAATAACAAATAAATTTATGCATGTGTACGCGGCTAAAAAGGATATTAATGCTCCCAACATAAGGTCTCCCCAGTGGATAGCTGTATCGCCAGCTATTTGGACGACTTTATATGAACCACTTAAAAAAATAATTGGTATAGCCAGCAAGAAAGAAAAATTTAGCTGCAGCTGTTCTTTCAAATCCCAATAAAAGAGCAGCTGTGATGGTTATTCCAGATCTTGATGCCCCGGGTATCAGTGCTATAGCCTGAGCAAGTCCAACCAAGAGTGCAGTTTTCCATGTAAATTCATTTATTTTTTTTTGTCTTTACAGAGGTGTAGTCTGCAAAACCGAGAGCTAACCCAAAAATTATAGTTGCAACTCCTATTATGCTTAGGGTTCTCAAATGTAATTCAATTAAGTTCCCGAAAATTAGCCCAATCAATCCAGCTGGAATCGTTGATAAAATGATACACCAGCATAATCTACTCTCTGCGGTACTCCTTCCATTAGTGAAGCTAGATAACCAGGCAAATAATAACTTTTTAATATCATCATATAGATAAATAATTACAGCGATTAAAGAGCCAATATGTACAGCTATATCAAAAGCTAGGCCCTGATCTCTCCACCCTAGCAGCACAGACGGTAAGATAAGATGAGCTGAACTGGAGATAGGCAAAAATTCAGTTAAACCCTGAATCAAAGATAGAGCTATTAAATGCAATAAGTCCACTAGATTTTATCCTTCTGCTTTTATGTTTTCCTTAATTTTTTTCTTTTTTTTCCATTTATATATCATTCCTTAGGTAAATCGGACTAACTTCCTGAATATTAACACCTTGTCCTTTTTTCAAATGCAGTTGAGCTATATTAAGAATATCTTGGGCTTCAGGGAGCATTACAATATGGTCTAAATCTAGAGTATTTTCTGATACTGGATCATTACAATTGATAACATTACCAGTCAAAATTACTGGTAATTCTATTGAATTTTTTAAACACTTAGGTGATGTAACACAATCTTTACTGTCACGGGATAAAATTCCAGATTTATATGAAAATTTAGCCCAATATATTTCGTTCATTCGAGCATCAATCATTGGAACTATATTTAAATCTTCTTTATTTTAAGCTTTCTGATTGCTGTATATGCAAGTGTTTCAAGACTAGAAACGGGTAAGACAGGTATATTAGCTCCATAAGCTAACCCTTGAACGATACCAAAGCCTATCCTTATACCCGTGAATGATCCTGGTCCAGCGGTAAAGGCTATATAGTCCAATTTATCCAAAGTTAAGTTGCTTTTACTCAAAACCTCATCAATCATTGGTAGAATTAATTTCGTATGGTTTCTTTTCGCTTGATTACATTCTGTGATCAGCTTATTTTCTGAGCTTAAAGCTGCAGAGCATGATGATGTGGTTGAATCAATTGCTAATATATTAACCATTTTAATGAAGTCTTTCACTAATGATATCTGCAAGAGCAGACATAAATAATGGCGAATCATTTACACAAGATATATAACTATAGTTTTCACCACCAGCATCAAGAAATAACTCTCGATATCCAATATTTAATTCTTCAAGTGTTTCGAGGCAATCTGCCGTAAAAGCTGGACTTATAATATCTATAGACTTTATACCATCTTTTACACAATCATTAAGCTGATCATCTATATATGGTTGAAGCCACTTTTTGGGGCCAAATCTAGATTGAAAACCCATTGACCAATTAGCATCTTTCAAATGAAGTTTTGCAGCTAGAGCTTTAGCGGTTGATAAACAATGAGCTGCATATGGATCACCTTTATCTGAATATTCTTGGGGTATCCCATGAAAAGACATTAATAACTTTTCTTTTTTACCATAAGTTTTCCAATGATCTTTTATCGTCTGAGCCAATGCATCAATATAACCAGAATGTGCTGCATAAGATTTTATGACTGTGACATCAGGCACGTTCCTAGAATTTTTAATTATATTGGCTACTTGATCGTATATAGCTCCTGTTGTTGATCCTGAATACTGTGGATACATTGGTAGCACTATAAAGTTTTCAATTTTTTCTATTTTGAGCTTCTCCAGTACAAATTCAATTGATGGCTCTCCATAAGTTACCGCATTGACAACCAAAGGTCCCTCAGGACCATATTGTGCATTAAGTTCTTTTTGTAGTTTTTTTACCTGCCGGGAAGTGATCACTCTTATCGGTGATCCTTTGCATTTATTTCTAGCAACTTCAGTACATTGATCTGTAGTGCACCCTTGCCACCATATTTCTTGGTATGCTCTTGCAACTTTTTTTGCTCTAAGTGGTATGACAATAAACCTTAAAAGTAGCCACCAAAAAAATTTGGGAAGCTCAACAACTCTTCGATCAGCAAGGAATAACTTTAAGAAATCTGATACACCTTTTGCTGTCGGTGATTCAGGCGTACCAAGATTTACGAGGATAACAGCAGTTTTTTTCATAATAATTAAGCAGCTTCGTTCGTGGGATAAAAAAATGGGCTCATAGAGCCCATTTTGCATCGCTTATCACTATAACATCAAGCTAATGATGTTTCTAATCTTGCTTGAACTTCATCAAGCGGCCCTACACCGTCTACACAGCTATATGATGGTGCACTTGTTGAGTCGACGGAAGATAGACTCTGATAGAATCCTACTAGAGGCTTAGTTTGCTCATGATATACGTCAAGTCGATTGCGAACAGTGCTCTCCTTATCGTCTTCGCGCTGAATCAAAGGTTCACCAGTTATATCATCAAGGCCATCTTTTTGGGGGGGGTTGTGCTCTATATGGTATACGCGACCTGAGTTTTCATGAACCCTTCTGCCACTTAGGCGTGCAATTATCTCTTCGTCTTTTACATGTATTTCTATTACTTTATCTATTTCAATTCCCTCTGAAACCAGAGCTTGAGCTTGGGGTATTGTCCTTGGAAAACCATCAAATAAAAAACCATTGATACAGTCATCTTGTTGAATACGCTCTTTTACTAGGGCAATAATTAGATCATCAGAAACTAACCCACCTGAAGCCATTATTCCCTTTGCTTTTAACCCTAATTCTGATTCAGCCTTAACAGCGGCTCTCAACATGTCTCCTGTAGAGATTTGAGGTATAGTAAATTTTTCTGTGATATACGCTGCTTGGGTTCCTTTGCCGGCGCCCGGTGGTCCTAAAAGAATAATTCTCATCTAACATCTCCATTTTTAGAGGAAAAACATGGTTATTCACGGTTTAAAAATTATGAGATCAAACATTACACATAAATTAAGCTGATCACAAGAAAACTAGAGTTTATTCTTAGTAATGTTTTTTTGCTTTACTCCAGAGTTTTTCAAGTAACTCAGAGTTAAGATCTGAGATTGAGCCCCTTCTTTATCTAACTTAGCCTCAATATAATTAAATCTACACTCAAACTTTTTTGATGACCCCCTAAGAGCAACTTCTGCATCTACATCTAAGTGCCTGCATAAATTTACAATTGTGAATATTAAATCCCCAAGTTCTTCATTAATATTTTCTTTATCTTTTTTTTCTATTGCTTCTGATAACTCTAACACTTCTTCATAAACTTTATTGAAGATTTCTTCATTTGTTTTCCAATCATAACCAAAGGTTGCCGCTCGCTTTTGTATTTTTTGAGCTCTCATTAAAGAAGGCAGCGTTACTGGTATATCAGACAAGATTGATTTCTGACCTTTTTTCTCACGCTCTTTTAACTTTATCACTTCCCATTTTTTCTTAATATCTTCTGAGTTAAAGTTTTTCTTTAAATTTAGATTTTTTTACCCGAAAGTGTCCCATCTGGAAAAACATGAGGGTGTCTACTAATTAATTTTTTTACGACAGAAGATATTACATCTTTTAAGCTAAAGAGATTTTTTTCATCTGCCAGATTACAATAAAATATAATTTGAAAAAGTAAGTCGCCTAGTTCCTCCTTGAGATTACTAAAATCGCGGTTCTCGATAGCATCAACAACTTCATAAACCTCCTCTAAGGTATATGGAATTATGGAATTAAATGTTTGTTTGATATCCCAAGGACAGCCGGAAATAGGATCTCTTAATCTTTCCATAAGAAATAAAAGATCATCTATTGAGAAGAGTTTATTAGGCATATATTCCAGAGGATAGGTAACGATCTCCTCTATCACAAACTATAGCGACTATAACCGCATCATTTGTTTTTTGGAGATTCTCAAGGCTGCTGCAACTGACCCCCAGATGATACACCACAAAATATACCTTCCTGAGTGGCCATTTTTCTCATAGTTTCCTCAGCCTCTTTTTGACCCATATCTATAATTTGGTCGACCTGTGATAATTTATAGATACTTGGTAAATACTTTTTTGGCCAACGTCTAATACCAGGTATGCTTGCCCCATCCTCTGGTTGTAAGCCTATAATTTGAACATTAGGATTTTTTGACTTCAGATAACGTGAAACTCCCATTATCGTGCCAGTTGTGCCCATTGAGCTTACAAAATGGGTTATTTTTTTCCACTTTGTTCCCAAATTTCAGGACCAGTATTTTCGAAGTGCGCTAAAGGATTATCAGGGTTTCCAAATTGGTCCAAAACTTTTCCCATACCATCGGTTTCCATTGATTTAGCTAGATCTCTAGCTCCTTCCATGCTTGATTCTTTTGATACTAATATTAAATCTGCGCCATAAGCCCTCATTGCAGCTTTTCTTTCCTCAGTATTATTTTCTGGCATGATTAGTATCATTTTGTATCCTTTTATTGCAGCTGCCATAGCTAAAGCAATACCAGTATTCCCTGATGTAGCTTCAATAAGCACATCCCCAGGTTTAATTTCACCACGCGCTTCAGCGCGTTGAATCATACTAATTGCAGGTCTATCTTTTACAGATCCAGCAGGATTATTACCTTCCAGCTTCACAAGAATAGTGTTTGAGCTCTTTTCAGGTATACGTTGTAGTGCGACAAGTGGTGTTTTTCCTATACAGGACTCTATTGTTGGATATGGCATAAAAATCCACCTCAGATAAAATCATCTAAATTTTAATTATACAAATCTTAAGCTAATATATTTATATCGAAGTCTAACTTATCACTTACCTCAAGAATACTTTAATCAGTATTCCTTAAAACTAAAATAGACTGCACCTCTAAAAAATCACAACAAAGGATAGTACGTGATCAGACTCATCTGACAAGCTTATAAGTGCTTGTTTCGCACCTATATCCCCCATCTTTTTTTTGCCTCCCAGTTAATTTAAGTATTGGGGCTCCAAAACTATCATTTTTTACCTCAAAGTCATGCCATGATATTAGGCCAATACCAGTTCCTAGAGCTTTACTTGCTGCCTCTTTTGCTGAAAAACGCTTAGCTAAAAAGCTTATTGATTTATTCTTATTTTCAAATATATTAAGTTCAGCACGACATAAGATTCTTGTTGAAAATCGGTCTCCATACTTGTTAAAGATATTTTCAATTCTAGAGATCTTCAAGATATCTGTTCCTATGCCAATTATCATCTACTAGCTCCAATATCTAAACTTAAAAATACTCATAATAAGTAATTTTTACCAAGTTAACTATTTTTTGACAATTTATTTTTCTTAAAAAAGCTACGACTCAATAGAGGTTTTTCACCTATATGTGGCTGTAACGCAAGACGTATCAGTTTCTTTGCAGCTTGCGGTGATAATGAGAAATCACCATTTTTAAATGCTATCAAATCACATCCCCTAAATAAGTCACTAGAGTGGTTGATAGCAGTGTTGTTATTTTTTGATAAAAAGCCAAAATCTGGTACGAAGTAGTATTCATCATCATGATCAATTGGCTCATCGAGTTCCGCGTCAGTCGTTAGGTTTAGACCGTAACCTAGCTCCTCAAGTAATGAAAATTCAAAGGTACGTAAACTCTCTGATAGGGATATATTTGTTGTGAGATCTATTAGTACATTAACATAGTTGTCATAAATTACTTGATGAGGATCGTTTTCAGCGAGAAGTCTCATTAATAGTTCATTAAGATAAAAACCACAAAAGAGGCTATCGCCCTTAAGTGATATTGGAGCAGAAGAATGCTCTATTTGAGTTATTGTCTTGAGGTTAGATTTGCCTGCCCAGCTTACTAAAATTTGCGAGTATGCATTGAGCTTTATTGCCTTTTTCTTTCCTCTCGAGCCTCTTGAGATGGCACGGATTCTGCCAAAAGATCTTGTAAAGAGATCAACTATTTGGCTTGTTTCTCTAAAAGGCCGCGTGTGTAATATGAATGCTAGTTCAGGCTGCATAAGGGAATACAAAAAATTTGCTAGAATTCAGATTTATATCCAAGACTTTTGAGTGCATTTTTGTCATTAGACCATCCTCGCTTAACTTTGATCCACAAAGTTAGCATCACCTTACTTTCAAGTAGTTTTTCCATATCAAGACGCGACTCTTTACCTATCATTTTTAGTCTTTCGCCTTTATCTCCAATTGCAATTTTTTTTTGACCCTCTCTTTCTACGAGTATAAGTGCATTAATGTGACAGATATTTTTTTCGTATTTAAATTTTTCTATTTCTACTGTGGTTTCATATGGTAGCTCCGCACCTAACTGGCGTACTATTTTCTCTCTAATCAATTCTGCTACAAGAAATCTCTCACTTTTATCGGTAACCTGATTATCAGGAAAATAATATTCTCTAAAGGGTATATTATTTTTAATTTCTGATTCTAATAAATCAAGCTGATGACCAAATAAGGCAGATATAGGAATAATCTTAGCTTCTGGATAGCGTGCTGCAAGATCTTTGATGTGTGGAGCCATATCTTGATCTACAGATATCTTATCAAACTTATTGATAGCAATAATTACAGGTATCTTCATTTTAAATACTTCCTTTGCTACCCTTATATCTGTTTCGTTCCATATATCACGATCTAGGACTAGAATTATCAAGTCTACATCTTTTAAAGCACTTTCTGCTTCATGATTCATATAACGATTAAGTGCTTTTTTTGATTAAAATGTATACCTGGCGTATCTACAAAAATTATTTGAGCATTTTTTGTAGTTTTTATTCCGAGCAAATTATGCCTAGTTGTCTGGGGCTTCCTAGAGGTTATGCTAAGTTTGGAACCTAAAATGTGATTAAGCAAAGTGGACTTACCAACATTAGGTCGCCCGACTATCGCCACATACCCACATTTTTTTGGACATTTACTCTCTGCCATTTAAAAGTTCCATAATTGCTTTTTCAGCTGCCTTTTTCTCAGCATCCCTTTTTGTTGCTCCTAGACCTTCAGTTGATTTTTTTAGACCGCTGGCATGACATTCAATTTTAAATTTTTGTTTATGAGCTTCTCCAGATATATTCATTATCTTATACACAGGAAGTGCTTGGCTTCTCGACTGCATTAGTTCTTGGAGCTCGGTTTTTGGATCTTTTTGACCACTCATTTTTAAATTTTTTAATCTTTTATCAAACCACTTAAGGATACATATTCTACAAGGGTCAATACCACCATCTAAGAAGATTGCGCCGATAACCGCCTCAACGGCATTAGCAAGAATTGAGGATCTAAAACGTCCACCATTTGTCATTTCTCCTTTACCTAATACTAAAAATTCCCCAATATTTAACTCATTAGCAATTTTAGCAAGTGTTTTTCCCTTTACTAAATCTGCTCTATATCTACTTAGTTCCCCCTCTTTACTCTGAGGAAGTAGATTATAGATCTCATGACTAATTATAAAATTAAGAATAGAATCACCCAGAAATTCTAATCGTTCATTATTAGATGAACCGAGGCTTCTGTGTGTAAGCGCGAGCTCTAACAAAAACTTATCTTTAAAATCGGAGCTAATATTATTTGAGAGTTGATTTTGTGTTTTTTTCATAATTAAGTTTTTTCTATCATCTAATTTTTCCTGCACCAGAAAAGCTTGGAAGCTCGCTAAATGAGCTCCAACTCATCCAAATTAACATTGCTTTACCTACAATATTAGCTTCTGGAACAGCGCCCCACATCCTACTATCACTGCTATTATCTCGATTATCTCCCACCATAAAATAGTGTCTTGGTGGAACAACAATAGAGTAGTTTTCTCCAAGGCTGGATGGTATTTTTCTTTTTCTTACAAGATGTTTAACTCCATCTAGAATTTCATTTTCTATTATATAATCTTTATTTTTTGCGTCCTCAGTCAAGAAAGTATAATTTACCTCGCTTCCATTTAAATATAATATATTTTTTTTTATCGTGATCTTATCGCCAGGCAAACCAAGAACTCTCTTAATAAAGTATCTTTTATCATGCGGAGGTGTAAAAACCATTACATCCCCTCTTTGTGGGTAACCTAAATCAAAAAACTTAAATCTAGTAACAGGAAATCTTAAGCCATAGGTAAACTTATTTACTAAAATATAATCACCTACTTTTAAGGTTGGTATCATTGATCCTGAGGGGATCTGAAAAGGTTCGAAAATAAAAGATCTAAGTACAAAAACAAAAAGCAAGACTGGAAAGAAAGAGCCAAGATAAGTAGAAAATTTGATAAAAATTTGGGGTTTTGTATCGTTATTTAGCTTGCTTACTAGCAAAAAAATTCCACTGATGAAGACAAGTATTGTAAGCAAAAGTGGGAAATTAATATCCATTAGATTCTCAGTTATCAGTTTTTAAAACAGCCAAAAAAGCTTCTTGGGGGATTTCTACATTACCAACCCTCTTCATTCTTTTTTTGCCTTCTTTTTGTTTTTGCAGTAATTTTTTCTTACGAGTAATATCCCCGCCATAACATTTTGCAGTAACGTTTTTGCGAAGCGCTTTAACGGTTGTTCTCGCTATAATATGTCCTCCAATGGCGGCAGCCTGGATTGCAACATCGAACATTTGTCTGGGTATCAGTTGCTTCATTTTTTCAGTTAGTTGTCGTCCAGTTCTCTGTGAATTAGCACGATGGAGGATAAGTGCTAAAGCGTCAACTTTATCAGCATTAATTAGAACATCTAGTCTTACTAAGGGCGCTACCTCGAATCTTACAAAGCTGTAATCGAGTGATGCAAAGCCCCGACTTACAGATTTTAATCTATCAAAGAAATCCATTACCACTTCGCTCATTGGAATATCATATGATAATGAAACCTGTTCACCAACAAACTGGAGATCTTTTTGGACGCCCCTTTTTTCAACACAAAGAGTAATTACGTTACCAACATGTTCTTTTGGCACCAGGATATTAGCTTCACATAAGGGTTCACGCATTTCTCTAACTTGCGCTGGATCTGGCAAATCAGTTGGGTTTGATATGTGTATGGTTGATCCATCTGTCTTTAAAATCTCATAAACAACAGTTGGCGCTGTAGTAATTAAATTTAAGTTATATTCTCGTTCTAGTCTTTCCTGAATGATCTCCATATGTAATAAACCTAGAAAACCACAACGAAATCCAAAACCCAGTGCATCAGAGTTTTCAGGCTCAAAAAATAAGGAAGCGTCATTAAGGGTAAGCTTCGCTAAAGCTTCTCGAAAGTCTTCGAAATCATCCGAGCTTACGGGAAATAATCCAGCATAGACTTGTGGCTTTATAGTCTTGAATCCAGGTAAGGATTGTGTATCTGGAGTGCTACAATGTGTAAATGTATCACCTACAGGTGCACCAAGAATATCTTTGATTCCAGCGACTACAAATCCTACTTCCCCTGCTTTTAGGACGCCAGTTTTTTTTCTTTTTGGGGTGAATATACCAACTGCATCGACATTGTGAGGTTTACCAATTGACTTAGTGATTATCTTATCTTTTGTTTTTAGTTTCCCAGCAGTAACTCTTACAAGGGAAACAACGCCTAAATATGCATCAAACCAAGAATCAATAATTAAAGCCTGTAATGGAGCTTCGATATCTCCTTCTGGGGGTGGAATCTTAAGAACAAGCCGCTCAAGAATCTCTTCTATGCCTAATCCAGTTTTTGCGCTGCAGTGGACTGCATCTTCAGCATCTATACCAATAATGTTTTCAATTTCTTTAATAACTTTTTCAGGATCAGCCTGAGGTAAATCCATCTTATTTAAAACTGGAATAACTTCGAGTTCTTGCTCGATTGCTGTATAGCAATTTGCAACTGATTGAGCTTCTACACCCTGAGCAGCATCCACTATAAGAAGAGCTCCCTCACAAGCAGCTAATGACCGAGATACCTCATATGAGAAGTCAACGAGTCCAGGTGTATCAATAAAATTTAATTGATAGCTTTTATTGTCTTTAGCTCGATAGTTTAATGTTACACTTTGAGCCTTAATCGTTATGCCCCTCTCTCGCTCAATATCCATTGAATCAAGTACTTGTGCAGACATTTCTCTTGAGTCCAGCCCACCACAATGCTGGATAAACCGGTCTGCAATCGTAGACTTACCATGATCGATATGTGCGATAATAGAAAAATTTCTTATATGGTTTAAATTAGACACAGAATAAAATTTTCGTTGTAGTGTGTAGCCTTTCACAGGCAAATTTAGCAAGGTTTAATTTGTTAATTTTAACCTATTTGACATAGAGACGCTATGAAATGCGGGAAAAGAAAAAAGCTATTTTATAATTAGAGTTCGAGGTATATTTTATTCAGATATAAATTTTTCTTCATTTTGATTATAGGTATGAAGAAGACCATCAAGATATCTTTGAACCTGTTCGCGTGTTAAGTTACCATTTGTTTTTTTACTCTGAAATAAAATTTCATTTGATGGCATCGATTTTTTTTGAGAATGATTTGATATCGCAACATTTCTTGCCATAGTGGGCGGTATACCAAATTCAGCCGATGTTCGCAGGTTAGTAGAACCAAGATTTAATTGTATGTTTTCTGTTTTGACAAATGCAGAAGAATGTTCAGCTGTATTTTTTTTATATTCCTGCATCCCTAATAAAGCAACTGTAGCTACAGAAGCTGCTACAGCAAATCTTCCTAATGGTTTTATTAGATACTCAGACACACTCTTCTTACCAAAAGTTTTTTCGAGGTGTATTGCAGATGAAATAGCAGGTGAAAAGTCTATTACTTTATTTGGAAGATATTTATTAATAGAAGCTGAAGTCATTTCATATCGACGCCATTTGTCACGAAGTGACGAATTAGAAGAAAATTCTTTAAGCACTCTGCGTATTTCAATTTCTTCAGCCTCACCGTCAAATACAGCGGAAAGAGTTTCTTTTTGATAATTATCATCGACGCTCATATTCTAGCAACCATTTATTTTGTAATTCAACCTACAACTTATGACCATAATAAACTGAAAAGGTTCAATTATAATAAGTTAGTTCTCCATTTCTTTTATTTTTTCTTCTAGCGCTTCGCGAGCACGAAAAATTCTTGATCTTACTGTGCCTACAGGACAATCCATTATATCTGAAATTTGTTCGTAACTGAGGTCTTCAAATTCACGTAACATTAAGGCATTGCGAAGATCCCCAGGCAGTTCCTTTATCGCCATATCTATAACTGTTTCTAGCTCATTCTTCGAAAGGATATTATCGGGAGAATCGAGATTCTGCAATTGACTACTATGTTCTGTGATTTCAGAGTCATCTAGATCAATGTCGAATGAGGGTGGACGCCTATTACGTGCAAGTAGGTAATTCTTGGATGTGTTTACAGCGATACGATAAAGCCATGTATAAAACGCACTCTCGCTTCGAAAGGCTTCAAGTGCTCGGTATGCTTTTATAAAAGTTTCTTGGACCACATCATTGACTTCATCAAAGTCTTTGACATATCTAGAAACAACAGCATGCACCTTAAATTGATGCTTGATTACAAGCAGATCAAAAGCACTCTTGTCCCCTTTCTGCACAAGAGCTACTAGTTGATCATCACTAATTTTTACCTGCTCATCTTTCATCGATACCCTAGCTTGTTTAACTTACAACACAAAAAATGCAGAGAAATTAATTATTGCTTAGATATAATAACATTACTTGAATTAAATTAGACCTGAGTAGAGTAAAAATTGATATGTCCAATAGCCAACATGTACTCGTAATAGGTAGCGGTGCAGCAGGAATGACAGTCGCCCTTGAGCTTTCTTGTAAGTATAAGGTTTCAATATTAAGTAAGAGTGCCATTGAGTCTGGGTCAACTTGGTGGGCCCAAGGGGGAATTGCTAGTGTATTTGATCATGAAGACTCAATAGAATCTCATTATCAAGATACCATAAGAGCAGGTGCTGGCATGTGCCATGAGAAAACTGTCAGATCCGCTGTAGAGCGTGGTCCTAAAGCTATTCGCTGGTTAGTGGAGCATGGCGTTGATTTTACTCAAAACTCAAGTGACGAGTATCATCTTACTCAAGAAGCTGGGCATAGTCATCGAAGAATCCTTCATTCAGCAGATTCTACAGGTAAGGAGGTATCAGCCTCTTTAGCGGATAAAGTTAAGAAAGACCCTAATATAAAACTTTATGAGAACCATATTGTTGTAGATTTAATAACCCAAGCTGATAGGAGTTCAAGTCGGATAAGATGTACCGGAGCCTATGTTCTCAATACCAAAAAAGATAACGTGAGTGTTTTTCATGCAAAAGTCGTAGTTTTAGCAACTGGTGGAGCAAGCAAAGCATATCTTTATACAAGCAATCCTGACGGAGCCACTGGAGATGGAATAGCACTTGGCTGGAGATCTGGTTGTAGAGTCGCAAATCTTGAGTTTAACCAATTTCATCCGACATGCTTATACCACCCAAATGCAAAAGCTTTTTGCTTACAGAAGCACTCCGTGGAGAAGGAGCATATCTAAGACTCCCGAATGGAGATCGCTTCATGTCAAAATTTCATCCAAAAGCTGAACTAGCACCAAGAGATGTGGTTGCAAGAGCAATTGACTATGAAATAAAAAGATTGGGTTGCGATTGTGTATTTTTAGATATTACACATAAGCCAACAGAATTTATTGATAAACATTTTCCTTCTGTAAAAAAATATTGTCTGAAGTTTGGATTAGACATTACGACTGACATGATTCCAGTGGTCCCAGCTGCACACTATACTTGTGGCGGGTTGATGGTTAACCAATATGGACAAACTGATTTATGGAACCTTTATGCCGTCGGGGAAACTGCTTTCACTGGTTTGCATGGTGCGAATAGAATGGCTAGCAACTCTCTTAGAGTGTGTAGTTTTTGGAAGGATTGCTGCAGAAGAAATATACAGAAGAATGCCAGATATATCGGATTTCATGGTTGCAAATCCATGGGACGAGAGCAGAGTAACCCATTCTGATGAAGATGTTATTATTTCTCATAATTGGGATGAGCTTAGGCGTTTTATGTGGGATTATGTTGGTATAGTAAGATCTAAAAAAAGATTAGAAAGGGCAGAACATAGAGTAAAATTATTACAATTAGAAATTCAAGAATATTATAGCAATTATAAAATTGGTAAAAATTTAATAGAGTTAAGAAACCTTGTTCTTGTTTCAGAGCTAATAATTCGATGCGCAAAACAACGTAAAGAAAGTAGAGGTTTGCATTATACCTTGGATTATCCTGAGACATCAAAAATCGCAAAGGATACAATTATGGTACCAATTAATTTTGCGGCGCAAAATATTGTTGTTAATACAGCTTGAACCTATTTTAATTCAAATTCTGGACGAACTAAATGCCTTGTATTTCTGATTATATCGACTATTTTTTGTAACTCTGGATTGCCAGAATTTTTTCGGTCTATGAGCCAGTTCCAGAGATCTTGGTCCTCGCATTCAAGCAGTTTCCAGTATCTCATTTGATCCTCAATTGTTAATTGTGGATAAACTTTCTCAAGAAAAGGTAACAACATTAGGTCTAACTCAAGCATACCCCGTCTACTTGCCCATGAAAGTCTTTTTATATCCATTAACAACACCTTTTAGCTAAAACTAAGCTTCATTATAGTGGAACTAGCTTAGTTTACGCACTAAGATACATATAAGATTCGTTTATTATGGATATATATGGATAATTGGCATTCTTTTTTAAAAAAAAATGGCGCAAAATTCTCAAACAAGAATGAAATATCATTTGAGAAGACACAGCCAATTGTGGACCACTCGAAAAAAGAGAGTTTTTTTATACCATTGACTCATCTCGGCTTGATACAGCTTGAAGGCATAGATGCCAGACAGTTTCTTCAAGGACAAGTGACTTGTGACGTTGGGTTGCTCTCAAATAATAATAGTATTTTCGGCGCAAAATGTACTCCAAAAGGCCGTACATTAACTAACTTTCAACTTCATGAAATTTGCGATGATAAATTATTGATGATCATGCACCGCTCATTGATTGATTTGGTGATAAAAGATCTTTCCAAATATGCTGCATTTTATAAAGTTACCCTCATTGATGCGACAGAACTCTATGCCATTTTCGGCTTAGTCAATGTAACCCTTGACTATCAGTTTGATGTAAGTTCTTCTTTTTCTTATAAGGATGGCAGAGAGCTTGTTGCTGTCTCTGGGAACCATGCAACAGACTTATGGAACGAGTTATCAAATATATCAACCGTTGCCGGTTATAACTCCTGGGAAACTCTTAATATACAATCAGGAATACCGATATTACAGAAAGAAACTTCAGGTTCTTTTGTTCCGCAAATGCTCAATCTAGATTATCTTGATGCTATAAGCTTTTCTAAAGGCTGTTATACCGGACAGGAGGTGGTTGCTAGAATGAGGTATCTCGGAAAGCTGAAAAGAAAAATGTACCGTATAAACAGAACTAGTAATCAGATTGTACCTCCAGGTACACCTTGTTATGTTGAAGATATAAATCAGATTTCTGGCTATGTGATATCAAGTGTACAGATAGACTCTAATTTTCAGGAACTTTTGGCAGTTCTTACAGATCAGGCTGCTGTAAGTCAACATATGTCTATTGGTAATGCTAATATCGAAAAAGTTCAATATTTACCTCTAAGTTACATAAAAAGCTAGGTTATTGATGGAATACAAAGGGATACTTTGAATGTTCGAGTGGCTTGTTGATAATCAAAGTCTTTTGATATGGTTGAGTTTTTTTTCGGCTATATTTTTTATTATTAGCTTAATAGCTTTACCATGGTTGGTAGGACTAATTCCAGAAGATTATTTTTTTAATACAACGACTGATCCACAAAATGCTAATGAGGAAAATTTTTTTTATAGGCTAGTAATGAAGATTGGGAAAAATGCCTTAGGATTAGTTTTGCTAGCCGGCGGAGTGCTTATGCTTTTTTGCCAGGCCAAGGGTTGTTAACCATATTCATGGGAGCGATTTTGATCGATTACCCTAAAAAAAAATTAATTGAAAGGCGTTTTATTAAAATAGCATTTATCCTTAAGGGTTTAAATTGGATTAGAATTAAAGGGGGACACTCCTATTTAAGGCTCAATAAAGATTTAGATTAATCTGTTTCCTAAGAGATATTCCAATTAATTTTTTTCTTACAATTTTCATATATATATTTTTCTGCCAAAGAGAAATGTTTACAACCAAAAAATCCTTTGTATGAAGACAAGGGAGATGGATGAGGTGCTGTAAGAATAAAATGCTTAGAGCTATCGATTAAAGTAGTTTTTTTTTGTGCATCCTTGCCCCAAAGAATAAAAACTAGATTTTTTTTCCGCGAATTTAATTCTTCTATAATTTTATTTGTAAAAATCTCCCACCCTCTATTTTTATGGCTGCCAGGTATGGATTTTTCGACGGTAAAAGTAGTATTGAGTAGCAAGATGCCTTGCTTAGTCCATGATGTTAGACAACCATGACTTGGTTCTGATACTCCAGTATCTTCAACGAGTTCTTTGAATATATTTCGTAATGAAGCAGGAATTGCAATTTCTGGTTTTACAGAAAAACTCAACCCATGGGCCTGTCCTTCTCCATGGTAGGGGTCTTGTCCCAGAATAACTACACTCACGTCGTTAAAAGATGTTCTTTTTAAAGCTTCAAACCAATTAGATATAGGTGGATAAATTATTTTACCTTTATCAATTTCAGATAAAAGGAAGCTAAATAAGCACTCCATATATGGTTTATTGAACTCATCTACTAAAACGTCTTTCCAAGATGCATTTAAATCATATATTGCAGTTAATGGACCGCGCGTATTAATCATAGGCAAAAAATTACAATTTATATAATTTATTCATCATATTCTAAACTAAACGATAGAGAAATATACTTTGAAGATTTTATATAATATTATTACGTTGCTAATGTACGAGGCAAGAATGAAAATATTTGCATTTTTTATTGAAGTTCTCCCACTTGCTGGATTTTTTGTTGGTTTTCACTATTACGGTATATATATAGCAGCAGTTATATCAGTTGTTCTGGGTTTTATTGTTCTGCTTGTGTCTTGGTTTAATGAAAAACGATTAGCTCCCTTCCCTCTTTACTGCATATTTTTTTCGGCAATCTTCACATTAGCGGCAGTTATTTTTGGAACAAGTATTTTGATAAAAATACAACCTACAGTAACCAATGGGCTATTTTCTCTCGTTTTACTCGGTGGCTGGTTTCTAAATCGACCAATGATGCAGATTTTCTTTGGCAGTCAATTTGATTTAGATCATGAAACATGGGTAAAGCTTACATATAGATGGGGCTGTTTTTTTCTGTTATTAGCAGTTGCTAATGAGATTGTGTGGAGAAATAATTCAGAAGAATATTGGGTGAACTATAAAACTTTTGTTGTGGCACCACTATCTGCGCTTTTTATGTTAGCTCAATTACCGTTAACAATAAAAGGAACAAAAAAAAATACTTCTTAAAATGATATACATCTGGTAAATCTTCAAAATAATCTATTCTTTGTTGTCCGGATATTCTAGTAGTCTACAATATATTTTTATTGATTAATCGCTTATAAAATCTTATGAAAACGTTAGAACAAAATGAAATTCATAACCGTCAAGTCTACATTTGGTTATTTCTTTGTGCTGGATTGATCTTCTTCATGATTTTGCTTGGCGGTGTTACCCGTCTGACTCATTCCGGTCTTTCTATGGTTGAATGGAAGCCTTTAATGGGCATTATTCCACCATTAAATAGTAAAGAATGGCAGGAGAGTTTTGATCTCTATAAATTATATCCTGAGTACCAAAAGATAAATAAGGGTATGAGTATTAGTGAATATAAATATATTTTTATGTATGAATATCTTCACCGTATTTTAGGAAGAGTTATCGGAATTGTTTTTCTAATCCCTTTTTTATTTTTTTTCTTTACTGGTCGTATCAAAAAAAAATTAACACCAAAACTATTAGTAATGTTTTTTTTAGGTGGCTTCCAAGGTCTTCTAGGCTGGTATATGGTGAAAAGTGGCTTAGTCAATATTCCATCTGTTAGTCAATACAGATTAACAGCACATTTGGGTAATGCAGTTATAATTTATGCATACATATTATGGGTTGCCTTTGGCCTTATTGAAGACAGTAGACAATCTTTAGTGGGCTCAGTAAGAAATATAACCAAGGGAATCAGGGTCGGCTCATATACTATTACAGGCTTACTATTTCTTATGATTCTATCTGGTGGTCTGGTTGCTGGAACTCGAGCAGGCTTAGCTTATTCTACTTTTCCACTGATGGGTGAAACCTTCATACCTGTTGGGTTATACAGCTTATCTCCTTTTTGGTTATCAGCATTTGAAGATATAACTACAATTCAGTTTAATCACCGAATATTCGCATACCTCTTATTTATATTAATTTTTAGTTTTTCTATAAATACAATACGTAAACTCGATTCCAGTATTATCAGAAAAGTTCTTGCCTTTATGTTAATCTTACTAACCTTGCAGATATGCCTTGGAATCGCCACGATCTTGCTGTATGTTCCGGTATCAATCGCTGCTGCCCACCAGAGTGGCGCAATAGCACTTCTAACTGTATCAATTTTTTTGAGTAGATTTTTTTATGATCATTCTAGACGTTTTCAATAAAAACGCTCTTCGTCGTTATATGTATAACCTATGGAGTAAAAATGAAAAGTATATGTAAATTATTATTGTGGGCGATATTAACTCTAACTATTCCATATTATTCATATGCCGTTGATATAATTGATGGAAAGGAAAAAGCAGTAGCTTGCGCCGGTTGTCATGGAGTAAATGGCATTAGCCGTAATCCTATGTGGCCAAATTTAGCGGGTCAAAAGGCTGGCTATCTCTCTCTTCAGATGAAAAATTTTAGGGATGGAAAAAGAGTTAATTCAATTATGAATACAATATCAAAATCACTTACAGACGAAGATATTAACAATTTAGCAGCTTATTACTCGAGTCTTTAACTAAAACAGTAAATAAATTTTAATCAATTAATGTAGCACCTAGCGTTTCGAAACATTTTTAACCAAGGGCCATCCTCTCTCCATTCTTTAGGGTGCCATGAATTAGTTATAGATCGAAAAACTCTCTCAGGATGAGGCATCATTATATTAGCTCTTCCATCAAGGGAAGTAACACCAGTAACCCCTGATTTTGAGCCATTAGGATTAAAAGGATATTTCTCAGTTATTTTCATCGAGTGATCTACAAATCGAAGAGATATACCGTCTGAAGAGCTGATTTGATTGAATTGACTATCATCATAAAATTTTACCCTTCCCTCACCATGCGAAACTGCTACAGGTATCACTGATCCCTCCATATCCATTAAAAAAATGGAAGGACTTTTTCTACTTTGACTAATGAGAATCTTGCTTCGAACTCTTCAGAATTATTTCTAACAAATTTAGGCCAATGTTCCGCTCCAGGAATTAAGGACTTTAAATTAGCTAACATTTGGCAACCATTACAGATACCAAGTGAAAATACATCTTTTTGGGGAAAGAAGTTTTGAAATTTATCTCTGAGTTGTGCGTTAAATAGTATTGATTTTGCCCATCCTTCTCCTGCACCCAAAACGTCACCATATGAAAAACCCCCACATGCAACAAGTCCCTTAAAAGTATTGAGGTCCACTCTTCCGCTAACAAGATCGCTCATATGTACATCTACCGAATCAAATTCTGCTCGATCGAAAGCAGCGGCCATTTCAATATGGCCGTTAACACCCTCTGTTCGAAGTATTGCAACACGTGGCTTTATGTTTAGATAAATGTATGGAGCTGCTATATTTTCGTTTATATCAAAACTAATTTTTGTTTGCAGTCCAGGGTTATATGATAGAAGTGCCTCATACTCTTGTTTTGCGCAATTAGCATTACCCCTTCTCGCTTGAATCTGAAAGCTTGTTTCACTCCAATCTCTTTTAAGCTTAAACAAATCTTCACTATAAATAATTTCTGTTTTATGATTTATTTTTATTTGCTTGCTGACATTCAATTTCCCAATCTCAGTTACGGGTATATTTATTTTAGCAAAAACAACTTGTAATATAAAAAATTTCTTGATTAGGAACCTGAATGACAGCACCTAGCTCCTCATTAAAAAGGATTTCTATAGCGCTATTTTCAGATTCGCCAAGAGTTATATCTATTCCTGTATTTCCAGCGAAAGCCATCTCAACCAAGGTAGTAAATAGCCCGCCATCAGAACGATCATGATAAGAGAGAAGTAAATCTTCCCTATTAAGATCTTGAATAACTGTAAAAAAATTCTTGAGTAAAATAGCATCATCTATATCTGGAGGATTTTCACCAATAGAGTTATAAGTTTGAGCAAGAATAGAGCCACCCATACGATTTTTATGTTGACCTAGATCGACATATAAAAGTGAAGTATTCTCAACATCTATAATTATTTGTGGTGTCAGAGTCCTCCTAACGTCATTTACAGGTGAAAATGCTGTAATTATTAACGATAACGGCGATATAACTGATTTTTTATCATTAGCTTCCTTCCATGATGTTTTCATCGACATAGAATCTTTACCCACTGGAATAGCTATACCCAGTTTGGGACAGAAGTCTAAACCTAGGGCTTCAACAGCAGAATAAAGTTTTTCATCTTCACCTTCATGACCAGAAGCAGACATCCAATTTGCTGATAACTTTATATCAGATATATTTTTTATATCACAGCCGACAATATTTGTAATTGCTTCACCAACCGCCATTCTTGCTGATGCCGCTGCATCTAATAATGCTAATGGAGGTCTTTCGCCCATAGCCATAGCTTCCCCAACGAACGTGTCATAGCTAGTTGTAGTGACACCGCAGTCTGCAACTGGTACCTGCCATGGACCAACCATCTGATCTCTTGCAACCATTCCAGTAACACTACGGTCACTAATTGTTATCAAAAAACTTTTACTAGCCACGGCAGGATGCTTTAAAACTCGATTAATAGCTTTAGTGATCGTAATCTTGGATGAATCAAATGGTTTGGGTATGTGTTTTTTTGTTTGAACATTTTTGTGTATTTTTGGAGGCTTACCGAAAAGAATAGACATTGGCAGATCTATAGGGTTTAGGTTGTATTTTTTATCAGAAAGGATGATTTGTTTTTTTCTAGCGATTCACCAACAATCGAATACGGACACTTTTCTCGTTCGCAGATTTCTTCAAAAATAGATAAATTAAGGGGATCTACAGCCATTACATATCTTTCTTGAGCCTCATTACACCATATTGCTAACGGAGACATACTTGCATCATCACTTGGTATATCCCTTAATTCGAACTTGCCACCACAGCCTCCGTCTTTAACTAATTCTGGAAAAGCGTTAGATAGGCCGCCTGCACCAACATCATGAATAAATGCAATTGGATTTTGGTCATCTAGCTGCCAGCATTGATCAATTACTTCCTGACATCGGCGTTCCATTTCAGGATTTTGTCTTTGCACAGATGCAAAATCGAGTTCCTCATCACTTGAGCCAGTCTCCATAGACGAAGCAGCCCCTCCGCCAAGACCAATAAGCATTGCAGAACCACCTATGACAATAAGCTTACAACCAGGCTTAAAGGCAAACTGTTTGATATCTTTGGTTCGAATATTTCCATATCCTCCAGCTATCATTATGGGTTTGTGATAACCTCGTCTTTCTCCCAAATAATCCGTCTCAAAAGTTCGAAAGTAACCGCATATATTAGGTCTCCCAAATTCATTATTGAAAGCAGCCCCTCCTAATGGTCCATCAATCATTATTTTCAAAGGTGATGCAATACGATTAGGTTTTCCATACATGTGCTCCCAAGGTTGAAGAAAATTGGGAATATGTAGATTAGATACAGTAAAGCCAGTTAATCCAGCCTTTGGCTTTGAGCCCCTGCCGACTGAACCCTCATCACGAATTTCTCCCCCAGAACCAGTGCCAGCACCTGAAAAAGGTGATATGGCTGTTGGGTGATTATGAGTCTCTACTTTTATTAATATATTAACCGGTTCGTTCTTTGTTGAGTATATTTTAGTTTTAGGGTCTGGATAAAATCTTCCGGCAATACTTCCCTCTATTACTGCTGCATTGTCATCGTAGGCCGATAAAACACCTTTTTTTGATTGTTTGTATGTATTTTTTATCATTTCAAAAAGTGATTTATCTCTCTTTTTTCCGTCAATTGTCCATCTAGAATTAAATATTTTATGGCGACAGTGTTCAGAATTAGCTTGAGCAAACATCATTAACTCAACATCAGTAGGATCTCTATTCAATTTTTTGAAATTTGCAACTAAATAATTAATTTCATCATTAGCTAAAGCTAGACCAAGACTCAAGTTAGCTTTTTTAATGCAGCTACTCCATCAGCTAGAATCGGAATGTTATTCATCGCTGATTCATTATGTTCTTTGAACAAAATCTCGGCATTACTGATTTCAAGAAAAACTTTTTCTGTCATACGATCCGCGATAATCGTATATAAGGATTTATTTATTTCTTGACTAACCCCACCATATAAGTGGTAAGCAATGCCTCTTTCTATCCTTCTGACTGACAGTAACCCAGCATTACGTGCTATATCAGTAGCTTTTGTTGACCATGCAGAGATGGTTCCAGGCCGTGGTGTCACTAAATACATTGATCCTTTGTTATTGACTAAGTTTGACTGATATCCGTAAGATAATAACGAGCTAAGGATTTGATGCTCGGCTCTTGTAAGCTCTTTATCAACTTTTACAAAATGTATATATTCAGTAAAGACATTGGTTATTAACGGATCTATTTTTTGTATAGATTCGAGAATTTTTTTATTTCGAAATTCTGAAAAAGCAGGTAGTCCCTGGAAAATAAGCATTATTTATGTGTCTCAGAAGCTAGCAGTTAACGATTAATCAAGTAGAAGTTATTTAAAAAAAATTAGCGATTTATTTAAATATTGCATATTAATTTTCTTTAATCATATACTAAAAAAATACCTATAAATTTAGCGAAGGGTTCTTTTTGCTTTTAAAAAAATTAGTCATTAATTTTTTGGCTTCTTCTGCCATGACCCTCCTTTAACTTGTAACTTATGATTATAGTGAAGCATCTCAGATATCTGTAAGCAGCTGATTACAGCACCCGCTTTCGGCTCTGCTGCACCGAAGACTAACCTAGATATTCGTGCATGGATCATAGCCCCTATACACATAGTACAGGGTTCAATTGTAGTATATAGAGTAGTATCTGGTAAGCGATAATTTTTAGTGAGTTGTCCCGCTTTTCTCAATACTAGAATTTCTGCATGGGCTGTTGGGTCAGAGGTTGTTATTGGCATATTAAAGGCACCACTTATTAATTTTTGATTTTTTATTATCAGAGCCCCAATGGGTATCTCCCCATGATCTAGTGACTTTTTTGCAAGAGCTAATGCTTGCTTCATCCAAAATATATCTTTATCAACAATGTTAATATTTTCCATATCTCTTGCCCACGATGAATTTTCAATGATCATATTGATTAATAAATAAAGTATTAATAAGTATTATCCATCAATAATCATATTGATAAGTACCTTAATTCTATCTTCTGACTTATTACGGTTTGATATAAATTTTGCATGCTCAACAAAGCCTGCCTCTGGGTTCAACTCTATGCCCCACAATCCTGATATTTGATTTGGAAGAATAGAATATCGAACATCTACTATAAGATTCTTATTTTTTGGTGAGATTACTAAGTGGTTCTGGCTAAACCAAGAAAATCGTCTGATATCTATTGCTTGTTGCGATTCTGGATTTAACCAAAGAAAATCTTTGGATAGATCTAGTTTCGGAATGTTATCACCCTCAATAATTTTTATTGTTGGAAAAATTCTTATGCCATCAGTGTAAAAAATACCTTTATTTTCATATATAACCTTCCATAAAAATAAGTTTGCAAAAGTTGGTTTTGCATTAATCATGGTAATATTATGCCCTCTTTTTTCAGCTAGTTGTTTGCCTATATTTAAAGCTTTTTCATTTAAAATTACACCTAATAGCAGATAAGATAGAGCCCAAATTACAGCAAGTCTCGAGAAATATATTTTTTTTAGATATAGACCTAAAATAACGAGTATTATTAACGGGACAGTAAAAAAAGGGTCAATTATAGATATATTGCTCCAGCTTATTCGCTCATAACTAAAAGGCCAAAAAAGTAAAGTTCCATAACTAGTGCACGCATCTAAGAGACCGTGTGTTCCGTACCCTATCGTTGAAAAAAACCAAACTTCTTTAAAAGAAATATGCGCTCGAATTCTATAAAAACAATAAAAAAATGATGCACATATTATTCCACCAATAGGTATAAAAATAAGAGAGTGTGTGAACTGCCGATGGAACTCTAAAAATAGAAGTGGATCTTCTTCTGACCTTATAAAAATATCAACATCCGGTGCGATTCCGGATAAAAAACCTATAATACTAATAAGCACAAGTGACTTTTTGTTGCGAACACATGACTGTGAGAAAGAAGATCCAACTATACCTTGGCTTATAGGGTCCATTAACTATTATCCCCACTCTGTGAGATACTGACATTAGTTTTTTCACCTGAAAGCCTTGCAATCATTGTAGCACAGACGATATCACCCCATACGTTAATGCTTGTACGAAACATATCTAGAATCCGATCAAAAACCATTAATACACCTATAGCCTCGACTGGAAGACCAATGCTTCCCAGAATAATAGCAATTGCTACCAGTGATGCGGATGGGACACCTGCTACACCGATAGATGTAAGTAGAGCAACAACAACAATGGTAAACTGAATACCCATACTGAGCTCCAGTCCGTATGCTTGAGCAAGAAACATCGCCGCAGCACACTCATAGAGGGCTGTGCCATTCATATTAACTGTTGCTCCAAGTGGGAGGACGAAGCTTGATATTTTGTTAGATACCCCTATATTTTTTTCTAAAACTTTCATAGAAACAGGTAACGTTGCAGAGGATGATGCAGTGGAAAAAGCTGTTAACATCGCTGAGAACGCTGCTTTAATTGTAGCAACTGGATTTATTCTTGCGATAAATCTTAGCATGAGCGGCAAGATCACTATTGCATGTATTATGAGTGCTGCAACAACTGTTATTGAGAATACTGCAAGGGGCTTAACTGCATCGAAACCAGTTTTAGCTATGACTCCTGCAACAAGACCAAAAACTCCAATTGGTGCAAATTTCATGATAAGTTCAGTAATACCCATCATTACGCGAAATATTGCATCCCAAAAATTAAAAAATGATCCCTTTAATTGAGCTGGAAGTTTAGTCATGAAGTAACCAAAAAGAATCGAGAAAAATATCAACCCAAGCATTTGGCCTTCAGCAGCAGCTTTTATTATGTTTGGGGGAACCATTCGTGTGAAGATGTTTGCCACATCAAAAACACCTCTATTACTGATATTTTCTGATAGCGCATCAGTCTCGTGGCTATTCAATGAAAGTAACTTTCCAGCCGGCTCATTATCAACATAACCTGGAGCTATTAAGTTAATAAGACAAAGACCGATGAGTATTGCAAATATTGTAGTCACAGCATAAAAAATTATAGTTCTTATGCCGATTAACCTTAAATTAACTGCATCACCTATTCCAGCTATTCCAACAATAATTGAGGATACGATTAAGGGTACGATGATCATTCTTAGCGCATTGAGGAAAAGAGTTCCAATATATTCAAAGATTGAGAGATATGTCATACCCAAAAATTTAGCTGATACACCATCTAATGAACTATATCTGACCATAGATCCAGCAGACGCTGCCAAAAGAATGCTTATCAAGATCTGCCAGTGTAAAGGAAGCTTTTTCATCTAATGTTATTATTCCTATATGGTTATTTTGCAGTCTTATCTGAGGTAATAAATATCTTATTTCTTTTACAGTTTATATATTATCCTTGGTAGGAACTTTTTAGGTCAATATTTATACGAAGAAGTATGTATATATATAAATTATAGAGTAACAGGTAACTCTACCCAGCTGAAGGCAAACGAGTAAAAGTGGTACTAAAAAGGTACTTACAAAGCGATAAAAATGTCATCAAGCGCACTCTTTTATTCAGTACGCAAAAGACAAACGCTTCAATGCAAACGCACTTACACAGTTGTTAAAACGCTTATACGAAAATGCACAAATAAAAGAGGCAAGTTCGCATAGTGGCGATTATCATCGGTTTTCATTTCATCAATTCGGGCTTTGACTTTAAGATCCAAGTTATCTTTATAAACTTTCGCCAATTCGAAAATTTGACTAACTATCTGAAAGAATTATTATTGTTTATATTTTCAATTACTTCTTTTTTGAAACTTATAGATATCAGCTCCTCTCCACACCTCGAGTAATGATCTTTATCCCTGAAAACGAAACACTCACCAAAAAATGACTTTTGAGGTTCAAAAAAAAGACTATTAAACTCCAGATATGTTAGCGTCTCAGCTTTACTTAATCTCGCACTTAATAAGTTATTTAATTTTTCAAATAGCTCGATTGATATTGGATTAACCTTGTGTATATCTTTTGTAAGCATTACCTCAGTGGGATTCCTTCTGTACTCCAAAAATGGCCCTATCCAAATCACTTTCTTCGCAGAAATTCGCTGTAGCCGCTCTAAATACTGGATAACTTTATCGACATTGTTATTATTAAACCCTCCAAAATCCCCTTCAAATGCTGATTGTTTGTCTACGTCACCATCATTATTAGCTACAAAATATGAACCACTTTGGTGATAAATTATTAGATCTATCATTTCATATTTTTCTTGTGTGAATTTATCAAAATTATTGTATTGGCACTCATCTTTGTTGTTGTGGGGACGGCACCCTCCTTGCGAGACGCCTATTAAAAAAGGGGTAGGAATTGCTAGCGCTCAAAATATTAAAGAGATTCATAGCATGTGAATCACCAAGCACAATAATTGCCTTGCCATGTTTATCATAGCAATCGTCGACTTTTCTTACATTAATATTTTTTGTATCTTTAACCCAAATATTACAATCCTTGATTGCCATTTCCTCAGCTATATCATAATTGATTGCATCAAACACAAGTGATACTTGCGCAGCTTCAGCTCCAGTGAATTTATATTTCGCCATCTGATTGACAAAGCCATTTGTTTTGCTACCTAACAAACCGATAACTAGAAATACAATAAGACCAGACAATGAAAACAAAAAAACTCCATTCCGTGTTATTTTTTTGTTCACACGGAATGGAGTTTCAACAAACCTCCAACTTAAATACGCTAGTGGCAGTGAGCTAGCAGTCAACAAAAAAAGGTGTAAATTAGTAGGCGTGCTTTCAGCTTGAATTCTAGCAAAAGCAAATAAAGGTTGATGCCAAAGGTAAGCTGAATAGCTTATTAAGCCAACTCCAACAAACCCTTTAGTGCCAAGAATTTTAGCTGCAAATGTTTCTTTATCTGCATATAGTATTAATAGTATAACACCTAGTACTGGTACCAGAGCGTATAGACTAGGAAATGGTGTTGTTTCATCGTAAAAAAAGATTGAAAAAATAATCGCTGTCAAGCCAAGAAATGCTAACGTATTATTCTTTTTAACACCTTGCTTCTGAACAATAAATGCAGCTATTGAGCCAGCGAATAATTCCCATGCCCTTGTGGGTGCCAAGTAAAAATTCGCTGTTGCTTTGTTACGCCAACCCCACTCGCTTAGCAGTAAACTGATCGTTGCCATCACAACAATCATCCAAAATACCCTGTTCTTACCAAAACGCCAAGCCAAAATTAAGAAAATAGGAAATAGTACGTAATACTGTTCTTCAACAGCTAGACTCCATGTATGTAGCAATGGTTTTTCTTCAGCAGCAGCATCGAAGTAACCACTCGTTCGACAAAATAAAACATTTGAAGCGAATAAACTCATGGCGACGAGACTTTGCGAGAAGTCTTTCATTTGACTTGGTATCATCCACATCCACGCAAATGGAATACACGCAAACATTACAAAGAAAAGTGCTGGAAGTAACCGCCTAGCACGTCTTTCATAGAAGTTAACAATACTAAACTGCTTGTTTTCTATATCTTCAATAAGTATTGTTGTAATCAAGTAGCCACTAATCACAAAAAAAACATCGACACCAACAAAACCCCCACTAAATAATTTATATCCAGCATGAAATAAAATTACAGGGACAACAGCAAGAGCTCGCAAGCCATCAATTTCAGCGCGATATTTCAAATTAACGATCCTTTTGGTGGAGTTTAGGATATAGGCTGTGATTTATTTATCTTTAGCATTTCTATCTTCAAGTAACGCAATTTTTATGTAACTGTAAAAAAAAATCTTCAGTAAAATCAACATTTGGTTTCTGAGCAAGAAAGTAATGTGTAACTAACTAATACAATTAAATCAATTACTTACACTTAAATAACTACTCCCATTCAATTGTAGCTGGAGGTTTGCTAGAAATATCATAAGAAACTCGAGATATACCTCTGATTTCATTGATTATTCTATTTGAAACTTTTTCTAACAAGTCATATGGGAGGTGTCCCATCTTGCCGTCATGTAATCAATTGTTTCTACTGCCCTCAAAGATACTACGTATTCATAGCGACGGGTATCGCCAACTACACCTACTGATTTAACTGGAAGAAAAACAACAAAGGCCTGGCTTGTCTTTTCATACCAACCAGTGTTTTTGAGTTCTTCAATAAAAATAGCATCAGCATCTCTAAGAAGCTCCGCATATTCTTTTTTTATCTCACCTAGAATTCTTACACCTAATCCAGGACCAGGAAACGGGTGTCTATTTACCATTTCATGTGGCAAACCTAACTCAATACCTATTTTTCTAACCTCATCTTTAAAAAGATCTCTCAATGGTTCAACTAAGCTCAACTGCATAGTCTCTGGAAGACCGCCAACGTTATGGTGAGATTTTATTACATGAGCTTTACCGGTTTTAGATGCTGCTGACTCAATAACATCAGGATATATAGTCCCTTGAGCCAACCACTTAACATTTTTTATTTTAAGCGCCTCCTTTTCAAAGACATCAATAAACGCTTTACCGATGATCTTACGCTTAGCTTCAGGGTCTTTTATACCAATGAGCCTATCTAAAAATAGATCTTCTGAATCTGCTCGAATAACGTTAATACCCATATTTTTCGAGAACATGACCATTACCTGGTCGCCCTCTTCTTTTCTTAAAAGACCATTATCAACAAATACACAGTGCAGTTGATTTCCTATAGCTTTATTAAGCAATGCTGCTACGACAGATGAGTCTACACCCCTGATAATGCTAATAAAACATTATCTTCTCCAACTTGTTCTCTAATACATTCAATTAAATTTTTAATAATCAGAGAGGGCACCCAGCTTCTTTTACACCCGCAAATATCTATCACAAACCTTTCAAGTATTTCTTTGCCTTGTTCAGTGTGCGTTACCTCCGGATGAAACTGAAGGCCATAAAAGTTCTTTTTTGGTTAAACATACCAGCTATCGGGCAGGATTCACTTGAAGCCATTAGTTCGAAGTTGGGTGGAACTGAAGCAACTCTATCACCATGACTCATCCAAACCTCAAGTCGCCTACTATCTTGCCTATCTCTTTGATTTGCTAGACCATCAAGTAGCACACTGTGATTATGTGATTGAATTATTGCATACCCAAATTCTTGGATAGCTGAAGTTTCGACAGAACCCCCAAGCTGTTCAGCCATTATCTGCATCCCATAACAAATACCTAAAATCGGTATTCCAAGATCAAACAAACCAGTTGATACACTGGGAGCCTCAATTCCTATTACAGATTCTGGGCCACCGGATAAGATTATACCACTAGGGTTATACTCGATAATTTCATTAATTTTCTTATCGAAAGTATGGACTTCAGAGTAAACACCAGCTTCCCTAACGCGCCTAGCTATAAGCTGTGTATACTGCGACCCAAAATCAAGGATTAGGATTTTTTTTGATTTTATATTTGACATATCTTATAAAGGCGACCTTTTTTTATTAAAAAATAAAGGTCGCCTTATGCAGCCTTTTTCTTAAATTATATTTAAATATAAAATTACCTATGCGGATAGTTGGGTGCTTCTTTGCTAACAGATACATCATGAACATGACTTTCATTCATACCTGCTGAAGTAACACGAACAAAAGTTGGCTTGGTTTTCAAGGTATCTATATCTGGACTGCCGGTATAGCCCATAGAAGATCTTACTCCACCCATCATTTGATGAATTATTGATGATATTGGTCCTTTGTATGGAACTCTTCCTTCAATTCCCTCTGGAACAAGTTTTTCGGTCCCACGAGCTGCATCCTGAAAATAACGATCACTCGAACCAAGAGTTTGCATCATTGCACCCATTGACCCCATACCACGATAAGATTTATATGTGCGACCCTCATAAAACTCAATTTCTCCCGGAGATTCTTCGGTTCCTGCAAACATAGAACCCATCATTACAGAATGAGCTCCAGCAGCTAGAGCTTTAGATATATCACCTGAAAATCGAATGCCTCCATCAGCGATCACTGGTATACCTGTATCCTTAAGGGCATCTACGACTTTGGCTATCGCTGTTATTTGCGGGACGCCAATACCGGTAACAATCCTGGTAGTACATATAGATCCTGGGCCTATCCCAACTTTTATACCATCTGCCCCAGCTTTTGCTAATGCTAATGCCGCTTCAGCAGTAGCTATATTGCCCGCTATGATATCAACCGAAGGGTATTGAGATTTTATTTTTTTTACGCGGTTTATAACATTGAGGGAGTGTCCATGGGCAGTATCTATGACTAAAATATCGACGCCAGCTTTGACTAGAGCGGCAACTCTATCATCAGTATCAGGACTTGTTCCAATTGAAGCCCCTACTCTGAGTCTGCCCTGATCATCTTTGCAAGCATTTGGGAACTTTTCTGCTTTATCTATATCTTTTACAGTAATTAATCCACGTAATTCAAATGATTTACTCACGACTAATATTTTTTCTATGCGATGTTTATGGAGCAAGCTTTTTATTTCATCAGGTTTAGCGCCTTCAAAAACAGTAACTAGTCTATCTTTTGAAGTCATGATAGTTGATACAGGTGATTTTAGGCTAGGCTCAAACCTAACATCACGACGTGTAACTATTCCAACTAGTTCACCATTTTCTAATACAGGTACTCCAGAAATATTATACTCTGTTGTTAGATCTACTAACTCCTTGACAGTAGCAGAAGAATTTATAGATATCGGATCTTTAACCACGCCACTTTCGTATTTTTTGACAGCACGGACTTCAAGGGCCTGATTATCGATACTCATACTTTTATGTATGATCCCAATTCCACCATCTTGAGCTAGCGCAATAGCTAAACGAGATTCAGTAACTGTATCCATTGCTGCTGAGACAAGTGGAATATTAAGTGAGATAGTGCGTGATAGGCGAGTTTTTAGTGAAACGTCTTTTGCGGTTACCTCAGAGTATCCCGGTACCAATAAGACGTCATCGAAGGTAAGTGCTTCTCCATCTATTTTTATCATCTATTCTGCTTACCTCGTTATAACAATTGCTAACATCGTTGTTTTTTTATAAAAAACAGATCGCTACTTTAGTAAGCAGTCTATTATAAGCCTAACAAGTAGGAAAAACACTACTTTCCTTCACAGAATGTTTTGACTTACTTTTTAGTATTCATAGTTACTAACTTTTACTTTGACTACTGTTGATAGTAATGCAAAATAAAGAGATGGATAAAGCAGTTATAAAATATACAGTATCTGAGTTAAATAGACTGTCTCGCCAAACACTAGAAGCTAAATTTCCTTTGATTTGGGTAGAGGGAGAAATATCTAATTTTTCAATGCCAGCCTCTGGTCACTGGTACTTCAAGATGAAAGATGAAACCGCAACAATAAGTTGCGCAATGTTTAAAAATCAAAATTCAAGGAGTACCTTTAAACCACAAAATGGAATGAAGGTATTAGCCCGCTGCAAAATAACTATTTATGAAGTATCTGGAAATTATCAACTTATAATTGAGCAAATTGAAAGCGCAGGTATTGGAGCCTTACAAAGAAAGTTTGAAGAGACAAAAAAACAGTTATTTAATGAGGGTGTTTTTGATGATAAACATAAATTACCTATACCAAAATATCCAAAGAAAATAGGTATTATAACCTCCCCTACAGGGGCGGCAATACAGGATATATTATCTATTTTGAAAAGAAGATATCCAATAGCTAGTGTTTTAGTCTACCCAAGTATTGTTCAAGGAAATACACTTGATGGGTCCAGTGCAGCAAATGAGTTAACCGAAAGAATTATTTTTGCAAATAAAACAAATAATTGTGATGTTTTGATCCTTACACGCGGTGGTGGCTCTATAGAGGATCTATGGGCTTTTAATGATGAAACCCTTGCTCGATCTATTCATAAAAGTGACATACCAATTATAAGCGCAGTTGGCCATGAAATTGATTATACTATTTGTGATTTTGTTTCTGATTGCAGAGCACCAACTCCCTCTGCGGCAGCGGAAATTGTTAGTCCAGATGTAAACTCAATTATACAGAGACTAAATGAAAAAGAACTTCAGCTTAATCGTATGATCCTTGGTTTCTTACAGGCGCACTATCAAAAAATAGATAATCTATTTATAAGGATCAGAAATCCAAATGATTACCTTTTTCATATAAAAACTCAAATTGAAGGCTTACGGAATAGAATCCATAAAAACATAACTTCAAAAATAAAGATAGATAAAGAAACTCTTGCTCATATTGACAAAAATCTACAACGAAATCATCCTTGTGAGCATCTCTCAAGTCTCTTTAATCGACTGATTTTACTTGAAAAAAGACTTAATAATGAAGTTATTGAATTATTAATAACAAAACGAAAAAAATGGGAGAATAGTTTAAGATTATTAGAAGCAGTCAGCCCACTAAATACAATAAAAAGAGGCTATGCGATTATCTTAAATAAAGATAAAAAAATAATTAAGTGCACATCTGATATTAAGATAAATGATAGGATTTTTACTATGCTTGGAGATGGGGGTGTGTTTAGCAAAATTGAAGAAATTCAACCAAATAAAAAATGATGTTAAATAACTACATAAAGACAATTAAGGGGAGATCTGAGAAATGAATTTTCTTAAACTATTTATTATAATCTTCGTTATGGTCAGCCTAAATGCCTGTATGGATAAATCTGAAGAAACTTTAGAATTAGGCAAAGATATCAATGATTTATCGAGCAAGGAGCCAGTAACTTGGGATCTTAGTGATTTATATTTAGATATTGAGAGCTGGAATCGCTCTCGATCTCAGATATCCTCAAAGTTTTCGAAGATCAAAGACTGTGAGGGCAAACTAGGTGAAAGTTCGGCGCTCCTCACTGTCTGCCTAGACTTAATCAATGATACTTATAAGGATTTATTAAAAAATTATACATATAGTTTTTTAGCTAAGGATACAGATCTGGGTAACTCTAATTTTCGCGAGAGATCTTCATTATCTCAAGCATTATTTGTAAATTTTGGAGAGGCTACAAGTTTCTTGAATCCAGAGATTGTATCCATAGGAAAAACAAAACTAAACGAATATATAGCGAATGATGAAGGTTTAAAAAATCATGATTTTTATATTCAAAATACTCTTCGTCAGTCCAACTTCATACTCTCACCAAAAGAAGAGGCAATCATAGCTTCAATGCGGGACACAATGAGCACACCATCAAGTGCTTACGAAGTTCTCACCAATGCTGAAATACCATGGCCAGAAGTGACTCTGTCAAACGGAAAAACTGTTAAACTTAATCCATCGGGATATGGCACATACAGACGATCCATAGAACGTAATGACCGAATGTTAGTGTTTGATAAATTCTGGGGTACATTCCAAAACTATAAGCAGACTTTAGCTATAACACTTCAAGGGCAGGTTAAAAATGATGTTACTATGGCAAAAATCAAAGGCTATAACTCGTCACTTGACCAAGCATTGGCTGAAGAAAATATTCCTATAAAGGTTTATGAAACTCTTGTATCTTCAGTAAATAAGGGATTACCAAGTCTTCACAGACTCATAAAGCTTCGCCAGCGTATGCTGGGTCTTGAAACATCAGAATACTACGACATATATCCATCTGTAGTTTCGATAGATAAAAAATACAGTCTTGAAGATGCAAAGCAATTAACATTAGAAGCATTGAAGCCGTTAGGAAAGAGTTATATAGATACTCTATCAAATTCACTTAATAAAAACTGGATGCATGTATATCCCGCTCCAGGTAAAAGAAGTGGGGCATATGTAATGGGAGCTGCTTATGATGTTCATCCTTATGTGCTATTAAATTTTGATAATACACTCGAGTCGGTTAGCACCTTCATACATGAGTGGGGTCATGCGATGCATACTTTGTTAGCTAATGATGTTCAATCATTCGAAAAAGCTGACTATTCGACATTTATTGCCGAGATTGCATCAACTGCCAATGAGATTCTACTTTTTGATCATTTGCGAAAAAATAGCAAAAATGATCAACAGAAACTTTACTTTTTATTCAAAGAGCTATCACAAATTAGAGGAACTTTTTTTAGACAAACACAATTTGCCGAATTCGAGCTTGCTATACATAAATTGATAGAAAAAGGTGAGGCGCTCTCTGCGGATAAGCTAGATAGGATCTATGGGGATATACTTAAACAGTATTATGGTCACAATGAAGGGATTATGAACATTAAGGATACATATACAGTTGAGTGGGCATACATACCTCATTTTTACAGAAATTTTTATGTATACCAATACGCAACATCTATTTCTGCTGCATATTTTCTTACTGACAAGATCTTGAAGAAAGAAAAGGGTTCAAAAGAGACTTTAATTAAAATATTAAAAGCGGGAGGGTCAAATTATCCTTTTGACATACTCTTAAATGCTGGTGTGGATATGTCTTCTGAGGCCGTCTACTCCTCTATAATTAGCCGCATGGAACAACTCATGGATGAAGTAGAGTTAATATTAAACAAATAGATTAACTATTATGAGTTACAAAGATAAATGGTGACCACCCTTGCCAGCCTTGTCTAGCACATAATATTGTCACTACCGTTGCTCCCTTCCGGGTCTGGCGGGGTTTGTGAAATATTATTGCTAGGGACCAGCAAGGGTCGCCATAAACTTGCTTTGTTTAAAAATGAGGATTTTGGGTACCATTGAAAACATAACCGCATGCTACCTAGAGTTCCTCAAGTACGCATTATGTGCGGTAAATTGACCCATTTCAATGGTGTTCTTGCCTTAAGGGTTAAATATTTAAACTTGCGTTATTTTTGTGGATGTTTAAAACAAGTTAGTTAGTATTTTAGGTAATTGGATTTTCTATGAATAACTTAATTAAATCTTGGGCATGGCTTTTAGGCTTGATATTAATTACTTTCCTTTCTATCGCTGGATGTACCAAAGGGCAAAGTAATGTAGAACAAGGAAATATCGAGGGTATTCTTCACTGGGGTAATGGAACAGATCCCCAGGAATTAGACCCGCATGTCGTTACTGGTGTGCCTGAACACCACATTTTATCTGCTCTTCTCGAGGGATTAGTTGCAAAAGACCCAAAAACATTGCAACCAATTCCCGCTGTTGCTGAGGAATGGAGTATTAGTGCGGATAAAAAAAAACCTATATATTTAAGATACGTAAATATGCATTATGGTCGAACGGAGATTCTCTAACTGCTCATGATTTCGTTTGGTCATGGTGGAGAGCTCTGCAGCCAAAACTAGGTAATCAATATGCCTACATGTTATTTCCAATTGAGAATGCTGAGAGTTTTGCTAGAGGTGAAATTACAGATTTTTCAAGGGTAGGAGTAAAAGCATTAAGTGCTGATCTTCTCGAGGTTAAGCTATCTAACCCAACGCCATATTTCTTACAGTTATTAGATCACTATAGTATGTTCCCAGTCCATAAAAAGACTATCGAAAAATTTGGTAAAGCACACGAAAGAGGAACACTGTGGACCCGTCCAGGTAACTTTGTGGGAAATGGGCCTTTTGTGCTCAAAGAATGGCATCTTTTTAGATCTATAATTGTTGAAAAAAATCTGAACTACTGGGATCTGAAGAAAGTTAGTCTAAATGGAATAAAGTTTCATCCAATTGAAAATGTAACTACAGAAGAGAGAATGTTTCGTATGGGACAATTGCATAAGACCGCAAGCGTTCCAATCGATAAAGTTAAAATTTACCAAAAAAATAATTCTAATTTAATAAAAATCCATCCGTATTTAGGAACTTATTTTTACAGATTTAATACTAAAATACCTCATCTAAACGATAAAAGAGTAAGAAAAGCATTAGCTATGAGCATTAATAGACAACAACTTACTGATAAAGTTACCAAGGGAGGAGAAACCCCTGCCTTCACATTCACGCCACCTGATACATTTGGTTATTCTGCAAGGGCTGCATTTGAATTTAACCCAAAAATGGCACGCGATTTAATGAGAGAGGCTGGCTATCCAGATGGAAAGGGGTTTCCCGTTACCGAGCTATTGTATAATACGTCTGAAGGCCACAGAAAAATTGCAGTGGCTATACAACAAATGTGGAAAAAATCTTGGTATCAATGTAACTCTGAGTAATCAGGATTGGAAGGTGTACTTAGATTCTGTGAATAACGGTAGCTATGCAATTGCGAGGGCTGGATGGATTGGCGATTATGTAGACCCTAATACATTTTTAAATATGTGGGTAACAGATGGGGGAAATAATCGAACCGGCTGGTCTGATCTCTACTATGATGATTTGATATCTAAACAAGCACCAATTTCTTTAAATAAACTTGATAGATACACTATTATGGCTAAGGCTGAGGCGGTTTTACTTGAGAGCATGCCAATCATTCCCATTTATATTTACAATAGTAAAAGTTTGGTTCACCCAAGTGTTAAAGGCATGGAGCCAAATATCTTAAACTATGTTCTTTATAAAAATATTCGACTAGATAGCACACTGATAGAAAAAGAGGTGGACTAGTGTTTTACTTTCGCTCTAAGAAGATTAATCCAATCAATTCCTGTTTTAATTATTGTGATTACTGCAACTTTTTTTTTTAGTACGCGCTGCACCTGGAGGCCCTTTTAGTGCAGAAAAAATGTACCCCCTGAGGTAGTAAAAGCATTAGAAGCACAATACAAGCTAGATCAGCCTATTTGGCAGCAATACACTAGCTATATAAATGATCTAATTCATGGTCAGTTCGGACCGTCTTTTCGTTATCCAGGCAGAACAGTGAACGAGCTTATTGAGGCCGGTTTACCTGTTACTGCGGAATTAGCACTATATGCAATGCTTTTAGCAGTCTTGATTGGGGTAAGCTCAGGTGTTTATGCTGGACTTAGACCAAATTCAATCCATGATTATCTGCCCATGTCCCTATCGATGATTGGGATATGTGTGCCCTCCTTCTTGATGGGCCCACTTATGGTTCTTTTTTTTGGGATTTATATGGAGTGGCTACCTATATCTGGTTGGGGTAGCACACCTGGAGACAAAATTTTACCAACTATAACTCTTGGGCTAGGTTATGCTGCGTTTATCTCAAGGCTTAGTCGTGGTGGGATACTAGAGGTAATGTCAAAAGATTATATTCGAACAGCCAGAGCTAAGGGATTACCTGCTAGGGTAATAGTATTTAAGCATGCTCTTCGTGGCGGCTTGATTCCAGTAGTCGCTTTTTTAGGGCCAGCTTTTGCTGGTCTTTTAAGTGGCTCTTTTGTTGTAGAGACAATTTTTCAGATTCCTGGGCTTGGTAGATTCTATGTACAAGCCGCTTTTAATAGAGACTATACGATGATTTTAGGCACCACCATATTTTTTTTCTACTCTTATAATTATGTTCAATTTACTGTCAGACATCGTATCCGTCTGGCTGGACCCAAAGCTCAGAGACCAATATAGGCATAATAAATAAATGGTAGAAGTTAAGGAAAAATTATCTTATGAACCTAAGGATTTAGGGGGTTCCCTATGGTCTGATGGATGGGTACGACTGAAGAAAAATAAATTAGCTATAACAAGCTTATTCGTTTTAGGATTTCTTTGAATTACCGCAGTGCTTACACCGATCATTGCACCCTATGGATACGAAGAACAAAACCTTTTACTAGGCGCAGTTCCTCCTTCTAGTGATCATTGGTTGGGGACTGATGTGTTTGGTAGAGATATGCTTACCAGAATAATGTATGGAAGTAGAATTTCCCTAGCAGTTGGCTTTATTGCAAGTGGAGTAGCTTTATGTATTGGTGTTCTATGGGGTTCTCTAGCAGGCTATTCTGGTGGTCGCATTGATGCATTCATGATGAGAGTTGTGGATATACTATATGCATTACCTTTCATGATATTTATCATATTACTAATGGTAATTTTCGGAAGAAATTTACTTCTTTTATTTTTAGCAATTGGTGCGGTTGAATGGTTGACTATGGCTCGTATTGTTCGTGGGCAGGTTTTAACAATTAAACAACAGGATTTCATAGAAGCAGCTACTTCATTAGGACTTTCACATTGGACTATAGTTCGCCGGCATATTATACCTAATACACTCAGCCCAGTAATTGTGTATACAACTTTGACTATACCTAGTGTGATGCTCTTAGAAGCATTTCTAAGCTTCCTTGGCTTAGGAATACAGCCGCCCCAGAGCTCTTGGGGTTTATTGATATCTTATGGTGTTGAAACTATGGAGGAATATCCATGGCTCATTTTCTTTCCAGGCTTATTTTTATCTATAACTTTATTTTCACTCAATTTTTTGGGTGACGGGCTTAGAGATGCATTAGACCCCAGAGCTTCTAAAGATTAAGGTAAGAAAAAAAACTTAAAGTTTAATATAATATTAGTTATATAATACCATGATAAATATAGAATTTAAATTATGTCATTACTTTCAGTAGAAGATTTAACTATTCATTTCCATAGCCGAAATGGAATTATAAAAGCAGTGAAAAAACTTAAGCTTTGTCTTAGACTATGGCGAAACTTTAGCTATAGTTGGTGAATCTGGGTCCGGTAAATCGGTAGCTTCTTACAGTCTCCTTGATCTTATTCCAAAACCACCTGGTAAAATAGAAGCTGGTAAAGCTATTTTCAATGATAGCGATCTACTTACTTTGGAAGCTCTAGATCTACAAAAGATACGTGGCAATGAAATAGCAATAATATTTCAAGATCCAATGAGCAGTTTAAATCCATACTTAACAATAGGTGAACAGATTATTGAGCCAATAATTTATCATAAAAAAAAATCACGCAAAGAGGCTAAGGGGCTTGCTTTAAGTATGCTTACTGAGGTTGGTCTTAATGGACCAGATAATAAGTTTTATTGCTTCCCTCATGAGCTTTCAGGCGGAATGCAGCAGAGGGTTATGATTGCTATGGCCTTAATAACAAAACCAAAACTTCTTATATGCGATGAACCAACAACAGCATTAGACGTTACTACTCAGGCTCAGATCATAAAACTGATTCAAAAAAAAAAAAAAATATAAAATTGCAGTCATATTTATCAGTCACGATCTAGGTGTGGTTGCAGGTATAGCAGATAGAATTATTGTTATGAAAAATGGAGAAGCAATAGAAACAGGAATTACAAACGATATATTTTATAGCCCAAAAACACAATATACAAAAAAATTACTATCCTCCATACCTCGCGGTGAAAAAGAAGAGAAAAACTTTTCCTCGAAAAAGGTGTTACTTAGGGTCGATAATCTCGTAAAGTATTATCCAGCCAACCAAGATGCATTTAACTGGCAGATATTTAAATCATTTAGTGAAATAAATACAAAAAAAAGATATGTAAAAGCACTCGATAGTGTATCTTTTGACATAAAAAAAGGTGAGATATTTGGTGTCGTTGGAGAATCAGGAAGTGGCAAATCATCCCTAGGGAAAACAATTCTCCAACTTACCTCATTAGATGAAGGTCAAATTTATTTTTCTGATAAAAATCTTCTGAATTTACCATCATCAGAAAAGATTAGTATGCGTAAACATATGCAGATGATATTTCAGGACCCTTATTCGTCTCTTAATCCAAGAATGACTATTTTCGATATATTAGCGGAACCTCTGCTCTATCATTCTTTAGCTACTAGCACTAATATCCAAAAGTATGTCTTGAGCCTCATAGACGATATAGGGTTACCAAGAATATCGGCCAAAAAATATCCCCATGAGTTTTCTGGTGGACAGCGTCAACGTATCGCAATCGGTCGCGCGATTGCCACTAAACCGGAATTTATTATTGCAGATGAACCAGTTTCAGCTCTTGATGTAACTGTTCAGGCTCAAATTTTAGAGTTGATCTTAAATCTAACTGAGAAGCATAATATGACTATGATGTTTATTTCACACGACCTCTCTGTTGTTAGATATCTGGCTGATCGTATTGCAGTAATGCAGTATGGAAAAATAGTTGAACTTAATAAAACCAGTGAAATTTTCTCATCTGCATCAGAAAAATATACGAAAGAGCTTCTTGGTGCTATACCCCTTGCTGACCCTAAAGAAGAAAAGAAACGACAAAATATAATTATGAGTGATAGGTAAGCCATTATTTATTATTGCTGATCAGCCTAACGCGAAAATTTCTTCCTTTTAGTTTACCCGTTGATAACTTTGTTAGCGCTATAGGGTAAATATCAAATTCAATGGCGACATACGACCAGTTGTCTTTAATATTAATATCTCCAATTTTGGTAGCTTTAATTGTTCCATCGCCTGTGAGAGCCCCAACAATATCTCCAGCACGTAGTTTTTGTTTTTTTCCACCATCGATTTGGATAGTTCTCATTTGAGGTTGGAGTGGTACATTCAAAAGAACATTCATCGATGGTAATTCTTTTGGAATTATGATTTGGTCGAAATGCTTCTCGAGAAGAGTAATTTTATGCCCTCTCTTTCTGTGTACAGATTATAGATATTTCCACTAGATCCAGCACGACCAGTTCTTCCTATACGATGAATATGAGACTTAACATCTCTTGCAAGCTTATAGTTGAAGACCGCGGATAAGGATGAGATATCAATACCTCTTGCTGCTACATCGGTTGCCACTAAAATGGATAAACTTTTGTTAGAAAAACATAGTAACGTCTGGTCTCTATCTTTTTGATCAAGGTCTCCATGTAAAGGTGAGGCGCTAAAGCCCAAGTCAATTAGATTATTAGCTACAGCTTGAACTTCTTTTTTTGTTTCACAAAAAACAATTGTTGATTTCGGTAAGTAACGAAAAAGTATTAATTTTAAAGCATCAAACCTACTTGCTTCATTCTTAATTAAATAGAAATTTTGATTAATTCCTTTTTCTTTAATAACAGAAGCAACTTTAATAATTTTTGGCTTCCTCATAATTTTAGTAGCTATGGATGAAATATCATCATCAAAAGTGGCACTAAAGAGCAAGGTTTGACGATTTTCAGGTAAATATTCAATAATAGCATCAAGTGAGGTCTGAAAACCCATATCTAGCAAACGATCAGCCTCATCGAGAACGAGTGTATTAATACTCTCTAATGATAAATTATTTTTATCTAGATGATCCAGAATTCGGCCAGGTGTTCCAACTATTATGTGTGCTCCGTGAGCGAGCGATCCTTTTTGTAGACCAAATGCAGAGCCACCACATAATGTGAGAACTTTGATGTTGTGTATCGTACATCCCAGCTTACGTATTTCACGAGCAACTTGATCGGCTAACTCTCTTGTTGGGCATAAAACGAGTGCTTGGATTTTAAATATTTCAGCATCAAGCTTGTTTAAAATACCTATAGAAAAAGCTGCTGTTTTACCAGAGCCAGTTACTCCTTGTCCAATTACATCGAATCCCTTTAGAATTTCAGGTAGTGTTTCTGCCTGTATAGGTGTTAACTTGTTATAACCGAGCGATATGGTGCTTTTAATTAGATTGCTATTTAAAGCTAGAGTTGAAAATTGACTGTATTCCAAATGTTCTACTCTACTTTATAAGTTATTTACGAGGATAAGATAGGAATTGCAAAAAACTAATGTGCATTGAATTCTAGTCGTACTAAAAAAATCCCAACTAATATAAACGTTGGGATTTAACAAATTCTTTTTGTTATAAAATACCTACTATTCTTCTTGAGAAAGCAACCACATGGTGTGTTCAACGCTTCCTTCCTCTATACCTTCAGGAACTTCACGTAACTTTGGGTTTTCTTTTGCAGTAGCGAGATCTCTATTTTTAACAACCTCTCCTTTCTCATTTACATATTCACCTGGCTTCAAGTTTTTTGAAATAGCGAAAGCTGGAGCTGGAGCAGTAGATGGATCTGATGAGCTACCAAATTTTTCTGTATTGAATTTATCAATATTACTATTTCCAGTGGATGATTCAGTCGCCTCTGGAGCAGGAGCTTCCTCTGATTTATCTCCACATGCTACTAGCCCTAATACTAGTAAAGATACACCAAGAAATTTAACAATATTCATTCTCTCATTCCCCTTTAAAAAAAATCATATTTAAAAAAAAATTATATTCAGCATTCAGAAAAAGAGTGCTTAATCGCCAATATTTTTTATTTCAATATTAAAAAATCAATTGTGAAATATATATATATAGCTATTACCGAAAATCGATTTTAATGACCTTTCACTAACAAATCTATAGATATATGGTGTCTTTATCAATTTTTTTTAGGAAATATAATTTTTAATAAATTATATTATTAAAATCAATTATTTATAAAATTAATAGTCTTGATTTAATTTGCATTTAGTCTGATTAAAAATCTTAATGTGTAATTATATATGTAATGCAATTCTTTAATAATCTATATATTTTGTTTTATGATTAACTTTTAAGCTTGAATATTTATCAAATTTAATTGGGTAAGCTGTGAACATATTTGATTCCTGTACCTCCCAAACCACAATAGCCATTTGGATTTTTGGCTAAGTATTGTTGATGGTAATCTTCAGCATAAAAAAATTCTTTATTAAGATTTACTTCAGTAGTTATCTCTCCGTAACTATATACTTTTAATTGCTCTTGATAGAGATTTTTTGAAAATAATGCGTCATCAAGTTGCTTTTTATCACAACAGTAAATCGCAGAACGGTATTGTGTGCCTGAATCATTGCCCTGCCTCATGCCTTGCGTTGGATCGTGTGACTCCCAAAATATTGAAAGTATATGTTTCAATGTTATTTTTTTGGATTATATATAACTCTAACGGCCTCAGTGTGCCCAGTTAATCCAGAGCAAACCTCATCATAGGTTGGATTTTGTGTATAACCGCCTGAATAACCAACTGCGGTAGTGTACACACCATCTTGATTCCAGAATTTTTTTTTCAGCACCCCAAAAGCAACCAAGACCTAGAATAATTTCCTCGAGAGAGTCTTGAAAAGGGCCTGCTATCGGTCGTTTATGGACATAATGCTCATTTGTTATCACCTGTTTTTCTTGTTTTCCTTCTAATGCCCTATTTTGGGCAATAATTTGATTTTTAAATGAACTTTCCATCATCTTTTTCTCCATGAGACTTTAAATATTCTCGTAGGCGGATATTAGTTTTGTATGTTATTCTAGCAATTATAGTTCTGATATAAAATTGAGGCCTAAATGATGATTGAGCTTTTCACTTCAGCAACGCCAAATGGTCACAAGATTAGCATAGCTTTAGAAGAGCTTGGTCTTATATATACTTTAAATGAATTAAATCTCGGCGCAAACGATCAAAAAAAAAATAAATACCTAAAGCTTAATCCCAATGGGAAAATACCTGCAATTATTGATCATGATAATAATGATTTTGTTGTATTCGAGTCTGGAGCTATTCTTATATATTTAGCTGAAAAACAGGCAAACTTTTACCTCAGAATGAATATGATCGATCAATAACTATACAATGGCTGATGTTCCAGATGGGCGGAATAGGCCCAATGATGGGTCAAGCTAATGTTTTTTATCGTTATTGGCATGAATAATATCAGCCTGGCATAGACCGCTATCAAAATGAAGTTAAGAGATTATTTAGTGTTATGGATGTTCACTTAAATGACAGGACCTATCTTTCAAGTGAGCTAAGTATTGCAGATATTGCATGTTGGCCATGGGTGAAACTACATGAATGGGCTGGCGTAGGTCTGGCTGATTTTCCTAACTTATCATCCTGGTTAAATATTTTGGGGGAACGCCCATCTTTCATTAAAGGAATAAATACTCCCGCATTAATTTTAAAAGACTCTAAGAAAGACGAATTTGTTGTGGGAGCAAGAAACATGCTGACTAAGTAATATGAACCTGTTTTTACTCTAAAGAACTTCAAGACCATTCAAAATATCGTTCTTGATATCACCTATATCTTCCAATCCAACCGCTATACGAATCAGATTTTCTGTAATTCCTGCTTCGATTTTTTGTTTTTCTGTAAGCCTACCGTGTGTAGTCGTGGCTGGATGAACTATTGTTGTTTTCGTATCACCTAAATTTGCGGTTAACGAAATCAGCTTTGTCCCATCAATTACCTTCCATGCCTCTTTTCTAGAGCCTTTGACTGTGAAAGATAGCACGCCTCCAAAAAGCTAGTTGTTGTTTGGATGCCAATGTGTGCCCAGGATGACTCTCAAGCCCAGTATAAAAAACCTTAGTAACTTGAGGTTGCTTCTCCAACCATAACGCCAAATCAAGAGCATTACTGGAATGAGCTAGCATCCGGATTCTCAGAGTTTCTAAGCCTTTAGAAATACCCATGCATTAAATGGGCTCATTGTAGGTCCAGCTGTTCGAACAAAGCCTAAGATTTCACTTATCACAGTTTCTTTTCCAGCCACAATACCACCAAGACATCTACCCTGCCCATCTAAATATTTTGTCGCAGAATGTATGATTAGGTCTGCACCAAGCTTGAGGGGCTGTTGTAACGCAGGCGTACAAAAGCAATTATCTACAATTAACATTGCATTATTATCTTTAGCTATTTTTGATATAGATTTAATATCTGCAACATCACACAAGGGATTTGATGGGGTCTCTAGATACAAAATTTTTGTTTTAGGTTTGATAGCAGCTTTCCAGCTTTCTTTATCAGTTAATGACACAAAGGTTGTTTCTATATTGAACTTCAAAAGATATTTTTCTAAGAGAACAGTTGTGGCTCCAAATACACTTCGAGAGCAGATAATATGATCCCCTGATTTTAAGAGAGCCATACATGTACTTAATATAGCAGCCATGCCAGATGAAGTAGCAACTGCTCTCTCTGCTCCCTCGAGAGCAGCAATCCTTTCTTCTAATATGTTTACCGTTGGGTTTGTATATCTAGAATAGACATTTCCCTCCTGTTCACCAGAAAACTTTGAAGCAGCCTCAGAGGCACTTTCAAAAACAAAACTAGATGTTAGAAATAAGGGTTCTGAATGTTCCCCTTCATGAGTTCTATTGTGTCCAGCCCTAACTGATAAAGTATCGAACTTAAGGTCTATAAAAGAGTTGCTCAAATCATCTTTGTCCATTTTTTCACTCAATTATTATAGTGATAATAGTTTTCATTTTAATAAAAATTTTACTCTGTATCTATGTCTGAGTTATGTAAACCAACTGACTGGTTAACTCCTGTGTTTTCATTGGTAAATATAGCTTTTGAATAATCGTTTCTATCAATATCTAGCTTCTTGAGGTACTTGTCACTAATATCACCAGTAACATAATGGCCATCAAAGACTGCGCAATCGAACCTTTCGATATTTGGATTACCCTCCTTCACGCTATCAACCAGTTCGTTTAAATCTTGATAAATCAAAAAATCTGCTCCAATAAGATCTGCGATTTCACTTTCTATTTTGTTATGAGCGATAAGCTCATCTGCACAAGGCATGTCAATTCCATAGACATTTGGGTGCCTTACTGGCGGAGCTGATGATGCTATAAAAACTTTATTTGCCCCAGCATCTCTTGCCATTTCAATAATTTCTCTTGATGTTGTGCCTCTGACAATCGAATCATCGACTAAGAGAACATTTTTGCCTTTTAATTCAGCCTTAACTGGATTTAATTTTTGACGTACAGATTTTTTTCTTTCCTTCTGACCAGGCATAATAAAGGTACGGCCGATATATCTGTTTTTCATAAAACCTTCACGAAACTTTATACCCAGCTCTTCAGCGATTGCTTGTGCAGATACTCTGCTTGTATCGGGTATTGGTATTATTACGTCAATCTCTTTACATATAGGTAAGCCTTTAATTTTTTTAGCAAGTTTTTTTCCCATTCTTAATCGAGCTGAATATACTGAAACTCCATCAATAATAGAATCGGGCCTAGAAAAATAAACATACTCAAATATACAAGGATGAAGCTTAGAGTTAGTAGTACATTGTTTTAAATGAAGCTTGCCTTTTTGATCGATGTATAGAGCCTCTCCAGGCCTTAAGTCTCTGACTACCTCATAACCTAAAACATCCATTGCTACTGTCTCAGAAGCAATTATGTACTCTGTACCATTATCTGTCTCACGGCGCCCATATATTAAGGGTCTGATACCATAGGGGTCTCTAAAAGCTATCATGCCGTAGTTAGCTATCATGCCTACTACAGCGTATGCGCCCTTACATCTTTTGTGGACTTTGCTAACTGAATCAAAAATATCATCTGGTGAAGGTTGAATTTTTCCTTGTGAAAGTAATTCATGAGCAAAAACATTAAGCAATGCCTCTGAGTCTGAGTCTGTGTTTATATGTCGAAGATCAGATTTGAATAGCAAGGTCATCAATTCTTCGGTATTTGTTAAATTACCATTATGAGCCATACAGATTCCATATGGCGAATTAACATAAAAAGGTTGTGCGAGAGCAGGACTGGAACTGCCAGCTGTGGGATATCTTACGTGACCTATACCCATGTTTCCTTCAAGTTGAGTCATATGGCGAGTATTGAAAACATCTTTGACTAGACCAATGCTTTTTCTTTGATTAAAGCGACCATTGTGACAAGTCATGATACCTGCTGCATCTTGGCCCCTATGTTGTAGCATTGTTAGGGCATCATATAGATCTAGCTTAACGTCTTTTTTACTAAAAATACCCACTATTCCACACATTTATTTATTTGCCCTTTAGTTATTAACAACTTTGATATAGTTAACTTAAAATAAGTTCTTCAAAAAAATTAATGTGGCCGTTCCTGTATCTTGTGCCCACCCTTGAAAAGGTTGAAAATACGGTATTAATGTTGACTCAATCCACCACTCTGTATGAGCAGCTGGAAATATTTTCGGAATTACAGCTAAAAAAACCATGGTAATAATTAAAGCCCGCACAATACCAAAGATTATACCCAACAATCTATCTGTACCAGTTAAACCTGAGGCCTTTACAAATTTGCCAAAAAAATAATTGAATATAGCCCCAAAAAACAAGCATAACAAAAAGATTGATACCCATGCTATAAATGCCCTAAGAGGCTGGTCCTCTAGGATATTTATGAGTAGAACCTCAAGCTGATCATGAAACATAGACGCAATCAAGGCTGACAGTAACCATACTAATAACGAGAAAGATTCTTTAGTTGCACCTCTTATTGCACTTATAAGCGTAGAGATGCTCAAAAGCGCGATGATCGACCAATCAATTGAATTCATAACTCAAATACCGAATTGATGAAGTAATAAAAAAACTAACTCAAATTAAATAAATTGTAACAGAGGTATCTCATTAGATCAGGGCTTAAATTTAATTAATTGTGAATCTAGGCTATATTTTTCACTTAAGCTTTCTTTTTCCTTTAATAATTTATCTTTTGCGATTTTTGGACCGATATAAATATGGCTTATCACAACACCACTGACAACTGACTCTTTTATGAAGGCACTATATCCATTAGAAAGAAGTTTTTTAGATAATTCAGTTGCAGCTTGTTTATCTTTGGGCCCATCTACTCTCAAAACCCAGGCAACTGGGATGCCCTCGGAGTCTAATGATGGATCAGTGGACGAAACATATCCATCTTTTTCTGCCGGCTCATTATGCAGACTAAATGTTTCTTTAGCTTGATTTGCTTTATTTTTTTTTGAACTTTCTAAGCCAGAAACCAATGATTCTATATTAGGTGTTTGAGGAATCATTGAAATATCAATTATTTTCTTTTCCATTTGAATTTCAATGCCAAAAAATGTAACGACAATAATTAATGCAAGTAATGGAAAAATATATACTAATCTATACTTTGGAAGTTTGAGCATTATAAATATATCTCCCTTGAAGCCTAAAAAACTAATTTATTTTATTTAACCAATTTAGCGCAGCTCCAACAATTAAAAAAGAACCGAAAATTACTATAGTATCCTCTTTATTGATAGCTTCAGCGCTAATTCGATTGCATCCTCTACTTTAAAATGCTCATATTTATCACAACTTTCACTTTTTACATTTGAGTTTTGGGTATCTAAATCATCAGTAATATCAATATTTCTCGGATATTCAGTTTTACTTAGTTTTTCAAATATTACTGCTATCTTTTTTGCACTACAGGCTCTTTCATTATTTGGGGTACTGCAAAAATGCCAGCTACTTACAATCTCAACCAAGGGTGTCAGAATACCAATTATATCCTTATCTGACATCATTCCTGTAATTGCAATAACTTTATTTTTTAGTTTTAAATCTAATAGACGTTCTGCTAATAATGAGGTAGCTTGTGGATTATGTGCTACGTCAAGAATAATATTTATATCCTTGAATTTGATTTTATGAAAACGGCCATCAATTTGAGTATTGTTTAATCCTTTATTTAGAACCTCCTTACTGATATCAGGGTTTATGATTTTTGAGGCTTTCACTGCGCATGCAATACTAGGGTGAGGAAGATACGTTAAATTTGATATATCAAAATCGTCAAAGCAAAAATCTTTACCATTAAGCAATAGCTTAACATTGAGGTTCCTAGCAGCTTGAACTAAACCATGAACTGGTTTTGTGTCGCCATATAACATTACGATTCCAGATCTTCCAATAGCAGCTTTTTCTCTAGCTATAGAATCGAGATCGCTACCAAGCCATTGTTGATGATCAAGCGCCACTCCAGTAATGATCGATAATTGAGGATCAATCAGGTTAACAGCATCCAATCTACCACCTAATCCAACTTCAAGGATTGCGATATCTAGATTAGAATTTGACATTATTAGCAGAGCCGCTAAGGTTGAGAACTCAAAAAAGCTTAGACTTATAGATTTCCTAACTTTATTTATTTCTTCAAAAGCTAAACATATATCTAGATCTGATGAATGCTGACCATTTATAGTTATTCTCTCATTGAACTTAATAAGATGTGGTGATGTATAACAACCCACTCTATATCCTGCCTCTCTAAGAATACTGTCAAGAACAGCAACACATGACCCTTTGCCATTTGTACCACCAACAGTAATCACTTTAGTTGCTATGGTTAACTCTTCAGTATTATTTAAACAATCTTGCTGGTCTAAAGACCTATCGAGTTGATGAACATTGGTAGGTAATCCTAGTAATTTGGCAACTTTGCTTATACGATCTAATCCAAATTCTATCTCAACTGGATGTGATTTTTCTAAATATTTAAGCCACTCAGGAAGAGTTTTTAATGGCATCTTTAGCATCATATTTTGTTGAGTAAGTTAACTTTGAAAGCAACGAAGCGAGGGTATCACGCATCTTGCTTCTAGCTACAATCATATCAATAGCGCCATGCTCAAGAAGGAACTCAGCACGCTGAAAACCTTTTGGGAGTTTCTGACGGATAGTTTGCTCGATAATATTTGGACCTGCAAAGCCAGCTCTTGCATTAGGCTCTGCAATATTAATATCGCCAAGTAATGCGAGACTTGCTGATACCCCACCATATACTGGGTCTGTCATTACAGATACATAAGGAATACTATTAACTTTTAGCTTTTCTATGACTGCACTTGTCTTCGCCATCTGCATTAATGAAATCAGCGCTTCTTGCATACGCGCGCCACCAGTTGCTGAAAAACAAATTAAGGGAGTTTTTTGCTCAAGAGCCATGTGTGCAGCGCGTGTAAAGCGCTCGCCAACAACATAACCCATAGATCCACCATGAAACGTAAATTGAACGCCACCACAATAACAGGAATGTCCTTTAGAGTTCCTTTAAAAATGCAATTAAGGCATCATCCTCTCCTGTAAGCTTTTGTGCCTCTGTTAATCTATCTTTATATTTCTTAACATCTTTAAATTTAAGTCGATCAATAGGTTTCACTTCGGTTGCTATCTCTTGACGATTATTTTTATCCAAGAAAATATCAATCCTTTTTCTTGCACTTATTCTTATATGATGTTGGCATTTTGGACAAACAAATAGATTTTTTTCGAGTTCTGGGCGATACAAAGGCGAACTACATTTCGGGCATTTTGTCCAAATACCCTCAGGAACATTTTGGGTGCGGTCCTTTACCTTTGTAGCAGGACCCTTAGGTCGAATCTTTTCCAGCCAGCTCATAGTAATTCTCGTTTCATAAATATATTAATATTATTTATCAAGGGCGCTTCTTATGTCGCTTATAATTCTAGAGACTGCATCAGCATATACTGCAGGCTCAATTTCTTTGTTTGGGCAAGTTCTGCAATTTTCTTAACTATAGCGCTACCGACTACTACACCGTTTGATATGTCAGCAACAGCCTTTGCTGTTTCTCCATCTTTTATTCCAAAACCAACGCACACAGGCAGTTTGGTTAGCGATTGGATGTTACTAACATGCTTTTGCACCGAATCAATTACTAAATTTTCAGCACCAGTAACACCATTCAATGACACATAGTAAACAAAACCACCAGCCATTTTCGTAACTTTTTCCTGTCTTACCTGGCTGCTTGTTGGCGCTAAAAGAAAATATATTTTCTATATTGGAGCTTTTCAATCTGTCGTTAAAAGTAATAGCCTCCTCGGGTGGTAGATCTACAGTAAGAACACCATCAACTTCTGATGTCGCTGCTAGCTCAATAAATTTATCGTAACCCATTCTCTCGATAGGGTTTGTATAGCCCATCAATATAATTGGTGTGATAGTATCAGATTCACGAAATTTTTTGACTAAAGATAAGGCTTCCCCGAGGTTACTTCCATTTTCTAATGCTCTCTCATGTGCTCTCTGTATTACTGGTCCCTCAGCAGTTGGATCCGAAAAGGGTATACCTAGCTCTATTATGTTACTTCCACTTTTAACTAACGCATGCATAAGCGGAAGAGTTATATGTTTCATGGGGTCTCCAAGAACTATATAAGAAATGAGAGCTTTTTTATTTTCTTTACTAAGCTGCTCAAAACATTTGGTAATCCTATTCACGAAAAATATTTCCTTTTTAATTGATATTTTATTAATTGCAAAATTTTATGGGGCAACTCTACAAAGAAATCCCATCTATTTCTGCCACAGTAAGAATATCTTTATCACCTCGACCGGATAGATTGATTATAATCATTTGATCTGGCCCCATAGATGCAGCAAGCTTTTCTGCATATGCAATTGCATGGCTTGTCTCCAGTGCAGGGATGATACCCTCAGTTTGGGTAAGAGAATAAAATGCAGACATAGCTTCATCATCATCAACAGTTACGTAATTAACGCGACCAAGATCCTTCAACCATGAGTGCTCTGGTCCAACGCCAGGATAATCTAATCCTGCAGATATAGAATGAGTCTCAATGATTTGACCATTTTCGTCTTCCATTAAATAGGTGCGATTACCATGAAGCACACCGGAATTCCATCATTCAAAGGAGCAGCATGCTTGCCGGTAGATACTCCGAAACCGCCTGCTTCGACTCCATACATCTCTACAGATTGGTCCTTTAGAAATGGGTGGAACAAGCCTATAGCATTTGATCCGCCGCCTACACATGCGACAAGCGCGTCTGGTAAATTTCCTGTTTGGGTTAATGACTGCTCACGAGCCTCACGTCCCATTATTGATTGGAAATTACGGACTATCTCTGGATATGGATGCGGTCCACAGCATGTGCCAATCACATAAAAAGTGTCATCTACATTACTTACCCAATCTCTGAGCGCCTCGTTTAATGCATCCTTAAGTGTTCTTGATCCTGATGTAACAGGTATTACTGTAGCTCCAAGCAGCTTCATTCGATAAACATTTAAAGATTGACGTCGAATATCCTCTTCACCCATGAAAATATGACATTCCAAACCTAGTCTTGCTGCAACAGTCGCTGTCGCTACACCGTGTTGACCAGCTCCTGTCTCAGCAATCACTCTTTTTTTTCCAGTATATTTGGCTAACAAGGCTTGGCCGACAGCACTATTTATTTTATGGGCACCAGTATGGTTTAGATCTTCTCTTTTTAAATAAATTTTGGCACCCCCTACATTCTTGGTCCATCGTTCTGCGAAGTAAAGAGGTGATGGTCTTCCAACATAATGGGCTAAGTCATAATCTATTTGGGCTTGGAATTCAGGATCATCTTTTAGTCTTTCATATAAAGAAGTCAACTGATCGAGAGCATAGACTAGCGTCTCAGACACAAATCTACCTCCATAAGGACCAAAATGTCCGTTTTCATCTGGCATTTGATCAAAATTTATCGTCTCGCGATCATCTGAAAAATTTTCCACGTACATCTCCAAAATATTAAGTAAAGCCTATCGGCCTAGCACACAGAGCATTTATCAACAAATATCTGCATTAATTTACTCGATTTTACTCCAGGTGAAATTTCTACACCACCACTAACATCTAGGGCGTAAGGATTTACGGTTGCAATTGCATCATCGATATTATCTGGGTTTAGGCCACCAGCAAGAATTACTTGCTGGCCATTTAGCCCGGAAAGCCTACCCCAATCAAATATTTTTCCAGTGCCTCCATACTTATCTTTTGACCAGGTATCAAACAAAAATCCTAGTGCTGAAGGGTAATCTGATATTGACTTGTTTATGTCCAAACTATCGTGCATACGTAATGCTTTTATATATGGTCTAGAAAACTGAATACAATAGGCTTCATCTTCATCGCCATGAAATTGTAAGACATCTGGCTGAACCAGATTAATTGTTTTTTTTACTTGATCAGCAGGTTCGTTTACAAACAAAGCAACTACCGATACGAAAGGACCTACTGCAACAGCGATCTTTGATGCGATAAATGGATCAACATATCTTGGACTTTTTGAATAGAAGACTAACCCTATTGCGTCAACTCCAATATCAGCAGCAAACGTGGCATCCTCTATACTTGTGATACCACATACTTTTACTCTAGTTCTTTTCATAATAGAGACCGCTTTTAAATAAAGAAATTTAAATGAATATTGTATCAAAAAGGTGTTATGAAACCTACGATTTTGGTGTAATACCCAAAAGGAGTATTTAGATTTCAATATTATATTGTCATAAAAATTTAGGCCCAAATTTGTATTTCGGTATACAGAATTCTTCAGGTAGTCTACACCAAACAGATATAACCCGTTACTCGGCGCTGTTGGAGCAGCAATAGTCCTATCCCTCCTAGAAATTAGACTGCTTATCCACTCTGGCGAGCGCTCCCCCTTTCCAATTATTATTAGACTACCTACTATATTTCTTACCATATGATGAAGAAAAGAATTTGCAGTAATCTCAAAAATAACCAGATTATCTTCTCTCCATGCCTTAACAAATTGAACGCTCCTATTTGGAGATAAAGATTGACAACCTGCGGCTCTAAATGAGCTAAAATCATGCTCACCAAGTAAATGCTTTGAAGCAATATTCATCAACTTTTCATCTAAATTATTTTTTTCCCAAGTTAAGTGATTATGCTGAAGGGCGGATCGATAGAATTGATTAGAAATATAATAACGATATGTTCTTGTAAGTGCACTATAGCGGGCATGAAATTCTGGTTTTTTTTTATCAATCCAATGAATTCTTATATTTTTTGGTAGATTAGCATTTACTCCTAGCAACCACTGTCTTGATGATCTTTCTGATATCGTATCAAAATGTATAATTTGGTTTAGTCCATGCACACCGGTATCTGTTCGACCAGCACAGATTGTATCAATTGGTTCGTTTGCGACACTAGAAAGTGCCAATTCAACTTCATGTTGTATGCTGGGACTATGTATTTGTTTCTGCCAACCACAATATTTTGACCCATCATATTCGACTGCAGCTGCCATCCTAGTGAGGCCGAAAGGAAGCTCTTTGCCACTAGGAACGAGACAGTTTTTTTTATACTTCCGGGTTTTATTGATTTCCTTTTATCCTCTGTGATGTTTGATTTATGAGTATCTATATCAAAGCTACAGGAGCAATATTAGCATTCTTCTCAGAGGCTCTGCTGCGCCCCATAAAAGTTGATCGCCAACAGTAAAGGCTGATAGGTAATTATCTCCTATGTTCATTTTTCTGAGCCTACCCACGGGAATAGAAAGGAGCCACTCACTTTTGCTGGGGTGAGTTCTGTTAATGTTGAGTTTTTGTTATTTGGTATAACCGATACCCATTCATTAGCATCTTCAAGGATATCTTCAATTTCATCAATTGAGATATCTTTATTAAGTTTTATAGTGAAAGCTTGACTGTGGCTCCTCATGGCACCAACTCTGACGCATATACCATCAATTGGTATCAAATTTGATGATGAGTTACATAGAATTTTGTTAGTTTCAGCCTGACCCTTCCATTCTTCCCTACTCTGGCCATTATCTAACTGTGAATCAATCCAGGGTAGCAGACTACCTGCCAAAGGAACGCCAAAATTATCTTTAGGGAATGTTGGGCTTAGCATAGCCTCAGAGATTTTTTTATCTACCTCTAAAATTTCAGACGTTTGATTAATGATATCGCCTTTTACGGATTTATAAAGTTCGCCCATCTGACATAATAATTCACGCATATTTTTTGCACCCGCACCTGATGCAGCCTGATAGGTCATGGACGTAGTCCACTCTATTAATCCTTCAGCAAACAGTCCGCTAAGGGACATTAACATTAAGCTAACTGTGCAGTTTCCACCTATAAAATCTTTAGAGCCACTAGCAATAGCTTTTTTTAGAGAATTTAAATTTATAGGGTCTAGACATATTACTGAGTTTTTACTCATTCTTAGTGTAGATGCTGCATCTATCCAATAGCCAGTCCAGCCTGATTTACGAAGAGAAGTATGAGTAGATTGTGTATATTCTCCGCCCTGACAAGTGATGATAATATCTAGTTTAGATAGTGATTGGATGTCATTGGCGTCACCAAGGGGTTCAATCTGCCCATTTATTACTGGCCCAGAATGTCCAATTTGTGAGGTAGAAAAAAAATGGGGGTCAATTTTGGAGAAGTCACCCTCCTCTTTCATTCGATCCAGAAGCACGGAACCAACCATTCCTCTCCAACCAACAAAGCCTACTCTTTTCATATTTATTTAACCATTAGAATCTTATATTTAAATATTAGCACGTTAACTACCTTGGTCTTTTGTAATTGCTGCAACAACCGCGTTACCCATTTCGGAGGTAGTAACCATTTTTTCGTCTTTGCTACAAATATCTGATGTGCGGAGCCCAGAATTTAAAACATCATTAACAGCTCTTTCAATAGAATTAGCGGCTTGTGGTTCAGACAGAGAATAGCGCAACATCATTGAAACAGACAATATGGTTGCTAAAGGGTTGGCGATACCAAGGCCTGCTATGTCAGGTGCCGATCCATGACAGGGCTCGTACAAACCTTTTGAGTTTTTATCTAATGCTGCAGATGGAAGCATACCAATAGAGCCAGTTAGCATTGCAGCTGCATCAGAAAGAATATCCCCAAACATATTTCCGGTTACTATGACGTCGAATTGCTTTGGCTCTTTAACAAGTTGCATGGCTGCGTTATCAACATACATATGTGAGAGGGCTACTTCGGGATAACTAATGCTAACGTCCTCCATTATTTCACGCCAAAGTATAGTAGCCTCCAATACATTTGCCTTATCAACTGAACAGACTCTTTTATCTCTTAACATAGCTGCATCAAAAGCAAGTTTACCAATTCGATAAATTTCAGATTCAGAATACTTGTACGTGTTATATCCCTCCCGTTCTCCACTTTCTAATGTCCTTATACCTCTGGGTTCTCCGAAATATATACCTCCTGTTAGCTCTCTAACAATCAAGAGATCAAGACCAGAAACCACTTCAGATTTTAATGAAGAGGCATCTATAAGCTGGGGATATAATATTGCAGGTCTTAGATTTCCAAAAATTCTAGTGTTGATCGAAGCTTGAGAAGCCCTGTTTCTGGTCGCAAAGCTCTCTCAAGATTGTCCCATTTTGGCCCGCCCACAGAACCCATGAGTATAGCATCACTTTCATTAGCTTTTTCAATTGTAACTTTAGGACATGGATCTCCAGTTTTATCGTAGGCAGAGCCACCTATTAGAGCTTCAGTTATATCAATACTCAACGAATATACTTCTGCTGCCCTGTGGAGCACTTTAACTGCCTCATTTACAATTTCAGGGCCGATACAATCTCCCTTTAATATAAGAACTTTTTTGATTGCCATAAGAGATCCTCTAGTAAAAAAATAAGATTTATTTTATAGCCCCAAAGACCCATGGCACTCTTCTCATATGCTTGTTTTCGTATGCTTTTATTGTATCAATCTCCTTTAATGTCAATTCAATCTCATCAAGCCCATCCAGAAGGCAACGTTTACTAAACTGATCAATAGAGAATTTAAAGACATTTGATGGAGACAATACAGATTGGTTATCAAGATCTATTGTGAGCTCATAGCCTTCTTTTTTATAAACTTCAGAAAAAAAATTATTAATAATTTTTTTATTAAAAACAATAGGTAATATACCATTTTTAATGCAATTTATATAAAATATATCAGCAAAACTTGGTGCTAATATTGCCCTAAAACCAAAATCATCTAAAGCCCAAGGTGCGTGCTCACGACTAGAGCCACAACCGAAGTTTTCTTGTGCTAAGAGTATCGTAGCTCCCTTATAACGGCGCTGATTTAATGGGAAATCAGTGACTAGGGGCCTATGATCGCAGGGTTCACCGGGTTTTCCTTCATCCCGATACCTCAATTCATCAAAAAGATTCGCTCCAAAGCCAGTTCGCTTTATTGATTTTAAAAATTGTTTGGGAATAATCATATCCGTATCTATATTAGATCTATTTATACCTACAACTAGCCCAGTATGATTAATAAATGATTTCATTACAGTTGCACTCCATATGTTCGGACATCAGTTATATGTCCTGCTATAGCTGCAGCAGCTGCCATAGACGGACTTAGCAAATGGGTACGCCCTCCTGAACCCTGTCTTCCCTCAAAGTTACGATTAGAGGTAGAAGCGCAATGTTGCCCAGAACCTAATTTATCTGCATTCATTGCCAAACACATTGAACAGCCGGGTTCACGCCAATCCATACCTGCATCTTTAAAGATTTTATCTAGGCCTTCTGCCTCGGCTTGCACTTTTACCATCTGAGAGCCAGGTACTACTAACACCTGTTTCACAGTATCTGCAACTTTATTGCCTTTTGCGATTGCAGCTGCAGCTCTCATATCCTCGATACGAGAATTAGTGCAAGAACCAATGAAGACGAAGTCAACTGGTATCTCTGATATGGGCATACCACCCTTTAGGCCCATATAAATTAGTGCCTGTTCGATTGATTGTCTTTTTTGTGGGTCAGGCTCGTCTTCTGGAATAGGTATGAAACCATTTACAGGGAGCACCATTTCTGGTGATGTACCCCAAGTAACTTGCGGCAAAATATCTTGTCCTGAAAGATTTACCTCAGAATCAAAGCATGCATTTTCATCACTTTTTAATGTACTCCAATAATTGGCTGCAATATCCCAAGTATCTCCTATTGGTGAAAACTTTCTACCTTTGAAATAATCAATAGTTTTAGTATCTACAGCCACTATACCAACTCTTGCACCAGCTTCTATTGCCATATTACAAACCGTCATTCGACCTTCAATTGACATATCTAAAAACACCTGACCAGCAAACTCTATAGCGTAGCCAGTGCCACCTGCTGTACCAATTTTTCCGATAATAGCCAAAGCAACATCTTTTGGAGTAACGCCTAAACCTAATTTTCCTGTTACTGTCACACGCATATTCTTCATTTTTTTTGTTACCAGGCACTGTGTTGCGAGAACATGCTCAACTTCTGATGTCCCTATTCCATGAGCTAAACAACCAAATGCTCCGTGTGTAGCTGTGTGGGAATCTCCACAAACTACGGTCATTCCAGGTAAAGAAGCACCTAACTCTGGACCCATCACGTGCACTATACCTTGCCCCATTTCATTCATACGAAACTCACGTATGCCAAAATAATCACAGTTATAATCGAGGGTTTTTACCTGAATACGAGACACTTCATCTGGGATAGCATCGACACCAGCCTCTCTCTCTTTTGTATCTGTAGATATATTATGGTCTGGAGTAGCAATATTCATATCTAAGCGCCATGGTTTTCTATTTGCTATTCTGAGACCCTCAAAAGCTTGGGGTGAAGTAACTTCGTGTAAAATATGCCTATCTATATAAATTAAGAAGAGCCATCAGCTCTTTGTTTAACTAAATGAATCTCCCACAACTTATCATATAATGTCTTTTGGGTGTTTTTACTCATTTGTATATTCAGCTAATGCTGCTCATTATGTTAATTTTAGGTTGACGAGATTTAAAAATCTTTAGCATTGATAGCCATTATACTTTTTGAGCCATATTTTATCGCCCTAAGATAGCCAATATTTCTAGGTAAGATATGCTCTGCAAAAAGAATATGGCTGTTGAAATTTTGTTTTTATAAAACACACTGACATTGGGGTTCTGCTTCATTATCGCATCAGCTGCTACAGCGCTTTTGACAAGCATCGTACCTGCAACTGTTCCTCCCAATAACATCATCATATTAAAAGAAGCTGCAGGTAGGGTAAACCAATCCTTTTTTTTTGCATTTAGCAACAGAGCTATTGCTTCTTTACACGCCTTTAAAGCTATTTCTATATTTATTGCTAGATCTTCAAAATTATATTTTTTTGCTACCTGAGCCACTCCGTTAAGCTCAACAAGTAACTCTGTAATAGACCTACCTTGGTCCTTCATCAACTTTCTACCGACTAAATCAAGTGCCTGTATACCACTAGTCCCTTCATAGATTGGCAATATTCTCGCGTCTCTTAGGTGTTGGGCTGCACCCGTTTCTTCTATAAATCCCATACCTCCATGAATTTGAACTCCCAAAGATGTAACTTCAATACTATTTTCCGTACACCATCCCTTTATGATAGGTGTAAGTAAATCGATACGTCTCTGATGATAAGATACTTTCTCTTCTTCATCTAATTTCTCTTTATGATCTATATGCATATATGCAGAGTAAGTTAAGGCTCGCCCTCCTTCTATTAACCCTCTCATAGTCATGAGCATTCTTCGTACATCGGGATGCTCGATTATAGAACATTTTTATTACCTGGCACATTTCCTTGTATTCTATCTTTTGAAAAAGCAACAGCCTGTTGATAAGCTCTTTCACTAACTGCAACTCCTTGAAGGCCTACTGCCAATCTAGCTTCATTCATCATCGCAAACATACAAGCAAGTCCCTGATTTTCAGGTCCAACAAGATATCCGATTGCCCCATCATTTTCTCCAAAAGACATTGTGCATGTTGGGCTTGCATGAATGCCTAATTTACTTTCTATGCCAATACAAGATATATCATTTTTTTTCAAAATATTTCCATCTTGATCTATTAGAAATTTAGGTACGATAAACAAAGAAATACCTTTTACACCTTCTGGAGCGTTAGGAGTTCTCGCTAAAACAAGATGTATGATATTTTCTGCAAGTTCGTGCTCACCCCAAGTGATATAAATTTTTTGGCCACTAAGAAGATAATGGCTATCTATTGGTTTAGCTGAGGTTTTAACAGTAGAGAGATCAGACCCTGCTTGAGGTTCAGTTAAGTTCATCGTTCCAGACCATGTACCTGAAATTAATTTACTTAGATAAATTTCTTTCTGTTTTTCACTACCGTATAAGGTTAAAGCAGTGACGACTCCTTTTGAGAGCATTGGACATAAACTAAATGCCATATTAGCAGAATGAGACATTTCATCAGTAGCTACAGCTAGCAATGCAGGCATGCCTTGTCCACCAAAATCTCTTGAGCATGCAAGTCCCGGCCACCCACCTTCGATAAGCTGTTTATAGACATCGTCTAATATTGGAGCTGTTATAATCTTATTATCTTGTAAATTTGAACCCTTATGATCAGCAATTTTATTAGTTGGGGACAACACCTGCTCATAAAATTTAGCAGCCTGCTCGAGAATGGCTTCAACAATATCAGGAGAAGCATCCTCATATCCAGATAATTTGGATATCTCTTTAAAATTAAGCACGTGATTAAACAAAAATTTAATATCTTCTACCGGTGCTTTATAAATTGTCATAAACAGATGTCCTAAAAAAAATAATTTACTTTATTTATAACAGATATTTGGCAGTATTATTGCAAAATAATACCAAAAGAAGTTATATTTTATACATAGCTATTATATATAAAATTTATGTGTTTAGTGTACTATGCTTCTCTTTTCATTAGTTGGCTCTTGGACAACAGCTTGATTTTTGTACGCTAAAGGATCGCTGATCGATTTTAAAATAAAAAAATTTAATTACGGAGAACTTGATGCTGATAGTAAAGCAGCTAACTAGGTCATATGGAGATATTACGGCCGTAAACAATGTTAGTTTTAAGATAAATAAGGGAGAAATAGTGGGTTTGCTTGGCCATAACGGCGCAGGTAAAACTACTATTATGAAAATGCTCAGCGGCTTTATCGAATCAAATCACGGCAGTATTGAAATTAATGGGGTAGACATAAAAGATAATCCAAAAAAAGCTCAAAAAGATATTGGGTATCTATCTGAGAATTTACCTGTTTATCCTGAGATGTTTGTAGCAGACTATTTAGATTATGTGTGAAATTAAGGGTATTAAAAAAAATGATAAGGCTGCTGAGATAAGAAGAGTAACTATGGCTACTGATATTGAGTCAAAATTCTCTCGTCAATATCAACATTATCAAGGGGTTACAAACAACGAGTTGGAATTGCGCAAGCTATATTGGGTAAACCTAAATTACTTATCTTAGATGAACCTACTAATGGACTTGATCCAAAACAAACAAGCTTAGTGAGAGAGCTAATCCGTAATCTTTCACAGGATGCAACAGTAATCCTATCCACTCATATTATGCAAGAGGTCGATGCACTTTGCAGCAGAGCCTTAATTGTTAGAGATGGTCAACTAGTTGTTGATGCTGAGCTTGATGAATTAAAAAAAAGTAATACTTTAATACTCTCTACCTCGTTAAATGAAGATTCGCTTTCCTCATCACTCAAACAATTAAATGATATATCGTTAATTGAAAAAATTTCGAGCGGAGAAAATAATACCTCCTACCATATAGAACTTAAACATAATGACCGAATTGATAAAAATATTGGGGAAATATCTAGATTAATTATTACTTCGGGTGGCGCTCTTTATTATATATGCAAAAAAATAATAGATTTAGAAACTCTATTTAGAGAGGCTAGCGAAATTCCACAGAAAACTAATAAGATGGAGGCTTAAAATGCAATGTATATCTAAACATATACAATTAATATGGCGTATTGCATCAAAAGAGATTACATTATTTTTTGCCTCACCAACTGCATACCTATTTCTTGCAGTTTTTGGCTCTACCTCACTGTTTATATTTTTTTGGGGTGAATCATTTTTTTCAAGAAATATAGCTGATATTAGGCCGCTGTTTGAATGGATGCCAATTTTACTTTTATTTCTCACAAGCACATTGACAATGAGGCTTTGGAGTGAAGAGAGAAGAACAGGAACCCTCGAACACATACTAACTCAACCTCTCCCACTGTGGTATTTCATTGTTGGTAAATTTGTTGGTTGCCTCAGTTTATTAGCGATTGCACTAGTCATCACGCTCCCTCTACCGCTTACAATATCCCAACTAGGTCAATTAGACTGGGGGCCAATAGGTGCAGGTTATTTGGCTGCCTTTTTCCTTGATGCAGCCTACTTATCAATAGGTCTGTTCGTCTCAGCAAAAAGCGATAATCAAATAGTAAGTCTTATATGCGCTGTAACTCTGTCTGGATTATTTTATTTAATAGGAACTCCAACAATTACTGATTTCTTTGGTAATCAAACCGGAGAATGGTTCAGATTGATCGGAACAGGCTCCCGTTTCGATTCGATTACTCGAGGCGTCATAGATATTAGAGATTTATATTATTACCTGAGTATAATTTTTATTTTCTTATCTCTTAATGTATTTACTTTAGAAAAAGAACGTTGGTCAAGTAATATTCCGACTCAGCATCATAAAGCATGGCGAAATATAGTTGTATTAGCCTTAGTAAATATTATCGGAGCTAATTTTTGGCTAAATCAAATATCCTATATGCGGATCGATACAACTGAAGGAAAACAATACTCTATTTCTGTCCCAACAATTAAATATCTAGATCAAATTGAAGAGCCACTTCTAATCCGCGGTTATTTCAGTGGGAAAACCCATCCTATGCTTTCCCTCTTGTACCTCAAATAAAAGATCTTATCCATGAATACAAAGTAGCCGGTAACGGTAAAATTCGTATAGAATTCATTGATCCTGTCACTGATATACAAATAGAGGAAGAAGCAAATCAAAAATATGGTGTCAGACCAATCCTCTACAGGTAGCTGATCGATATCAATCAGCGATTGTCAATTCATATTTCCATATTCTTGTTGGTTATGGAGAGGAATTCGAGGTCCTGAACTTCCAGGATCTAATTGAAACACGGGCTCAGGGAGATAAGGATTTTGAGATAGTACTTCGTAATCCTGAATATGATTTAACAAAAAGTATAAAAAAAGTTCTTAATAGTTACCGAAGTGGCGGAAATATATTTGATTCAATAGAAGGAAAATTAACTTTAAATGCATACATTTCAGATAACTCACTTCTACCAGATGATCTTGTTTCGCACAGAGATAATATTATAGAGATATCAAATGAATTAGCCGCTGAATCTAAGGGTATGTTTGATTTTAATATTATAGATCCATATGAAGACAATAGTGCAGGTGCAAAAAACCTATCAAAACTTTATGGTCTCCAGCCTCTTTCACTGAATAAGGGATATGCTGGTGACTTCTATTACTTTCATCTCATACTTGAAAAGATGGTATGGCAATTCAGGTCCCACTAGAAGATAAAACAAAGTTAAGTCTAGAAAGAAATTTTAGAGCTGCAGTAAAGCGATTTGGAAAAGGCTTTATAAAAACAGTTGGAATAATAGGACCTAAAGATGATCCAAAATTAGCTCAAATTGGCTTAACAGTCCCACAATTCAATCAACTCTCAAGCTTCTTAGGTACAGATTTGAATATTAGAAATGAAGATATTACAGATGGCTCTGTTTCAGGTGAGATAGATACGCTTTTAATTACAGCTCCAAATGGAATGGGGCCAAAAGAAATTTTTGCGATAGATCAATTTCTAATGAAAGGCGGTTCTATAATAGCTATGTCCTCTCCATATACAATGACTCTAGGTCAAGGTCTAGGTTTAGCAAAACTTGAAGGCGAATTTAAAGATTGGCTTAAACATCATGGCCTTACGATGGATGAAAAGCTTGTTCTAGATCAGCAGAATAAAGCATTTCCTTTACCTATCATGAGAAGAGTCGGCGGGAATCAGGTGCAAGAAGTGCGGATGATTGAATACCCATATTTTGCAGACATTCGTAATGATGGATTCAATCAAAATAATCCAATCACTGCCAATTTAGAGCAAGTTACTATGGCATGGAGTTCACCTATTCGTGTAGATGAAACTATTAACGCAAATCGTCAAGTCGTTGAGCTAATGAAAAGCTCGAATAAATCATGGCTTTCCGAGGATACTGAAATCATGCCTACAATTGATAATGATGGCGTTGCTCCATTTGCAACAACTGGAAATTTTTCCTCTCATCTACTTGGTGTAGCTACAAAAGGTAAATTTACTTCTTTTTTTACTGGCAAACAGTCACCCATTATTTCTGAGGAGAATGATGAAAAAAGTGTAAATATATCTCGAGATGTAATAGAAATATCACCGAATACATCACAAATAATACTCTTTAGTTCCAACGATTTCTTGCGCGATCAAACTCTGACAATCGCAAACTCTGCGATTGGTAGTGAATATAGAGGCAGTATGGATCTTATAGCTAACACTATTGATTGGGCTCTTGAGGATGGAGGCCTTCTAAGTATCCGGTCTAGAGGAAAATTTAATAGAACATTACCTTCTATAGATCATAATACACAATTATTTTGGGAATACTTTAACTATGGACTGATTATAATTGCACTAATTTTCATAGCTATAATAAGAGGCTATCGCAAAAAAATTAGAAAGATGCGATACGTATCGGAACTAACTCGATAAAGGAAAACAAAATGAAACAGCTGAGGTTCTGGCTAATAAGTTTATTTTTCATACAGCTACTCATAACAGGTGGTCTGTTTTGGGGAAATTATACTTCAACTTTGAAAAATAAACCTACCCAACTGTTAAATATAAATTGGGCTAATATAGATAAATTTACTGTCGAGGACACAGTAGGTGGCATAACTATAATCAAATCAGATGATACATGGCTGCTGTCAAACCAGCAGCTGCCTATAAGCGATACTGATATAGATAAATTTTTATATAATCTAATGACACTCAAAACTGGCTGGCCTATTGCTACACTTCGATCAAGTCATGAGAGGTTTAAGGTATCTGAAAATAAATTTATTAGACGCGTAGAATTATTTTCTGAAAATAAGTCTTTAGGCAAACTTTTGTTTGGTACTTCTATAGGCCTCAGACAATCAAATGTCCGTGCTGTCAATGACGACAATATATACAACGCTAAACTAGATACACTTGATATAAGCGCTAACATAGAGGATTGGTTTGATAAATCTCTAATTTCCGCCAACGACATCAATCAAATAAAAGGTCGAGATTACAGCTTGAAAAGAATTGGTGCCACCTGGCAACTTGACCAAACTGGGCCCACAATACTTCTGGGAAAGCAAACGCTCGGAAGACTAGACCAAAGTAAAGTATCAAACCTAGAGTTGGCGCTTGCTAACCTAAAAATTCTTAAGATCACATCATTTAAGCCTAATTTACAAGACAATATATCTGAAAATTTCAAGCTGTATGTTGTCGATGATATAGGAGAATGGACTTACACTTTTGTTAAGCACGATAGAAAATATTATGTAAATCGTAATGATAGAGAAAGGTATTTTACACTAAAAGAAGATGTCTATGAGAGTATAGCAGCGGCATCAACTCAATCTAAATTACTGGTTGAATCTCCCTAGCATACTAAAAGAATAAAAGATTAAAGAAATAATTCACTATAATTATGAGCTGTTTTTTCGCAAACTTCCTGCAACGTAACTCCTTTAATTTTTGCCAAAGCCTTTGCTACCTCCAGAACATACTTTGGCTCATTTTTTGATCCCCTGAAAGGCACTGGAGCTAACCACGGTGAATCCGTTTCTATTAAAATTCGCTCTAAGGGTATCTCTTTGACGGTCTCTCTTAAAGTACTGGCATTTTTAAAAGTAATAATTCCTGAGAATGATATATAAAAATTTAAATCGATTGCATCAAAAGCCATCTTGGATGATTCCGTGAAACAATGTAAGACACCGCCACATTCTGTATTAGCATAATTACGTAATATTTTAATAGTTTCAGTTTGAGCTGCTCTAGTGTGAACTATAACTGGTTTTTTTAACCTATCACCTGCTTTTAAATGGTTGATAAAGCTATTTTTTTGCCAGTCGTTAGATTTTTGTCCATAATAATTATCTAAACCAGTTTCGCCTATAGCTACAACTCTAGAATTACTGGCTAAAGACACTAAATCCTCGATACTTGGAACGGCGGGAGTACCGTCTTGAAGTGGATGCAAGCCAACCGATATGTCTACATCATCGTGGTCAGCTGTAATCTCAAGAATTTTTTTGAGGACTTCATATCAATACCAACACATAAGAAGCGCTTTACCCCAGCCTCCTTGATGATGCAAGCAAATGATCAAGTGAATTGTTATAGGGACTTAAATCTAAATGATCAAGATGGCAATGAGAGTCTATAAGCAAAATATTAATCCTTATTTTAAATCTGACGACATTGAATGTCGCCAATGAATTTCAAGTTTGGTTAGCGAGTGACGAACAAGTGTTTCCAGTTTATGAAAAGCTCCTCCCAAATTAATTGAAGATTTGGGTTAGCTGAACTCTGTATTAATCTTTTAGATTGAAAGAGCTTATCCATATAACGAAAAGATAAGCTTAATGAGGTAATTTTTTCTTTGGATTTGATTTCAAAAACTAGCTTATAGTAGAAGCCAATCGATCATTAGCTCGGGGTCATTTTTTTTATATAGCTCGGCTAAATCGACTGGCGAAGTTTTATTTAATGCTAAGCTGTCTAATAAATCATTAAATTCATTCCTAGCCTCTATGAAGTCTGTTTCTGTTAAATTCATAGCTAAAATGGGACGCCCATTAGCGTGCTCTATCAGTTCGTTAATGTCTTGTATATCTGGTAGCTTTTTTTTCAACCAAAATTTTACCTTAGCCCTGTTAGGTACAGGAAAAATTAAATTCTGGCAGCGGCTTTTTATTGTAGTAAGTAATCTGCTTGAGTCATGACAAACTAACATAATCAAGGTTTTTTCTTTTGGCTCTTCAAGAGTCTTAAGTAAAGCATTGGCAGCATTTATATTCATAGACTCAGCTGGGCAAATTATCACAACCTTCCAGCCACCCTGTTGTGAAGTTTGAGAGGAGAATGTATCAAGGTCACGGATACTTTCAACATTAATATTTTTTCCTTTAGAGTCTGGCTTTAGGATAATACAATCTGGATGATTACCAGACCTGCTTAAGCAACATGACTTACATTTTCCACACGGAGTTTTTTTTTAATGGTGATGCACACAAGATAAAATTTGCAAAGGATATAGCAAAATTTTGTTTACCTATAAAGCTAGGACCAATCAAACTTAAAGCATGAGGCAACTTTTTAGAATTCATTTGAGAAATTAGTCGCCCCCATTGAACATCCTGCCAAGGAAAATAAACCTCTTGCTCACTTTTAATGTTCGATTGCATTTTTATAGCTTCCTTTTCAAGAATTCCTCAAGAATCACTTCAATTTTCAGCTCAACTTGATCTAAGCTTTTAGAGGCATCAACCACTTTATATTGTTTTGGAAATTTTTTAGATCTATCAATATAGGTCTTCCTCACCCTATCAAAAAACTCTATTTGTTCTTGTTCAAAACGATCTGGTTTACTTCTGCTTAAGGCTCTTTTCAGACCGTCTTTTACTGGTATATCTAAGAGTATTGTCAAGTCTGGTCTTAGGGTGCCCTGAACAAAATTTTCTAAAAGAGAAATTTTTTTATCAGACATACCTCGACCACCGCCCTGATAAGCAAAAGATGCGTCAGTGAACCGGTCACATAAAACCCATTTACCTTCTTTTAAACTTGGTAATATAACTTGAGATAAATGTTGTGCCCTTGCTGCAAACATCAAGAGAAGCTCTGTGTTCTCATTTATTAACTCATCGCTTGGTGTTAGTAGGAGCTCACGTATATTTTCAGCTAGTGGCGTCCTCCGGGTTCACGCGTTGAAGTATATTTAATATTTTTTTTTTATTTAACCAGTTTTCTATGAGCAGCATATTAGTGGTTTTACCAACCCCTTCTCCTCCTTCAATAGTTATAAACATACCCAATTTGTTATTCATAAATACTAGCCTTACTAAAAAAAGCGATACAGCAAAATAAATATTTAATTTTTATCGATAACATGAAAATTTTTCACATAATTTTGAATTAATTCTTTTAGTTTCTCTTCCCAACGGGAATTTACAGAGTTTTTCGACTGAGACCACAGGAATAATTCCATTAATAGAGTTACAAATAAAAACCTCATCTGCTAATAAAAAAGCGTCAATACTCAAGTTAACTTCTTTAATCTTAAGACCAGCAGATGGTAATAATATATTTATCAAATATTCACGCATGACCCCTGATACTCCGCATTTATCAGTTTTTGGAGTTATCCAGCTTTCATTTTTAAAAATAAAGATATTATTACTCGTACACTCAATTATATTATCATCTTGATCTAACATTAACCCATCATAAAAGTCTTCAGACCACTCTGCCCTTGCGATTATTTGATCAAGTCGATTTAAATGCTTCAAGCCACCTAGTATAGGTGAATAGGGCAACCGATACTTGCACTTATGCAGTGCAACACCGTCCCTTCTATCACATAACGGAATAGGTTTAATGGGGAACCACTGCATTATGTAACGAGTATCAACTAGTTTATTATAAGCATACCCTCTCTGGCCACTGCCAGCTGTAATAATGATTTTTATAATGCCCTCAGAAGGACTTAATTCAATGAGATTATAAAAATATGTCTCTATAGAGGTTTTATCGATAGATATACCTAAAATTTTAGAACCATTTATTAGTCGATTAATATGAAGGTCAAATAGTGAAGGGAGACCCGCTGAGACTCTTATTGTTTCGAATACTCCGTGGCCGTAAGCAAGACCTCGGTCCATCATTGGAACCTTAGTCTCAATTTCACCATTTATTGTACATAAGGAGCTATAATCAACTGTCATACCTAATTAAAACAAAAATAAAAATAAATTGCAGGCATAAAAAAACCGCCTTTAAGCGGTTTTTTTATTAAAGCTTTCTTAGACTAGGTAAGATTAGAATTAATATAATCAATAGCGTTTTGAACAGTCGCTATTTTTTCAGCATCTTCATCAGGAATTTCTGTATCGAACTCTTCCTCTAAAGCCATTATTAACTCAACAGTATCTAAAGAGTCAGCCCCAAGATCCTCAACAAAAGAAGATGATGATTTAACATCTGCTTCTTTGACACCTAGTTGCTCTGCAACCATTTTTGCTACGCGTTCTTCGATGCTACTCATGATATATGTAATCTCCTATGTCTTAAAAATAACTGACTTTATATTTCAATTTAAGTTAGATACTTTTAATTGCAAAAGTTCCAAAAAAATTTACCCATTATAGGATGTAAATGAAATAACGAAAATACCATCCTACTATGCTGTATTTTACATCGAAATAACCCACCTTGTAAGCATTTCAGTAAAATACATTATTTCCTGTTATATTACATATGTTTATGGCATATACATACCACCATTAACGTGTATATTTTCGCCAGTAATATATGCACCTGTGTCTCCAACAAGAAAATTTACTACCTCTGCTACCTCTTCAGGGCTTCCAAATCTACCTAATGGCACAGCGGTCAAAAGTGCTTCGCGACTTGCATCTGGCAGTTTTTTGGTCATATCTGTATCTATAAAACCTGGAGATATACAATTGACAGTAATATTTCTTGGGCCTAGCTCTCTAGCTAGAGATTTAGTAAAACCTAGAACTCCTGCTTTTGTAGCCGAATAATTAGTCTGCCCTGGATTACCAGTTGAGCCAACAACAGAACCAATTGTAATAATTCTTCCCCAACGAGCTTTAGTCATACCTCTAAGACAAGCTTTTGAGAGACGATAAATAGCATTTAGATTGGTATCCATAACGTCTAACCACTCTTCATCTTTCATACGTAATAAAATATTATCCTTGGTAATTCCAGCATTATTAATCAAAATCAAAGGCGCTTCATATTTAGTTTTAATTGACTTCATAATATTATTAATAGAATCATTATCACTAACATTTAGTATATGCCCTTCTCCTTTAATATTTAGGCTTTCAAAACGATCTGATATTTTCTTTGCACCATCACTTGTAGTAGCTGTAGCAACAACCGTTGCCCCTGCCGATCCTAAATTATCTGCAATTGCAGCACCTATACCTCTGCTTGCTCCAGTTACTAGTATAACTTTATCTTCAAAATTCATATTAATATCCTTTTAATAAACTAATACTTTGTTAACTAAAGACTTGACAAAGTCTGACGCAATGAAGATGTATCTTCGGTAGCGTAAGCTTTTATAGAGCTATTAATTCTCTTACATAATCCACTTAAAACTTTTCCAGTACCACATTCGACGATATTAGTAACCCCTTGATTTGTCATGGTTTCGATGCAATCTACCCATAATACGGGCTTAAAAATTTGCTCTATTATAAGCTCTTTAATAGATTCTGGTTCTAATTGAATCGTAGCATTGACATTATGAACTACAGGAATCGTAGGTGCAGAAAATTTTACTATTTCTATATCTGTGGATAATTTTTCTGCGGCTGGCTTCATTAAATTAGTGTGAAAAGGTGCGCTTACTGGTATTGGTAGTATTCTTTTAGCGCCTGCATTTTTGCAACTGATCATAGCTCTATCAACAGCCTCTGTATTACCAGCTATAACTACCTGACTAGGTGAATTAAAATTAACAGCGCTAACCTCTTGGCCTTTGCAGCTTTCAAGACAAATAGCCTTGATAATCTCGTCATCTAAGCCAATAATCGCTGCCATGGCGCCAGACCCTAAGGGAACTGCATCTTGCATATAAGCCCCCCTTTTCCTTACTAAACGAACAGCAGCATCAAAACTTACAACGCCTGAACAAACAAGGGCGGACCATTCACCCAAGCTGTGACCGGCCATATATGAAGGAGAGGGACCACCTGATTTACACCATAATCGCCATATAGCAATGCTAGCTGTTAGCAAAAGCGGTTGTGTACGCTCGGTTAACATAATATCTTCTTTAGTTCCGTTCTGTGATAAATCCCATAGATCATATGAGAGGGAATCGGAGGCCTCACTGAAAGTCTCTATTATCACTGGATGGCTTTTTGCCAAATCAGATAACATTCCTATTTTTTGTGAACCCTGACCAGGAAAAATTAAACCTAGACTTGGACATAACGTATCTTTCTTCATCTAAAATCCCAATATTATAAATTTTTGAAAAAAATAATCTTTCTAACAAGCGCTTCAATTTAGAAGTGCTTTTTCAATCCTGTTAGGGAGATCGTTCTTGACTTCAAGCATCGCTGAATTTAGTGCAGAATAAAAACCATTGATGTTTGTATTTCCGTGACTCTTTATAACTACTTTATTTAGACCTAAAAAACTTGCACCATCGTATTTATTGGGGTCTAACTTTCCATAAAACCTCTTCAAGGATCTGTTGACTAAAATTTTTCCAAGCTTTCCGAGATAAGTAAGAGATAACTCTTTATTTAAATATTGACATGATAATGCAGCGAAACCTTCCATTGTTTTTATAGTTATATTACCAGTAAATCCATCGCATACTACAATATCTACTTTATCTGTAAAGATAGAACTTCCTTCAATAAAACCAAGATAATTTATATTTTTATCAGCCTTAGCTAACTTCGCGGCACCCCAAAGCTCTTCATGACCCTTATTCTCTTCGATGCCGATATTTAATATAGCTACACTGGGTGAATCGATATGATGAACCAATGAGACCATACGTGAGGCCATAAGTGCAAACTGATACAATTTTTCTCCTGAACAAACTACATTAGCACCAAGATCTAACAAATAAGTAAAGCCATTTAATTTAGGAATCTTTGAACAAATAGCTGGTCGATTAATACCCTTTATGCAGCCAAGTTGCGACATAGAAATAGCCATAAGGGCACCGGTATTTCCAGAGCTGATACAAGCTGAATTAGCTTTATCAGAGAGGGATTGTATTGCGCGCCACATTGATGAGTTTTTTTGATTTCTTAAAGAGAAAGAAGGCTTTTCTTTCATTGAAACTTCAGATTTACAATGAAAAACTTCAAAGCGATCAATTAAGATCCTTGTGAGGTCTGGATGGAATCTGAGCTGTTTATTTATTTGAGTCGAGTCACCATAAAAACTGATGAATACTGAAGAATTATTTTTCAAAAATAAGGGACGCAGGAATAGTAACTTCAACACCGAAGTCACCACCCATTGCGTCAACCGCTAATCGCAAGATATTAGTCAAAAAATTATTATCGGCTTAAAGTGCAATTAGTCGCTAGAAATTTCAGCAATTTTTTTCCACGATAAAAACCATCAGCGGTCACATGATGTCTGTGATGTTTTTCACCGCTAACAGAATCAGTGGATAATGTTGGTTCTGATAGAGCATCATGAGATCGTCGCATGCCGCGTCTAGATCTAGTAACCTTACTTTTTTGAACTGCCATGGGTTAACTCCTAATGATATTTATTATTTTTCTGTTATTTTACCTTTGAGAATTTTAAGAGCCTCAAAAGGATTACTTTCTATATTAGATTCTTCGGTCTTATTGCTTAACTCTGAAAGTAGAATATTTGCAACTAAAGGTTCACATTCCTCTTTTTTGTGGTAGGCAATAAAAGGTAGTGCCAATAATAACTCATCCTCGACTAAATCTATTAAGTTTCCTTTGTTTTCAGGTACGATCCATGCTTCTAGATTCTTAGGAAGTACATCTGCTTCCTCCTCAGACCATACAATACAGAGGATTGTATCACACTCAAGCTTAAGCGGCATCGAGGATAAACACCTTTGACAAATGACTTTTACAGACCCAGAAGCTCTTATATTTACAGCTTTACGACCTTGTTCCTCTAAATAAAAAGATAAGCTAACATCAATTGTAGAGCTTATTTCTTTTACAGCCTCTTTGACTCTTCTACAGAGGTTGACATCAACCGAACCGGTTAATGTTTTACCCTGCATTGATAGCCGTCTGGGATCGACATATTGGGGTAGATGGCTATATTTCTCACTGATCGGCATAGTTGGGCAATAATAGTGATGACATCTGACCCTGTCAAAGAAAAAATCCATAAAAACTAATTATATAAATCATTAAAATCATATAAATATATTTTAGAAGTATATTTGTTTAACAAAAATCAGTTTAATGGTCTTTAAATAGGAATACCTATAAATTTTCATTTTACTAACTATCAGAGTATTTTGTAGTGTTAAAAATTATATTATCATCGTCATCAATTTACCGAAAAGAGCTCATGGAGAGATTGTGTATACCTTTTGAGATTGTTCATCCAGAAATCAATGAAGCAATGAGGCCACATGAAAAACCTCATACTCTTGTAACAAGGTTATCTGAAGAAAAAGCGTACGCACATTCTAGTTGTTACCAATCTCATCTTATTATCGGCTCTGATCAGATTGCATATATAAACGATGAGCCCTCGAGCGATTCAAATAATTTAAATATTTTCTCTAGCTCAGCTTCCATAAAAGTGATTAATCCAGTAATTATCGCTAAACCGAAAAATAAAAAAGCTGCCTTTGATCAACTGAAACTTCAATCTGGGAAAAAAGTAATATTTTTAACTAGCGTCTCGGTCTTAAATACTAGTAGCAGCGAAATAGAGACGAACGTTGTTGCTACAAATGTAATATTTAGAACACTCAGTGAGGAAGAAATTAATGATTATCTCAACTATGAGACCCCTTACGACTGCGCTGGTAGCTTAAAATCAGAGGGTCTAGGTATCAGGCTTCTTGATGCAGTATATGGCTCAGATCCAACAGCGCTTGTTGGCCTACCACTTATTCAGCTTAGTAAAATGCTTAGAAGTAATAAATATAAAACACATTAAATAATAAACTCAAATTACTGTTTTAAATGCATTTTTATATCTGCAATTCTATCAACACAGAATAATGGTTGGTATTTTTTAAGGCGCTTAGGGCTATGTGCTCCATAATTAACGCCTATTGAGGGAATACCTGCATTTGTAGCCATTTCAAGATCGTATACTGTGTCGCCAATCATTATTGCATGCTCTGGTAGGATATTGATTTCATCTAGTATTTCATACAGCATCAATGGGTTAGGTTTGCTTGCTGTTTCATCAGAGCATCGACTAGCATCGAAAAAACTACTTAATTCTTTAGCTAAAAGAGCCCTGTTAAGACCTTTTCTACTTTTTCCTGTGGCAATAGCCAGATGATATCCTGCTTTTTTTAAATCATTAAGCGCATCTAGAGTTCCATCAAAAAAGGGGGAAGGATCATTATCTACCCTAATAAAATTTCGTGAGTATGAAGCGCACATTGCAGTTATCTGCTCATCACTAGCTTTATCGAAGAGTACTTGAAAGCTCTCATATAAGCCTAAACCTATGACCTCTCTCGGATCGATAGACTTGGGTAGAAAAAAGCCATTTTCTTCTGCTGCTAAAACAACACAATATGAGATACGAGATAATGAATCACATAGAGTGCCATCCCAGTCAAATATTAAAAGCTTAGGATTCATCGCGATAGTCCAATTCTATTAAGTATTCTGATAAATCACCTGGCATGGGTGCTTCAATAAAAATTTTTTTTCCACAAGGTAAAGAAAATTCTATTTTAAAAGCATGCAAGAACATTCTTTTAAGACCAGATTTACGTACATCTTTATTTATATCATCATGGCCATATTTACTATCACCTGCTAACGGACAACCAATATGTTGGGCATGCACCCTAATCTGATGAGTTCGCCCAGTCTCTAGTGATGCCTCCAGTAATGTAAAATTACGGTATCTTTTCATAACGGAGAAAATTGTTACTGATTTTTTGCCCTTTGAATTCACGCGTACAATTTTCTCGCCAGTTTTTTGCTCATAAGCCATGAGTGGGAAATCTATTCTCCTAATACCCCTTGGCCATTTTCCAGTAGCGAGAGCAAGATAAACTTTACTTATTCTCTTATTACGCATCTGCTCTTGCAAATATCTTAAGGAAGATCTTTTTTTAGCCACTATCAAGCAACCAGAAGTCTCTCTATCTATACGATGAACTAACTCAAAATAATCTGTCTTAGGCCTGATCAATCTGAGAGCCTCTATTAATCCAAGTTTTATCCCGCTGCCGCCATGAACAGCTAGGCCAGAGGGCTTGTTTAATACTAATAATGCATTGTCTTCGTATAATATATTTTTTCTAGTGAGAATTGAAGCTTCTTGCTAGGCAAACTAAAGGCTTCTCTTTCTGCAATACGCACGGGAGGAATCCTGATTTTGTCACCTTCATTTAATTTGTAGTCTGGTTTTATACGAGAACCATTAATACGAATCTCACCTTTTCTTATTATTCTATAGATACGAGATTTTGGTACCCCCTTAAGAAGAGTAAAGAGATAGTTGTCTATCCTCTGAGCGGAATGCTCAGATGTAATTTCGACAAACTTAACCATTGATTGCCTTTGCATTGAAATATCCACTGGACCTCATAATTTGATATAGCCACAATAATTAAAACTAGCATATATAATTTACTGGTAAATCATAATATTTTTCTTAACATTTTAGCATGTAACTTTTTGAGTGATTAATAAGAAATACAATCAACTTAAGATTCTAGAAATATATATAGTTTGCTGGACATCATTATCACTGCTACTATATAACTGCTTTACAGAATTTTTTTTCGTGAACAAAGATTAAATAGATGTATGTTTACGTTTTTCAACCACATATAGTGACTGACAGATTAATGCTTATTGTTTATACAATAGCTTAAAAAAAATAGATTTTAGGAATGATTGCATGCATTTTGCAGTCATCTTTTTATAACTACACCAAAGGTGCATGAGTTTTAGTACATAGTACGTAGGATAAAAATATTTTTTACAAGGGTGAGACAAGTGGTTTAACCAGAAAATCAAAGGTTTGCCTCTGTTGTCGATAATTTAATAGGTTTACTTAGAAGGTTTAGTCTTGCCGCTGAAAATTAAATGGTTAAATAAATCAGATTACAAAACCTGACGGGTTAACTGATAATATTACATAATACTGTATATAAAAGTAATACTTGTATAATCAGGTGAAGTTTTTTTGTGGTCTTTTGTTCGCCAATTCCTTGTTCGTTCATGTATTAACTCCTCTGCCCTTAATATAGGACAGAAATATAATGAAACGTATGCTTATAAACGCAACTCAGCCTGAAGAGCTTAGAGTTGCTATGGTTGATGGTCAACGCTTATACGATCTAGATCTTGAAAATAGGACAAGAGAACAACATAAATCAAATATATATAAAGGAAAAATCACAAGGATTGAAAAAAGTTTAGAGGCTGCTTTCGTTGACTATGGTGGAGAGCGTCATGGCTTTTTGCCCTTAAAGGAAATCTCTAAAGAAAACCACCCAAAAACAATTAATGCTGCAGGTCAATCTAAAAATCAAGACCTTATCAAAGAAGGTTTAGAGGTAATTGTTCAAGTTGAAAAAGAAGAGCGTGGTAATAAAGGTGCAGCTCTTACGACATTTTTAAGTTTAGCTGGCAGATATTTGGTACTAATGCCTAATAACCCAAGATCAGGGGGAATATCCAGAAGAATTGAGGGTGAAGAAAGAAACGAACTAAGGAAGCTTTAAGAAATATCACAATTCCAGTTGGTATGGGTGTTATTGTCAGAACAGCGGGAATCGGCCGATCATCAGAAGAGCTTCAGTGTGACCTTGATTATTTAAAGCAACTGTGGGAAACCATTAATAAAGAGGCAGTTGCTGCTAAAGCTCCACAATTTTTATTTCAAGAAAGCAATATAATTATTCGTGCTGTGCGAGATTATCTAAGAGAGGATGTCAAAGAGGTATTGATCGACAACAAAGAAGCATATGATTTGGCTTCAGCTTTTATCGCACAGGTAATGCCTAATTTCACAACGCGCGTTAAGCTATATGAAGAAAGCACCCCGCTATTTACGCGCTATCAAATTGAAAATCAAATTGAAACTGCATTTGAACGAGAAGTAAAACTTCCCTCAGGTGGAGCTGTTGTAATAGATCTGACAGAAGCTCTAATATCTATAGATGTAAACTCGGCAAGAGCCACTAGGGGTTTTGATATAGAGGAAACCGCCCATAGAACCAACCTAGAAGCAGCCGATGAAGTTGCACGCCAATTAAGGTTGAGAGATATGGGTGGTCTTGTAGTAATCGATTTTATAGATATGTCATCACAAAAAAATCAAAGGGACGTTGAAAATCGAATACGTGATTCCTTGGAAATAGACAGAGCTAGAGTACAAGTTGGTAGGATTTCCCGATTTGGGCTCCTTGAGATGTCTAGACAACGTTTACGTCCATCATTGAGTGAAACCACCTCAAAATTATGCCCCAGATGCCTAGGTCATGGAACAATAAGAGGGACACGGTCCCTCTCTTTATCAATATTAAGATTAGTCGAAGAGGAGGCGCAGAAAGAAAATAGTGCAGAAATACGCACTATCGTCCCAGTGTCAGTGGGAACCTTCCTGCTCAATGAAAAACGTAAGGAAATTTTTGATATAGAAAAAAGATATACTGCGAAGATTGTTGTTATTCCGAAGGAAAACCTTACAACTCCACATTTTGAAGTACAAAGAATACGAGTACAAGATGATGTTAATTCTGAATATAGCTACAAATTAACAGGTACAATGACGCCAGAACTAATTCCTTCTGAAGCTGAAGAAGTTCAGCCTGTTCCGCCAGCTCACGTACCAGCAGTTAAAAATATAGCTCCACCGAATTTTCCCTCGCAATCAAAAAAATCTGGTAATGAGGATAAAATAAGCTTCATAAGCCTTATTTTCCAAAAATTTTTGGAACGACAGATAAGTCAAACCAAGAAGCAGAAAGGAAAGGCCCTGAAAGACGTCCACAAAGAAGGCCTAATAATAGGGGCAGAAGATCGGATAATAGAAATAGAGGTAGGTCGCATAAGAATAATATCGATAGTCGTAGTCAAGGAACTGATATCGAAAATAAAATACAGAATACATCAGCCGAAAAGACTTCTAAGGTGGTCACAAATACTTCTGAAAGTGGAAGTATGTCAAAGCATAGGCCGCCTAGAAGAGAGGGAGAAAAAAGACGTGCGCCTCGACCTAGACGAGAACGGCAAGATGTTCCAGACGAGCTGTTAGAAAACACAGACGTAGTGAAAAAATCCCTATAGCTGAAAAACCTTTAGCTAAGGATCAACCAGAATTGACAGACTTGAAAACAGACGATGTTGAAATTAAACCAAGTAAGCCAAAAGCTAAGAAAAAACATCAAAGAAAGAACAAATAGAAAGCAGCCCAAAAGATATTCTTCTTAAAACAGATGAAGATGGAAGCAACCAAGAAGAATCAAAAAAGATCACTTCTAAAGCTGTAACAAAAAAGAAGCCAACAAAAAAAACAGAGAGTACAAAAAAACCTAATGGCGGATTAAAAGCAGCTAGTGAAAAAGATACAAAAAAAATAACCAAGTTGACAAAAACTCGTTCGAGGGCCAGCAACGATCCAAGAAAAAAACCTAAACCAGTTAAAGATGTAAAAATAGAAACAGTTGTTATTGAAGTCTCTGAAGCAAAGCCACTTGATACCTCGGATCTTTCAATAATGTCCGGTATAAGCAAAAAGGTGACACGGCCCGCTAATGACCCACGGGGAGAAAAATAAATTCTTAAAAGTTATTCTAGCTTATTAAGCTCTGATAATTACCTTCTGCTCTATTGAATCAGGGGCAAACAACGGTATAATTGCGCCTCGTTTGACGAAGTCCAAAAGAGGTAGAAACGCTTTATAATCTAGGTATAGAATTTATAGGAGAGGTGGCAGAGTGGTCGAATGCACCGGTCTTGAAAACCGACGTACCGAAAGGTACCCAGGGTTCGAATCCCTGTCTCTCCGCCATTCTATATTCATTAAAAACGGTTCGATGAAAAATATTATTTCGTTAATTGCGCTTTTGATCATCATCACCTTTTCATCTCTCTCATATAGTGAATGGAGTAAAGTGACCGAAAGTAGTAGTAGTGGAAATATTATTTATATAGACCTTGCTAGGATTGAAAAAATTAAAAACTTCATCTACTACTTTTCATTAACAGATTATAAAAAACCAGTTTTTGGAGACCTATCTGTAATTGTCCATTATCAAGCAGATTGTAAACATTCGAGAGAAAGAGGTTTAAATTGGGTTTTCTACAAACGTCAAATGGGACAAGGGAAAGGTGTCTCTGAGAACAGTCATGATGAAGAATGGACGTACCCTTCTGATCATGGCTCTTCATCTTCTAGAGGGGTTGTTCTAAAAAAGGTTTGTGAAAAATTTCTTTAATGACAGCTTTAATAACTGCAATACTCCTTAGATAACTAAATCTTTTTTTAAAAATTATTTCAATTAATAATTAAGTTAAAATGGGTATAAAATATCAAATTGCATTGCACGACATCATTTTAGTAAAGCCCTCTAAGAACTTTGCATAATAAAATTACATAAGATCTAACGAATAATGAATTTTATAGCTAAAATTTATTATTTTTCGTGAAAAAAGTTAACTCAAAAAAATAGTGTAAAAAAGTATGAGTGATATCGCAATACATTGGTTTCGACAAGATTTACGACTTTCAGACAATCCCTCATTAATCGCAGCTACTAAGCATAATAATGTGCTTCCAATATACATTCTTGATGAAAAAAATGCTGACAACTTTGAAATGGGAGCAACTAGTAAATGGTGGCTTGAATCATCACTTAGATCATTAAGTAACTCTCTTGATGGTAAGTTGTCAATATACAAAGGTAACCCCATCGATATACTTAAAGATATTATTTTTCGACTTGATATTGATGCTATTTATTGGAATCGTTGCTACGAGCCATGGAGAATCAATCGCGATAAAAAAATAAAAGAATACCTTTGTGCGCAGAATATAAAAACCGCTAGCTTCAATGGATCATTACTTTGGGAGCCATGGGATATCAAAAATAATTCAGATAGGCCGTATGGTGTGTTTACCCCTTTTTATAAAAAAGGATGTTTACAGGCAGATCATCCACGAAAGCCATTGCTAGCACCAAAAAATCAACAATACATCTTTGATTCAAAAAAATCTATGCAACTTCAAAACTTAGATCTTTTACCTGATTACCCATGGTACAAGAAATTTAGGAAACACTGGTTAATTGGGGAGCAAGGTGCCTCTCTACGTCTAGATAACTTTATAAAACAAAGCTTATCCTATTATAAAAAGGGCAGAAATATACCCTCAAAATCATATATTTCGAGAATTTCTCCACATCTGCATTTTGAGAAATATCACCAAATCAAGTTTGGCACAGAATTCGTAATGAACAAAATGACGAGAATAGTGATCACTTTTGTAGTGAACTCGGTTGGCGGGAATTTTCTTATAATCAACTTTTTTATCATCCTGATCTGCCAACGAAAAATCTACAATCTAAATTTGACAAATTCCCATGGGTTGTTAACGACCAACATCTAGAAGCATGGAAAAAAGGGCAAACTGGAGTTCCAATGGTTGATGCGGGCATGCGTGAATTATGGGAAACCGGCTACATGCACAATCGTTCTAGAATGATAGTAGGGTCATTCTTAGTAAAAAATCTTCGTATCCATTGGAACTATGGAGAGCGCTGGTTTTGGGACACTTTAGTCGATGCTGATCTTGCAAATAATAGTGCCGGCTGGCAGTGGGTAAGTGGAAGTGGCTCTGATGCTGCCCCTTATTTTCGAATATTCAACCCAGTAGTACAGGGTCAAAAATTTGATATAGATGGAGAATATATTAGGCGTTATATTCCTGAGATATCTTTATTGCCCAATAAATATCTATCTAATCCCTGGGATGCCCCAGAATCCATATTAAAGGAAGCAAAAGTAACTCTTGGTCAGACTTACCCTAAACCTATAATTGATCTAAAAATATCACGCGAAGACGCTCTTGCTGCATTTAAAGGGATTTCAACTCCATCGCTGTAAGTAAGTCTAACCACCCTACCTCTTAGTCGCTATAATAATAAAAAAATTAAAAATTTATTTGTGTAACATTTAATGAAAATACCTAAATTAATTAAACCACTTATAGAAGATGGACTGATAAGTGAAGTTATTCAATCTATCATGAGCGGCAAAGAGGCTTCTTTATATGTAGTTAGATGTGGAACGAAGATAAGATGCGCAAAAGTTTACAAAGAGGTGAATAAACGAAGTTTCAAAAAATCTGCCCAGTATCAAGAAGGGAGAAAAATAAAAAATAGCCGTCGTGCTAGAGCAATGCAAAAAGGCTCAAAGTACGGAAAACAACAACAAGAGGAAGCTTGGCAGAATGCGGAATTATTAGCACTTCGTCGAGTTGCGGAATGTGGAGTTAGGGTGCCTGAAACTTTTGGTTATTTCGATGGCATCTTACTAATGGAACTAATAACTGACAAGCAAGGTCATGTTGCATCTAGACTTGCTGACATATCTATGTCAAAAGAAACTGCTCTTTTTGAATATAATATAGTTATAAGATATGTAGTATATATGCTTTGTGCAGGTATTATTCATGGAGATCTATCAGAATTTAATGTGTTAGTTGGAGCAGATGGATTAGTTATTATTGACTTACCGCAAGCAGTTGATGCTCCTTCAAATAACAATGCTGAATCAATGTTAAAAAGAGATGTGAATAATATAACGCAATATTTTTCAAATTTTGCACCAGAACTTGGTAATACTAGATACGGCGATGAAATATGGAGTCTCTATGTGGAGGGCAACCTGCGTCCAGATATTGCTTTAACTGGAATATATGATGAGCCTAATAAGGCTACAGATATTGATACAGTTATGCTCGAAATAAAAGCTACTATAGCAGAAGTAGAAGGTCGTCTTGCCAGAGCCAAAGAATCTGAATAAAAACTATCCTTCTGAACTTAATTTAACTCGACCATATCAAAACAATTCCCTATAGTGCTGTTCCCATGATGTCTTAATAAAAAAACTGGATTTAACTGCTTCCCAATATAAGGTGCTCAATTGATTACTGCTGCTAATATAACTATGCAATTTGGTTCTAAACCCTTATTTGAAAATATTTCTGTGAAATTTGGTCATGGTAACCGTTATGGATTAATTGGAGCGAATGGTTCGGGCAAATCCACTCTAATGAAAATACTTGATGGAAGCATACAGCCAACTGCCGGTAATATTTTCCTTAGTCCTGATGAACGCTTAGGTGTTCTAAATCAAAATCAGTTCGCTTTTGAAGGCTATACTGCAATAAATACTGTAATAATGGGTCATACAGAATTATGGTCAGTCAAGCAGGAAAGGGAACGCATATATTCTCTACCAGAAATGTCAGAAACAGATGGCATGAAGGTAGCAGACTTAGAGATACGCTTTGCAGAACTAGATGGCTATAGTGCTGAAAGCCGAGCAGGTGAAATACTTACAGGCGCAGGGATAGAAGAAGAGTTACATTTTTGCAAAATGTCTGAGATACCACCTGGGTGGAAGCTCAGGGTTTTACTTGCACAAGCAATTTTTTCAGACCCTGATATTTTATTATTAGATGAACCAACCAATAATCTTGATATAAGCACTATTAGATGGCTAGAAACGCTTCTTAATGAAAGAAAAAGTACTATGATTATAGTCTCGCATGATCGTCATTTTTTGAATACTGTATGTACTCATATGGCAGATATTGATTACGGTGAGTTAAGAGTTTACCCCGGGAATTATGACGACTTCATGCTAGCCTCGACTCAAGCTCGAGAGCTTCTTTACTCGGAAAATGCAAAAAAATCAGCACAAATTGCTGATCTTCAACAGTTTGTTAGTCGCTTTTCAGCTAATGCGTCTAAAGCAAAACAAGCCACTTCTAGAGCTAAACAAATAACAAAGATTGAGCTAGATGAAATCAAAGCCTCAAGTAGAGTTTCACCTTTCATTAGATTTAAGCAAGACAAAAAACTTCATAGACAGTCTCTCATAATCGAAAATCTTTCTCATTCATATGATGAGCTATTGTTTAAAAATGGTTCTCTAATTTTAGATGCAGGGTCGCGTTTAGCTATTATAGGAGAAAATGGAGCTGGAAAAACTACCTTCCTCAAATCACTTATAGGAGAAATTCAACCGACAAGCGGTAATATAAAATGGGCGGAAAATGCAAGTCTTGGATACTGCCCACAAGACAGTAGTCTAGAGTTTGATAATAATTTAGATCTATTTAATTGGATGAGTCAGTGGAGAAAACCTAGTCATGATGATCAAATCGTAAGAGCTACGTTAGGTCGCTTACTTTTTTCTACCGACGACTTTAAAAAACTTGTAAAGGTTTGTTCTGGAGGAGAAAAAAATAGGCTTTTATTTGGAAAGTTGATGATGATGGACTCGAATGTTTTAATTATGGATGAGCCAACAAATCATCTAGATATGGAAGCAATTGAATCACTTAATTTAGCGTTAGATAATTATGAGGGAACATTAATTTTTGTAAGTCATGATAGAGAGTTTGTTTCGTCACTAGCAAATCATATAATTGAAATAAAAGATAAAGAAATTATACATTTCCATGGTTCATATGAAGAATATCTCATGAAGAATTAAAAACTAAATCATCCGGTTGTTCATAAGAGATTAAATAAATTTATAAAAGAGGTTAAATATGCCGAGTTTGCTGCCTGACACAGATCCAAATGGTTTATTAGAATACTCAGTTGTTTTTTCTGATAGATCTCTGAACCATATGTCTCAGTCTTTCAGAGACGTGATGATAAATATATCTAATACCTTAAAAAAGGTTTACAAGACAGAGTCAGTAGTATTGGTGCCTGGAGGCGGGACTTTTGGTATGGAAGCGGTAGCTAGACAATTTGCAACTAACAAAAAATGTCTAGTTTTGAGAAATGGTTGGTTCAGTTATCGCTGGAGCCAAATTCTCGAAATAGGAGAAATTACTTCATCAATTTCTGTAATGAAAGCAAAAAAATTAAGCTCATCTAAGGAAAACTCTGATCATCATTCTCCAATGGAGCCTGCCTCAATAGATGAGGTTTTAAAGCAAATCGATATGCAAAAACCTAATGTAGTTTTCGCTCCTCATGTCGAAACCTCAGCTGGCATGATACTTCCAGACGAATATATAGCATCGGTAGCTCAGGCTGTTCATAAGAATGGTGGACTTTTTGTTCTGGATTGTGTTGCTTCTGGTGCTTTATGGGTGGATATGGATAAACTCGGTATTGACGTCGTTATTAGTGCACCACAAAAAGGCTGGAGTGCATCACCTTGTAGTGCTCTTGTGATGCTTGGACCTGCCGCAAGAAAGCTGATCGATAAAACAAAAAGCTCTAGCTTTTCATGTGATCTAAACAAATGGCTTCAGATTATGGAGGCCTATGAAAATGGGGCTCATGCATATCACTCAACTATGCCTACTGATGCACTACTAAAATTTAATAATGCCATGAAAGAGACCGAGGCATATGGCTTTGAAAAGGTAAGAGTTGAGCAGCAAGATCTTGGGGATCAAGTAAGAAAAATGTTGGAATCAAAAGGCTTCAAGAGTGTTGCCGCTGAAGGGTTTAAGGCTCCAAGTGTTATTGTCTGCTACACGAATGACAAAGATATACAAAATGGAAGCAAATTTATAAAGGAAGGGATTCAGGTGGCTGCAGGAATCCCTTTAATGTGTGACGAAGACGAGAATTTTCAGACATTTAGAATAGGTTTATTTGGCCTGGATAAACTCCACAATATTGAAAGAACAGTACATAACTTAGAATCTGCTATTAACCGAATACTCTAAGCCTAGTTGAATTTTGGTAGTTTTTACTCAATAACGCTGATGGTTATTTTTTTAGATACAATAGTTTTTTCATGCTGCATATGATAGTGATCACCAAGCAATAGCTGTAAAGTATGTGTTCCTGGAGTTAAATTTATCGATGTCTCTGTTTGACCTGCTCCAAAATGGCGGTGCTTTTCATCACTAGGAATAGGTAAATTCTTATCTGGTAGAATATTAAGATCAATGAGCAAGTGATGGTGTCCAGTATTTGCCATTTCAACACCTGCAGGTGCAACACCCATACCTGAAAGACCAAAAATTATTTTTATGGGATTTTTTAGAGTGGATCCATCAGCTGGTGAAATAATATAGAGCTTCGAAGGGATATCTTTTTGCGGTTCACTGCTCTGAACCATGCCTGTCAATGACAAAAGAATGGAAAAAAACAAGAAATTCGAATATTGAAATTTTTCTTTCAAAAATAACATATAACATCTCCTAATATTTAACTACAATTCAAATTTTATCGGCCACCGCCAATACAGTTTGGAGATTCTGGAATTTTAGAATGTGAATCCCACTCATCTGGTGTATATGTGTTTAGAGCTAATGCATGCAAACCATTTTTTAGCTCATCGGCAAGCAGCCCATAAATTACCTGGTGTCGTTTAACTAATGATTTTTGCTCAAATGAAGCACTTACTACCAATAACTTGAAGTGTGTTTCTGAATCCTTCGGAACGGAGTGCTTATAGCTCTCGTTGTCAATCTCCAAAAAAACTGGAGATAAAGAATCTTTTAATTTTTTTTCGATAATCTGATATATGCTCATGAGGTGTAACTCGAACTTAGCCTAAAAATTAAAACATAATATATTTTTAAAAATTATCGTTAATTATTCTTAACGCATACAGTTTACCCGAGAAGCTTGCGATTAACTAACCAGATAAATTGGTATCTCTCGAGAATATTCTACTCCACCACCTTTTTAGTAGCCTATCAATACTTGCTTCTGTGGCGAACCCTATTTTTTCTGATAAGGTTTTAGGCATAGCATAAACTACTTTGTATACGTCTGTATCGGTTGTTTTATCAAGGAGGTATTCATCGCTTGTTAATAGCTCATCAACAAGGCCCTTAGTAATAGCCTCGGTACCGAGCCATACCTCACCTGTTGCTATACTATTTATGTCCACGCTTGGCCTATGTTCGGACACAAAGTTCTTAAAAAGTCTGTGAGTATTATCTAAGTCATCAATAAATTTATCTCTATCTTTTTGTGTATTTTCCCCAAACATCGTTAATGTTCTCTTATGTGAACCAGCAGTATGAAGCTCAATATCAACATCATGTTTTTTTAATAAACGATTGAAATTAGGTAACTGAGCAACAACACCAATTGATCCAATAAAAGAAAAAGGCGCACATAAGATCTTATTTGCAACGCAAGCCATCATGTAGCCACCACTTGCCGCAACCTTATCCACACAAATAGTCAGATATATATTTTTCTTTTTAATTCTATTAAGCTGGCTTGACGCAAAGCCATAGCCATGTACCATGCCACCTGAACTTTCCAGTCTGACAACCACTTCGTCGTCTTCTCTAGCCTGACCTAATATCGCAGTAACCTCTTCTCTGAGCTGTGAAGCTGCTGAGGCCTTAATATCCCCCTTGAAGTCAATCAAAAATATTCTTTTTTTATTCAATTTAGATATCTTCAATTTTTTCTTTTCAACTTTCCTTTGTTTTTTTGCTTCTTTTTTCTCAGACTCACTAAGTATAGATTCCTCAAGAGAGCAACTAACTTTATTGATACTGTCATTCAAGTGGGTAACTTTAAGTTCGCCTCTATTATTGAGGCGACTTTTAGCACTAAAGCTAGTCAAGCTAGATAGAATAATTAAAATGACTGCCACTACAGTCACTGCTTTTGCAAAAAATAAGCCGTATTCAAATAAAAATTCCAATTGATCAGTTCTCCAAATTTTTTAGCATGGATAAAATTATTACCTATTAATTATACTACTTTTAATATCAAGCATGATTATATTTATGGTAATATTTTTTGATAAACAATATAAAACAAATTATAAAAGGTTTAATCGCTACTATAAAAAATCTATTATAAGATTTCATAAGGACTACTTTGCATGTGCATACAAAGTGCTAATCTATTGACTAAAATCAATAATAATTAAAGAACTAAAAGGGGATCCTATGTCTCAGTCACTATTTCATGCCTACAGTAAGAATTTCTTAGGTAATTCACCCACTTGGTATAAATACACGATTTTAGCCTTTTTGGTTATTAACCCCATAATACTTTTTAGCCCTTTGGGATCTTTTATAACTGGCTGGTGCTTAATTCTAGAGTTTATATTCTGTTTAGCTATGGCATTAAAATGCTATCCACTTCAACCTGGGGGACTCTTGGCAATTCAGGCAGTTGCCTTAGAAATGACAAGCCCCAGTACAATACTTCATGAAATAGAAGGTAATCTTGAGGTGATTTTACTACTTATCTTCATGGTTGCAGGTATCTATTTCATGAGAGATCTTCTTTTATTCACATTTACAAAGATCCTCATTAAAATTCGATCAAAAATAATATTATCACTATTATTCTGTTTCGCCGGTGCTATTTTGTCAGCTTTCTTGGATGCGCTTACCGTAACCGCAGTACTTATTAGTGTTGCCATTGGTTTTTATTGTGTATATCACAAGGTTGCATCTGGTAAAAATTTGCAAGATGAAACAGATCATAACTATTCAGATGATATTACTGTTCTTCCAGAAAACCAAGACAATCTAGAGCAGATTCGTAGCTTCTTGAGAAATTTAATTATGCATGGAGCAGTTGGAACAGCATTAGGTGGCGTAACTACTGTTGTGGGGGAGCCGCAAAACTTATTAATAGCAAAAAAAGCTGGCTGGAATTTTATGGAATTTTTCTTCATGATGGCTCCTGTTACCATGCCTGTATTGGTGTGCGGTCTGTTAACATGTGTTCTCCTAGAAAAAGTACGCTGGTTCGGATATGGCACAATACTGCCTGATGCGGTAAGAGCTGTTTTGGAAGAATTTGATGTCGAGCAATCAAAAAAACTTACAAGTAGCAATAAGGCGGCTCTTGTAATACAGGTTCTTGTTGCCCTTTTTTTAGTTATAGGACTCGCCCTACATATAGCGCCAGTTGGATTAATTGGGCTATCAGTAATTGTTTTACTTACCGCATTTAACGGAGTTATAGAGGAACATAGACTTGGTCACGCTTTTGAAGAGGCTTTGCCTTTTACGGCGTTGCTGGTTGTATTTTTTGCAATTGTTGCGGTAATACATGATCAACACCTATTCAAGCCTATTATTGATGCAGTGCTAGCTATGGAGGTAGGTGTTCAGCCTGTGATGTTTTTTGCAGCTAACGGTATTCTTTCTGCCATAAGTGATAATGTTTTCGTTGCAACTGTATATATAAATGAAGTGAGAGCCGCTTTGGATGCAGGAACAATCACAAGAGATCATTTTGATTTGCTTACTATTGCTATTAACACCGGAACTAATCTTCCAAGTGTTGCAACACCCAATGGCCAGGCTGCATTTTTGTTTTTGCTCACATCTGCTTTAGCTCCACTTATTAGACTGTCTTACGGGAGAATGGTCTATATGGCTTTACCTTACACTATCGTTCTTTCTGTAGTGGGCTGTTGGGCTGTGATAAATATGTTATAAATATTTTTTTAGGTTATTTCTTCCCTTTAACCATAAACATTCCCCATTGCTATCTAAGTTTATCTTAGATAGCTTCTCTTTGTGAGCCAAAAGCTCTTCTTGACTAGCACGGTGTATGGTTAACTGGGATCTTTTTTCGCTCACACGTCTTATTTCATTTTTGATCATGCCTTCATGAGCGATTGTGCTGATATCAAGAGCAAAGTCAACTTGGCCGCCCGTCATTAACAGGTACACATCTGCAAGTATCTCTGCATCTAGAAGAGCGCCATGCAAGTCTCTTTTCGAGTTATCAACAAAATATCTTTTACAAAGCGCATCGAGATTATTTCTTTGTCCCGGATGCCTCTGGCGTGCCATAACAAGCGTATCAATTACACTACATATATCATTGATACGTATATCAATTTTGTTGAGCTTAGCAAACTCGTGATCGATAAAACCTATATCAAAGGGAGCATTATGTATTATTAATTCAGCTCCACTAATAAAATCTTTAAATTTTTCACATATAGAAGAAAAGGTTGGTTTATCTGACAGAAATTCAGTTGATAGGCCATGCACCTCTACCGCCCCCTTATCTATATCTCTTTCGGGATTTATATACTGATGGTAGTGGTTACCAGTTAACTTTCTATCAACTAGCTCTACGCATCCAATTTCAATGATACGATGATTTTCACTGGGTTCTAAACCAGTCGTTTCTGTATCTAGTACGATTTGTCTCGCCATTAACGATAGCCTTTTTTATTTATTTAAAATTTTTGGGGGCTGTTAATATAATTTTAGTTAAGATTAAATTTTCATCTCATCGATACCTTGATTTGCTAATTGATCTGCTATCTCATTTTCACGGTGACCGCTATGACCTTTAACCCACTTCCAGTTAATTGAATGTTCGTTTGATGCCTTTTCAAGGCGCTGCCATAAATCAACATTTTTCACAGGTTTCTTATTGGCTGTTTTCCACCCACGTTTTTTCCAGCTAGGCATCCAGGTTGTTATACCCTGTCTTACATATTCAGAATCTGTAGTTAAAATGACATTGGAACTTTCTTTTAATGATCCTAGCGCTTCAATAGCAGCCAATAATTCCATTCTATTGTTTGTTGTTAGCTTATCGCCGCCATAGATTTTTTTCATTTACCCCATGTCTTAGTAAAGCACCCCATCCACCTGGTCCAGGATTACCTCTGCAGGCTCCATCAGTAAAAATTTCGACTTCTTTCAAATGTATACTCCAAAGTTTTTTAGCTGCTAGTCTCAAAAACGGATTTTTTATTTACATCTGTTGAGATATTAAGCTTTCCCATGCCTTACAGTTTGGCTATGAGCGATCTCTGGTAAAAATTTATCGTTTTTTTTTTCAATTTTTTTTAGCTTATTCAATATGTCTATCATTCACAGTTCCAGTATAAAAGTATTAGTAGGTTAATTGAATATAGTTTTTCTTCTCAGATTCATTTTATTATTTATTAATAACTGATCGTTTAATAGTTTATTATATAATTATGAAATAAACGATTAAGAGTTATATAAATATGTCTTTTGAGGTTCATGGAATTCCAGCATTTCAAGACAACTATATCTGGCTTTTTCATTCAGAAGAAACTGGGTTAACTTTTATTGTTGATCCAGGTGAATCGCAGCCAGTTTTTGACTTTTTGAATAAGTTTCAATTATCGTTAGATGGAATTCTGGTTACTCATCATCATCCCGATCACATTGGCGGTATAGACAAGATACTAAAACGTTTCTCGATTCCAGTCTTTGGGACCGCCAGAATCAAGCAAGCTACGCAAGTAATCGCTGATAAAGAAATCATATCTTTATCTGGTCACACATTTGAAGTTATTAGTATACCAGGGCACACATATGATCATGTTGCCTATTATTCAGCTAAAGAGTCTATATTATTTTGTGGTGATACTTTATTTTCAAGTGGTTGTGGTAGACTTTTTGAAGGAACGCCTCAACAAATGTATGCATCCCTTTCCTTATTGTCTGCTTTACCCTCCTCTACGAGGATATATTGTGGTCACGAATATACAGAAGCTAATACTAATTTTGCAGTAATGTTAGATCCTAATAATGTGGCCTTAAAAAAATACGCAAAAAAAGTAAGAATTTTGAGAGCAAACAATAAGACTACCCTTCCTTCTACAATAGGATTAGAAAAGCAAATAAATCCTTTTTTAAGATCTAATAAAAAAAGTATTCAGGAGGCTGCTAGCTCGTATATAAAAAAAACCAATCTAACGACTAACGAAACATTCGCAGCTATAAGAAAATGGAAGGATTCATACTAATACCTCAACCTAAATTAAAGATTAATTGACCAGTGATAATAATGAGTACAAAAATACCAATAATGATAATCTTGGTTTTTGTTTTAACCTCAGGTTGCTCAAAACACCTGGTCTTGTTGACTGGTAATCTCTCTTCGTCTCCTAAATCATTTATTCATGAAAAAAATTCACATGATGACTTATGGATTAGATTGAAAAAAGGTTTAAAGCTCAATAAGCATTTTAAACATAATGAGCTTGACAATAAGAAGCACTGGAATCAAGACCACCAAAAATATATTAATAAGATATCAGAGAACAGTAAACCATATATTTACCATATTATTAGCAAGCTTGAGGCTAACAATATGCCCCTAGAGCTAGCTTTATTACCTGCTATAGAGAGTTCTTTTAATCCCTTTTCTTATTCTAATCAACATGCATCTGGTCTTTGGCAGTTCATACCCCCAACAGCTAAATCATTAAATTTAAAACAAGACAGTTGGTACGATGGTCGTCGTGATATCATCAAGTCAACAAAAGCAGCGATAGATTATCTTTCGTATCTTTACAAACGCTTTGACGGTGATTGGCTCCATGCTATTGCCGCATACAATGGTGGTGAAGGGACAGTAAGAAGAGCAATAATAAAAAATAAAAGTATGAATATGCCCACAGACTTTTGGTCTCTAGATTTACCAATAGAAACTGAATCTTATGTTCCTAGATTATTAATTTTATCAAGAATCGTGGAGAATCCTATTAGTTATGGAATTGAGCTGCCAATATTACAGAATAAACCATATTTTAATAATATTAATCTTGGTAGTCAGATTAATATTTATAAAGCTGCAGAGATAGCTGAAATTAATATTAATGAGATGATCATGCTTAACCCTGGATACAAATTGGGGGTAACTCATCCTGTATCCCCTCAAAATATCCTGTTACCTGTTGGAAAAAAGATTAGTTTTTTACGTAAACTTAAAGAGTTACCGAAAAAAAGCTGGTCGCCAATCAAAAGGTATCAAATCAAACGAGGTGATACACTCTCAGAGATTGCTGCAGAATACGATATAAGTACTGAATCTCTCATGTCGCTAAATGGTCTCTCTGGACATATAATCCAGATTAATCAAGTGATCAAGATTCCAGGTACAGGCATTGATGAGATAAATAAACAAAAAAAATATGTTCATATAGTTACAAAAGGTGACACCTTGTGGAAAATTTCAAAAGATTACAAAATTTCGATAAAAGATATTATTAGATGGAACAGTTTAAATTTAAACATTCCATTAAAAATTGGGATGGAACTTAAGTTAGAGAAATAATATATCGATAAAAATGTGGCTTTTAGTTCATTTACTGTCTCATTGAAACCTCATAAGCAATATCTCTAATTGTTTGCTGAGATTTTTGTTTCTTAATGTTGCCAGAAAAATCATCGCACTTATTTTTATCCCCCTCACATAAGTCACACGTGTAGTCATCCTCATTTAATGCTGCTCCTATGCCCCCACAGGAGCCCTTTAAAGGACTTTTTCCCATGATTATACCCACAGCCATCCCAATCATGATTAAGACTGATATAAAGAAAGCAAGAAATAACTCAAGCATACTATTCTCCAGTTAAATATTGGTTAAATTCTTCAGAAAAAATAGCATCAAAGTTTTTACCATTTTTTATTATCAGATATACCGATATATTATTTTCTTTTGCAATTTTTATAGCTTGCTGTGGGCCTAAAACCATCATCGCTGTTGAAAAAGCATCTGCCTCAGTAGTACTTTTAGCTATAACAGTTGCAGAAACAAGATTGTGTTTGATTGGGTATCCACTGCGAGGATCTATCATATGTGAATATCTGCTTCCATCCTTTTCAAAATAATTACGATAGTCTCCTGAGGTTGCCAAACCTGAGTCTGTTATTTGTATCACCTCTTGTACTCCAGTTTGGATAAAATCCGGCCTCTCAATAGCTATGATCCATTTAGTTCCGTTTACGTTATTTCCCTTCATTCTTAATTCACCACCAACCTCTATAAGATAGTTCTCTATTTTATAACTATCAAGCAATCTTGCTACACAATCAACAGCATAACCTTTTGCAATCGCTGAAAGATCTATTTTTATATCAGCAAGTCGTGTGACTAAATTCCTTTCTCTATCAATTAATAGCTTGTCAAGTCCAATTAAATTTAAAAGACCAACAATAGCTTGATCATTAGGTATTTTTTGTACAGATAATTGAGGTCCAAAACCCCAGAGGTTTACTAATGAGGCAACCGTAGGATCAAAAGATCCATTAGTCTTCATAAACACATCTTGAGCTATTGCTAGAACATTAATCATATCTGATGAAACAATTTGAGGGACATTAATGGGTGATTCATTCAAAATCATTAGCTCAGAGGATTTATCATAAGTAGTGAAAATTTTATTAATACTTTGGAGTTTAGCATCTATCAATTTTTTCATATCAGGGATAATTCTTTTTGACGAAATTATTTTTACTTCGTATGTGGTCCCCATAACTAAGCCTGAATAAATTATCTCAGAATTAGAAGACTCACACCCACTAACTAAAGTTATGGCTAATAGGAAAAGAAGAGTACACGTACACTTTTTTATAAGTAATAGCAAAAACGAGGCCAAAGGCCTCGTTGCGATTTCTTTTGAAGAGCAGACATATAGCTACCCACCAAAATCATCAAGAAATATATTATCTCGCTCAACACCAAGATCTGTAAGCATTGAAATAACAGCTGAGTTCATCATAGGCGGCCCACACATATAATATTCACAGTCCTCTGGAGCAGGATGCTCTTTTAGATAGTTTTCGTATAAGACGTTATGAATAAAGCCTTCATGGCCGTCCCATTTATCTTCTGGCTGAGCATCAGATAATGCAAGATGCCAATCAAAATTATCGTTTTCACGGGCAAGAGTGTCGTACTCGTCATTATAAAAACATTCTCTAAGTGATCTAGCGCCATACCAAAATGAGATTTTTCTATCTGTTTTTAAGCGACGAAGTTGATCAAACAAGTGTGAGCGCATTGGTGCCATCCCTGCACCACCTCCAATAAAGACCATTTCTGTTGAGGTGTCCTTAGCAAAGAACTCACCGAAAGGACCAAAAACATTAACTTTATCACCGGGTTTTAAATTGAATGCCCAAGAAGACATAACTCCCGGAGGTATACCTTCTGTCCCTGGTGGTGGAGTTGCACAACGTATATTAAACTTAACTATACCTTTCTCTTCTGGGTAGTTAGCCATCGAATAAGCTCTAATTACCGTCTCATCAACTATTGACTCGTGGTTGAAAAAACCAAATCGTTCCCAATCTTGTCGGTACTCTTCTTCGATATCAAATTCACTATATTTAACATGATGCGGAGGGCACTCAAGCTGTACATAGCCACCGGCTCTGAAGTCCACACTCTCTCCATCTGGTAGTCTTAAAGTTAACTCTTTGATAAAAGTAGCGACATTTGGATTTGCTTCAACTGTACATTCCCACTGTTTAACACCAAAAATTTCTTCTGGAACAACAACTTTCATATCTTGTTTTACTGCTGTTTGACAGGAAAGTCTCCATCCGTCGCTAGCTTCTCTTTTAGAAAAATGTGTTTCTTCAGTTGGGAGCATAGAACCGCCACCTTCTGTAACAATACATCTGCATTGAGCGCATGTACCTCCACCCCCGCATGCAGATGCTAAAAACAATCCAGCGTTAGACAAAGTCATCAAAAGTTTGTCCCCTGCTGGAACAGTGATATTTTTTTCACCATTAATATCAATTGTTACAAGTCCGGAACTAACTAATTTTGCTCGAGCAGCTAGGATAAAAGCAACCAAAGCTAAGACTACCGCTGTGAACATGGCAACACCAAGCAAAATCTCTAAATTCATGTATTTTTTCTCCCTAGCTGTTATTAAAGGTCAATTCCACCGAAAGACATAAAGCCTAAAGACATGAGGCCGACTGTTATGAAAGTAATCCCTAAACCCTGAAGACCGTCAGGAACATCACTATACTTAAGTTTTTCTCTTATTCCTGCTAACGCGACAATTGCGAGAGCCCAACCAAAACCCGCACCGAGACCGTAAACAGTACTTTCAGCAAGATCATAATCTCTTTCAACCATAAATAATGCAGCACCTAAGATTGCACAATTCACAGTTATTAATGGCAGGAAAACTCCAAGAGCACTGTAAAGAACTGGAACATACTTATCTAAAAACATCTCCATAATTTGGACAATAGCGGCAATAACACCAATATAACTTAATAAGCCAAGAAAACTTAAATCTACCTTTTCCATACCATCTATACCTGTCCAGACTAAAGCACCTTCGGTCAAAAGATATTTAAAAATCAGGTAGTTAGCGGGTACTGTTACTACTAATACTACGATTACAGCAATTCCAAGCCCCATGGCCGCTTGAACTTTTTTTGAAATAGCCAGAAATGTGCACATACCAAGAAAAAAGAAAGTGCCATATTTTCTATAAATACTGATCTTACAAATAAACTCAAATAGTGCTCCATTATGCAGTTTCTCCTTTGGGCGTATTAGCTGCGATCTTAAAGTCGGGAGCCTCAACTTGAGATTTTTTTCCAGGCTCTAAGTCCCCATATAAATAAGCCAATTAAGAAGAAGGCGCTTGGTGGCAAAAGTAGCATTCCATTTGGGACATACCAGCCACCATTTGTTGAGATAGGTAGGACTTCAAACCCATAAAGTGTTCCAGAACCAAACAACTCTCTAACAAATGCAAGTGCTAATAAAATAACACTGTAACCCAAGCCATTGCCTACGCCATCTAAAAACTATCTATAGGGGGATTTTTCATTGCAAATCCTTCAGCGCGACCCATCACAATACAATTTGTAATAATTAAACCTACGAATACGGAAAGTTGCTTACTTATATCATAGGCTACAGCTTTCAAAACCTGATCAACAAGGATAACAACTGAGGCAATGACAGTCATTTGGACTATTATTCTTATGCTCCCTGGAATTTGATTTCTTATCAGAGAGACCAGCATACTTGAAACAGCAGCAACAACGATTAAACATATGCACATGACAGAGGTCACCTTTAAGCTAGAAGTGACAGCCAAAGCTGAGCATATTCCTAAAATCTGAAGAGCAATTGGATTTTCGTTGAAGACTGGTTTTAATAGTATTTCTTTCATCTTGTTAGACATATTTAAGCCTCACCTGCTCGCAAGTTTGTTAAAAATGGTGCGAACCCATTTTCACCCATCCAAAATTTTATGAGGTTATCGACACCCTTGCTAGTAATGGTTGCTCCAGATAGGCCATCTATTTCATGAACTGATTGTGGTCTACTAGGGTCTACCTTACCTTTAATTACAGTCAAGGCTTGCTTACTGTCGGAGTCATAACTTTTTTTACCTATCCATTGTGCCTTCCATGAGGGATTATCAACCTCTCCACCTAAACCGGGTGTTTCAGCATGCTCGTAGAAACCAAGTCCAGCTACAGTATTTAAATCGGATTCAAGTGCAACAAAACCATAAAGTGTTGACCACAAGCCATACCCTTTTATTGGTAAAATAATTTTTTCTAAACCTGAAGCACCTTCTACAACATAAACAATCATATATTTTGGCAGACGACCAATTTTAGCTATATCTTTATCACCAAGATCTGTAGAAAGAGCAAGATCTTTTGCTGCTTTTCTTTGATTATATGTATTCAAGTCTACTGAATCAGAGAACTTTCCAGTGGCTAAGTCTACTGCTTTTGTTTTTATAGTAGCGAATTTAGCTAAAACATCATCTCCTTTTTCAAGCATACCTGCAGCGGCTAATATATTTGTTTTTCTATCAAGATCTTTGTTAGCTTGTTGAGCGGGCCTCAGCAATACAGCTGCGGTGGATACAATGACTGAGCAAACAATGCAAAGTGCTAAGGCAACCCGAATAGTATTTGAAGTAGAATCGTTACTAGCCACGAGCTATTCTCCTCTTAATATTAGCTTCAACAACAAAATGATCAATTAGAGGTGAGAATAGATTAGCAAATAATATTGCTAACATGACACCTTCCGGGTATGCAGGGTTCACTACTCTGATGAGAACAGTCATAACTCCAATGAGAAGACCATACCAGAATTTACCCGTATCTGTCATAGATGCAGATACTGGATCTGTCGCCATAAAAACTAATCCAAATGCAAAACTGCCTATAACTAAATGCCAATGCCAAGGCACCCCAAACATGGGATTACTATCTGAGCCAATTAAATTAAAAAACGAAGAGAGTGCAACCATGCCCACAAAAACACCTAACATTATACGCCATGCGCCAATTCTAGTGAACAGCAAGATTGCACAACCAACGAGAATTGCTAGTATAGATGTCTCACCTATAGAGCCCTGCTTATTTCCGATAAAGGCATCAAACCATGTAAGGTTTTGTTGTACTGCCTCCATACCATTTGTAGCTGCTACGGATAACATTGTTGCACCGGTATAGCCATCAACTGCTGTCCATACAGCATCTCCTGATAGCTCGGCTGGATAAGCGAAGAAAAGAAAGGCTCGACCTGTCAATGCTGGATTGAGGAAATTTTTACCCGTACCACCAAATACCTCTTTTCCGATAACAACACCGAAACTTATTCCCAGAGCAACCTGCCACAATGGTATATCTGGTGGGCATATAAGGGCAAAAAGTATTGAAGTCACAAAAAAACCTTCGTTTATTTCATGACCCCTGACGGAGGCAAATAAAACCTCCCAGAAGCCACCAGCTATAAATGTAACCATATATATAGGTATAAAATAAACTGCACCATAAATCATACAATCCCATATGCTTGATGGATCATGTCCAGCAAACATGAGGATAATAGACTCATGCCAATCTGTACTAAAGGTAGTCTCTGAACTTGCTAAGATAGTATTAGCTTGAAAGCCTACATTGTACATACCGTAAAACATAGCTGGAAATGTAGCTAACCAAACAGTAATCATTACTCTCTTAAGATCTATACCATCTCGAATATGTGAACCGTTTTTGGTTACTGATCCTGGTGAATAAAAAATTGTATCGACAGCCTCATAAAGAGCAAAAAAAGCTTTCGTATTTTCCACCTTTATGAAAATTAGGTTCAATTTTATCCAAGTAATTGCGAAGTGCTCTCACTATCAACCCTCCTTCTCAATACGAGATAAATTATTTCTTAATATTGGACCATACTCGTACTTTCCAACACATACATAGCTACACAATGCCAAATCCTCTTCCTCAAGTTCTAAGCAACCGAGTTTTTGTGCAATTTCTGTATCTCCGACGATCAATGCACGTAGCAACTGTGTGGGGAGTACATCAAGTGGCATTACCTTTTCATAATTTCCGACTGGCACCATCGCTCTCTCGCTACCATTTGTGTTTGTAGTGAAATGAAATTTTTTATCATTAGTTCGGCTCATCGAGGATAGGTATATAGGCAATGCCGAGTGACGATTAGAGCCAGGTGAAATATATCTGAGAAATTCACGTTGATGTCCTTCTAGGATTGCAGTTATTTGGGTATGGTAGCGACCTAAGTAAGAAAAACTCCATTAAAATATGAAGCAGAGGCAATTCGTCCTGATAAAATAGATCCAGAGATAACTCGATTTTCTCCCTCACACAATTCGTCAGAAATTAAATCATTTATGTTTGCACCGATGAGAGTTCTAATTAATCTTGGCTTTAGTGTCTGGGGACCACAAAGAGAAATAACTCTTTGTGGGTCAATATTTCCTGAAGTAAATAACGCGCCAATTGCTAAAACATCTTGGTAACCAATAGTCCAAACTGTTTTTGCTGCGCTTACCGGATCAATAAAATGTATATGCGTACCAACTAATCCAGAAGGATGGGGGCCAGTGAATTTATGGAGTATTGCACATGTATTAATGCCTTCAAATAACTCAGAATCACCAGATATACAAAGATGAAGAGGACCGTCAGTTAAATGCTTGAGCACAGAGAGTCCATTTTCGAAATCTTCTTTTCGTTCGCTGATAATTAATTCAGGGGAAGCAGCAAGCGGGTTTGTGTCTACAGCGGTAACAAAAATAGAGTTTGGAGGACCTGAGTTTGGCGATGGCACCTTCGAATAAGGACGTGTTCTGAGTGAGGTCCACAAACCGGATTTAACTAGATTATCAATCACATCACTACTACTTAATTTTAGGATTTCTTTAGCATCATATTGCCTAAAGTTTTCCTTATCATTTCCCTGTAATTTATCACTAGAGACTGCAGAACCCTTCGTTCACCTCGATTTATAGCTTCAACTATACCGCTTACTGGTGAGGTGAAATGAACTCCTTCTGTTTTTTTATCAGAAAAAAGTATCTGACCAGCCTTAACTTTATCGCCAACTTTAACTGCCATTGTAGGCTTCATGCCAATATAATCATCGCCTATGATAGCGATACTCTGTATAGGTTTGCCCTCATATATAATCTGCTCGGGAGATCCCGATAAGGGTATATCCAAACCCTTATTAATTTTGACCATTTAATAATACCCTAAATTTTTTTACCTAAACTCTACATCAAGTGAGACCTTGCATTATAATAATTTAACGATAATAGTTATCATTTGCATTGTTATATGCTAAGTCAATCAGTATTATTTTAAAAAACCACAAAAAAACTTAAATCTTTATTTGAGTGATATTTTTTTCTGTATTTATTTTTTTGCTGTATTTTTTTATGCATTTTAAAACCGCATAATCATACGCGATAAAGGTCTATGGGACAATTTTTTTAGCCTAAAGTTTATAGGTTTTTAAAGAAATACAACGTAAGCTAACTTGGTATCATTTTCCAGCTAATCCCTGCAAACTGCTCAAGACATCTAATAACCTGACAACTATAACCAAATTCATTGTCATACCAGCAATAAAGTATAACATTGTCTTTATCTACTATTGTTGCCTGTGCATCATATATACATGTATGACGAGAACCAACAAAGTCAGATGAAACTGCTTCCGTAGATTTTGTATAATCGATCTGATTTTGAAGTGGAGAATGAAGTGACATTTTTCTGACATAATTATTGATTTCGTCAAGGCTAGTTTCACGATCAAGACGGAGATTCAAAATTGCCATTGAGACATTAGGAGTAGGAACTCTTATAGCATTCCCTGTAAGCTTTCCTCTAAGTTCAGGTAATGCCTTGGCTACAGCACGGGCAGCACCAGTTTCTGTCAGAACCATATTTAGTGCAGCACTTCGGCCGCGTCGTGACCCTTTATGGAAGTTATCAATTAAATTTTGATCATTTGTATAAGAGTGGACAGTCTCTACATGACCACTTTTAATTCCAAATTTATCTTGTAGTGCCTTGAGAATAGGAACAATTGCGTTAGTTGTACATGAGGCTGCCGATATAATTTTAGAATTTTTAGTTATATCATGATGATTGATTCCATAAACTATATTTGGAATTGATCTTCACCGGGTGCAGTTAGTATAACTTTTGATATACCAGGGCACTCTATATGCTTTCCTAGTCCCTGCTCGTCTCTCCATGCGCCAGTGTTATCGATTAGTATTGCGTTATTTATACTGAACTGTTTATAGTCTATTTCGCTTGGTGAATTTGCATAAATTATTTGTATAGGATTACCGTTACAAACTAGTATATTTTTATCTTTCAAAATACGAATTGTACCCTCAAATGCTCCATGGACGGAATCTCGTCTGAGTAAACTGGCGCGCTTGCTAAGATCATTTTCAGCAGAGCCGCCGCGAACTACAATCGCTTTTAGGCGAAGCATATCACCGCTACCTGTTTTTTCTAATAAAAGCCTTGCTAATAATCGCCCAATACGCCCGAATCCGTATAAGACTACATCCTGTGGATCAGGGATGGGTTTTTTTATATCATCTAATTCGTCTCCAATTTCCTCATTTAAAAAATCGGTTAAACTTTGAGTATCCGTGAACTCTTGGTATTTCACAGCTAGTTTCCCAACATCTATATGTGCTGGACCTAAATTTATATCTGATAAGGCTTCAATTAAAGGGTAGGTTTCATATTCTGATAATTCATTTTGTTCAATCTGGCGAACGAACCGGTGGGCTTTCATCAATTCAATAACTGACCTATTAACCATACTTTTGCCATACATATACAAAGAAATATTTTTTCTCTGTAAAGGCTACCAATTAGAGGAATCATAGCCTCAGAGAGTGCTTCTCGTTCCTTCCAATCTGAAAAAAAATCTGCAGGTATAGGGCGGGTTTTCTCTATCACTTGGTTAATCCTTTCTTTGAAGGTAAAGTTTATATCGCTATTATCATGCCTCTAACCACTGAGGGCAACCTCAATGGAGCGTAAAATATATTAGAACCTGCTAATCACTTGAAAAGTTATCCAAGAGTTTCGTGTCAAACATAACTGATTCAGATACAAGCTTCTTCATGTCCAACTAAATTCGATTAGAATGGGAAAAAAGCTTTAGCGGCAACGTTTTGCACTACAGTTTTAACCATTCTTTCGTTCTTTCCAGATGAAATTCGAGCCATCATATCCTGTAATGCAATCATTTTTCCGAATATACGCTCATAACTAAGATTTTCAATTTCACCATTTCTGCTATTTGTGAGTATAAACGGCTCACCATTTTTATTTTTGTATGATGTTATTCTCCAAAATGCAATCTCCAAGTTTCGGGCGCTTAGATATAAATTCTGCTCTTTCAACTCTGTATAAATAAAAAATTCTGTATTATATCCATATGATTTTTAATCATATCAGTCAACCCACCAATAAAAGCGAGCACTCTATCTCCCTGAAAGTTTCTAGATAGAGACAATTCAATGGCATCCGTTCCATAAGCAGCGACTTCAGGGATTTTAGTTTTTATTGGTCTATCGAAAATTTGTTTTAACCTATAATCTATACTGTCTGAAAGATTTGCATAAGCAGATAAATTTTTTAGGTACTTAGGGTTTCTTTTATAGAGCTTGGAAGTAAGATCCTTGAGCAAAGCCTCAATTTCTTTATAGTGATAATCAGCAACTTCATCTAAGTCAGATTTAGCTAAACTTTTAAAATTAAAATCTTGCGATGAACAGCCTACAGAATTAAGAAAAAAACACCTACTAAAAGCAATACTAAAAATGGTCTTAGTTTGTTCAATTATAATTCTCCAATAAATCTAGGCTATTTAGCGAAAATTAATTAAATTTATTCAGTTGGCCATATCTAAATGGGACAACCGTCGCTAAAATACTTAAGGAAGTTTTGGGTGTTATCAGAAAGTAAATTTTCTCTACCTCAAATACTCACATAAGCAAATTTTAATAATTATACATTTTATGCCAATTTTATCCTTACAATCATTAAATTTAGCGGACAAAAAACTGTTATGGAGCGATTCTTTTGGGTCTGGATTATCTCTTAGTGTCGCTGAAGTAACAAAAATACATACAGGTCCAGTTTTAGTAATTACGTCATCTGCGAGAACTTCATCAAAAATAGAGTCCGAAATAGCTTTTTTTTTAGGTAATAGCTCGCAAGTCGTTCAATTTCCTGACTGGGAAACTCTCCCTTATGATCATTTTTCTCCACACCAAGATATAATTTCTAAAAGACTAAAGACACTTTACAGCTTACCGGAAACAAGTTCTGGAGTTACTGTGGTGCCTGTAATGACCATGATGCATAGATTACCTCCAAAAGACTTCGTTCAAGGGCGATCGTTTAGCTACAAAGTTGGTGAACAAATCAATTTAGAGAACCTAAGAAAGAAACTTAAATATAGTGGCTATCGGATTACTGAAACAGTAATTGAGCGCGGTGAGTACAGTATACGCGGATCAAAAATAGATATTTATCCAATGGGGGCGTTATTACCTTTTCGTATTGATCTATTTGATGATGAAATTGAAAGCCTGAGAATCTTTGATCCAGATTCGCAGCTTACTAAAGAAAAAGTTGATTTAATTTCTCTTTTACCAGCTAAAGAAATTCCCTTAGATGAAGACTCAATAATAAGATTCAAAAAAAATTGGATTGAAAAATTTGACGTTGACGATAGGAATTCAACAATCTACTCCAGTATAAAGAATGGTATCGCCCCTCAGGGTATCGAATACTTTCTTCCGTTATTCTTTAGTGAGTGCTCATCTTTTTTTGACTATCTTCCAGAAAATTGCTTGATAGTTGTAGATAGCGATACTAGAGAAAATGCAGAAAATTTTTGGTGTAATATAAAAAGTCGCTTTAAAGAATGTAATATTGATAGTAAAAACCCATTTCTACCTCCAGATGAGGTTTTTATTTCACCATATAAAATATTTGAAGCCTTAGAGAATTATCCATATAAAAAAATATATATAGAAAGCAACAGCCGAATTAAATCTACAGAATCTTTTAGTTTAAATTTCCAGCCTACGCCCAATATTTCTCCTAATACTGATATATTAGATACACTAAAAAAACTGGAAGTCTTTTCAGGCGAAAATGATAATCGAATATTACTATGTGCAGAAACTAACGGTCGCAAGGAAGCTTTGGGTGTCATATTGCAGAGCAATAAAATCAAATATTATGAAGCTGAAACTTGGGATGATTTTTTAAAAACAAAAGATAAGATCTCAATTACAACCTACCCGATTGAAAGAGGATTTCATTTAATCAAGCCTAATATTTTATTGATAACAGAATCTGAGTTATTTGGGCTTAAAATTATACAAAACCGTCGTCGAGCAAGAAAATCGAGCCGTTCTGAACAAGCTATAAAAAATCTATCGGAGCTTCATATAGGTTCTCCAGTCGTTCATATAGAGCATGGTATTGGGAGATATTTGGGGCTTAAAACTATAAATACAAATGACTGGCCCCAGGAATTCCTTGCTTTAGAATATGCAGATAAAGCTAAATTATATGTACCTGTATCTTCTCTTAATCTAATTAATCGGTATAGCGGTGTAGAAGAAATTCAAGCACCTCTTCATAAATTGGGTGGAGAACAGTGGGTAAAATCAAAAGATAAGGCTCTTAAAGAGATATCTGATACTGCTGTTGAGCTACTTGACATATATTCCTTAAGGGCGTCAAAAAAAGGGTTTGCATGCAGACTTACGCCTGAAGCCTATCAGAATTTTTGCAATGATTTTCCCTATGAAGAAACGCCAGATCAAATAGAAACAATCGAAGCAATGAAAAGAGATATGGTATCGGATCGACCTATGGATAGACTTATTTGTGGTGACGTTGGTTTTGGTAAAACAGAGGTAGCTATGAGAGCAGCTTTTATTGCTGTATCTAGTGGAAAACAGGTTGTTATTCTCGTTCCTACCACCCTTTTGGTACATCAACATGTAGAAAATTTTAGGGATAGATTTGCCAATTTACCAATAGAAATAGGAGAACTATCTAGATTTATCTCAACTAAAAACCAGCAAGCTATTTTTAAGGATGCGAGTATAGGAAAAAATAGATATTCTCATAGGAACACACAAACTCTTGCATACAAAAATAGACTTCAAAGATCTTGGTCTTCTTGTTATTGACGAAGAACATAGGTTTGGTGTAAAACAAAAAGAGGTTATTAAAGAATTTAGGACAAACATAGATGTCCTCACTCTTACAGCAACACCAATACCAAGAACACTCAACCTTTCCATGTCTGGCATAAAAGACTTATCTATTATCGCAACCGCACCCGCAAAAAGATTATCAGTAAAAACTTTTTTACGTGAAAAAAATTCTGATGTCATTCGTGAGGCTGTATTACGGGAAATATTAAGAGGTGGTCAGATTTTTTATGTGCACAATGAAGTTAGAACTATTGAGCAAACAGCCTCCTGGCTGGCTGAGTTACTTCCGGAAGCAAAAGTAAATTTTGCACATGGTCAAATGCGGAAAAAAAACTCGAATATGTAATGTCTGATTTTTACCACCAACGATTCAATGTTTTAGTATGTAGCACTATAATAGAAAATGGAATTGATATACCAACCGCTAATACTATTTTGATAAGTAAGGCAGATAAATTTGGTCTCGCTCAACTTCACCAACTTAGAGGAAGAGTCGGTCGATCTCATCATCAAGCATATGCATATTTATTAGTAACTGATATCAGATCATTAACCTCTGACGCTTTTAAGCGCTTGGAGGCAATCAGGGACGCGAATCAACTTGGTTCGGGTTTCACATTAGCGACACACGATCTTGAGATTCGTGGAGCTGGTGAGCTCTTAGGAAAAGGGCAAAGTGGTCACATACAATCAATAGGGTTCACTCTTTATACTGAATTATTAGATAAGGCTGTCAAGGCTATACGGAAAGGTCAATCACCAAATCTATCAATGCTAGCCATCAATCCTGTTGAGATCAAACTTAATATACCTGCATTAATCCCTGAAGATTATCTTCCTGATGTTCATATGCGACTGATCCTCTATAAACGAATAGCAAATGCTGATTCCGATAGTGAGCTCCGAGAACTTCAAGTTGAAATGATTGATCGCTTTGGATTAATTGATGGCTACTTAAAAAATTTATTTAGCGTCACATCACTGAAGCTGTATGCAAAAAAAATTAGGTGTAACTAAGCTTGAGTTAGGAGATAAAAATGGAAGACTCGAGTTTGCATCAGATACATCCATAGACCCAAAAAATATTATCAATTTAGTGCAAAAAAAAACCTGATTTATTCAGATTTGATGGGCCCAGCGCATTAAAGTTTGATCTTGATATACTTACAGCAGATCAACGCATACTAAAGGCGAAGGATTTATTAGATAGTCTAGCTCCAACGCTTGATTAAAATAAAAATTATAGCTCAAAATACTATATAGGTTATTAATTTTATTGATCATACTTTTGTGAATCAGAAACCATATGTAAAGTTGAAGTTGGAAAAGCTATTTCTGCGCTATGTGACGCTATGATGCTAGATACCTTAAGTAAGACATCTTGTTTAATTTGATGAAACTTAACCCAATTTGTAGTTTTAGTGAAAGTATAGATGAAAAAATCTGCTGACGAAGGAGCGAAAGAATCAAAATATACTATCAGTGTATTATTCATATCAATTTCATCATGATCAACAAGCATTTTATCTAAATCTGAAACTATTGTCTCCATTTTTGATAGATCGTCATAACGAACACCAATTGTTTCATATATTCGTCTATTTAACATTCTCGATGGATTTTCTAAAGATATGCTGTTGAATATAGAATTTGGTATATATAAAGGACGCTGATCAAATGTTCTAATTCTTGTTAGACGCCAACCTATATCTTCGACTGTACCCTCAATCTCTTGATCGGGGGATCTTACCCAGTCTCCAACCTTAAAGGGCTGGTCAAAATATAACATCAAACCACCGAAAAAATTTGCTAAAAGATCTTTAGCAGCAAAGCCAATCGCTAAGCCGCCAATCCCCCCAAATGCGAGCAATCCTGATATGCTATATCCAAATAGCTGCATAGCAATTAAAACTGCTGTAATGATTACGGAGAAACGAAGGAGCTTACCTACAGCTTTAACAGTTGTTTCATCACATGGCTCTGAGGTATATTCTATATCAGTTAAGTTGCGCTCTACTCTTTTGATTAGATTGATCAAAAATAGAGCACATAAGAAAATTATAGAGGCTCTATTTACTAAACTAATAAGATCCTGTAATTCAGAGCCTGCAGCTTTTAATGCTACGGATGCTGCCAAATTTATTCCAATAATCCAAATAACCCATACTGCTGGTCGTCTGAAAGCCTCGATAATCGCATCATCCCATACAGTTTTTGAGTTTGAGGTATGCTTTTCGAGTATATTTATTAATTTATTAATTAAGTATCCAGCTATAAAAGAAAAAACAACAATTAGAAAAATCTCTAGTACCCAAAGATAGTAGCTACCTGTTAATTTTTCACCTATTAAATTAATCAACCAGTTCTCTACAGCTGCCATAAAAAAAATCCCCAGTAATCGTATTAACACCCAATTAGTCCGTAGAAATCGACTCAAAAAAAGCTTTAGTTGATATCCAGCGGTTATCAGAAGCTAATTGCTTCCATGATATTTTTTTCTATTCTTCATTCTGGACATTCTTGGTGATGACGTCCAGTTAGTTGATGCTAAATAATCTATTATCTCAATAGCACCCTTTCGATTATTGCAAACTAAAATCATATCGCAACCGGCATTAAGTGCAGATTTAGCTTTACTAATATAATCACCAGCAACGTCAGCCCCTTTCATAGACAGATCATCGCTAAAGATAACTCCATCAAATTTTAAATCTTGTCTTAAAATTTTATTTATCCATAATTTTGAAAAACCTACAGCATTCTTATCTACCTGAGGATAAATTATGTGCGCAGGCATAATCCCATCTAAGCTGGCCGATAGCTTAGCAAAAGGTATAATATCGTTGGATAATAAATCTTCAATACTTCTATCATCCACGGGAGTTTCAATATGACTATCCACTTCTACTCCACCATGGCCTGGAAAGTGTTTACCAGTTGAAGCCATACCTGCTTCTCTCATACCTGATATAAAAAAACTTGCAGCTTCTACAGTCCTTCCCGGGTTTTCAGAAAAAGACCGGTCTGCAATCACTTCGCATGTATTTTGATCGAGATCTAAAACTGGAGCAAAACTGAAGTCTATATCGCAAGCTATAAGCTCACAAGCCATCAACCATCCACAGTCCTTGATATACTTCTCTAACGGAGTACCCAAAAAATTACCCAGAGTCTGCATCGGGGGAATTGGACTAAAATCTTCGATAAATCGCTGGACTCTACCTCCTTCTTGATCAACACATATCAGAATCTCTGGCCTAATATATCTAATTTCAGATACAAGCATCATCAATTGCTTACGGTTTCTAAAATTTCTAGAAAAAAGTATCACGCCTCCAATAACTGGGATTTTGAGCAACCTTTTTTCATCAAAGCACAATGAAAGGCCGCTCAAGTCTATTATTAAAGGCCCTATCGGCATAATTTATCCCTATTAAAAAAATATTACCCTACAATCATAAACTAGTATTTAAAAAAATTACTTATTAAATTAATAACTCATTTTTTTGTAATGAACATTGAACACCCTGTCCAATTTTCCCTAAAATCATATATAAATAAAATATTTTTAAAGGGATAATTATTAAATAAATGTTGTTATTAATACAAATAAAACAATATACTGTTAATAAACACAGTATATTGTTTTTTAGCGCCTACTAAATATCAAACTATGAGATTTGCTATGGATAAGGAGTTTTTATGATCACCGCTTCACTTACAGCAAGACAGGAAGAGATTTTAAATTTAATAAAAACAAACATAAGGGCAACAGGTTATCCTCCAACAAGAGCAGAAATAGCCAATGAGCTTGGTTTTAAGTCACCCAACGCCGCTGAAGAACATTTAAGAGCCCTAGCGAAAAAAGGGGTAATTGAAATGATTAAGGGGACTTCGCGTGGAATTCGTCTTCTTAATGAAAAGCAAAATGGATTACCCCTAGTTGGTCGTGTAGCTGCTGGCGAAGCAATACTTGCTATAGAGAATATAGAAGATTATGTAGATGTGGCATCTGATATGTTTTATCCAAAAGCAGACTTCTTTCTAAAAGTACAAGGTGCAAGTATGCAGAATATTGGGATAATGGATGGAGATCTGCTTGCTGTTCATAAAACTAATATGGCAGAAAATGGAGAAATTGTAGTTGCAAGAATCGAAGACGAGGTAACAGTGAAAAGAATAATAACGAATTCAGTAGCTCATGAAATTAAGTTAATGCCAGAAAATGACGATTTTAAACCAATTAATGTGGATTTAAGAACACAAAATTTTTCTATTGAAGGAATAAGTGTAGGGATTCTAAGAACAAAAATATAAATTATTTAATGAATTATTGTAGTTATATCAGGAGATTGATCATTTTCTTTTTTCTGCAAGATATCAAGATCCATTTTATCAAATAAATCAATGCCAGCATCTATCATTGCCTTAGCAACATTTATTTTCGATTCCTCAGAGAAACCTTCGACTTCCTTTGAGAAAGAAATTCGGATTATCGGTTCATCGATATCATTATCTCTTTGAGCGCGATATCTCCATTTGGCAGAACAACTATTTCAAAAAAGACATTTGATTTTTCCATCAATTATAATTATGTGTAATTTTAAATACCCTATTTTTGTTAACATTCATACATAAGTTGGCGATTTCTGTCTAGTATTTCTGTGAAGCTTTCAACCCAAAATTCCATATCAGTAAAACTTAAATATATAGTATCATCTAATTGTTTTACCTCAAGCAGAGAAATGGAATGATCATTATTTTTTTTATTTATTGTTATCGGTGCTAAAGATATTTTTTTATGCTCACTAAGAAGCTGGCTTAGCCAACTTTGCTGTTCCCCAAGCAGTAATTCTATCTCCTGTGACTCGGCCATACTTTTATTCGCAGAGAGAAGCCCAACTTTTAGTTTCTTTAAAGAATCAACTGACTCAATATCCTTGCATTTGTGAGCAAAAGCGATTTCTTTTAGATAATTAATATAAGCTGATTCAAGTTGGTATATCACAGACTGCATAAAAGCTAATTCTAGCTGGGCATCAGTCTTTTTCTCTAATAATTTATTTTTCAAAATACCCTCACTCAGTAATATTTTACAGAGAGATATTTTTTGATTGACTATAGCAACATAGGGATTCATATTAGTCTTTTTTAGCAAGGTTCTCTTTAGATCTTTAATTCTAACAAAAAAAATTGCAAGTTAAGCCTCTATTTTTTATTTGTTTTACGGTTATCCTCTGTCTTCCATTGACCATCTTTAAATATTGCCTTCCATCCTGAAGGTTTACCATTTAGCTCACTTTGCACGTAATGTTCCTTTTCTTTTCTGTTAAAGCGAACAACTGTTTTGTTTCCGTTCGGATCTTCTTGAGGAGCATCAAATATATTGCGATACTTAACATCGATTTCATCTTTATATTGTATGAGCTCACAAACAAGTGGAGCTCTCGTCTCTCGATGCTTTGGATATTGGCTAGCGGCAAGAAACATGCCTACTGCCCCATCACGAAGCACATAATGATCTTCAACTTTTATACATGCTAAATTTGGCATTGACACTGGATCCATTTTTGGAGGGGAAGGTTCTCCATTTCTCAAAAGCTTTCGGGTATTTTTACAACTATCACTTGTACAACCAAAATATTTTCCAAAACGGCCATCCTTCAAGTGCATATCCATACCGCATTTGTCACACACTAGTGAGGGGCCGTCATATCCCTTGACTACAAATATACCTTTTTCAACCATAAAACCACTACAGGTTGGATTTTTTCCACAGACATATAGTTTTCTTGTTGTATCAACTAGGTAGCTGTCCATAGCAGTATCACATAAGGTACAACGATATTTTTTCATTAACTGACGGGATTCAGCCTCATCATCTTCATCAATATTAACAACCTCTTCACCGGAACTCAGATTGAGAGTACCTTTACATCGCTCTTTTGGTGGTAACGTGTACCCAGAGCAACTCAAGAAAACTCCAGTAGATGCAGTTCTTACAGTCATAGGTCTATTACAAGCAGCTTCTTGGCACTTGATATCAGTTAGCGTTGGCTCGTTAGGTCTCATACCCCCATTTTTGGACTCAGCATTAGATAAGCTTTTTGAAAAATCTGCGTAGAACCTGTTTAAAACGTCTTTCCAGTCACGTTGCCCATTGGCTATATCATCTAAATGATTTTCCATTGCAGCTGTAAAACCATAGTCCATGAGGTCCGTGAAACTTTCATTTAAACGAACTGTGACAATATCTCCAATCTTTTCAGCATAAAAACGACGGTTTTCGACTCTCACATATCCTGCTTCTTGGATTCTTGAAATTATAGATGCATATGTAGACGGTCTACCAATACCTAATTTTTCGAGCTCTTTGACTAAGGCAGCCTCAGAAAAACGTGGTGGCGGCTTTGTAAAATGCTGGAGAGGTATTAAGATATTAAGATCTAATATTTCTCCTACTTGAAGATCAGGAAGCTCTGAAGTGTCATCTTTTTTCTTACCGCAGGCAATACTTTTAAGTAGCCGTCAAATTTAATAATACGTCCTTTAGCTTTCATCTGAAATTGTGCAGAGTCCACCGTGATAGTAGTACTAGTAAATTTAGCTGGGGTCATTTGACAAGCAACGAACTGTTGCCAGATAAGCTGGTAAAGTTGCTTGGCATCATCCATATCAATTAAGTCATTAGGCATGATATCGACATTAGAGGGTCTTATTGCCTCATGGGCCTCTTGTGCGCCAGATTTACTAGTATAAATATTTGGTTTTTCCGGTAAATAACTTTCACCAAAATTGCTTTGTATGTAATTTCTACAAGCAGATACAGCATCAACACTCAGATTAATCGAATCTGTCCTCATATAGGTGATGTATCCACCAGCATATAGTCGTTGAGCCATAGCCATAGTCTTTTTTACGCCATATCCAAGTCTTGTGCTAGCAGCCTGTTGCAAGGTTGACGTTATGAAAGGGGCGGATGGTTTACTACCTGTAGGTTTATCTTCACGATCTGTCACAGTGTACGTTGCAGTTTTAAGGACCTCTAATGCCTCAAATGTTTGTTTTTTATCTTTTGGTAGAAATTTTGTCCTGCTAATTTATTTATTTCAAATCGAACTATATCGCTAGATTTTGATTCAAGATCAGCATGAAGTGTCCAATATTCCTCTGGATCGAAAGCTCTAATTTCTCTCTCCCGAAGTACTATTAATTTGACTGCAACTGACTGGACGCGTCCGGCAGATAATCCTCTAGCAACTTTACTCCAAAGTAGCGGTGAGAGCATGAATCCAACGACCCTATCTAAAAAACGCCGGGCTTGTTGTGCATTCACCCGATCTAAATCCAATTCAGAGGGTTGTGAAAATGCTGCTTGAACAGCCTTTTTTGTTATTTCATTAAAAACTACTCTTTTGTAGCGACCTTTACTTCCGCCAATTATTTCCCGTAAATGCCAAGCTATCGCCTCACCCTCTCTGTCTAGATCTGTAGCTAGATAAATTGTGTCTGCATTTTTTGCTAATTTTTAAGTTCTGCTACAACTTTTTCTTTACTGGATAGAATTTCATATTGGGCTTTCCAATCCTTTTCTGGATTTATACCCATAGAATTGAACAATTTTTCACGTGCTTTTTTTGCTTTATGTGCAGCCTTTTTTCTTCTGGAAGATTGCGAGTGATTGATGCGGCCTTGGCGCGCTCTGATGGACTGCTTGATGCAATATTCTTAGATAGATCTCGAATATGGCCAATACTCGACTTCACTATGTACTCAGACCCTAAGTATTTGTTAATAGTTTTTGCTTTAGCAGGTGATTCTACAATAACTAGTGATTTCGCCATCGAATTATATTGCTCAATTAAATTTGTCGCAAAAAAGTCTTGTGTTGAATAAACCAACAAAAGAAGACCGCGTGCTTTTTACCTTGCTATCCTGTATAAATCTCGGCTAGCAACTACTCTTGATGCTTTAATTTCAAAATAATATGTTCAAAACTTCAATCTCATGTGGGGAATATACAGGTAGATATGGTAGGTTGGTCAAGTAGATTTATTCAATTGATAAAAAAAATTTGTTATTTAGTGTCTGATGGCATTTCTCAAAGTGAACAATGACTCATAAATTCTTGCTACATCTTCCTCCTCTCCCTCTTCTTTCAGTAAATCATAATTCCATCTGATCTTGCTTGCAATGCAGAGATAACAATAGGAAGATTTTTAAGTGCTAGGTCTATATCCTCAGTTATATCCTCGCAACACGGCTCCCCAAGCCAGTTCCATTCTAACCAAATAGAGGCCTCTCCTCTTTTTGTTGACTTTACCAACAACCAATCCTCCATATGTGGTTTAGAAGATTTTATAGAGTCAATATGCCATGACAATTTGTAAGTAATACAATCTAGTCTCTTTTTCTCTAACTGGTTATCTGCTGAGGCGCTTAACTGAACTGTCATTCCAAGATTAGCAGCTTTCTTTCTCATGCATATTGTGAGCTTTTGACGTGGAGATTGCCTAAACCACATTAATGGTGAAATTATTATCAATAATACAAAAAAATGAACAGGTATGTCATTATCTTCTCTTGTAAATTATATTTATTGGTAATGAAACTTTAAAATTTTAACTTTAACTTAAATTTTTTGATTTATATGTATAAAAATTAACTCTTCTCTATTTAATATAGATTGTTGTAGCTATGATGTATATGTATACAAACAACCTCAAATTTGGATTATTTACTTATTTTACTAATATATACTCTCATCATGAAATTTATCGACATACGTATTTACAAGAGATGGCAGACTCCTATCTTACGCAAATTATTCATAATATGGTTAGCCTTATTATCTTATGATGTAATTTGTTTAGAAAATCTTGATCCAGTCATGGGAGAGCTTCATAAGCAACGTGAAATTTTTAAAGCTGCATATGATGCGCTTCAAAAAGAGACATGACAACCTATCAATATGAATATAAAAAACTTAACGACTATCCAATAAAACACTATCTTTTAGCACAAGAGTTACTGCAAAAAATTCGCAGCTTTCCCAAAGAAGATATAAGGAAATTCTTAGAGGAATATGATCAATCAGCAATTTCTGACAATGTAAGATATTATTGGCTTGAAGTTTTGAGAAAACACAATAGATGGCAAGATTATTTAGCTGACTACAAGGAAAGTGGAGCAACAATAAGACAGAGATGTTACTACCAATTTGCAAGAATTAAGAGCGATACGAGTAACAAAAAAAGTGTTATTCAAGCTGCTCTAAAACTTTGGTCCTCTGGCAACTCACAACCCAAAGAATGCGACAAATTATTCGTTATTTTGATCAAAGACGGTCTCATTACAGAAGAGGTTGCGTGGGATAGGTATGCAAAATCAATCGCTAAACGTAATTACCAGCTATCAAAATATGTTTCAAGATTCATTAATAATAAAGATAATAAAAAACTTGCAACAAAGCTATATGAAATATATAAAAATGAAAATGCCGTAATCAATCATAATTTCTTTACTCCGAAAGAGTTAATTAATAATACTAACGAAATTCATGTTGCGGTAACTTATGGATTGGTGCGTTTAGCAAAAAAAATGCGCAGTTAGCATCCGAAGTCTTTTTGAGGTATCAAAAAAAATATAAATTTTCTGAAGCACAAAAAATAAAAATTAGTAGCTCTTTAATAAAAAGTTTTTTTAAACAAAAAAAGAAGGAAGAATCAGATGAATATTTAACAAAAAATATTCATTCCTCTGGTCATAAAATATTAGAATGGAGGGTTCGTCAATCTATCCAAATAGCAGATTGGAAAGATGCTCAAATCTGGATAGAAAAAATGCCTCAAGTTTTAAAAAATAAACAGGTATGGAAATATTGGGACCAAAGATTAATTGAAATTATTAATAGTGACTCTAAGAACCCTGACTTGAGTGGTTATAAAAAGTTATCCAGCGAGAGAAGTTTTTATGGTTTTTTGAGCGCTCAACGACTCGAGCTATCTAATAATATGCGATATAAGGATTCAACGCCAAGTCAAGTTGAATTAACAGAACTAGAATCTCAAGTAGGTATTAAAAGTACGAGGGAGCTTCTTCACCATAACCTCAATCTCTCAGCACGCAGAGAGTGGAATAAAGCAACAAGAAATTTTTCAAAAAAACAATGGATTTCAGCAGCTCACATATCTAAAAAATGGCTATGGCACAATGGTGCTATTACAAGCATGATAAAAGCTAGTTACTGGAATGATACTAATCTTAGATTTCCTCTTGCTTTTAAGGACTTATTTGAAAAAAATGCAAAAACAAACCAAATACCAATGCATTTACTGATGGCTCTGGCTAGACAAGAAAGTTCTTTTCATCATGAAGCAACATCTCCTGTTGGCGCTAAAGGCTTAATGCAGCTTATGCCTGCTACAGCAAAACAAGTAGCGGGTAATAATAATATTTCTTTTGATCCGGTGGTTGGCTTGTATGATGCAAGAATAAATATAGCATTAGGCAGCCTATATTTTAAAAAGATGCTTGATAGATTTAATGGTAATCGTATTCTCGCAATCGCTTCATATAATGCNGNNNNANCANGGGTAAGTCGCTGGAGGAAAAAAACTGGGGGTAGCATACCTTTCGATGCTTGGATTGAAGCAATACCATTTAATGAAACACGAAACTATGTGCAAAATGTATTAGCTTTTTCATCAATTTATGCAAAAAAAAACTAAATAAAAATGAACAGATGATTAGCGACCAGGAAGAAATTACTAAATTATGAGTGATACAATTAAATCAGAAAACGCATTAATAGATATTGAGTCAACCTCACTCATCGATCTTTTGAAAAGACTTTAATATCCATTGTAAATCGAGCTAAAAATGCTAATGTCTCAAAGCTCATTATTACTGGTATATCAGAACATGATAGCATAAAGGGTATCAATATTTATAAAGACTTATCTAGAAATTTTCCAAATATGATATACACAACATGTGGTATTCACCCTCATCATGCCAAGGAATATAATAGTGAAAGTTTTAACAATCTTAAGGAGATCGCTAGCAATAAAAGTGTAGTGGCTATTGGTGAAATAGGACTTGATTTCGACCGTAATATATCTACACCTAAGGAGCAAGAAATAGCTTTTGAAAACCAACTTCAATTAGCTTCTGAGCTAGATTTACCAGTTTTTTTACACGAGAGAGACGCTCATAAGAGACAATTAGAAATATTAAGCACTTATAGGTCTCAGCTAAAAAACGGAGTTATACATTGTTTTACAGGAACTAAAGCAGCATTATTTAATTATCTAGATTTGGATCTTTATATAGGAATTACTGGATGGATATGTGATGAAAGGCGCGGAGGTGAGCTAAAAAATAATGTTGGCAATATACCGATTAATAGGTTGATGGTCGAGACTGACGCGCCATACTTGTTACCAAACATAATAAAAGAAACATCAAAAAATCGAATAAATGAACCAGCTTTTTTACCTTTAGTCGTTGAAGAAATCGCTAAGCATCGTCCGGAATCAATCATAGAGATTTCAAAAAAAACAACGACCAACTCAACTCAATTTTTTAACTTGATATAGGCACAAAATGAAAATAGTCAGTATCAATAAAGAACCTGTTGAATTATATAAAATATTAAAATTTGAGGGTTTACTTGAAAGCGGTGGAGCAGCTAAAAGTGCAATAGCAAACGGGCTAGTAGAGGTTAATGACTGTGTAGAGAAAAGGAAACGAAAAAAAATTATAGCTGGTGATACCATTGTTTTTAATGGTGAGAAACTTTATGTAAGTCTTTTATAAATTTAGGCGTCAAAATCTATGGATCATTACGAAAATAGACAGGTAATTCTTAAAAAAGACCAAAAAATATTCCTGAAGCAGACGATTTTAAAATTATTAAGACTGTTCTGCCAAAAATATCAACGGGTAAAATAATTATTCGAAATATTTTTTTGTCTGTAGAGCCAGCAATGAAAGGCTGGGTAAGTGCAATTGGTAATTATGCACAACCTGTGGCACTCAATAGTGTCATGAAATCTTTTGCTACTGGTATCGTTGTTGATTCCTGTCATACCGATTATCAACCTGGTGACTTGGTTACTGGTTTATTTGGTTGGCAAGAATATGCTTTAGTGGATGCTGCTGCTGTTGATCGAAAAATAACAACTGATTCCCTTCCAATATCAACATCGTTAGGTGTGGCTGGTATAAATGGCATGACTGCATACCTTGGGCTCCTAAGTGTCGGACAGCCGGTTACCGGAGAAACTGTTGTAGTATCCACTGCTGCTGGGTCAGTTGGCTCTTGTGTTGGCCAAATAGCTAAAATCAAGGGGTGTACCACAGTTGGTATAACAGGGGGCCAAAAAAAAGTGGATATGTGCAAAAATATATATCGATATGATCAAGCAATAGACTACAAGAATGACAATCTTACAAGCTCTTTAGCTAAATATTGTCCTCAAGGAATTGATATATATTTTGACAATACTGGGGGCCAATCAGTGACAAGGTAATTCAAAAACTTAATATTGGTGCGAGAGTTGTGCTTTGCGGCACTGCTTCTATTTCTAGCTGGAACCCTCCACCTCTAGGACCTAGATTAGAACGTCAAATATTAATCAAACGAGCTCGTATGGAGGGTTTCCTAATATTTGATCACAAGGAGCGCTATTCAGAGGCTTTATTGGCTCTGACTAAGTGGGTAATCTCTGGTGAAATAAACTATCGTGAAGATATCTTGTATGGTATTGAAAAGGCACCATCCGCTATTTCAGCAATATACCGAGGCGAAAATCTTGGTAAATTACTTATCAAGTTAGGCGAAGAATAAAAAATACTTTTAGAGTTTTTACGATAGATCATAAAATAAGCTGTTTAATTTGACTGCGTGTAAATGGCCAGCTTTTTTTCATTCCCCTCAGGATTAACAGCCACAGGTATTCGTAATCCATATTTTTCTCTGAGTAACACGTTATTTGATATGTTAACCTCATTATATTTCCAGCCAGTTGCTTTTAGGGCTTCTATTACAAGATCTTTTGCTATTTCACATAGATGGCAGTTGTTGCCAACGTAAACTGTTATAACTTTATTTAGCATGCTCAATAATCCAACAGTTATGAATTTTCTTGTTTCTTTGGAAGTCAGGATCAAATGTTTTGTCACTTATATTACAAACCTGATATCTTTCTATGATATCCGAAGACATAGAAAAATTACGGAAATTATTTGTAAACACTAATGATCCGTTCTGGTCTAGTAGCAACATGGATTTTTTGATTAACTCTATATGATCTCTTTGTACATCAAATGTAGAGTCCATTCTTTTGAGTTAGAGAACGTAGGTGGATCAAGGAAAACTAAATCATACTGACCTAACTTATCTTTATTTTTAACATTTTTATCAAGCCAAACTAAACAGTCTTCCCTTATAACCTTATTAGATTTAGTGCATATACTATTTAAAGAGAAATTTCTTTTTGCCCAGTCGACATAGGTCTTGGACATATCGATACTCAAGCTCGATTTAGCCCCCCTTTGATAGCATAAATAGTGGCTGAAGCGGTATAGCAAAATAAATTAAGAAATCTTTTATTCTGGGATAGACCATGGATTAATCTCCGAACTGGTCTGTGGTCTAAAAAAAGTCCTGTATCTAAATAAGCACCCATATTGATCTCGAAAGTATAACTATTCTCGTTAAGATTAAATGTATAATCTTTACTATTTTTATCATTCTTTGGGTGATATTGGCTGGAGCCTTTTTGTCTTCTACGCTCCTTAAAAATTAATCTAGAATGCTGTTTATCAAAAAAAGAGGTTACAGCCTCTTTAACCTCCTCTAGATGTTTTTTTGATTGATTGGAGTCAATATATAATGGTGGGGCGTATTCTTGAATATGAACTGAATCCCCATAAATATCAATAACTACCGCATATTCAGGTATATCCGAATCATAAAGTCGATACGAATTTATATTCGACTGCTTTATCCATCCATTAAGTTTTCTTGTATTTTTCTTTAAGCGATTAAAAAGCATTGAAGCACCTTCAGATATCTGCCTTTTTTCAGATATAATTTTTTTTTGAAATGATGATGTCACCCTATCGGTTAAATTATTTAGTTGATATAAAATTAATTGGCTTTGTATAGCTCCATTAAATATTTGATATTTTTTTTCTGCACGAAGTTTCAGTTCACCAGATAAGTCAGAATTCCCTGTAATGAGTGCAAATTTCCATCCTGGACACTCTCTTTTGAGTATCTCACCAAGGTCTCTATATAAAGGCTTAAGACCTTCGACATCACCCCATCTCTCACCATACGGAGGATTACAGATTACGAGGCCGCACTGTATTTTTTTATGGGTTGGTAATTTAAACGCCACTAATGGTTTAGAGATCACCCGAATATGTTTATCAAGTCCTGCTGATATTATATTTTCTTGAGCAGCTACAATTGCTTTGGAGTCTTTATCGTAACCTCGTATCTCAGGTAGCTCTTTTGCAAGACCAACTGCACATCTATCAAGCGCATCGTTCCTAATCTGGCACCATAAATCACAATCATGCTGTAACCATCTATGAAACCCAAATTTTTCTCGATTCAAATTTGGAGCTATATCTGCAGCAATTAGTGCTGCTTCGATTAACAGTGTTCCACTACCACACATAGGATCAATTAAGGCGTTCCCCTTAGTTGATAAATTAGGCCAATCTGCACGGAATAGCAAGGCAGCTGCAAGATTTTCTTTCAGTGTTGCAGCCACCATTGCTTTACGGTAACCACGCTTATGGAGACTATCACCAGACATATCAAAACTGACATTAGCTTGATCTTTAGACAACCGAACATTAATTCGGATATCAGGGTTTTTTAAATCAACATCTGAGCGATCGTTATAATGTTCATTTAGTTTATCAACAATTCCATCTTTAACTCGCTGGGCACCGAATTGCGTATGACGTATTACATCGTTAGATCCAGAAAAATTTACAGCAATGCTTTCGCGCGGAGTGAAATGGGTCTCCCAAGAAATGTTTTTTATCCCATTATATAAATCGCTATCTGAGGTTACCTGAAACTTCGCTAATGGTAATAATATTCTATTAGCTATCCGTGACCACAGGCAAGACTTATAGATGAAAATAATATCACCTTCAGCAAATACACCAGCCACAGTCAGGCTAGTTTTCTTTGCCCCAAGCGAGGTAAGCTCTTTTACAAGAATTTCTTCTAAGCCTTTAGGGCAGGTTGCAAAAATTTTACGCATTTAAATAGCCATTATATTAAGAAAAATCAACTAAGACTCTTAGAGGCGATCTCATAAGTATCCCCAGACAGATCATTTTCTAAAATTATCCTGCTAAGTTGATTTTTCATAAGGTTTCTACGTTTTTTTGGGAATTTTCGCCATCGCGTTAGAGGATTTAAAAGTCTGGCAGCTATTTGTGGGTTGAGCCTATCTAAAGCCAATACTTGATCAGCTAAAAATTCATATCCATCTCCCCGATCACAATGAAAATTCATAGGATTATTAGTACAAAAAACGCCAATCAGCGATCTAATTTTATTGGGATTCTTGAAATCAAATGCGGGATGCTCCATGAGTGCCCTAACCCGATTCAAACCACCTGGTAGTGAACATGACGCCTGCACCTGAAACCATTGATTTAATACTAGAGGCTCATCTTTGTAGTCTTGATAAAATTTGTTTAAGTATTTCTTTGATAAATCGATAGCACTCTTTCTATCGTCATTCACTAAAATATTCAATGCTGCAAGTCTATCAGTCATATTATTAGATTTGATAATCTGATTTTCAACGATTCTTAATGAACTCTCTGATTTAGAGCTAACTAAATATCTCAATGCTAAGTTCCTTAAACTACGTTGCGATGTCTCTTTTGCATTAAAGATATATTTTTTTGATATCAAATTAGATTTGTATATTTTATTCCAATGACTACTCAAATTTTTTCCCAGTTCACTCAAGACAAAATTCTAACTACATGGATCGCCTCAATATCAATCTCATTCGAGATTTCAGCCATTATCTGCTCGGAGGGGATAGTTAAGAGTAGTGCCTGCATTGCTTTATCTGTGTTTGGCCTATTCATAACACCAAGAAATGCGTCATAAAGATATGATTTCATCTCCAATTTTTTATTGAGCCGATATTCATGTTGCATTGCAGTCATAAGCCGTATGGCCAGTTCTTGGCATGCATTCCAGCAACTGAAGCCATCCAGATCTTCAGATATGAGTAAAATTAGATCTTTCTCAGAATAAGAGAAATCAAGCTTTACAGGTGCAGTGAAACCTTGGAGTAAAGAAGGAGTTGGGCATTTATTGATATTTTCAAAAGTAATAGTTTCTTGTTTTTTCGTTAACTCGATCAATAAAGAGTTATTATTATCATCAGATATTGGTAGAGGTCCATTATCTGTTATTAATCCAATCTTAATCGGAATATGAAAAGGCACTGTTACATAATTAGATTCAGATGAGCTCGAATCTTTTGTACTTTTTGCAGAAATTTGCTTAAAGGTTAGACTGTATGAACATTTTTTTTGATCATAGGTCCCGCTTACATCTATAACTGGTGTTCCCGATCTCTCATACCACAACATAAATTGTTTGAAGTCACGTCCGCTAACCTCTGCCATAGTAGATATAAATTCATTTATAGTTACTGCTTGACCATCGTATCGTGAGAAATAAAGATCTGATCCCTTTCGAAATAACCCAGGGCCTAATAAAGTTTGGATCATTCTAACAATTTCAGCTCCTTTCTCGTATATGGTAACTGTATAAAAATTCGAGATTTCCATGTATGTTTTAGGCTGAACGGGATGTGCTGTTGGCCCCGAATCTTCTGCGAACTGAATAGAGCGAAGAAAATTTACATCTTGAATGCGCTTAACCTCAGCTGAACCCATATATGCAGAAAATTCAGAATCCCTGAAGACAGTAAAGCCCTCCTTTAAACTCAACTGAAACCAATCTCTGCATGTTACCCTATTTCCTGACCAGTTATGAAAATATTCATGAGCTACTACTGCTTCAACTCTACTAAATCCATCATCTGTTGTTGTTTCGGGGTTAGCCAAAATACATGATGTATTGAAAATATTTAATCCTTTATTTTCCATAGCCCCCATATTAAAATCATCGACAGCAACTATCATATAAAGATTTAAATCATACTCTCTTCCATAGGTCTCCTCATCCCACCTCATCGCATGCTTAAGAGATTCAAGTGCGTGTGAACATTTATCAATATCTTTAGGTTCAACAAATAACTGAATATCTATAGCTTTTCCAGAACAAGTCAGGAAACTATCTTTAACAACAGAAAGGCTGCCTGCAACCATAGCAAACAAGTAGGAAGGTTTTGGAAAAGGGTCGTGCCAAGTTGCCCAATGTCGTTCATTTTTTTTATTCTTTAAATCGCTTAGATCAGCTTTACAGTCGCCCGAATCTATAAGGTTTCCATTGGAAAGCAGCACGGGACAAGATGACTTATCTGCGATTATCGTAGTAGTAAATTCAGACATCACATCGGGGCGGTCAAGATAATAAGTAATTCGCCGAAATCCTTCAGCTTCGCATTGAGTACAATACATTGTTCTGGATTTATACAGGCCCTCTAAAGATGTATTTTTCTTTGGAGAGATAACAACAGCTATTTCGAGTACGAATGAATCTGGAACAGACAAAATAGTGAGAGTCCCGTCACCTAAAATATAGGCTTCCGTGGCTAGTATATTACTATTTATTTTAATTGAATTAAGATTCAGTTCTTGGCCGAACAGTTTAAGATTTTTCTTCTCATGATTATTGCGACTAATTTCTAAAACAGAAAATACATTTGTCTGATCTTCTTCGATATCAATTATGAGATTTGTTTTATGTATATGAAAATCTGGTGGTCTATAGTCACATAAGCGAGTTAGTTTAGTTGGATGTGTTTTGCTGTTCATCAACATTAGGCCTTGAATATATATTCTTAAAAAATTAAATTAGGTAAAAGTTCAATTCTTCCACTTAATAGGTCTTTCTGTATCTTTAAGAGTTTCTTTTAAGTCACATGCATCTTCTACTTTTTTAAGCGGAACATACCCCACCCTTTCGTCTTGTTCCTTATTATAGTTGTCGTAAGCTATCAATATTTGCATACTATGCTCAAGCTGCTCTTTTGAAAGTTTTACCCCATTAGCCCATTTACCAAGCTCAACTGCGGACTTTAGTTTTTTATAAATTTCTGGTGTAACTGAAGCAATTAATTGTTGAAATTCCATTATGCACCTTGAATGAATAAAAAATCTCTGAATTTATAATATTTTTTAAAGCGATTATTTAAAAGAACGGAAGCCATTTAAACATCCTAATATCATACCACTAATTAGGCCTGCAGTATGAGCTGTGTTGGCAACTTGTATGTCTAATATAATCTCTACTATCCCGGTAATACCTAAGAATAACCAAACTAACATAAAACCGAAAAGACCTTGAGGTATTAGCATTATTGGCTCTCTTGTAAATTTATAAGAAATCCAAGTAAAGCCTAACAAACCATAAACTAGTCCAGATAAGCCACCAAATAAAACGGATTCTGCCAATAAGTACTGACTCAAGTTTGAAATAATAGATATGAAAAATACAGACATAAAAAAATATAGGCTACCAATACTATATTCTATTTTTTGACCCAAAACCCATAAAAAGAGTGAATTAAAAATAAGATGAAAAATACTGAAGTGCAAAAAAATTGGTGTGACTAATCGCCAAACCTCGCCTGCATTAATGGATATAATAATAGAATCAAAAGAATTAATATTAGCGGTTGAGTGAAAATCTTGTATAGTTAAATAATTGATAACTGATGGCATCCATTCAACGACTCCAGTACCAATAAAACTGCTGACAAGAAGAAGAAAACTATAGGTGCTTGTCTGAGTTGATCCAAAAAACTGAGGGTATTTAAATCTCTCATTTATATATAACCCCTAGGTATCTTATCCTGTAAATGAATTTATCTATTTCTGTTGCTCGAGCCTAAATGACTACCCCAACCAAGCTTTGTGCGACAGGTAGCGTAAAAACTATTGTCTTCTTGGTGAATTAGCCTTAATGGGTTATTTTTTTTCTGTATGTGTATTACATCGCCTGGCTGATGAGAAAGATCATTTTGCCCATCGCATGTAACCATTGAACTCATCTCGTTACGTGAAGCTAGCTTGATCTCTATATCACTATTTCCGGCAACTACAATTGGTCTACTAGATAGTGTATGAGCATTCATTGGTACCAATACTATCGCGTCTAAATTCGGGTGTAGTATGGGGCCACCACCAGATAAAGCATAGGCGGTAGATCCGGTGGGTGTGGAAACTATTAGGCCATCAGACCTCTGACTATAAACAAATTTTTTATCTATATATAACTCAAACTCCATCATCCTTAGAGAACTACCTGGGTGCAATACTACATCATTTATTGCTTCACCTGAGCTAACTTTTGTTCCATTCCTTAATAAGGAAATATCTAATAGAAAACGATGTGATATTATATAATCACCAGATAAAACTCGCTTCAATTGAACTTCCATATCATCTGGCAGAATATCTGTTAAAAACCCAAGTCTTCCTCTGTTAACGCCTAAAAGCGGAATATTTAAATCTGCTGCACTCCTTCCAACACTGAGCATACTGCCGTCTCCGCCAACAACAATTATCAAATCTAAATTCAAACTTTTGTCCAGATGATCAAAAATAGGTACATTTTTACTGTCTATTAAATAGGATGTTTTTTCTCTGAGAGAATTGAATAGCCATCTTTTTTAAAAAACAACACAAGCGATTCAAGAGTTCAGCGATATCAGCAAGCTCAACGTTGGCAACCAGTGCAATCCGCTTAAATGGTGTCATATTTAAATACCTTGCAATAAAGAATCGTCAATGAAAAATAAAAAATTACATATTACGAATTATAATTAAAACAACCAGACTACACCAAAAAATAGTGGTGTATTATGTGTTATCAGAACATAAAAAAATAGACATATAAAAGGGTGGGCTTTGAAAAAGGCACACAGAGTAACTAGCTGAGATATGAAATTTAAATTTTTTATCATACCTAAAGTTGTTAAAATGGCGGACCGGACGGGACTCGAACCCGCGACCTCCGGCGTGACAGGCCGGCATTCTAACCAGCTGAACTACCGGTCCGTTAAAACACTTTAATATTTGGTGGGTGGTACAGGGGTCGAACCTGTGACCTACGCCTTGTAAGGGCGTCGCTCTACCAACTGAGCTAACCACCCCATTGAAAGAATGGCGCATTCTACCGCATTATATAACCTTGTCAAACATTTCAGGGTACCTTTTTGTGTACATGGGTGCTTCATCAAATTAAGATACTGCATAAAAAATACCAAAGAGAATAATATGGAAATTTTTAAAGAATTTACATTTGAAGCAGCACATTTGTTACCCAATGTTCCCGATGATCACAAATGCAAGAGACTGCATGGACATTCATATCATGTAACTATATATGTTGAAGCTGATATAACTGAAAATGAAGGATGGGTGATAGATTTTGGTCTACTAAAAGAATATTTTAAGCCTATACATGACCAACTAGACCACCGGTTTCTTAATGATATAAAAGGGCTTGAAAATCCTACTAGTGAAAATCTAGCCCATTGGATATGGCATAAATTAAAGCCCGATCTGCATATCCTATCTAAAATCAAGGTTAAAGAAACTTGCTCATCCGGGTGCATTTATACCGGAAATTAATTAGATACTAAAATATTTTTTAAGGCCTGATCAATATGATTATATGTAAAAATAAATCCTGAATTTAGTGCCTTTTTTGGCACAACTCTTTGCCCTTTTAATAGTAGCTCATTAGCCATTTCACCAAAAATAATTTTAGCAATAAATGATGGCATTGATAAAAATACAGGCCTCGATAAAACGCTACCTAATTCTCGAGTAAACTCTTGATTGGTTACAGGGTTCGGCGAACAAGAATTTATAGCTCCAGAGAGCTCCTGATGCTCTAGACAATGAAAAATTAAATTTATTTGATCTTGTATATGTATCCACGGAAACCACTGTTTTCCTGTCCCTAACTTACCCCCTAATCCAAAATTAAATGGAGGTATCATACGTTTAAGTGCACCCTCACCCTCGCCCAAAACTATACCAATTCGAAGAAGGCAAACTCTGGATCCCAGGTGAACAAATCTCGATGCGTTATTCTCCCATAAAGTACACAAATGATTTGTGTAGCTGTTATTGTAACTACTATCTTCATCAATAAAGTTGTCTCCTTGCGGGCCGTAATAACCAACTGCTGAACCACTTATGATTACCTCAGGGTAACTTTTTGTATTAGTGAAATAGTCGTATAACTTATTTGTCATATCTAGCCGACTATTTATAAATTTTTGCTTAAGTTTCTTGTTCCATCTCCCAGAAGCCAAGGGTTCGCCAGCTAAGTTCAAGATAAAATTTATTTCTTTAGTGTTAGGTAATTCATCTAAGGATGTTACAACCTTAATTTCTTTAAGTTGTGCTTCAGCGTAAATTTTATCCCGCGATAATGCTATCACTTCATAACCCTTATTTTTAGCCGAAATACAAAAATTACGGCCAATGAACCCCGAAGCACCTGTAACTAAAATAGTTTTATTTTTCATAATTTATTTAAGGTATCTATTTGATAGTCAAAATTTACTGATTCTTTATATTTACTTCAAAAAATTAACCCAGAAACTGCTCTAGAAATATATAATTTTATTAATTATTTCGAGTAAATTGTATGTAGTTATGAGATTGGTCGGGGCGGCCGGATTTGAACCGACGACCACTACACCCCCAGTGTAGTGCGCTACCAGACTGCGCTACGCCCCGGTATGTAACTCTAATAATAAAAAGATCATAATACACAAGAGATGAGGCAATTCAAGAGACTTTGATATTTCTTTAGTGTCTGAATTAACTTTTAAGAAACTTAAGAATATCCTCCAAGTCATCAACTATTTGACGTATTACTTGGTGGGTTTGGGTAGCATCTACTTTTGCATCTTCGCCTAAAAAAGCTTCTGGCGAGCTCCCACTATAGTAAAGCCTTGCTGATAGAGCAAAGAACGGATCTGACGTATTAATATCACATCATGATGTTGATAATAGCGTCTGTTGCCACGCCTTTTTGTAGGATTTAGATTAGGGAATTCTTGCTCCCAATATCTCAATACATGAGTTTTTATTTCACATAAACGACTAACTTCACCAATGGTAAAATAATTTTTCCTAGGAATAGGAGGGAGTTTATCTATATCATTTGACACCAGCATGGCGATCAACCCTTGCTTTTAGTTTTTGTCCTGGCTTGAATGTCACTACTCTCCTTGCGGTGACGGCAACCTCCTCACCAGTTTTTGGATTACGACCAGGGCGGCTTTTTTTATCACGGATATCAAAATTCCCAAAACCTGATAGCTTTACTTCCTCATTATTTTCAAGAGAAGATCTAATTTCTTCAAAAAATAACTCAACCATCTCTTTGGCTTCTCTTTTGTTTAGCCCGAGATCATTAAAAAGCATCTCTGCTAGGTCCGCTTTCGTAAGTGCTGCCATTTTAACCTCTAAGAATTCCTAAATGCTCTTTCTTTACAGCTTCAACTATTAAAGAAATAGCGTCATTTACTTCACTATCCTCTAGCGTGCGTGAACTGTCTCTAAAGGTCAAGCCCAAGGAGACACTTTTACTATGGATTTCAATACCTTTTCCTTGATAAACATCTAATATTTGAGTATCGACTAAAATTTTTCCAGCTTTTTTACATGCAGTTTCACAAAGATCATCTGCATAAATATCTTCAGATACTATGAACGATAGATCTCTTTTTATTTCAGGAAACTTACTCAACCCTGAAAATTTTGAAATTTTTCCTTTTAAAATAAAGTCTAACTTCAATTCAAATACAAAAACAGGCTGATTGAGGCCCAGATTCTTTTGTAAGAGCGGGTGTATTTGACCTAGCCAGCCGACGGTATCTCCGTTTCTTAATACTCTCGCAGATTGTCCTATATGCAAGTAAGCATTAGTATCCTTAATGAAACTAAACTCATCAAAACATCCATAAAATTTTAATAATGACTCCACATCACCCTTAATATCAAAAAAATCTACAGGTTCTTTGTTAGAGTGCAAATTATCTGTCATACGATTACCAGTTATAGCTCCTGAAATCATAGCGTATTGATTAAAATTTTTTTTATTTGGTGTAAAAACAAGACCGGCCTCAAAAAGCCGTATTCGCTCTTGCTGTCTATTAAGGTTATGACGCAAAGCGGTGAGCAAACCGGCCAATAATGTTAGCCTCATAACAGACATATCACTTGATATTGGATTTATGAGAGAAACTGGAGTGACTGCAGGCATAATTTTTGACTGAATCGAAGGATCTACAAAGAGTAAGTTATTACCTCGCTGTATCCGCGAGCCGCAAGCATATCTCGTAAATCTTTAAGTTCACCCTTATTTTCAGGCGATACATTTATTGGTAACTCAACTGATAGTATTTCAACTGGGAGGTTTTCATAACCATAAATTCTTACAATTTCTTCGATAAGATCCGCCTCAACAGATAAATCAAATCGCCAACTAGGTGGAGTACATTGCCAGCTTGCTTCTTTCGAACAAGAAAAAGTCAATCCTAGCCTTTTAAGTATATCTTCTATCTTTTCACTAGATATAGATAATCCAAGCTGTTGCTCAAGACGATCTTTTCTTAAAGTAATGCAATTTTGGTGTAGCTGATCTTTTTTACCTTCAGTAGTCATTACCGGTCCAGCATCGCCGCCGCCAATATCAAGTAGTAAAGTAGTTGCACGCTCAATTGCGGTTTCTTGAAGAGCTGGATCAACGCCCCTTTCAAATCTGTGAGAAGAATCGGTATTTTTTCCATAAGCGCGAGAACGACCTGATATAAATAACGAATTGAAACATGCACTTTCTAAGAATATATTCTTTGTATCACCTGATATAGAGGAGTTAGAACCACCCATAATACCGGCTATTGCAAGTACTTTTGTCTTATCAGCAATCACCAGTGTATCTTGGTTTAACGTTACATCAGAGCCATCAAGTAACTTTAGTGGTTCCTTCTCAGTCGCCATTCTAACCACTATACTCCTGTCAAGCTTATCTAAATCAAAAGCATGCATGGGTTGCCCCAATTCGAGCATTACATAGTTTGTTATATCTACAACTAAATCAACGCTTCTTAAGCCTGAACGACGAAGTTTTTCTTTGAGCCAAATTGGAGTTATTACAGACATATCTACATTTTTTATAACTCTTCCAGTATAGCGAAAACACGCCTCCTTATTCAATATTTTTACTGGCAAAAAGTCGGTAATCCCAGGTTCTACAGGGGGCACCTCAGGTTCTAAGAAATCTACTTGATTCAGCGTGGCTACTTCACGTGCTATACCACGTATACTTAAACAATCTCCCTATTGGGAGTAAGGTCTAAATCAATAATATTATCATTTAACATTAAATAAGTATGAAAATCTTCACCGACAGGAGCATTCGGTGGGAGCTCTAATAAGCCAACAGAGTTATCAATAATACCTAGTTCTTCGGCACCGCAGAGCATCCCTTGTGACTCAATATCTCTTATTTTGGTCAACTTAATAGTTAAATTTTCTCGTAATTTTGATCCTACAGCAGCAAAAGGGACCTTTATATTGGGTCGTATGTTTGGAGCACCACAGACTACCCTTAATACTTTATCCGATTTAGATAAGACCTCGCATATTTTAAGATTGTCAGCATTTGGGTGAGGTTCTGTTGAGATGACATGTCCAATAGATATCTCTGAGAATTTATAGGAAGCATCTGCGATACCATCTACCTCTAGACCGGCCATTGTTAGCTGGTCGGACAGCTCTTTTGTGCTTATGGAAACGTCGACCCATTTCCTTAGCCATGCTTCACTAAATTTCATTAAATTTATTTCCTGATAATTAATATTAAATATTATTTATAAACTTTTTATTACTAATGAAATTGTTTTAGAAATTTTAAGTCATTTTCGAAAAATAATCGTAAATCTGTTACTCCATATCGAAGCATCGAAAGTCTCTCGACTCCCATCCCAAAAGCAAATCCAGAGTATTTTTCTGGATCAATATTGCAATGAGACAAAACCGCTGTATGAACCATTCCGCAACCCATAACTTCCAACCAACCAGTATCTTTGCATATACGGCAACCTTTACCCTTACAATTAGCACACTGCATATCTACTTCAGCCGATGGCTCTGTAAATGGAAAATAAGAAGGCCTGAATCTTATCGGTAAATCCTCTTCAAAGAATGCATTTAAAAATTGTATAATAATGCCTTTTAGATTCGCCATACTGATATTTTTATCTAAAACAAGACCCTCAACTTGATGAAACATTGGTGTGTGCGTAAGATCAGAATCACAACGATATACCTTTCCGGGGCAAATAATTCTTAAAGGTGGGTCCTGCGCTTCCATGGTTCGAATTTGAACAGGTGAAGTATGTGTTCTCAGTACATTATTCTGATTTATGTAAAATGTATCATGCATAGCTCTTGCTGGATGATGAGAGGGTATATTTAAGGCTTCAAAATTATGGTAATCATCTTCAATTTCTGGGCCCTTTTCAACCTTAAAGCCTATATTTGTAAAAAAGGATTCAACTCTCTCAATAGTTTGAGACACTAGATGCAAGGAGCCCTTATCTGAACATCGACCAGGTAGAGTAATATCTAAAGTTTCTTTTTCTAAGCGAGAGTTTATTTCACTTAATACGATTTCGTTTTGTCGGCGCTCAATTTCGTTAGTTATTCTTTTTTTAGCAACATTTATTGATGCTCCAGCAAGTGGTCTCTCTTTTGGAGACAGATCACCTAATCCTTTAAGGAGAGTCGATAGCGAGCTCTTTTTTCCTAGATAGTCAACTTTGATCTGCTCGAGTGACTTGATATCAAGAGAATCTTTGATGGCTTTCATAGCTTCATTTTCAAGAAGCTGAATATTTTTCATTATCTACCTCGAGACAAGTGTTTAATCAAAAAAAAGGAAGAGAGCATAAGCTCCTTCCCTTTTATATTGCCATTATTTTTCGTCACTTAACATAAGTGCTAGGCAAGGGCTGCCTTCGCTTGTTGAACGACTGCTGAAAATGCTGTTTTGTCATGTACAGCCAGATCAGCTAAAACTTTTCGATCTAAATCTATATTTGCCTTTTTTAGACCGTCTATCAATCGACTATAACCAATGCCCTCGCTTCTTGACTGGGCATTTATACGAGTGATCCAGAGTGCTCTAAAGGTACGTTTTTTAACACGGCGATCACGATAAGCATACTGACCTGCTTTAGTGACAGCCTGAGTTGCTACTCGAAAAACTCGACTTCGAGCTCCATAATAACCCTTCGCTAGTTTAAGAATTTTTTTGTGGCGACGGTGCGCAGTTACACCTCTTTTTACGCGTGGCATATTTTATCCTCTTAATATATTAATTAGTTTAGTCACGAAGCATACGTTGTATTAGAGGGGCATCTGTGTCGCCCATAGTGCTAGTTCCGCGCAAGTTTCGCTTACGTTTCTGAGACATTTTTGTGAGGATATGGCTTCTATTAGCATGTTTATGCTTATAGCCTGCACTCGTTTTTTTAAAGCGCTTAGCTGCACCACTGTGTGTTTTTGCTTTTGGCATTTTTATCTCCGTTTTTACGGGGTTAGTTTAAAAAGAAGGTATTTCCGGACAGTCTGCCAAAGGCTGAACGCGGACAATACATACTACTTCTTCAGTGATTTTTTCATAAATTTATTTTTTCTTTGATCTTGGAGCTATAACCATAGTGAATTGCCTACCCTCCATCTTAGGAAACTGCTCCACTGTACCAATTTTATCCAAATCTACTTCAATCCTCTTGAGCATTTGCATACCAAGCTCTTGGTGGGCCATTTCTCTTCCTCGAAATCTTAGGGTTACTTTGGCTTTATCCCCATTCTCAAGAAACCGGGTCATGCTTCGCAATTTTATTTCATAGTCGCCCGTATCTGTACCAGGACGGAATTTCATTTCCTTGACCTGTGTATTTTTTTGTTTTTTTCGCTGAACCGCTTTTTGTTTTTTTACTTCAAAAAGTTTTTTACCGTAGTCCATAATTTTACAAACTGGTGGTTCTGCATCTGGAGAGATTTCAACTAAATCTAACCCTGCAATCTGAGACTGCTCAAGGGCGTCCTCTATAGAGACTATACCTGCTTGCTCCCCATTTGCATCTATAAGCCTAACGTTTTTAGCTTCTATTTCTTCATTCATGAGGGATCTCTTTGATCCCTTGCCATAAGCTTTCTTAATAATTCATTCTCCAAATATTTATGTATTCTATTATACACGACCGCGAGAGGAAATATCCTGCTCTAATATACTCACGAAATCAGCTACAGTCATACTGCCTAAATCTTTACCATTAGATGAGCGAACTGCTAAAGTGTTGCTCTCAACTTCTCTATCACCAATTATAAGCAAATATGGAATTTTCTGAATTGTATGCTCGCGAATTTTAAAGCCGATCTTCTCGTTTCTCAAGTCATTTTCGACTCTAAAACCTTTGTTTTTTATTGAACTGGTCAAATCTCCAACATATTTTGACTGACTATCGGTAATATTTATAATCATTACCTGGCATGGAGCAAGCCATGGGAAATTTTCCCTCATAATGCTCTATTAAAATTCCTATAAATCTTTCGAAAGAACCCAAAATTGCTCTATGAAGCATCACAGGAATTTTTCTTGATCCATCTTCAGCTATGTACTGGGCATTAAGTCTCTCGGGCATAGAAAAATCTACCTGTATTGTTCCGCACTGCCATATTCTCCCTAAGCAATCCTTAAGAGAAAATTCTATTTTTGGACCATAAAAAGCACCTTCACCAGGTAATAAACTATAATCTAAATTTTTTGATACAAGGGCATCAATAAGAGATTTTTCAGATTTATCCCAGACTTCATCGCTACCAACTCTATTTTCAGGGCGAGTTGACAATCTGATGATAATATCGTCAAAACCAAAGTCTTTATAAATAGAAAATAGCAGATCTGTAAATATAGATACTTCATTTAATATTTGTGACTCTGTACAAAATATATGAGCATCGTCCTGAACAAAACCCTCACTCGCATTAAACCTTGGAGGGTTCCCGATGCTTCATTTCGATGACAGGAACCAAACTCAGCGAACCTAAGAGGTAAATCTCGGTAGCTTTTTAAGCCTTGATTAAAGACCTGTATATGACATGGGCAGTTCATGGGCTTAACAGCAAAATCACGGGATTCAGACTCAACTGTAAACATGTTTTCACGAAATTTATCCCAATGTCCAGATTTTTCCCAAAGCGACTTTGATACTATTAATGGGGTTTTTATTTCTTGATATCCATTTAGAGCCTGAGCATCTCTCATATAGTTTTCAACAGTGGTATAAATACTCCAACCTTTGGGATGCCAGAAGACCATACCAGGTGCTTCTTCCTGTAAGTGAAATAAATTAAATTTCTTAGCCAGCTTTCTATGGTCTCTTTTTTTAGCCTCTTGCAACTGAAATAGATAAGCCTTTAGTTCTTTTTTAGTGGCCCATGCTGTACCATAAATTCGCTGAAGCATTTGATTTTTTGAATCACCACGCCAATAAGCACCTGATGTTCGCATTAATTTAAAGTGCTCACAGAATCTCATATTAGGAACATGAGGGCCACGACACATATCTATATATTCTTGATGATAATATAAGGCAGGTGTTGAATCTTTAGAGATATCTTTTCAAGAATTTCTAGCTTATAATCTTCACCGTTTTTTTTAAATAAATCATAAGCATCCTGCCAAGAACCAACTTTTTTCACAACATCATATTGTGTTTTAACGAGCAGGTGCATTCGCTCTTCAATCTTTTCTAGATCTTGATCGCTTAGCATATGATCGAGATCAATATCATAGTAAAAACCATTCTCAATTGTAGGACCTATAGCCATTTTAGCTCTAGGCCACAACTGTTTTACAGCGTGACCAATTAAATGGGCACACGAATGACGCAAAATTTCTAAGCCATCTGCATCTTTAGAGGTAAAAATAGTCAATTTGGTGTTGTCAGTAATCAAATCATGGGCATCTATACGCCCTTCATTGATGTGTCCACCTATAGTGGCCTTAGCCAAACCAGGGCCTATGCTTTGTGCAACTTCATAAACAGAGACAGGTTTATCGAAACAACGTTGAGAACCGTCAGGAAGAGTAATAATGATCATATATATCCTTTCCAGTGGTGGCCGCTACTAAAGGTCACGTGGTAAATAGTACATAATCTGAGTATATAAAAATATTCAGGAATCAGTATTCTACTTACTTGATGCGAAGAATCAAGCAAGTAGAAAATTATTTGATGATACCTAATAAATATACGGAATTTACTTGTCACGCTAAGAGTGCACTGTTAAATTACCGTTTTTGTATTTTATCTTGGTAATTTTTATCCAAGGCATTTTAGGCACGTAGCTCAGTTGGTTAGAGCACCACCTTGACATGGTGGGGGTCGGTGGTTCGAATCCACTCGTGCCTACCAGAATACATAGCTTTTTTTACATTCGAAATAGGTCTTCAATCAAACAATCCCATCTACCATCTTTTTTAAAGAAGTAATTTCATCTCTTATGTTTGCAGCTGACTCAAACTCAAGATTTTTTGCACTTAAAAACATTTTTTCTTCTAAGATTTTTATTTTTTTCCATATATCCTGATCTGTATGTAGGTTAGATCTGTCAAGAAAATCTAATTCAACATGATCTTTTATTTTTCGTGGCTTTTTACCAGGAGCAACAGCAGCTCCTTCCATGATATCAGCTACAGATTTAACGATTCCACAAGGGGTAATATTATTATTGTTATTATGCTTTATTTGAGCGCTTCGGCGACTCTCTGTTTCATTTATAGCTCTTTCCATTGATCCGGTTATCTTATCTGCATAAAGTATAGCTTTTCCATCAATGTTTCTTGCAGCTCTACCGATTGTCTGAATCATAGACTGCTCAGAACGTAAAAATCCTCTTTGTCTGCATCAAATATCGCTACTAATGCTACCTCAGGAATATCCAACCCTTCTCTCAATAGGTTTATGCCAACGAGCACATCAAACTTACCTAGACGTAAATCTCTTATTATTTCTATTCGTTCCACTGTATCTATATCTGAGTGCAAATAACGCACTCTAATATCATGATCAGTAAGATAATCTGTAAAGTTCTCAGCCATTCGCTTTGTAAGCACAGTTATGAGGACCCTTTGTTTTTTTTCAACACATAAGTTTATCTCTGTAAGAACATCATCTACTTGAGAAATAGCTGGTCTTACAAAAATTTCTGGATCAAGGAGCCCAGTTGGTCTTACTACTTGGCGAACCACTTGGCCCTCATTAGCAGCCTCATATTTACCTGGAGTAGCAGAAACAAAAATCATTTGAGGTGCCAAATTTTCCCATTCGTCAAACCTTAAGGGACGATTATCGAGCGCTGAAGGTAAACGAAAACCATATTGAACTAATGTTTCTTTTCGTGAACGATCACCTTTATACATTGCGCCGAGCTGGGGGATTGTCACATGTGACTCGTCTACGATTAGTAATGAGTCAGCTGGTAGATAATCGAATAGTGTTGGGGGCGCCTCACCTTTTTTCGTCCCGAAAGATATCGGGAATAATTTTCAATTCCGTTACAGTAGCCCAGCTCACCCATCATTTCTAGATCAAAAGAACAGCGCTCTCTGAGTCTCTGCTCTTCAACTAACTTATGCGTTGACCTTAGCTGCTCTAAACGCTCAACTAGCTCAGTTTTAATATTATCTATAGCGTTCAAGATAACATCTCTAGGGGTAACATAATGTGATTTTGGATAGATTGTAATCCTTGGAACACGTCTTGATATTTCTCCAGTTAGTGGATCAAACAAGGATATAGTTTCGATGATATCGTCAAAAGTTTCTATCCGGACTGCATCTTGTGCAGAATCAGCTGGATATACATCGATGACGTCTCCTCTTACTCTATAGGTAGAGCGCTGAAAAACAGCATCATTTCTTGTATATTGTAATTCTGCTAGGCGACGCAAAATTGATCTTTGATTCACCTCTTCCCCGCGCACTAGATGCAATAACATTTTAAGATAAGATTTTGGATCGCCCAATCCATAAATGGAGGAAACTGTTGCTACAACAATCACATCTTTCCTCTCCAGTAAAGCCTTTGTAGCTGAAAGCCTCATCTGCTCTATATGCTGATTAATAGAAGCATCTTTTTCAATAAAAGTACCAGATGATGGAACATATGCTTCCGGTTGGTAGTAGTCATAATAAGATACAAAATACTCGACAGCATTATCTGGAAAAAAATCTCTAAGCTCTCCATATAATTGAGCTGCTAGTGTTTTATTGTGAGCAAGAACAATTGCTGGTCGTTGAACCTCATTTATTACATTAGCGATTGTAAAGGTTTTCCCGGACCCAGTTACCCCAAGCAATGTTTGTGCTGCAAGCCCATGATTAAGCCCACTTATCAGTTCAGCTATGGCTTTTGGCTGGTCTCCAGCCGGATCATATGGACTAGTTAAATTAAAGGATCTTGCCACTTATTGTTGCCTATATCGTGATGTAAATAATTTAAAACCATAAAAGATTATCGACACAAATAATCAGATTCAGAATTAGGGTTGACTCACTCATTTTCGGTATATAATATACGCGCCTCTCTAAGATCCGCCTTAGCTCAGTTGGTAGAGCAAATGACTGTTAATCATTGGGTCGCTGGTTCGAGCCCAGCAGGCGGAGCCATTCTTAGTAGACACAAATTTAATATTTACTAGCTCCTTTCATATCAACTTAGTTTTCTAAATGCTTTAGCAAATAATTTTTTTACTTAAAGATTTTTTGATATCACCTGGCTTATGTGTTTCAAAACATCAGACGGGTTCAACGCTTGAGTAACCGGTCGACCAATAACTAAATAACTGCTGCCATTAATTATAGCTTGTGATGGTGATAAAATTCGATTTTGATCGTCAATCTTAATTGAATTTAGGCGTATTCCGGTGTTACTATTATAAAATCATTACCATGTATTTTTCTTAGCATCTCAGCCTCAATCCCTGAGGCTACAACACCATCCATACCCGATTTTTTTGATAGCCAAGCAAGTTCTTCAACTTGCTTATTTATATCATACGTGACTCCGATTTCATCGAGATCTTTATTGCTGAAACTAGTTAAGACTGTTACTGCTACAAGTAACATTTCACTTCCGGTTTTATCAAGTATGTTTTTTTGCACTCTCCATCATTTCTCTGCCGCCAGATGCATGTAAATTTGACATCCATACCCCCAGATCTGATGCAGCTTTAACAGCTTTAGAGACAGTGCTGGGTATATCATGAAATTTCAGATCTAAGAAGACATCGAAACCCTTTTTTACTAGCAGTGATACAAAACTTGGACCGCAACTTGTGAAGAGCTCTTTCCCAACCTTCAGCTTGCATAATGTTGGATCAATTGTTTCTACAAATTCCATTGCGTGTATCGAATTGTTATAGTCAAGGGCAACAATAATCCTTGGATTATTGATTTTCATAACTTTAATTCCTTGTTTTTTGCAGCGGATTCTAATTTTCCGAGCTGTTTTTTTACGCTATTTAACTTAAATTTTTGAGTAATCATGACTGTAGAGGTCAATATCGTAGTAACTAGGCAGCCCAGACAAAAACTTATGAGCAACCAGAGGCCTTTGGGGAGTAATTTTGATTCAAAATCAAAAATTTTATAGAAAATTAGATCCTGGTTATCCATTACAAGACATGCCCCAAGGATGACGGAAATCGTGGTAAGAGTTAACCAAATAATATTTTTTAGCGCTGACACAGGAACTCCAAAAAAACGCACAAGGGTATTATGGCGTTAATTATAATAAAATTCCTCTTGTTTTGGCGAGACAAGCTTAGAATAAGTGAAACAATGAACGTTATTTAGAATTATTGACTCTCATTCTTAGCTCTTTACCTGGCTTGAAATGAGGTACAGACCTACTTGGTAGATCAACAGAGGCACCGGTTTTAGGGTTTCTACAATCGAGCTGCACGGTGGTGTAAGCAGAAGCTTCCAAAACCCTTATTTCTATTCTCTCGTTTTTGCAGAGCGTGTAAGCCATTTTTTCTAACACCATTTTTCACAGCAAGTTCAACATCGCCAGATGTTAGCTGATCTTGGCTGTCTACAATAGATTCTATTAATTCTGATTTCGTCATAAATAAGTTTATCGCATAATCGATTATCACATTTGATTAACTGTATAGCTTAGTTGTATTCAAACAAGCAAACCTAAAAAAATTAATCCTCTTTATTATCCATTTGAGCTTTAATTAAATCACCTATGGTTGTAGGAGATATACTTTCTACCTCAGACTTCTTATGCTCTTTAACTGCAGTTTTTTCATCATCTACATCCTTAGCTTTGATTGATAAGGATATCGTACGATTTTTCTATCTACATTAGTTATTTTCGTTTCTACTTCATCACCTTCTTTAAGGATCTTAGTTGCATCATCTACTTTTTCTTGAGATAGTTCTGTCACCTTCAATGTTGCAGCTATGCCATCCCTTAGGGAGATAGTCGCTTCTTTAGCGTTCACTTTTGTAACTGAACCGATAACAATTGAACCTTTGTCAAACTCTGATACGTAACGTAGAAATGGATCATCTCCAAGCTGTTTTATACCCAAAGAGATTCGCTCTCTTTCTGAATCTATTGATAAGATGACGGTCTCAACTTCATCACCTTTCGTATAGCTACGAACAGCGTCCTCACCTGAGTCATCCCATGAGATGTCAGACAAATGAACTAGTCCGTCTATTCCTCCATTTAAGCCAATGAAGATTCCAAAATCAGTAATTGACTTGATATTTCCAGTAATTTTATCCCCTTTCTTATTTGTTGTGCCAAACTCATCCCAGGGGTTCATAAAGCACTGCTTAACACCTAAAGAAATTCTTCTACGCTCTTGATCTATATCTAGAATCATTACTTCCACTTCGTCACCCAGTTGAACGACTTTAGATGGATGAATATTTTTATTGGTCAAGTCCATTTCCGAAACGTGAACTAATCCTTCAACACCATCTTCTAATTCCGCAAAACAACCATAATCAGTTAGATTAGTAACGGTTGCTTTTGTACGAGCTCCTTGTGGGTAACGGCCTGTGATATCAGCCCAAGGATCTTCTCCCATTTGTTTCATGCCTAAAGATACTCGATTACGTTCTCGATCAAATTTGAGTATTTTGACATCGACATCATCGCCTACATTCACTATCTCAGAGGGATGTTTGATTCGCTTCCAAGACATATCTGTAATATGCAAAAGACCATCAATGCCTCCAAGATCGACAAAGGCGCCATAATCTGTGAGATTCTTGATTAAACCTTTTACTGTCATCCCTTCCTCAAGGTTTGCGAGCATCTCATCTCGCTCATCAGTATTGACTTGTTCCATAACAGCGCGTCTTGATACAACAACATTATTACGCTTCTGATCAAGCTTAATTACTTTAAATTCCAATGGTTTATTTTCAAGATGAGAAGTATCTCGAACGGGTCGAACATCTATCAAAGAACCTGGCAAAAAGGCTCTTAATCCTTGAACCTCGACAGTAAATCCACCTTTAACTTTGCCACTTATAATTCCGATGACCGCTTCTTCTGCTTTCAAAGCAGCGTCTAATATTATCCATGATTCCGCTGCACGAGCTTTTTCTCTTGATAACTTTGTTGCGCCAAAACCGTCTTCAATAGCCTCAAGAGATACTTGTACCTCGTCACCTATGTTTATAGAAATTTCGCCATTATCATCAAGAAATTCTTCTTTTGGAATAACGCCTTCAGACTTCAAGCCTGTATGAACTGTAACCCAATCTTTATCAATATCTATGATGACTCCAGTGATTATTGAACCGGTATGCATCTCAATAGTTTTTAAACTTTCTTCGAATAATTCTGCGAAACTTGAACTCATAGGGGGTACCTTGAAGGAATGTAGAGCTTATTGCTTAGTAAACTCTTTTTAACCACATTACCAGTTATGTGGGCTATTAATAAAAAGTATAAGTAAATTTTCTCTGGTTAAAGATTTACATATACAGCGTTTATATAATGTTTAGATGCCGTTATTTTTGGCAATTTTTAATCCTATTTGCAATACTTCATCAATAGTCATTTTTGAGCTATCAATAACGAAAGCATCTTTTGCAGCAATCATTGGTGAGAACTTACGATTTATATCTCGCGTATCGCGTTCCTTAACCTGCTGTATAAAGGATGCAAGGCTAACATCTTTATTTGTATCCTTCAACTGGTTATAGCGTCTCTCTGCTCTGATTTCAGGGCTTGCAGTAAGGAAAATTTTTGCTGTTGCATCAGGAAATACAACTGTACCCATATCACGACCGTCTGCTATCAAACCTGGGGGTTTTACAAAAGCTCGCTGTCGATCTAATAAAGCAGTTCTTACCTTCGGGTAAGCAGCAATGACCGATGCATCTGTTCCGATATTCTCAGACCTAATAGTCGAAGAAACATCCTCGCCCTCAAGAATTATTTTTATCTGAGATTGATCACTGGCATCAAATGTTACATCCATATGCCTCGCTAATAGGGCAACTGAATCAACGGCATGAAGGTCTACTTTGTGTCTTTTGGTGGCCAAGGCAAGCAATCTGTATAAAGCACCACTATCAAGATAATGAAATCCTAAGTTTATGGCTAATAATTGACAAAAGGTTCCCTTTCCAGACCCACTTGGGCCATCTACTGTAATTATTAATGGGCACTTATTCATTATCGAAGCACCTCAGATATAGTCATTCCTGATTTATTTGCTAATTCAATAAAGTTTGGAAAAGAGGTGGCAACATTCTTACAATTTTTGATTAAAATACTATCTTCAGATATCAATGCAGCAATACTAAATGCCATGGATATTCGGTGATCGTCGTTGCTATCAATCTCTCCACCAGATAGTGTGCCTCCCTGAATCTCTATGCCATCAGGCTTAGTTGCTAAGTTTATACCAAGTGATAACAGGCCATCTGCCATTGCTTGAATTCTATCGCTTTCCTTGAATCTAAGTTCTGAAGCCCCGTTGAGTGTAGTTTTTCCATCTGCGCAGGCTGCGGCAATAAATAAAGCAGGAAATTCATCTATTGCCAAAGCAACCTGTTCTGAAGGGATCACAATTCCACGTAAAGGCGCATAGCGAACGCGAATATCTGCAACTGGCTCCCCTCCTACCATTGCTTGTTTGGATAGCTCTATATCAGCACCCATCATTTTTAAAATGTTTATCACGCCGATTCTTGTTGGGTTAACCCCGACAAAAGGTAAAATAATATCTGAGCCAGGTGCGATAGATGCGGCGACTATGAAAAATGCTGCTGAAGAAATATCTGCAGGAACGTCAATTTTTGTAGATATCAGCTCATTGCCGCCTTTAATAGTTATAGTTGAATTATCTTTGCTAATGTTACAGCCAAAGGCACTAAGCATCCGTTCTGTGTGATCTCTGGTAGTGGCATTCTCTTTTACAATAGTATTACTTTTAATATACAAACCTGCTAGCAAAATACATGATTTGACCTGCGCGCTTGCCATTGGCAATTCGTAATAAATAGAGTTAAGGACTTGGTTTCCTTTAATTTTGAGGGGCGGAAGTCCTGATTCATCTGCCTCTATAAAAGCACCCATCGTTTTTAGGGGTGTTACCACACGACCCATGGGTCTTTTTGATAATGACTCATCTCCCGTTAAAACAACATCAAATAATTGGGCTGACAGTAATCCAGAAAGTAGTCTCATTGATGTTCCAGAATTTCCTAAGCAAAGTGGGCCGGGAGGTTGTTTCAAGCCATTTAGCCCGACACCATATATTTTTATATTCCCATCATTTGGACCTTCAATAACAACGCCCATATCTCTAAATGCCTGAAGTGTTGCTAGGCTATCCTCACCCTCTAAAAAACCAGTAATATATGTAGTTCCTTTGGCAATTGATCCAAGAATAATTGCACGATGGGAAATAGACTTATCCCCAGGCACTTTTATAGTTCCCTAAATATTGCCACCTGAAGAAGCTCTATAATCAATAATTTTTTCAGTAGGCTCTGTATATGCTTTATCTTCTCTTATCCTCTTAAAATGATTTCTCGCATCTTTTGCGCGAGTAAAAATACCTATCAGGGATTTACCATCCTTGTTTGCTATTGCTTGTTTTATTTGATCAATGTGGACACTAAAATTATCTAAAGCTGATAGAACAGCTTTGTCGTTTGCTAAGACAATATCATGCCACATAACAGGGTCACTGGCTGCTATTCTTGTAAAATCCGAGAATCCTCCTGCAGCATATCGAAACGCATCCTGGTTTTTTCTTATACCTGAAAGCATGTCCACTAAGCCATATGCAAGCATGTGCGGCAAATGACTAGTAGCAGCTAAAATTTCATCGTGATCAGTGATCGACATTTCACTGACTGTAGCTCCAACACCTGTCCAAATTGATGAAACCTTTTTAACATGACTCGCACTTGTTTCGTTTAGTGGAGTTAAAATCACCTGATGGTCTTCAAATAAAAGAGAATTAATTGAGTTGATGCCGCTTTTTTCTGAGCCAGCTATGGGATGGCCAGGAACGAATTGTGGTGGATTAAATCCATATATATCAAGCACGCATTTAACTATCGATTCTTTTACACTTGATACATCTGTAATTGTTACTGAACGATCAAGTAGTTTATGAAGCTTGATGATTATGCCTTTAACCGAAAGTGTTGGCACTGCTATGACAACTAAATCATTTGCACCTAAATCAGCCGGAAGCTCATTTATATCTCTGATAGTCTCGTCTACAATGCCTAATTTAAGTGCCTCAACCAATGTCTCATGACTTCTAGAACAGCCTACAAGCCGATTACAAAGTTTACGCTCTTTTACGGCTTTTGCTAAACTTCCTCCAATCAAACCTAAGCCAATCATAACTAAACGATCTAATTTTTTTGTCATTGTTTTTTCTCCCTAGACACAAGAAGTTCTCCTAGGTTATCAAGAAGGGTAGTATTATCTTTGTGTGAACCAATCGAAATTCGTAAGTGATTAGGCATATCATAAACATCAATCATACGAGTTATTATCCCTTTTTGAAGAAGTCTTTTATGGATAAATGCAGCATTTCCGGGTATTTCTAACGTTACAAAATTACCTACAGAAGGAATAAATGCTAATTTTAATTGTCTGAAACCATCTGTTAATTGTTTATAACCGCTATTATTAATTTCAACAGTTTTTTTCAAAAATTTTTCATCATCGAGGATTGCTGTAGCTGACACTAAAGCTAGGCTATTAACATTAAACGGCTGTCGAACGCGGTTTAATAATTCTGCAATATCGGGGTGTGAAACAGAATATCCGACTCTAAGAGCCGCTAAACCATAAGCCTTTGAGAAAGATCTTGTAACAATGATATTAGGAAATTGAGCAATTAAGCTTAATGCTGATCCATAGCCATCAGAATAGACGTACTCGAAATATGCTTCGTCTATTACGACTAAGATATTTTTTGGAATACTTTCCATGAAATTATATATTTCATTTAACTTAGTAAAGGTTCCTGTTGGATTGTTAGGGTTTGCTATAAATACTAATCGGGTATTATCTTGAATTGAGTCAAGCATTTTAGGAAGATTATGACTCCAGTTCTCTGCATCTACAACGATTGATTTTGCTGCCTGTGCAGTTACAACAATTTTATAAACTAAGAATGCATGTTGAGAATATATTGCACTGTGGCACGGCCCTAAAAAAGATTTTGCAATCAATTCAAGTAAATCATTTGATCCATTACCAAGTGTAATTTGATTTATATTTACCGATAATTTTTCTGCTAGTTTTTTCTTTAAATAGTATCCATTGCCGTCAGGGTAGCGATTGCTAGAATCTAAGGCGTTAATTATTGCTAACTTAGCTAAGGGGCTCAGGCCAACTGGATTTTCATTACTACAAAGTTTAATTGCTTTTAAAACATCAAACTCGCGCTCAACTTCCTCGATAGGTTTTCCACCTTTATATGGCAGAAGATCACGTATTCCTGGTAAAGCTAAGTCTTTAAAATTAGTCATCATAAGTTAAATATATCTGCTCGCTATAGAACTGCTTTCGGGTAAGATCCAAGCACCCGTAAATCAGTGGTATTCTGGCTTAACTCAGATAAGACTTTTACTATACCTGGATCATCTTTGTGGCCTCTAAAATCAATAAAAAAAACATATGTCCACTTTCCTTCTCGTGAAGGACGGGTTTCAACACGAGTAAGATCTATTCCTTCTTTATAAAATGGCGCTAAGAGTTTATATAAAGCTCCAGGCTGATTTTTAGAGGCAACAATTATAGACGTCTTATCATCCCCGCTTGATAAAACATCTTCTCTTCCAACAATCAAGAAACGGGTTGAATTATCTGGTCGATCTTCAATCTTTTCTGAGATTTTTTCTAGGTTATAGAGGTCGGCTGCTATATCCCCTGCAATAGCGGCAGAATTCCACTCACCATTTATTCTTTTGGCTGCATCTGCATTACTACTAACTGCAACCCTTTCTGCACTAGGATAATTTGCATCAAGCCACTGACGACACTGCGCAAGAGACTGCGCATGGGAGTAAACTCTTGTGATTTTGTCTTTATATGTGTTCTGACCAACAAGTAAATTATGATGAATACGTAGCTCAACTTCACCACAAATTTTTAGAGAAGATGCTAAAAAAGCATCTAGGGTATGGTTGATAACTCCCTCGGTAGAGTTTTCAACGGGAACTACTCCATAGTTTGCTGATCCAGCATCCACTTCTCTGAAAATCTCATCTATTGCGTTCATTGATTTAGTGATCGCAGAATGACCAAAATGCTTAATTGCTGCTTGTTGTGTAAAAGTACCCTCTGGCCCCAAGAAAACAACTTTTATGGGTTTCTCTAGAGCCAAGCATGCAGACATGATTTCACGAAATAATCTTGCTATTTCTTCATTTTTGAGAGGACCGTTGTTTCTTTCCATGACACTTCGTAAAACTTTTGCCTCACGCTCAGGCTTAAAGTATATCTCGTCTCCAAGCTCTTCTTTAACTATTGCAACCTTTTGAGCATAGCTTGCACGTTTATTAATAAGGTTTAATAACTGGTTATCCAATGCATCTATTGAGTTTCTTAGCTTAAGAAGCTTATCTTCATCTGACATATTTGCTGCCTTCATACTTAGATAGTAAGTTTTATTCTTCTAGTCTTCAGACTCAAAACCATCAACATAGTCCTGCTCTTCTACTCGAGCCAAACCGACCATTATCTCTTGATCTCTAAGTCTTATAACTCTAACTCCTTGTGTGTTTCGTCCTAATACAGAGATTTCATCGCACCTAGTACGCACCATCGTTCCCTGATCTGAGATCAACATAATTTCATCCCTATCGAATAATTGTACTACCCCAACTAAAGGACCATTCCTTCTACTTGCTTGCATTGCAATCATTCCTTTGCCACCTCGACCTTTTGTAGGAAATTCAGTCAAGTTGGTCCTCTTACCGTACCCGCTAGCTGAAACAGTCAACGCGTAACCATTATCTGCAGGAATAATCATAGATAATACTTTATGTTCAGCGGGCAAACGCATACCGCGCACTCCTTTAGAAACTCTTCCTACAGACCTAACATCTGATTCAGAAAATCTTACAGCTTTTCCTTCACTACTGAAAAGCATCACATCACTATTTCCATCAGTTACGGCACTACCAACGAGGTAATCGCCTTCAACTAAGTCAACTGCTCTTAAGCCAACACTTCGCGGTCTAGAATATTGATCTAGAGATGTCTTTTTTACAGTTCCATTAGCGGTAGCCATAATTATGTACTTATTCTTGTCATACTCTGAAACCGGTAAAATACTGTTTATGCGCTCATTCTCGTCTAGAGGCAACAGGTTTATCATGGGTCTACCTTTAGAATTTCTTCCTGCTACAGGTATTTGGTATACCTTTAACCAGTAGACTTTGCCTACATTTGTGAAGCATAAGATTGTACTATGAGTGCTAGCAATCAAAAGATGTTCTACAAAATCGTCATCCTTTACAGCCGTTGCCGATTTACCAGTACCTCCACGATGCTGTGACTGATAATCGCTTAGTGGCTGTGTTTTTGCATAACCACTGTGGGATATTGTTACTACTCTATCTTCTTCTGAAATTAAATCTTCTACTGTTAAATCATGCTGTGACTCTGTAATCACAGTTCGTCTATCATCGCCAAATTCATCGCTTACGATTTGTAGTTCTTCTTTAATAAGCTGCATGAGGACTTTTGAGTTATCTAAAATTTCCAAATATTTAATGATTTCATCTAACTTTTCTCCATATTCAGAAAGCAACTTATCATGCTCCATTCCTGTTAAGCGATGAAGTTTGAGTTCAAGAATCGCTTTAGCTTGAGATAGGGATAAATAATATTTACCTTGTTTTATGCCACAGTTTGGATCTAGATCTTCTGGCCGACTCGCTGCTCCTGCTTTTTCCATAAGATCAGAAGAGACAGACGCATCCCAACCTGTTGCAACTAGTCTATCTTTAGCTATTATCGGTGTGGATGATGATTTAATTAATTCAATAATCTCATCTATATTAGCTATTGCAACTGCCAACCCCTCGAGAATATGAACTCGATCACGTGCTTTTCTCAAAAGATAAACGGTTCGTCGAGTTACTACCTCGCGCCGATGTCGCACAAAATGATGAATCATTTCTTTAAGATTTAGTGTTTGAGGCTGGCCATCCACTAAAGCAACAACATTAAAGCTAAATCCATTTTGAAGTTGTGTTTGTGCATATAGATTATTTAAAACAACCTCTCCAACCTCTCCACGCTTAACCTCAATGACAACTCTTAAACCATCTTTATCTGATTCATCGCGAAGCTCTGAAATACCCTCAACTTTCTTTTCTTTTACTAATTCAGCTATGCGCTCTATAAGTCGAGCTTTATTCAACTGATAAGGGAGTTCTGTAATAATTATAGTTTCTCGACCTGTCTTTTCATTAGCTTCAATACAAGCTTTAGCTCGAATGACAATGCGACCGCGTCCAGTACGATAGGCTTCTACTATTCCGGCCTTACCATTAATTATAGCCGCAGTTGGAAAATCTGGTCCAGGTATATGCTCCATAAGCTCATCTATCGTTATATCTGTATTGTCTATGTATGCAAGACAACCACCTATTACTTCTTTAAGATTATGCGGGGGTATATTTGTAGCCATACCAACTGCGATTCCAGATGAACCATTTACTAGTAAATTTGGTATACGGGTAGGTAGGACAATTGGTATGAGCTCATTTCCATCATAGTTTTCTACATAATCTACTGTCTCTTTATCAAGATCTGCGAGTAAAGAATGGGATATTTTTGCCATTCTAATCTCTGTGTAACGCATTGCAGCTGCTGAATCTCCGTCTACTGAACCAAAGTTTCCTTGTCCATCGACAAGCATATATCGAAGAGAGAAATCTTGAGCCATACGAACAATTGTATCGTAGACAGCAGAATCACCATGTGGGTGATATTTACCAATCACGTCACCAACAACTCTTGCTGATTTCTTATATGACTTATTCCAATCGTTGTTCAGGACATTCATTGCGAAAAGAACTCTTCTATGTACTGGTTTTAGTCCGTCTCGAACATCTGGGAGGGCTCTTCCAACAATTACACTCATAGCGTAATCAAGATAAGATTTTTGAAGTTCATCTACAATATTTACAGATAAAGACTCTTTTATTGGTTCGCTCATGATACAAGTTTTCCTTATCTGGCAGTGAGTAAAAAACTACAAAAATAATCGTGTAACTATAACATAGAATATTTATTTTTTGCTGCGGAAAATCCTTGTTTAATGATCTATTCTTAAAGCGTATAATATCAATTAAATTACTACTGACAAGCTACCATGGAAATTCATCAATGAGCAACCCAAATATAGATAAGGGTGAGATACGAAAATTTGAAGCACTTGCGAGTCGATGGTGGGATAAAGAAAGTAAGTTTAAACCCCTACATGACATCAATCCATTACGAGTAAACTGGATCGATAGCCGGTCGCCTGTTGCGAATAATAAAATTTTAGATGTTGGTTGCGGTGGGGGAATACTCTCAGAATCTATGGCGCAAAGAGGTGCTAATGTTACCGGAATAGATATGGGGGACGCTCCTCTTGCAGTAGCAAAACTTCATAGTCTAGAGACAGGCATAAAAATTAATTATCAGAAATGTACTGTGGAGAGTCTTGCGGAAGAAGAAGTAGAGCAATACGATATAATTACTTGCTTAGAAATGCTGGAACATGTACCTGATCCAAAGTCAGTTGTTAAGGCTTGCGCGAAACTAGTAAAGCCAGGTGGACATATTTATTTCTCAACTATAAACAGAAATATTAAGGCTTACCTGTTCGCAATTGTTGGTGCCGAATATATACTAAATCTTTTAGACAAAGGGACTCACGATTACACTAAATTTATTCGACCTAGCGAGATAAATAAATGGACAAGAGATAGCGGTCTAGAGCAAAGAGAAATTACGGGGCTTACGTATAATCCTTTCATGAAAAGTTACCGATTAAACAACAATGATGTTGATGTTAATTACATGATCCATACTGTGAAGCAACTCTAAATTATATAAGCAAAACCTGAGATCAAAATACAGAGATGATGAAAGCAAGATTTGAAGCAGTATTATTTGACCTAGATGGTACTTTATTAGATACAGCTCCCGATTTTACTACGGCTACAAATATACTTTTAAGACAAAAAAAACTTCCTCAAGTAACAGAGCAAGATATACGAAGATTAATCTCAGATGGCTCAGCGGGAATAATCTCTAAATTATTCGCTATGAACTCAAGCAATCCTCAATACGAAAAAACAAGGTATGAACTTCTGGATCTTTATAGCCATCACCTTGCAGACCAGACGCTCCCTTTCAGAGGATTAGTTGAGCTTCTAAAGGAATTAGATGCTCATGATATTCCATGGGGTATAGTTACCAATAAACCAGAAATTTATACTAATTCTATACTTAAACAACTAGATTTAGCCTCATACCCCAAGGTAGTTGTATGTCCAGATCATGTAAAGCTCACAAAGCCAAATCCAGAACCAATTATCTTAGCTTGCAATAAGCTTGGCATTAAACCAGAAAATACTGTATACATCGGAGATCATATCCGAGATATCCAAGCTGGAGCAAACGCAGGAGCAGTCACGATTGCTGCTGCCTACGGATATATTGAAAAATATGACGATGCTTCTAAATGGCATGCAAATTTTATAGCTAACCAGCCAGAGGATTTACTAAAATTAATATTTCCCTAAGATGAACTAATAAGGCTATATTAGAGTTACGCTAATCAATTGAGTTTATTATTAATGAAACAAAGAATATTTAAAGCCCCTAAAGGCTATTTACAAGAAAAAGTTATAGCCGTCACAGGTGCTAGTGACGGAATCGGTGCCGTTGCGGCAAAAACTTTCGCATCATACGGTGCAACGATAATATTAATTGGGCGCTCAGTACCAAAGCTTGAAAAGGTGTACGATGAAATTGAGGCGGATGGTGGACCAACTCCGGGTATATATCCCATTTGTTTCGAAAAAGCATCTGAAAAAACTATTCTGAGCTTCATGATGGAATTGCTGAAGTTTTCGGTAGTATTGATGGCCTTTTACATAGTGCAGCATTACTTGGTGAGAGAACCCCAATAGAGAACTATGCTGCTAAATCATGGGAGGCTGTTATGCGAGTTAATGTTTCCTCACAATTTATGCTTACGAAAGCGCTGCTCCCTCTTCTAAAAAATTCAAAAAATGCGTCTATAATATTTACCTCGTCTAGTGTTGGCCGCGTTGGAAAAGCCTACTGGGGTGCATATGCTGTATCTAAGTTTGCAATTGAAGGGCTATCACAAGTGCTTTCAAATGAACTGGAAGGAACCTGCAATGTCAGAGTGAATTGTATCAATCCTGGTGCTTCAAGAACACGTATGCGTGCTTGTGCATTCCCTGCAGAAAACCCAAATACGATAAAAAAGCCTGAGGAAATTATGTCCTCATATTTATATTTGATAGGTGATGAGAGTATATCTATTTCTGGGCAATCGATTGATGCACAGTAATATTCCGGGTTACCTCCCAGATCGGAGTCTTTTTATGTGTTTCTCTCTCTTCTTTTTTTCTTCTAAAGACATACTCTTGTTTTTCTTGGGATGATCATACTTATCGTGGCCAACAGGTCATTTAATGAAGTTTCATCAAGTTCTATCCATTGACCTTTACGTATGTAAGATGGCAAAAAAATAGGTCCAAAACGGACGCGCTTAAGTCTATTTACCTGCAAACCTTGTGACTCCCATAATCTTCTTACTTCTCTATTACGCCCTTCAGTAAGAGCAACGGTATACCAACCATTTGTACCGATTTTTTTTCCAACAACTATATCGCTAAATTTTGCTATACTATCGTCCAACAGCACCCCTTCTTGGAGTCGTTGCAACATTCCTTCATCAACTGCTCCATGGACTCTTGCTAAATACTCTCGGTCAATTTTTGAAGAAGGATGCATAAGCTTATTTGCTAAATCTCCATTATTGGTAAACAATAGCAATCCTGTAGTACTTATATCCAAACGCCCTACAGCTATCCATCTTTCCCCTTTAATGATTGGCAAAGAATCAAATACAGTCTTACGCTTTTCAGGGTCAGATTTTGTGCAAACTTCTCCTTCCGGCTTGTTATAGACAAGCACTCGAACTCTCTGATTTTCTGACACATAAATATTTTTACTATCGACCTGAATAGCATCTTCCATTGAAGCACGATCGCCAATAATAGCTGTTTTTCCATTAACTGTTATGCGCTCCTCTCTAATCCAACGCTCGATCTCTCGACGCGAACCACAACCTGCCCTTGCTAATATTTTTTGAAGTTTTTCAGAAACCATTACTTATTACTCTTATGATCATCAACCTAGTTATTCTGACTAAGTTCGTTAGGCTTGATCTCGCTAGTTTCAGCTATATTGCCAAGGGCTAATTCTGGTTTAATTTGAGCAATATCCTTTATATCCTCAAGAACAGGAAGCTCTTTAAGGTCTCTAAGATTAAAGTAGCTCAGGAAATTTTTGTCGTAGAGTATAGAGCTGGTCGACCCGGAACATCTTTGTTTCCAACTATTTTTATCCAATCACGCTCCATTAAGGCTCTAATAGTATCAGAATTAACTGATACACCTCTTATTTCTTCTATCTCCCCTCTTGTAACTGGTTGTTTATAAGCAATTAATGATAGTGTTTCCAAAAAAGCCCTAGAGTACTTTTTAGGTTTTTCTTCCCATAAGCGACTTATCCAAAAAGAGAGCTCATCTCTGATCTGCAAACGATAACCGCTTGCAGTTTCCTTTAGTTCAAAACTGCGGTTCTCACAGTCAAGCTTGATACTTTCAATAGCAGAATAGATATCTTTTCTAGACGGTTTTTGTGCTTGTAAAGATAGATTTTCTGATGCAGTATTTATCTCGTCAAGTGGAACGTATTCATTATCAAAAATACTTTCTATTTGATTTATATCCAAAGATCGTTGTGCAGCAAGCAGTAAACCCTCGATGATTTTTGTAAGTTCTGTGTGATGCATTTTAATTCCTAATAAAAAATTTTAACGGTGACACTTAATATGTATTGGTGCATATGATTCGCTTTGCACTATTTCTACCATTGACTCTCTTATTAGTTCCATAAGAGCTAAAAAAGTACCTATTACCCCTGCTCTTCCCTCATTCAAATCGAATAAGTTATTAAAGGGTATGAAGTTTTCGCTACTCAAGGAACTCAAGATTCTAGACATCCTCTCTCGAGTAGAAATCATATCAAGCTTAATTTTATGGTGCTCATGCATATCAATTCTCTGTAGAACCCTCGACATAGCAAATAGAATTTCTTGGATAGCTACTTCAGGATATTTTTTTATTATTTTCATGTCTGGGTCTTCAGCTGTAGCTATAAAATTATCTCTCTCAAGCCTTGGTAGATGATCTATATCTTCTGCTGCCCTCTTAAAACGCTCATATTCTTGTAAGCGAAGAATTAATGAAGCCCGAGGATCATCTTCTTCAATTTCTTTTTCTTTTGGTAGAAGCATTCTTGACTTAATTTCAGCGAGCATTGCTGCCATCAATAGATATTCTGAAACTAACTCAAGCTGCATTGCTTCCATTAAGTTTATATAGCTCATGTATTGATGTGTAATTTCAGCTACATTTATTTCCAATATATTAAGATTTTGACGCTTTATCATATACAGGAGTAGGTCAAGAGGGCCCTCAAATGCCTCTAGAAAAATCTCTAATGCATTTGGTGGTATATATAAGTCTTTTGGTGTTTCGGTAACTGACGAACCCACAAGAACTCTAGAAGATCTTTTATTATCTTCCAATTCTTTCGGGGCATTACTATGGAGATATCCAGACTCTTCTTCTTTTGACATAATTTTTATTAAATTAAAGATTAACACATTATACTGCGATTAATTTATTCAGCTAGCAACTGATTAAACATATAGCTTTCTAATATACTCATTAATAAAGTACAAACTATCAAGCTCTTAAATCACCAATTCCTTGTCTAATTATTTCAGGATAAGAGCTACTTAAATCTACTATAGTAGTTAGGCCCTCACTGCAGTTTCCACCATCTATAATCAGATCAACGGCATGCTCTAATTTAATACGTATCTCACGGGGATCGGCTAGAGGATAACTATCTCCTGGCATAAGCAGACTTACACTCATAATTGGCTCACCCAGTGTCTTAAGTATAGCTGATATGATCGGACTCCCAGGCACCCTAAGACCAATTGTTTTTCGTTTTTGATGCAACAACCTTCTGGGAACTTCTGCTGTTCCTTTCAGTATAAACGTGAAAGGCCCTGGAGTATTAGCTTTAATTAAGCGATATGATTGATTATTAACTTTAGCATATACTGAAAGTTCTGAGAGATCTTGACACATTAATGTGAAATTATGCTCTTTATCCAGCTCTCTTATGATTCGAATTCTATCTACCGTTTTTTTTTCGCCAAGCTTACAACCAAGAGCATACGATGAATCTGTAGGGAAAATAAACAACCCACTTTTTTTAATAATTTTTATAGATTGATCTATTAATCTAGATTGAGGGTTTTTAGAATGAATTGAAAAAAATTGACTCATCATGGATCCCAAAGAGATAATTTATTTTTTTCTATACGTAAATAAAATCTGCATTTATACAGCTTCCATTCAAATGGATTGACACTTCATGCTCGATAAGTCAGTGATGATGACTTACAATAATAATAGAAATTTTAAATATGTTACTAATTTGTAAATTTTACCTACAAAATAATAAAATGCCAAAAAATAACGCTACAAACGATAATCTCTTACTGAATATTGCTTGCAATATAATAATACCTACTCTCATTTTAATTAATCTGAGCGATGATAATTATCTTGGAATAAGGTTCGCTATAATTACAGCTCTGGCTTTTCCGGTCCTCTTCGGTCTGAAAGATTTTGTAAAAATAAAGAAAGTAAACATTTTTTCCACAATAGGAGTGGCTAGTATTATATTGACGGGGAGCATCAGTTTGCTCGAACTTAACCCAATTTACATAGCAATAAAAGAGGCTACAATACCAGCAGTCCTTGGATTAGCGACTCTTTTTTCATTAAAAACAAAATTTCCTTTAGTTAAAACATTTTTATTCAATGAAAAAATTATGCAAGTATCAAAGATATCTAACATAGTTGAAATTAATGGAAATAAAGAAAAACTCGAAGTTTATCTAGCAAATTCTTCATGGATAGTAGCTTTATCTTTTTTTGTTTCGTCATTACTTAACTATGTTTTAGCTGTAACAATAATAACCAGTCAGCCAGGTACTATAGAGTTTAACGAACAATTGGGTAAAATGACTGCTTTAAGTTTCCCTGTCATTGCAGTTCCAGCAATGTTGGTTCTGATGGGAGCTTTGATTTATTTGTTTAGAGGTATAAAAAAACTAACTGGTCTTAGACTTGAAGAGATAATTAAAAATAAAGATGCAACTTAGGAAAGGTAAAGAGATGTGGTATACCATAAGCAGTGAAGATAAACCCCTCAGTTTAAAAAAAAGGTTGGCAGCTAGGCCTTCTCACCTAGCCAGACTAGAAGAATTAAAGAATCATGGAAGGCTTTTGGTTGCAGGGCCTCATCCAGCTATTGATAACGAAAACCCTGGTGATTGTGGCTTTACTGGCAGCCTAATAATTGCAGAATTTGATTCTTTGAATTCTGCAAATATATGGGCAGCAGATGACCCATATGTTAAGGAGGGTGTATATTCTAAGGTCACTGTTAAGCCATTCAAAAAGGTATTACCATGAAAAAAAATCCATTTTACAACAGATATTTACTGAGATTTCTAAGTTCAGCTACTTTAATCATGGTGATGATTTTTGTTCCTTATGTAACATCAGAAGAACCCCTACTGAGGAGTGAGGTTTCAATTGAAGAACAAAATAAAGTTTTAACTCGAAAGAACTCTATTCTGGAAAGTGAAAATGATATTTTAAGGGGTCAAAATGATCGGCTGTCTAAAAGCCAAAGGAATACATGGTTTTTATATGGGGCGCTCGCAGTTGTCATGGGCTCACTTTTGACATCATTTTTATCATCTTTTACCCGAAAAAATAAATATGATGAATGGAGATAATCGAAAACATCTAATTCTTAAACTTAACGATGAAAGGTAATATTTTATGTACAAAAAGCTACTATTCACTCTTTTTTTATGGTTTTTGCGCAACTATCCTTCAGTTATGAATATAAAGATACCAGTGCTAATGAGTCAATCAAAAAAGTAACTAAAAATTCAAAGGTTCTTTTAACGACAAATATGGGGGAAATACTTTTAGAGCTGTACCCAAATGATGCACCTCTAACAGTTGATAACTTTTTAACCTACGTAGAAAAAAAATATTATGATGGATTAATTTTTCATAGAGTGATCCCTGGCTTTATGATTCAAACTGGTGGTTTTAATGAAGATATTAGTCGTATGACCCCTTTTGGCGGAAACATACCTAATGAATCACATAATGGTCTAAAAAATAAAAAGTATACGATTGCGATGGCACGTACTTCAGATCCAGACAGCGCAAAAGCACAGTTTTTTATTAATGTTGTGGACAATAGTAGTTTGGATGCGACTTCAGGAAAAGCTGGCTATGCTGTATTTGGAAGAGTTATCCGTGGCATGAGTGTAGCTGAGAAAATATCACGGCTTCCAACTCAAAGAGCAGCTGGAATGAGAGATGTACCAACTGCAACAATAAAAATTATTAAAGCTATAATCATAGAAGATAAATAATTTTGAAAAGATCATTAAGTATTAATTTGAATAAAATTGCTCTTATTCGTAATTCGCGAGAAGGAAACTACCCAGACTTGCTAGCCCATGCAGATGTATGCATCAAAAATGGAGTGGATGGTATAACCGTTCACCCAAGACCTGACCTCAGACACATAACACCCAAGGATGTCTATGATCTCAGTAATCTAATTTCAAATACAAAGAAAGTAACAAATAAATCAATTGAATTTAATGTGGAAGGTAATCCATTTGCTTCAAAAAAAAATAATTATCCAGGATTTATAGAGATTGTAAATTCTGTAATGCCGCATCAATGCACACTGGTTCCTGATACTACAAGTCAATTAACGTCAGATCATGGTTTTGATTTAAAAGTGAATTCCGAAAAATTGTATCCAGTTATACAAAACTTGAAATATAATGGTATTCGTGTATGCCTCTTCATGGATCCAGAAGAAGAGCAAGTTAGGCTTGCGGGAGAATTAGAAGTAGATAGAATTGAGCTATTTACAGGGCCATATGCAGCTGCATGGGGTAAAGAAGATATTGATAATATATTTGAAAAATATCTTATTTCAGCGAGTATTGCCAACGAATTAGGTATGGGAGTTAATGCTGGACACGACCTAAATTTACTAAATCTAACAAAGTTCTGCTCTATTCCTGGCCTCAAGGAATTTTCTATTGGGCATGCATTAATAGTTGATGCTATCTCAATGGGTTTAGATAAAGCGATTGAGTCATACATAAAGATAATTAAAAGTTCATAGCTATCTTGAACCCTAAGAAGTTCATGGAGTAATTGTGGTCGATACCAAAAGAGTACCTAAGCCGTAAAAATTTTTATGAAAAATTTCTCACAATTTATGGAAAAAATCCAGTACTAGAGGCCTTGAAAAATCCTGATATAATTTTTCATAAGATACACATAGCTCAAACTAAAAAAATAACAGATTTCAGCAAGACAATCATAAAGGTTGCTGAAGAGCGTGGCATCGAAGTAATCAGTCATACCCGAAAATCATTATCAAGAATATCTAAAAATATAAATCAAGATCAAGGTATTGCGGCAGATCTATATTTCGATAACCATCATCTGTTTCCTGATTTTATGAACTCTATGCCTAAAAATAATTTTACCCTTATTGCGCTAGATGGAGTTACTAACCCGCAAAACTTAGGTATGATTATAAGGTCCGTAACGGCCAGCCCCTGCTATGGAATTCTATTGCCCAATAAAGGTAATGCAGCGCTATCACCACTTGTTATTAAGGCTAGTGCGGGAACATTGTTCAAGAGTACTTTGATAAAATGTAATAGTCTAGAAGAAGCTATCCCGAGATTAAGGGATAAGGGAGTTATGACTTGCGCCTTGTCAGGAGCAGGAAAAACATCAATTAGTGAATTTAAAATCGAATCTCCTGTTGTGTATGTTTTAGGAAATGAGACTACAGGAGTGTCTAAGAGCGTAAGTGATCTGTGTACGTATCAGATTAAAATTCCAATGAGTGGCGGAGTAGAGTCACTGAATGTATCGGTAGTAGCAGCCCTCTTAGCTTTTAATACCAGCTTCTAGATTAGGATAATCAACCATCAATATAATTTAAAACAAGTCATATTCTTCAAGCAGGCTTAGCAATGAATTCTCGTCTATTATTTCAACTGCTAGTTCTCTTGCTTTTTAAGCTTAGAGCCAGCGCCAGTCCCGGCAACAACGAAATTAGTTTTTGATGAGACACTACCTGAAACTCTTGCGCCTAATAGCTGAAGTTTTTCCTTTGCCTCAGCACGGCCCATCACTTCCATTCCACCAGTAAGAACCCATATTTGGTTTGATAAAGGTAAATCACTATTTTTGTCTACTAATAGATCAGGCCAATTAATGCCGAAGTTAATTAGTTCTTTTATGATCTTTAAGTTTTCCTGTTGGGAGAAAAAGCTATTGATAAATCCCGCTACTATAGGCCCTATATCTGGAACCCCTTCAAGATCCTCTAATTTTGCAGTTTGTATTGCATCGAGACTTTTAAAGTGGCTCGCTAATGAAAGTGAAGTTGCATCGCCAACTTCTCTAATACCTAGCGAGTAAAGAAAACGCGGTAGTGTAGTTTTTTTTGATTTTTCTAGCGCATCTAATAAATTATTAGCTGATTTCTTACCCATTCTTTCTAGATTGCTTATCTGGTCAATATTTAGATGATAAAGATCAACTATAGAAGCTATTAAGCCTTCACTAACGAGCTGATCAACCAATTTTTCTCCCAGTCCATCTATATCCATAGCCTTTCTTGATGCAAAATGTTTTATTGCTTGCTTCATTTGTGCAGAGCAAAATAAGCCGCTAGGGCATCTTATGGCTGCTTCGCCCTCTATTTGAACTAGAGACGAGTCGCATTCTGGACACCTTTTAGGAAAGATTATTTCTTTTGTTATTTTCGGCCGTCTTTCAGCAATAATTTTTACGATTTGAGGGATTACATCTCCAGCTCGACGAACTATTAGATAATCACCAATTCTAATATTTAGCCTTTTCACTTCATCTTGATTATGAAGCGATGCATTACTCACGGTCACACCCCCAACAAAGATAGCTTTAAGTTTTGCCACAGGAGTTATAGACCCAGTCCGACCCACCTGAAACTCAACTGCCTCTAGTTGCGTAACATCCTCTTCCGCTGGAAACTTTCTTGCAATTGCCCATCGAGGGGATTTTGCTATTGAGCCTAGACGTTCTTGATAATTAAGATCATTAACTTTGTATACAATACCATCAATTTCATAAGGCAGACTATTTCTTAAATTAAGGATCTTCTGATAATAGTTAGCACACGACTTAATGCCTTCCACTAAAATTGAATTTGAATTTACAAGAAATCCCCATTCTTTTAATAACTCAAGAGTTTCCATATGTGTATCTGGGGTGGTATATCCTTGAATTTTACCAAGGCTATAAATTGACATCTCGAGAGGTCTAGATGCAGTAATTTTTGAATCTAGCTGTCTCAGGCTGCCTGCTGCAGCATTTCGTGGATTAACAAAAACTTTACCACCATTTAATTTAGCTTGGTTATTGATTTTTTCAAAACCTTTCTTGGGCAGATAGATCTCGCCTCTAACCTCAAGAAAAATTGGGGTTTTTTACTTTTAATTTTAAGGGAACGGAATAAATAGTTCTTACATTTTCTGTAATATCTTCTCCATCTTTGCCGTCGCCACGAGTTCCACCACTTACTAAAATTCCGTCTTCATATAACAAACTGACTGCAACCCCATCAAGCTTTGGCTCACATACATATGATATTTCGCCTGTGACCTTCAAACGGTCAAGTATACGATTGTTAAAATCTAGAAGCTCTTCGTTGCTGAAAGCGTTATCCAATGAAAGCATAGGTGTATGATGGGATATAGTTTTGAACTCTCTTAAAGCCTTCCCTCCGACTCTCTGAGTAGGAGAATCTGCTTGCTTCAGTTTTGGGTTATCAGACTCAATAACATTAAGCCTTTTAAGCAGTCGGTCGTATTCTATGTCGGGAATAGAAGGATTATCTTTAACATAGTATGCATAATTATGCTTATTTAACTGGGCCCTTAAAAGTGCAGCTTCTGCTGCAACCTTATCGTTATCAGTCATATTATGTTCCGGGGATTTGTATTCTATTGAAGTCAATTATTCGCTGACGATAATGATCCTCTGTTTGCTTTGTGAAAGCACTACGACTGTCATCTTTTAGGTCACCATCGAGTTCTGTAGCAATTTTTTTAGCTGAATCAAGCAAAATATTAAATGCAGCAATCGGATCCACATGGTCCTCTATGACTAAAAACAGGCTTATACTCGGTGTAGTTAACTTTGACATTTGATCTAAATCAAAAATTCCGGGGTGTATAGAATTTGCTAGGCTAAAAATAATCGCATCTGAATCGCCAGCATTTTCATGATAATGGAAGATTTTCTTGGTACCGTAACGCAATCCATTTTTAAGAAAAATATTCAATAATTTTTCTCCATAAAATACTGTATTTTCTCTCGCTTCAAGATGAAGCACCACGATACTATCTGCTGAATACTTATGACCAGAATTTGCATCTTTCATTGATTTTTTTTGATGAACTTTTAGTTCTTCTTGTTCTAAAGCTGAATGATCTGTGGAATCTATATTCAAAGTTGAGTTACTAATATTTATTGAATTGTCAGAATTACTTTTAGTCTCTAAGTTATTACCATCTCTTGTAACAATACGTGCTCCGCCACTAGGAAATTCAGAACGATCCTCATCAGACCATTCAGTTACTTCTTGATCTTCATTGGAAGCAGAATCATTTTTTTTATTTGGCATTTGTATATTTTCATAACGAGAGTTTCGGATACGACGCATGATTTGCAACGTAGTTGCTAAGGCAACCACAGCACCTAATGCTATTATCATTTCTCGCGGGCCTACTTCAATCATTTAGCGCCTATGACTTATTAAAATTAAAAGTTACTTTAATACAACTTACCTAAAATTAAAATTGTATATTTTTAATAAAAAAACTTTATTGTTTTTATATCTATCTAACCTCAGCAAGCTGAATTGCTTGATCAATATCAACACTTACAAGCCTGGATACGCCTGCCTCATGCATAGTCACACCTACTAGCTGATTTGCCATTTCCATAGCATTTTTATTATGTGAGATATATACAACCTGAACATTAGATGATATTTCCTCAACTATTTTTGCATAACGGAGTACATTTGAGTCATCTAACGGAGCATCTACTTCATCTAGCATACAAAATGGTGCAGGATTAAGCTTGAAAATTGAAAATACAAGAGCAATTGCTGTCATTGCCTTTTCTCCACCTGAGAGTAAGTGCACTGTTGTATTTTTTTTTCCTGGAGGCCTAGCCATTATTGATACTCCAGCTTCAAGTAGATCATCACTTGTCAGCTCTAGATAAGATTTACCTCCACCAAATAATTTAGGAAATAGTTCCTGAAAGGAAATATTAACTAGATCATATGTTTCTTTAAATCTCGCACGTGTCTCTTTATCAATTTTACGTATAGCGCCTTCTAGGGTAGAGAGTGCCTCCTCAAGATCATCATTTTGTTTGTCTAGATACTGCTTCCTTTTTATTTCAGTATTAAATTCATCAATTGCTGCAAGATTAATTGGCCCTAATCGTTGAATGCGATTGGATATTTTTTCTAAAGCTTGATCTAGGTCATCTAAAGTTAATGCATCAGGAATCAACAGTAGTAGATCTGTCAAATTAAATCCATACTCGATAATTTGTTCAGATATAGTCTGGCTGCGTGTTTCAAAATCTTGGGCTGATATCTTTTTTGCTCGAGTGCACTTCTTTCTTGCTGAATCTCTGTCTCCAAGAGATTCTTTTTCTGCTCAATATCACGCATCAAGTTTTCGAGATTTTCAACTTGATTTCTAGAGTCTGAGAGTTCTTTTTCAACTTTAAGCCGTAGATCTAAATGAACAGAAAGATCTTTTGTAAGGTTTCTTCTGGATTATCATCTCGATTTTTTGCTTCAAATAGCTGTTGTTTTTTGTCACTCAAGCGACTCTTTTGATTTTCTAATCTCTGAATACCCTCAATTACTGATTGCAGTCTTGTACTCGCTGCTCTTTCCTTTATTGCTATCTCATGAGCATGATCCTTATATTTTCTATATGTCTCTCTAGCCGAATCGAGTTTGATTGTTTTATTTTCTCGATCAGATGATAGCTCATCTCTCTTTTTTGAGTTATTTTCTACGGCAACTAAAGATAGGTTCAATTCTTTATGGCTATCAGATAATCTCTTTTTCTCGAATTTTCTTTGATCTTTTGTTTCTCTTAAGTCAGAAATCATTCTTTCTCGATGAGCTGTGATGTTATCAAGCTGTATTTCAATGTTACTCATTCTTGTATTTAATTCTGCATGGTCATTTTGCTTTATAGCTAACAATTTAATATTTTCTCTCTTTGCTCCTCTAACTCTCGAAGAGATTTTTTCGTTAATACTTTTTTTTTCTTCAAGTTTTTCTACATCCGTACGCGTGTTCTTTAATTCAATTTCCAGTGATTCTAATTCTTTTTTTCTTTTTAATATGCCCTTAGTTACATCTTTTGTACTTGTGATACGAATCCAATCTTTTCCAAGCCAGACTCCATCTTTTGTAATTATCGACTGGCCATTTTTTAGTTGTTTTCTAGACCTGAACGCAGAGCTCAAATCATTTTCAACCAATACATCCTTAAGTATAGATTTGAGGTAGCCACTAAAATCCTCTCCGTCTACTTTTGCCAATAGAGATGCAGTTTGATTTTCAACTATATTGAAAACTTCACTGTCATTCTTCTCTAACAAAAATAACTCGTCTTCAATTGAAGTCTCTAAGCTATCTTTGAGATTATTTATACTTTCGACATAAACTGCCTGAAGAGAATCACCTAAAACTATTTCTATAGCAGTTTCCCAACCAGGGAAACTTGAATTTTTTCAGATAACCTATGTCTCTTATCGATCTCATTAGTTTTAAACCATATCTCTTTTTTATTATCGATATTGAGAATTGAGCGTTCAAGTGATTCAAATGATGATTGCTTTCCTAGTAGAGACTGCAAATGAGTGCGCTTCTCATTAAGACTCGAATCTAGCAAGTTTGAAACTTGACGCAATTTATCGATCTGATGTGTAGAATTTTTTAAGCTAGTTTCTTTTTCGGTTATAAGTAAGTCTATTTTTGATATTCTTAATTTTAGATCTGCTAGATCATTCTCAAATGGTTCTTTAACTAAACTTTCACTCTCTTTGGATAAATTAACTATCTTTTCATCTTGTCGATTTATCAGCTGCTCTAGGTAACCTATTCTTGATTGTTGTATTTCTAATTGTTGAGCGGGGCCTGATGAATTTTTTATAAAGTCATCCCAATGGAGCTGGCAGTTCTTCATTTGTATTTCTGCTTCCTGGAGTAATAACTCAGATGAAATCTCTTTTGACCTAGCTTCTTCAAGCATTGGTTGAATTTTTTTAACTCAATCTCTAAGGTATTTTTAGTTTTTTTATCGAGGGATAAATGCTCTTCGTTTTCAGTAAAATTTTGTTCAATTTCTTCTAAATCTTTCTTGATTTCACTCGCCTTATCACGAGCATATTGTATTGACTGTTCAATTCTAGTTACATCAGATCCTACAGAATAATACTGACCTTGAATTGTATTCAACTTATCCACTAGTTCTGCATAGTTAATACGATGTTTCTCTAGGGCACTGCTACACTCACTTATATTTGCAGAGATTTTCTCAATTTTTATCTCGTAATTTACAATAGTTTTTGACAGCCCCAATGCATCAGAGTCTATATCTCGCCATTTGAGAGCTAAATGTTTAGCCTTATTTTTTCTTTCGTCTTTTTTTAGTTCAGTAAATTTTTCTGCAGCTTTAGCTTGTCTTTCAAGTCTGCTAATTTGATTACTAAGTTCCTGTCGGATATCGTTAAGTCTATCTAAGTTTTCTTTGGTTCTTTTTATGCGATTTTCAGTATCTCTTCGGCGCTCTTTATATTTAGAAATGCCGGCCGCTTCTTCAATATAAACTCTTAGTTCCTCTGGTTTCGCGTCAATGAGAGAAGATATCATACCTTGTTCAATAATTGCATAACTTCGAGGACCCAAACCAGTTCCTAAAAAAATATCAGTAATATCCCTCCTGCGGCACTTATCTCCATTCAAATAGTAATTCGACTGGCCGTCTCGAGTTACCTTCCGTTTAATTGAAATTTCACCCCAACTGGCATATTCGCCACCTAATTTACCTTGTGAGTTATCAAAGATTAGCTCTACAGAGGCCTGGCCAACTGCCTTTCGGCTACTAGATCCGTTAAAAATAACATCTGTTAATGATTCACCCGCAATTGTTTTGCGGAGCTTTCTCCCATTACCCATCGAACAGCATCTATAATATTAGACTTACCACAACCATTAGGCCCAACCACTGCACACAAATTACTAGGCAGTACAACTGTTGTAATATCCACAAATGATTTAAAACCAGCCATTTTGATACATTTTAAACGCATATATCTCTTCTTATAATAATTCAATTACATGCTAAACTAGCTTATCTACTGCCACAAGCTGTAACTCTCTCTACAACTCAATATTGATGTGTATCTTTACTTTTTTTGCTCTTTTGCATTAAATTTTCCTGTCGACCCCTGGTAATCTCCTGGAAGTGGAGTAACAGATCCTGAAGCAGAAATCCTTGCTATAATTTCCAAAAATTCTACTGAAGAGAGGGTCTTAGGTCCCATCATACCCATACTATCATCCAAGAGAACTACTTTTGGTAGGTTGGAAAGCTTAAATTTAACTGCAGCTAGAGGTCTTGGGGAGCCCTCCCATTCTCGTGCATATATATAAATAATATTATCTTTATTTATTCTATATTTCTCAGGAATTTCTATTTCCACGGAAAGCCTGTAGTTTTTTTCATTAGTAAATTTTTTAGCATGTAAAATACTTGTATTTAAAGCATTAGCCTCTGGTGTATTTTTTTTTGTTACCTTTAATGCATTTTCCCAGCTTGTTATCGCTAATTGGTAGAGGCCTTGCTCAAAGTAATCGATTCCATTTAGGCCTAATGCTACTGCATTGTTTGGATAAAGTTTTATAGTTTTATTTATTATAGATCTCACTTCTTTTGTAAATTTTCTATTTTCTGAGAAGTACAGAGCTTGTGCATATTCAGATAAAAGATCTGAATCATTTGGCCTCAACTTAAGTGTCTTTAGATATGATTCTTTTGCACCTAAAAAATCTCCATTTTCAATTTTTAGTTGAGCTAGCGTGATTAAATAGTATATATGGTTAGGTTTACCTTGAAGTCTATTATAAATTTTTTCCTGTAGATTTTTATTAAGCTCTACACGTTCTAAATCGTTGAGGCTTAGATTAGCTCGTTTTTCCAGTAAATGAGAGATATTTAGATCAGCACTCGCTCCTAGAAAGTTGTACGTACTGAATACAAATACAGGCATCAACAATAAACACAGGAGCAGTATCCAGGATCCTTTATTATCTGAAATAGTAGTTATTGGCTCAGAATATCCGTCAGCTTCTCTAAAGGAAATACGCTCATACTTCAATATTAGCTTTGAATATTCAGTGATATCTATTAGACCTTCCTCTAGCATTTTTGATAACTTTATTTTTTGATCCTTAAAAACTGAGTTATTTTCCAACTGCTCCATATTTAATGAGATAGACTCATTTTCAATTTCCTTTTTAAATAAAGGTAAGATAATAAAAAATGCAGCCAATGAGACTAATAAAGCAAAAATTAACCACATCATTTTTCAGTCTCAGCAGAATCAATATTATTGGAGTCACTAATAACTAGATTATCTAAATATTTCTTTTTGTTAGGCTTGAGTTTCACTTGCTCTTTTGATTGAAAGGGAGATTTGTATATATATAAAATAATTATTATACCAAGCAGGAAGAAAAATACTGGCGCAAACCATAAAATCATTGTCTTTGAATTAAGAGGTGGATCATACCTCACATATTCACCGTATCTATCAACTAAAAATTCAGTAATTTCTTGGTCTGTTCTTCCTTCTTCAAGCATAGAATAAATTTGATTTCTTAGATCAATAGCTATAAGGGAGTTTGAATCTGCTAAATTCTGATTCTGGCATTTTGGACAACGCAGCTCATCGACTAATTGATAATATCGGGTACGGTATTCATTTGCACTGAAATATCTAATCTCTTGAGCAGAAATTTCCGAGCTTAAATCGACCAATAAACATAAAAGGATGCCTACATAGTATAAATTTTTTAACACCTATTTATTGCCTCAAATTCTTGTCTGTTAACTATCAAAAACTTTTTTAGTCCTAGCTTTCAAACATAGATTCTGCTGCTCTAAAAGCTTCTTGAAGTGCAGGTGCACCAATATAAGGTGCTGTATGAAGCAATATTTCTTGAATTTCTTCTTTGGTGCAACCATTATTAATTGCCCCACGGATATGCCCCTTGAGCTCTATGGGTGCTTTTAGAGCAGCTAGTACTGCTATAGTAATGATACTCCTTGTTTTAAGAGGCAGTGTTTGTCTGTTCCATATTGCACCCCAGCAGTGTTCGTTAATGTAATCTTGTACCGGCACATTAAAATCTTTTTCTTTACTCATTGCCTTATTAACGAACTTGTCCCCCATGACCTTTCGACGAATACTAACACCCTTTTCATAATCTTCACGAGCCATTTTTTCTCCCATCACTCAGCTAAAAATAATATATTTATGATTGATAATTCCTGGAAATTTAATACTAAGTTCTACTTCAAACTTTTCCATATAGGCATTAGGGATTCATTCCACACAAAATCATCTATGATACCAACATGTTTATGCCTAATTATACCTCTACTATCAATCATATAAGTCTCCGGTGCTCCAAAAACACCGAGATCCATTGCAAATACACCTTTGCTATCTATCAAACTAAGAACGTATGGATCTTTCTTTTCGTCAAGCCAGTTCTTAGCTTTTAAAGTATTGTCTTTATAATTTAAGCCTATTATTCGTATACCTTGTAATGAGAGCCGGTGCAAAAAGGGATGTTCGATCCTGCATGAAAAGCACCATGTCGCCCATACATTCAGCAATGACGGTTCCCCCACAAATATTTTTTCGTCTATGAATTCATTCTCATTACCTAAAACACTCAAAGAAAATGTTGGTACAGGTCGGTCAAGTAATGTTGACGGCATATAGTTTGGATCACGATCCAGAGCAACGATAAGAAAAAAAGTGATTCCAGTAAAAATGGTGAGAGGTAAAAAAATTTCAACTTATTCACTAATTGCACCATATTAAATTTATTTTTGAGATATTTGATAAATAAAAAATTTCAAAAGAGATGAAGCTTTTGGCGGTATTAAATTTATACAATCTGTTCATGAATCCTATTGAATTTTTTTTAAAACGCCCATCGAGTGATGCTAACACTGCCCCCATCGCAATAAATAGAGCTCCTATCCATATCCACATTACAAAAGGTTTTATATAGATCCGAATAGCCCATGCATCTCCTTGGAGGGGCTCGCCTAATGCTATGTATAGGTCACGAAATATTGCGCTATCTATTGATGCCTCTGTCATAGTTTGCCCACTAGAGAAATATCTTCTTTTTTTGGGGTTTAAGCAGAGCAATCTTAGAATTTTTTTTCGTTACCAACACTGTAGCCTGATCTGCAATATAGTTGGGTCCTTCATAGGGTTCTATTGTAACAAACTCAAATTGGTAATTAGCTAAGCTGATGGTTTCCCCAGGCGTCATACGGACATCGCGCTGGACACTATAAACACTCGTCAAGCTAACACCAATAATGCATATTGCGACACCGATGTGTGCAGTTACCATCCCCCAATAGCTAACTTTTATTCGCTTTAGACCATCTAAGATAGAACCTTTGGTGGAAGATTTATATCCTATATCCCTCAACGTGATTAATATAATCCACGAAGATATAAATATAGATATACCTGCAATTGGCTCATATGACTCGTGCATTGATGGTAAGGATCCTCCTATAATTGCAGATAAAATTAAAGGTCCATTAAAATATTTAAGTATGTTTAATCTTGGTGTTTTTTTCCATCTAAGAATCGACGCAACTGGCATCAATAATCCAAGAAGCAAGGTTAGGGGCACAAAAAATAGGTTAAAGTAAGGTGGCCCTACTGAAATTTTACCCCATCCCAAAACGTCTGCTATTAGTGGGTATAAGGTTCCTAGAAGAATAACGGCGGTTATAATAATAAGAATTAGATTATTAGCTAATATAAATAATTCTTTAGATAGACCGGAAAACTTATATGAAGATTTTTTAATGGGGCCCCTAAAAGCGAATAATAAAAGGGAGCCCCCAATCACAACTACCAGAAAAATAAGAATAAAAATACCTCTAGCAGGATCAGTTGCGAAAGCATGTACAGATGTAAGAACCCCAGATCGGACTAGAAAAGTACCCAGTAAACTTAGAGAAAAGGCCATAATTGCAAGCAGCAATGTCCAGCTCGTAAATGCACCACGTTTTTCGGTAACAGAGAGACTGTGGATTAAAGCTGCACAAACTAACCATGGCATGAGGGAAGCGTTCTCTACTGGGTCCCAAAACCACCAACCTCCCCAGCCGAGCTCGTAATATGCCCACCAACTTCCCAATGATATACCTAATGTTAAAAACATCCACGAAATCAAGGTCCAAGGTTTAACCCAGCGGGCCCATGAAGAATCTATACTACCGTTTAGTAATGCAGCAACAGAAAATGCGAAGGCGACAGACAGCCCAACATAGCCCATATAAAGAATAGGAGGGTGAAATATCAAGCCTACGTCCTGTAGTAGTGGATTTAAATCAGCCCCCTCTACAGGAAAAAAAGGAAGACTTCTATCAAAAGGATTTGAAGTAAAGAGCATGAACAGGTAAAAGCCTACACTGATAAATCCTAGTACAGCAAGCACTCTAGCTACCAGCTGTATTGGAAGCCTAGCACTAAACATCGATACAGTAAGGCTCCAAAAAGCGAGTATTAATACCCATAAAAATAATGAGCCCTCATGTGAGCCCCAGACTGCACTGATATTGTAACGATCAGGCAAAAGCGTATTAGAGTTTTCAGCTACATATGTAACTGAATAATCATCATTAATAAAAAGGAATACTAAACAAATAAAACTTAATGATATGAATAATGATTGAGCCAACACAAGAGGTCTAGCACATGACATCCAAAGTTGATTTTTTATAGACGCCCCAATTTGAGGGATAATTGTCTGCATCAACGCTATAAATAACGCAATAATTAGAGAAAAATGCCCGAATTCAGCTACCATATTTTAAATTCCGTTGCCCCACTGTTAATTTAGGGTAAATTTTAGTTTTATACTAAACTGTGAATTCAGAGCTTAGTTTTATTTTGCCGCCTCATCCAATGCATAAGTAACCTCTGGAGGCATATAATTTTCGTCATGCTTAGCCAAAATACTTGATGCAATAAAAACTAAATCACTGGTAATTTCGCCGGTGGCAACTGCTCCTTCACCTTCAGAAAACATATCAGGAAGTATTCCATCATAGTGAACATGAACTTCTGATTTGCCGTCTGTCACCCTAAAAGTACTTCGCAAAGACTTTTTTGACCTGATTAAGCTATCTTTGACAACCATGCCGCCAACACGAATAGTTACATTTATTGGTGCATCGCCTGAGATGACACTTGACGGTGTATAAAAAAGATTAATATTTTCTCTTAAAGCGTAACTCATTAAACCAACGGCAACAGATGTGGTTGTAACTATAAAAATTACCATAATCAATCGATAGCGCCTTAAGGTATGCATGGGTTCCTCTTGAAAAAAACTTGATTACTGTTAAACCAATTTTGATAGAAAATCATTGAAGAAGTTCAAATTATTTTTTTCATAATAAAAATGATTTTTTAATTTTTTTTTTGAATTTTTTGGATTATATTTTTTTTTCGCAATAAGGGCATTACAAAAATACAAGCCATTATAATAAGTGACACAGAGTAAGCGGTCCAAACATACTGCCCGTGCCCAGCCATATAAATAAAATCACTAAAGTCCTCAAATTGAAACATCATAATCACCTATTAATAAAATCCTATTACGAAACATATATCAGCATTATATAGATCGTTTATCTTTTAAATTTAAAGCAAGCTCTTTAACCCAGCTAGTATTGCGTTCTCTGAAAATTATTTCAGCTCGTATACTAACAATCAGAGCGGTTACATAAAAAAGATAGAAGCCTATAATCATTATTAATAGTGGCTGAAACATATCAGGATGCATTGAAGGAGCCTCAGTAAATTTTATAGTCGCAGGCTGATGTAGGGTATACCACCAATCTACCGATTTATAAATAATAGGTATATTTATAGTGCCAACCAAAGCTAACAAAGCAGCTGCTTTGTTTGATAAGCCCTGTGCTGCATAAGCTTTTTGTAGAACTATTACACCAAGATATAAAAAAAATAATATCAACATTGACGTAATACGTGCGTCCCATATCCAGTAAGTGCCCCAAGTAGGTTTTCCCCAAACTGCACCTGTTAAAAGAGCTATAAAAGTAAGCGAAGCACCGATTGGAGCTGCCGACTTCATAACTACATCTGCGAGCTTTATTTTCCATATAATTGCAATTGCACCAGATATCGCCATTATATAGTAACCGACTAAAGCTAGAAAAGATGCTGGAACATGTATATATATTATGCGAAAGCTATTTCCCTGCTTAGCGTCCTGAGGAGCAAAACCTAGACCCCAGATTACCCCAATAATTATAGACACAAATGTCAAAAGAGAAAGCAAGGGTAGCCATCTACCACTAATTTGGTAGAACCAACGTGGTGATGCCATCTTGTGGAGCCACTGCTGTGTACTTTTAATTAATTTCTTCATTTTATATCTGGACCCTATCCATAGATGCTAAAGCGTAATGCGCACGAAGTCACATAAGGCGAAATGAGTAACGATAAAGCTAAAAGTGCTCCCATTATTGCTAGTGGACTCGCAATAGATAATCCATCTACTGCTAGTACGACTATATTTGACCCAAATATAAGCACTGGCATATAAAAAGGTATAACAATTAAAGACAATAAGACCCCTCTTTACTGAGCGGTAGAGTCAGTGCTGCGCCTATAGATCCGATTAAACTTAAAATTGCAGTGCCTATTAAAAGACTCAACATCAAAGGTAGATATCCAGTCTCTGGCAATGACAGCATCAAGCCTAAAACAGGGGCCAATAATGATAACGGTAGTCCAGTAACAATCCAATGCACAATGGTTTTAGCTAGAACCATAAAATACAAGGGCTGAGGTAAAATAATAATCTGCTCTAAGGTTCCATCTACGAAATCATCTTTAAACAACCCATCCAAAGAAAGCAAAAGAAGCTAAAAGTGCTGTAATCCAGAGCATGCCCGGAGCTATCTCACTTAATTCTTTTGAATCTGGAGTCAACCCTAGAGGTATTAAAGCTATAATTACAAAAAAGAAAATCAACGGATTAGCTAAATCACCACGGTAACGAACTGCCAATAGAAGATCACGACGTAAAATAGCTAAGAACCCTATATTATTCACTGTTAGCTCCACTTAAGTCTGGTATTGAAAAATATTTCATATTTTCAATTTTTAAATCTTGATGAGTCGCCAAGACTACAATACCACCTCGTCTTAAATGACTCACAATTAATGATTTAAGCTAAATTGAAAAGTCTTTATCAATTGATGTAAATGGCTCATCTAGTATCCATAATTTTGCTTCTGATACACAAAGTCTTGCTAATGCAGCTCTTTTCAACTGTCCAGCAGACAAGTAATTACATGGTTCATCCTTATAGTTGTATAAGCCAACTTCTTCAAATGCATATACATTTTTCCTCAAATTAGTTTTATTAAGTCTACGCCACCAAACTAAATTTTCTTCAGCGGAGAGTAGCCTCTTTAAACCTGGCTGATGACCGAGAAATAATATATCTTCAAGATAGACCTCGCGAATACCATTAACATTTTTTCCCTGCCAAATTATTTCGCCTGAATATGGCTTCAATGCAGTCGAGATCAAACGGAGTAATGTAGTTTTTCCGGATCCATTTTGACCAAGTATTTGAAGAATATCGCCTGACTCTAAGGTTAAATTTATGTTTGAAAATAAAAATTTTTCATTACGCTGAAATGAGAGATCCTTCAAAGAAACAGTCTTAACAGAGGCTGTGGTCATCAAAATATTATTTGGATCAGGCAAAAAATTATAGTCCGAATATAGATTAGATTATTATTATGCCAAAAAAGGGGGCAGTGAAGAAGACAAAGACCCAATCAAAATATAAAAATTTTATATGTAGGTTTTTTAAGCTGATTAATATTAATCTTACTAAAAAATCTTCATAAATAAAAATTAATTAATGGGTAGTGCGTATAGAAAAAAATAGTCATAATCTCAACAAACTCGATGTTCTATTTAGGTTAAAAGTAAAGTATGCCAAAAAAAATTCTAGGACGCTGGCTACCAGCCTACAGTAAAATTAAAAAAAGCTCTGCTCTCCGTTGGATGGGGCCCATATTTTCCAGACCAAATTTATTTCATATAAATAGGGCCTCTGTTTCTACCTCATTTTTTATAGGAATTTTTATAGCCTTCCTACCTATACCTGGTCAAACTCTTATTGCAGCGTTTCTTGCTTTATTTTTTAGTTCCAACTTACCTATTGCTGTAGCTCTAGTCTGGATAAGCAACCCTCTAACAATCGCACCTTTATTTATTTTTACTTATGGCATAGGTGTATTAATGCTTGGCATGGAATTTATAGATTTCACTCTTGAGTTTTCTTGGAGCTGGATTATAACCCAAGGTAAACTAATATGGTTGCCGCTTCTAACTGGAAGTTTTATAACTGGTTTAGTTTGTGGGGGTTTAAGTTATATATTTATAAACCTATTATGGAAATGGAAAGTACAAAAAAACTGGGTGGCTCGCCAAGAAAAAAGAGGAGACTGCGACTGAAGTAACAATTAGCTGGTATTCACTATCTTTACTTAATCGTATTTTAACTCATTTGCTGGACTAAGTTTAGCTGCCTTCAAAGAAGGATAGATTGTAACTAGCAAATTTAGGATTATTGCTACAGAGACTACTAAAAAAACGTCGCTCCATACCAGACTGGATGGCAAATAGTCAATTGGATAAACGCTTGAATCAAGTAGACTAAATTCAAAAATTGACTCTATCTTGTTTATAATAAATGGGGCATTTAAAGATCCTAGTATACCCAAAGCTGCACCGAGGACTGAACCTATTGTGCCTATTAAAAACCCTTGAGTTAAAAAAATCATAGTGATGTCAGAATTTCTGGCCCCTTGAGTCTTTAAAATAGCTATATCAGAATGCTTATCTACAACTGTCATCATAAGCATTGAAACTACATTAAAAACTGCAATCGCGATAACAAAAAATACAAGCAAGATAATCATTTTTCTTGACATCTTTATAGCCTGATGAAGATTTCCATGTGTTTGTATCCAGTCAGAAAAATAATAATTTTCTGGTAAACTATTTAACAATCTGTAACCTGTTTCTCTTGCATGAAAGATGTTAGCTAGTTTAACCCTAATACCCTGGGGGTGTGATAAACCAATTATATCTGTAACCTTTGAAAGTGGGCCAAGAACTAGCTTTTGATCAAGGGATGTTTTTGTAGCAAACACACCACCAATTTCAAAAGAAATGATCTTTGGTGTAAGTTTTGTATTTTCTACATGGTTAGATTGAGGCACTATTAACACAACATTATCGCCAGCTTGCAGAGACAACCTATTTGCAACACCCTTCGCTAAAAGAAATTTATTATCATCATTTCTGATTAACTCAATGAGGTCTGCAGCCACAAAATTATCAATAAAGTCATTACTTTTTAGTATATCTATGCCTAACATTTGTACTGGCATCGCATTACCGTTACTCGTCAGCATCGCGTCTATCTGAGAGAATGGTAATGCAGATACTACATTTTTGTCTTTTTCTATTAAATCAATCAATCCCGAAAGATTGTCGATCCCATTAGTTTTACTTATCTGTATATGTGGTATAGAGCCGAGTATTTTTCCCTCCAATTCCCGTTCAAACCCATTCATAATTGACATAACCAAAATAAGAAGTGCAACACCTAGGGTTAATCCTGAGATTGCCATAAGGGAAATAAAAGATATTAAATTGGTTGAACTGTCTGCCCTGAAATATCTCCAGCCTATAAAAAATGGGAAAATCTTTAGCATTATTCAATAGCCATATTTTTTATTAGATTAATTCTTAGGTCTAAGAATACCTTTTTCTAACGACAGGGTGCGATCCATCATTGCCGCAGCATTATCATCATGCGTGACGAGAACGAAGCCAACCCCAAACTCAATATTTAACTGTGAAATTATTTCAAGAATAGCCTTGGTGGATAGGCAGTCAAGATTACCTGTTGGCTCATCCATTAAAACACAAGCTGGTTTAGTGACTAATGCTCTTGCTATAGCAACCTTTTGCCTTTCTCCGCCAGATAAGGCTGATGGTCGGTGATCGCACCTATCAATTAGTCCTACCTTCGATAAAATTTCTTTAGAATAGCTTGTCGCTTTTCTAACCGACATTCCAGCAATCAACAAGGGCATCGCCACATTCTCAATTGCTGAGAATTCGGAGAGTAGATGATGAAATTGATATACAAAACCAAGATATTTATTTCTCCATGTAGCTTTCTGATCTTCGTTCATATCACTCCATTTTTTTCCCATTACAGATACAGAACCGCCAGTAAAAGTGTCTAACCCTCCAAGAATATTTAGCAATGTTGTTTTTCCGGTTCCAGAAGAGCCTGTAATAGCAATCTTTTCACCCAAAGAGATTTTCAATGTAATGTTATCTAACACATTAATTTTAGTGTGCATCTCTATATAAGATTTAGACAGTTGATGACACTGCAATATGATCTTACTATCATCTGTCATAACGAAGCGCCTCTGCAGGTTGAATCTTAGATGCCTGGTATGCAGGATAAACCGAGGCTACTATACTGAGTAAGAGGCTCAAGGAGCAAATTAAGAATATATCGCCCCACACTAGCATAGATGGAATTTTAATAATGAAAAAAATAGATGGATCAAAAACATGAGATCCAACTATTTGCTCTACCCAACTTATTATCTCGCCTATGTATATTGCAAGGAAGCATCCAAATATACCGCCAAAAATGACGCCTACTGTTCCTATTTTTAGCCCTTTAATCATAAATATAGAAGCTATCATACTTGCTTTTGCGCCGAGTGTTCTTAAAACTGCTATATCCTTCCTTTTGCTATTAACCATAAGCACAAGACAAGCGACGATATTAAATCCAGCAATAGCTATTATTATAGAGAGCAATAGAATGACAAACCTCTTCTCCATTTTTATTGCGTTAAATAAAACTGTCATCTCGGTTGCCCACGTTTTTATTTTAAAGGAAGGATGTAAAAGTGTTTTTATATGAGACTCTAGTTTTGTTACATCGAATGGATCCGCTACTTTCAATTTTACACCATTTATATTTTTACCTAGTCTAAATAACTTTTTTGAATCTTGATAATTGATAAGCGCTAAACCACTATCTACTTGTGCACCAATTCTATAGATTCCCATAATATAAAAACGCTTGAAGCGTGGAAATATTCCAATTGGGGTGATATTTAACTCGGGTAACGAGATAGTTACAGAATCTCCCACATTTACATTTAATGCGTCAGCTAAAATACTCCCAATTATTACGCCAAATTTTCCAGGTTCTAGATCATTGATTTTTCCAGCGATCATGTACTTACTAACTTCAGAAAATTTGATCTCATGCGACGGAGAAATTCCCTGCAATAAAATACCCTGACTTGAGGAAGATGAAGACATCAAACCGTAACCCTCGACTAAAGGTCCGTAGCCTAGTATGCCTAGAAACTCAACTAGCTTACTCCCCAATGACTCCCAGTCACTGATCTCCTTCTCACTAGTTATAGATATATGAGGTAATACGTTCAAGGTTCTTTTTTTTATCTCTTGATCAAATCCGTTCATTACCGACAGTACTACAATCAAAATCGTAACCCCTAAAGACATTGCAATGCAGGAAACCATAGAAATAAAAGAAATATAACGATTACTTTGCTTAGTGACGATATAACGGTAAGCAATTAATAGAGGCAGCATAATTTTCAGAACTCATACTCTTTCATCAAATACATTTTTCTAGTAAAAAATTTTAAGGAAGATATACAGTTTTAATTAAATTATTAATTGGCGCTATCAAAAAAAATGATAAAAATATTTAACAACATAGCTAGAATTAACTTATGCCAAAAGATAATAAAAAATTAATTTTTTAGCAAAAAAATATTCACTCAGAGACAATATCTGCTTGATTCAGTAATGTTGCTATATAAGCACCATAGTCTCGGTTGGCACTTGATGTAGATCTAGAGCTGGATATTGCTTGTTTTTCAGCCAAGCGAAGGGTCTCGTAGTTGCCATAAGTAACTTTAGTTAGAGCCAGTAGCACGTAATCTCCATTTGGCATAATAACATGCTCAGCTATAGGTTTTTTGCCTGGAAATGCCATTGAAAAAGCAAACTTTTTCTAGGATCCATGTTTTCTTCAGATGCGTTAATTTTTGCATTAAATTCAACTTGCCATGGAAGACTTTCTAATTTGGCAATAGTTTCAATATTTTCTCCATCATTAAATCTCTCTTTGAGTGAAGTGCCATATAACAATATTTCCTCAGCGGCTAAATCATACTCAACAATTTCTCTGACTTGATCTTCTACCTCAACATAAGATCGAATTTTCGTAGGTATTCTTTCACGAACAAATAATACTAAGACATGATTGTCTGATATCTCAATAACATCACTTACATACCCATCTTCAAGGACTGAGGAACTAAAAGCTGCTTTTATAACTTGTTCGTTACCGGTTATACCCTCACCACCTGAACGATCAAAAGAGTCTGATATCTTTAAATCTAAGTCCATTATATTTGAAACACTCTCCAAAGATGTTGCGTTGTATGCAAGTTCTTTTAGTTCTTCAATCTTTTCAGGCATTAAATCTTGGGCAATTTGTAGGGCAAGCTGTTCACGAAGAATGGGTTCAGAAACTTTTCTAGTTGGGATTTCCGCTGACTTTATCTCAATTAACTTCATGAGATGAATCCCAGCTTTTGTTTCTACAATTTCAGAAACTTCTCCTACTGAAAGCTTTTGCAATAATAAATCCAACTCCAACGGCAATTCGCCCATGCGGACATAGCCAAGGTCACCTCCTTCTTTCGAGGTTAAAAAATCATCAGAATACTCAGTAGCCAATGATGAAAAATCTTCGTTATTATTAATTTTTTCTTGTATTGAAGCCATAACAGTCAAATGGCTACCGTCATCTTTTTTTTCTAGCAGTATATGAGCAGCTCTATAACTCATATCTGCTTGTGCGGTTTCTACTATATCCAGATAACCTTCTTCAATAAGATCAGCATCAACCTCTACATTTTTTAATAAATCTGAGGATTTTAGCTCTACATACTCTAATATAACCTCTTCTTCAGTAGAAAATTTATATTTATTTTTTTCGTAGTAGTCTTTCATTTGGTCAATTGATGCTTGCACCTTCTTTTTTTGTGCATCGATCGATATGGTTAAATAGTGATAATCACGAGATTGATCAAGAACATTAGCTATTAACTCTAGTTCTTTTTGCGTCGAAAAACCTGTTGAAACTATACCTTGAAGGAACTGTTGAGCTAAAAAATCAGAATAAATTGCTTTATAATGTGATGTAGGCGTGTAACCCATCTGTTTGACTACAAAATTATATAAATCGGGATTAAATTTTCCCTCTTTTCTAAACTCAGGAACATCAACCAGCAAAGAGTCGATTGTCTTTTTAGGTATAGACATTCCTAGTCTAGCAGCAGTCTGCTCTTCTACTTTTTGACGAATTAAACGAGACAAAACGACGGGCCTTAAAATATCATCACTTAATAGTGATACATCAATATCTTTGATTTTACTTTTAATTTGCTGTTTTCTAACAAGTATAGCCTGCTGTAGACTTATTTCAGAAATTGAATCACCATTAACATTAGCTACTTCTTTTTCTGTTGGCCTTGTTTCAAATAATGCGTCGACACCAAAAAATACGAAAGGGATGGTGATGATAACAACCAAAACACCTTTTGTTACACCACTGAGATTATCGCGGAAATCTTGAAGCATAAATTTCTCTAATTTTAATACAAAGCATAAATAAAGTTATTTAATCTATAGAATTTATTATAAAAAAAGACGCATCGCAGATGCGTCTTTAGACTGAAACTCTAATTGCCTTATCAGGTCTTCTTAAGAGTTAACTGAATCCTTAAGAGCTTTACCTGCTTTAAAGCTTGGCACATAGGCTGCTTTAATCTGGATTTCTGCACCAGTCTGTGGATTACGGCCTGCACGAGCTGCTCGATGCTTAACTGCAAAAGTACCGAAACCTACAAGTGAGACTTGATCTTTTTTTGGATAACGCTGTGGTGACTGCAGATATTGCTGCATCAAGTGCACGTCCGGCTGAAGCTTTAGATAGGTCTGCTCCATCGGCAATTGCATCAACTAATTCAGATTTATTCACAATAATCCCCTTTAATTATGTTTGTGTGGACTAACTTCTAAAGCACTCAAACCTTGATTTAGTGTTTATTTTTTTGCGGTTAATCGTGCTACATGAACTTTATACCAACCCTCTGCTGACCGGTCAAGCAATTTAGTGAGTATTAGCGCGGGGTTCAGGGATAATTTTCTTGTTTAGGTCATCTTTTGTTACTTTATTATACTCTTCATCTGAGAGTGCTACCGGCTTTGTGAGCAAAGCAGTATCGAAAACCTCGTCTATCCATCTTACAGAAAAAATTTCAATATCAGCTTTTATATTTTCAGGTATCTCAATAAGTTCATGTTCATTTTCATGGGGAATAATAACTTTAGTTATACCGCCACGATGGGCAGCAAGTAATTTTTCTTTAAGCCCACCAATCTTTAGCACCTCTCCCCTAAGAGTAATCTCTCCAGTCATTGCAATATTTGCTCTAACTGGTATTCCTGTTAATGCTGATGCAATCACTGTACACATTCCTATCCCAGCACTTGGTCCATCTTTAGGTGTCGCACCTTCTGGTACATGTATGTGTAAATCTAATTTATTATGGAAGTCTTGATGTATACCTAGAGATTGGGCGCGATTTCTTACAACGGTCATAGCCGCTTGAATAGATTCCTGCATAACATCTCCCAATGAGCCTGTTTTGACGAGCTTACCACTTCCGGTTACAGCGGAGGTTTCTATAGTAAGCAGCTCTCCACCTATCTGGGTCCAAGCTAGCCCAGTAACCTGACCAATCTGACTTTTTTCGTCAACTCGACCAAAGTCATATTTTTTTACTCCAAGCAATTCTTCTAGATTATTGGATGTAACCAAAAAAGTGTTATGTGTTTCTTTGCGGGTATTTTTAATAACAATTTTTCTACAAAGTTTTGCAAGCTGCTTTTCAAGACCTCTGACCCCAGCCTCTTTTGTGTAATACCGAATAATATTTATTATAGTTTCTTCTTCAATTGATAATTCTTTTTTCAATAAACCATTTTCTATGAGTTGTTTTGGCAAAAGATACTTAGATGCAATATTGAGCTTTTCGTCTTCTGTATAGCCTGGGATCCTAATTATCTCCATTCTATCAAGAAGGGGAGCTGGGATATCCATGGTATTTGCAGTACATATAAACATTACTTCAGAAAGATCGTAATCTACCTCTAAGTAATGATCATTGAATTTATTATTTTGCTCTGGATCAAGAACTTCCAACATAGCAGACGATGGATCACCTCGATGATCGGTACCCATTTTTTCTATCTCATCAAGTAAAAAAAGTGGATTTTTTACCTTAACTTTCGATAACTTTTGTACTAATTTACCAGGAAGTGATCCTATATATGTCCTTCGGTGCCCTCTTATTTCCGCTTCGTCACGAACACCTCCCAACGACATGCGTACATACTTCCTTCCTGTTGCTTTAGCAATTGACTCGCCAAGAGATGTTTTACCAACCCCGGGCGGTCCAACTAAACAAAGAACAGGACCCTTAAGAGTCTTGACTCGCTTTTGAACAGCTAAAAACTCTAGAATACGCTCCTTGACATCACTTAATCCATAATGGTCCTCATTGAGAATACGCTCTGCTCTTTTCAAATCATGTCTAACTTTTGTACGTTTTCTCCACGGAACACTTACTAACCAGTCAATATAGCCTCTCAAAACAGAAGCCTCAGCTGACATGGGTGACATAGCTTTAAGTTTTTTTAATTCTGCTTTAGCTTTAACTAAAGCGTCTTTTGTCATACCCGCACTAATAATTTTTTGTTCTAACTGAAAAAGGTCATCATCTTCGTCTGTCTCACCAAGTTCTTTTTGAATAGCCTTCATTTGTTCATTCAAAAAGTATTCTTTTGACTTTTTTCCATCTGTTTTTTTACTCGTGTGCGTATCTTTTGACCTATATCAAATAACTCGATCTCTGATTCCATTAAAACTAACAAAAGCTCAAATCTATCAATCAGAACGTCTAGCTCTAGCATATTTTGTTTTTGCTCGAGAGATAATGGCAGATTATTAGCTAAAGTATCTGCTAGAAGTTCTGCATCCTTTGTAGTGTTGATGGTATTAATTGTCTCAGTAGGAATTTTTTTACTTAGGTTGGCATACTGTTGAAATTTATCTAATGCCAACTGCTTTACTGTAATAGCTTCCTGATCTTGAAGTTTCAGCGATGAATATTTTTCATATGAAGCTGTGAAGTACCCATTACTATCTTCAATTTCAATGATTTTGATTCTTTCTGAGCCTTCAATTAAAACTTTTACAGTTCCATCTGGTAATTTAAGCATCTGTATTATATTGGATAGAGTTCCATATACATGAAGTGCATTTGCTTGTGGGTCATCTTCTGTAGCAATTTTTTGAGTAACAACCAGTATCATTTTATCTTTTGACATAGCCTCATTTAGCGCTGCTATAGACTTATCTCGGCCAACAAATAAAGATGTTGTTGAATGAGGATAGATAACTACATCACGCAAAGGAAGCAGTGGTAATCTAATTGAAGGATCTTGCTGCAGCATCAAAAAAACCTCATTTAAAAGTTATAAATTTATATTGGCTTAATCTTAGTATTGGGGCACAACAAACAAAAGCAAGGCTTATGATGAGAATACTGAGCAAAAGATAGCATTTCAGCTTTAAAAAGAATGGTGGTAATTATTCACTTACTGCTGTTTTGGGATCAGTACTCTCGTAAACCATTAACGGTTCAGACTCTCCACGAACTACAGAGCCATCTATTACGACTTTTTTTATATTTTTTTTAGTTGGAGTTTCATACATAGTATCCAATAAAATATCTTCGAGGATTGAACGCAATCCTCTTGCTCCAATTTTACGATCGAGTGCTCTCTTGGCTATTTCCTCAGAAGCATCATGACGTATATCAAGCTCAACTCCTTCCATACCAAACATTGCGGTATATTGTTTGATTAATGAATTTTTAGGTTCACTTAGTATATTTACAAGTGCACTTAAATCTAATTCTTCGAGGGTTGCTACGACTGGTAGTCTGCCAACAAATTCAGGAATTAGCCCATAACTTACAAGATCTTCGGGCTCCAAATCAGCCAAAGTTTGACCAATTCTTATGTTACTATCTTTAACTTTTACTGATGCATTAAAACCAATGCCAGTATTATCAGATCGAGTTCTAATTACTTTTTCTAAGCCTGAAAAAGCACCTCCACAAATAAACAAAATATTTGATGTATCAACCTGAATAAACTCTTGTTGAGGATGTTTTCTGCCACCCTGAGGTGGTATTGAAGCTACTGTTCCCTCAATAAGCTTCAATAGTGCTTGCTGAACACCCTCACCAGAAACATCTCTTGTGATTGATGGATTATCTGACTTACGTGATATTTTATCAATTTCATCTAAATAAATTATACCGCGCTGAGCCTTATCAGTGTCATAATCACATTTTTGTAGAAGTTTTTGAATAATATTTTCAACGTCTTCACCCACATAACCAGCTTCAGTTAGTGTCGTCGCATCAGCAATAGCAAATGGTACATCAAGCAATCTAGCGAGTGTCTCAGCTAATAATGTCTTACCACTCCCTGTAGGGCCTACTAGTAAAATATTACTTTTTCCAAGCTCTACATCTTCTGTAGAGCTTGAATTACTTCGCTGCAGGCGTTTGTAGTGATTATAAACTGCAACCGCTAGTATTTTTTTTGCTTGATCTTGACCAATAACATATTGATTTAAAATGTCTTTTATTTCTTTTGGCTTTGGCAAACTATCAGAAGATGATGAATCCGATTCAAGTTTTTGAACTTCTTCCAAAATGATATCGTTACAAAGTTCGACACATTCATCACAAATAAATACTGATGGTCCAGCTATAAGCTTGCGGACCTGATGTTGGCTTTTATTACAAAAGGAGCAATACAATAATTTAGTGTCTTCGTTGCTAACTTCTGTTGTATCGTCTGTCATATTTACTGATCTCTTAGTCTAAAATACGAATATAAAAAAATTTCTATTCAGATTTAGGTCGCTTATCTAAAACCTCATCAATTAGTCCGTACGCTTTTGATTCTTCTGCACTCATAAAATTATCGCGCTCAGTATCTAGTTCAATTTTTTCTATTGGCTGGCCAGTATGGTCAGCAAGGCATCGATTTAACCTATCACGTATTTTCAAAATTTCTTGGGCATGGATATGAATATCTGAGGCTTGACCGTTAGTGCCACCACTTGGCTGATGAATCATATTACGTGAATTTGGAAGGCAAAATCTTTTTCCAGGCGCACCTGCTGCTAATAGAAAAGCGCCCATACTGGAGGCTTGGCCGATACACATAGTGCTTACATCTGGAGTAATGAATTGCATAGTATCATAAATTGACATGCCAGCTGTTACTGAACCACCTGGGGAATTAATATAGAGATGGATATCTTTTTCTGGATTTTCAGATTCTAGGAAAAGTAGTTGAGCAACAATGAGATTGGCCATATAGTCTTCAACTGGGCCGACTAAAAAAATTACTCTTTCTTTTAGCAGGCGAGAGTAAATATCGTAAGAACGTTCTCCACGTGCACTCTGCTCAACGACAATAGGGACTAAACCACCTGCATTTTTAATATCACTATTTGTTGGAAAATCATCAAATTTCATATTTTTACCTAAATTGATCTTATTGGATGACATTATAGCCTATAAATTAAGTTTTAGCGGCAATCTGATCTGGGTCTGGTGTTACTGCTTGCTGATAGTCTACTGACTCATCAATAACTTCAGCTTGATTTAATACATAATCTACTACTTGCTCCTGAAGAACATTTGCCTCGATACTTTTTAAGAGCTCGGGGCTATCATAATGATATTTAATGACTTCTTCTGGTCGATCATATCCGGCAGCAATTTCTTGGATTTTCGCTCTTACTTTTGCGCCATCAACATCTATTTGATTAGATTGTACAATTTCATTTACGACCAATCCAACTATAGCTCTTCTTTTTGCCTGCTCCTCAAACATCTCGTCAGGTAATAACGAAGGATCAAAATTATTTTTTCCACCATCTCCAGCAAGTTTTTGTGCCATTTGTTGCTTTAATCCAGAAATTTCTGTAGAAATTCTTGTCAGGGGAACCTGAATTTCACTATGCAAAGCAGCTAGTTCCTGCATTACACGACCTTTTGTTTTAGCCTCGAGCGCATTTTTGAGATCACGCTGCATATTCTGTAAAACCGCCGAACGAAAAGTCTTTTCTCCTCCAGCTTGAAGACCGAAGAGTTTAAAAAATTCATCATTCAGAGCAGGTAAGGAGGCCTCTTTGAGCAGATTTAATTTAATTTCAAACTCCACTGATGCGCCCTTGAGCTCTTCAGATTGATAGTTTTCAGGAAAAGTAATCGGAAGAGTTTTTTATCGCCCAAAGACATTCCGATTATTCCGTCCTCAAATCCCGCCACTGCTGTTCCGCCACCAATTTCTATGGGATAGTTCTCAGCTGATCCACCATCAAATTCTTTTCCATCTTTAATGCCGGTATAGTCAATTGTTGCCTCATCACCGTATGCTGCAGGTCGATCTACTTCGTTCCAAGTTGCATGCTGTTTGCGCAACCCTTGTATCATATCATCGATATCGACATCCTTTACTTCGGCAGACGGTTTTAGGATTTTTACCTGCGTTAAGTCCGATAATTCAATTTCAGGGAGAACCTCAAAGGTAGCTATATACTCAAGATCCTCGCCTGGTTTATCTAATTTTGGTTCAATATCTGGAGGGCTAGCAGGAGTGACTTTTTCTTTTGTTACCGCCTCATAAAAGGATGCCCTTACTGTTTCACTTACAACTTCTTTTCTTATTCCTTGTCCATATCTTTGATTAATTATATTAATAGGGACCTTGCCAACGCGAAAACCATCTATTTTTGCTGTTTTGGCAGTCTCTTCAAGACGTTTTTTCACTTCATCACCAATGCGATGTGCTGGCACTATAATTGTCATCTTTCGCTCAAGATCAGAAGTTGTTTCAATAGAAACCTGCATAGATGCCTCTCAATAAGTTTATTTTTAATTATTAATGGTGCGGACGGAGAGACTCGAACTCTCACACCTCGCGGCACTAGAACCTAAATCTAGCGTGTCTACCAATTCCACCACGTCCGCTAATTATTTAACATTGAAATCCACAAAATAAGCCCTGTAGATAAGGGTGCTGATTCTGCCACAGAGGCATCGTCCAATCAACAAAAAGAAAGCATATCCTGACCGCAATAAATATTAGTTTAAATTAAAGATAGGTGACGCGAGGAGGACTATTGACTGGTTGTTATTAATATTCTTTATATCTATATTTTTTTTACCCGCAGGCAAGAATAACCCACACTCTTTAAAGGCCATAGTACCGTTGCAACTAATACTCCCTTCGATTACTAGTAATAATTTATAATCTTTGCTCGCTGACAATTTACAAGAAGATTTAGATGTCAGGGTTAGTCTTAATACCTTATAATCTTTAAAAGCTGCAACCTCCTCAACAATATGATCGGAATCCTTTTTAGTGACCTTAAGCTGCGGAAACGGTTCAACTAATTCAGTCATAATATTCAGGGCCTCCTCAGTATCCCAGTGATTTTGGGTCAATGTCTTTTGATTGAAAGAAAGTATTAAGCGCTCGTAAGCTGGATTTTGAAATTCTACAACTCTGACTCCATGAAGAAGCCCATGGGGCGTAAGAAGAGGTATTTTTATAATGTCTCCAACTTTGACAGGTAAAGTAGCTGTAAAGGAGTCCATATGAGTGCGTAACTCTTTTCCTGCATCAATAAATCATTGGGAATTAAGGTCATCCATTTTGAAATGTTACTTGATGGAAGTGGTTCGTTTAATGAAATTCCTTCTTTTGTACGGAGATTATCAAGTCGATCGTCAATAGTCCGTCTAATCTTATAGTATCTCTCAACTGCCCTTTTATATGCATCATAAAAATCTCTCTTAGATGAAAAAGTATTTATGGTTGCCTCATCAAATCCATATCGAACCCCTCCAGATTCTTGAGGCCAGCTGTTTTTGTTTATATCGACCACAACATAGACCTCTTGTTTTTCTTTATGTAGCTCAAAATATAAATCTCCAAATGCAGGATCAGGCAATGGGTCTAATATTTTCAGGAGATTAATTTGTTTTTCCTTGCTTGCAGCTAAACGACTTGGTGCTACAGACAAAACCCAGGGAAGCGGAGCGTCGTTTACTCCGTCAGTGACAGAAGAAAAGCCTCTTTTCTCAATTCCGGTATACCAAATCTCTCTCCCCCAAGGTTTTTCTATATCAATTGTTTTAAGGGCAAGAGGGCTATCTATATTGAGAATAGGAAGCTTATTCCTATATATGAATTTTTCTATTGAATCTAATTTGGGTGGTAAAGTAGAAAGTTTAGCGCATAAGGCCGGATTAGATGATGTAACTGTAAAATATGTATGGTTATCGCGCCGAAAATAAATGGCTAAGAGCTTAATTATCGGTTGACCAGCCATATAGTATTGAACATAGTCATATTCAACAGCCAGATAAGCGGTTTCTTTAAGAGAATTTGGATCGTCAGAAAAGAAATTATCCTCGCTTAACTTTGATTTGCAAGTATAGATATTCTCTTTTTCCCACACGCTGATGAGCTTTTGATGATTACCCGTATCGCATGTGTCTAGCAAAAATACCTCCTGAGCTCAAAAATATTATTCCCGACATCAAAAACTATAATACTTTATATTCTACCTAGCCATTTTTCGCAATTTTGAGGTAGGCCTATATAAGTTTCCTAGATGAGCAAATTTATCAGCTAGTTTACAGAAATTATTGAGGCCTATTTCGTCCATCCATCTTAATAAACCGCCGCGAAAGGCTGGAAAACCTAATCCATAAACAATTGACATATCGATTTCCGATGGAGAATCTACAATACCCTCCTCTAGACATAAAGCAGCTTCAATGCACATTGGAATCATAAATCTATGAAGTATGGTAACAGCATCAAATTTATAGTCACTCAAATCACTTCCTTGAATATATGGCTTTAATATCTGAAGGACCTTTTTATCGAAATATTTTTTTGGTTTTCCTTTATCATCCTCTACATAACCATAAAAACCTTGTTTATTTTTCTGACCAAACCTATTTTTTTCACATAAAATACAAGTTGGTGAAACATCATATACATCCTTCATTCTATTTGGATAGCCTGAGATAATTGTTGCAAAACAACTTATAGCTGTATCGAGTCCTATAACATCGACAAGATAAGCTGGGCCCATGGGCCATCCCCAATCCTCGATAGCTCTATCAATTTGTTGGAAATCTGCACCATCAACTATCATCATATCGAAAGCAAAAATGGCTGGAAAAAGAATTCTGTTTACTAAGAAACCTGGGCAATCGTTTACAACGATTGGTTTCTTTCCCAGCTTTATAGCATGAGCTACCGCTAACTCAATAGTTTTGTTAGAAGTTCTTTTACCTCGCACAATTTCTACTAGTGGCATCACATGCACTGGATTAAAAAAATGTATTCCACAGAATCTATCGGGATGAATTAAATTACTTGCGAGAAAATCGATTGAAATAGTTGAGGTATTGGAGCTTAATATTGCGTTAGTAGGTAATTGTTTTTCAATCTCAGTTAAAACCTCAGATTTCATTGTTTTGTTTTCAACAATAGCCTCAATAACGATAGTTGTTTTTTTGGTATCCTCATAATTTATAGAAGGCTTTATTCTAGACAGTATACTTTCAGCATCTAAATTTGATATTTTGTCTATGCTAATACTCTTAGTTAGTAGCTTTTTTACCTCATTTATCCCCATTAGCAACGAACTATCACTTATATCTTTCATTAAGACAGAAAAGCCCTTTATTGCGTTCTGATATGCTATACCGCCACCCATAATACCTGCTCCGAGAACTGTGACATGGCTAACTGTTACCAAGCAATTTTTGGAAAGTCTTTTTGCTTTAGAGATGACATACTGATCATTCATAAAAAGGCCCATTAAAGACCTACACTCTGGTGTTTTAGTGAGCTTCTGAAAGGCCTCATATTCAGTTGTTCGAGCCTCATCTTGCGATACATTAATGGTTCCACAAATAACCTCTAGTGCCACTGATGGTGCTGGGTAGTAGCTACCAATTTTTGAAGAAATATATTTACTGAAAAATTCCTTAGTTTCTATAATCTTAGTGGTTTCTATTAATAAGGGTTTTTGTTTTTGATCCCGACGTCGTTTATAGCCTGATTTTTCATCAAAAGCAGCTTTCAAAATATTTAGTGATTCTTCTAATAACTTGCTAGAATCTATTACAGCGTCTACTGCACCATCCGATAATGCCTCATTAGGCGTCTTATGTTTGCCTGTAATAATCCACTCAAGGGCTTTATGTAATCCTATGACCCTTGGTAAACGTACTGTTCCACCCCAACCTGGTATAATTCCTAGTTTAGCTTCAGGAAGACCCACGATGGCCTTACTAGTAAGTATTCGAAAATCACAAGCAAGACATAACTCAAAACCACCACCTAATGCAAAGCCGCCAATGCATGCAACTGTAGGAAAAGGTAGGGACTCAATTTTATTAAATGCCGTATTTGCTTTATCAAAAAATATTTCAAGTCGACTATTATGAGGCTTGATATCAGATTTGAACATTTGGCTAAGCTCGTCGATATCGGCACCAGCTATAAAAATACTTTTTGCGCTTGAAAATATAAGGCCATTTATGTTTGATTGACTTTCAGCAATTGATAAAGCATGCATAAGTTGATCAATAGTGATCTGGTCAAATACATTAATAGGACGCTTTTTTGAATCAAAAATCAGCTCTAAAAAATTTTCATTAACCATTGTTAGTTCTAAAGAACTACCTTTAAAAATAACTTTTCGTGTCATCGATTCACCCTAGAAAATTTGAGCTTATTAAAAGAATATAATATAAATTAAGAGTAGATAAATTGTGTACTGTAAAATGTAGTAAAAAATTCTATTCGTTTTTTTTATTTTTTTACCAATCAGTCTTACCTTAAAAATATAAGGGAACAATCGGTTGATTCCACCAATTTTGTCTCCATCCATATTTTTGGTGGTGGTTGCTGCCATAAAAATTCGTGAAAAAACTTCATTTATCCAGTCAATCATAAAGAAATTAACAGGTCTTTTTATATCTAAAAATAAAACAATTCTATTTGTATCTGTTTTATTCTCTGCAAAATGAATAAAAGTTTCATCAAAAATTACTGATTCACCGTCTTTCCAATAATATTTTTGACCATCTACAGAAATAAAGCATTCCTCAGAGTTGGGAGTAATCAAACCTAAGTGATAGCGAAGTGAACCAGCGTAAGGATCTCTATGCTTAACCAATCTAGCCCCCGGAGGCAACATGGCGAACATGGCTCCCTTAACAGATGGAATGGAGTTAATAATATCTACAGTCTTCGGACATAGCTTATTTGCCGAGTGTAGGGATGCTCCATACCATTTCAAATAAAATCTTTTCCAGCCTGTTTTAAAAAATGAATTGAATCCAAGGTCATCTTTTTTTCTTCTGAGGATTTTATATGTGTTTGATTATTTAGCTTAACTGCCTCGTCTCTTATTATCTTCCAATTATCCTCTAGAACTTTTAATTCGGGAAAGTTATTTACATTAATATATACAGATTTTTTTATTGTAGAAAAAAAGTAAAATAAGCAATTTATAGGTCCAAATAAATTTGAGTGATCACTTATCTTTCGGACCAGTTTTTCGTGCTGAACAGTGCCTCTATTTTGCACATAAAAAGCACATAAAATGAAAACCAAAAGCACAAAAAAGCCCATAAAAATACCAATAGTTATTTTACTTCATTCAAATTTAACACAAAGAATGATGAAAATATTTACCAATAGTGTTGAATTGAACAAAAAAAGGTTTTTTTGGGCATGGAAGTAGAGGTCTTTAAAAAACTGGGGTGGCTGACGGGGCTCGAACCCGCGACCACCGGAATCACAATCCGGGGCTCTACCAACTGAGCTACAGCCACCACTAATTTGGTTTTTCTTGCTGGATGGCGCGCCCTGCAGGATTCGAACCTGCGACCTACGGCTTAGAAGGCCGTTGCTCTATCCAGCTGAGCTAAGGGCGCTCAACAACTTTTCTTCAAAAAAACAATGGTCGGGGATGAGGGATTTGAACCCCCGACATCCTGCTCCCAAAGCAGGCGCGCTACCAGACTGCGCTAATCCCCGATGTCATTTTTAACCTCAGAATGAAAGGTGGGCATAATACTGACGACAGGCGATCTAGTCAATCAAAAGCAGTCAAAAGCAGTATGTATTCACTTCACAGAAGAGGCCTGAAATGAGAAGATATAATAATATACGTTTTATTTAACCTTTTTAATCTAGGAGCCATTTACTCCATGAAGACCCAAATACTTGATGGAAAAGCTATTGCCTTAAAAACTGAAGCGGAACTCTTCCAGAGAGTTGCTAATATAAAAGATGCGTATAGTGGAAAAATACCGATGCTAGCAACTATTCTTGTGGGTGATGATCCTGCATCAGCAACATATGTTCGAATGAAACAAAATGCATGTAAGCGCATTGGAATGGACTCTATCGCAGTAGAAATGTCAGAAAATACCACTACAGAAGAACTACTTGAGAAAATCCAATCATTAAACTCTGATCCCTCATGCCAAGGAATACTTTTGCAACATCCGGTGCCTCCTCAAATAGATGAGAGATCTTGTTTCGATAGCATTGATCTGACAAAAGATGTAGATGGTGTTACATGTTTGGGTTTTGGTCGGATCTCAATGGGAGAAAGAGCTTATGGATCAGCAACTCCACAAGGAATAATGCGTTTACTCTCTGCTTACGAAATTGATATTGAGGGAAAACATGCAGTAATTGTTGGGCGGAGTCCTATTTTGGGAAAACCCATGGCAATGATGATGCTCAACAAAAATGCAACTGTTACTATTTGTCATTCTCGAACCAAAAACCTGCCCTTAATTTTAAAGAAAGCGGACATTGTTGTTGGTGCCGTCGGAAAACCAGAATTCATAAAAGCAAAATGGATCAAAGATCGCGCAGTGGTAATTGATGCTGGATATCACCCTGGTGGAATTGGCGATATTGAACTAAAACCTTTATATGGTGTAGCTTCGGCAATAACACCTGTACCTGGAGGTGTGGGTCCAATGACGATTAACACTCTTATTTTCCAAGCAGTAGATTCCGCAGAAAGAAGAATAGAAAAGGAAGAATAAAAAAGTTTATTCCTTTCTCCAAGTTGTGCCGTTACGAGTGTCTTCTAATACAACCCCATTAGCTAATAGCTGAGCTCTTATTTCATCAGCCTCTGTAAAATTATTATTATTTTTTGCAGCTGACCTCTTGGAAATCATAGCTTCTATTTCTGACTTATTTAAACTTTGTGAGTTATTATCAATAATGCTCCCTTGCATAAATTCGTCTGGATTGCAGTCTAAAATTTTTAATATACCCCCCAAAGCCTTCAACTCAGCAACCAAAATGACTGCTGCATCTCTGCAATCATCAGACAGAGTATTTATATGGCGAGCTAGTTCATACATTATTGCTATAGCCTCTCTTGTATTAAAGTCATCATCCATAGCCTGAACAAAGAGTTTATAATAATTGCTCTTTTTTAAATTACGGCCTGAGAGAGGTTTAATATCAGGATAATTTCTAAGAGTTATATAAAATCTTTCAAGGCCTGATTTCGCCTCAATCAAATTTTCTTCTGAATAATTTATAGGAGTCCTGTAATGGCTTGATAATAAAAAATATCTAACGATTTCTGGGTGATACTTTTTTAATACATCTCTTATTGTAAAGAAATTTCCAAGCGATTTAGACATCTTCTGATTATCCACTCTTACTGCGCCAGCATGCATCCAATATTTAGCATATTCTTTACCTGTTGCAGCTTCACTTTGAGCAATTTCATTTTCATGATGAGGAAATGGAAGATCTGGCCCACCTCCATGGATATCGAAAGTTGGCCCAAGACAACAAGTAGACATTGCAGAACATTCAATATGCCAGCCTGGCCTCCCTATACCCCATGGTGAATTCCAGCCAATATCTTGGTCATCTGTTTTTTTCCATAATGTAAAATCACGTTGATCTAATTTATCAGGATTTGAGTCGATTCGTGCTGTTGAAATCATATCGTCGATATTACGCCCACTCAATCGACCATAGTTTTTAAAGTTACTGACACGATAATAAACATCACCTTTTTTTGATACATAAGCAAATCCCTTATCAATTAAACTTTCTACCATAATGATAATTTCATCTATATACCTAGTAACCCTTGGCTCCATATCTGGGGGAAGAACTCCAAGTATCGCCTGGTCTTGATACATTGCGTTTATCATACGATTAGTCAAGGTATCGTAAGGCTCATTATTTTCTTCAGCCCTAATAAGAATTTTATCGTCAATATCTGTGATATTACGAACATATTTAAGCTTCCAGTCCTGAGATCTAAGATATCTAGCTATCACATCAAATGAAACCAATACCCTAGCATGCCCAATATGGCATAAATCATAAACAGTCATGCCACAAACATACATGCTTATTTCACCCTCAACTATGGGTTTAAAAAATTCTTTCTGACGAGTTAGAGTATTATAAATTTGGAGTGCCATAATTTAGTGCATTCAGCCTCAAAGGGTAATAATATTAGTAAGCGCTAATCCTTATGTTCTAGCCAATTTGATCTTAGTGCAATAGTCTGATTAAAGGTAATTTTCTTTAAATCACTATTTTGGTCATCTTTACAAAAATAACCCTCTCTTTCAAACTGATAAGGTTTGCCAACTTCTGCTTGAGAAAGGCTTAGTTCAGCTTTACAATTTGTTAGAATTTTTAATGATTCCTGTTCGACCGTCTCAAGAAAATCTCTACCATTTGCATCCGGTATTGGTTCATTAAATAAACGCCCATATAAATGAATGTTACAGTCAATACACTTGATGGCTGAGACCCAGTGAATAACTCCCTTGGGCTTGACTCCGTCAGCTGGGTCCTCTCCGAGAGATTCAGGCAAAAGAGATACATTAATTTGAATAATCTCACCTTTTTTGTTTTCAAGATAGTTGTCTGCCTCAACTACATAGCTATTTCGTAATCTAACTCTTTTTCCGGGTGATAGCTTCTTTTTAAACTTTTTACTGTACTCTTTTTTAAAATCACTTTCGTCAATAAATAATTCTCTTGTAAATGGAAGGATCCGGTCACCAAGGTTCAATTCTGGATGACAGGGTACTGTAAGATCTTCATAATGATTTTCCGGTAGATTTGTAATTACAACTTTTAGGGGGTTAATGACCACCATTGCTCTAGGTGCACTTTTATTCAACTCATCACGAACAAAAAATTCAAATTGAGAAAGATCTACCAAGCCATCAGTTTTTGCGACTGCTAAACTATTACAGAAATTACGAATTGCAATAGGCGGTATACCGCGACGGCGTAGACCGGAGATAGTTAGCACACGAGGATCGCTCCAACCATCTATAAAGCCAGCATCTACGAGCAATTTAAGTTTTCTCTTGCTAGTGACACTATAGTTTAAATTTAGTCGGCCAAATTCAAATTGACGAGGTTTAGAGGGCACTGGAAGATTATCAATAAACCAATCATATAATGGTCTGTTGGATGAAAACTCTAGTGTACAAACTGAATGACTAACACCCTCAATAGCATCCTCAAGACAATGAGCAAAATCATAAGATGGGTATATACTCCATTTGTCACCCGCCCGATGGTGAGGTATTCTTTTTATTCTGTATATTACTGGATCACGAAGATTTAAGTTGGGTGAAGACATATCAATTTTAGCCCTCAAAGTCATGGAGCCTTCTTCAATATCACCAGTTTTCATACTTTCAAGAAGATCTATACTTGAATCTATGGATCGATCACGATAGGGGCTATTTGTTCCAGGTAAAGTTAAAGTACCACGACTTTCTTTCATCTCTTGACTGCTTAACTCACAAACATAAGCTTTATTTTTCATTATTAGATGTTTAGCCCAAATATAAAACTGATCGAAATAATCTGAGGCATATCTGATATCACCATCCCATTGAAAGCCAAGCCACTCAATATCCTCAATGATAGACTTTACGAATTCTTCATTTTCTTTTTCTGGATTTGTATCGTCAAACCTCAAGTGACACATACCTTCAAACTGCTCTGCTAAACCAAAATTCAAACATATAGATTTAGCATGACCGATATGGAGGTAACCATTTGGTTCTGGCGGAAATCTAGTAATAATCTTGTTGACCACTGATTCCTTCAAGTCGTTACTCATTATCTGCTGAATAAAATTGAGTGGTTTATTTTCGTCTGTCATACTGACGGTCCCATTGATGATTCTCTATGATTAAGAAGAGTTACTAAAAAGTACTAATTATAGTCCTCAGAATGCACTCTTTAAACTATTGAAGTGAGAGTTTTACAAGTTTCTCATGGAAGTCTGCTAAGTTCGAGAGATAAGACTATGATTAATTCAAATACTAAAGCGATTATATACCTAGAATTATGTCTTTTTTTTTTTAGTTGGGGATATCCTATTAAAAATTTTATTCGATAGTGTTCCTACAGGTCAAATTGTATGGTTTCGAACAATTGCATCGATAGCTTGTTTATTTATTTTCATAGCCGGCACCGGACGAATACACTTACTTAAAACTAGAAATCCTGGACAACATGCGCTTAGAGGGATATTTTTCGCTATAATTAGTATAGGTTATTATCTTGCAATCAAAAACTTTCCTTTGAGTGCAGTCGCAGCGGCACTAGCAGGCGCGCCAATTTTAATTTCTGTGATATCACCTTTTATACTTAAAGAAAAGGCAAATGTAGCCCAGTGGATAGCTACACTTACTGGATTTATTGGCGTTTGCTTGGTTCTCAAGCTAAAAATCTCTGACTTCAGTCTTCTCTACTTATCTTTATTAAGCCTTCCTTTTGCATATACTGTGTTGATTCTATGGGGTAGAAAATTATCAAAAACAGATTCAGATTGGGCAATTAATTTTTATCAATTTATTCCTTTATTAATTATTTGAAGCTTCTGGGGGCTCGATCATTGGATCTATGTTAGTAAAATACAGTTTATAAATTTAATGATTTCAGGAGTAGCTGGAGCAATAGGCTTTATGTTTTTAATAGCTGCATTTAGGTTAGCCAAGCCTGTAATAATCGCTCCTTTCGAATATACTTACATCTTAATGACGCTAACTATAGATATTATTTTCTGGGATTTTATGCCAGATAATTTTATACGAACTGGAGTTACACTAATTTTAATCTGTGGAATAATTCAGTGGTGGCAATCGACCCTCGATGAAACAGAAAGGATCAAAGATTCATGACATTTAACTACAAATATAAAACATAGAAGGCTTTAAAATCTTTCAAAAGAAAGTATCATAGCCGGAATAATATGCAGTAAATAAATAGGAAAATTAATTATATGATTACATTGAACACTAACTTCGGTGACATAGTTATTGAATTAAATTTTGACGATGCGCCACTATCTTCCGCGAACTTTTTACAATACTGTCGTGATGGTTTTTATACTGATACTATTTTTCATAGAGTCATAGGTAATTTTATGATTCAGGGTGGGGGATTCAACGAGACAATGAAACAGAAAGAAACTCGGGAGCCTATTCAAAATGAGGCGGATAACGGGCTATTAAATAATACAGGAACCCTCGCAATGGCTAGAACTAATGATCCACATTCTGCTAGCTCCCAATTCTTTATTAATGTTGCTGACAATAGCTTCTTGAATCATACTGGAAAAAATGCACAAGGCTGGGGTTATGCAGTATTCGGAAGAGTCATAGAGGGTATGGAAGTAGTTAACAAGATCAAAGCAGTACCAACTGGTAATAATGGCCCTCATAGTGACGTTCCGATTGGAGTCGTTTCTATAAGCGGTGTCTCTGTGAGTGATGATTATGCTGACAAATGAAGTTGCTGTTAAAAATTTGATGAAATGCCTTCACTATTAATTTCAGATTTACATCTCTCGCCTTATCATCCTGAAATATGCGAGGCTTTTTTTAATTTTTTAAGAAATGAAGCTGCTGATTCGACGTCTTTATATATACTTGGTGATCTATTTGAAGCTTGGATAGGTGATGACGACCAAGAGCCTTTATCTCGGCAAGTTATATCATCTCTCAAAAGTCTCACAGATAACGGTGTAGCTGTTTATTTAATGCCAGGAAATAGAGATTTTTTATATGGCAAAAGGTTTGTAACACAAACAGGTTGCAAGCTTTTACTGGATTACCATGTTTTAAAATATCCAAATAAAAGGGTACTTTTGCTTCATGGTGATATACTTTGCACAGAAGATAAGCAATATCAAAGATTTAGATACATAGTCAGAAGTCGCTTATTACGATTTATATTAACCAGCTTACCCATATCAATCAGACAAAAGATAGCCAAAAGTTTACGTTCAAAAAGTATAGCGCTTAATACTAATAAACCAGAAAATATAATGGATGTTTCAGAACCAGAAGTTGAGCGTTTAATGAAAAAATATGACGCAAATATCATGATACATGGCCATACCCATAGACCCAGAAGACATCAACAAAAATATGGGGAAAGGATTGTACTGGGTGATTGGGATAACAATGGATGGTATATTCGAATAAATAATGAAGAGAATCTCGAACTGTTAACTTTTAAAATAAAATATTGAGGAAGTTTATCGATAAATCAATCTGCATTGATAATTCTATCAATTAAAGCTGGACCCTTGTAAATTAACCCAGTGTATATCTGAACAAGATCTGCTCCAGAATCTAATTTTCTCTGGAAGTCAGCCAAATTCATTACTCCTCCAGAAGCTATTATAGGAAAATCTTTTCCAACCAGTGACCTTAACGTCACTAAAATTTCAGTTGATAACTCAAGTAGAGGTTTACCACTTATCCCTCCTTTTCCTGATGGATGATTATGTACATTTGAAGTATTTGTACATATTATTCCATCAATATTTTCTTCTAAAATCACATCAACGAGCTGCTTTAAATAATTATCATCAGTATTCGGGGATATTTTTAAAAAAAGTGGCACGTACATATAAGTCTTTGACAATTCAATTTGTTTTAACTTCAGGCTAGATATTAAGTCAGAGAAGTATTCTTTATTGAAGAGGTCTCTGAGACCTTCAGTATTGGGTGAAGAAATATTAATTGCTATATAGTCAGCATAGGGGAAAACTTTCTCCAGACAAATCAAGTAATCATCTTTTGCCCTTTTTAATGGAGTATCAAAGTTCTTACCAATGCTTATACCCAGCGGAATTGATGATTTGCGAATAGAAACTCTTTCAACTAAATAATCAACACCTTTATTATTAAATCCCAAGCTATTAACTAAAGCTTCTTGGGAACTAATTCTGAATAGTCTAGGCTTGATATTTCCTTTTTGAGGTCTTGGTGTGACAGTACCAAGTTCTAGAAACCCAAACCCTAAACATGCTAAAGCATCAATATAGTCACCATTTTTATCCAAGCCTGCAGCAAGGCCTAGTTTATTTTTAAAGGATATACCTTTAAAAATTATATTAGTATTATTGTTCTGGGTGACTCTGAAACCCAGCAGACATAATAATCTCAAAGAAATTAACCCTAGCTCATGGGAAAATTCAGCTGGAAAAATTTTCATTGCCGAAGTGCAGAAAGTCACAAAATATAATACTAATTTTTTAAGCATAGATTCATTATAAGTTCACTATGGTAAGAATATTAAGAAAAGTACGAAAAATATTCTCTTCGTAAACTAATCTTAGTCAAATGTATCTTGTCACCAGTTACTAGGGACACCCAGAATGGAAGAAAAATTCGTCATCCGAGTTTTGTATAAGTAATAGTTCTTGTTTACGTATCACTTTAACACGGTCATCAAAGGTACTGTCTGATATTTTTTTAGCTAGATTCAAATAATCTTCAAAATGTCGACCTTCCGATTTGAGTAAAGATAAATAAAATTTCTTTAAATCTTTATCAAGATAAGGAGCTAGTTTAGAAAACCTCTCACAAGATCTCGCCTCAATGAAGGCTCCGACTATTAACGTATCAATCAATCGAGCTGGCTCATATGTTCTAATTTTTTTTCTTAAGCCCGAAGCATATTTGGAAGCATCAATATTGTAATACTCTATACCTCTAGTTTTCATAATATGAATAACTTGCTCAAAGTGTCGCATTTCTTCGCGAACTAATTTCGACATCTTATTAACTAGATCAAAATTATTGGGGTACCTATATATCAAACTCAGCGCAGTGCTAGCAGCTTTCTTTTCACAATTAGCATGATCGATTAGTAATTTTTCTTGGTTATTAAGCGCCTTTGACACCCATTTTTTTGATGTTTCACAGGGTAGAAAATCTATTATTTCTTTTGCGCAAGTTTCTGGCACGAAATTGTATCCTTATTCAAATTTTCTTTGTGATTATCTACATTGAAAAATAAAAAATTATAATTAAACCAAAAATTCATTTATATCTTATCACTATGTAATTAAGGTAGCTTATGGGTAATAACTTGTAAATCATAAAATATGTGGAGCTAATTACCTCAAAAAAATACTTTTTTAAAATGAATCGAAAATCAGTGTCACTTTGCTGGGTATTTTATAGTAGAATATTGCCCCCATATAATATTGTCTCTCAAAACTAATGGACAACTAAAAATAAACGATCCATCTTTGAAGACAAATTATAATAAAAGATTAAACTTAATAAAGTACTAATATGTGAGAAATTTGAATGAGCTTATATACAGATTATATGGATGAAATCGATAACCGTAAAAGGGATCTAGGATTAAATCCGAAGCCAATTGACAGTGCTGATTTACTGGCAGAGATTATCACCCAAATCAAAGATACCAAAAATGAACATCGCACAGATTCCCTGAAGTTCTTCATTTACAATACACTACCAGGTACAACTGGCGCTGCTGGCGTGAAAGCACAATTACTTAAAGAGATTATTCTGGGTCAATCTAAAGTTGAGGAAATCACATTAGAATTTGCCTTCGAGCTGCTTTCTCACATGAAAGGCGGGCCCTCTATTAAAGTTCTGCTAGATCTTGCCCTATCTGATGATACAGTGGTTGCCAAACCAGCCGCTGAGGTATTGAAAACGCAGGTATTTTTATACGAAGCCGATACTAACCGGCTGATTTCGGCTTTTAAAGCTGGCAATGCTCTTGCCAAGGAAATCCTGAACAGTTACTCACAAGCCGATTTCTTCACCAAACTACCTGAAATTGAAGAGACTATTAAAATCGTCACTTATATCGCTGGCGAAGGCGACATCTCTACTGACTTGTTGTCTCCGGGTAATCAAGCACACTCGCGTGCTGACCGAGAGCTGCATGGCCAGTGCATGATTTCTCCCGAAGCTCAGGAAGAAATCGTTGGGTTGCAAAAGAAACACCCTGATGCCAAAGTGATGTTGATCGCTGAGAAAGGCACTATGGGGGTGGGCTCTTCACGCATGTCTGGCGTCAATAATGTTGCCCTATGGGCAGGTAAGCAAGCTAGTCCATATGTGCCATTCGTCAATATCGCTCCAATTGTTGCCGGTACTAACGGTATCTCTCCAATTTTTTTGACCACCGTTGACGTTACTGGTGGCATTGGTCTCGACCTGCAAAACTGGGTTAAAAAAACAGATGTCAAGGGCAATACCGTTTTTGATGATAATGGCGATGCCGTGCTGGAAGAGGCATATTCAGTGGCTACTGGTACTGTACTCACTATCAATACTAAAAAACACAAGCTCTACAACGGCGACACAGAACTAGCAGACGTCTCTTCTGCGTTCACACCTCAAAAGATTGAATTCATGAGGGCCGGTGGTTCTTACGCTGTTGTCTTTGGTAAAAAGCTACAAACCATTGCAGCTGATGCTTTAGGGATTAAACCTGCTCTGGTTTACTCTCCATCTAAAGAAATTTCTATTAAGGGTCAAGGTCTTACTGCTGTTGAAAAGATCTTCAATAGGAACGCTCTGGGCGTGGCATCTAGTGCCCCGCTGCATGCCGGTTCTGACGTTCGCGTTAAAGTGAATATCGTCGGCTCTCAAGATACTACTGGCCCTATGACTTGTCAGGAACTTGAAGCTATGGCGGCTTCTGTGATCTCGCCAAGTGTTGATGGTGCTTATCAATCCGGTTGTCATACAGCTTCTGTTTGGGATAGTAAAGCAAAAGCTAATATTCCAAAGTTGATGTCATTCATGAACAATTTCGGGCTGATCACTGCGCGCGATCCCAAAAGTTCTTACCACGCTATGACCGACGTAATCCATAAAGTTTTGAATGATATAACTGTGGATGACCGTGCCATCATCATCGGTGGTGACTCCCACACCCGTATGTCTAAGGGTATTGCTTTTGGTGCAGATTCGGGCACCGTAGCTGTCGCACTAGCTACCGGTGAATCAGCTATGCCGATTCCTGAGTCTGTGAAGGTTACCTTCATAGGTGACATGAGAAACCATATGGATTTCCGCGATGTAGTGCATGCTACTCAGGCGCAGATGCTCAAGCAGTTCAACGGCGAGAATGTATTCCAAGGTCGTGTTATCGAAGTACAGATCGGTACTCTACTAGCTGACCAAGCGTTCACATTCACCGACTGGACTGCAGAGATGAAGGCAAAAGCCTCTATCTGTATCTCTGACGATAAAACTCTGATCAAGTCGTTGGAGCTTGCTAAGAGTCGTATTCAGATCATGATCGACAAGGGTATGGAAAACCATGTGGAGATGCTGCAGGGTCTTATCGATATAGCCGATAAGCGTATTGCTGAAATCCAGTCGGGAAAGAATCCAGCTTTGGCTCCAGATAATAATGCTAAGTACTTCGCAGAAGTAGTTATTGATCTAGATCAAATCGATGAGCCAATGATTGCTGATCCCGACGTAAACAACGAAGATCCCTCTAAGCGCTATACCCACGATACTATTCGTCCAGTGTCTTACTACGGCGGTAACAAAAGCGTTGACCTAGGCTTTGTCGGTTCTTGTATGGTACACAAAGGCGATATGCAGATTATCGCTCAGATGTTGCGTAACCTTGAAACTCAGGGCGAGATTCACTTCAAAGCACCGCTGGTTATTGCCCCACCCACTTACAATATCGTTGATGAGTTGAAGGCGGAAGGTGACTGGGAACTTTTACAGAAATACGCGGGTTTTGAATTTGACGATGGCGATCCTAAAGGAGCCGCTCGTTCGCAGTACCAGAATATTATGTATTTAGAGCGTCCCGGTTGTAATCTATGTATGGGTAACCAAGAGAAGGCTGCTAAAGGCGACACAGTAATGGCTACCTCTACCCGCCTCTTCCAAGGTCGTGTAGTAGAAGATACTGACGAAAAGAAAGGTGAGTCACTGCTGGCCTCTACGCCAATGGTTGTACTATCAAGCATCTTGGGTCGCATCCCAACTATCAAAGAGTATAAAGCGGCTGTTGAAGGTCTTACCCTAACCGATTTCGTGCCGCCCTCGATAGACCTAAGTGTAGAGCCGCAAGCTATGCCGGTAAGGGTTATCGGCTAGCTTTTGATTTTTAATAAACTTAATATACTAAGTACTTGAATGTTGAAATTTACTGCTTATCTATATTGCGTTGCTTGTTTTTTAGTTCTATTTTTCTTTCCCTGCGATTGGATGCTTCGGATTTTATTGAGGAGCCAAGATGCGCCTCTCCTCTTTTTTTAGCTAGGCTGATCTGTTCTTCTCTATCTTTATAGCGCTTGATTTGTTTACTGCTATGTTGACCGACACAATGATGGCAACTGATACCTTTTTTGTAATTCTCATAGTTTTTTTCTTCATCTGTTATGGGCATTCGACATGCATGGCATTGATCATAGCAACCCTTCTCTAAATTATGATTTACCGTAACTCTATTATCAAAGACAAAGCATTCGCCCCTCCATGTTGAATTACTCTCAGAGACTTTCTCAAGATAGCTAAGAATTCCGCCTTTCAAGTGAAAAACTTTCTCAAAACCCTGTTGTTTTAAGTAGGCTGTAGATTTTTCGCATCTAATCCCACCCGTACAAAACATTGCAATTTTCTTTTTATCATTTAATTTCAGATGTTTCTTTGCTTTATCAGGAAATTCTCGAAAATTCTTTGTTTCAAGATTCACGGAATTAATAAATGTGCCAATTTTTACTTCATAGTCATTTCTGGTGTCAACAACTAAAACATCAGGATCAGCAATAAACTCATTCCACTCATCTGGATCTATATAAGTTCCAACTAGTTCATTTGGATTTATACGCTCAACACCCATCGTTACTATTTCTTTTTTCAATTTAACTTTTGTTCTATAAAAAGGCTGCTCTTCAACATAAGATTTTTTAGCCTCTAAATTTGAAAAACGAGCGTCTTTCTCTAACCATTTTATAACTGCATCAACACCCTTTTTTGGACCAGAAATTGTTCCATTAATACCCTCTGGAGCTAACAAAAAAGTACCGAGAACAGACTCCCTAACCATCAAATTATAAAGTGGTGTGCGAAACGATTCAAAATCTGGAAATTTTGCAAAACGATATACAGAGAGAACAACTAAGCTCAAATTAGACTTAGACATGAATTTTCCTGATTGTTTAAACTGTCTGAAGACATAGAAAAAATTATATATAATATTTTATCAACATATCATCTATCTATAAACAGAACTTTTAAGACAATATGAGTTATCGACAATAAAGGATACTCAAGTTATTGTCTTTATATAAGTTATTAAACTGGAACCAAGAGCATGGGTTTATTTATAATATTGGTCGTCATCTTGATAGCAGGCTATTTTTACTATGCAAAGACCAAGAGTACTGATTCACTGGAAAGAAAAAAACGATTATTTAAGAACAGCTTTTATTTATTAATAATAATTACTATTGCTTTAGCTCTATCTGGTCGAATTTCATGGATAATAGCTGCAGTTACAGCATTGATACCTATAGCAAAATTCATTTTTTATTCCTGTGGAGAGGTCTTCCGTTTATTCAAATATGGATGAGATCTCGAAGATTTAAAGAAGATAAAAACACTTCATCACAAAAAAATAATGCAATCACTGAATCTGAAGCATTGGAAATACTTGGTCTAGAGCCGGGATCTAGTGATGAGCAAATTATCCAAGCACACAGAGAGCTCATGCAAAAGATCCACCCTGATAGAGGTGGAAACAACTATATGGCAACGAAATTGAATCTAGCTAGAGATCTACTCTTGGGAAAAAAAGATTGAATTACGAAATTTCTATATTCTTTGCAAGAATTCTTTTGAGGCTTGCCAAGTCTCTATTAATTGCATTAACCTCGTCCCAAAGAATTTCATTTTCTGCAAGCAGCAGTTTTTCTAAAGCCTCTAGTTCGAATATCTTTTTTTTTATTGAATATTCAACATTCATAAACTGCACACTAAAAAAATTCTTTCTACTAATTGAATTGATTTTCATATCTAAAGAGATTTTTTTATTTTTTTCCAAAAAATTTAGGTATCAACCCTCACCAAATAACAAGAATAATAATCAAAATAGATAGGCAGCGATTTATGCTAAATTTTTATTCATATAGCCAAGATTACCTACATTATTTTTAAATAATAAGGAAATAAGTTAAATTTCATTCTCGAATTAAGTACCAATCACTCAAAAATTAATGATTGTGACCTTCATCTTCTTGATGATCACTATCACTCTCTTCTTTGTCATGCCCTTGATGTTCTTCGTTATCCTTTTGACCTTTGTCAGCAGCACGAACTTCATCTGCGTCATGACTTGTTCCACAATGATTAGCATAAACGCTTGGCATTGCCGCTAGAATTAAAAAATAAAACACTATTTGTAGTACTTTCATAACATATTACCTTTTTATATTTTTTAAAATATTTTTAGACAAAATAAATTAAACGAAATGCTTATAGCTATTTTAGTTTTCAACTATAATCGATTGAAGTCAAGTAATAATGAAAATATATAGAAATAATTTAGGTATGTAGAAAATCAAAACAGGAAACCCTGTTGTCTAAGTTTCCTTAGTAAGCAAACGACTACCCCCTTATCACTTTATAGAAATTTGCGTTCTTGTCTTTTGTAACAATAGAATGGTGGATGTTTTGAATGTTTCTAAAAATTTTATCAACAAAAATAACATATAGAATTATCAATGATTAGCTGGATTATTATTGCTGAATAACCAGCAACTAAATTATGCATTATTTTAGAGATTATCAGTTGTCACAAGCATTCCTATATTTATCGTTAGTCTCTCCTGTTTGCAGACCAAACGATTAGAGTACCAGTTAGAATAAGAATACTTAAAACTTCTAAAGCATAACCACTTACACCAGTAAGGTAGGCTAGAGTGGCTGCTATAAGTCCCAATAGAATGCGTATTATCATTTCTCTAACTCATTTTTTAGTTTTTCTTTTCGGTTAATCCTTGTTCTTTTAACAATCAAACCAAAATTTAGATTCTAATAATGGTTACAAAAAACCATATTGCCGTTCTTTTTGCATACAGTTCACTGTTTATTTTACACAAGAAAACAGAAAACTCACATTCTTTGCTTGTTAGTTAAGTTGCGAGGTCTTTTTTCAGATTCTTTCCCTCAAATTTACCAATACAGTCATAAAATGACTTATATGGGCAGCTTAGGTATTGAACATGATTTAGATGAAGATGCCGATGACTTATCTGTATCAGTTAGTGGTGTGTCAGGATTAACCGCAGCCAGTATGACTGATGGTGGAGAAGATAAAACCCGACTCTTAGGTTCTGTGGGTGCACGTTTCTTCGTGACACCGAATCAACGATTGGAAGTTAAGTTAATGTACGAACAGCTCAGATATAACAATGCTGATAATACCACTGCTTATGTCAATTATACGACTGGGTTTTAAGACAACAATCTGATTGGCCTCCCCCTTAGGAGGGAGATTGCGAAATTTATTGTATTTTAGACATGACGTATCTTTTGACTTCATCGTGAGGTATGTCATTGAGAACCCACCGATTTGGCATTAAAATTTAATATTTTTTTACAGCACTCTCATAAAAACCTTAAGCATATCTTGTCTGTTTAGGTTCGCAGGTTGATTGAAGAAACCAAGTCTGCATTGATATTGAAATTCTGTTTGCTGCTATCACGGGTTATAGAACTAATATCTCTAAAGTTATGATAACTTTAAATTTATTTCGCATCTCTATTTCTACTATAAAATTCATCTTTATAAGCATTAATCTTATTGGTTATAATAAATAGCTTAATGCAGCCTCTTTAGGAGCTTGAAATGGCCACAGAATCAATAATTAAATTTTTAGTTTTATTCCTAAGTTATTGCTTCATATATATATCTGGTCGTAAGAAAATTGAAAGTTTAGCTAAAAAACCAGGTACTTCAGAATTCATTAGAAAATACGGTGTTGGATCCTGGTTAATATTTGTATCAGTACTAACGATTATTGCTAGTGATTACATCATTTAGTTAGATTAATCGATATATAAATGAAAACATAATATTCAACTATATGACTAAATTAAAACTGTTTCTAATTACATTAATTGCAGTATTCAGTCTTTCAGTGCAAGCAGAAATCGTAACAGGTAAGGTGATCAAGGTAGCTGATGGTGATACTCTCACTCTTCTCACCGATTCAAATAAAAAAATAAGGATCAGGTTAGCTGGTATAGATGCACCCGAGAGAAAGCAGCCATTTGGTAACAGCGCAAAAGAAATATTAGCTAAATTAGTTTTTCAAAAAAAAATTCTCATAGAAACACAAACCAAAGATAGGTATGGAAGAACCGTTGGTATCGTTTTTCTTGATAATCAGAGTATCAATAATGAATTAGTTAGGCAAGGTATGGCCTGGGTATACAAAAAATATACCAACAATAAGACACTTTATGAACTCGAGAATAAAGCTAAAACTAAAATGGTTGGACTGTGGGCTGATGAAAACCCCATAGCTCCCTGGGATTGGCGAAGAGGTAAACGTTAGCTAAGATCAAAGTTAAAGCTATTTGAAGATTCTTGAGAGTACTATTTTTCCAAATTTGCAACAATCATGAATGGGAATAACTAAACCAAAATAGATTTTAAAATGATTTAAGTATTATAAATTGCAAATGTATTTATGTCTTTATGAATCCTATGCACTCCACGGTAATTCAATTCTTTGAAAACATTCACGACTAAGCAATAATGAGAATAGCCTAAAATAATCATGCCATCGCCATTAGAAAGGCTCAGAGTTCTCATTAATCAAACTTCTTCCAAACAAACCGGTTTATATAATCAGTGTAGCTAAGAATAGTGCGCACAACTTTCTCGGATACATTAGGGGCTACATAATCTTTAACAATATTAATATTTCTAACCTCCCCCTAAACTGCTTCTCTAGAATACTTAACGCTTGAAGGACTCTATCACTATTCATGCCAGTAAACATAACCGCACCTTCTTCCATGCCCTCTGGACGCTCATGTGCATCTCGGATATTGATTGCGGGAAAGTTCAAAATTGATGACTCTTCGGTGATAGTTCCGCTGTCGCTCAATACGGCTTTGGCATTGATCTGAAGATTTATGTAATCACTGAAACTAAGCGGTTTTTGAAGATTTACTAGTGGATGGAATTGCAAACCTAATTCTTCAATTTTCTTACGTGTTCTCGGATGTGTAGATACAATGATAGGGTATTTATACATATCCCCAAGGCGGTTCAATGTCTGGACAAAATTTGAATATTAATTTTAGAGTCGATATTTTCTTCACGATGAACACTGACAACAAAGTATTGATATTCAACCAGATTCAACTTTTCTAAAACGTTAGATGATTCAATTTTTCTTTTATAAAAAGAAATGACTTCGTACATCGGGCTACCTGTTTTTACAATCAATTCAGGCTTGATACCTCTTTTAAAAGATACTCTCTCGCAATATCACTATATGGCATATTTATATCAGAGGTATGATCAATAATCTTTCTATTAATCTCTTCAGGAACACGGAGATCGTAACAACGATTACCTGCTTCCATATGAAATATCGGAATCTTGCGTCGTTTAGCAGGGATAACCGCCATTGCACTATTTGTATCTCCAAGAATCAATATTGCTTCAGGAGCTTTTTCCGCGAAAACTTTATCAGACTTGCTGATCACTTGAGCAATTGATTCAGCAACTGTGGCTCCTGCACACTCTAAAAATACATCTGGGGTCCTCAGTCCTAAATCATCAAAAAAAATCTGATTTAGTTCATAGTCATAATTTTGACCCGTATGAACAAATATATGATCACAATATTCATCCAGCTTGGCAATCGTACGTGACAGACGAATGATTTCAGGACGAGTACCAACAATCGTCATTAATTTAAGCTTTGGTGTCTTAAGCAAAGTATTCAAGATATTCATCCCTCATTTTATTAACTAGCTCGGGCTAGGCCGGTGGTTCAAAGTCAACTTCACCTTAAGAAACATCTTTAGGTTTTATGCCATCATCTTCAACAGCTATAAGAATAAGTTTTTTTGGCTCTATTCTATTTATTTGGGATTTAATCTGTTGCAGGATTTGCCTAGCATCCAATGCACTAGGGGTTTCCAAAGATATAATTGGTGAGAATAATATTCCTGCAATTACAGAGCGAGGTAATGGTTTCAAATTAAATCTCCACATTAATGCAAGAGATCTTACATCTTTTTCTCATAAGAGGATATTTTGTCTGTTGTTTTTTTTAGATTTTCATGTGTAATGATACCTTCAAGACAATACACTTGAATAATTTCTTAAAACTTATGATTATTTTAATTTAAAGCGTAACAGTGGAACGTCTAATTTGGGTTTTTAAATAATTTAGATAAAAAATGGCATGGTAAATTAATTGAATAAATCTTCTGCTTGGAATACTTCATATCTACCAGAAATTGATGGGTTGCGAGCTTTTTCTATTATTTTTGTTATTGCTTATCACGCGTTCCCAGATTTACTTAAGAGTGGTTATGTTGGTGTAGATATTTTTTTTGTAATAAGCGGTTTTTTGATTACAAATTATATTATAAAAAATTTAGAAAAAGGACAGTTTAGTCCAATTGAGTTTTTGGCCGTCGAATCAGGCGTTTATTTCCGACTCTTATCGTTGTCATGGCTAGTTCTATTATTTTTGGCTGGTTTGTTTTATTGGACGGAGAATACAAGCAACTTGGCAACCATATCGCAAGTTCTTCTGCCTTTGTTATTAATTTTATCCTAGCTAGCGAAAGTGGCTATTTTGATAATTTAGCTGAGACGAAGCCCATGCTCCATTTATGGAGCTTAGCAGTCGAGGAGCAATTTTATATTGTATGGCCCATCGTTCTTTGTATGGCTTGGAAATATCAGTTCAATATACTTAAAATTTTTATAATATTTTTTATTATTTCATTTTATTTACATATACAATTTATCGATTCATATCCCGCTGAAGTATTTTTTTGGTCCCTCACACGTTTCTGGGAGCTTGCAAGTGGCGGTATTTTAGCCTGGGTAATGGCTCAAAAAATTCAGGAACCAACTGGTAGATCTTCTGATGGCCTCTATGTTGCTAATATCATGTCGTTCTTGGGTTTTTCGTCAATAATTTTCTGTGCGATGAGCTCAAACTTAAAACTTTTGTTACCATTACCATCGCCAATATTAGCAGTTGCAGGCGCTTCACTTATTATCGCCTCTGGGTCAAAGGCTTGGCTTAATCGAATTTTTTTAATAAATCCTGTAATAATTTCAGTTGGTTTGATTAGTTATCCTCTATATTTATGGCATTGGCCGATTCTTTCTTTTTTGCAGATCATTGAAGGAGGCAATCTCCCAATACAGACTCGAATTTTAGCATTAATCGTATCATTTCTTTTGGCTTGGTTAACTTATAAGTTTATTGAACTACCTGTTCGATCTAGCCATAAAAAGAACCTAACTAGTATTATATTAATTATAGGACTCATTCTTGTTGGGTCTATGGGGTGGATAATTAAAAGTAATGGTGAAACACCTTATAATGTCGAATTAAAGAAAATTAGTGACGCGAGAAATGATTGGCTGTATCCGGGTGATTTATTGGAAAGAAATGGCGCATTTTACACTAGTGAGTCTGCTGCTTCGATAATGTTCATGGGGGATTCTCATATGTCTCAATATAGCCAACGCGTAGTTGATTTTTATCAGCAAGGCAGAAGTAAAGAAGCTGTTTTTTTAACTGGGGCGGTTGTACATTTATTCCAAATTTAGTTGAAAAAAATGATAAGAAATGTTCTGAGAAATCAAAACTACTCAAAGAGGTTTTGTCAAGAAATCCTATAAAAACTATAGTTATTGGACTTTGTTTTAATTGTTATTTTGCTAAAAAAGATAACCCTTTTATATATCATAAAAATGATCAAAAACAGCTACCTTTATCGGATGATGTTGGACTGAATGCAGCAAAAAACTCATTTTATGATTTTGTGAAAAAACTAAGCCTCAATTATAAAGTGGTAATTTTGCAAGATAATCCAGTCGACGATAGATTTGATCCTGCTTACACTATAGGTACATCGACTAGAGGCAAGCGCTCGATTCCTATGAACACCGATGTTATTACAAGGCCATTTTCACAAGATCCAGAACAAAGTGATTTAGAGGAAGACTTAATTCTCAACCTTAGTAATCATGCTGAACATATTAATCAGTCCGAGAAAATCTGCCCTAATGCTGTATGCAATGCTTTAGATGGTAATCTAATACCGATATATAAAGATGGAAATCACATGACATCTTCTTTTGTAAAAAACAACATGGATGTTCTTGATGAATTTTTTGTAATTACCAGAAGGTTAAATGAAAGTGTTGAACTTTGAAAATAATACAATGCGTCATAATTTAACTCAAATACGAGTTTTTACTGCTATTGTCAGCTTAATAGTTTCGATATATGCAATTTATTCTGATGATATCATTAATATAGATGGAATTTTATACTTAAAAGCCGCTGAATTATTTGTAAGCGGTAATATGGAGGCAGCATTTGCATCTTATAATTGGCCATTTTATTCAATTATAATCGCCCTTTTTCATAAATTAACATCAATTCCTTTAGAATTAATCGCATTAATCTTAAATAGTGTATTTTTTGTATTATTGACAGATGCACTGATATTGATATCTAGTTTAATTTTTCCCGTGCCGAGACAGTTAAAGATATCAGCTTTATTGATTCTTTGCTTGATGCCTATATTAGATTACCGTGATTATATAATTCGTGATCCAGGTTACTGGGCATTCGTATGTATAGCGCTATATTATTTCATGGTTTTTTTGAATTCATCTCGCATAATCCACGGAACTTTATGGCAAATTTTCATGATATTTGCCATTTTTTTTCGCATAGAAGGAATTTTTTTATTAATCACTTTACCCTTATTTATACTGTTATCAAAAAAATTACGAGATAATCTGGTAATTAGAAAGCTTGTTTCATGCTTTTTTGTATCAATTATTCTTTTGGCTACGATTCCTTTCATGGAAGATCTCGCCACAAAGCATTTTTCGAAAATCTACTCTATTTTAAATTATATAAACCTAAATTTTGTTTTTGAGAAGTTCATCTTTTCTGCTGAAATCCTAGAGCGTCAAGTTTTAAATAAATGGTCAGAAGAATACGCTACGTTTATCCTGTTTTTTGGTTTTTTAGCGCTATTAATTTATAAAGTAGTTGAAGGATTTTCAATCTCCTATATCCTGATTTTTCTTGCATCATTTAAAAACTCCTCTCAATCTTCAGATACCCTATACCGAGACTTTTTTGTATATTTTTTGATGCTCAATTCATTGGTACTACTTGTATTTGTGCTTAAAGAAAATTTTATTTCCAGTAGATATGTAGTGCTGACATCGATCAACTTATTTTTACTATTATTATTTCATATGGTTACTGGTATTGAGCAGCTATATCTCAACAAAAATAAGTTATTGCTGACAATTATTTTTTTATGTTTGTCGTATAATTTAATAGATTCAATGAGTGCTTCTCGCAATAAATCATATATTAAAGATATTGCACTTTTGTCTGCAAAGAAAATTCCAGAAAAAAGTATGGTGATGATAAATAATAAAGCAGCTTTTTATTACTTAACAAAAGAAGCAGCTCATTTAACTGTTTGCTTTTTAGAAACGAAACAAATTGATATGAAGGAATTAAAACTAAAAAAAGATAACTGCAATATAGACAAAATCTCTCAAAAGTATTTTAAAAGTTACCTTTATTTTGATTATATTCTAATTATTAATAAAAATAATAACTCAGATTATTTTAGAAACTTGAGTGGTTTTAATCTTGAGCAAATAATTCAAACTAAAAATCAAAAAAAAGATGAAGCTGTTTTGTACAAAGTAGTAAAATAATTTACCCAGGTCTAACACTATTTGCTATAACAAGGATTAATCTTGGTACTATCAATGAACTTACCAATAATCATATCGCTAGAAAAAAGATGGCAAACTCATCTAGAAAATACTTTAATGACGAATTTCATTGGGAAAAGGTAAGTAAAAATTTTATAAAAAAAAGAAGAAATAATATTATTTAACAAAAAACTCATTTATAATTTACCATAGCTCATGCTATCTGAGTGTTACTATGAAATTCATATAAATTTTTCTCAACAAGCTAACAGGCTGTTATCAGTGAGGTATCAAAAGGATTAAGCAGATAACCGTAAAAGCCATATATATAGAGGGTTATAGAGATAAAAAGGTTAATGTCCTGGTAGCTCAGCTGGATAGAGCAGCCCCTCCTAAGGGGCAGGTCCGGGTTCGACTCCCTGTCAGGACGCCAATTAATACAAGGCTTAAAGCAAGATCAGTGAAATTGTAGTAGTCAAAAATTGACATTTGGGTGCAATTAGGTGCAGTGAAACTAAGGATTCATTAACTTAGTAAGGTTGCTATGGCTACCATCTACAAACGAAATGGCAAGTGGCGAGTTCAGATTCGCCAAGCAGGATTTAAAGACATATCTGAAGCATTCCCCTCAAAGAAAGATAAAGCTGTTTTGTACAAAGTAGTGAAATAATTTACCTTGTTACAATTAGGGCACAAAGCTATAGACTAGTCTGATATTATTGATTTATTTAAAAATGATGTATCGGTAAAATAGAATAAAATCGTTTTTCAAAGCTAAAAAAATTGATTTCGGGTCCTCAATTTATTTTATAAGAGATTTAAACATTTTAGCTTAATAGCATAATGAGATTACCAAATGTTGAATATTCTTCGCTCTTTAAAAATTATATATAGTATGCGACATAGGCTTGCTGATGGTGTTTGGCATGACATTAATCAACGATATGTAGGATCGTTATTTGGTGTGATCTGGGTAATATTATTTCCTCTATTGCAATTATCTGTATATGCAGCCTTGTATACTATAATTTTTAAAGTTCGTCCTTCAGGCTTAACAGAATATGACTATGTGATTTTGGTATTCTCTGGATTGGTTCCGTTGCTGACTTTTAATGAGATAGTAACTGCCACAACTAATTCACTTTCTATGAACAAAAACTTGTTATTAAATACGGTATTTCCATCTGAACTTATCCCTCTGAGAGTAGCTTTAGCAGCTCAAGTACCCGGGCTTTTTGGTTTGTTAATTACAGTTACTATCGGTTTATTTTTAGGCTCAACCAATTGGCAGGTATTGCTTGTAATACCAGTTTTTTGGGGGCTTTTATTCATGTTTGCTGTAGGTATTGGCTGGATTTTGTCACTTCTTTCTTTAGTTGCGAGAGATATTCAACATGGATTAGGTATTGTGCTTATAACTACAATGGTTTTGAGTCCGTTTGCATACACCCCTGAAATGGTTCCATCTTCATTGAAAGTAATTATTTATTTTAATCCACTTTCTTATTTCGTTCTATCGTTCCAACAACTTATTTGTTATGGCATATGGCCAGATTGGCTAAATGTCATGGGTGCAGTATTTCTTGCTTTATCAAGTTTTTTAGTTGGATTTGCCTTTTTCCAACGAGTAAAACATATTTTCTTTGATTACAGTTAGAGTTAGGGAACTTATGAACATATGGATGAAATTGATATTGCTACTAAGTTGCATGTTGGGAGCAGTTGGAATATTTCAAAACAAAAATGATGGAACAACATTATCTAATGATACCGCCTCAGACGCACTTGTTCTGGAAATAGAAGATAATTTTTTACTATTTGACCATGAACTAAAGGATAGCGTTGCTCCTGCAAAGATTATGTTAGAAAAGCTGCTTGGTTCAGCCACACCTTTTTCTGAAACATCAAACCAAGATATCGCTAAAAAGTTAAATTATATAGTTTTTAATCACTGCAGTTCATCAAAACCAAAAACAGGGTTGGTAGATATAAATGAACTTTTTGAAGTTTGTAAAACTACTTGTGGTGGATATGCTTACGTTTTAAGAGGATTGTTAGCTGCAAATAATATTAAAAGTCGTTATGTAAATCTATACAAATTTCCAAATCAGGGAAATCATACTGTGGTTGAGGCTGAGATTGAGCCTGGAATATGGGCTTTATTCGATCCCACATTTGGTAGTTTTTTTACAGAAGAATCACAAGCCGATAATAGGCCACTATCTCTAGAAGAGATCAGATTTCTTTTTACATCCGAAAATATTAATGAACACGTTTTAACAGCTAAAAAAAATACGGCTGTTTCGATAAAAAAAGACACTAGATACCTTTATGAACGCTCGTCATTCCCACATCGATTCATGAAAGTAAATAATTATCTTGCGGCTGAATCAATTTCTCCAGTTGGTCTCGGCATGTCTATTCCTTTGGTTCTAGAGCTAGACGTTGCATCAGGAAGAGCAACTGCCGGAATTCTTGAAGAAACAATATTCAAGAAGGACAAACAAAATTTTTAAAGTGGTCCAATGATACTATTAATAATGAAAATCCAGCTGACGATACATCATACTTATTTCATATAGTCGGTAATTATGAGCCCTACTTCAAATCCTTGAACGTGATCAGGCTTATAAATCTGCAAATAGGCGCTACCTATGAAATTGAATTTCATGGTGTGTCTCCTGCACAAGAAAGAATTCAAATAATTGACATCGGGAGAGATCTTCAGTTAAACCAAATTGAGCCTGAAGAAGTCGGCTCTGGTCAAATGTTACTAAAAAAGAAAGTTTAGGGCACTAGCATCCCACGGAGAAATAATATTTAGTGTAATTGAACAAAACAAGTCTCGGGTGTACCTATTTGGTATTTCAGTGCTTAATACTAAATTAAGAAAAGAATAATAAAGACCTCTATTTGATTTCATTCTTTCGATACAATATTAAATAAACGTTAAGAACCTAATATCTTTATGAAAAAATCATTAGCCATACGATTAAAAAAAGTATCCAAAATTTATAGGCTCCATAGTAGCCAATGGGACATGCTCGTTGAAGTGCTTAGACTTCAGAGATTTGGCTTTAAAGCAAAGTCTCCAGCTAAGGATTTTCCTGCCCTTAGCAATATATCTCTTGAAGTACATACTGGACAACGAATTGGTATTATAGGTAGAAATGGTGCGGGTAAAACTACACTTTTAAAATTGCTTTGTGGAAATTTCTCACCAACCCAAGGTGAAGTTGAAGTTAACGGTACAGTCCAAGCTTTAATGAGTGTTGGAATTGGATTTCATCCTGAATATTCAGGAAGGGAAAATGTAAAGGCTTCTTTGCAGTACAATGGAATTAAACTCTCAGAATATCAAAGAGCAATGGAAGGGATCTTTGATTTCTGTGAACTGGGTGATTTTTTGGATCAGCCATTCAAAACTTATTCATTAGGAATGCAAGCTCGTTTAATGTTTGCTACCGCCACGGCAATTTTCCCAGACATATTAATTATAGATGAAGTATTAGGAGCTGGTGATGCCTATTTCATTGCTAAATCAAAAGCTCGTATAGACAAAGTAGTAAGCTCTGGATGCACTGTTTTGCTGGTATCTCACTCCATGCAGCATGTCATGGAATTATGTGATGTGGTGATTTGGATGGATGAAGGTAAAATTCGAATGCAAGGAGAAGCCTTCAAAGTAGTGAAGGCCTATGAAGAATATTTATATGGGCCGATTCAGAAATTTCAGTTATCCAAAGAAAATTATAATGATAACGACGTAAAATTAGATCTTCCTAAAAATTTTATTGGAAGCAACGCAGCTTCATCAAAACAAGTAACTGTATTCAAACGTAATATGAGCCCTGACGAAGATATTTTGCTGCAAGATCCTTTTTTTATCCCACATGAAAAAAAACCATTTTTTGATGATGAAACTTTTAGGGATGACAGTTTCAATTTCATAGCGCGGGGGGGTGTTTCGCGTTGGGACTGTGAAAAGGGAATCAAGGTGATTTCATTTTCAATTCATACTGAGAACGGCTTAGGGAACATACTAACAGCATTTCGTCCTGCTAAGTTTTTATTTGGCTTGCTTGCCGAAGAGACTCAAGATTTTGATTGCAGATATGGTATCGCTATACATGATTATTCAGGAATTTGTATGACAAGAATTTTTAGCCCGCAAGATAAATTTTCGATAAATAAAGGGGAAATACGAAAGATAGCAATGGTACTTAATCCAACACAGATAGGTCCTGGGGATTATACTTTAAGCATAAGTGTTCATGAAAATTGTCCTATTGAAAAAATAAACTTTGCTAGAAGGTACGATCTTTTAAGTAGAAGTTTTAGTGTTAAGGTAGAATTGCCTGATTCGCTAGCAGCTCTTGATTCTCGATTTTTTCAAACAGCAGAATGGAAATTTTCTTCAAGTTTAAAGTGTAAGTAATTTATGGATAAATATTTAAGATGAAAACAACAAACCCGGCTTCCACTTTATTTCCTAACCAGAATATAGTAGAACTTTCTGAGCGCCCAGAAGAACTTTTATTAATATGTTTTTATGATCCGAACGGCATCTCTACTGTGCCAGAGACTGTTGCTTATATTCAAAAGCTTTCAAAATTTTCAATAACTATAATAAATTTATTTGAGCAGAGAGAAGACAAAAAAAATAGTGGGCTCCTAAAGTTATCAGCTAACTTAAATATACAGAGATTTTCAGGTTTAATAGTACACAATTCAATATCCTATAATGTTGATAATCTTTATTCGTTAGATACATTGCTAAATCTTAAATTTAAAGATTTTGATGGTATCAAAATCCTGATGAAACAGGATGAGAATAATAGGTTTCAAGAGCTAGCTAAATATGTTGGCCAAGTTCAATTTGACCTTGTTTTTACATGTTTACCTGAAAGTGCGATTTCAAGAATTTATCCATCAGAATTAGTTGGTCCTACCAAATTCGTCCGGATGTATACCGGCTACGTAACCCCGACATTGAGAAAACTTGGATATATAGATATAGATATAGATAGAAAAATTGATGTTGGTTATCGAGGCTCTATACAACCTCTATCCTTTGGTCGTCTTGCTTACGAAAAAAGAAAGATCGGGGACGATGTTTACAGACTGCTTAAGGCTAAGAAATTTAATGTAGATATTTCAAGTAAGTGGGAAGATCGTTTAGGGGCAGATTTATGGTTTGATTTTTTAGGCTCATGCAAAGCAACATTAGGCGTTGAATCTGGTGCAAGTATTTTTGACCTTGATGGCAAATTAAATAAGCGGTGTAGAGAGATTGAACTTGAACTTGGTAAGTTTCGGTTAGATGCTAACTATGCGGAAGCTTACTTGGATAAACTATCTGATTACGAAGATAATGTCTCTTATAAGCAGATCTCCCCTCGTCATTTTGAGGCTGCCGCTACTGGAACTTTACAGTTAATGTTTCCTGGTGACTACTCAGGTGTTTTCGAAGCTGGTAGGCACTACATAGCTCTAAAAAGAGATTATTCCAATTTATCTGATGTTATGGCAATAGTTAATGATGAAACTAAGAGAAAAACTATTACGGAACGTGCATATGAAGAGATTATCTGTAATTCGGATTTTTGGATAGAAACTTTCATTTGTCGATTTGATAAAGAGGTGGAGCAGCTTCTATACAGTAAAGCTTTAAAGCAAGAATCATTATTTAAGATAAGCAATAAAAACGTATTACTTCTTGCGGCGCATGAAACAGTCTTAGATCCTCGAATAGACTGGATATCCTCCAATAGCCCGCAAGATATTTCTATTCACAAACTCGGTATTAGTTCCAATAAAACGAATTCTTCTATTGCTAATGAAGAGTTTATTACGACAGAAGCAGAGCGAGTAAAATTTTCTGAAGATATTTTACGAGAACTTTACAGAGAATGCAGTCATACTTCAGCCGGCTGGGCAGGGCTACAAGAACTACAATTTATAGCTCAATCTCTTAAGTTAGAAGAACTTGAATTTTGCGAAATGTTTGGAGCACCTGTTGGTGACTTATACAATCTTTCATCTAGAAATCAAAAGTTTCAGTGGTATCTAAATTATATTTTAGATACATCTATGACTTTAATAAAAGCAGCAAAAAGAATGCGTGGATTTCATGCCGTTATTGCCGTTGACTTAGTAACTTTACCAGCTGCACTTATCCTGAAAGGGCTATTTAGCACTCCAATTATTTATGATGCGCATGAGTTTTGGAGTGAGAGTGATCCTTTGTCTTTTGAATTTGAGAAGCAGTTTTGGGTTACTCTAGAAAGACGATTAGTTACCCAGGTTGATTATTGTCAGACAGTGACTCCCAGCTTAGCGAATATTATGACCAATTTATATGGTGTTCCATTTCACCATGTGCCTAACTGTGAGCCCCCTAGCTAGTGCTCAGACAACTAGAGTAAATAATAGGCGAACTAGTGACTGTATATTTCTTTTTCAGGGTAACTTTGCCCCCTATCGTGGAATAGACTTGTTGATAAATGTTTGGTCAGACTCTAATAGTGACGCAGTTTTAGCTTTACGTGGTCCTGATAATGATTACAAAAAATTGATGATTAGCCTAGCCAAAGAAAAAGGCTCAAATAAACGGATAATCTTTCCTCCGGCAGTAGATGAAAAAGATCTTGTAAATATGGCGCATCGAGACGGTGATATAGGTATTTTACCCTACACGCCATTTGGAAAAAATTATCAAAATTGCTGTCCAAATAAAATGTCGCAATATATGGCTGCAGGTCTACCGATACTTGCAAATAAAACTTTTTTTGTAGAGCAGATTATTCAGCTCTCTAAGTCTGGACTTGTAGTTGATTTTTCCAAAAAGAATGAATTACTTGATGCTATTAATGAGCTTACTAGCAATCACATCGCTAGAAAAAATATGGCAAATGCATCTAAAGAATATTTTAACAACGAATTTCATTGGGAGAAGGTAAGTCAAAATTTTTATAATAAAATAAAAGCAATAACATTATTAGACAAAAAAAGTTCATTTATGATTTACCGAGATACTAAGATCGAACCACTTCTGATATCTAAAGATCGGGGTCTAAGGAGAAAAAAAATTATTAAGCAGTCTTTGACACGTGAAGTGCTAATATTTATTTGGCATAAATTTCCTTCACGTTTAAAATTTTACTTGAGTAGGTTTAGTTTTATAGCAAAATTAAAAGAAAAACTAGCAAAAAGGTTATAGATACAACCATTTTAATGTCCTGGTAGCTCAGCTAGTTTGATGGTAGTTGGTTTTTAAAGCCTTATGAATCGCGGGCTTCAGAGATGATTTGAGAGTCATACCGTACAGTAATCTAGCATCGTATATAATTGTTCAGATTGACTCATAGGCTATGTATTTCCTAGGTTTTTTCTATTTTAAATGTAGTTTATATTATTTTTGATAACCCCAAGCGTTTTTCAGCATAATCAATTATTTTGGATGCAATATCCATATTATTTACTGTTTCAATGCCCATGAGACCTGGGGAGCTATTGACTTCTAAAACTTTGGGCCCATCTGAGGAGCGCAAAATATCTACTCCTGCGATACTCAACCCCATCGCCCTCACCGCAAGTTTTGCAATTTTTCTTTCCTCTTGAGTTATTTTGACCTTGGTTGCTGTTCCACCTAAATGTAAATTTGAGCGGAAATCATTTTCTGAGGCTGATCGCAACATGCCCGCTATGACCTTGCCACCAATTACAAATAATCTGAGATCCGATCCATTTGAATCTTTTACAAAATCTTGAACTATGAATGGAGCCTGAAGTTTTTGAAATGCACTTATCACACTTGTAGCTGCTTTTATTGTTTCCGCTAAAATCACACCTTTGCCCTGAGAACTCTCTAGTAACTTAACAACTATTGGAGCGCCAGAAGTTAGATTTACAAGACTTTCAGTATCACGAGGTGAATTTGCAAAAGCTGTATCAGGCATAGGTATTCTATTGAGTGCGAGAACTTGGTGAGCTGCTAATTTATCCCGTGAAGTGCCAATAGATGATGAAGAGTTCAAACAAAAAGTACCCATTGCCTCAAATTGTCTTACTACTGCCATCCCGTATCTAGTTATGGAATGACCGATACGCGGAATAATGACATCGTAATGAGGTAAAACTTTTCCATCATAATGCACCTCTGGGCTATCAGATTCAATATTTAAATAACATCTTTTTGTATTTAAAATTTCACAAAAATGACCGTTTTTTTCGGCGGCTTGGATGATATGTAAATTAGAGTAATTGTTAGGTTCGAGACTTAATATTCCAATTCTTAGGGCTCTTCTATAGGAATAGTTTTTAGTTTTTTTATATAAATCAAAACTTAAAATCGTTTGCAAAAAACTTTTATCAGCTGAAATTTTAAAACCATCAAGAGCACTCCTGCCTATAATCATCTTATATTTCATGTTTTCTCTATTAGTGAGAGTAATAGGTATTTTTTTCTTTACGGAGCCAATTAAAATTTCCGTTTCTATGACATATCTAAGTTCTGAGATTCCATTTGAAGATGTTATGTTTTTTTGATCTATTATTTTTGCAGAGCAAAAGACTGAGAATCTTTCATTTGTATTAATCGGGTTAATCCCAAACCTAACCATTTGATTATTTTCTTTTCCAAAAACTTGAATATTGAAAGCATGAAGAGCTGATGTATCAGCACCTGTGTCTGTCTTAGCTATCAACGCAGGAAGATTTAGTTCAGGTAAACTAACCCACTCCTCCCAGCCTACAAAGTTATTATTTTCCATAACTGAGATTAAATAGCATATTTTGTTAATTGCAATAATTTATTTTGGAATAGAGGCTTTATATCTACCAGATATTTATGATTCGAGTAAAATAATAAATAATACCCAAGTCTGATTTGAATTAAACAGCAGTTCTAAAAAGGCTAGCTTATGGGAACACCTGTTAAACGTAGACTGTATAGGGGCTACAAGAGGAAGAAATAGTATGAACGTGAAGAAAAAGATAGTACTTTGGTTATTTATTTTTATGATATCAATTCCGCTGTGGTGGTCTATGGACCTGACGTATAACCCTTTTCAATTATTCTTACACCAATCAAATTTAACTCTTCTTGCTTTTCCAAGTTCCACCATATTGATACGTTTCTTCATATTTTGATTTAATGTCAGTCAAACATTTCCTGCAATGAAATACCCAATCTTTCAAGCCATGATATCGGCAACGATACAGCACTTCTTTTTCATCTTTGCAGATAAAACAATCTTTGGTTCTAACTCTCATAGAAATTTACCATAGCTCATGCTATCTGAGTGTTACTATGAAATTCATATGAATTTTTCTCAACAGGCTAACAGGCTTTTATCAGTGAGGTATCAAAAGGATTAAATATTGTGTGCTTCTCCTTCCTAAGGAGCAGGTCCGGGGTTCGACTCCCTGTCAGGACGCCAATTAATACAAGGGTTTATTAAAATAGACCTTACTCATCAATAAGTAAAAATTTAAAATTGGTAACCAATACCTACTTTAACATTGAATGCATCAGCATCGACTTCCTTTCTTACAGCGTAGGGGGCAATACCATCATGAAAATTACCTGTCACATGCTCATCTTCAAATTTTATGTAATTTGCTTCTGCGTAGGCATAAAAGGATTTACCAAATAATTGCTTATATCCTATTCCAGCTGAAAATCCATTCATATCTTCGTCTGATATTGATACAAACTCCTCATCTTGGTTAGTTGGAGCTAAGTCTGCAGCAACATAAGCCAGTTTGATATAAGCAAGTTTGTTCTGACTAATTACATATTGTGGTTTTAGATATATGGTATACATATCTTCAAGTTCATAGGTATTCCAATCTATGGTCCCATTATCAACTATCAATTGCTCAGCACCCATCTCAATATCATCAAGATAATAATCAAATCCTAATCCAACCAGAAATCTATCATTCACGGGAAAATTGTAGCTTAAGCCAAAACCATAAACTCCATCAGTATCATCGGTGCTTAATGCTAAGTGGTGGGTAACTAAACCATTTACTGTGGTTGATTTATCAGAATCAGATTTAGTATTTTGAGTGCCAGCAAACACCTCAAATGCAAATCCACCAAAACTGTCACTTAATTTAATATTTTGAGGTGGAGCTGAATTAACTGAAGAAGCTAATTGAGAATCAGTAGCAGCAGGTGGGATGTTTGAGTAATCATAACTTCCGCCTCCAGCAAAAGACAAATTTGTAAATATGACTAGGGGAAAAAAGATAATTTTTGTATATTTCATATATTTATCATCCTATCAGTTAGATTTTTTTCCATTGCATTATAAAAAAAAATGAGTTCAAGGTAAATACGTCCTATATCTAGAAATAAATGATTATAATTTTTTATCTTTTTTTCATAATACAAACTAAGTAAAAGAGTGGCTGTATCAATCATTTATCAAGAGCAAGACACTAAACAAGTAAGGGTAGTTAATATAGACAAAGCTGTTTGATTTCCAAGAAGGTTATAATAAGGTGGTAATAGCAACAACAACTAATACATTACCCATACCTGTTAAATGTAGGCTGTATAAGGGCTAAAAGAGAAAGGAATAGTATGAGCGTGAAGAAAAAGATAGTACTTTGGTTATTTATTTTTACGGTATCAATTCCGCTGTGGTGGTCTATGGATTGGACGTATAATCCTTTTTAATTATTCTTTAGTAAAAATACCAAGATTTAGATTTGGTTCTAATTGTTTCTCTGCTAGACAGGTCTTCTCTATTTGTTTAGCAGCGTATTCAGTTCCTGCCTCACCTGCTTCTTTAGCACATTCACTTCTAACAGATTCAACTGATTCGTAAAGGTATTTATCATCGATACATAAATCTCTTAGAGGCAAGTAAGCACTTTTTGGTGGCTAATTACTAATTTCTTTTTTTTCTAGCTCATTCTTTATGATGTGCTGCAACTGCTGGGTTTTTACCTCTCTGGAAAGCGAGCGAACAAAATCATGATTTATATTCATATTTAATTTTCCCGTTTTCAACTTTTCCAGCCCCTCCATAAGCTGCTCATATTCTGTTGCAATAGCAAGATTTAGACCTGCCTTTTGGATATATTTTGCTACCAAAGTATTACTACTTATTTCTGCGATTATAGGCTTCTTTGAAGCCAGATACTCAAAAATCTTGGTTGTTAAAACGCCCTTAGCGCTGTGAGAAGAAAAATCAGATATTTCTTTAAAGAACAATGCATCCGCTGTAATCATTTTTTTTATGGCGACCTGATAAGGTTGCTGAGAATAAAACGTCACGTAAGGCTTTGCCTCTGGGGCTATATTCCCTAAAGTCTTCCTTAGTAAGCTCGACTCTCCATAAAACTCTGCTATCACTCTGCGTCCAGGCTTTTCATTAATTTTAGCTAAAGCTTTTAAAAATTTTGGGGGATACTTTGATTGCTAATAGATCCTACATATCTGATTATACAATCCTTCTCCTCGACAACATTCACATCAAACGCTGATGATACATCCTTAAAAAAATCGCTGTCATATCCATTCTCTACACAATACACCTTAGGGTGAAATTTCTCATAATAATCCTTCATCGGCTCAGATATTGCAATAACTACGTCTGCTATTTTCAACATCCAACGGTCTATGTGGTGCTCTAGAAAGCGAGAAAACCGACTGCCTTTAAAAACATGATTACCACTAAAGGTGTCTCTATAGTCTGCTATCCAAGGCTTTTTATAAAACAACTTCACAAAGTATCCCGCTAGATGTGTAGGCCATGGAGGACAAGATGAAATTACCATATCAGCCTCCTTTAATGCATTTTTCACCTGTTTGTCCACAAAAGGTGATGCAAACTGAAATGCAAATAATATCCGATGATCTAAGCTTTGTCCCAGCCACTTCATCACGAATCGTTTTAGTTTTTGTAAGGCATATCCAAATTTTGAACGGGTTCTGGTATCAAACATATTTGGCTTTTCAGACTTATCCGATATTGGCGAAGCTGTTGCACACCCAATGTTATTAATCTCAATTAGACGTAAGTAATTTGGAACCGGTTCGGTTAATAGTCCATCCCGGTTAGATTTTTTTGTCGTAATAACGGTAATTTCATCACCAGAGATATTTAAATACTTAGCAAAGGCATTGATTCTCCTTGCTCCAGTGGAGTTTAAGGGCGGAAAATAATGTACAATAAAAATAATTTTCAAAAAAATTCCTTTTTTTGTATAAATGACTTTAGTATTTGCGCAATATGCTAATGTAACTAGTTATTGTTAATAATAATAATCTATTACTAAATCACACACCAAATAAACCCTGCCACTATCAGTTGCGTTCAAAAGTGTCTGCTTTTTTACACAAAAATATCCAGATAACCCATTGGGAAAATAACAGTAATTCAAGCATTTAATTTTATACTGGAAACATGAAAGTATTTATCCACTCCTGTGTGTAATTGCAATAAAACTAAGAATTCTAAGGCAGACAAGAAGTGAATAGCTACTGACAGATATACAAATAAAATAATAGCTAGAAGTAAAGCCATGAACTTAATAATTAATTCTACATATTTTAGATGCCCTATCATTTTATTCTTTACTTTTAAGATACATATTATTGACTAATTCTGGCCAACTTGGTGGCTCATAATCTGTGGCTTTTTTAAATTTATCAGAATTCAAAGATCGATCAATTACCAATCTATCATCTTTAATGATATTTATATCTTTATGATAAATATCCGCTATCAGACTCAGTAGCGAATACTTATCTATAGGGTTAGATGATACATGAAACAAACCCTGTAAATCTGGACGTGGAATAATATGGTTCATGATGATTCTTGCAAGCTCAACAGATGGTAAACCAGAAAAAACAGCTTTCTCATACCCCTTAACTGTGTCATGTTGTGCCAAAAACCAGTTAACTAAGGAGTAGTGACTATTTAGCTCATGACCAATTATAGAGGTACGTAATGTTAAAGTATCAACGATATCTCGCAATTCTCCTATATACTTGGACTTACCGTACAAATCCTCGGCATCTGAGAGATCCTCTTCTCGATACATTCCTTTACGACCACTAAAAACGCAATCTGTACTGATATGTATCAACCTGCTACCTATTTTTAAACAAAGGCGTGCTAATTGGTGAGGAAATAATGCATTGATAGGCAGAACTATTAGAGGATCATTAGTCTTATTTATTTGTTTGATCAGACCAACGCAGTTGATAATAATATCAGGTTGCACCTTGTCTAATACCTCTTCTAAACGCCTTATATCTAAAACATCAACATTATTAACTAGCTGTTTTTTTTCAAACTTATTAAAATAAGGCAGCCATTCTGAACCACGCAACGTTGCCCAAACCTGATAGCTGGATTCTTTCGAGAGGGTTCTAAATATGGCATTACCTAGCATACCTGTTCCGCCCAAGATGAGTACTTTCATTTTAATGCCTATTTTTTTGTCTCTTAAGTTCAATTTTTTGTTGTAAAATTTCAATTAATTTTTCACACTGCTGATGCATCTCATAATTTTCAAGAAAGTATCTTTTGCTATTATTACCGAACATATCACGCTCGCTTTCTGACATATTGAAAAACTGAATAATTCTTGCTGCTAAAGCCTTATGATCCTCTGCTGGGCATATTAAACCAGCACCAGCTTCCTTTATTACTCTTGCTGTTTCGCCATTGATGCTCGCAATAATGGGACGACCTGCATTCATATATGCCTGCACTTTACTTGGGATTGTATATGTAAATATTTCGGAGCTATTAAGAGTTACTAATAGTGCTTTGGCTTTAACAAAAATAAGTGGCATCACTTCTATTGGAAAACTTCCTGTAAAGAGTATATTTTTTAAAGCGCGATTCTGAGCTTCATTCTTTGCCCATTCCATCATACTCCCTGATCCCACTACTAATATTCGGATATTAGGAAAATTGCTTAATTGTTGAGCTGCGCTAATTAATGTTTCTATTGACTGAGCTTTTCCTATATTACCAGCAAATACAAAGGAGAAATATTTATCCAAGCAATCTTCCAAATATGATGGTAGCAAATTACTTGATTCATAATTAACTTGCTCAATATTATTCATAGCATTTGGAAAATAAACTATCTTGTCTTTTTTTGATAAGGTGCTTACTGGCTTAATAAATGCTTTCGATTGAACTAAAAGAGTATCAGCAGCTGCATAAATAAATTTGACTAGAAAATTAACTGATTTCAATACAATCTTATTTTTAATAAAGCCGGTTGCATGAAGGCTTTCCGGCCATAAATCCTGTACCCATATCGTTAAATGGGTTCGTTTTATATATTTGAGAAGAATAGCTGGAATAGCGGATGTAATTGGAGAAGGTGCGAAGACAAAAATCTCATCAAATTGTTTATTCTTAACTAAGAATGGAAAACGTATCAAACCTGAACAAATAAAAGAGCAGTAATTCAATATAAGTGCTTTGGCGTTAGCAGATTTTCTTGGCCTCAATGGCACCCGTATTATCTCTACATCACCCATAGTCTCATACTGTACTCCATACTTTTGATAGCCTGGATAGATTTCACCCACCGGATAATTAGGTTTTCCAGTTAACACAACAAGGTGATGCCCTTGTTCAGTCAATGCTGTCGCTAATTGATTGACGACGAAAGACTCGGGCCAAAAGTATTGTGTCACCAAAAGAATTCGCATTGATTCTTAAGTCCTATAAATTAATCTATGTATTTAGATCTATTTTCTTGTTATCTATATTTCTCAAATATTTATAATTGCTTGTAACGAATACTTAGTAATTTATCCATTATAAAGATAATTACAATATCAAAAAAATAAAACTTAAAACAACAAATAACCAAGCGCAGAGTCATATCTACTTAACCTCGGAAGGAAACACAATAAATATCATTTGATATACATACAGCAATCATATTGGCGTATTTGGTTTCAAGCCTCTCTAATCACAAAATACATTAAGAAAACTCTATTTCGAATAATTTTACCCACCGAATAAAATTAAGCCAGCGCCACACCTGCCAGTTGAACTCTTTATTTCCTAGCTTGATTTCCTGCCACATTTGTCGTAACTTTTCTTGATTAAAAACTGGAATATCTGACGCCTCAGCTAAAGTTTCCTCAACCCATGGACTTAGTTGCTCTAGCCATTCTCTTTCGGGTGACTCGAATCCAACTTTATCCTTTCTATCTAGAATTTCATATGGGACTATTTCTCGCATAGCTTCTTTAAAAACAGCTTTTGTTGTCCCATCATCCGCTATTAAGTATTTTTCTGGTATATTTAACACAAATTCAGCCATATCTTTAGTCAGAAACGGCACTCTACTTTCCACTGAAAAATGCATTGAATTTCTATCACCGTGTCGTAGTAAAGCAGGTAAACCTTTTTGCGTTAGTTGGTTCGCTAATGCTCTATGGACATACCTTGAACCTGTATAAACATCTTCTAGCTTTGGTACATTAAACAGAACACCATGTCCTTTAAACCACTCTGAGCACAACCAACTAGGGGCTCTAGAACCTTGGCCTATTGACCAAAAAAGTGGGTATAACTGTTTTGGTGTGAGCGCACCGACTAAGCGTTTAAATACCATCATTTTATTTCGATCCGGCCATTTACTGGTTGTATTAAAAAAAGACCATGCTTGAAGTATTTTGCCTTGAAGAAGAAGACTCTTTATACGCTCACCTGGAAAACCAGAATAGCCAGCAAGCAATTCATCGCCACCTTGTCCATCTAGAGTTACAATTACGCCAGCTTCCTTAGTCAGCTTAAATACCCGATATTGTGCATAAATTGAGGTACCTCCAAAAGGTTCACCCTGCAATTTTATAAGGTCATCTAAATCAGATGCCATTTCATCTGCATTTATTGAGACTGTATATGACTTAGCCCCAGTATCTTTAATTACCCTGTTAGCCCAAGCTTCTTCATTTGAAGATTTTCCAGAAGCGACATAAGTAAATGTTTTTAGGTCAAAATCTGGTTCTAAATGACGAATCGCAGCTGTAATCGATGAAGAATCAACGCCACCGGAAAGTGCAGCGCCAAGAGACACATCACTACGAAGATGTAAACGTATGTTATCAAGAAATTGTGTTCTTAATTTCTCAGCAGAATCTGAGAAGCTAAGCTCCTCAATTGCGCCCAGTTCAGGCTTCCAGTAACAGGTTTCTTCTATGATATTAGCTGTTTTAGAGTCAATCACGATATAGTGACCCGGAAGAATATGTTTGACGCCTTCAATCATTGTTTCTGCAGAAGAATCGTAGTCTCCAAACAACAAATAATCATATAACCTTTGTGGGTTAACTTTTTTTCACTTCTGGCAAAGTCATAATAGCGGGTAATTCTGAGGCGAAACCAAGCAGTCCAGATTCATTTTTCACATAAAATAACGGCTTGATGCCGAAGAAATCACGAATCAGGTAAACCTTTTTCTCCACATCATCATGTAATACAATGGCAAACATTCCCTTAAAGCGTGTTAAGGCACTCAGACCCCAATGAGAGAGCGCTTGCAAAACAACTTCTGTATCAGTGTCTGATTCAAAAACATGTCCCTCCAGTTCAAGCTCTTCTCTTAATTCCTTATAATTATAGACCTCTCCATTGTAGGCAATTCTATAGCGATTATCAGCTGAGCTCATCGGTTGATGACCTCTTGGTGATAAATCGAGAATTGAAAGACGTAGGTGACCTAAAACTGTATCAGCCCCTTTAAATCATCATCTGTACTCCAACCTCTATCTCTGCTATGAACTAATAAACCTTTATCATCAGGTCCTCGACCATGCATGATTTTGAAGCAAGCATCTATACTCTGTCTACTTTGGTACTCATTTAGTGCTTGAGATGCAACCCATCCAAATAATCCACACATTTTTTAATTCTCGTTAAGTAAAATTCACTACTATTATTTATATGTAAGTATTATAACCACTGGAAAATTAAATTTACTTTTGTTTTAAAATTGCATACTGGTAAATTTCATCTACAATCAGTTCTGCCGCATTACCTTTTCCGTAAAGACTATGATCTATTTTAATTTCATTATGGTCACTAAAGATCATATTCACTAAATTGTTTTCTGAAAACTCACACAGTCTATTACTGCCATATTGTTTATTAGCTCGATCCACTCAGTTTCATTTCGCAAGGTAATGCAAGGCACATGATGGAAATAAGCTTCTTTTTGTACACCGCCAGAGTCCGTCACAATAATTTTGGCATTTTTCTCTAACAAAAGCATTTCTAAGTAGCCAACAGGATCAATAACTACAGCTGTTTCTTTAATGATTTCCAATAAACCATGATTAGCAAGTGCTTTTCTAGTTCGGGGATGCAAGGGCAAAACGACCTGTATTCTTTTACTTATTTTAACGATTTGATCACTAATCCATTTTAATCGGTACTCATCATCAGTATTTTCGGCACGATGGATAGTTGCTAGAACATAGGATTTCGAATGAACACCTATTTTATCTAATAATTCTTTTTATCTCCTACTTTTTTTGCATAGAAAATGGCCGCATCATACATAACGTCGCCAGACCTATGTACTTTCCTGCCTCGGAGTCCTTCATTACCAAGATTATTTACGGCAGTCTGTGTCGGAGCAAATAATAATTCAGCCAAATGATCTGTTAATATTCTATTCAACTCTTCTGGCATTTCTTTATTAAATGACCGTAACCCTGCCTCAATATGAATAACTGGAATATTTAGTTTGGCAGCTGCTAATGCTCCCGACAAAGTTGAGTTTGTGTCTCCATAGACTAAAACCAAGTCTACTTTCTCATTTATTAAAATTTGCTCTACAGCTTCAAGTTGTCTCCCTGTCATCTGTCCGTGTAATTGGCCACCGATACCTAAGTTATAATCAGGTTTTGGTATTTCCAACTCTGTAAAAAAAATCTCTGACAGATTGTGATCATAATGCTGGCCAGTATGAATGATAATTTCCTCAAACTCTTTCCTTGACTTAATGGCTCTAGATATTGTTGCCGCTTTGATGAACTGTGGTCTCGCCCCTATAATAGTAATAATTTTCATTGGCAAACTCTTAATAAAATTGATTTTAATTATACGGCATTATTTTCAACATTATGAATAATTGCTGCCTTATGAGAATTTTATTGGAATTTTAAATCTTCTAGGTTAAGTAATTAAGTATTTCTGCCACAGCATCAATTCAAAGACCTGCAGCGACGGGGCCGAGGTGGCGCTCATCTAAAATTCTTTTCGTATTTATTTAGGGTCATATAGCAATTACCAACCATCCTTAAGTCAACTCTAAAAAAATATTTTAGCACCATAAATCCAACGTTTGAGATATCTGCCACCTAATTTGCTAAAGAGAGTACGAGAAATTCGCAATCTCCACCAGAAATAATTAGAGACACTGGCTATTTCCTGCTGGTAACGACTAAATAACTTTACCACTTTAGCCTGATCCGTTCCAAAAATATTGCGTTTTGCAACCACCGACTCTGTATACTGCAAAATCTCATTTACGATAACCGTTCGCCTTAAACGCGGTTCAGCAAGTATCGCTTCTTTACATTTGAGCTTGATTTTATCAACAAGCTTCTCATCAGTAATCATAGCTAAAACATCTTTGATATTTGAGCAATTTTCATTTAGCGGGATAAAGTGCTCAAACGGATGCATCAAATTAGAGTAGCTACCTGGCGTGGCAATCTGGACTGTTTCAGCCAATGCAGCTTCAATATTCCTGGGTGATATCGCGGTGAAAACATATTTATTATCCAATCCAGGAAAGCAGTGTAATGCCGTTTTATCAAAATCTGCACTAGGGTGTTGCAACAAAAAATTTTTCACTGACTTCCTAAATTCTCCCTGTCTGTCGAGCAAACTGCTGCCAGAAGCTGTAGTTAAACAAAATCGTGAATCCTCCATAAACTCATGCCATTTTTTTCCAGGTATCATATCTTTTGGATCTATTGATATATTTAATCTGAGATTATTATCTGGCAAAGCATTCACAAACTTATCTGCGATTTCCGACTTTAGTACCCCTAGACTGCCAAAATTTGGCGATAACTTCGAAGCTCGATAAGAAATATCTATCGTGCGTGCGGAATATGGTTTAGGGTCTTTCCACATTTCTAGCCAGACATCGGAAATATATCCAGTATAACCAAGTTTTATTTCACCAAATTTCTGATAGTTAGGATAAAGCACCTCCCAAAACTCTGGGCATACAGTATAGAGGCGATCTACTTTCCAACGCACCATCCAATCATCAAGTAAACTGGAGCAGTCATAGTCATCCTGAGGTAAAGCGACTTTACAGGCATTAGATTCTCGGATAAAGTCATAGTCGTGCAAGATTTTTTTAATGACCTCGGGTTATAGCGACTACAGAGAAAAGTAGGTCCAAGCACAATCAAATGATATTCCACCTCTTCTAAATATTTAGGAAATTTTAGATCTGCATCGTGAACGACACAGTTAACATCAGCCCTACATTCAGGAATCATATATTCAAGGGCATAAATCGATTCTCTATAGGATATAGGATCTCCCATACGATGCAAAACCAGAATATTAAGACGCGACATTATTTTGGTGATGCTCCTATGTTTAGAATTCAAATAATTTGGAAACGGATTAACGCATATGAATATCATGACTCGCAATGATGTGTTTGATACGCTCTCTATTAGCTATTGTCCACTCTACTGTACGCTTTATTCCTTCCTGAATAGGTGTTATCGATTCGAACTGCAGTTTATCCCGTGACTTTTCGACTGAGCCAAAGCGCTTTCCAGAGCGATCCCAGTCGCGCGCAGGCTTAAGATCCACCTCTGTAAGGTTTCCTGTAAATTGATTAATCATATAGGCTAATTCGGCTATGGTCGTCTCAACCCCAGAGGCTAAATTATAGGTTTCACCTAAGTTACCTTTCATTGCACAAGCCACTAAACCTCTAGCCATATCTTCAACAAAAATAAAATCCCGTGAGGCATTACCTCCATTATCAAGTGGTAATGCCTCACCTTGTATTGATTTCCATACAAAAGTAGGGATCACATTGCGCCATACGGTATGGGGTGTTCCACGCCAGCGACCTGCTCCTAGAATCTCGCGTGGACCATAGACATTTTGAAAGCGTGCTTTCACAAACGGTAAGCCGTAGCGTTGAAAGTAATAGTTTCCATACATCTCACCAATAAGCTTGGATATAGAATACGGGCTATCATGAAACAATGATACTGGTGCATCCTCCGAAGTCGGGGCAGCGTTGTCAAAAGTTTTTTCAGCCACAGCACAACCGGCAGCGGCATAAATTATCTTCTTTATTTTCTTGAAGTTTTTAAGACGATCAAAAAGCTTAAGCGTCGTAAGAGTGTTATTTTCATGATCTGCTAGGGGGTCGGCAATGGATGATTGGTTGCCATGATAGCAGGCCAAATGGAATACCAAATCCAAATCTTCTGGCAAAGAATGCAAGATTTTATCGTCGGCTATAGATCCAAACACAAAACGCACTTTTGGGTCATTAGATACATTACATACATCCGATGATAGTAAATTATCAATGATCAATATTTCCTTCGGATCAAAAACATCGAGAATATAGTTACAAAGATTACTGCCGACAAAACCGGCGCCACCAACAATTAGGATTTTAGTGTGATTTAAATTAATTTCTTGCATAATTTTATAGAATGACCGTAACAGTGAATTGAATCAAGTATCTCACGATGGAGCTGTCAAATGACTAAAAATATCTGTAATGCCATGCTGATCATACCAGCGCAGTTGATTAGCAATAATCTCTTCAAAATTAACTTGCGCACGCCAAGAGAAGGATAGCTCAGTTTCCGTCGGATCCAATACTACCTTGGGCACATCATCTGCCTCAGGCGGTAATACAGGTACATCAGGTGGTGTAATGCCGAGATAGTTCGCAACAGCAAGAAAGACATCATAAATGCTGTGGCCTTCTCCAGTGGAGACATTAAACACACCTGTCGGTGCATCAATCTGCAACACCTGATCCATCAAGGTAAAGAAATCACTCATATCCAAAAAATCACGTGTGGTATCACTACAAAAACAGTTTTTTCCTTCCTTAAGGCGCTTATAAAAAGTCGGAATTGGCCCGATAGCCAAGCGTGGTCCGCAAATATTGGCCAAACGCAAAGAAACAACAGGCAACGCAGATTGAAGCAGGTAAGACTCACCAGCCGTTTTTGAAATGCCATAACTAGTAAATGGTGCTGATGATTGTCCCACAGCGATGGGTAGCGAACTGGGGCGTCCGTAACATAGTGCAGTTTGAAAGTTAATAAACCGTGAAACATTATTTTCAGTAGCAGCTTTAGCTACATGAACGGTTCCCAGCACATTAGTAGCAACATCTTCAACCCAATCTGACGGATCTTTATATGCTGCTGCACTATGAACCACATGAGTAGGCTGAAATTCTGCAAAAGTTTTATTGATTAAATTAGCATCGCTAATAGAGCCTTCTACTACTATCAAATCCTTTTGAGGAGGTATCACCTCGCGTTTACCGGTAGCAAAGTTATCAATCACACAGATTGAGTGGCCTTGCGAGAAATAACGCTCAATTAGATTTGAACCAAGACAGCCAGCTCCACCTGTAATAAGCAGCCTCATTTGATTCATGATGTTTCATCTTCGACACGTAAATGAGTATATTCACCCAATGTGCCGTGTGCATGATAGTAATGAATTGCAGTTCTAACTGTTTCTTCAATGGATGTGAACTCAATGGGCCCAAAATCTGCAAATGTTCGCGAAGGATCTAGCAGAATTGAAGCCACATCATCAGGGCCTAGTTCCCGCAACTCTGGTGCTGGATGATCCGGCAAATCCATAGCATTGACGACTGCATCGTAAAGATCGGTAATGGCAACATCTGTACCAGATGAAAAATGATAGGCGCCATGGCCTACTCCATCGCAAGCCTGCAGGACCGTTCTTGCGAGGTCTTTTACAAAAACAAAGTCGCGTCGTGACTTGGTGATAAAGCACTGCTTACCATCTTTTAAGCGCTGGAAAAAGATTGGTAGCGGCCCAGCCACATTTCTTGGCCCAACCACATTAGCCAAACGAAAAGTAACAAAGTCAATACCAGATAGCTCTATATATAACTCGTTAGCAGTTTTAGAAATAGCGTAACTACTACCCTCAGGTCTACGCGGGTGGTTCAATGTGATGGGTTGTTCCTGTGGTTTTAGGCCATAGCACAAAGCAGTCTGGAAATAGATAAAGCGTTTTACACCAAACCGTTTGGCGGCATCAACAATATTGGAGCCACCAACGCAGTTAGTAAGAGTATCATTATACCAATCGTCTGGATCTTTATAGGAGCAAGCTGCGTGTACCACAGCATCAGGTTTGAATTTACTAACTAAACTATTTATCAAATCGCGATCAGCAATAGTATCGATCACTACTTGAAGTCGAGGGTGGGCTGTAAGATGTTCACGACGGCCGGTAGCGAGATTATCAATCACTAGCACTTCGTCGCCACGCTCTAGCATCATTTCAGCGATGTGTGAACCAATTTGGCCCAGGCCCCCAGTAATAAGTGTTTTCATAATTTGGTTAGACTCCTTCAGAGTTAATTAGTTATTACAACAAGCTTGTATTCGTAATATTTGATCTATTTCATTTTAGGTTAATGGATGGAATCTCTCAATTAAGAACTATTTCCGGCAATGAAAAATTCTAAGAAATTATTCCATCCTAACTCGCTGCTGGGTATTTTTTTTACCATTATACAAGCATATTGAAAGCAATTTGAGTTTTTATTGATTTTTTATACTTGTCTCAATAAAAAGGCTCCAGACTGATTAATTAGTAAAAGTATTACTTCTCCCCAGATCCACTCAGTCGCGGTTTTGCTGTTAAATTTTCATTAGCCAGTCTTTTCCAGTCGGCCGCTTTGTCATGAAACTGTTGATACCATAGTTCCATGCTCAAAAGCCCCCATGTCTTGCGGGAAAATCTAGCTTCTTGGCCAAGATTACCGAGCAACGCCTTTGAGTTAATATAAGGACGATGTTTGGCTGCCATAGTGCTAAAAGTATCCATCGCAAAGTCTTTCAAATCGTGCTCGAACCATTCTTTAAGTGGAACGGGGAAGCCCATCTTATCACGGCGACTGATAATTTCGTTGGGAAGTTTCTGCGCAAACACCTGTTTGAGAAGGTGTTTCATATTGCCCCCTTTGAATTTCATATCAGCAGGTACAGTTGCTGCAAATTCAACCAAAGGATGATCCAAAAAAAGGTACCCTGCTTTCTAGACTATGAGCCATACTCATGCGATCTTCCACATGCAACAGCGCTGGCAATAGACACTTAAAATCAAAGTGAGTCATCTTGTCGAAATAAGCTTCTTTCTGCACATTAAGCGGATTATTAAATATTACGGAGAAGTCTTTAAACACCTGAGGGCTGTCAAGCGCAGTCCAATCGATTTCATCCTCCATATCATTAGAGCGATTTATTAATCGAAAATAACGCTTATCCATAGAATCAAAGAGACCTTTTCTCCAAAACTCTTTCATCAGTGGTTTATATTCGCGTAGTAGTCCTAAATTGGGGATAATTGACTCGAGAGTAACTAAATAATTTCCGTTATTATAGTTACCATCAATAGCTGCTTTAATACATTGTTCAAAGTAAGCCACCATATAACGGGCATAACCACCAAATATCTCATCTCCACCGCTTCCGCCTAAAACAACTTTTTACATGTTTAGAGGCACACTGTGACACCATATATTGTGCAAATGCGCCAGGCCCCGCTACAGGAGTATCTAAGTGATAAATCACTTTCTCTATATTGCTTCGAAAATCTTCCACACTAATATCAATACAATGAAGTTGACCACCGGCATTCTTGGCTGCGATTTGGGCATAAGTGCTTTCGTCATATCCAGGATAATCTGTAAAACGTCCATGAAAACCCAAAGGAGAGTTCAAGTCGATAGCTTGTGCCATACGGTAAATCAAGCTGGAATCAATGCCCCCCGACACATAACTGCCTAACTTGACATCACTACGCACATGTAAATCAATCGATTCCTCCAACAGCTCACGCAAGCGATTCTCAAAATAGCTTGAGCTATGACCATGATCGATATGATAATTCACATCCCAATAGCGCCAAGTGCGTACCTGACCATTTTCTACTGCTAAAGCATGGCCTGGAAGTAGTTGTTTAATACCTTCAAAAAGTGTCTTTTCACCAATAGTGTATTGAAAAGTAAGGTATTCTGACAGAGCTGAATCGTTAGTATCAATACTTGGCAAAAAGGGCAATAGCGCCTTAGCTTCAGAGGCAAAATAAAATATACCTTCAACCACCACATAGTAAAATGGCTTAATACCAAAGCGATCACGGGCACAAAATAGCCGCTTGCGCTTTATGTCCCAAAGTGAAAAAGCGAACATGCCACGCAAATGGTCGAGACAAGCATCGCCATAGCGATCATAAGCAGCTAAGATACATTCAGTGTCAGATTGGGTCCGAAAGGCCCAATGGTGTTTCAGTGTGTCGCGTAATTCAGGGTAATTATAAATTTCACCATTATAGGTGAGCACCGTACCATTGGCAGCCTGCATAGGTTGGGCAGCAGATTCTGATAGATCAATGATTGACAAGCGGTGATGCACTAAACCCACCTGTTCGCTATCGCTTTGCCACTGGCCCGACCCGTCTGGCCCACGATGTTCGATGAGGCGTGACATAGCACATAGCCCCGCAGTAAGTGATGAGATGGGGTGATCATTAAGGGAAATTTGCCCTGCTATTCCACACATAAGTAGATTCTGTCTCGATTATGGTTCACAGGAATTTTTTTTCGAATTACGAATCACCATATTAATTTCAGATGGGTAACATAGTCTTTGCGCCATATAATCACAAATATTGTGATTGAACTTCCCTACGAGATTCAGTAAACGTCGTAGTATACCCGCATAGTACTTAAAATTAGCGCCCACTCTAAATATTCCGCCTCGATAGCCAGTCAAGTTCCACTCCAAAACTTGAATATTAAATATCTTTTCAAATAAAATACGAAGGCTATCCTCATCAAAATTCCTTAGATGAGCTAGTCTGTATGGAAAGTCAGGATGCAAGTATTTCTTAAGGTCTTCCTTGTAAGGAACGCGTATAACTATAATTCCTTCCTCCTTGACAACATTTAATATTTTACTAATGGCAAGATTTAAATCTAAGACATGCTCAAGAACATCGGTTGTAGCAACCACATCAAAATATCTTTCTTTGTATGGCATATCTTCAATACGAGACATACAAACCTCTATGCCTTTATTTTTTGCGTGCTTTAAATATCCATGTGATATATCTATTCCAAACCGACTGAAATTTGGAAAACGCTCTAACAAACGTCCCATTCCAACACCAATATCAAGGATCTTTGTACCCGCTTCAGTTGCATATTTATTGATAAGCTCTTCGGTAGATTTCTCTATTTGCTCCCAATGATCTTCCTGCATAAAAGGATTATGCCCTGTAGCGTTATAGTGCTTAAGATGATCTTCAGATATACGATCATAATTTTCTATGTACAAGTCTGTTTTACTAAATACAGGGATGCCATCTTCATTAGCTAGTGGCAGATTTTTGTAACAACTCTCAGCGTTTGAATTCATATTTTACAGCCTTTGGGAAACTAATAGTGATTTTTCTCTCTTATTTAAAAGAAAAAATATGCTGCAAAGTGCCAGCATACTAAACAATATGGATTTAAAGATCTCGCCTGTGATCGTTGTCGAAGGAAATAAAGCATAAGATAGAAATATCACAAAGGCAAGGCAAAGAAAGGAGAATACCCTGCCCCATGCATATATGATTTTTGGATATCTAGCTCTATTCAAATAATTCCAACCATGCATTAAAGCAGCCATCAAGAAATTACTGGCAGATAGTCCAATAGCAGCACCAAGCGAGCCCTAATTAACGATTAGAAAATAGTTGATTAGCAGAGAAAGTATTGCGGAAAGCCCTTGGATCAGAGATACATATTTTATTTCTTTATTAAAATACAGGCTTGGTAGAAAAAGGTTAAACATGGTCTGGAAAAAATATGCCAAAGCTACAAGACCTACTACGACATAAGCATCGTGAAAAGCTTGATGAGTGAGTAATAAAACTACTGGTTTAGCTAAAAGAAAAAACAAAAGACAGATAAAACCAACTCCAAATGTATAGTAAGTAAATATACGGCCAAATATCAACCCTGCCTCCGACTGCCGCTCCATATAAGTCATAAAAAAAGGATACCAGGCCGTTGCAATGCCGCCCGTCAAAATACTTATTACCATACCTAGGTTAAAACCAATTGAATAAACCCCTAAAGCATCCAAGCCAGTCTGCCACTCAAGAATAAACTTATTAGCATTCATGAGAATAAATAAAAAAGCGAATGAGGGAACTAAAGGTAAACCCAGCCGAAGTAATTCCCTTGCCATAACGAAACTTACGACAGGTTTCGTTGATTTTAGACCAATAAGGAGAAACATAATAAAAGTAACGATATTACCCGCAAATTGACCTATCACCATACCTTTTACCCCCCACTCTAAAAAAACGACGGTAAATATACTCACCAAAATTGCAACTAATGCCGTTACTAGAGTTACCATTACATAAAGCTTAGATTGCTTCTCAAACTGCACTCTCTGGGTAAACGGAGTGACTAAAATAGTAAGGGCGCAACCTGTGAGAGATACTCCAACCAAGTGCGCATATTCAGCGGGTAAGCGTACTAACTGGCTAAGCGTCACTGGAAATAACCATGCAATGGCAATAAGCAATATCGCACTGACTGTATTAATTAAAAATGCAGTCCAAACAGTCTTAAATTTGTTTAAAACGTTTTCATCTTCAAAATAACTTGGCCCCATAGCAGCAGACAGCCCGAGACTGAACACGGGCTGGGCTAACATTGTTAAAATAGCCAACATCGCTAGCACACCATACTCTTCTGGCTTTAGGTAAGTGGTGAAGAGTGGCAGAGTGATGAGGACTATGAATCGAGTAATTACTGAACCCACTCCGTAAACCATCGAATCTTTAGCAAGGCTGAGAATTACTTGTCTCATCTCAATTATACACTCGTGAATAATTGCTAGCTGATTTATTAAGCATCGAGTTCATACTGAATAACCACTCTATTATCAATAAATGCATATAAAATTTATATTGAACGCTTCTCAATGATTTTTTCCTTACAAAGCTATCGCATGGCGAAATGATCCATCTTCAGTTTTATGTTAAAAAGATATTCTACTGTTGAAGCTACTCAAATAGAGAGGTTTTTTCCATGATTTTCATCTATTTATCATCTGGGTAACAACTTTTCTTTTATCAATATTAAAACAAATGACACCTCATCATTGTTTTTAAGCACTTAATGGAGTCAACCCAATGATTCGCTCTTCAAACAGCATGTGACTGAGTATCCTCATCAAGCAAACTGTTTTAATTTGCTGCCAATGATTGTCATATCCGAATCTTTCAAATATGGATGCATAGGGAGGCTCATAGCTTTGTTGGCCAGTGATTCCGAAACAGGTAAATTAAATTCATTTGTCTTTGTAGCAGGCTGCTTGTTTAAGCACACAGGATAGTGGACAGCTGTTGGAATGCCATCATTTTTTAAAAACCTCTGTAGTTCATCACGATTTTTTACCTGAATCGTATACTGAGCGTACACGCTAGTGTTATTTTTCTCTATAAAAGGCGTAATTATTTCTGGGCAATTTTCTCTTAGAAGTTGTGAATAATTTTCTCCTAGTGCTTGCCTAACTTGTACTTCTTTTTTAAATAGATCCAGTTTAACAAGCAAAATTGCAGCTTGTATCGTATCCATTCTGCCATTGATACCTATTCTCAGATGATGATAACGCCTGTCTTGCCCATGCACTCTGACTTGTCGCATAACATTGGCTAATTCATCATTGTCAGTAAAGCAAGCGCCACTATCTCCATAACCACCTAAGGGTTTGGATGGAAAAAAACTCGTACATCCTATAGTGGACAGGCTGCAAGATTTTTTCCCCTTATATGTCGCCCCAAAACTCTGGGCACCATCTTCAATAACCGGAAGTCCATACTTAATAGCAATACTATTAATCCTATCAAAATCAGCACATTGTCCATACAAACTAACGGGCACGATAGCTTTAGTTTTAGCAGTAATAGCCTGCTCTATTTTACTTGGATTTATATTATAAGTTTGTTCGTCAATGTCTACAAAAACAGGTTTGGCTCCTAATAATAGGATCATTTCACCTGTAGCGAAATAAGTGAAAGGAGTAGTTATTACCTCATCTCCCGGACCAATTTCTAATGCCATCATTGCTATAAGCAATGCATCTGTACCTGAAGATACTCCGATACAGTGTTTCACACCGACATATGCAGCAAGCCTCTCCTCTAACCTGAGCACTTCTGGACCCATAATATACTGCCCATGATCTAGCACTTTCCTAATATTGGCCTCGATATCTTCTCTAATTTTTGCCTGCTGGGTCTTAAGATCTATAAATTCCATATATTTAATCCCAAAACACGACAACACTATCGTGTTTACAAGTTAAGTAAATAAAAAACCTATGAGAGTTTATTGTTGTGTAAGTGATAAATTCGCCCAGTATGTTTACATTTAGCTTCACCTTGTCCGGAAAGTGGCAAGTCAAGCTGCTCACCATACTCACTCATCCATCCAACTTGCTTAGCTGGAACGCCAACCATCAAAGCGTATGGTGGTACATTTCTATTAATAACTGCACCAGCGCCTACAAACGCATATTCTCCAATTGTTACTCCGCAGACAATAGTACAATTTGCTCCCAAAGTTGCCCCTTTCTTTACTAGTGTGCTTCGGTATTCATCCCTTCGACTTACTTCAGAGCGAGGGTTATATACATTAGTAAATACCATGCTAGGGCCACAAAATACATCGTTCTCTAGGGTCACGCCATCATAGATCGATACATTATTTTGAATCTTGACGTTATTGCCAATCAGTGTGTTGTTGCCTACAAAAACATTTTGCCCTAAAGAGCAATTTTTTCCAACAACTGCCTTTGCGCAAACATGAGTCCAATGCCATATTCTTGTACCTTCATCGATTTGGGCGCCATTATCTATAACTGCTGTCTCGTGAACTGAAAAAGGTTCTCTATTCATATCAATATTCTAATGGAAGTGAGATAGTTGACCCATCTCTTGCAGCTAGATAAGCAGCAATCAGGACTTCTAATGATTTTAAGCCTTCACGACCATCAGTTTCAGGCTCAGCATCACCACGCAATACATCAACAATATTTTTATAATAAAGTGGGTGACCAAAACCATAAACAGAGGCCGTTTCATAATTTGCATCGATAACTTCATTATCGTAGTCACGTTTATCCTCAAACTCCCAATGCTGAATTTCATTAACTGCAAGTCCGCCCACTCTCACTGTCCCCTTTTCACCAAGGATAGTAATAGATCCTTCATAATTTTTTGGGTAGCTCAACATAGTGACATTCATTGAACCCATGGCACCACTCCGCCATTTAATATTAATGACACCGGTGTCCTCGACTTCAATATCTCGCTCTAATGTTCCCATCATCGCCTGTACTTTTTCCACAGGACCAATCAACCAATCTACTAAATCGATGTAATGACTTGCCTGATTCATAAACGCACCTCCATCAAGCTCCCAAGTACCTCGCCATTTAGCTTGGTCGTAATATGCTTGTGGTCGCGTCCAAAATACATTGATATTAACCATAAAAATTCGACCAAACCGTTTTTCTTGCATAACACGTTTAAGTAATTGTAACGTGGCGTTTCGGCGATTTTGCTTCACAACAAATAATCTTACGTTAGCATCATCACAGGCCTTAACCATTCTTAATCCATCACTCCATCTAGTTGCCATTGGTTTTTCACTGATAACATGGATACCAGCCTTAGCAATATCGACCGTTTGGTCAGGATGCATACCTGAAGGAGTACAAATTGAAACAATATCTAATTCTTCGTTACTAATCATCTCTTCCATGGACAGATAACCAGGAACTTTGTATTTCTCCATTACAACTTTTAAGGGTACTGATTCGCAGTCACAAACTGCTACTAATTCAAAATTATTTTGATGAGCCTCTATTGCGCTTAAATGATTTGCCGAAATACGTCCGCAACCAACCACAGCAATTCGAATTTTACGTCCTTTAACATTAGTGAAAGTATCTATAATTATAATCTCCGACAAGTGTAGGTTATTACTAATATGATTAATAATATCTATTTGCGCGGAAAAGTATACAGGATAGTGCTTGTTCCACCTCAATTGTTCAATTTCTTCGTTGTACATACTCCTGAAATTCATCACTTATTTTTGTTGAAATGATAATTATTATCACTTAGAATATCTTTAAATATAAATAAGTTTAACTTTGCAGTTTCATTTTTGAAAAAAATATATGAATGAATTTATTATCACTTTCAGAGAGTGTCTAGAGGCATGTTTAATAGTTGGAATTATCTATACGCTATTAGAAAAAAATAATTTTAAAAAAGAAATTAAACAACTTTGGTTGGCTGTTATCGCAGCAGTCTTCTCGAGCATGGGCGTTGCATTCGCTATAAATTTAATTAGAGCATCTATCGGTAATACCTCTGTTCAATCTCTATTTGAGGGTGTAAGTATGTATATTACCGCCATTTTATTATGGTACGTGATATTTTGGCTCTCAAAGCATGTAAGTCAAAAAACAGCTATGGAAGAAAAAACTCAAGAAGCTGTGAAAAATTCTGGTTGGGGGTATTCTTAGTTGTTTTTTTTGCAATTTTACGGGAGGGATTTGAGACAGCTTTGTTTTTAATGGGAAGTTTCAATATGTCTGGCAGTTTCTCGTATCTAGGATTCTTTGCGGGTATGACAATTGCCATATTAATTGGGTATGCAATAGTAATTCAGGGGAGAAGGGTAAATCTTAAAGCTTTCTTTAGAATATCAACTTTCATGCTGGTAATTTTTGCTTCTGGAATGGTTGCATATGGAACTCACGAGATTGAGGAATTTGCTGTAAAGGGCAACCATCTTGAAAAGTTTGGTATAAAAGAAAAGGAACAAATCCCTAGGGTCTGGGATATATTGAAACCTAAGCAGGAAATCGATGAATCATTTTTTTATTCATACAATATCAATGGTAAAGATAAATATACTCATTTATTTCATGATAAAGGCAGGATTGGCGTTTTCTTAAAAGGTTTTTTGGGTTACAACAGCAATCCTAATTATCCTGAGGTACTTCTGTGGCTGATATCCTTATTCTTTGGTATAAAAATGTGGAAAAGATTTTATTTTTAATAAATAGAGTTAAGCTTATGAAAAAAAATATTTTATCTATAATTATTCTCTCCTTAATGGTTGCATGTCCGGCGTTCTCCAGCCATCACGGTCATGTTGATATACATGAGCATGGCCATAAAAATGATGAAGAATCAAAAAAAATAATTACCGATGATAACGAATATCTTACCAATTTAAATTTAATGAAAGGTCATTTATGGGTAGGGATTCAGCTCTATAAAGCTTCTTTTAAGGATAATGCCAAAATGCATATGAAGCATCCCAAAAGTGAGCTATATGGGGGTATGATCGCAACTTTTAAATATAAAGGGGCGCCAGGATTTGCTTCTGAGTTAGAAACCCTTGCGTCTTCAGTTGAAAATGAAGAGCCACTTCAGACTATCGATAAAAATTATAAAAATTTATTTAAAGCTATTAACGAAAATGAAAAGTTTGTTGATGAAACAAGCATTTCTATTCACAAAAAAGTGAATCTAGTTATTTCGTTACTTAAAATAGCAGAAGAAGAATATGCTATTGGTATTGTAAACGGTAAGGTTAAAAATAAACATGAATATCAAGATGCCCTTGGGTTTACTACTATGGCAAAAAATATCATTGAGGGCATAAATATTGAAGGCGAAACACAAAAAAATAGGCTATCAGCGATAATAGCAGCTATAGAAACTCTTTCATCCCTATGGCCAGAGCTAGCTCCAAATCATAATGTAGACGGTGATGCCAAAAAGTATCCTTAATGTAATAGAGGAAATAAAAAATATAGCGCAATCAGATACATGAAAGCTTTCATAATATCAGAAGGATTAACTTGGTCCTGTTTAATATACTAATACTTAGATAAGTTTTTCTATATATATTTTTTAAACTTAATATTTTATTAGTTAAATCTATAAACTTTAAAATTAGATCCCAAACAATAATCTACTCACTATTATTACCCCTTTAATTATCTTTTTTTTTCTTTTGTAATACTGTATATTTAAACAGTTAATGTGATACTTGGTAAATTCATCAGATGCAAGTGGTATGGTTTAAAAGAGATCTGCGTACTTTAGATCATGAAGCGCTTTATAGAGCCTCTCATGCTGGAAATGTTTTACCAATTTATATATTCGAACCTGAATTATGGAATCAGCCTGACTTGAGTCATCGTCACTATAAATTTCTCTGTGATTGTCTAGCTGAACTAAAGATTGAGCTTGAAGAGATAGGGCAAAACCTAATCATTAAAACAGGCGATGTAACAGATATACTTGGTCAAATTCACAACAATCACCGAATACATACTCTATGGTCTCATCAAGAAACATGGAATGACTGGACCTATAAGCGTGACCAAAAAGTTAAAAAATGGATAACTCAAAATTCGATTTCATGGAATCAACCCACCCAGAACGGAGTGGCCAGAAATATCAAAAGCCGTAATGGCTGGTCAAAATACTGGCATATTAAAATGAGGGAACCTATTTATGGTAAGCCAAAAAAAAACAAAAAATCTTACTAATAAATCCTATCACTCCCCTGATGAAAAAAATTAAGGCTTGAAGATGATAATTATTCAATTATACAAAAAGGTGGGCGCTCAGAAGCATTAAAAATGCTTGACAGTTTTTTTTCTCAAAGAGGGAGCGGTTACAGCAGGGAAATGTCATCTCCGGTTACCGCCTATCATAGTTGTTCAAGATTATCACCACATCTAGCTTTTGGAACAATCTCAATTCGTGAGGTTTTTCAAAGAACAGAGGCAGAGAAAAAAATACATGTAGATACTCTTACAAAAGATAGTAATTTATGGAGAAGCTCTCTGCGTTCTTTTTCAAGCAGACTTCGATGGCACTGTCATTTCATTCAAAAACTTGAGGATGAGCCACGAATTGAATATGAAAATATGCACTCAGCATACAACACGCTGAGACAGGATCCGATTAATTTGGAACACTTTGAAGCTTGGAAAAAAGGTCAAACTGGTTTTCCAATGATAGATGCCTGCATGAGATCGCTCATTTCAACTGGTTGGCTTAACTTTCGAATGAGAGCAATGCTTATTAGCTTTGCAAGCTATCACCTATGGCTGCACTGGCGAGAACCAGCAATTTATTTAGCAAGACTTTTTACAGACTATGAGCCAGGTATTCATTATAGCCAAGCTCAAATGCAATCTGGTACAACTGGAATTAATAGCATTCGTATATATAATCCAATAAAACAGGGGCTCGATCACGATCCAGAAGGAAAATTTATTCGTAAATGGGTTCCAGAGTTAGCAGCTCTTGATATTAAATATATCCATAAGCCATGGGAAAGCAGGATACCTATAGATAATTACCCATCACCAATTGTAAACGAAAACAATGCTAGGCAAGCAGCTGCAAGAAATATCTACTCATTGAGATATACTAGTATGCATAGGGAAATTTCTGGAGATATATTTAAGAAGCATGGTAGCCGAAAAAAAAATCATCGTCTCGTCAAGATTAACAAAAAAAACATGCAACAAGAAATGCTTTTTTAGCAACTAAGTTGGAATCATAATTCATAAAGAAAATAATAAACATGCTCGAAGAATTTCAAGTAAAAAATATAATTGTACCTAAAGAACTTATCCCCTGGATGAGATCTAACCATGCAGGTGAAACAGGGGCTGTATGGATTTATAAAGGCGCAAGGTGTGCATTCTGGTCAAAAAAATTATCCTAATGGCAAGAGAGCATGAAAAATGTGAAATCGAACACCTGATTGTGATGGAGGGCCTCGTTAAGGATTCAAACAAAAGCAAGCTATTGATTATATGGAAGTTTATGGGGTTTATGCTTGGATTTTTACCGTCTTTATTAGGCTATAAAAGCTTTTGTGTTACCATAAATGCAGTTGAAACATTTGTAAAAACACACTATGAAGAACAAATAGATTATCTTAAAAAAAAGAATTACCACCCTGCTCTTTTGCAAATCCTTCAAAAATGCTCATATGATGAAATATCCCATCAACAGGATGCAGCAAAGGAACTTGGTGATCTCAGATTCAGATCTTTAGGGCTAATATGGTTTTCAATAGTGAAGTTTGGATCTGCATTTGCAGTAAGGGTTGCAAAAATAATTTGATCGTTTATTTTAAATTAATTTTTTTAGGATAATAAAAATGATTATTATTTTATGGGTTCTAATAGCTGTCGCTGGAGTTTGCGCATCATGCTTCTTTCTGAATAAATATCTAAATAGAAAACTGGTGATCTTTATTTTCAGCATTTTTTCTTTGACTGGTCTGTCGGTCTCTGTATTAAACGATATGAATGATTATACCCCTTGGTTTGTATGCTCCCTGCCCTTAATTGTTTATCTTATTTATATAATGATTTTTGATGATTCTAAAAATTCCTAATATTTTTTATTTATTTCTAATAAGGGTTTAGTTAAATGAGCCTTAATCTCAGCCGAATTTTTATATATTTATTTTTTATGCATGCAGTAATTTTTAATTTCGTGCATGCTGAAAATAAACAACTTATGACTTCTCATATCCAAAAAATTGTTCTTGGTTCTGGCTGTTTTTGGGGGCTGAGAAAAATTATGAGGCACTTGAAGGGGTGATAGATGCTGTATCAGGTTATTCAGATGGTTATGGCTTAGAGCCAACTTATAACGAAATCACTAAACTAAAAAATAAATTTAATTCTAACAATTATGCAGAAGTTGTAGAGGTTACTTATAATACAAATATTATCACTACAGAAATGCTATTAAAGTATTATTTTGAATCTCATGATCCAACACAGTTGAACAAACAAGGGAACGATATTGGTACGCAATATAGATCAATCATTTTGTACTCCAACAAAGCACAAAAAAGTCGCAGAAAAAATTTTCTTAACTTATCAAGAGCTGCTAACAGAAGCAAATTATGGAAAAATTATAACTCAATTGAAGCCACTTAATAACTTTTATAAGGCTGAAACATATCATCAAAATTATATAAAAAAAAATCCAAATGGATACTGCCCAGATCACTCTACAGGTATAAAATTCAATATTACAAAAAAACCAAAGATACCTAACAATCATAATCTCAAAAAGGGAAAGTATATTGTTATTATTGAGCCTCAAGGTTATTGTACTTATTGTGAAACATTTAAATCTGAGACATTGAACGATTATTCTGGGAGCATACCTGTGGCTTTCAGGCTAGCGAGCCAATTAAATCAATTAAAGATTCATTCACCGACATGGGCAACTCCAACTATTATTTTCCTGCAGGATGGCGAAGAGATATTTGGTCACCAAGGTCTAATGTCTTCGAAAGAATTTTATCAAGCCCTGGGCTACTTCATGCTTGGTGACTCAGAAGCTTATAAAGTGGCTTTCGAAAATGCAACTGACAGGAGATTTTGTAAAGAATACGATATATTCAAAAATACTCCCGATGGAGTGTTTGTCGATAAAATTAGTGGGGTGCCTTTATTTGACACAAGAGATAGGTACAATTCTTTCAGTGGATGGCTGTCCTTTACAAAACCCATAGATGGTGCCATATATTATAAGGTCGATAACAGTAATGGAATGGAAAGAACTGAAGTACGATCAACTATATCAGATATTCATTTAGGACATGTTTTCCCTGATGGACCGAATGGTTTACCAAGATACTGTATCAATGCAACTGTTTTAGAATTTAAAAAGAGAGCCAAATAAAACTTTTGTTACAATGTATCAAATGTATTGATTTACTATTATTAGTCAATATAATTTTTGTCATGATTTTTAATAGAAAATTTCTTCAAATCTTTATTTTAATTTTGAGTATGGAGTCGTTTGCCCAAACTTATGCTGCCCATGATCAATCACATTCGAATCACGATCATATAACGCAAGAGTCCTTGCTATATTGTATCGATTGTTATGTTAATTTCGCTGCAGCTCAACCGGTAGGGCTAGATTTTAGAATAAAATATGTCGAATTTTCAAGTACATCTATAGCGTCAATCAGATCATATGGCATTCATATATATGACCCTCAAACCCACTATTACCAGTCTCGAGCTCCTTAAATATTATTAAATTAAGCGTCATTTTTTAATTAATTCAATTTTTTATGGAGTTGTAAATGAGAAATATTCTTATATGTACCCTTTTTGTTTTTGCATCATATGCCTATGCTGCGGAAGATAAAAAAATAGGACTACAGGAAATACCGGTAACAGCAAACCCTTTACAAGTTTACTCTAACGATATGGTTAAGCCAGTAAGAGTAGTAGGAAGTAAGGAGTTAATAAAGAATAACTCGGCTTCTTTAGGTAAAAATCTAAAGAATATACCAGGTGTAAGTAATAGTGCTTGGGGAGAAAATGTTGGTAGGCCTGTTATTCGTGGGATGTATGGTAATCGAATCAAGATTCTAAATAACGGCCTTGAGGTAAACGATGTTTCTGCTATGTCAGGTGACCACCCTGTGGGTATAGATGCACTATCTGCAGAACAGATTGAGATCATTAAAGGACCTGCATCAATTATTTATGGCGGAGGATCTGTAGGTGGAACAATTAATATTATTGACCATACAATTCATGATGAATTTAATAAAGGACTAACTGGTGTTTATGATTTCAGTCATGGTGGTGCGCTTAGAGAGAGCACAAACTCTTTTAAAGCGGACTATGGTTTTAAAAACTTTATGCTTCATCTTGATGGGTTCAAGCGAGACAGTAAGAATTTAAAAATACCTGGTAATTCAGTATCGTCTAAGCTGAGTGCCGCAAGAGCAGCAGAAGGTGAGCCTATTGCAAGGAATGCAAATGGCAAGAATACTCTTAATAGTTCATATAATGACAGCTATGGAAGTGGTGTTGGAGCATCCTACATATTTAGTGATGGATATACTGGATTCTCACATAAAGGCTGCGATATGGAATATGGTAACCCAATCGAAAACGGTGCTCATATAGATGCCGAATCAGACAGATATAATTATATATTACAAAAAGATAATTTATCATCGAACATAAGTAGTTTTAAGTTTGATACTAGCTACACTGAATATGAGCATGATGAAGTAGAGCCAAGTGGAGAAATTGCTACTCAATTCTTAAGAAATACCTATGAAGGTAAATTCGAATTAACACATTCGTTCATTAGCGAAACAAGGGGTGTTATTGGGTTAGATTTTGGCACATCTAGATTCTCAAAAGAGAAAGGTGGTCCAATGATTGCAAATAATAACTCCGAGAAGATATCTTTATATCTCTTAGAAAATTTCACTTACAATAACCAAAATATTACATTTGGTTTTAGGCAGGGCTTCGTCAAACACCATGGCAATGACTTCGTAAGTGATGATGGGTGTACTGTAGACTATCTTGAGGCTGGCTGTGAGGCAGCTGGAGGTGAAGAGAATACAACATCTTTTGATGATACTGAAAAAACATTTCAAACATCTAATATATCTATAGAAACAAAAATGGAACTGAGTCCAAGCTTATCACTTGGCGTAAGTTTGAGTCACATTCAAAGAGCTCCAACTTATGAGGAGTTATTTGCATACGGTCATCACCATGCCACAGAAACAATTGAGCAAGGCGATAGAGGATTAAGTGAGGAACGATCTAATTCCTTGGATATGACACTTAATTGGAAGGGTGAAAATAAAAATATCATAGTTTCGCCATATTACACTCGTTTTAATAGTTATATTGCAATGATGAATACTGGGCAAACTCAGAAACATATGCATGAAGGTGAAGAGGAGAGTGAAGAAATCTCAGTCTTCGAATACAAAAATATACCTGCTGAGTTTTATGGTTTAGAGATTCAAGGTGATTTTGACTTATCCAAGAATTATAAATTAAGTCTCTGGGGTGACTACGTGAGGGCAAAGAATCGAGATGGAGGAGATTTACCTAGAATACCACCAGCAACACTAGGAGCAACTATTTTTGGTGACTGGGGTAATTTCAAAAGCGACCTGAGCATGAGACAAGTATTTAGTCAAAATAAAATTGGGAAGCATGAGATTAAAACTGATGATTATTCTGACGTAACTTTTAACTTAAGCTATCAAATACCCTCACATAAATCAGTTAGCATATATATTAAAGCTGAAAATTTATTAGATGAAGATATTAGAGATCATGCGTCTTTCATAAAAGATCAAATTCTTGGTGGCGGAAGAAATATTAAAGGTGGCTTTAACGTAAGTTTTTAAAAAATTCGTAGTAAAAAGTATTTTTACAGGTAAACGAAAGGGCAATCTTTGATTTTAAATCTGGATTGCTCTTTTTTTATTTGAGGAGTAACTTAGGCATAAATTTAGAGGTTTACAAGCTGTCAGCTTGAAACAGAGGACTTAGGAGCAAAGACGGAATCTTTTACTTTTTTTGCTTGTTGATATTTTTTGCGGTAGCAGAATTTGTATAAAGAATTTGCATCTTCAAATATATGCCTCTTACCTGAATTCTCATAAACTAACCAATAAGTATTTCTAGTTACCAGCTCAAATCCAAGTTCTTTTAATTTTAATTCAGACTTTTTGATAAGGCTAAGTTCTTTATCTCTACGAGCTTGTTCTTCAGGCCAGCTAAAACTTTTTTTATTATATCTCATATCAACCTAATAGTTTATTTAAGAGAGAACAAATGAATAAGGAAATTTAATAATTTAAAGATTTTTTTTTAGCCTGTAAAGATATTTTTTTGAGGTCAAGTTAAAATAAAGATTAAATTGACGAAATCAGCTGATATTTAAAACCTTATGAGTTTGCAGATTTAACCGCCATTTTGGGTTATCAAGGCAAAAACGAACTGCATCTTGAGTGGCTCTATCCTTATTTGGATAAATATATTCTAATGGCAGAGGTTCGGCCATAGGTGTTAAATAATAGAAGTCTGCTTTAATGTGCGAAAAATTTTCAGGCATAGCATCCCTTTGAGGAAAGACTAATTTGAGCTCGTTACAGTATTTAATCACGACTTTTGAAGAGCCTTTTGGACTGCAACATATCCAGTCTATACCCAATGGAAGAGGCAAAGTTCCATTTGTTTCTATAGCAACTTCGAAGCCCAGTTGATGAAAATTTTTAATCAAATCTTCATCTACCTGAAGTGCTGGCTCTCCTCCTGTACATACCACAAAAGGCTTACCATTTTTATTTGGCCAAAGATTACTCACCGTTGTAGCCAAATCTAATGCCGAGATATATTCTCCACCATTCCGGCCATCGGTTCCAAGAATATCAGTATCACAAAAGCTGCATGAAGAACGAGCTCTATCTTCCTCCTTTCCATTCCATAAGTTACATTTACTAAACCTACAAAAAATGGCTGGCCTACCAGATTGAGCGCCCTCGCCTTGTAATGTGTAGAAAATTTCTTTTATCTTATATGTTTTTTTCATTATATATATCCAGAAGGGTCGCTCATATAATTCAAAGCAAAAGCTTCTTTTCGCTCGAAGCAAGCTCCACACTTTCCGCAAGCTAGATCTTTTCCATTATAGCAACTCCATGTTTTACTGTAATCTAAGCCCATAAGGAGGCCTTCTTTTACTATTTGTCCTTTATCATAATGCAAATATGGGGTCACTATTTCTATTGGTTCGTAATTTGCAACGGCACAAACATCGTTCATTTTTTTACAAATTCTGGCCTACAATCTGGGTATATTGTATGGTCTCCTGTATGGGCTCCATAAAAAACTTTTGCTGCATTAATAGAAACTGCATAACCAACAGCTAAGGAGAGCAAAATCATATTTCTGTTTGGGACAATAGTTGATCGCATAGTTTTATCAGCATAATGACCTTCTGGTATATTAATGTTTGATGTTAATGAAGAACCCTGAATAAGTTGATTTATCGCAGTGATATCAATAACTTTATGCGGCACCTGAAGCTCTAAACAAGCGGACTCAGCATACTGAATTTCTTTAGCATGCCTCTGACCATAATCAAATGTTACTGCTGAGACATAATGGCCTTCTTTCACCATTCGATTAAGAAGAGTAAATGAGTCCATTCCCCCAGAAAAGATAACTACAATTTTTTCAGTCATAAAATTATATCTAATCTAGATCTATTGTTGAGTTGGATGGGCCTATTATCAATTCGAGTTCATGCTGCTATCCAAAGTCGACTCTATGGCCTCGATCATTTTGTCAGCAAGAGGATCCGTTATAGATGAATAAGCAGCAACGAAATTTCCTTCACCGTTTAATAGATATTTATGAAAATTCCATCGTGGTGCCCCTGATTTTTTCTTAGCCCAAGAGTAGAATGGATGGGCATTTTTTCCTTTAACATGAACTTTCGATGTCATTGGAAAATTAACATTGAATTTAACAGTGCAAAAATTCTTTATCTCACTCTCAGTACCTGGTTCTTGCCCCATAAAGTCGTTTGATGGCACACCTAACACAACTAAACCTTTCTCGCTATATTTGTTCCATAAACTCTGTAAACCAGAATATTGGGATGTGAAGCCGCAACGAGACGCTGTGTTGACGACTAACAAGACTTTGCCATTAAAAGTAGAAAGGGGCAGCGGCTCCCCATCAATAGAAATAAAATCGAATTGATGGGCGCTTCCATCAAAGTTAATTTCATTTGTGCTCATATCATTTACTCCAGATAAAGTTGAATTGGCGCAAGCTAGGGCTTGATATGTAAGAAAAATACCAACTAAAATTAATTTCATTGATTCCCTCTCATGACTATAAAAACTTAAGCGACATACTTATACACCTTCATCTATAATACATGAGTCAAAGCCCACAATCACAGAAACGGTTACTAAAAATCAAAGTTTTTAGTCTATAAATATGCATATAAAAAAATTTGTGTTATTTATTTTTTTAATCTTAATGCCATTATATACATTGGCTGATAAAAAAATGAATCTCATATATCCGCCCTCACCACTTCCACTATTATCATTCGATGATGGATTAAAATCAGTCGGTATAGAAAAATTTGCAGGGAAATATGTTTTGATGAACTTTTGGGCAACCTGGTGTGCACCTTGTGTTACCGAAATGCCATCACTCGATAAGCTAGCTGTACGTCTCCATACAAAAGGACTTATTGTAGTTGCAGTTAGTCAAGATCTTAATGGACTATCGAAAGTAGAAGCTTTTTTAAAGCCAATGATGTTAGAGGAAATTGTAATATGGTACGACGAAAAGAATAAAGGTTTTCGAGAGCTGGGCTTAAGGGGTTTACCTACAACTATTTTGATTAACCCTAAAGGCTTGATCGTAGCAAAACTTGAAGGTTCTGCAGAATGGAATGAGGGTGCACTATTAGCACAAATAGAGAAAATTATTGAAGCCGACGATAGTTAAAAAATATAATTCTTATTTCTAATAAGTAGCATCAGCAAAGAGAAAATGTAACATAGCAACAATCACAACAAGTCTTAAGCGCATGGAGTAGTAATTAGGTTCAATTTTATAATGACCAAAAACTATTTTATCTATCTTTAATCCAGCGATATGCATGAAGCCTAAAAAAACAATAAAAAAGGTGTTGGTATTAATAAAAAAAATACCCAAATCAAAATAGGTGGAATAACACTTACGACAAATTTTTTGCTCTTTTCATTATTACTTGTAAGCGCAAAACCCCAATGAATACCACTCATAAAAGCTATGATGATAATAGAGTATATTATGAATGCTCGCTCAGATATAGCCTGTATTTGAGGAAAAAATAAAACTGAAATATACGATATAAAAAATGGCAGCAAGCCTAGATATCCTAGATATAAAGTTACTGAAAAATTTTTATTGATCATGTGTAAAGTTGTCTCTGATTTTCTTTATTTCTTAAAATGGGTATGGATAGGTTGTCAACCCTGTGTCAAAATCAACAAATGCTTACAAAAAAATATTTTCTTTTTATACTTCTGTATATATTTAGCTCTAATTTAGCTTTTGCTGAAATAAGACCAATTGATAACTTTAATATAGCTCAATATCTTGGTAAATGGTATGAAATTGCTAGGCTAGACCATTGGTTTGAAAGAGATATGATACAGGTTTCAGCCAACTATTCTATGCTAAATGATGGGGTGATAAAGGTTACCAACCAAGGATTAAAAAAGCCAGGCAAACTGAAGGTAGCTAATGGTAAAGCACGTTTTGCAGGTAAAAGAGATCAAGGGCATCTAAAAGTATCTTTTTTCTGGCCTTTCTCTACTCCATATATAATTTTTGAATTAGACGACGACTACCAATTTGCCTATGTCACGAGTGATAGTAAGTCATATCTCTGGTTTCTCGCAAGAACACCATGTGTAAGCCAAAAACTGAAGGATGATTTTGAAGAGAAAACTAAAAGCTTAGGTTTTGATATAAGTGGATTAATTTATGTTGAGCAAGCTTGCAATCCCTCAGACAAACATACAAAAATACAAAAAAAAGTGGGCTATAGATAAACTATTATTTATTTGTGTCAACCTCACTCTCTATTGATTTAATTTTGTTAAGAACAATATCAGCCTCTTTTGATAGTTCAGAGTATTTAAAAATGTCACCAGACCTTTGAGCTATCATGGCATCCTTCAGCTTGGATGCATACTCATCTTTTAGTTTTTTAAGCGGATTTTTTTAAATATTCCAAACATAATATTCACCATCTCTTAGTTAGGTCACTATATATTTTCGATATAAAAATAAAAATTATTCTACAGCAATTAATTCTATTTAATTTTTTTCATTAGCCAGAAATATATACGATAAGGAAGCAAGCTTAGTATTTTTATAAAATTAGAAAAAAAGAAAGGAAATTTTATCTCAAAACTCTGGCTTTTTATTCCTTTTTTAATAAAAGTGGCTGCTCGTTTAGTTGTCATTAATGAAGGCATCTTAAAGTCGTTCAAATCAGTTAGTCTAGTCTTCACAAACCCAGGATTTACGAGCTGAACATTTATACCATGCTTAGCTAGATCGCAATTTAAATTTTCTGCTAGATGTATTAAGCCAGACTTACTAGATCCATATCCAGTATCTTTTGGTAATCCACGATATCCGGCTATGCTAGAGATCAACACGATATGACCTTTTTGCTTTCTAACAAATTCAGGTACCACATGACTGAGTACTCTATAGGCTCCAACAAGGTTAATATTAATCATCTTTTCAATTTGTTTCACATCTATTGAATCAGAAGTCATAGGCCTAAAATATCCAGCGCAGTATATAAGCGTATCGATAGTCTCAATTTTACTAATAATATCTTTCCAGCCAATTTCTACAGAGGCATTATCAGCAACATCTAAAGGACAAGACATTGATTTATATTTTATACCAGACGATAACGTATCAAGTCGCTTAGAATCTCTCGCTGAGAGAATAAGAAAATTATCGGCATCCTGTCCTAGTTCCTCTGCAAGCGCCCTACCAATTCCCTCACTTGCTCCTATGAGCCAAATTTTATTCATTATTTTTTCTTCATTACCAAGACTATTTCTCCTACTTTAAACCCAAACTTCTTCATAGATGTTCTATTCAAGATCATATCTTCCTCTACAAGATACATCCAATCATCCATATTGAGATTAATTGTTGAATTCTTATAGGGAATATTCAAAACATAATTTAGGTTAACAGCGTTACCGTTAATCTTTCCTTTAGCTTCACCGATTACATCGCCAGCTGAGCCCACGAAAGAATTCTTGTCAGAGAAAACTATTTTCCATGTTCTTTGAGTTTTTTCGCCGTCATCAAAAATAAACCATTCCTCTAGTACCCCTACATTTTCTTCCCATTTACCCTTGATTTCTACTTTAAAGCTCCTAGTTTGTCTTCCGTTGAAATCAAATAAGCTACCCCAGCCTTCAATCTCTCCATCAAAAAAATTTCTTAGATCCATCTTATTAGATTTGTCGCCATAATAATCAATTGAGTTATTAGTACATCCAGAAAACATAAAGCAAACAAAACTCATAGCTAAAAATTTCAACTTATTCATATAAAACCTATTGTCCTTATTAATTAATTTCAATCCCTGCAAATGCTGGAAACTAGTTTAATATCTCAACTTGCATGACATTCGTTCTATTCGAATTAAAACCTGCGATACAGATACTTAGATAAAACTCCCATGAACGTAAAAATGACTCCGAACAACCATTTTTTAATAACTTATTTTTTTGTCCTGAAAAATTTTCTTTCCATTTTTGAAGTGTCCAAGCATAGTCTTTACCAAATTCAAATATCTCGCCTATCTCCAATTTTGAAGCTCTAGCCTTGCTACAAAAAACTTCTTTTGATGGTAGCATTCCACCAGGAAAAACATGGTGCCTGATATAGTCGCTCTTTTTTCTATATTCAGGAAAAATTTTATCATCAATAGTAATAGTCTGAATCATTGCTCTTCCATTTTTTTTAAGCAATCTTTTTACTTGATCAAAATAAGTTTTCCAGAACTTTTCACCAACGGCCTCGAACATTTCGATAGATACTATTCGATCAAACGTACCCTTAATTTTTCGATAATCTTTCATAAGGATTTCTGCATTTCCGTTTAATCTTTTTTTAGCGAAATCATATTGCTCGTTAGATATTGTTAATCCTGTAATACGCGCTCCAGTTATAATCGCTTCTTCCGCAAAACCTCCCCAACCACACCCAATTTCCAAGGTATTTTTATTTTGTAAATTAATTTTATTAATTATCCGTTGATATTTATATAACTGTGCTTCCATTAAGCTGTCTTTATCGCTAGCTCTTATAGCTGACGAATAGGTCATTGTTGGGTCGAGCCAAGACTGATAAAAATCATTGCCTATATCATAGTGCTCAAGAATATTTTTTTTGCTCCCGTAAAGTGAATTTGCTCTTACTAATTGATTATGCAGATAAAAAAATATCTTATTAAAAAAACTTGCTTGTCCTTTATTTTTTATACTACTTAAGTTTAAACTACAATAAGTTAAAAAACTGGCTACATCAGGGCTATCCCAAAAATCTAAATGGTAGGCCTCTCCTAAGCCAATATCCCCTCTTTTTGTCAACATACCCATAATCTGCCAGTTATGGATAGTTATATCGGATTTTGGTCCATCAATATCTCCACTGAAAATTAGCTCCTTTGAGTTAGGCAGACGAATAGTTAAGTGTCCGATATCAGCTTTTTCAAAAAGAATTTTTAATGCATCTTCATACTTTTTACTCATATATTTCTACTCTAGGTAATATTTTTATTAATTTTTTTTGGTTTCTTGACGAAAGGAATTCTTTTAATCCAAAGCCTAAATGCATGAAAATGAATAAAAAAAATCACCTTAAAAGCCAGAAAGGGCAAAATAAATATGTATGGAAGCAAGTTTGTATTACTCAATGGAACAATGTTTCCTGTTATAGTTGTGGAAATCAACTTTTTATTTTCATCCACATAATTAATATCAATTTTCAAATTTTTTTTATTTACGTCAAACTTAAAATCATATTGTCCTTTAATCTGACAAAAAGGTGAGACATGGAATACCTTTGGATGTCTTATTGTGTTTGTATATTTAATTGGACTCATATCTTTTTTAAAACATAAATATCCATGCCTTTCTTTAAAGGTGTTATTCACCTCAGCTAAAACAACTTTCAGTCTTTTATCTTTATCAAAACATAGCCAAAAACTTACAGGATTAAAGCCCCACCCTAGTGCTTTTGGAATGGTCAAAAGCTTTATATCATCTGCATTACTATGATCTATGTCGTGCTCATCAAAAATACTTTCGACGTATAATCTAGGGTCTGTAAATTTTTTAAAGCCATAATCTTTCCAAAATACGCTAAATAAATTGAGTTTATTTATTGAAAAAAACATGTTCTTTTTAGAGGAGGATAAAAAATTTAAATTTAGTAATACATATAGCATATTATGAGAAAACTCATATATTTCAGGAGTATGTCTTTTATGAAATATTTTCATTTTGACTAAGAGAGAATTATTCAAGACATATCACTTTTTTTCATTCTTCTGGAAACATCTACTGCACTCCATACTCCATCCTCATGAAAACCATATCGCAAATATGCACCACAAAACCATACGTGTTGATTGCCTTGCATTTTATTTAAGGATAACTGGCCATCTATTGCATTTTGATCAAAAATTGGATGGTAAAATTCATGTATATCATATATTTTTTCTTTAGCAACCGGTGATACTGGATTTAAAGTCACAAATAAAGGTGTTTCAAAACTAATATGCTGCAATTTGTTCATCCAGTATGTCACCGCAACCATGCTGGCCTCTTCCCCTTTTTGATAAAGATAGTTCCAGCTACTCCAACATTTCTTTTTTTTTGGCATCTGCTTAGAGTCAAAATGTGTATACGCTACATTTTTTTGTCTGGAGAATTTTTTCAGTGCATTTTGCATTACTGGATTTATAGATTTCAAGATAGGAAGAATCTCAACTGGATGACATGCAAATAAAACTTCATCGTAAACGACTGGATCTTCATCATATACTTTAATGTGGATTTTACTGTTTAAACAATTGATATAATCAATATTACAATTTTTTTTAAGGGTGTTATTTTTACTAATGGAGGCCACTAGAGCTTTAACATACTCTTTACTTTTATATTTTATTGTATGCCATTGTGGTCTATTTTTGAGACTTAATAGGCCATGATTATCAAAAAAACTAACAAATGTGGTCGCTGGAAAACTTAACATAGTGCTAGATGGACAGCTCCAAATTGCTCCACCCATTGGCAAAATATAATAATCTCGGAACCATGACCCAAGATTCATTGTTTTAATTAATTCACCAAGCGATAAATCAGGAGATTCTTTTATGAAATCTTTTGCTTTGGTATTAAATTTAATAATATCCAGAACACCTCTTAACATTTTAATATTAAACAAATTTTTTCTCTGAGCGAAAAGTGTATCAAAAGATGAGCCAGCCCACTCTAACTGCCCATCATCCGCAGATACAGCGAATGACATCTCTGTATCCTCGATATCGACCTCCAAGTCTTTCAGGAGTTTATTAAGAAGCGGATAGGTACGGTCATTTAAAACAATAAAGCCAGTATCGACATACACTTTTAATTTTTTATTATCCAAAATAGAAATAGTTCTGCTATGTCCACCAAAAACAGCATTTTTTTCGTAAACTGTTATATCATATTTATCCTTTAAGAAATAAGCCGCGCTTAATCCTGAGATACCTGAGCCAATAATGGCCAACTTCTTTTTTCGATCCATGTTTATCCGTTTTTTTAACTATTGATTTCTGCTAAATTATTTAATTTTGGCTAGTAGATTATCTGCAAAATTTATATATTTGATGCCCTGAAAATATCATTTCGGTGAATTTGTTAATTAGTTAATTAACAAATCGAAAATTAAAATTTAGTCTAAAGTACTTATTTTTTCAACAAACAAGTTTGTTAACTATGGTCTTTAAGGTATAGTTCTTTTGAAAACAATATAATAAATAACTGTGGGCACCATATGAAACTTAATTTTACCAAAAGCGTTATGTATTTTGTTGTATATTTAATTGTTATTTTTTCCTCATCTACTCATGCTGAGTACAATGATGGTAACCCATTTTCGGTAGTTTCTAAAACAACAATTTTGGCTGGTGGCAACCCTCCCAATACTTCACTTAATACTTTTAAAGACATAGCAAAAAAAGCTAAGCAACTCAATATAAACTCAGTAAAAAATAATATAACTAACAGCCTTGGCGAAAAAGGTAAAAAGGTAACGCAAACTTATCTAGAAAAATATTTTCCAACCGTTGAGCTAGAACTTGATTTGATGAACGAATCAAACCCCACATCGAGTATCTTGATCCTGGCTCCTCTATCAGACCCCAATGACACTATTAATACTTTTTTTACACAAGACAGTATTTTTTATAGTGATAATCGAACCACAGTAAATCTTGGTGTTGGCTATCGTCGTCTTGAGTGGGGCAAAAAACTGCTTTTAGGAATAAACGCCTTCTATGACCATGAGTTTCCCTATAATCATCAACGGACAAGTCTAGGATTCGAAGCTAGGACTTCTGTGGGTGAAATAAATGCAAATATATATAATAGCTTAACAGATTGGCGAGATGGACGAGATGGTTTAGATGAACGAGGTCTTGATGGGCGAGACATTGAAATTGGTATTCCCTTGCCTTATATGAATTGGGCTTATGTTTTTGCTAAAGCATTCACATGGGATAGTGAGCTTTCTGGAGTAAAAGATATATCTGGAACCAATCTATCTATTCGGGCAAATCCACCAAGTTTACGTGGAGTAGAGATTGAGTTCGGCAGAGTTGATTATGGTAATACCTCAAGTAATGATGAAAAAGATGCCAATTTTTTCAAAATCAGAGTGAATTTGACAGAATTGTTGAAAACTCCAGCCGATGCTGCGCCAATAGTCAGCAAGCATGCTTATCAGCTTGGTGATATGGAAGCACAACGTTACGAAAAAGTTCGTCGTGAAAATAAAATATATAAGCAAATGAGATCAAATGGTCAACAAGTAATGGTTTCAGGTTTCTAAATAGCAAAATCCACTGCGCTTGACCCGCATAACAGATAGGTTGTTTAAGGAAAAAATTATGGAAAATATACGCAATTGGTTAGTAACTCTAATGCTACCAGTCATTTTTTATTCATCTTCTGCTCTGGCGGTGTTTGATGAAAATTTAAGCCAAGCATGCGAAAAGAGTAGTGGTAGCACTATTAAGGTATATCCTGGTGACTCCAATCCTTTCAGGCAGGCAGGGAATATCAATAATGCTGGTGATCAGTGTAGCGAAGTTCCTGATGCTTACCGTATCACTATATATAAATTTGGTGCGTGTAAACAGGACCCATTTATATCTAATGACTTTTCAACTTGTGAATATTTTATTGACTCCCCTACACCGGTAGTTCACACCATTGTGGGTATTGGCTCACCACAACCGTTGGCTACGACCGGCTCTATCGCCCCAGGTACCTACTCCTATGGATTTATGATACTCAGCAACTCTCTCGAGGTAAAGCACACGCAAACTTACGATACAGCGATGAACTCGGCTCCTAATGGTTCTGGGATAAAAACAGGTACCACCTGCTGGTCTATAGACTACACCACCACTTTTGGTGGCCTGCTACCTTTATACGGGGGGAGAGGCACAACTGCTAATACTGGAATTGAATGCGGCCTAGCCAGTGATGCTCAACCAGAATTCACTAAAGAAATATTTGACACTATGGGAGATGGAGTTTACGTAGCCACAGATCCTGGTGAATTTACATTGCCAAGTGGCGACACGATGAGAGCCAAGTTGCTGACACAAGATAATAAAACAACCTCACCCAGCGCTGCAGACGCAGAAAGACTCTTTGCCAGAATTGATTTCGCAAATGATAAAGTAGTAACAGAATCAAGCAGTTTCGAAATCAAATTCAAGCTCACAGACGCAGTCTCACTTGACTCTGGATGGGATGGCGCTAATAGTTTCATGGTTAAAATGGGTGCAGACCCGTTTCAGGTAGAAGTTTTAGTCACCAATTAAAGCAGTCAATTTTATTTCTGATATGCTTCAGAAAAACCTCTTGAAATTTTCGTGGTTTTTCTGAAATGCCGTGAAATAAGTTTTACCATGGGAGCTCCTCGCCATTCCAATCCCAAAATCGCCCGCTGTTTTTTGAATTAAGTTTACCTATAACATTGAGAAGTAATGTTGCTGTTTGATCTGTATTAAAAAGTTTTTTAGTGGGTACATTTCCTTGAAACGGTTTAGATAATCCAGTATCGGTTGTACCGGGATGAAGAGCGGCGACACAGCAATTTGGAACTTTATATTGCCACTCAAGGGATATTGTTTTTATAACCATATTTAAAGCTGCTTTTGAAGCTCTGTAGCTATACCAGCCACCTAGTCTATTGTCTTGAATACTGCCAACTTTAGCTGAAATAACAGCTAAAATTGGCGCTTTGGATCCAAGAAGTGATTTAGAAAAATATTTAGCTATTAATAAAGTGGGCAGCGTGTTGATTCTAAAATTATGAAGAAAAAAATCTGGCTCGATTGTTCGTACTGTCTTTTCTGGCCCCTTTTCTTTTGTGTGGAGCATGCCGATGCAATTGATTATCCAGTCTATTTTTTTTAGGTTGACAGATAAGCTTTTAAAGTCTTCTTCTTTAGTGACATCAAGCTTGTACCAATTGAGCCTACGGTCATTAAATTCAGGGCAAGTCTTTCTGTAGGTCCCATGCAAATTACAATTTTGATTATTTTTAAGTATAGTTTTAATGAGACCCATACCTATACCACCAGTTCCACCAATTATAACAATATTCACTGATCGTTACCGACACATGTATCGCAGTCATATAGGCGGCGATATCTTTTTTTAGCCCAGATATTATATGCGTATCCAGCAGCATGGTTGATGAGAGGCCATAACAAAGGCTTAAAAATCCACCCCCAGTTGGTGTGTGACCAAGCCTGTACCGTTGCAGGAACTCCTCTGATCCAGTCTCCTTTAGCAGTTCTAAGATGAAGAACTTTGAGCATATCTAATTGTGATGGCATACTGTCATCTAATTCGCAATTATGAACATCCATGAAGGCTAAACCCCCATCATTAATGCCCTCAAGTAGCTTTATTTCTTTAGTACACATCGGACAGGAACCATCAAAAAATAAAATATCTTTTGCATATTTTTCATCAAAAAAATTTGTCATATAATGCTCTTTATTTTAGGATTAGTTAGTTAGAATGATATTATGAAATTCATAAGTAGCAATTTTTTTTGATGAAAATAACCGTGTGTATAAAGTATTCAAGATAGCGCTCATTGCTGTTAAAGAAGATGAGAAAATCATAAAAAACCCATATTTAAACTTAATTATAATGAAATTTTTCAGCAAACTAAAGAAGAGGAGCACTCTTTGTGGTTAGGGTAATGGATAGCACAGCGCCTAGGTTGCAAACAAAATCGATTGGTATTATAGGTGCAGGTATATCTGGGCTATCCTGCGCCAAAGTTTTAGAGCAAGCTGGCTATCATGTTGAAGTGTTCGATAAGGGTCGAAACCTATCTGGACGAATGGCTACAAGGCGCAATGATCTCTCAGAATTTGATCATGGTGCGCAATATTTTACTGCCAAAAGCCCTGCCTTTACAAAAGAAGTCGATAGATGGATCGGTGCCGATGTTGCAAAGATATGGTCCCCAAAAATAGCAGTTTTAGATAATTTAAAAGAAAAAAGAATACCTACTAAAATAAACCAATTTAATAGCTGGATAACCAGAGGTAAAGAAAAGCTTAAATCTTTGAAAATACCGATTTTTTCTGCTAGTAGTACTGGCAACTCTGTGAAGCGTTTTGTTGGTGTTCCTAAGATGACAACCCCAGCCACATTTATCTCTAGAGGTCTTTCTATTAGAAAAGAAACAACTATAGATTCTGTTTTTATCAGGCCTCAAAGTTATCCTCGATGGTCACTAAAAAGTAAGGAGGGTGGTCTTATAGAGGGTAACTTTAATATCGTAATTGCAGCCATTCCTGCCCCTCAAGCTGCAGATTTATTTAAAGAGATTTCACCTAAACTTACTGAAATTTCACAAAACGTTAAAATGTCTGGGTCATGGGCTGTAATGGTCAACTTCGAAGAAAAAATTAACTTAAAATTTGATGCGGCGTTTGTTAATGGAGGTCCATTAAAATGGATTGCCAGAAACAATAGTAAGCCTGAAAGAGGTGCAACAGAGGCTTGGGTTCTTCATGCTACACCGGAATGGAGCGAGTCACATCTTGATATATCAAAAGAAAAAGCGATAGAGCTCCTTGTGAATGAATTCGTTGCTCTTGGTGGCTCCCTTCCTACACAATCTCAAGCACATCTGTGGCGGTATGCAGAGGCATCTCAACCATTGGATATGAGTTTTGCCTGGGATGCAGAAAATAATCTTGGTATTTGTTCAGACTGGGTTAATGGCGGGAGAGTTGAAGGGGCATGGTTGAGTGGTAAAAGACTCGCTGAATTTATTATCAAATCCTTAAAAGACAATGATCCTTTAAGTAATTACTGGGGGCATGGTAATTAACCTTATGTTTTATCGAATATTTCTAATTCTTTGTCATATATGAAGTTCGACCTACTCATGCATAAGGCTCTGTAAGCCTGTGAACTTAGGTACCCTTTAATGAATACACTAATTTTAGAAAATGAAGATTTTTTAAATGAAAATACTGTGAAAATATCCGGTAGACGTGCAAAACATATATTAGAGATAAAAAAACTATCAATTGGCAGCACTTTAAATGCAGGCCTGATCAACGGAAAATTAGGCACTGCAATTATAAAAAATATTGATTCTATGAATGTAATACTGGAAGTGTCACTAAAGAATAAATCGCCCGCACCACTACCTTTATCTCTTGTAATAGCTCTACCTAGGCCTAAAGTTCTAAAAAAAAAATTCTTCAGATAGCTGCCTCTCTTGGGATCAAAAAATCTATCTAATAAACTCCTGGAAAGTAGAGAAAAGTTATTGGCAAACACATCAGTTAAGTGATGAAAATATATATAAGCAGTTATTGCTTGGCTTAGAACAGAGCTGTGAGACGGTTGTACCAGAGGTAATCATAAAAAAACAATTTAAACCATTTTTAGAGGATGAGATTGGTTCCGTAGTCAAAGATTCTATTGCTTTAATGGCACATCCTTGTGAGAAAATATTTGATCCCGAGGGAGAGAAAAAAATATTGTTCTTGCTATCGGACCAGAAGGTGGCTTCACAGAATATGAGTTTAAAAAATTTATTGAGGTGGGCTTTAAACAAATTTCTTTGGGCACAAGAATACAAAGAGTAGAAACGGTTATACCTTTACTGGTGGGTAAATTTTGTTATTAATATAACTTAAAAGTGTACAAAATTAATTTCAAAAAAATACAAAAAAGTGTACTCTCTAGTTACTTTTTAGTAACACAAGTTTTATATCTAAATATTTAACATCTTGAAAAGGAAAAAATAATGATTCTTTATGATTGTGATGTAGCCCCAAACCCTAGGCGAGCCAGAATGTTTATAGCTGAAAAAGGTTTAGATATAGAGAAAGTTGAAGTTGATATTATCGGCGGTGAAAATTTGACGGAAAGCTTTCTCTCTATTAACCCTAGAGGATTGTTACCAGTTTTAGAGCTTGATGACGGAACAAAAATTGATGAGGTTATGGCAATCTGTAGATATCTTGAAGAAATTTATCCGACAAATCCATTACTTGGATCTACACCACTCGAAAAAGCTAGAGTTGAAGGATACCAACGTAAAATGGAATTCGACGGTATGATTGCTATATCGGAAGCTTTTAGAAATAACGCCATAAACGAACGTTTCACATATAGAAGTTTGCCAGGGCGTGATGGAACTTCAGCGATAGAAGGTCTTGTCGAGAGAGGTCTAAGCACTTTAGACAATTTTTATATTTGGTTAGAGCGCTACTTAACAGAAAATGAATTTGTTGCTGGCAATAACTTTACTATGGCTGATATTACAGCGTTTGTCGCTGTAGATTTTTCTAAATGGGTCAAAAGGAGAATTCCTAAAGAAAACACCAAAACCCTTGAGTGGTATGATAAAATTTCTTTGAGAAACAGTGCTAAAGCATAAAAATTTAAGCATAAATAAAAAAATGGATCCTAATACCCATAAAACTACCCAAAACCTTAAGCTAGCTGTTATCGGTCTTGGGTATGTAGGACTACCCTTAGCGGTTGAGTTTGGAAAAAACCGACCTGTTATTGGTTTTGATATCAGTGAATCTAGGATTCAAGAACTTCGAGCTGGAATTGATAGAACTCTTGAGGTTGAAGAAAATGAGCTAAGAGATGCTAAAAATTTAATCTTCACAACAGATAAGGAAGATTTAAAAACTGCTAATTGTTATATAGTTACTGTCCCAACCCCTATTAACTCACAAAAAAAAACCTAACCTATTCCCTCTTCTGCAAGCAAGCGAATTGATCAGCAGGATATTAAATCGAGGGGATATAGTCATATATGAATCAACAGTTTATCCTGGAGCTACAGAGGATGAATGTGTTCCAGTACTAGAAAAATACTCCAACCTGAAATATAACGAAGGATTTTTTTGTGGTTACAGCCCAGAAAGAATCAATCCTGGCGATAAACTACATCGTATTACTAACATAAAAAAGGTCACGTCAGGCTCTACACCAAAAATTGCTGATTTAGTCGATGATCTTTATAACGAAATAATAACTGCGGGTACCCATAAAGCTGAGAGCATTAAGGTAGCAGAAGCTGCCAAGGTTATTGAAAATACACAACGAGATCTTAATATAGCATTAATTAATGAGCTTGCAATAATCTTCGATAAAATGAATATTGATACTGAGGAAGTTCTCAAAGCAGCCGGGAGTAAGTGGAACTTTTACCTTTCAGGCCTGGACTTGTCGGCGGTCATTGTATTGGGGTTGATCCTTACTATCTAACTCATAAAGCTCAATTAACAGGCTATAATCCAGAAATTATTCTAGCTGGTCGAAAAATGAATGATGGTATGAGCTCTTTTATAGTTTCAAACTTGATATCTGCAATGAAAGAGAAAGGCATTCCTGTTAAGAAATCAAAAATTCTTATAATGGGTTTAACTTTTAAGGAGAACTGTCCAGATCTTCGAAACACGAAAGTCGTTGATCTTATTGATGAATTAAAAACATATGATTCTCAAGTGGAAGTCTTTGACCCATGGGTAAATGAAGAGATAGTAAAATCTATGTATGGCATCAAAATGACAGCGCAGCCTTCAAAAAATACGTATGATGCTATACTGATAGCTGTCGCACATAATCATTTTAAAGCTATAGGTGCGGATGAAATAAACAGCTTCGCAGCTTCCAATCATGTTATATATGACCTTAAATACCTTTTGGATAAAAATTCCTCAACAATGCGGCTATAAACACTAAAAAATAAATTAATAGCGTGGTGTAAAAGGATTATTCTTGGTAACCAAATTATTACAGGTCAGTGCCGATCATAGTTATAACTTTAATTTTTTATGGTAATTTTCAAAAATCTATCAATATAACTATATTATATCCATATATTTCAGTGTTAAATTTTGCCTGAAAGCACTTTTTGCATAAAGGGTAAATCTGCCAACATACGCTCCATCTTTATGACGTCTAACTGAGTAGTGTTATGAGAGGTGTATGCTACGGCATCTGGTATTGTTTTTTCACCCTCTTCAACAAATTTTCTATAATTTAGGTCTCGCGCGTCGGGTGGTATTCTATAATAATTACCGAGGTCTTCAGAGGCAGCCTTTTCCTCTGTGCTAAGAAGCGCTTCATATAGTTTCTCGCCGTGCCTAGTACCAATAGTATCAATTTTATGATTCGTAATTTTCATCAGATTTAGAATCGATTGTGCAAGTTGCCCGATTTTTATTGCAGGTGATTTTTGAACAAATATATCCCCAGTTGAGCCATTATTAAATGCATATAAAACAAGATCAACAGCATCATCAAGACTCATCATAAATCTAGTCATTTCTGGATCAGTTATAGTAATCGGCTTATCCGTGAGAACTTGATTCACAAACAAAGGTATGACAGATCCGCGTGATGCCATCACATTACCATAGCGGGTTATGCATATTTTTGTGGAGCTATTTTTTCTTGATTTTGCGACAGCGATTTTTTCCATCATTGCTTTTGAGAAACCCATAGCATTAATTGGATAAACAGCTTTATCGGTGCTGAGACATATAACTTTTTTAACTTTTTCAAAAATTGCTGCTTCAAGAACGTTTTCAGTACCTAAAATATTTGTTTTAACTGCTTCTAATGGGTGAAATTCACAAGATGGAACTTGTTTCAACGCAGCAGCATGAAAAATAAAATCAACTCCATTAGCTGCACTGAGAACAGACTGATAATCTCGCACGTCGCCAAGGTAAAACTTCAACTTTGGATTATTATAGCGCTTCCGCATATCATCTTGTTTTTTTTCATCTCGACTAAATATACGAATCTCCCTTATTCCTAGCTTCACCATTCTTTTAAAGATTGCATTTCCAAATGACCCAGTTCCACCAGTAATAAGCAATGTTTTGTCGGTATACATTTTTTAATATCCTCGCTGTAAAAAATCTCTGGTATCCGTAACTTACTTTCCAGGATAACCCTAGCATCACAGAACAAAAATTTCTATTTATTTTAAAGGGTTACTACCCAGCTCTTACGTCAGAAAAGGAGTTCATTTTATATAATTAGTCAAATAATTTTCTGTGTAAATCACATGAATGGCGGTGTATTGAACCCCTTTGGGTTCGAATCCTCTACACCTACCATTAAGTTGCAACAATAATCGTCCTGAAAGATAACAAAATCAAGGTTTTTGTTGCTACGGTACTGACGGTTCCCACCTTAGATACTGGGTAGTATTGACTCCTTAGTGCAGATTCATACGGTACTGTATCACGGGTTCGAATCCCGCTTTACCTTCATTGGAAACGGCGTTGAATGTAACCAATTCTTAGAAAGACACGAACAATAATTAAAGTTGAAACTTAACTATTTAGGTCTATAATCATAATATGAAATTTTTTGTATCGAAATTAATGATTTTTGCGGTATTCACGCTATCTTTAGCGTGCAGCATGTCTTTTTGTCCAATGCAGGCTCATGCTGCAGAGTCTTCTGAACAAGTAAAATCTGATCTGCCCCCTTGTCACGAATCGAATGAGAAATCAACGGATTGCGACTTTATGTCAAATATGGACTGCCTCGAGGTTGATCTTGCTCAAATAGATAACAACTATGATTTGGTTCAAGATTCTTCAAACGTTGATTTTGTCTGGGTAAATCTAACTATTGAATACAATGATTTTCTTTACAGGCCCAATGTCATTCGCGGGCCGCCTTTTGAGTACAGGGTTTCCCATCTCAATAATCACAATCTCTATCTAACAACGCAGCGCCTGCGCATCTAACAAGCTCTTTTCTTAACGGTTTTTTTACGCCTTAAAAGAAAGGAGCTTATGCTATGCGTATTTTATTTTTTACCCTATTTTTGTTTACTTTTGCGCCATTGGTAATGGCCGCAGAAAACGGGATGACTTCTTCGCACCAAACCGAAGCTCATACCCATTATTGCCCGATGCATCCAGAGGAAACGGGAATGGAGGGCAATAATTGTCCTATCTGTGGTATGCATCTGGTGCCAAAAAATGAAGGCAACGGGTCCCATGAAGGTCATGAAAACAAGCCAGAAGGCGCGTTTTTGATTGATCCTTCTTATATTCAAACGCTGGGGGTTAAAACCTCCAGCGTAACCCATCATGAATTTGGCCGAAACATTCGTTCCTTTGGTCAGATAGAGCCTAGCACGCGCCTGGAATACGCGGTCGATGTGCGCACAAAGGGCTGGATTGTTGATTTGGCCGTTGATGCCGTGGGGGACGCAGTCAAAAAAGGTGGTTTGCTTTTTACCTATTACAGCCCGGATTTAATGAACGCCCAGTCAGATTTTCTGATTGGGTCACGTGTCGGGAACGCCATCCAAAGGCTGAGCCTTTACGGCATGGATGATAAGGCCATCGCTGAATTAAAAGAACGCGGCAAATTTTTTGAAGAAACGCCGTTTTATGCACCTGAAGACGGCACTATCACGATGTTGAGTGTGCGCAAAGGTGGGCACGTAAATGAAGGTGGAAGCGTTTTAAAGTTACAGGATTTCTCTAAGGTTTGGGTCAATGCGGATGTTCCTATCCGGGATGTCCAGTTTTTGGAGGTAAAAACACCAGCTAAAATTTCTATACCAGAAACGAGCGCAAGCTATGACACCGCTGTTGATTTCATTCACCCTGTGAATGACCCGCAAAATCGCACCGTCACTGTGCGTCTTGTACTTGATAATCCGGATGGCACTCTTAAACCGGATACGTATGTAGATGCGGTCTTTAGTGCTGATGCGCAGTCGCGCCTTGCAATTCCGGCAGAGGCAGTTCTTTACGGCGGCATGGGGGCGTACGTAATTGAAGATATAGGAGACGGTTATTTCCGTCCTGTGATGGTGCAAACGCGTCTTACATCACAAGGCCTGACAGAGATTACAAGCGGACTATCCCACGGACAGAGCATCGTTACATCCGGTCAGTTTATGCTGGATGCGGAAAGCAACCTGAAAGGCGGCATGGCAGCGATGGGGCATGATCATGGCGGCGAACAAATGGAAGGCATGACAAGCCAGCCAACATCACAAGATGGAGGTCAGAGCCATGCCCGCTAATCAAGACCATATGCACGATCCATCCAAAAGCTTCGCGGCGAAAATCATAGACTGGTCAGTGGCCAATCAGTTTTTTGTCATGCTGGGCGCTCTGGTATTGTTGGCGGCGGGGATTGTCTCCATCACGAAAATCCCGTTGGATGCCATTCCTGATTTATCCGATACGCAGGTGATTATCCGCACAGACTTCCCGGACAAGCACCACAGGTGATTGAAGATCAAATTACCTATCCTCTCTCCACACAGATGCTGTCCCTTCCAAAAACAAAGGTCGTGCGCGGCTTTTCCATGTTTGGCACATCGTTTGTTTACATTGTCTTTGAAGATAACGTCGATATGTATTGGGCGCGCAGCCGGACGCTGGAATATCTCTCGCAGGCGCGCGGCATGTTGCCGGAAGGGGTAGAACCGGAGCTGGGGCCGGATGCAACCGGCGTGGGCTGGGTGTTTCAATATGCGCTTTTTGATAAAACAGGCCAGCATGATTTGGCGGAGTTGCGGTCTTTACAGGATTGGTTTGTCCGCTTTGAGTTGGCCACGATTGACGGCGTGGCGGAAGTTGCCAGCGTTGGCGGGTTTGTGAAGGAGTATCAGGTGTTGGTCGATCCGAACAAACTGCGCGCCTATGACATTCCGCTGCAAAAAGTGATTGAGGCTGTGCGCTCATCCAATCAGGAAACCGGCGGGCGGACACTGGAAATAGCGGAAACAGAATATCTGATCCGCTCGTTCGGCTATGTCAACAAGCCAGAGGATTTACAAGCTGCCGTTTTGAAAAGCGTGGACGGCACGCCGATCACCGTGGGAGACGTGGCTCGCGTGGTGGAAGGCCCGGCCATACGGCGCGGCATTACGGAACTCAATGGTGAGGGCGAGGCGGTGGGCGGCATTGTTGTCATGCGCCCCGGTGCGAATGCGCTGGATGTCATTCATAATGTCAAAGAGCGGCTGGAAAGCGTAAAACAAGGGTTACCAGACGGGGTAGAATTAAAAATAGTCTATGACCGCAGTGAATTGATTGAAGGCTCGGTTGATTATCTCAAAGACAAGCTGATTGAAGAAAGCGTAATGGTGGCACTGATTGCCTTCCTTTTTCTGCTCCATGCCCGCAGTGCTTTGGTTGCCATTATTACGATCCCGCTTGGGATTTTAGCAGCGTTCATCATCATGAATGCGCAAGGCATTACGGCTAATATCATGTCGCTCGGCGGGATAGCCATTGCTATCGGCGCTATGGTGGATGCGTCTATTGTTATGGTGGAGAACGCGCATAGAAAGCTCTCCGACATGGAGCCGGATGCCGATAAGGCGGACAAACAAAAAGCATTAATTCAGGCGGCCAAAGAAGTAGGACCGGGGCTGTTTTTCTCCTCCTGATTATCACTGTGTCATTCTTCCCTGTTTTTGCCTTAACGGGTCAATCAGAACGCATGTTCACGCCATTGGCCTTTACCAAAACCTATGCCATGGCGGCAGCGGCACTCTTATCGGTGACGGTTGTGCCTGTCCTTATGCTATGGCTGATTCGAGGCAAGATAAAACGTGAGAACGAAAACCCGATCAACCGCTTTTTCATTGCACTGTATCGTCCATTCCTGAATGCCGCTTTGAAATGGCGTAAGACAACGATAGCGTTGGCAATAGTTGCGCTTGATTCAACCACACTTCCGGCGTCCAAGCTGGGCAGTGAATTTATGCCACCGCTTTATGAGGGCGGGCTTCTATATATGCCAATGACCTTGCCGGGTGTATCGCCTGCCAAAGTTCGAGAAATATTGCAGGTTACAAACCGCCAGTTAATGGAAGTGCCTGAAATCGAGCAGGTCTTTGCCAAAGCCGGACGCGCCAATACCGCTACAGATCCTGCGCCGCTAGCCATGATTGAAACATGGATTGAACTCAAGCCCCGCGATCAATGGCGCGAGGGCATGACACCGCAAAAACTGATTACAGACCTTAATAAGAGAGTTGGTCTGCCGGGGATGATGGATAGCTGGGGCTATCCGATCAAAATACGGCTTGATATGCTAACCACAGGTATTCGTACACCCATCGGGGTTAAGATTGCCGGATCGGATTTGCAGGAAATCGACCGGATTGCCAAAGACGTCGAAGCCCGCGCCAAGGAGGTGTCAGGCACGCGCAGCGCGATTGCTGACCGGGTTGTTGGCGGAAAATATATAGAGATCATTCCTGACCGCCGCGAACTTGCCCGCTATGGCATTGCGTTGAGAACCGTGCAGCAAGTTATTCAAACAGCACTAGGCGGTATGCAGCTTGATGAAGCGGTAGAAGGACGTGAGCGTTATCCCATTATGTTACGCTATGATCGCCCTTTCCGTGAACATATCTCCGATCTGGACAATATTCTAGTCAGTACGCCAAACGGCGCGCATATTCCTTTGGCTGATCTGGCGAACATTCGCATTGCCGAAGGGCCGTCTATGATTAAATCCGAAGATGCACGTCTGAATGGTTGGGTATTTGTCGATATTGAGGATCGGGATATTGGTTCTTACATCGCAGATTTAAAAGATGCACTCAAAACATTGGAACTACCCGCAGGCTATAGCCTGAAACTCTCCGGCCAGTTTGAGCAGATGCAAGAGGCTAATGAACGGTTAAAGATTGCTGTACCAGCCACGCTGCTGATTATTTTAACGCTGCTTTACCTGCATTTTGGAAGGTGGGATCGCACGATGCTTATTATGCTCTCCGTGCCTTTCGGTGTGACTGGAGGAGTCTGGTGGCTATGGTTGGCAGGGTATGATATGTCAGTGGCCGTAGCCGTGGGGTTCATTGCGCTCGCTGGAATTGCCGTGGAAACGGCAATTGTCATGCTGATTTATATTGATCATGAAATGCGCGAACACTGGCCGGATACGTTTGAGCAGTTGCTGGAAAACGTCCGTCATGGTGCGTTGCAACGTCTGCGTCCCAAGCTTATGACTGTCAGCACCATCATCCTCGGCCTGATTCCCATTTTCCTGACCGATGGGCCAGGGTCAGATGTGATGCGGCGAATCGCCCTGCCGCTGGTTGGCGGTATGGTCAGCACATTGATCCTGACGCTGCTTCTTATACCCGTCATTTATGCTGTGTATATGCAATGGAAGCTCAAACTTCCTAATAAAATTGAAAGGACTGAACAATGATGAATATAGAGATTATACCAAATTACCATCCAATCTTGGTACACTTCACAATCGGGCTGTTGAGTATTTCAGCACTCTTATACTTTCTAGGGAGTATTCTCAAAAAGGAAAATTTGCTGATTGTTGCGCGGTGGAATTTATGGGTTGGTACGGTTATCACCGTGGGAACTGTTATAGCCGGATTCGATGCCTACAACAGTGTCGCCCATGACGCAGCCTCCCACGCCGCTATGACAGACCATAAAAACTGGGCTTTGCCGACAGCCGGGATATTCTCATTGCTGGCTTTATGGGCCTTGTGGAAACAACGTGGGGCAAAAACAGTTAGCACTGTATTCGTTGTTATGATTGTGCTGGCCTCTGGCTTATTGGCAGTCACCGGCTACAAAGGCGGCGAAGTTGTTTACCGCCACGGCACAGGCGTTATGCGTATGCCAGAAATTCACGGCGACGGTGGCCACGGTAGTCACAGTCATGGTGAAGAAGCATCTGCAAACCATCACGGTACGGCTGCGCCTGCCGCACAACGAGATTCGCATGAGGGTAACGATCATGGCGAAGAAATGGAAGACCATCATGGTGTAACGACACCTGAGAAAGAACCGGAACAACAGGAAAGTCAAGGCCATGATCACGGCGGCCACGAGTATTAAAATGAAGGATTGTAAAAATGAATAGTTTCAGACGTATCACAGCAATATCAACGGCTCTTGTTTTTTTAAGCGGGTGCTCACTCACGCCTGATTATCAAAGGCCGGAAATCGAAACGCCTGCTTGGCGGGGTGCACAAAGCATCCAAAATGCTGAAATCGCTGCTGACTGGTGGACAAATTTTGAAAGCGCTGAGTTAATCGCGCTTATGGGGCGCGCTCTAGATAACAACAATAATCTGCAAGCGTCACTCCAGCGTATCGAACAAGCGCGCGCTGATTTAAAAATTGCAGGTGCCTCTCTTCTACCTTCAGCGGATGTGACGGCAAGCTATATGAGCGGTTCCACGCAGGCGATGAATATCACCAATATGCGCAATAAAGGCATTCCCGAATATACGGCGGATATTGGCATATCTTACGAACTCGATCTGTTCGGCGCCAACAGAGCAAAAGCGGGTGCAGCGGAAGACCGGCTTTTGAGCGTTGCCTATAAGCATGACGCGCTGGCGCTCGTGATTATGGGAGATGTAGCACAAAATTACTTTAATGTTCTGAATTTGAAAGAACGTGTGCGCATTGCAAACGATAATTTGCAGGCTACGCAAGATTTATTGAAAGTTGCTAAAGCACGGTTTCAAACTGGAGCGCGGACACAGCTTGATATAACGCGGCAGGAAACGCAAGTGGCCAGAGCCAAGGCTGCTGTAACAGCATTGGAACAGGAGTTGGCGCTGGCGCAAAATGCCCTGGCCGTGCTTGTCGGCGATCCGCCGCAGAGCTTTAATGTTAGTGAAAACAATATAAACGGCCTTCGTCTGCCTTCTCCTGCGGTGTTGCAACCTACTGCGCTGCTTGAACGCAGACCGGATGTCAAAAGCATGGAAGCCATGCTTAAAGCCGCCAATGCCGACATCGGCGCAGCGCGGGCGGCCTTTTATCCGTCTGTGAATATCGGACCCAGCCTATTGCTGGCGGCCAATCCATCAGCTTCTGATTTAACTTTGGCAGGCTCGGTCATTGCACCTATCTTTCAGGGCGGACGCTTGGACGGTAATCTGGATCGCGTAACCGCCCGTCAGAAAGAACTGGCCGAAAATTATCAACAAACGGTTCTGGTCGCCTTTCAGGAGGCGGAGAACGCCCTGACCAAAGTGCAAAAAACTCTGGAACGAGAAAACGCATTGAGACAAGCCGCAACCAAAGCGCGGGAAGCTTATGATATAGCCAAAAACCAATATAGTTTGAGCGTCATTGAGTTTCAGGATGTTTTAGATTCACAGCGCATGATGTTAGAGTCCGAAGATCAATATGAACACGCTCGTTATGAAACGCTGGCCGCCCGCATTGAGCTTTTCAAAGCCATGGGTGGCGGCTGGAAAAAAGAATAGAAAAAGGAAGAGGATAGCACACAACCCGGAACACATCAGGAGAGACATGACGCCGTATCAATCGCCGCCATGGCGTAAACTCACAGAGCTTTCTGGTGGCAAGGGTGTAAAAGCTGAATGGCAGGACTTTCCGGAAGAATTCCTTGCTATCACCAATGAGCAGGCATCCGCCATTCCCTGTAATGGTCGAGCGGGATGCTATATGAATGTCGTGCAGCATGGGCCAAGCGATATTGTTGGTATCTGTACATCAGATACCAAGCAGTGCGACCGCCGTACGCTCAAAAAATCAGAACTTGCACTGTATCGCGTTGATCATAAAAAGCTGGCTGCCAAGGTTGCTGCCGCCATTGGTTTTACTGAGCAACATGAAAAGGTCACAAGCCATACAGCCCTTTGGAAATTTGGTGTTCTGAATCCGCAAGCCGAGCATAGCTTTCCTGTCTATTGCTTTTTGGGCCAGACATCTTCGCAGCTGGATAAAATCGTCAATCAGCTGTGTATGGCTGATCAGAGGTTTCTTTTAATTGCATCGACCAGCAGCCTCATCAGCAATGCCATCTCTGATGCGAGCAGCAGGCATAAATCCAAGCTCATAGGCATAGATGATGTGCTTACTGTTGATGCCGCAGGTAAGGTCACGGCGAAAGACAGTGCTCAAACCATCGTCTCCAATTGGCTGGAAACGGTATTGCCAAAATCAGCCAAGCCGGGATCAGAGTATCAATTTCCGACACCAGCAGGCGCAACATGGGAACAATTTGTATTCGAATTTACCGCAACAGAGATGTTGTTGGTCTCATGCGGACAGATTCAAGAACGACTAGAACCCGAGCACTTGAAGATGAAGAACCAGAATTCCGGCAAGCCAACGCTGCAGTGGACATTGTTACGTTCTCTCGCCACAACAGGTGGCAGCATCTCATGGCAAGATCAGGATGCCACTGGTCGCGTCAAAAAACAAAAGCAGGAACTGGCGAACAAGCTCAAACAAACCTTTGGTCTCTCAGAAGACCCTGTGCCTTGGAACGAAGGCGAGAAAGCATACAAAGCAAGGTTTGTTATCAAAGCTGCTGATAATGTGCTGCGCCAGCTTACTGGTTGACAATGACAGGCATAGACTGGTGCGAACTGGTCAATTGCCAAGCCCTTGATTTCCCATGACTAAAAGCTCCGTACTTCGCTTTTCCAAGTACGGTGTTTTTCAGGAAAGGGGCATATATAGGAGGAAAACTAGAGAAAAATGGGGTGTTTTTATAGAGAGGAAGTCAATTGCAAACAGCAAAAAAGCCCGCAAATGCTGGGCTTTTGAGGCTATGCCATTTCTAGCATATAAAAGTTCGTTTTAAGTCAATGGCGGTGCATAGACTCAAATAGAACTGAACACCCTGAAACCCAGTTTACCAGAAAGCCGCACCATGACTAGAGGAAAATCCAAGGCTTTGGCGCGTGGGTTTCCAATGGTAGGTTTGTATTGATTTTGCAATAAAGAGTGGTACGAGGTAGTTTACTACCACACCACAATTCTTTACAATATTTAGCATGAAATACACTGAGTATTATTGTGCGTAAAATTACTATTAAATTCTTGATGCTGTCGTTTATATTTCAAATGAGCGCAAGTGCTTTTGACGTGCATCAAGTACATCAGTTTAACTCGTTTCATCAATCTAATGAAGTAGTGGTATCTGTTCAGGACAACTCAGTGGATAGTGAACAAATGACGCTTACACAAAATGTTCAGCAAGATTGCTCACATTGTTGCCATTGCCATGGGGGACATATACAGGGGTTTATTGCTTCTATACCCTCGACTAATCTTTTTGGGAACAAGCAACCATCTTCTTTTTACGTCCTCTCTCAACGCTTACCTGATATTCCCTTCGATTTGTATCGCCCTCCTATTGCTTAAGTCATTTTTCTGAATTTTACACCTTTGGTTATCCAAAGGCTGTTTGAAAATAAATGACACTTTAGGAGTAAGTATGCACATTTTTTTTAGATTTATGAGTGCTGTTATTTTTTTGATTACAGTACTTTTATCCCATCAATTACTGGCGAAAGAACCTCATTCTTCAGGTTCTCACAACTACGTGGAGTCAATTTATAAAACCAGCTCTGTATTGACCCTACCAAATGCTATTAAACGTGCTATTAAGGCATCACCACGTTTGAAATCAGTACAAGCAAAACTTGATGCAACAGAAGGGCAAAAAAAGCAAGCTGGCAGCTGGAAAAACCCCGAGCTTTCTTTTGAAGCAGAAAATATAGCCGGAGATGACGACTTTGGTGGAACTCGAAACGCTGAGTATACTTATGGTTTAAAACAAACCATAGAAATTGGCGGTAAGCGTCCAGCCAGAAAAAATGTCGCCGCTGCAATAAACAAAGCGACTCAAGCTAGTGTTTTGTCCGAATTGTTGACGTTAGAGCGTGATGTGCATATTGCCTACGCAGATGTTTTAGCCGCAGCTGAAGCTGTTAAATTAGCCCTTGAGCAAGAGCAATTAGCCAAAGATGTTTTAAATATTGTCTCTAAAAGAGTTAGGGCCGCAGCAGAGCCAGATATTCAGCAAAGCAAAGCTGAAGTGGCTCATGCAATCAGTGTCATAGCTCGTGAAAAAGAAGAACGTGACTTGCGCATTGCTAAAGAAAAGTTGGCGCGACTTTGGGGTGCATCCACGTTAGATGTTTCTCTTGACCATGCCCATTTTTTTGACCTAACTGGCCCTGAACTTTTAAAGGTTTACCAAGATAAATTTTCTAATATTCCTGATATACAACGTCTTAGATTTTTACAGGTTGAGAAAAGTGCGTTACTTGAATTGGAAAAAGCACAAGCTATACCTGATCCTACTTTTAATTTAGGTGTCAGAGATTTTAAAGCCCATAGCGAGCAAGCTTTCATTTTTGGTGTATCACTACCTATTCCAATACTAAACCAAAACAGCGGCAATATTGCTAAAGCTCAAGCAGAAGTCACTCAGTCACAAGCTGATGCACAACAAGCACAATTAGTTTTAGAGCAACAACTAGTTGAGAACTGGGAACAATGGCACACCTCTTTTTCAAAGATAGAGCATTTAGAAAAATCATTACTTCCCGCAGCAGAGAAAGCTTTTAAATTGGCACGTAGTGGTTATGAAAAAGGTAAATTTACTTACTTAGAAGTGCTTGATGCCCAACGCACATTGTTTAGCGCACGCGCACAATACCACAATGCCTTGAAAACTTATCACGCAAGCCGAGCAAATGTTGAACGGCTTACCACTTCAACAGGAGCGTCATTATGATTTTAAGAAAAACATTTATAACTTTAATGCTTACACTATTTGTCTCACCACTTATGTTTGGACAAGTACAAGCTGAACCGGAATCACCTCATCACGATCATGAAGGACATCATAAGACAGAAAATGAACGCGGCCCCCATCGTGGCAAGATATTTCATGATGGTGACTTTGCAATTGAATTGACTATTTTTGAGCAGGGTGTTCCCCCTCAATTTCGTGTCTATACTTATGATGATGACAAAGAGGTAAACCCTGCCGATGTGTCACTTTCAATTGAGCTGCATCGTTTAGATGGTGAGGTCAATCATTTTTCTTTTACCCCACAAGATGATGTGTTGGTTGGTGAAGGTGTGGTTACCGAGCCACATTCCTTTGATGTAAAAATGAAGGCAACTTACCAAGGTAAAACACATACATGGTCATTTTCATCTTATGAAGGACGAACCGAGATTAGCGATAAGTCTGCCAAAGAAGCAGGTGTGAAAACTGAAAAAGCAAGTAGTAATACAATTGCGCAATATGCGCGACTGACGGGACGTATAACGCTTAATCGCAACACTACGTCCCAAGTAAGAGCCCGTTTCCCAGGTATCGTTAAAACAGTGAATGCCTCATGGGGGCAACAAGTAAAAAAAGGGCATGTGCTCGCTACTATTGAAAGTAACGAAAGCCTAAAAACCTATAAAGTGGTTGCACCAACTAATGGTGTTGTTTTGGCACGCAATACCAATATAGGTGATGTGGCAAAAGACGAACCGCTTTTTACCATTGCTGATTTATCTCAGGTTTGGGCTGAATTCCACGTCTTCCCAACAGATTTAAACAAAGTTCAACAAGGGCAAATGACTCATGTGCGTGTCTTTGGCGGTAATGGTGCGCAACATGAAAAATCTAATGAAGCGCCTATTAAAATGTTATTACCAACAGCCGATCCTTTAAGCCAGACTGTATTGGCAATCGTACCGCTTAGCAATAAAGAGGGACAATGGCGACCAGGAATGACAATACAAGGTGATGTCTTAGTTAATGAAAAAAAAGTGCCACTCGCCGTCAAGGTTTCGGCATTACAGCGCTTTCGTGATTTTACCGTTGTATTCGCTAAAGTTGGCGAAACCTATGAAGTTCGTATGCTTGAGTTAGGTGATAACGATGGCAAATTCGTAGAAGTATTAGGTGGCTTAAAACCAAATACCGAATATGTCACAGAAAATAGCTTCCTCATTAAGGCTGATATTGAAAAATCAGGAGCAAGCCATGGCCACTAAACCAACAGAAAATATTTCCATGCTAGAGCATACCGTTCATTTTTCTATTCGACATCGATGGTTGGTGTTAATTATGGTATTAGGGTTAATGCTCCTTGGCGTCTACAACTTTAACCGTTTAGCCATCGATGCTGTTCCTGATATCACCAATGTGCAGGTACAAATCAACACAGAAGCCGCAGGTTATTCTCCATTGGAGATGGAACAACGTGTCACGTTTGTAGTAGAGACAGCACTGGCAAGTATTCCAAAGCTTGATTACACACGTTCCCTGTCGCGCTATGGTTTATCCCAAGTAACCGTTGTGTTTGAAGAAGACACGGATATTTATTTTGCTCGTCAGCTTATTAATGAGCGTTTACAACAAATTAAAGATGCCCTACCAGAAGGTTTAAATCCAGAGATGGGCCCAATTGCAACAGGGTTGGGTGAAATCTTTATGTATATTGTAGAGGTTGATCCTAAAATCAAGAAAAAGATGGCTCAGCATATACAACTATGGATCTGCTGACATTGCAAGAATGGGTGATTTTACCGCAATTACGTAATATCAAAGGTGTTATCGAAGTGAACTCTATTGGGGGATATGAAAAGCAATTTCATGTTTTACCCTATCCTGATCGTTTACTTTCTTATGATCTCACCATACATAATGTGATTAATGCTTTGGAACGCAACAACGAAAATGTTGGTGCAGGTTATATCGAAAGAAATGGTGAGCAATATTTGATTCGCATACCTGGCCAAATCAATAATCTTGATGATATTCGCAATATCATCGTTACCAAAAAAAAGATGAGTTGACCATTCGCATTGGACAGCTTGCCGATGTTGCATTAGGTCATCCCCTTCGTACAGGTGCCGCCACACAAAATGGTGAAGAAGTTGTACTTGGTACGGCAATGATGTTAATGGGAGAAAATAGCCGTGCTGTGTCACAACGTGTTGCTAATAAGCTCGTTGAGGTTAACCGCAGCTTGCCCGATGGCGTTATTGCAAAAGCCGTTTATGACCGTACTGACTTGGTAGATAGGACAATTGATACAGTCGCAACAAATCTACTGGAAGGTGCGTTATTAGTCATCGTGATCTTATTTATGTTACTTGGCAATATTCGTGCTGCAATCATAACAGCCATTGTCATCCCGATTTCAATGTTAATGACCATCACAGGTATGGTTGAACGAGGGGTATCAGGCAACTTGATGAGCCTTGGTGCTTTGGATTTTGGATTAATCGTTGATGGTGCAGTGATCATTATTGAAAACTGTATCCGAAGATTTGGCATGGCACAGCATCAATTAGGACGTTTATTAACACAAGAAGAGCGTTTTAAGCTGACAGCTAATGCCACAACAGAAGTGATTAAGCCCAGTATTTTCGGTGTGATTATCATTACTGTCGTGTACTTGCCCATTTTTGCACTGACAGGGGTTGAAGGTAAGATGTTCCACCCAATGGCTTTTACAGTGGTGATAGCATTACTTGCCGCACTTGTCTTGTCACTGACTTTTGTGCCAGCGGCAGTTGCATTGTTTGTCACGGGTAAAGTAGAGGAAAAAGAAAGTGCGTTGATTCGCAAAACAAAGCTTTGGTACAGACCCCTTCTACGATGGAGCTTGGCCCGACCAAAGCAGATTGTCTTAGGTGCAACCATTTTGGTTGTATTAAGTATTCTGTTAGCAGCACGTATGGGTACAGAGTTTATTCCAAATCTTGATGAAGGTGATATTGCACTTCATGCCTTGCGAATTCCTGGCACCAGTCTTAGCCAATCTGTTGCTATGCAAGCCACGTTGGAAAAACGCATCAAACAAGAATTTCCTGAAGTGCGTGAGATATTCGGTAAAATCGGCACACCAGAAGTTGCGACCGATCCAATGCCGCCCAGTGTTGCAGATACTTTTGTTATGCTTAAGCCTAGAGACCAGTGGCCTAATCCCTCTAAAACCAAAATTGAATTGGTACGTGAGATGGAGGCAATTGCAAAGCAAGTGCCTGGTAACAATTACGAGTTCACACAGCCGATTCAAATGCGATTTAATGAGCTTATCTCTGGCGTGCGTAGTGATTTGGCTGTTAAAATTTTTGGTGATGACATTGATATCATGCTGGAAACTGCAAAAAAAATAGAAGCGACATTAAAGCAGATTCCAGGCGGTTCGGATGTGAAGATTGAGCAAGCAACAGGTTTACCCGTTCTATCCATTTTGCCTAATCGCGCTAAACTTGATCGATATGGCCTTAATATGGCTGATGTACAGGATATTGTGCAAATGGCTATGGGCGGACGAGAAGCAGGCAAGCTTTTTGAAGGGGATCGTCGCTTTGATATTGTCGTGAGATTACCTGAACATTTACGTACTAATATCGAAGTGTTGGAGTATCTACCCATTCCATTGCCACTATCTAAAAACTCAGAAGCCGCGACTAATTACGTGCCACTCAAAGAAGTTGCAACATTGGAAATTGCCTATGGCCCAAACCAAATAAGCCGTGAAAACGGTAAGCGTCGAGTTGTGATTACAGCGAACGTACGCGATCGCGATCTGGGCAGCTTTGTTGAGGAAGTGAAGGTTGCAGTCAATAATAACGTCGAGATTCCTGCTGAATACTGGGTGGAATATGGTGGAACATTTGAGCAACTTATTTCTGCAAAGCAACGCTTGATGGTGGTTGTTCCTGTTGCTTTTCTGCTAATTATTGTTCTTCTTTTTATGGCCTTTGGTTCTGGCCGTGCAGCTTTGCTTATATTCTCAGGTGTTCCATTAGCATTAACAGGTGGTGTTGTTGCACTGTGGTTAAGGGATATTCCACTGTCTATCTCTGCGGGTGTTGGTTTTATAGCACTTTCTGGTGTAGCCGTGCTTAATGGTATCGTGATGGTGTCTTTCATCCGTACTTTACTTGATCAAGGTGCCAAGATGGATGACGCTATTATCGAAGGCGCACTGACAAGGTTTAGACCTATTCTGATGACGGCGTTGGTGGCGAGTCTTGGTTTTGTTCCAATGGCACTTAATACAGGCACAGGCGCAGAGGTTCAACGGCCTTTGGCAACGGTCGTGATTGGCGGAATTATATCGTCAACAATATTAACCTTAGTGGTGTTGCCTGCGCTTTATCGCTTATTCCATAAAAAAGAACGAATACAAGAAGCATAATAGGAGAAAATCAATGTCTGATAACTGTTGTGAGCCAATACAAAACCAACATGGGTGGGACTGTCGATACCGACAAATATTGTGGGTAATTTTACTTATTAATGCCTCAATGTTTGTCGTTGAAATTATCTCAGGAGTGTATTCTGGTTCACAGGCATTGCTTGCTGATGCACTGGATTTTTTCAGTGATGCTGCCAATTATGCCATTTCCATTTTTGTATTAAATAAATCCTTAACTGCTCGTGCTAAAGCTAGTTTGATTAAAGGCAGTGCAATGGGTTTGTTTGGCCTATGGATTATGGGCAGCACCTTTTATCAGGCATTTACTGTCGGATTGCCTAAAGCCGAGGTAATGGGAACTATCGGCTTTTTGGCACTGATGGCCAATGTTGTCTCTGCCTTATTACTGTACAAGTATCGTAAAGGTGATAGTAATCGTATGTCAGTGTGGATTTGTAGTCGTAATGATGCGCTGACTAACATTGCAGTAATATTGGCTGCTGGCGCAGTATTTTTTACTCAAACAAAATGGCCGGATTTAATCGTTGCTGTCTTCATTGCAGGTATTGCATTAAGTGGCTCTTGGCGGATTATTCGTAGCGCTGTAGAGGAATTAAAGTTTAAGTAATCCATAGATTTTACAGTCAAGTCTTTTCAAGCCTTGTCGAAACCAATCGCGCCTTATTTGCTTGTTGCCACTGTAAAACAAAACTATAGATCACCGGCAACACCAATAGGTTCAAAATCATTACCGTTAACATACCGCCCAACATGGGTGAAGCAATGCGGTGCGTAACATCAGAGCCTGTACCTTGGCTCAGCATAATTGGCACAAGACCTGCCATAGTTGAAATAGCAGTCATAGCAATAGGTCTAACCCGTTTTGAAGTGGCATAGAGCCCAGTATGCGTCGTGCAGTGATGCGCCTACAACAAAGCAGAGCCAATATGACAAATGACTCATAAAGTTTTAGTACGCTCCCTTTGCTAGGCATCGACGGGGACAACCACCACGATGAACAACCCTTATAAATACAGGGGTTCCAGGGACGTACTTCATCTTCTAAAGTACGTGCTTTTCAGGAGAAGGCGGGTTTCAGGAGAAAAAATAGGAAAATTAAGGGGGTTTTTAGGGTAAGGGAGTACGGACTAGAATCGAGGGAAAGCCCAGCAATACTGGGATGATGAAAGATTTTGGGTTGTGCCATGAGCAAGTTTGTTTAGTTGCTAATGGCGGTGAGAGAGGGATTCGAACCCTCGGTACGTTGCCGTACACACGCTTTCCAAGCGTGCGCCTTAAGCCACTCGGCCACCTCACCACATGAATAAACATTAAAATGAAATATCTATTGATTTTATGCTTGCATATCCAGCCATAATAAATAGGCGGAACTTTACACAACCCAAATATCAATAGCAATTATCAGGGCCAATCCTTAAAATAATCGTTAGTATTAATTTTTGAAGCATTAGTCTCACGCCCAACAGGTATAGTACCTAAATATAGAAAGCCAATAATTTTCTCACTAATACCTAAGCCTAATCCGGCAGAAAAATTCATGTCATAAGCGACTTCACCAGTTCGCCATACTGCTCCTAATCCCATAGCATATGCTGCATTCAGCATATTTTGAGCAGCAGCCCCAGCTGAGATTATTTGCTCTATTTCTGGAACTACAGGATGTTGTTTAAGGCTTGCAATTACAATTACAATAGTTGGAGCTCTCATCGCTTTTTTAGCCAAGAGCTCACATTTGTTTTCTGTCATATTACTGATTTTTTGTTTTTCAGTCGCAATAAATAATTCACCTAATTTTTTTCGTGAATCGCCTTCAATAACTAAAAACCTCCATGGTCTCAAACGACAATGATCAGCAGCTCTAAGGGCTGATTTCTTGATTTCTTCAAGAGCTTCTATTGTTGGTCCAGGTTCAACCAATCTAGGGCTAGAGACTCTGTTTTGCAACGCAACTAACGCATCCATTTTTCACCTACATACAAAGAAAGAATTTTATTATAACAGACCATCTAAATGAAAAATAATTTATAATATCAACTTATTGACGAGATGTGCGTACCAGAGGGGGGCCCGTCTTTCTTGAGCTACGATAAGGATTGATGTCTATACCGCCTCTTCGAGAGTATCGAGCATATACCTCTAATTCCTGTGGTTGACAGAAAGCATTTATATCAGAATATATTCGCTCAACACACTGTTCATGAAAATCTTGATGATGGCGATATGAAATAATATATTTGAGCAGGCCTGCGGCACTGATCTGTCGCCCTGTATATTTGATCATAATACTCGCCCAGTCAGGCTGATTGGTCACGGGGCAGTTCGTTTTCAGCAAATGACTATAAAGTGTTTCTGTCACAATGCAGTCGCTCTTCTCTTTAAGCAAAAATGAAGCATCTAGATCATAAGAATCAATGCTCACATCTAGATTATCTATCAAGATGCCTGAAAATGATGGGAATCCCCGATTACAAAAAGCATCTAGGCTATAACTACTAACATCGACACAACCATCTACACAATGTTCAATATCTTTTTTTACTATCGCCTCAATCTCTTCGCTAGACTCACATTTCATTTGATTAAGGGGAATTCAGGTAGAGCTTTAAGGACTTAGACTCTACTATATTTTTTGTATCACACGACAAAGTAACTTCAATCACAGCAACAGTAGGTTTTCCTTTTAGATCTAACCAGGAAACTTCATATGCTGTCCATATATCTTCACCATAAAATGTGTGGCTATTTTCTATGTTTATTGACTGTCGCCCTTTTTTTCTAGGTATAGCGAATAGCAACCCTGCATTGTAATCTTCTGGGTATGCTGTTTTAACTCCTAAAATTAAATCTTTATGCATAGATATAAGTTCTAGTTTTTTAAAAAATTAGGTTCTTAGGCGCTTTCCATGATCAAGCAAATATAAAGAATAAGAAAACAAAATTATACAAAAAGCAATCACCATGAAAAATGCCCAATTTATATTAACGTCAGTTATACCTAGGAAGCCATATCTGAAGGTGTTTACCATATAAAGAATAGGGTTACTCATTGAAATTCCCTGCCAAAATTTAGGCAACATTTCAATCGAATAAAATACTCCGCCCAGATATGTAAGAGGTGTTAAAACAAAAACTGGGATAATTGATATATCATCAAAACTATTTGCGTAAATAGCGTTGATGAAGCCGGTCAGTGAAAATAAAAATGAAGTAAAAAAAACAATGCCAACTGTTACAATTAGATTATGTATGTGCAGATCGGTAAAAAATAAAGACATGCAGGTGACTATAGATCCTACCGTCAAGCCCCTAATCACACCGCCGATCACATACCCAAACAAAAGAACATGGCTGGGCACTGGGGACACAAGCACTTCCTCAATAGATCTTTGAAATTTCGCGCCAAAAAATGATGAGACAACATTTCCATATGAGTTGGTGATAACAGACATCATAATAAGCCCGGGGACAACAAATTCAATATAAGGGAAACCTGACATGCTTCCAATACGAGGGCCTATTAAGGTACCGAAGATTATAAAATATAACGCAATAGTGATTGCAGGAGGAAGTAAAGTCTGTGGCCAAATACGAGTAAATCTTTTCACTTCTTTAACCACTATTGTAAAAAAAGCTGTCCATTGCTCACTAGGACTCATCCTGCATCCTCTTCATTTTTTTGTTCGTGGGGCTGCACAAGTGAAACAAACAACTCCTCCAACCTGTTGGTCTTGTTTCTCATACTAGAAATCTCTATACCTTGATTGGTAAGGTTGGCAAACAAAGTGTTTAAAGATTTATTTTTCTCAACCTCAACTTCGAAGCTGTTATCGTTAATAATTCGCCCCTTATAACCCTTAATGCTCGGTAGTTCAGATAAATTTTCGTATGCGTCAAAAATAAAGGACTCCGAATTCAACTGCCGTAATAAATCACTAGTAGAGGTATTTTGGATAATTTCTCCACGATCAATAATTGCCACATTCCGACATAAATATTCAGCCTCTTCTAAATAATGGGTAGTTAAAATTATTGTTGTGCCTTTCGCATTAATTTCCTTAAGAAATTTCCACATAGATCGCCTGAGTTCTATATCAACACCAGCTGTAGGTTCGTCTAAAATCAACAATTTAGGCTCATGGACAAGAGCCCTTGCTATCATTAGTCGTCTTTTCATTCCACCCGATAGCATCCGTGGAGTCTGGTCACGCTTATCCCATAAACCTAAGAGCTTCAGATATTTTTCTGCTCGCTCCTCGGATAATCTTTTTGAAATACCAAAATATCCACCCTGTGTGCTAATAATATCAAAAAACTTTCTCAAACTGATTGAAATTAAATTCTTGTGGTACAACCCCAATATTTTTTTTATTATTGGGAAATCTTTGTCTATATCCATACCAAATACAGATATATTCCCAGATGTTTTTTTCACCAAGGAGGAAATAATACCTAGAATTGTCGATTTGCCAGCTCCATTTGGGCCTAAAAGTGCAAAGAAATCTCCCTGCTTGACCTCAATGTCAATACCCTTTAGTGCTAAGAGTCCTGAATCATATTCTTTAAAGAGATTTTTTATAATCAAGCACGAATTTTTCATAGTTTTGGTAATCTACTAATTTATAGCTTGAACTGCGAGATTTAATTTAATTTTTTGTAGGTAAATTATAAAACATATTCCGCAAGGAACAATTTCTACAAATTATTTAAAAATTACACCGCATGAATTTTGAAAAAGGTGACAGAATCTAATTATATTTTTAATTGGAGCGGGAAACCGGGTTCGAACCGGCGACCTCAACCTTGGCAAGGTTGCGCTCTACCAACTGAGCTATTCCCGCAGTTTCTTTTGCAACAAGAGCAAAGCAACGAAAAATGGCGTCCCGTAGGGGAGTCGAACCCCTGTTACCGCCGTGAAAGGGCGGTGTCCTAGGCCTCTAGACGAACGGGACTAAAATTTTCTTTAAGAAAACTAAATATTCTTTAAAATGGACGCGCGCATTTTATGAAGCGGGCTCTGTACTGTCAAGCCTACTTTACAGCATGCTCACTAAATTAAAATACACAATTACAAATATTACTTAAATTTCCTTGTGGACTAAACTCAATGAGAGAGAGTTTATGCAATATCGCAAGCCCGTCGGATCCGGCCCATCAGTAAATAAATGCCCTAAATGAGATCCACAAGATGCGCAAACAATTTCAACTCGCTCCATGCCATAACTTTTGTCTGAGTGCTTGTTTACAGCACAATCACTTATTACATCAAAAAAGCTAGGCCATCCAGATCCAGAATCATACTTTTTTTGAATCAAATAAAGGCTCTTCGCAGCATACACAAATATAAATGCCTGCTTTCTTTTCAGTATTAAATTTTCCTGAGAATGCTGGCTCTGTACCTTTTTCCCAGCAGATATTGAATGTTTCTGGGGACAATCTCTCTCGCCATTCTTCTTTACTAAGTTTTTTATCCTTCATAACATCAATCCCTTACTTTTCTTAGCTATCGGTGTAATTTGATATACAATAGCTAGATTATAATAAATTGAAATTATTGATAAAGATATCTATGCAACATATAAAACAATCAAAAAAATTAAATGATGTTTGTTATGACATTCGTGGCCCAATTCACCAGCATGCAAATCGCTTGGAAGAAGACGGGCACCGTATTTTTAAGCTTAACATAGGAAATCCTGGTGCATTCGGTTTTGGTGCGCCAGATGAAATAATCCAAGACGTTATACATAACTTACCAGAAGCTCAAAGTTACTGTCATTCAAAAGGTCTTTACAGTGCAAGAAAAGCTGTCATGCAGCGTTGTCAGGTTATGGGTATACAAGATGTTGAGGTTGATGATATTTTTTTGGGCAATGGTGTCAGTGAATTAATAGTAATGGCTATGCAAGCTTTACTTAACAATGAAGATGAGATTTTAATTCCTGCCCCAGACTACCCACTTTGGACTGCTTCTGTAAATCTAGCAGGAGGTAAAGCTATTCATTATCTTTGTGATGAAAAAAATGACTGGCAGCCAGATATTGATGATATTGCTAAAAAAATTACAAAAAAAACTCGTGGTATTGTCGTTATAAATCCAAATAATCCGACAGGTGCCGTATATAGCAAAAATACTTTGAATAAAATAATTGCGCTAGCTAGAAAGCATAGTCTGATAATTTATGCTGATGAAATATATGATCGTATCTTATTCGACGGAGCTAAACATATTCCTATTGCCAGCTTGGCTAGTGACGTGCTTTTTGTTACATTAAACGGATTATCCAAAACGTATAGACTTGCTGGTTTTAGATCAGGGTGGCTGGTGGTAAGTGGGGCTAAAGAAACAGCTAAGAGCTATCTAGAGGGTCTCGAAACACTTTCTTCTGTTAGGCTTTGCGCTAACGTTCCTGCTATGCATGCAATTCAGACTGCGTTGGGTGGACGACAAAGTATCGAGGACTTAACTGGGCCAAAAGGTAGACTATTACTTCAAAGGGACACTGCTTGGTCTCTTCTAACGAAGATACCTGGTGTAAGTTGTATAAAACCAAAAGCAGCAATGTATTTATTCCCTCGTTTGGACCCCAAAATTTATCCAATAAAAAATGATGAAAACTTTGTATTAGACTTACTGCTTGATAAAAAAATTCTTGTAGTTCAAGGTACGGCATTTAATTGGCCGGATCCGGATCATTTTCGTATTGTTTTTTTGCCAAGAGAAGATGACATAACGGAAGCGATTCACAGATTGTCTGATTTTTTAAAAAAATATCGTATCGATAATGGAACTGATACTTAATTAGATTAACAATTTCAGCTGTAGAAAATTTTCCTACTAGGTGGTCTTGAAGCCCATTTTTCTTAAATTTTGCACTAAAGAATCTTCAGTATTTTTGGTCAAATGATATCTGCTGAACTCATATCTTTTTGGACAATTTTTTCTTAAAGCATCAAATTCAACTGAAATATCTCCTGTTTTTTTTAATAAAACATCCCTCATTTGGTAATCTATTTTTTTATATCAAAAGTAGCGGTTACTGCTGCATTTAGAGAAGAAGGGCATAATTGAAAAAATTTATTCTGGGTGGGTGTGCCTGGATAATTAATACCATACTTGGTGCAAAAGGCCTCAAATATCATTTCTGTTCCTTTGATTTTGCCATCATAACTATAACCTGCGATATGAGGTGAACAAATATCGACTAACTCCAGCAGACGTAATGAAATATTTGGTTCATTCTCCCACACATCAAGGGACACTTGAGAGGAGCTGGTTGACAAAAAATTTATTAATGATTTATTGTCAATTACTGAGCCTCTACTAGAATTAATAAGTAAAATATCTTTTTTAAGTCTTAAGAAAACTTCATCGTTGAATAGGTGATGTGTCGGGAAAGGTCCATCTATAGTTAAAGGTACGTGTATCGATAAAATGTCTGACTTAATTACCTCCTCAAAAGATACTAAGTGTTTATTTTTTTTTGTATCCAAAAATGGATCATAACAGTGGCATTTCACTCCAATATCATCAAGAATACGATATAATTTTCCACCAATATTCCCACAACCAATTATGCCAACTGTTTGATCCATCCAGTGGGAGCGTAAAGAACATAAAACTGAAATGACATACTGGATAACTGCGTTAGAGTTACAACCCGGAGCATTAAAAAAATCGATACCCTGCTCTTGCAGATAAAATTCATCAACGTGATCGGAACCAATTGTTGCAGACCCAACAAATCTTATCTTGCTATTTTTTAGTAGGTTTTCATTTACTTGCGTAATAGACCTCACTAATAAAACGTCAGCAAATCTAACATCTTCTGAGCAAATTTCTCGGCCAGGAAGCATTCTAATATCACCATATGGAGAAAATAGCTCTTGCACCAAAGGCATACTATTATCAGCAATAATTTTCATTGTATTTAACCCACTTTATGGACTTATTGCTCTGAACAAAATTGATAAAGAGATGAATCAAAAGGATTTACACCAGTATAGCAAACTAAAGCATTCACAAATAATAATGCTCGATTCGGTAAAGATTTAATACACCAAGTGTGTGCTTGATCAGAGATCGATTTTGAAAAATACCAGCTAGACTCTCGATCGCTATCTAAATTATCGAAACTGACATGAAATATATTATTTGAGGCAACCGAAAAAATCCATTCAAGTGCTTGGGGTTTAACTTCAACTTCTTCAAATTTTTTTTGTGCAATACTTGATCGCCCATCTGAATTATACCAGTAACCATAATCTATCATTTTACGCCTTTCATCACCTGCGAGACACCAGTGTGCAACCTCATGCAAAGCGCTAGAAATATAATTTTTGCGAAAAATCAGTCTATTAGTTTTGCAATCAGAGCTAGAGGGGAAGTATATTGGTTCATTTGCTCCGCCCTCGAGCCTAATATTATATTTAGAAGAAAATGAATTATTAAAAATAAGAATTATCTCCTCTAAACTTAATTGAACTTTATTTTTTAGAACATAGGGTTCTGTGATCGGGAATTTCACGACTTAGTATTTCTCCACGTAAATCAATTTATCTAACCAAACCATATGATATATTTTTTGTACCTTTGAAATTATTTAAAAAATATAGCACTACATGTTGTACTTTTTATCAATCAGTAGTACCTTATATTGTGTATTGAATAAAATATTAATAATTTAGTTGAATAACTATTATTCTCATAATGGTTATTCATGTAAGTTGATATTTGAGAAATGTATTATGACTACCTCAACACCGAAATTCAAAACAGATAATGTTATTGATATCTTTTCTCGTCAACCTTATTCCTACTCGAATACAAAAAAAATTAATCGCTTAGCTCCAGAATATGATGGTCTGGAGATGATATATTCAAATGAAAACAACCCAACAAAGTTATTTAGCATTAAAATTTTATGCTGGGGGCTACGGTCAGATGGAGAAGTTGTTGGCTTGGTCCCATGGTTAGATAAAATTGTTCCATGTACACAGATTCAGGACCCTCTCAATGGTCACTGGGAAGGATATTTTGATTCTAAGAATGATGAGATTTTTTATGAGGCGCCAGTTCATAAAATTATCGAACTAGAAACTGCCTTTGAGCAATACGGTAATCATGAGATTTCTGAGGGTGTTATTCAAGAAATACCTGATATTATTGGCACCCATGCGGTGCTTTCAAGTGATGGATTTAAAAATATAACGCTAAAAGAAGTAGTTAGCTGGACTTTACTCTCAACAGGTTCAATAGAATGTATGCTAATAGATGATTCTAAAGTAAGCTCCACTCCTGTTCTACCTGGAGACAGGTGTCTATATACTGGTAGTAATGAAAAAGGTTTCAAATATTTCTTTCAACACCATATAGCAAACAAGATCAAGGCCAGGGATCCGGAAACACTTGAAGCTATAGCTCTTCTTGTTGATATTTAGTTAATTATATAGTTAGTGATTAGTTTGCTAATTTTTTTATGCTAGAAAGTTCCTCTTTGGTGATTAAGTTACAACTTTCTGTTTTAGGATCGAACATTATCAGCACATCACCTCTTATTATTTTTGACCGGGCCTTCTTTATTTGTAAATCTAGCTGTACTTCTTGTTTCCCATAATCAGTTCCCTCCCTATTTATAAACTCCTCAATAATGGAAACCAAAATTTCATCCGCTAGCCTATTCGGTGGTATTTCAATCATGAGCCATTTCCAATATGAGTAAAATCCAACTAGACTGTAATGCTATATTTATACCATAAAAATTGTAGATTCAGATAGAAGGATTTCTAATGGAGCAATATTTAACTTTAACAGTAATAACTGATGATCGACCCGGTATTGTCGAGAAGATTGCAAAAGTAGTTCTACTTAATCAAGGAAGCTGGCTTGAAAGCAATATGTCTAGGCTTGCTGGAAAATTTGCTGGTGTTCTTTTAGTAAAAACCTCCCAGAATAACCAAGCTAATTTATTAAGAGATTTAAAGGAACTTAACAATGAAGGTATAAAAATTATCGCAGAGCTTACAAATAATTTAAATCATGAGCCAGATGAGCGTCATCTTTTAAACCTAGTTGGTAATGATAGGCCTGGCATAATAGGTGAGTTATCATCGATATTAGCAGAATTAAATATCAATGTGGAAGAACTTTGCACTAATTGCGAAGATGCTCCAATGAGCTCGGAATTGCTCTTCAGGGCCTCTGCTGTCATCAGTTTTTCGGGTGCATCAAAAGTTAGTAGTGCTTTGATTCAAGAAGAACTGGAGTTGTTATCCGACGATCTAATCATCGAGCTGGAGTTATTAGAGGAATAAGACTTAATCTTTCTTCGCCTGAGATTAAAATTTTGTAGTAAAATACAAAAATTCAAACAAATAACATAAAGACACACAACATATTCTTTCATTTATTATGCTAAATATAGTCTTATTTGAACCCGAAATACCACCTAATACTGGTAATATAATTAGGCTATCAGCTAATACAGGTTTTTCACTCCATCTTATCGAACCACTAGGTTTTCAACTAGATGACAAACGTCTTAGACGAGCAGGTTTAGACTATAGCGAGTGCCAAAAAACAAGCGTTCATGCAAACTGGAATGACTTTTGGAGAACGAATCTCCAGAAAGAATATTTGCAATTAGCACAAAAGGCTCAACTTTCTATACAAATATAAAATTTTCAATTGGTGATACGCTGGTTTTTGGACCAGAAACAAGAGGGCTATCAGAAAAATTTCGTGAGGCTCTTCCATTTAATAATATACTTCGAATTCCAATGCAGCCACAAAGTAGAAGTATGAATCTATCAAATTCAGTTGCAACAGTTGTTTATGAAGCATGGCGACAATTGAACTTTGAGGGTAGCACTTAAAAAAGAGAGCATGATGACAAACTCAGTGGGTGTGATAAATCGAAAAAAATTTAATAATTTATCTATTGGTTTGTTCTATGGTACATCTACTTGTTATACAGAAATTGTAGCCGAAAAAATTGCATTACAACTTAGCGACTGCGCTTATGAAAGCATTAATGTAGATTTATATAATATTTTAAACGAGCCCATTTCCTCTATGGAGGCATATGATTGTCTTATAATGGGTATACCCACATGGGATTACGGAGAAATTCAAGAGGATTGGGAGAGAATATGGAATGATATCGATAAACTAGATTTCAATGGAAAAACAGTTGCATTATATGGTTTGGGGGACCAAATTGGATACCCAGACTGGTTTCTGGATGCTATGGGTTATTTGTGGGCTAAGATTTCTGCTCAAGGTGCAACAACTATAGGTTATTGGCCTACACTAGGGTTTGATTTCAACGAATCGAAAGCTTTAACAAAAGATAAAAAATACTTTGTTGGCTTAGCAATAGATGATGCAAATGAATTTGATCTTACAGATGAACGTATTTCAGTTTGGTGCAATCAGATTCGCAAGGAATTTAGATCTAAATCAAACATTTATAAAGCTATCGAGGCCTGATTTTGCCTAAGCAAAAAAGTCTCAAAAAAAATAAACACTCTGTTCTTGAAGCGAGAGTAAAATGGACTGAAAATTCTCAGTCTTATACTTTTTTATCCGAAAATATATATTTATCTGACCAACTGGGGATAGATAGTAGACGGCGTGTATTTTTTGGTGGGAATGACTTTGCCAAGCGATGGGGTGCTGAAAAGAATTTATCATTTACCATCGGAGAGACAGGTTTTGGTGCTGGGTTGAATTTTTTGATTACAGCAGAAGCATGGCTAAAATATCGTGGACTTGAAGGAACTGGGATTCTTAATTTCGTTTCTGCTGAAAATTCTCCTCTTCCTAAGAAAGATCTCATCCGTATTTTATCTCTAGCACCAGAGTTTTCTGAACTTGCGAATGATCTTATTGAATATTACCCGCCACCAATTTCTGGAATTCATAGACTATATTTTAAGGATAAAAAAATAGTCTTAACACTTATGTATGGGGATGCATATGAAATGCTTTCATCAATAAAAAATACTGAGCATCCATTTTTTGAGAGAGAAAATAACCCTATTTTTGATGCATGGTTTTTAGATGGTTTCTCTCCAAAAAATAACCCAGATATATGGTCAGCTGAGGTATTCAAAGTAATCGCCAACTTAAGTCAACCTGGAACAACATTTAGTGCATCAACCACAGATAACTTTATTAAAGAAAGATTAATTCAAGCTGGATTTTCCTTAGAAATTATTACTCACAATAAACCAAAAATCGGGTATCTCAGAGGTCAACTTATAGATTGGAAAAATAAAAATATACCAAAAAAAAAGTTGGAATCCAGCTTTATTCAATTCCCCTTATAAGGCGCCATGGTATTTAACCCCAGAGATAAAAAACCTAGTAAAGCCATAGTCATAGGTGGAGGGATAGCCGGGTGTTCAACCGCTAGGGCGTTAGCTGAGCGTGGAATTTCTGTAACTTTGATTGAGCGCCACAGAGAAATAGCGCAAGAAGCTTCCGGTAATGCACAAGGTGTTCTTTACCCTAAGCTTTCATCAAGTATTTCAGAAATTTCACGTTTTAGTATCTCATCATTAATGGTAGCAAGTAAATTTTATAAGAGTTTCTTGGATAATAAACAATCCAAAATATATGGGGACAGATGTGGAGTAATTATATTACCAAAAAAATCTGATGATATAGAAAACTTTAAACGAATCTCCTCAGTATACCCTGATGATTTTGTCAGACTAATCATTAACAAAGAGCTTGATAAAAAAGCTGGTCTACCTTTGTCCAGTAGATTTGGATTATTTTTCCACAACTTGGCTGGATCAGCCCTGCAGAAGCCTGTAGATGGCTTGTTGAACATCCCTCGATTTTTATTAAAAATGCAGAAGTTGAAGATATTCAACTAAAAAAAATCTCAGGATCAAAAGAAGAATCATGGGTTGCATTAGATGATATGAAAAAATCCCTAGAAACAGCAGACATAGTCGTAATTGCCTGTTCATTTGAAAGTAAAAAATTTAATCAAACTAATTATCTCCCATTAACTAGGGTTAGAGGTCAGACTACAGCTGTTCCTGCAAATAATAAAACATCCTGCCTAAAGACGGTCCTTTGTGGCAAAAGCTATTTTCTTCCAATGTTCAATGATGCCCATACGCTTGGTGCAACTTACAAAACTAATGAAAATCAAACATCAAACCTTATAGAAGACCATGAAGAAAATATAACCCAACTAAATTTGCTAGATCAGTCACTTGCAGAAAATTTTGACCCAGTAGATGCATCTTCTCTTGATGGTAGAACTTCATTTAGATGTACCACACCTGATTTTTTACCTATTGTTGGTCCAGCGCCAAAACTTAATGATTATCTTAAAGATTACAAACTAATGAAGAAAAATGCTCGCTCACATATACCGACTCCAGGGGGTACCTGGAAGGGTTTATATTTGAATATTGGGCATGGCTCTAAAGGACTAAGTTATGCGCCAATTTGTGCAGATCTTATTGCAAGCCAAGTATTTAAAGAGGTGCCGCCATTAGAGCTAGATTTAAGACGTGCGATTCACCCTGGTCGTTTTATTATCAGAGATATCAAGCGAAATAAGTTATAAGTTTATATTAATATTTTATAAAAAATAGCTAGATGTCCACTCGACATGTAAAATATTAATTTTTTAATAGCTAAATTTTTCCTTAAGGTCCTAATAATGAACACAAATTCAAATACAGTTGTGCATCCTGCCTTTGAGATTTTGAGAAAAAAACGAATAAACTCACTGGATATCGAAGTATTTGAGTTTCAACATAAAAAAACTGGTGCCCAGCACATTCATATATCAGCAGAAAATACTGAAAATGTTTTTTAGTTGCCCTCAGAACAGTACCGACTGACTCAACTGGAGTGGCTCACATTCTTGAACATACTGCCCTATGTGGTAGCGAAAATTACCAAGTACGCGATCCTTTTTTTATGATGATTCGCCGATCTTTAAATACTTTTATGAACGCTTTTACCAGCTCTGATTGGACAGCGTACCCATTTGCAAGCCAGAATAAAAAAGATTTTAATAATTTGCTGGATGTATATCTTGATGCTGTTTTCTTCTCTCGATTGGATGAATTAGATTTTGCACAAGAAGGTCATCGCATTGAATTTAAGGATCCTGAAAATATAGAATCAGAGCTCGTATTTAAAGGGGTAGTTTTTAATGAAATGAAAGGTGCAATGGGCTCCATTACATCTACTATTTGGCAAACTCTATGCAGACATCTCTATCCTACGACAACATATCGGTTTAACAGTGGTGGTGACCCTGCATGTATTCCAGATCTCACTCATGAGCAATTAATAGAGTTTTATAGAACCCACTATCATCCGTCAAACGCTATCTTTATGACCTTCGGTGATATTCCCGTAGATGAGCTACAAAAACGCTTCGAAAATCAGGTTTTGCATAAGTTTGATGCCTTGGATGAAAAATTTCAGTCCCATATGAAAAACGTTTTTTGAAACCTATAGCTATTCAGGAGAACTATGCTTTAAATGACGAAAGAGGTTCTAAAAATAAAACACATATCATTATGAGCTGGCTTTTAGGTAGCACCACTAATTTAAAAGAAAACTTAGAGGCACAGTTATTATCAAGTGTACTCTTAGATAACAGCGCATCGCCTTTGCAAAAAGCTTTAGAGGTAACTCATTTAGGTTCATCGCCATCTCCATTGTGCGGGCTTAACGATTCACAACTTGAACTATGTTTTGTCTGCGGTATAGAGGGAAGTAGTGCAGAAAGTTCAGATGCACTCGAAAGTCTAGTATTAAGTATATTAGAGGATATTGTGCAGAACGGCATACCCCAGTCAGAATTGGAAGCCTCACTCCATCAACTAGAATTAAATCAACGCGAAATAGGTGGTGACGGCTATCCTTATGGTTTGCAGCTTATACTCACAGCACTAACAAATGCCACGCATAGAGGTGATCCAATTGCCTTACTAGATGTTGAAGAAGCCTTAGGTCAGCTGCAAAAAAATATTGAGGATCCTAACTATATCAAACATCTTACTAGTCGCCTTCTTCTTAAAAATAATCATAGAGTAAGACTCACACTTATCCCTGACAATAAAATGGCGAAAATAAACGACGCTGTTGAAGCAGAACGTCTGGCCACTATAAAAAATAACCTCGATAAAGAGGGTAAACAAGCTCTAATTAATAAATCATTAGAGTTAATTAAGCGGCAAAGTAATGTGGATGATGAATCGATCTTACCTAAGGTTGGATTAGAGGATATTCCAGAAAAAATGGCTGCTACTCCTAATAAGACTGACCATGATGGTTCTCCCTCACTTAATTTATATGATTCTGGAACTAACGGACTTATATATCAGCAAGTAATCGTTGATCTTCCTAAATTAACATGTGAGCAAATAAATCTTCTTCCTATTTATAGTAGAGGCCTCACAGAGCTCGGAATTAATGGTAGAAGTTATTTAGACACACAGCGCTGGCAATCACAGGTTAGCGGAGGGATAAGTGCTCATGTAAGCGCTAAGGGATCTCTGAATCACGTGGAGTCGCTTTCCGGTCATCTGACTATCTCAACTAAGGGGTTAGTAAAAAATCAAGCTGCTTTAAAAGATCTAATACAAGCTACCCTAGAAAAACCCAGATTTGACGAATTATCCAGAATCAAAGAAATAATCGAACAAAAACAGGCAAGACAAGAAACGGTTATTACTGGTATTGGTCAAAAACTAGCTATGGTTGCTGCCTCAAGGGGAATTTCACCAACAGGAAAACTTGCCCATCAGTGGGAAGGCTTAGGTTCAATTATTGAGACTAAAAGATTAAATAATGAAACAACAAAAAAACAATTCCTAGTAAATCTGGGTGATAAACTATCTGAGCTACACCAGATGATTTTGTTGATGCCAAGAAAACACCTAATAATAGGGGAAGCCGAGAAGTTTCATAATAATACGTCTATAGCTAGTGAATTTTATAATGAAAGGGGTAGCCAAAAGTTAAAGGCATTCGTCTGTAACCATGAAAAGCATAAGATTTTAGAGTTTTGGGAATTAAATACTCCTGTCAATTTTTGTGCGAAATCTTACCCAACGGTTTCTATAAACCATCCAGATGCAGCTCCATTGACAGTATTAGGTGAGTTTTTAAGAAATGGTTATCTTCATGGGGCAATAAGAGAGAGAGGTGGAGCATATGGTGGAGGGGCACTCCAAGACAACAATGTTTCTAGCTTCAAGTTTTTCTCTTATAGAGACCCCCGTCTCGAGGAAACATTAAAAGATTTTGATTCCTCAATAGGCTGGTTAAAAAATAATGCGCATAAAGATAATCAGGTTGAAGAGGCGATACTTGGTGTAATTAGCTCCATAGATAAGCCCTCTTCACCAGCAGGTCAAGTTATACAAACTTTTCATGCTGAGATTTATGGAAGAACACAGAAAATTTTGGAGTTGTTTAGATCTCGTGTCACAGAAGTCACATCTAGTGACCTTCGAAGAGTTACTGAAAAATATCTTGTTGAAGCAAACTCTAATATTGCTGTGGTAAGCAATAAACAAAATCTTGCTATTGCTGACCGTATGAATCTATCAATAATGACTCTTTAGGTGTAACAAATGTTTACAACTATTATAGAACCTAGATTTTCAGAAACAGATATCTTAGGGCACATAAATAATACTGCTTTTCCCGTCTGGTTTGAAACGGCTAGACAAGACATATTTAAATTAGTTCATCCGAATCTATCCAGTAGTGACTGGCCAATGATTATTGCACATATTCATGTTGATTTTATTCTGCAAACTGAATATGGAGATAAAGTAACTATCAAGTCCTCTATCTCAAAAATTGGTAAAAAATCATTTGATGTAACTCATGAGGCTTACCAAAATCAGTTATTAGTTGCCAAAGGTAATGCTGTTTTAGTTTGGTATAATTATGCTCAGCAAAGTAGCAGTCTTATACCTGAAGAAATTCGCGAATTACTCAAACAACATCAACTATAAAATTAGTATTATGAATATACCTGAGAATTCAATTATTAATTTTTCAGAATTTATTAGTTCTATTTCTGACAGCCAGCTATCTTCTTGGGCAGTTAATCTTCCAGAAGATATTCAGCACTCTATGACGCCTGACCGCTGGGGTGATATGTCCACCTGGGAGCAAGCCCTGAGTAGTCTACCTGTAATTAATTGCAGTAAATTAGATCTCAAAAATGGGGTATTTATAGGTCAATCTGGAGATTCAAGTGATAAAGAAATAAAATACCTGGAACAGTCGCTGATGAAACTTCACCCATGGAGGAAAGGTCCTTTTTTTATAAACGGGTTATATATTGATACAGAATGGAGATCAGACTGGAAATGGAACCGAGTAGTTCCACATATATCCCCACTTGATGAAAAGCTAGTATTAGATGTAGGCTGTGGTAATGGCTATCATTGTTTAAGAATGGCTGGCGAAGGGGCAGCTAGAGTAATAGGAATAGATCCCTCAGTGAAGTTTATTTATCAATTCTACGCTATCAAGAATTATATAAATCAATACTTCCATCAAACTAAAGTAAATAGCCAAATACCAGTTGATGTAATTCCGGTGAAAGCTGAAAGTTTACCAAAAAAATTAAAGGCATTTGACACTGTTTTCTCAATGGGTGTAATTTACCATCGTCGATCTCCAGGCGAACATTTGTCCAAATTATGGAGCCTTGTAAAACCCGGCGGTGAGATTGTGCTAGAAACACTCATAATAGACGGTGGACCAGGGGATCAATTAAAACCAAAAGGGCGTTACGCTAAAATGTCAAATGTCTGGTCTATACCAAGCATTGAGACCGTCCTATGTTGGATGGAAGAAAATAAATTTAAAAACTGTCGTGTAGTTGATATTTCAGTAACCAGCGTTAAAGAACAAAGATCATCCAATTGGATGAAATTTGAATCTTTATCAAATTTTTTAGACGAAACTAATTCAAGACTCACAGTAGAGGGTTATCCTGCTCCAATTAGAGCAGTGTTCATAGCGGAAGCTTAGATATCAGATAAAGTATTTAATCATCAATTTCAGTATAAATAGTATCTAAAGAAAAAAAAGGGTATGAATTTCTGCACACCAAATATTAAGTCGCTGTGAAGTAAGTTCTGGCTGTTGATCTTCATCAAGTGCCAATCCAACAAATTTTTTTTCATTGCTGTGATCTATAGTTATTTCAGCTTTTGATGAAATATAATCGTAACCATCGGTGGGCCAATAACCCACTATTTGGTCGGCTGATTTACTGACAACTTCATATAGCATACCCATAGCATCTAAAAAAAAATCAGCGTAACCAAATTGATCTCCTAGGCCAACAAATGCTACTGTTTTTCCAGAAAAATTAATTTCCTCCACATCTTCCCAGAATTCCTCCCAATCAGATTGAATTTGCCCAAAGTCCCAGGTGGGAATGCCAAGAATTAACTTATCGTAATTAAGAAATTCGAGTTGCTTTACTTCTCCAACATCATATATATCTACAGCCTCTTCTCCTAGCCTTCTTGCAATACGATGAGCAACAGATTCTGTATTTCCATCATCACTTCCAAAAAAAATTGCAATTTTTTTCACAGTTTATCCAATATCTATTGTTAAAAGTTAGCCTAAAAAAAATGATTTATTTGTAGCTCTAAATAATCGTCACGACTTTGCGGGAAGCTCGGCTCGCCAAACTCAGAATTGGTAGTCATTTTTAGCTCCAATGACAATAAAAAGTTTTCTTTTAAGCGAGTTTTTGCCTCAACACTATAAAAAGTTTCTGATGTTTTTTTATCAAGAATAACGCCAGCTAAAATTGATGCATCATTCATATTGTTTGATGTCCATCTGGATCCTAAAAAAAAGTCATTGTCAGCGATAGTCATCGATTCAACTGAAGAACGATCATCGTATTGATACTCGAGAAGAATACCTAAATCACTTGACCCATCAAAAATCTGATAAAAAGTATACTCAAAACCGGCTACTCCAGCAAAAATAGAATCAGCATACCCATCACGAACAAAAGATTCTAATTTCCAAAGCCATGAGGAATTTGTATATTGAAGGTCGAGCCCAATTTGTTCTATTTGATCATAATTTAATAACAATTCTGAATTAACACCCGTCATACTAAAGCGAGGATCACGATTAGTTCCATTGAAATAATATAATCCAAGATCAACATCACCAAAGTAATGGCTGTATCTAATCGCGAAATCCAAATGTTTTCTCTTACTTGATGATTGATATTTAGCATTATCAGCATTTATGGCAGACTCGCCCCTGAATCGACCATCTGAGCCAGGCAAAGATCTTTCACGGAAGTAAGGAAGTAAGTAAAAACTAAGTAAACCATAGTCCTCTTGAAAAGCGAGGCGTATCATTGGTTGACCAAGTTTTTCTTCTTGATTTATATTTTCTACTAGATCAGTTTGATTGATGATATCTATCAAATGAACTGACTCGGCTACACCCCAAAACACCTTATTGAGACCTATGAGAAGCTCAAAATCCTCATTTTGATAGGCCCAATAGGCCTCTCTAAAATCATAATGAGATCGTTTTTTATCATTCTCATCCCAGCGAGCAAAAGGTATTACGGATATTCGCTGATTATTACTGTTACTTCGCCAACGGATTTCCCATTCACCTGAAATTGAAGACTCAATATCACTAGTATTTTGACCTGACCACATCGAATCTTGCATGAAACCTCGCAATTGAAATGCAATATTTCCACTGATGTTCAGTTCATCATAGACATCATCAACTCCTAGCTCCGAGGTTGATATAATAAGTAGTATAAAGAAATTTAATATGTGCTTAAATATAGGCAACTTCAATTCGCTCACCTTAATCCCGTGAGGCGACCTTTCACAAAATCATTATCTGTAAGACCTAAATTAAATATATATTCATCATATATTAAATCACTACTTTTTTTGGTTTGGATATTATTCATTTTTAATTTATGGGGACGCCAATATTTTTGATCATAAACACGATAATCTTTCAATATTAACTCCTTTAGTAAACTACCTTTTCGATCATAAAATTCTATCTTTCTGAGTTGGTAAATAGAATTATCTATCCATGAAATTTGTTTTTTATACCCAGAGTTTTCATAAAGAGGAATTCGCTCGATAACATCACATATCAACTTGCCACAATTTTCTTCTCGAAGATATTTATAGCTAAACTTATTTAATTCACTAGCAGTAAAATCCTCAAAAGCAAATTCAGAACCAACAAATGGACCAGATTTATTTCTTGAAGAAATTCTTTTTACCCTCTTTAAAGCAGGTAAATAAAGCCACTGATCGTCGGATTTGAGTATTTTGGCATGAGATAATAGCGCTGTTCCTTCAATATCTTTTGGTGTTCTAAATAAAATTAGGCCTTTATCTCCCACTGACTCATCAGGGATCTCTAGTGTTTTAAACTGAAGTGTCCTAGATGCCTGTTTACCTGCAGAGTTCCTTAAGATCATAGTCATCTCAACTACGCTATCCGAAAAACCTCGATCAGATCGGTCAGACCTTGCTGCAATATTATAGCCTTTATCGCTATTAGCATTAGCATATAAAGAATTAAACTGTAAGAATAAAAAAAGACCCATATATAAAATATTTTTTAAAGATATATTTGAATTAATGTTCAATTTAAGATTCCTATTAATTAATATACAGTTATACAAGTAATTTTAACTTGAGTTCCCTACTTTTTGCCTGCTTTCCTTGTCCACAAATAGCAAAAGAGCAGGAAGTAATAAGAAATCGAGCAATAAGGCAAATAATACTGAAAATATTGTCATCAATCCAAGATCAACATTCATTTTAAAGGCTGATGTTGTTAGAACAATAAAGCCACTTGTTAAGATGATTGTATTGACTACTATAGCTTTACCAACGCTAGAAAATGCATAACGTATTGAATTCTCTACACTGAGGCCCTTTTCATTTTTTGCACGAACGTACTTCGACAAAAAATGTACCGTATCATCAACAATAATTCCTAAAGAGATGGAAGCAACAGTTGCAACAGAGAACCCCACCTCGCCATAAAGAAGAGCCCATGCTCCAAAAGTCATCAGTAAAGGAAGTCCGTTCGGAACCATACTCATTAAGCCCAATCGAATACTTCTAAGGGCTCCAATCATAATGATCGCTATTACTAAAATTGCACCTATGGTTCCTGATATCATATTCCGGACATTCCTATCTGTTATATAGGTAAACATGACTTGTGCACTTGTAGGCTGCGATATCATATATTCTGGCCAGTTATAGAGCATCCATTGACGTGTCGCATCTAAAAAAGATTTAGTCTCACTTGTGCTAGCTTTTTGTAACATAGCTGTAACTCTTGTCGCAGACTTATCAACGTTGATACGATCAGTCAAATCTAACCCATATGGCAGCGACAGTTCGTATAATAATAAATATTGAGCTGATAACTGGCGATTATCTGGAAGACGATAAAAGCTATTGTTGTCACTATGCATATTTTTATTCAGACGTTTCATGATATCTGTAATAGAATACACATGCAGGACTTCCGGCTGTGCAATCAAAAAAGTGGTAAATTCCTCAAGATATCTAAGATATTCTGGTTCACTCACCCCGCCAGTATTTTTAGCAGGCACAGAAAATTCAATGGGATAAAGTCCAAAACTTTTCAGTGCTTGATCTGAATCTCTCCGAAATTCAACCCTTTCATCAAAATACTCAACCCATTGGTCATTAAAAGAAATTGTTGGTATGAAACCCGCTAGAATAGCTACTGCTAAACATGAAATTACTAGTATCTTACGTGAATTATAAATAACAAAATTAGCAATGTGGGTCATCACCTTTTGTGTCCACTCTAATTTTTTAGATGGGGTTATTCTAACAGGTAAAAGGCTCAAAATTGCTGGTAGCAAGGTGATAGAGAGAAGCCATGCTGTAAATATACCAATAGCTGTGATGTTCCCAAGGTGCCAAAAAAGGTGGTGAATCAGAAAAATTAAGTGCAAGGAAACCGACGATCGTTGTAACTGATGTAATAGTTACAGGTAAAAAATTGATACGTGCAGCTTCAATTATAGATTCTAATTTTGTAGACCCTTCGCGCATGAGAGCTTTAAAAGATACTAAGATATGGATAGAATCAGCTACGGCAAGCGTGAGGATGACTGTAGACGCACTCATAGAAATAGGCGTAAGCTTGATTCCAAAGAATCCAGCGGCACCCATACCAACGACTGTTGAAAGTGTTACAACTAGAAAAATTACAATAGTTCCTGCAAAAAACCTCAATATTAACCATGATATCAATAGTATAACTATGAACATTATAGGGGTTAATGTTCCAGCATCTAGCAAACCTACTTCTGAGAACGCATTATTTAGCATAGATACACCAGTGAGATGTATTTTTATGTCAGGAAAATCAACTTCCATGCGTTGACGAAGTTCTCTCGCTGCGTGGACTGCTTCTGGCACCTCAAGTAAGCTAAGATCTGGGTATTGTAAAACTACGTTAATAGCTGTGACAGCAGAGTTCGTTGTAACCAAGTTGTTACGAAGAAGTGGCTCCTCTAAAGAGACCTCTTCTTTTTCGATAGCTCTATGGATGACAGACTCTGAGCGTCAATTACCAGATCTTCAACAATGAGATCATCACCAACTGAATGTGTATATTGAAAGTTACTTAATGAATCTACACGAATTGTATATGGTATTTTCCAGGCTTCGGCTGTGAGCTTTTCGACAGCAGATAAAGTTATATTATTGAATACTCCCTCTTTCTTTTTATTTTTTGGTTCCATAACAAATAAGATATTGTCATTTTTTGTATACGTAGCCTGTAAGTCTTCAAAAGCAGCAAGCTCTGGATTGTTATCGGAGAAAAAACACGGTAGTTTGAAGAAAACTCAAGGCTTGACATCCCTCTAGTAAAGCCAAAAACAATTATTAATGTTATAAAAATGACAACCCACCGAAAGTGAATTACCTGACTGGTAAGATTTTGTGAAAATTTATCTATTTTTTTGAAATAAGGATCCATATTTAATTTAGCAGTGCATTTTAATAAGAATTATATATAAATAATTAGAAAAGTTATCGTTAATAAATGGCGCACCCGGAAGGATTCGAACCTTCGACCGCTCGGTTCGAAGCCGAGTACTCTATCCAGCTGAGCTACGGGTGCATTTGATTAAAAAGTGTCTGTTAACTTTTGATTATTCTATACCAGCAACCATATAGATAATACTAAACAAAGCTGCAAGAACTAAGTTATAAATCAATATTCTATAGATTGTCAAAAAATTGGACCCATTAAAACTTGTAGGAATTTTTAAAATGGCGCACTCGGAAGGATTCGAACCTTCGACCGCTCGGTTCGTAGCCGAGTACTCTATCCAGCTGAGCTACGAGTGCATTAAGGTTGCGTAATATAAGAAAGAAGACCTTTCTAGTCAAGCGTAAAGATATGTAGCGTATTATTCGATCTTTAGGCTTATCGTTAATGCTCACTCTTATCGACGAATATAGAGCATTAACTATTTAAGATACACAATGAATATCCAATAAAAAAGACCCTTCCGGGTCTTTTTTATTGGATTGTTATTATTATCTATCTTCACTAAAGATAAATTTAGGTTTGAAGATGTAAGCCATTGAAGGCATTAAGAATAATGCACTGAATGCTGACACAGTCAACCAAATAGCAATTAACATTCCCATCTCTGCTTGGAAGCGCAGTGAAGAATAGGACCATACAGCGATACTGGCAATCAATACAAACGCTGTAACTAGAACTCCTCGACCTGCACAATGCAAAGACAAATTGATTGACTCTAGTATCGACTTACCAGTATCAAACTCCATCTTCATTCGGTCACAAATGTAGAGCGCGTAATCCACGCCCAAACCAATGCCTAAAGCGGCTACGGGTACTGTATTAATATTCATACCAATGTTTTGGTATGCCATGAACGCAAAAGTAACCATATTTGCGAGCACAACAGGAACCATGAAAAACATGCCTGCAATACTTGACCGATAAACGAGGATACACATCATTACAAGTATAAATAGTGCCAGTGCAATAGACTGTATCTGGCCAGACAGGATCACCTCATTTACAGCAGCAATTACACCGATTGTACCGCCTGCAAGTGCAATATTTACGTCAGGATTTGCTGCTTGGAATTTTTTAACCCTCGCTACTGCAGTTTGGATAGTTGGGCCTTGTCTGTCTGCAAAGAACATAGTGATCGATGCATTCATCCTATTTACATCAGTAAAACGGTTAAGGTCCCCAGGTTCTGCTGCTCTCTCATACATGTAGATTAACTCAGCATTGTTGGTTGTTGTTGAACCAAGTTCGGTATATCTAAAGTTACCTTCTCTAAGTGTTTCATTTACCGAGGGCAAAATATCAGAAAGTGAAATACTGCCACCAATTTGCTCTTGTTGCTCCATATAACGCTGGAATCTCAACATGGTATCAAGCACATGAACATTTTTGATCTGATTTTTCTCTTTACGACCAACAACAACAAACATTCTGTCTGCACCGGGAAATTGAGTATTAATTGCGCTTGAATCGGCATTATAAAGCGCATCAGGCCATAAGATTGGCGAACCAGGGTTAGCATCACCGATTGTTAATTCGACTGCACGAAAACTACACCCAATGAATACTACTGCTGCAAGAGTAACTACAACAAATCTTGCTTTTGTTGATGCAACTTTCACACAGATATTTAAAAAAGGTCTGATAAGTAACTTATCGAGATTCAAAGGGTGCGCGTAAGCACTTGGTTTCTTGACGTATGAAAGCAAGATTGGTGTAACAACAATTGAGCTAACTGCTACTGTTGCTACCCACACTACTGCCAGTACAACCAATTTCTGAAGCAAGGGAATTGGGCTAATCGCAACAACGGTTACACAACCAGCATCAGTACCTACTCCCAGAAGTCCCGGTCTTAATAAATCTTTTAAAGTAACTTTAGCTGCTTGATATGAATCTGGATTATCTCCCTGATGCTCAATTTCTTCATGAAAACGAGTTATCATCTGAACAGAGTGAGATACAGCTCTAGCTGTAATAAGCATCGCTACTACTACAACTAATGGATCGAAGTGTATTCCTACTAGTTTAGCGACTCCAAGTGCCCAGGTTGCACTAATAGCTCCAGCCAATAGAGGTAAGATGGTTCCTCTCCATGTTCTATTGATTAAAAATAATAAAACTAAGAAAATGAAACCAGCATATGTAACAAGCTCCATAGTTTCTGGCAGGAAGTGATCTACCCAACCATATAGAATGGGGTTACCTACCAATGATATATCTACCGCATCATTGTCTAATCTATTAACTAGTTCGTATGCTTGCTTATAAACTAAATTTGGATCTAAAAGACTATCAAAGAAATCTACTGTAATTAATGTTGCTGATAAATCTTTTGAGACATATGGACCATAAACAAGTGGGCTTCGGAGGATAGCTTCTTTGATACGATCAATATCAGCTTGATTTTCAGGAAGATTTGGCCACATATAAGGAAAACTTTGAATTCCCTCTGTAGATGCTCTTACCTCTTTAAGCTTTTTACCGGCTATAGAGTAGATTTGGAATTCATTGATTGCGTCAATCTTATAAAGGCCCTGTGTAAGTGCATGTATCTGCTCAAGAACAGGCATCTGGAATATATCGCCTTTTGTAGACTGAATCATGAAAGTAATAATACTTGTACCACCAAAAGTTTTCTTGAACTCTTCATGAACTTTAATGTATGGATGCGTTCCGGGCTGCAAATCTTCAAAGACAGTTTTTACATCTATACGTGCTGCAAAAGTAGCCAACACTAGGGTTAGGGCAGCTACTACCAATAAAACCTTTTTTCTTTGCTCTATACAAAAAATAGCAAAATTCTCTAACATCTTATTCTCCAACAATCCGAATTAACCACAAATTTATTACGAGGCTCATTATTCAATAATTTCTATTCGTGCAACAGTGTCCATTCACGAGTTTTTAGGTCTAATGAACCCACTGTCGCCCCAACTGCTAGGCCTTTTCCATCGATAATAACCATCTCTGAGTGAGAAGTATAATCAGTATCAGAAATATTCATAGGTTCAAAGTTAGTTAGATCACTAGTAAAGGTCATCCATTTTCCCTTGTTGCCAATAGCTACCCATCGATCAATTGCATCTGACCACTGAACATCCATCATATGCTCAGTCATACCAGACGCCTGTGGTGATATATATGTCCATGTCGCTCCAGCATCTTTTGTACTTACTGTTACGCCTGCTAGACCAACTATAGTAATTTCATTATCGTTTCTCGCATCAATTGCACCGAAACTGTTTGGGCTATCAGTTTGTATCTCTTCCCAATTTTCACCGTCATCACGAGTGATAAATATACGACCATACTCAGCAGCAACGTAATATGTGCCGTTAGGTGTTTTTACTATATCATTCATGAAGATATCATCTAACTCACATCCACATTCTGGCTTAAGTCTCGACCAAGTCTTACCATAATCCTTCGATCTCAAAATTGCACCCATTTCGCCAACCGTTACGGCTTCTCCGCCTGAGTAAGTGTGCACTTTAAGTAATTTATTTGCTATGTCAGACTTTGGGGAGTCTACCTCTACCCAAGTCTTTCCACTGTCTTCTGTAATAACAATAACTCCATCATTTCCAACAGCTACTGCATTATCAGGGCTATCTTTCCACGCTGATATATCTTGGAAGTGCTTCATTGTATTAGCTTCTTGTTTTTTCCAAGTAACTCCACCATCACTACTTTCCAATATCAAACCGTAGTTACCTGCAGCAAGCCACTTATCATCGCTTTGATTAGTAATGCCGTAGACCCTGTCTCGAACATTAATTGCGGCTGGAACCACTTCGTTAATAATTACGGTAGGTTTAACAAAAAGGCCTGCGTAAAGCAATGTGCCTACAATTGCCCAGGGCAAAATTCCTATAATAGTGAGCATAACCCTTTGTATCCCGGTTTTCTCGTTTACAGCAGCGTTCATAACTCCCCCAAAAATATTCAGCCATGGCATCTAAATAAAGCCATTTCTATCGAAACGAATTTTTTATTTTATTGTTTTATTGTTGTTCTTTACTTTAAAAAATTCCGGAAGGAACTGTTAGTACATGCGTACTAACAATCTCTTCACGGAATGGTCTAGATTAATATTAACGCGCTAACTGAATAAGAGTTTTCAGTGTTACGTCTTCTTCTTGCACTGAGTCAGGATTAGCTTTCATGTTAGAAGACCAAGTTGTTGAGAACTCAGCTTTCCAATCAATGATATGACCAACAACTGGCATCAATGCTTGGTAACCGTCATCGCCATAATCGATACGATTTTGGAAGATGAAAGTTTTTCAGAATTTACCGTTTTTATCGTATGCTTCACCCAGGTAAGGTCTTGGGTAATCCATTTCCATATAAACGATTTTCTTGCTGTAAGGATGCTCGTCAGGAGGAGTTCCCTCAATAACGTACACTTCACGTGGTTCCCATTGAACTTGTTCGTTAGGGAAGAAGTGAGGTGGTGTATCCATGTCTACAGCAGGGAATTCCTTAATAGTATTTTTGAAAGCAAGGTCAACAGTAACTAGTGGAGCATGAGCAATAGCCCAAATCCAACGCTTACCAGTTAGCTTAACTTCTTTATACTTAGTAGGAACTGCATCCCAGATATCCCAGTCATCATATAATTGTACTGTTCCACCAATTGGATCCATCCATGCGTTACCAGAAAGACGACGTGCACGACGCACAGACTTCAAGTATGCATAAACATCATCAGGCTTCTGAGATGTTGGATCGTTATAGCGAACAGAGAAGATTCCGATGCCTTTAATATCTTGTGGGTAAATGGCCACTAGTACAGTTTTTTGTAGGATATCGCCTTTACCTTCAGATACTGGACCACCGTCTAAACGGCCTTCCATATAGTAGCGACGTGCCCACCAACGTTGAATACGCTCCATACCTGTTTTGGCGTCCAAGAACACCCAGGAGATGTGACGTAAATCCATAGTTGCACCATAAGTAGGTGAACGCAGATTCCAGATTAGTTTACAACCTGCAGCCGGGTCATCCATACTTACTTTTTGTGGGTCAAAAAACATACCCGCTGTCCAGTTACTAACAATGCCACAGTTACTACCGTTAACACCCTCTGATCCGTATACAACATTAGGTGCTCCATCTATAGTAGCTTGCATATATTTAGGGTCCATTTCAATGAACTCTGAATGACGAGTATTAATCATTAAAGCTTTGTTACGGATCATCCACTCAACGTTTTCAGTAATCATACTTCCAACTGTTTTTCCTTCAAAACAAAGATTGGTTACTGCATCTAAGTTTGAATTCTGGATCACTGTTCCAGCTTCCATAGCATCGCCAGTACAACCGCCTTCAGCTTCTATAGGAGAAGGACCGCCATCCCAACGACCAGCTGCGGGTGGATCACCGTAAAACAATGGGTTTGGTTTAGTTCCATCAGCAGTTTTTGCTACATAACCTTTAGGTTTACTAGCATCATCCGCCCAATCTGCTTTAGCGAAGGCTTGAGAGCCTCCTAAAAGCAATCCTAGCGATACTACCGAAGTAGTAATTAGCTTCATATACATAAATATTACTCCAAGTTTTATTTTAGTTCTGCCTACACAAATCATACAAAGTAATCATTGTGCAGACATACTCAAACGTACTACTTTCTTAGAACTGTCTGGTAATTTTGAATACTAACTGGTTATCCCCAGCGAAGTAATCCATGAAACCAGCACTATTTTCACTTTTACCAAGTAAAGCATGACCTGAGTCCGGACCCAAAGCACCCTGACAGGTTGAACCGCCACCTGTAGCACCTAGGTTTTTACAAGCTTTCTTAGCATCACCATCATTCCACCAAAGGTTTAGTTCGGCTTTTAGTCGCCAATCATCACCATAAACTAACTCTACAGCAGGAATGGCGAAACCACCACCTTTAGTTAAGTCAGTACCAGCTACGAATGAAGGGTTTATCGTATCACGATGGAAGTTCATTAATGTAAAGATAGTCAAATAAGCAGTATGCTCCTTCTTTTTTGCACCAAAAGAAGCAAACTCAACTATTTCATCTTTCTCATCGTGAGACAATATCCATGTATCAAATAACTGAACACTTGATAGTGACGGACGATGCGTACCTAGTGAATCCATCCACTTAAATTCCTTATCAATACGGAACATCATATTGATAGTATCTTTTTCGATAACACCGTTCCAACCAGGAAGAATCGAGTCTAATGATCCGTAGTTGTAAGGCTTATTAGGAATAAAAGCAATTTCAGCACTTAACGTAGCATCCATAGGTGAATTGAATCCGGTCATAGTAAAGCCGAATATATCAATTTCTGGATACATCCAGTCACCAAGAACAGTAGGCGTATCTGGTTCATCGTTACCATAGGCCATTGATGGTCCAGTCATTAAGAACGCCGCATAGGTAGCATCGGCGTTAAACGATCTTCCGCTTCCGTCTCCAACCGCTCCTGAAACACCTGCAGATCTTGGGCTAACAATTGGTGCTGGATTGAAAGTTTTCATATAAGCAAATGAATAACCTATTGATCCCCACTCACCATTCCAACGAATACCATAAGTCATGTCTTCCCAGTCACCTGAGTCATGATCAGTATTGTATGAATCGGTAAATTGTGTGAAGTCAACTCCACGGTATGGGTGCGGTATCCAACGTCCACCCTCGATATTATAGTTACTACCCATATCTTCTTTACGATCCCAACCTGGTCTAATATACCAGTTCAAGCTTCCGCCAAGCTCATAGAAGTCCAACCTAAAGTTGAACAACATAAGTGGTTTACGCCATTCTTCGTTGTTTTCATAAAATAGACGACCACGATAGTCATAGCCGTGAACAACGTCCATTGCTTGGAAGAAATCACTTTCACCCCAAACTAATTGTTGACGTCCGACACGCACCATTAATCTGTCATCAAAGAGGTTAACATCAAAATATAATTCACGTAGCCAGTCAAACACTTCATCAGTTGTTTCATATTGTTCCATGAAATCGCCTTTATGATGTGAGCCTGTACCACTATAGTTTCCCTCTAAACCAACGGCATCTTGTCTTTCTTCAAGATCGTCAAGATAGTCAGTTTGCATTTCTTTATCAAAACGTGTGATCAATTTCCAATTCAAAGGACCTGTTTTAATATCGAAATCCAAGTTTACAGTTACCTCTGCCATATTCATGCGATATTTATCATCCGCAGTAGTTTCATCATTATCCTGTAGCATAACGCCTACAGTAGTTCTGACGTAACCGTTCATATTGAGGTTATAAAAAGGTTCATTATCACCTCCGTAGCCATACGCAGAGAAAGCGTTGCTGCTTCCCAAGAGTAAGCCTCCAAATCCCAGCAAAAGTCCGCCGACCTTTAAAATGCTTGGTTGTTTTACTTCTTACCATCTTATTCTCCCACTTAGTATTACTTAACAAAATTATATAATTTTACACCGCGTCCAAAGAACTCGGTACATGCCAATATATGCCCCTTGAGCCCTAGTATCAACCCTGTTTCATTGAAAATTCTAATAAAACTAAAAAAATTACACTAAAAACATTTTTTTTTAACCATTCTTGAATATTTTAATATACATATATAACAATAAAATCAATAGCTTATACAGTATAATACTGGTCATAATAACTCTGAAAAATAGAGACTATTTAATATAAAAAAAGTTCAATTTATATAAAAAAAAGATGAATCGGCTCTTTTTTTTGAGCAATATTTATATTTTTTATCACTTTTTTTCGATAATGATTATCATTCTTAAAAAATATACCGTTGTGTAGCAGCATTCTCGGTCTTATTACGGAAAAGCATATTCTCCATTACTTGGATTAATAATATTTTATGTAATTATTGAATTCTCTTGAGCACACTTACGCAATTAGTAACACCAGAGCCACCTATATTTACTGTCATAGCTGTTTCAGCATTATCTTTTGCTGGAACACCGATGGGCTCACCAGTTAGTTGCTTATAAGCAAGTGCGTGCATGGAGGCGCCTGTAGCCCCGACTGGATGACCTTTTGCTTTGAGCCCACCAGAAAGGTTAATAGGACAGTCGCTTCCCGGATCAAATTTTCCATCCATTAAATCAAAGCCTGCTCGACCTGATTGAGATAAACCTACAGCTTCAACGCATAAAAGCTCATTAACTGTGAAGCAATCATGTACTTCTGCGAAGTCTAAATCAGATATACTAATCCCTGCTTCTTTACATGCAAGTGAAACCGCATGCCTAGTAGCCCTTAATTCATCAAGTCCGCCTTGACGGCCATTCAGCATCATTCTGTCTGTGGTATGGCCGATGCCACTTAATTCCACTGCATGCTTGAAATTTTTATAGCATTATCTGTTGAGGTTAAAACAACCGCTGCTGCACCGTCTGTGATTAAAGAGCAGTCATGCAATCGCAGAGGGGGTGCAATCATTGGATTGCCCCCTTTACCTGTATCAGGCAAGTTAAGAATTGCTTCTGCTGTCGTTAAATTATTTTTGTCTGGCAAACTACCAGCACCAAAATGAGCGAGGGGGTTTTGAATTCCATTTCTGTAGTTGAGTGCCGAAACATGCGCTAACATAATTTTTAGTTGATCGTCAGTAAGCTGATGCTTTTTTTGGTAAGCCAACCCGAGCTCTGTAAATAAGCCTGGAAAAGTCATTCCATGACTACCCTCTTGGGGCCAATATGAACAACATGCTAACGCATGAGTGACTCCAGGTGTATCTAAAAGACTCATTTTTTCAACGCCAAGTGCCAGTACATGCTTGAAACGACCAGAGGCTACAGCGTAAGCAGCATTATAAATAGCTAGTGAAGAAGTTGCGCAAGCCCCTTCAGTTCTGGTGGTTGGTTTAAACAATAATCCCTCTGGGTCAATCTCTAAAGCTAAAGGCCCAACATGCTCCTGATTAACGAATAACGAGGGTGAGCAAGACCCAACCCATATAGCATCAATATCATTTGCCTCCAGACCTGCATCAGCAATTGCTTTTGAGCCAGCTTCTATTAATAGCTCATAAAAACTCTTAATATCTTCGATAGTGCCAGCTTCTCGGTCCCGCTTAACAAAAGCACCGAACTTGGTATTGTATGCACCCACTATGCTTACTTTCACATTAACCTCCTTTAATAATAAAAATTTTATAGTCAGCTGTAATATAAAAATGTTTCTTCCTGTTTCATACCAAGAATAAACTAAATCTTCCTTTTTTCATTTTTCCAAAATATAGCTCTTAAATCTTTTTTTAGAACTTTACCGACTGGGCTTCTTGGAAGTTCGTCAATAATAATTACTTTTTTTGGTGCTTTTACACTTCCAAGTTGTTTCTTGCAAAGATTGATTATTTCTAATTCTTCAGGCGCATTATTATTATCCTTGAGCTCGATTATTGCAGTGACTTGTTCTCCCCATTTTTCGTGGGGAATACCTATAACAGCGCAATCTTTGATAGCTGGAATTCCCCAAATCAGTTGCTCTATTTCTCCTGGATAAACATTAAACCCTCCTGAAATAATCATATCGCCCTTTCTGTCCACTAATGATAGATAACCTTCTTTATCAAATATACCCATGTCACCTGTTAGCTGCCAGCCATTTACCCTTATCGATTCAGTAGCCTCTAGGTTATTGAAGTATTTATTCATTACAAGCCTTCCTTTAATAGCTACCTCTCCTTTTGAGCCGGGAGGGAGACAGTCACCAGATTCGCTTAGAACTGCAATCTCGATATCTGGTGAAGCTTTCCCACATGAACCTAATATTGAAAGATCATTTTTATTTAATGCTTTTGTATGATCCTCAGCAGAAAAGAAAGTGCATATCATTGGTGCCTCGGCCTGCCCATAGGTTTGGACCATTACTGGACCAAATATAGATATTGCCTCCTTAAGCTTATCGATTGACATAGGAGCTGCGGCATACCAAAAGTATCTTAAGCTACCATAGTCGTATGATCTTACATCTTCAAAATCAAGAAGCATATAAATTGCGGTAGGCGGAAGGAATAATGTTGTAATATTATATTTTTGAATAGCAGAAAGTATTTTTCTGGAGAAAAATCATCCATAACAAAAATTGAACCGCCCTCTTTAATCGTTGAAAACGAACCAATTTCAGATGCATGAGTCATAGCTGCGCTCACAAGATAACAAGGCCTTATATCTGTAATTTTCATCTGATTTTTTTGTATATCAACAATCGCTTCCCAGGTGTCAGTTCGCCACTCTGCTAACTTTTGGTCGCCAGTAGTTCCGCCAGTAGGAAATAATGAAACTAGCTCTTTTATACTCGAGTCTGAAGATTCGTTAACACTGTTATATTTTTTTAAAGGATAAGTTGTAGTTTGAAAAGGATTCTCAGCTTTCTTTTTTAAAGATGAAAAAGTGATATCTGCAATTTTGTCAGTTTCTAAGTAAGCTACATTTTCTGAACCAAACTTATTTAATGATTTTGTAATTTTTTTATCCAAACTTTTATCAATAAATAAAAAATTTGCATTAGATAATTGAATAAGTTTTAAATTTGCATCAAAGGTATTCTTTGTGTTTAAAGGGAGCCAGACAGCGCCTAAGCGAGAAATGGCAAAAATACAACAATAAGCTGCAACACTGTTTGGGGTATACGTGGCTACTATGTCCTGAGGCTTTACTCCCCTTTCATCTAAAATATTAGCCAAATGAATTGAAGCGTTTACCATCTCGGGATAAGAAAAATCTATATTATTTTCTAGGTCAAAAAATTTAGCCCCTAAGGCTTCAGGGCAAGATAAGGCCGAGCTTTGATCCAAAAAATCGACAAGGCGCATAATATACTAGTGATTATTTTATCGTAGAGAGGGTCTCAAGGACCTTTTCAGGATTAATATCTTCGGGTACAGTAAAATAACTAAATCCTTTATTTTCTTTAATATCACTCGATGCCCACAGCGAGTGACTAATATCAACTCCAAGTGAATTACTACAAGCAGCTGACTGCTCAGGAATAATGGTAAAGTCAATCTCATCTGGTGCATTAAAACCTTCGTTTTGAAAAGGTAACTGGAGGCCAACAGACCAGCGATAATGCTTTGCAACATTCAACACAGGCTGATACCAAGCAATCTCTTCTGCACTTGATGGCAAGAGTCTCTCATCTTCTACCAGCAATATGCCAGATATATTTGTTTCACTGTAATAGCGCAAAAAATCTGCCATATACATTGAAACGGTATCTACCGACATCTCAGTCGGTTCTAGATCGTTTTTAGTTGCTGTCTGATGGGATCTCGCTAATAACGATCTTGGTGAAGGAATAACTAAAACAATAGGGACTGAATTTCCATAGTTATCATTCATAGCAACTAGAACTTCAGCAAGCAATTCTCTTGGGGCATAAGCCTCAAGAAGTACCTTGGAAGCAAATGTGGCACGACTTTTTTCTGACATGGATTTGATCGCATTCTCATCATCTTTCATCCAATGATGAAATAAGTCCCATGTGTCCACAACAACAACTTCTGCTTTTACCAGTGCATGCGCTTGAGTATAAAAGGATAAGTATGATGCTGGTGTTGACCATGGGTTAGCATCACTTCCAAGTAATAATTTTTTTGCATATCTATTAAAATTTACCCAAAGGCGCGGAGTATCATCTCCGCCCTTGAGGTAATCTAAAAGATCAACCGCCATCTCTACTTCCTATCAGCTTTGGCGACAATACCAGCTTTTTTCTAACAGCTGCAAGTTCTTCCTCTAGCTCACTAATTCTCACATCTTTTGGATTGATCATATAGTTAGCACCAGGGTTAGCAGCATCTCTTAAATCATCGTTCGCGCCGCAGTATACCTGTTCATTATTACCGTTCCATGCGCCATAAAAGGAATATCATCTGGCGGAATATCCCTCACATGCTTTTTAACAAATTCTGCATAAGGTACACCTTGCTTCTTTCTTTGCTCCCGATATTTTTCTCGCATTTTTTTAGTTGCCGCTTCGTCGACAGCTAATGTTTCATCGTCGAACACTACCTTATATAACTTTTTGGCCCAATCAGGTGATATTAATGATTCTTCAATATCCATGATTACGAGATCAGGATCACGCTCTAATACATCCCCGTATCCTCCGCCAGAGCCCTGAGAAATCATATAAAGGGCACCACGTTTTGATATATCAAAACCTAAACCTAGGTGTTGAGTTGTATAAATAGCATTCTCAAATGGCTGTTCATTCATAATCTCATGTATAGAATGTCTCATTTTTGAAGGATCATTAAGCATAATATCGTATACGTCTACACCTTCTACCCTACATAATGGTCCAGACCCTGCAGCATATCCACCAAACAAACCTTGGATAGTTGGAGCTTTTGAGCCCAAACAAGATGTCATGAAACCCCATGCATCACTATCTTTTGTGGAAGCAATCTGAGTATAACCCATACCACCTCGATATTTACCAGGTGCTTGAGTATTCATAGTCATTTTCTTAGAAACAAGCTGAAGGAATGGAACTTCTTCTTCATTCATTTCTTGTTCACCAATGTCAGCCATAGTTGCAAAAATTGGCGAGAGGGCATGTTCTCCATCTCTATCCATTCTTGCGCCACCACCCATACCGTTTAAATCTGCACATAGGTTACCAAGTGTTTCACCATGCTGATTCACACCACCCCAAATAAAGGTATTAATCATGTTATGCCAAGGTGCTAAAACACGTGTATATTTTTCTGGTGTACTGTAAAGCATTTTTGCTGTCGCATGCTGGGCTACTGTGAAACTATGAAAAATTGACATGAGACTTTGTGAATTTGGTGCTGAATAAGTACAATCTACAATTGATCCAAGTGTTGACTTAAACTCAATTGGAGAAAGACCAGCTTGCCCTCTTGGCAAATCAGGCCATATGTGGTTCATAAACGCTTGCCCAACCATTCCCTTCATACCAGGTAGCTGTGTATTAATAGCGCGGTTGGTAAATTCAGGACTACTCCCAGAGAAATCAAAAATTAATCTATCTCCTTTTTTGGTAGCAGTCATATTCATCTTTATCAAAGCATTTTCACGCAATGTACCATCCATAATTGTATGAGTTCTTACAGTCATATCTGGCCATTCAGATAATCTACGGCGAACTTCAGTAACCACACTCTCATTTGTATATCTCAAACAAGCTGTTAGAGCATCAGGGCCTTCAGAGGCAAATACTTCTTTAATTCTTTGCTCAAGACGCATACAAGCAAAGAGCTTCACTTTCATATCTTCATACTGAAGCTTGGGTTCACGTACGGAATTCTGTAAGAATGTAAGTAAATCTCTTTTGATTTTATAATTTTCTACCACCTTAAAAGGTGACATTTTCAACCCTTCATCAAAAGAAGTTTCAGCCATAGTAGGCATGCCACCTGGCTCGATAGCCCCACACTCTCCTTCATGGACTGTCGATGCAGCCCAGCAGATCAGCTTGCCTTCATGGAAAACAGGTAAAATCATACTTTGGTCTGTATTATGGACATTACCATATCTTGAATCATTATGAATAAACCCGTCACCTTCTTTAACACCGACAGTTTCTTCATCGACCCAATTTTTAATTATAAATTTAATAGGATGGTGGACAAGCGCAGAGAAGATTAACACCCCGCCAGCACTACCAATAGTTAAATCTCCCGAAGCAGAATATATTCCAGTAATGATATCCCCACTTCGCACCGGGGCTGCACCCATCTGCTCTACCATTTCAAAACCTTCTTCACATGCAGACTGAAGACGATCTCTTATGGAAGCAATTTGATTCAAGTCCGTATATTCCTTCATGACTCTTTCTTCAGTTTCTGTCCTAGGCATAATACGGTGATCCCGCATTATTTCTGGATCTGGACCGAGGAATAAAGTCGTATCCTTGAGAAATTTTTGTATTAATTCTTGGTCTTGAACATTCAGCTCAATTTTTGCTTTCTCATTCATAATGTAGTTACCCCTTTAATTCTTATCTTCTTCACGAAGAAACCAAACTGCCCCTTGTTCAGCTGAAACATACTTCCAGCCCGGTTCAATTAGATAAGTAGAAACTTCTGAAGATACTAGTCCAGGGCCATCAATTTCTGTTCCTGGAGGTATATCTATCTTATTCCATACCGGTGTCTCAACAGCTTTACCATCACCAACAAAATAACATTTACGGGTTGTTGTTGGGGCCGGTGGTGCAATACGTTTATTCTGCGCTATTGGTTTAATATGGTCAAATTTGACTGTATCATGTTCAACATAGGAAGCAACACGAATTGTATTAATACGAATACCTGCTTCAGGTGCCTGACTTCCTTCTCCAAAACGCTTACCATAATCACTTGAAAATTGATCTAGAATATTCATCACATCCATTACAGATTCGAGTGAATGCTTTGGAACCACTACAGTTGTTTGAACTAATTGATTACCGTAACGCATATCTAGCTCGAGCGAATGTTTGATATCGCTTAAAGGTGAACCCTGTCTCACTAGATCAGCTTGACCTCGCTTACTAAGCTCAATGACTAAATCATTAAATCTCGGGTAATTATCGAATACCATGCGTGACGTAGAATCGTACAAGACCATGAACAGTGATGTTTCATGTATATGCATCTGGTGCATGTTTCCTGCGCCTACTGCAGAAAATACAGAACTGAATGGAGTTGCAAGAATCTTATTAATTTTTAATTTAGAAGCAATACCACAACAATGAAGAGGTCCATTTCCACCATAAGCCAACATAGTGAAATCTTTTGGATCATAACCACGAACTCTTAACTCCGTGTTAACGCCATTAGCCATATTACTATCTACTTTTTCTTTCACTAGTAAGGCTGCTGCAATTGGTTCGACGTCTAGGTCATCACAAAGTGTTTCCTCAATTGCAAACATCGACCTCTTGGGGTTTAAAGGTATACTTCCACCAGCATAATTATCAGCATCTAAATAGCCTAAAACCAAATCTGCATCTGTAACTGTAGGATTCATTCCACCACGATCATAACAAGCTGGACCTGGATCAGAGCCCGCACTTTTGGGTCCAACTGCTACAGCGTTATACATCCGATCAAATGAAGCAATAGAACCACCGCCAGCTCCAAGAGTAACAAGGTGTACCATAGGCACTGAAACTAGCCATCTATCAATAACAGGATTAAAGTCATAATGCTTAATTCCACCTTCAACAACAATACCAATATCGTAACTTGTACCGCCCATATCTGTTGCAATAACACTCCCTAGATCAGCTTCTTTTGCAAGGTGCTCCGCAGCACTTATACCAGATACTGGACCCGAGTGAATAGTCTGAAGTGCGTCTGTAGAGTTAAGCTGAGCCATACCTCCTGAGTTATGAATCACAAGCATAGGTTTAGAATATGAATTAGCTCGTAAGTTTTGCTCTAGCTGACTCATAGCATGATACATAGTTGAATGAAGGTAACCATCTACGATTGCGGAGGTAGCTCTAACATATTCACCCTTACGACCAGCCACTCGATGAGAGTATTACAGGAATTGAGCCTAAAAGATGTGTGGGGTATTCCTCTAGTAAAATTTCTTCTACACGTTTTTCATGTGCTGGATTTACTACAGAATTTACAAGACAAACAACTATTGCTTGGGCACCTTTATCTACCAGTGTTCTAATTTTTTGACGGACATCATCCTCATCAACAGGCATGACTAATTCACCCTCAAAACCCAAGCGCTCTCTAACACCTTCAATCATATTGGGTAATACTAGCGGTACTGGTCTTTGCGCATCAGGAAGGTTTTGTTTACCCAAATCGTCTAGGCCTTCTCCATAACCTCGGGCTCTACTTAGTGGCACCATAGCTTCATAACCAGCTGAAACCAACATGCCTATTCTCGGACCATTATGCTCAATAAGCGCATTTGTACCTAAAGTTGTTGCATATCTAACTGAATCAACACCTGCTAAAAGCTCTTCCATACCCACACCAAGCTCTTGATATGCTTTTTCAAGGGCCTCATTAAAACCTAAAGCAAGATTTTGGTGAGTAGTTAAAGCTTTTGTCTCAATATACTTGTTGTCCCAGACTACAAAGCAATCAGTGAAAGTCCCGCCTATATCTACAGATATACGTTTCATAATTTTCTTCCTAAAACTTAAAAAATGTTAAGCTTGTTTCTAAAGTAAAAGAAACTCACTCATCTATTAATGGTTGTGTCCACAACTTCTATCAACTAATACATTTGGACCCGTAGTTGGCTCTGTGAGCTCTTCTCTTTTACTCCACTGTTTTTTTAGTGCATCAACGTCCACTTCCATATCATATAAAGGCATATGTCCCGGAAAAGTGTATTCAACTTCGATTTGTGTACCACAGTTTGGGCAGTAAAATTCATAAATATTTACCCACTCCTTATCAGGACAAAAGGTAAACTTATATTTTTCTGGATCGATAACAGAAGGGTGTATATCAGCTGGATCTCTATTGTAGACTAACAGGCCTTCTTTGTAATTACCTCGAGCTGGTCCAATTTCATGCTCGCAGTTACGGCATTCCCATTGCTCTGTTTCTAAATCTATTCTAAGGTATTCAGTCATTAGTACTTTCATTATTCGACTCCCTTTGTTAAGCATATATCGCCTAGCTCAGTCACGACAAATGTCCAACCCTGTCGGACTAGACATGTGAAGTACTCATCTTCGATAACTGCTGGGCCAGCGCCATGATTTCCAGGCTTCATTTTATCTACTTGATACACAGGCAAATCATTCCATTCTTGATTATCACCAAAAATAGATCTTACTGAGGTTTTGGCAGCAATAGAATCTTTTGATATCCCGGCTTGTTGATTTGAATCTACTTTGAGTTTTTTCTTGCAGAAAACTCTAGTGTAGCTGAATCTGAACCAGATAAAGCTTGTGGAAATGAAGGTTTACTAGTAAGTTTTTGTGAGGTTTCAACATTATTTTTCAAACCTACAATTTGAGAACTAACTTCATAATCACCGGTAGAATAGCCTTCAGCAAACATATCCCGTTGGGCTTTTTCAGCTAAGTTAGCATATGCTGCTTCGAGTGTTTTACTTGTAAGATCGGATAATACAACTGAGTAACTTTGTCCTATATCACAAGAGCCTATTCCGAAAGCACTGAAGACAGCTGCAGTTTTAGGTATAAATACAGTTTTTATGCCGGCTTTATCTGCAATACCACAGGCACTCATCGGGCCAGCGCCACCAAATGCCAGTAAAGCTGTATCGTCTGAAATATCAGCAAATCTAACCATCTCATCAGAAACTTTTTTATCATAAGCATCACGCAATCTAACTAAAGCTTCATCTGAAGAAATTCCTAAAGGATTAGCTACATTTTCGGCAATTGCGGCACGAGCTCTATCAATATCGAGCTTAAGTCCGCCAAAAAAAAGTTTGTGGGTCAAGTAAACCCATTAAAAGATTAACATCGGTCATCGTTGACTCTTTGCCGCCACGACCAAAACTTGCTGGTCCAGGAACAGCACCTACACTCTCAGGACCTACCTTTATGTTTTTACCGTTGACTGAAAAAAATAGAACTTCCTCCAACACCTGGGCTTGATATTTCACAAAGGCCAAATGAAGTTGGTACACCTTCAACAGTACCACGACGTGACTCACTAACGGTATTATCGATTACTTGTCCGATATCTGTTGTCGTACCACCAATATCCATAGATACGACGTTTTTTAATTTATATTGTTTGCTAAACTCTTTAACACCTTCCATCCCACCGCGTGGACCTGAGCTGTATGTCTTCAATGCAATAGTTTTGGCAACACGAGATGCATCTCCATCATTTCGAAAAATAAGCAATGGATTTTTTGTTCGATATTCACGTAATCTGTTTTCTGCGTTGTACAAGAAGCTTTCCATTGCGGGGTGAAGGAAAGAATTAACTAATGCAGTCCAGCCTCTGCGTGAAGTTGACACATCTTCGGCCAGCTCGCTTGCAAATAACATCGGAACTGCACCTAAAAGATGGCGGGGATAGTTGTTGAAGGCTATTCTCTTAAATTGAGATTCATAGTCTGTTGCCCCATCATTATCAAAACAAACTACAATACGATTTGCACCTCTGGCAGTCAGTCGAGTTATGGAAGTGGTAGTTTCAGTCGCACTTTCTTCATCATTTAAATCTGCCAAATCAATCTCTTCAATACGGTCTCCTACAAGAAATTTAAACAGATCTGGATCTTCTTCTTGCATTAAATCAATTAATTTTGCATTACCTTTATTTATGACCATTCCTAACTTAGGACCTTTTCGCTCTACCATAGCGTTAGTCCCTTGGGTGGTTGAGTATCTTATATGATCTACTTCGGCGAGCAGTCTAGCTAAATCCTCTTGGCCATAAACAGCTTTAGAAACATCTTTTAGACCATCAAAAAAACATTTACTTAAATCATAAGGTGTAGTAAGTGTTTTTGTTGTGTAAAAATTGTTATCTTTTAGTACACATATATCTGTGAGAGTACCACCATTATCGATATTAATTAACATTCCCATACCGAGCTACCTTAATTCTGTAATTCTATAAAATTTAAAAAATTTATTATATCTAATAGCTATATTACGTAGTTAAGTGCATATTAAAAAAATAGATCTATCTAAAATTTGTATGACTAAAATTACTACGTGATGACACTAAAAATTATAATAAGCCATTTATCCGTGTGTTATGAGACCTAAAGAACTTATATAATGCTATTAAAGTCTTTTGAAACATTATCTCATTTAATTAATATAGACAAGCTTCATAGCGCAAACAAGGTCTTATTTTGTCGTCAAAACTCACAAATTATATCAAGATTAATAATTTTTTTAGTTAATTTTCTCAGATCATTTCAAAAATTCATATTTGCATCAAATAAATTTCTTGTAGCAAAGAACTAGAAATTGAAATTTCTTTAGTCTTCATATATTTACAGAAATGGATGGATGTCTAGGAATACGGTATTAGGCTTGTTTACATTATATTTTAAGTGAGATTCTATACATTCTGAATACTTAGCATTAAAAAATATGGCGGAGAGAGAGGGATTCGAACCCTCGATAGGGTATTAACCTATACTCCCTTAGCAGGGGAGCGCCTTCAGCCACTCGGCCACCTCTCCAGATAATAGACTATTATTCATCAGAATAATGATGATTCTGCGGCGATATCATAGCAACACCACTTAAGAAATCAATCGCGCAAGGAATTTTAAAAAAGCACTAATATCAGTTTATAAACTACAAATTAACGGTATCTTGATCTAGGCCGAAAATACTATGTAGCGATCTTACAGACAAATCTAGCAAGTTTTCAGCAATGACTACTGTAATTTTAATTTCTGAAGTACTTATCATCTGAATATTTACATTTTCCTTGCCTAGGGTATCAAACATAGTTGCAGCAACCCCTGCATGTGATCTCATACCAACACCCACCAGAGCAAGCTTAGCTATATTTTCATCAGACTCCACTGAAGTAGCCCCTAACTCAATTGCTACTTCATTTAAAACATCCTCTGCTTTTTTCATTTCATTTCGATGAACAGTAAATGTTAGTGAAGCTGTTTTATCTTGAGCAACGTTTTGTACGATTACATCAACCTCAATATTAGCTCGACCAACTGCTCCTAAGATTCTAGCAGCGCTGCCTGGAATATCTGGTATCCCTCGAACAGTAAGCTTTGCCTCGTCTCGATTAAATGCGATGCCTGAAACAATTGGTTTTTCCATATTGTGGTTGTCCTCAAGTGTAATTAGAGTTCCAGATCCTTCATTAAAAGTAGACAAAACCCTTAAAGGAATCTTATATTTTCCCGCAAATTCTACAGCTCTTATTTGTAATACTTTAGAGCCCTGGCTTGCCATCTCGAGCATTTCTTCGAAAGTGACACTCCCCAAACGTCGAGCATTTTCGACAATACGTGGATCTGTTGTGTATACGCCATCAACATCTGTATATATTTGGCATTCTTCTGCTTTCAATGCAACAGCAAACGCGACTGCAGTTGTATCTGAACCCCCTCTGCCGAGGGTCGTGATATTCCGTTGTTCATCAACTCCTTGAAATCCTGCCACTACAATCACTTGGCCTTTAGCTAAATCTTTTTGTATACGACTAGGTTCAATATCTAATATTCGGGCTTTAGAATAAGCATTATCAGTTAATATAGGGACTTGAGACCCAACATAGGATTTCGCTTTGCAACCTCTTTTGTGCAAAGCAATACATAATAAGGCTACTGTAACTTGCTCTCCTGTTGATAACAGAACATCCATTTCGCGTGAGCTTGAAATTTTATCAATACTATTTGCAAGCTCTATCAAGCGATTAGTCTCACCACTCATGGCGGATACCACTACTACTATATCGTCGCCGCTTTTGTGAAAACGGGAGATTTTATCTGCTACAGACTCGATTTTTTCTGCAGTAGCGACTGAAGTCCCGCCAAATTTTTGAACTAGTAAACTCATGTATAATTCAGGCTCTGTAGTATAACCGAAATTGCATTTTGCCTTAATATCACTGAAGACGCATTACAATAGTTACAAAATGGTGCGCAATTAAACACCATATTGTTTTCAAAGTTAAGAAATATCGGCTGCACAAGCTAATAAATTTAGCAGCATGTAAATCAATCGATTAGTTTTTCTTTGACCCAAACAAAGACTGAACTCATTACCTCAGGTAGAGCACTGATTTTCGTGCCTCCGCCCTGAGCCATATCTCTACGACCCCCACCCTTTCCATCTAATTGGCTAGCTACAAATTGCATTAGATCTCCTGCATGGATATTTTTAGGTATTCCTTTGGTTAGTCCTGAAACTAATGAAATTTTATTTCCTTGAATTACAGCTAGTATGATTATGCTTTCTGCTAGCTTATTTTTTACTTGATCCACTGTATCCCTAAGTGTTTTTGGATCAACACCTTCCAAAACAACTGATAAGACGTTTATGCCACTGATTTCTCTAGCTTGTGATAAAAGATCTGAGCCTGCTATACCAGATATTTTTGATTGCAAGCTTGCGTTCTCTTTTTCTAGCCCCTTTGATTCGGCTAATAAGGATTTTGCTTTTTTAAGGATATTTTTTGGGCTTGTTTTAAAAACAGCGCATACGCCCTCAAGATCTTGTTCTAATCTATCAAAATGATTCAACACAGCCTCGCCAGTTACAGCTTCAATACGACGAATACCAGCAGCAACTCCTGCTTCAGATATGATTTTAAATACACCAATATTACCTGTACGAAGAGTATGCGTACCCCCACAGAGCTCAACAGAAAATCCATCGCCCATAGTTAAAACTCTCACCTCGTCGCCATACTTCTCACCGAATAAAGACATAGCTCCTTTTTCTTTAGCAGTCTTCATGTCGCAAACTTCAGTTGTTATTGAAGTATTACGACGAATCTCTTTATTGACGATCTTTTCGATGGTTTTCTTCTGCAAGGAGCTGAGAGCCTCTGGATGGCTAAAATCAAATCGAAGACGATTGCTGTCCACCAAGGAGCCTTTTTGTAAGACATCATCACCTAAAACTTTTCTTAGGGCTGCATGCAACAAGTGGGTTGCAGAGTGGTTAATTTCAGTTGCTAACCGGATGTTCGTATCGACCACAGAATCAACTTTTTGACCAACAGACATAGATCCATAAGAAAGAATACCAATATGCAAGTAATGCTCGCCTTGTTTTTGGCAGTCTGTTATTGAAAACTCAGAAGAATCAGAAATCAACAGTCCATGATCTCCTACCTGGCCTCCAGATTCTGCATAAAAGGAAGTGCTATCTAAAACTACTGCAGCTTCCTCGCCCTCTGATATACCTTCAACTAAATTACCGTTTAATATTATAGCTATAATACTTCCTTGGGCTACAGATGATCCATAACCAGTAAACTTAGTCTTTCCACTCAGTTCAAAATTTTGAGCATACTCAATATTAAATTTTCCGACCGATCTTGCTTTATCTCGTTGAACCTCCATACATTTTTCATATCCACACATATCAAGCGTAAGGTCCTTTTCTCTTGCAATATCATTGACCAAATCAACAGGAAATCCGTATGTATCGTAAAGTGTAAAAACTATATTACCTGGAATTACAGTGTCATTTAATTTTTCCAAAAGGAGTCTAGTAAAGATATACCTCTTTCAAGGGTCTTCTGGAACTGCTGTTCTTCTTTTAAAAGTACTTTTTCTACGCTAGCTTTAGCCTTAATTAATTCTGGATATGCTTCCCCCATAATCGAACAGAGGTCTGAAACTAAAGAATAAAAAAATGGTTGTTTTTGTCCTAGTTGATTTCCATGACGAATAGCTCTTCGAATAATACGTCGTAAAACATAGCCTCGGCCTTCGTTTGATGGCAAAACCCCATCTACTATCAAGAAGCTGCAAGAACGAATATGGTCTGCTATCACTCTGAGAGACTTATTTTCAAAATCTTTTGTGTTAGTTGCTTTAGCAGCAGACTTCAGCAGAGATTGAAAAAGATCTACCTCATAATTATTGTGGACGCCCTGCATTACTGCAGCTATTCTTTCAAGGCCCATTCCTGTATCAACAGACGGATTTGGGAGGGGCTCCATTGTTCCATCTGCTTTCTTTTCATATTGCATGAAAACTAAATTCCATATTTCAATATAACGATCAAGATCGTCATTTTTACTTCCAGGAGGTCCACCAGATATTTCCTCACCATGATCATAAAATATTTCTGAACAGGGGCCACAAGGACCTGTTTCTCCCATTTGCCAGAAATTGTCATCTCCCAATCTAGAAAATCGGTTTGGATTCACGCCTACCTCGTTGAGCCATATTTTTTCTGCTTCCGTATCTGTTTCGTGAACAGTAATCCATAGGCGCTCTTCCGGTAAACTAAGTTCTTCTGTCAAGAATTTCCATGCAAATATAATTGCCTCGTGCTTAAAATAATCACCGAAACTAAAGTTCCCTAACATTTCAAAAAAAGTATGATGTCTGGCTGTATAGCCTACATTTTCTAGATCGTTATGTTTTCCTCCAGCCCTTACACATCGTTGCGAAGAAGTCGCTCTGAGATATTTATGGTTCTCTTTGCCGAGAAATATATCTTTGAATTGAACCATGCCCGCATTAGTGAATAACAAAGACTGGTCATTAGTAGGCACTAGGCTGCTACTTTTAACCAACTTATGATTATGCTTCTCAAAATAATCAAGGAAAGATTGTCGAATTTTAGAAATTTTCATAGTAAATTTAACCTACAACCTTATCTGAGGTATTTTAAAAAGATTTTATAGTATCGCCAAATAAAATCTAATTTCCCTGAGAGCTACGCAGCAATGCTAAAAGCTTAAATTACTCTCTAGAAATTTCTTATTTCCTAACAAATGCAAGTGCAGATGAAATACAGTCTGCCCGGCTTCAGCACCGTTATTAATTACTATTCGATAAGCTTCGCTAATTCCCGCTTTTTTCGCTATATCGCTAGCTACCAGCAGCAAATGTCCCAATAAGCCCTCATCCACCGGAGCAGCATTTGCAAGCATAGGGATAGCCTTTTTGGGAATAACCAACAAATGTGTAGGAGCCTGAGGTGCTATATCCTTTATAGCAATACACTGCTCATCTTCGTAAACTACATCTGCGGGTATATCCCCATTAATTATTTTTCAAAAAGCGTTTTATCTGTCATTTTCTAAACAACCTCAACTAAAGTTTATTAACCAACTATATATTAATTAAACATTAATTGAATTTTTCATCAGCGTTAAACTGACGAGCTTCCGATTCAAGCATTATTGGAATGCCATCTCTTATAGGGTAGGCAAGTTGACTTGCACGACAAACAAGCTCATCTTTGTCCTTGTGATACTCGAGTGGCGCCTTGCTAACTGGACAGACCAAAATGGATAATAAATTGTTATCAATCATGCTAATCCTTAAAATAAAATATAAGTTTAAGTCAAAGATGGAAGTAAAACTATGGAATAAGAGGAAAATATTTCATTACTAATTGGGGATCAAGCCTTACATCAAGCCAATTAATTCTCCAATCAAGGTGTGGGCCTGTTGCTCTTCCCGTAGCGCCAACTCTACCTATCAAGTCTCCTCTCTTTACTCTCTGGCCGACATCAACACTTATTGCGCTGAGATGAATATAGGTCGAGCTAATTCCGAGTCCATGTGAAATAATCAAAGTTCCCCCAGAATAAAACATATTAGGATGAGCAAGCTCTACAGCCCCTGGAGCAGGTGCAAAAATAGGAGTTCCTGTTGGGGCTGCTATATCTAAACCATAGTGCGGATTACCAGGATGTCCATTATAAAATCTTCGGCTCCCATAGACGCCGGTAATAGGACCCTTCAACGGCATAACAAAGCCAGATAAAAAATCTAAGCTATTATTTATTTTTGACCTTGCAATCCAAACTTGTTCCGATTCTTTTTTTATTCTTTCCTTTAATGAGCTCGGTGGCTTCACAGTATCTTGGGGAACACCAAAGATTTTTTGCTCTTTATATTTTCTTTGATGAACCGAAAATATATGTAATTTTTCTTCATTTTTTTTATTCACTGAGGTTAAAGTTATCTTCTCTGGAGCATTACGACCAAGCCCAAAAATAAAAAAGCCGCTTTCATCTACCCTTATATTTCGACCCATCACCTCAACTGTTGTACCCGGATCTACCTGACCAGATACAATGGAACCCTGAGAAAGCTGACCATTTATTTCGACTCCAAAAAGGCTGAGAGGTGCTGAAAGCAACACAAATAATAATATATTTTTTAAACTCATCATTAAATAACTGAAATACTTAGTTAATTTATTTTATTGTTTACAACATGCGAATATATGCTCAGACTTAAAACCACGGTACTTCAGAAAATTATTTATTTTCACTTTTTCACTGAATTCAGAACTAGTACTGTAACCATATTTTTTTATTAAAACTTTTTTTGCTAGCTCGAACCAATCTGCTCCACACTCTGTTACAACTTTTACCATTATATCATTTGAAACTTTGTAATTTTTTAGCTCAGCAACAATTCTGTCTGGCCCGTACCCTTTTCTTATTCTGGTTGCTGTTAGCATTTCAGCAAACCGAAGATCAGACTGAAGATTAAGATCCCTTAAATCTAACATAACATCATAGATTAGCTTTGATTCATCGGGAAATATTTTCAATAACTTTTGTAATAAATCATCGAACGAGTGCTCTCTTCTAGAAAGTAATGACATCGCACGATATTTAACGTTGGCAAATTCTTTTATCTTTTTTTTATTTTCCATATAAATAAAGCAAATCTTTTACATTCTGCTACAAGTGCTATGAGTTATAAAAAAACCATACTTCGTACCAAAGCATGGTTTTATGTAGCAACAGTTATAATTTATTTTTATTCTATTACCTTGGTCTCGCTATCATCTATTGTGTCATTTTTCTGAGCTACCTCTACTTTGTTATCCTTTTTTAATACCGGCATTAGTTGTGCTCTAATTTTTTTTTCAATTTCATCGGCTATGCTTTCATTTTCGCGTAAGTATTCACAAGCATTAGATTTACCTTGGCCAATTTTATCTCCATTGTAAGCATACCAAGATCCTGCTTTTTCAATTAAATCACATTTAACACCAAGGTCGATTACTTCACCTAAATGATTTATTCCTTGTCCGTATAAAATCTGAAATTCACATTGCTTGAATGGAGGTGAAATTTTATTTTTGACCACTTTTACTCTTGTTTCATTTCCAGTTATCTCGTCGCCTTCTTTCACTGCTCCAATTCTACGAATATCTAGACGAACTGACGAATAAAACTTCAGTGCATTACCACCTGTGGTCGTTTCAGGATTGCCAAACATAACGCCTATTTTCATACGAATTTGATTAATAAATATTACTAGACAATTTGCATTTTTAATATTACTGGTTAATTTACGTAAAGCTTGAGACATTAATCTTGCCTGAAGGCCCACATGGTGGTCTCCCATTTCACCCTCTATTTCTGCTCTTGGGGTAAGTGCTGCAACAGAATCTATTACTAACACATCTATAGTTCCTGACCTTACTAACATGTCAGTAACTTCAAGAGCTTGTTCGCCTGTATCCGGTTGGGAAACAAAAAGGTCATCTACTTGAACACCAAGCTTTTCTGCATACACAGGATCCAAAGCATGCTCTGCATCTACAAAAGCACAAGTGCCACCAACTTTTTGTGCCTCTGCTATAACCTGAAGTGTCAACGTAGTTTTACCAGAAGACTCAGGTCCATAAATTTCAACCACCCTACCCTTTGGTAGCCCTCCAATTCCAAGGGCGACATCTAACCCTAAGGATCCAGTAGAAATTGCTGGTATCGCTTGATGTTCTTTGTCTCCCATTCGCATTACCGTACCTTTACCAAACTGTCTTTCAATTTGTGATAGTGCTGCCTGAAGGGCTTTTTCTTTATTGGGCTCCATGATAACTTCCTTTTTTTCTTATAATTTCTAATTGTGTCACATAATTATTAATTTTAACTTAAATTTTGACTACTGTATAGTCATACAGTAGTCATAAATACCTCAATTTACTCGCATGTAGGATTTTTCTATATCAAAATATTTTGATATAGAAGTAAGCATATGTTATGTTATCTTAATAATTCTATTTAATTTTCGATATTTATGAAGTTATGAAAGATATTTGTTTAAAAGCGCCCACCGATTTCTGTATAATCCTGCACAATTTAATATGTCAGGTTTACGGAGAATAATATAATGCCATTCGTAGTCGGCGAAAACTGCATAAAGTGCAAATATACTGATTGTGTAGAAGTATGCCCAGTGGATTGTTTCTACGAAGGTCCAAATTTCTTAGTAATCCATCCTGATGAATGTATTGATTGTGCCCTTTGTGAACCAGAGTGTCCTGCTGGAGCAATTTTTTCTGAGGATGAGCTCCCTGAAGACCAAAAGATATATCTGGAACTTAATTCCGAGCTATCTGAAGTTTGGCCAAATATTACTGAAGCAAAAACACCGGCAGAAGACGCTGAAAAGTGGGATGGAATAAAAGGAAAACTCGAGCATCTAGAGCGATAATATAATAAACGAATGGGCTACTCGACGCATTCAAAGCAACTTAGATAAATATCCCTGGGGTCATTTAATAGCTCTAAAAAACCAAACTTTTTATAAAAATTATTAAATTTAATCAGTAACTCTGGAACAAAAGTTGATACCGGAATAGATTCTGCTAAATATCTTACTTGTGCATTTCCAATCTGGTTCAAAATTTTCTCTTGAAAACTTAACGGCCTAATCAATTCAATTAATTCGTAATTATCAAGTTCTGCTAAATTAGCGGCAGCTGATATAGCTTCATTCAATCATCCGAGTTTATCAACTAATCCTAATTCTAACGCTTTTTCGCCAGTCCAAACTCGACCTTGTGCTATAAGTCCTACCTTTTCAATACTGGTATTTCTTGCTTCGGCAACAATACTCAAAAACTTACTATAGGTATAATCTACCCCAGATTGAATAACTTGTTTAGCATGGTCCGACATAGGTCTTGTTATCTGATATATGTTCGATAGTGTCGTTGTGTCGACACCATCACTCCTGACTCCAATATTTTTTAGAGTTTCTTCGAATGTGGGAACAATTCCAAAAACACCTATAGATCCAGTTATTGTTGTTGGGGTAGACCATACCTCTGTAGCCCCCATAGCTATCCAAAACCCACCAGATGCTGCTACAGAGCCCATTGAAATTACTACTGGTTTACCAAGTTCTTTTAAAGCTATTATATCTTGACGAATTGCTTCAGAGGCAAAGGCACCTCCTCCCGGACTGTCTATTCTAATCACTACAGCTTTAATACTATCATCCTCTCTGGCCTGTTTTATGAGCCGAGACATACTTTCACTACCTATTTTTCCATTTGGTTGGTCTCCAATCTCGATAGGTCCACTGGCAGTTATTAAAGCGATGTGATTTGTATTATCTCTTACTTTCGATAAATTTATTTTTTGCTTAATATGCCTTAAATAACTTGAAGAATCGATATACTGATAGCCTCCATCATCATCCATACCAGACACTGAGATTAGATAATCTATACTATCTTTTCTATTAGAAATTTTGTCTATGAGTCCAACATTGAGTGCTAATGTAGCAGCATCTCCTTTATAATTTGATAATCTTTTTCCCAGATTATTTGAATAATCATTTAAAAAATTTTCTGGTAAATCTCTGGATTTTTCAACTCTTTTTGTATATGCGCTCCATAAGTCATTCACCCAAATTGAGGTATGTTCTTTAGATTCGTCAGACATACTATTACGAGTAAATGGTTCAATTGCATCTTTATAAACGCCGACTCGAAAAACATTAACTTTAATCTTAAGTTGATCTAGAGCATCCTTAAAATAACTATTATATCTACTATAACCTTCAATCAATACTGAACCCATCGGGTTAAGATGAATTTCATCAGCAAAACTTGCTAAAAAATATTGTTCTTGGTTGTAGCTATCTCCAATAGCAGTGATGGATTTACCACTTGATTTGAAGCGTGTCAGAGCTTCACCTAATTCTTCAAGCTTGCTTATCCCGCCACCAGTGAAATAATCTAAATCTAAAACCAGATTAGTAATACGCTTATCGCCAGATGCATAATCAATCGAAGTAATAAGTTCTGGAAGTAACGTTTCTGTCTCAAGACCACTTTTTTCCATGAATTTTTTTAGTGGAGAAATATAGGTTTTTTGCTCCACTAAAGCACCAATTGGGGATATTTTTAAGGCAGCTTTATCTGGTAAAGGTTGATCACCGTTTTCCAGAGACATTACAAGAATAAAAATAGATATACAGACTATGAATAAACTTGCTAAAACCTGAACACATATCATGAGGGTCTTGCATATTCTTTTCAAAAAATTTAAAAAGTTCAATTTTGGTCTACCTGATAAAGTGAATATTGCTTCCATCTACTATGTAACATAGCAACGATAAACATGATGACTAGCATTAATATTTCTAGAACATCTAAGTAACTAGAATCCGGTGAAAAGAAATTATTTACGGCTACTATAAAATATAATAGTGTCACAAAGCATAGCATCGATATGGTTTTATACTTTTCTTTGTATATACCCGGCAATAGCAGGCATATCGGCAAGTACGTAAAAATTATTATAGTAATCGGATTAGATTTTAAAAGGCTATTAAATAGTAATACGAAAAGAAAAATCACTATACTTACCCAAGTCAGTTTACGACATATGCGTAACTTTTTTTCTAGATTATTGATAAGCTTAACTTTCATATTGATAGTACTCTCGACTCAAAGATGAATTGTTAATAGTTTTGCCAGACTAGAAATTCTTTTTCCAAGGGCAACACATAAGTCTGATTCGTCGTTTGTGATGCCATCGAAGTTTTTGCCTGTTTGGCATGAAGCACCGTAAGGTGTTCCTCCCCTTTGAGTGTTATGGAGTGCCTGTTCGCTATAAGGCAGTCCAGCCAAAATCATACCCTGATGCATCAGAGGTAACATCATAGTCAAAAGAGTTGTCTCTTGCCCGCCATGCAAAGAGCCTGTAGATGTAAAAACTCCAGCTGGTTTTCCTATTAAATCTCCATTAAGCCAGATATCTCCAGTCATATCTAAAAAATACTTTAATGGAGCAGCCATATTACCAAAACGCGTAGGACTTCCAAGAATTAAACCTAAACTCTCTCTTAAATCTTCTTGAGTACAATAAAGATGCCCTTTATCTGGAATATCTGATTGAGTGCTTTCGCAAACATTAGAAACAGGCGGAACAGTTCTTACTCTGGCTTCTAAACCAGACATCTCAACACCATCTGCTATTTTTTCAGCCATTTTTTTAGTATTGCCATTATGAGAATAATAAAGAATTAATATATAGCCCATTAGATAATCTCCAATAAAACTTCAGGAGGTCGTCCTATAACAGCTTTATTACCATTTATTATTATAGGTCGCTCTATAAGCTTTGGATAGGACACCATAGTCTCTATAAGCTCACTTTCTGTTTTTGTGTTATCTGATAAATTATTTTCTTTGTAGGCGCTTTCAGTTTTTCTTAAAAGCTCCCTAGCTGTAATACCAAGCTTTCTTAAAATCCCCACAAGATCCTCAAATGACGGTGGGGTATCAAGATAGAGTATAACATTTAAAGGGACGTCCGAAGCTTCCAAGAGTGCCAGAGCTTGTCTAGATTTTGAACAACGTGGGTTGTGATAAATGCTAATCATATTGTTTGAAAAATTCCTTGTTATAATTAAATTGATTAGTTTATTTTAGCTGGAAAGCTGTGGCTAGGGCTAGCATGGTTTTCATATAGGGAGGGCAAACATGATTTTTATACAACCGAAACTAAATATTATGATAGCGTTTTTTAAATATTTCTTTCGGCGCTTTAAAGAGGATGAGTGTAGTCATACTGCTTCTGCTCTAACATTTATGACCTTGTTTGCCCTAGTTCCGATGATGACCTTAATGTTTTCATTATTCACATTAGTACCTTTTTTTCTGGGACTGGAGGATAAAATACAAGATTTAATTTTTAACCATTTTGTTCCGCAAAGCGGAAAAGAGATACAAGAATATTTAAACAATTTTTTAGATCAAGCGCGAGGGCTTTCGATTATAGGCGGGGCCGTGCTTTTGATAACATCTTACTTGATGCTATCAAGTATTGAGAGAGCTTTTAATAAAATTTGGAACAACACTAAATCTCGAAGAGGTCTATATAGTTTTTTTTTATATTGGAGTGTTTTGAGCATATGTCCATTGTTGCTTGGTTTTGGCCTAATTATCCAAACTTATTTCTTCTCATTTCAATTACTATCTAACAATAATGTATTTTTTGTAACTAGCTTTTTTATGCATATTTTTCCATTGCTCCTTACATGGGGGTATTTGGTTTCATTTTCATTGCTATTCCAAACTGTAAGGTATCTAAATATTATGGGGCTATAGGAGGTTTATTTGCTTCAATATTTTTTGAACTTGCAAAAGCACTCTTCGGTACGATCGTATCTTATTCTAGTTATGCAAGCATTTACGGTGTTTTCGCTGTATTTCCTATATTTTTAATCTGGATCTATTTGGTTTGGATGATTGTTCTGGCTGGAGCTGAATTAGTAAGATCTTTAGAAACATTTAAATGAGCTTAATTTAGCTTATGGCATACTCGCTATTCCCAACCTAAAGCTGACTTAATGAGAGGTTTGCTGAGCTTACGTTTTTCTTGCAATGAAAATTCCTCTAGAATATCGAGACAATTCATCAATGAGTTCATCTCTCTGGGTGATCTAGCAATAATAAATTGAGCTAGATCGTCAGTAATCTTCATTCCTCTCCTCAGGGCACGAAACTGAATTATTTTTGATTTAGATATATCATCTAAACTGGCGAGCTGGAATAAAGAACCAGACGAAAGTCTTGAGTGAAGATCAGGTAGATTCAATGGTAATTCGCGGGCGGAGCAATTTGCACCAACCAGTAGAGATCCACTCGAATCTTTGATTCGATTATAAAGATTAAAAAGTTGCCGCTCCCAGTACATATTCCCAGAAATAGCTTGGATGTTATCAAGGCAAATTAGTGATACAACATCAAGATTTCTAAATAGCTCTTCAGGAGAGTAATCTAAAAATTCTGATAAAGATAAATATTGAGCTGATAAATTTTGAGTCAACGTATTGTGACAACTCGCCTGCAGTAAGTGCGATACGCCACTACCTTGTCCACCCCAAAGATAGACAAAAGAGTTTTTTGAGACAACAGCTGTTTCTGCAGAACCTCAACAGCAACAGCATTTTCGCTACCTTTTTGTAAGAAAAAGTTTTCAAATGTTGCATCATCTTTTAAGTTAACATTTAAAATAAGCTGTTCAGACATCAATCACCCACAATATAAATTGTTCTCGTTCAAAAGATCTAATAATTTTAAGTTTATAAATTTAGGTATTTCATATAAAAAAAAATTATTCATAATATAATTATATCAGTTGAGAGAAGATAGAGGCATTATCTAACTGTCAGTTTGTTTTTTTGATATAAAATAGATATTCTTTAAATCGTGCTAAAAGGGAATATTTAGGCGCTACTGATGATTAATTTATTTAAGGTAATTAAAATTATGTATGATAAAAATATTACCCCTTTGAGTTATAAAGATGCTGGTGTGGATATAGATGCAGGAAATATTCTCGTAGAACGAATTAAAGACGTCTCAAAGGATACGCAGCGACCTGAGGTTTTATCAAGTCTTGGTGGATTTGGGGCGTTATTTAACTTGCCCACTAGCTACAGGGAGCCTGTTCTTGCATCAGGTACAGATGGTGTTGGTACCAAGTTGAAACTCGCGATAGATCTTAATATTCACGATACAATAGGAATTGACTTAGTGGCGATGTGCGTGAACGATCTTTTAGTTTGTGGTGCAGAACCATTATTTTTTCTAGATTATTATGCAACTGCAAAATTAGATATTGATGTAGCGGCATCCGTAGTTTCCGGAATTGGCGTAGGCTGTAAATTAGCTGGTTGTTCCCTGGTAGGTGGGGAAACTGCTGAAATGCCTGGAATGTATACGGGATCAGATTATGATCTCGCCGGGTTCTGTGTCGGTATAGTAGAAAAATCAGAGATCATAGACGGTAAGAGCCCTAAGCAGGGTGATGTTCTAATTGGTATAGCATCTAGTGGCCCTCACTCTAATGGCTATTCATTAATAAGAAAAATCATCGAGGTATCTCAAACAGATATAAAAAGTGAGCTTGTTGGCAAAGTTTTGCTCTCAGAAGCACTGCTAGCTCCTACAAAAATCTATGTTAAATCTATCTTATCCTTGATAAAGAATCCTAATGTAAATGTTCATGCACTTGCACATATTACTGGAGGCGGGCTTCTAGAAAACATTCCTAGAGTACTTCCTAAAAACACTAAAGCAATCGTCGATCCAATGAGTTGGGATGAGCCTCCTATTTTTGACTGGCTACGCAAAAAAGGTAACATTGATCCGTATGAAATGTATCGAACCTTTAATTGCGGTATTGGTATGATTGCATGTGTGCCTGCTACAATGGCTAAAATGTCTATAGATATCTTAAGCTCTTCAGGTGAAAACGCATTTATTATTGGCGAAATAACTCGGGCTGAAGACGGCGAAGAAAAAGTTATACTAAAAGGACTATAGAGAGTTATTCCAATGTATAAAGCCAGATTAGCTGTTTTATTGTCAGGAGAAGGTAGCAATCTGCAAGCACTCATAGATGCAACTCAAAAGGGTGTGATTAAAGCTGAAATTGTTCTTGTAGTAAGCAATAAGTTTGATGCTGGGGGACTAAAGCGGGCACAAAAATCTGGTATTGAAAATATTGTTTTGGATAATCTTCAATATGCAGACAGAAGAAGCTTTGATTGTGTACTGGAATCAAAACTAAAAAAATACAATCTTGATCTAATTATTTTAGCTGGTTTTATGCGAATTCTTACCTCAGATTTTGTTGAGGCTTTTGCTGGACGAATACTAAATATTCATCCATCTCTCTTACCTAAATATCGAGGTCTCCAGACGCACCAGAAGGCACTAGACGCCGGTGATAAAAATGCTGGCGCTACTGTCCATTTTGTAACTAGTAAGCTCGATGGAGGACCTTCAATAATTCAAGCTGTGGTTCCAATTTTGAAGAACGATACAGTCGATGCGTTAGCGAGGCGTATACTAACCAAGGAGCACCAAATTTATCCATTAGCAGTGAAGTTATTTTGTGAAGGCCGTCTATCCTTGATAGATGAAAAAGTAGTGTTCGATTCAGCTGTATTGCCTAAAAATGGACTTAGATTTACTGACGAATTAATAAAGCCAGAGCAAGATATATGCTAAAATTAGTAATTTTTCGTGCTATAAATAAAATGTTTTGCGTAGCAAATCATCAAATACTAAAAAAAAAATTAAAGGTACGTGAATACTTTTTATTAAAGAATCTGAGCTGTATTTCAATTTTTTTATTTTTTTCTATTTTTGTTCAAGCTAAAGAGATAAAAAAAATTAACCCTCTTGCACTTGAAGAACATTATCTTAAATATACCAGCACTTATAACGGAATTAATCTCGAAGCCACACGGTCATTAAAAAATAATCTTGGTATTTATACTCAAGAGGCAAACGCAAAAAATATTTTAGGTGACGTTAAGGAAATCTCAGTATTTAAAATTGATGAAAATGGAAGTATTTCGGAAATTGAATACAAGCTAACAAAAAGTGTATTGGGTATAAAAAAAGAAGAGATCTTAACTTATGATCAATCATTAAGTGTTGCAAAGTATCGCGCTAAGAAAAAAAAACAGCAAATTTTTAAGCGAGACGCTCACCTTAATAATCTTACCGCACAAATAAAACTACAAAGCGATCTAATCAACAAAGCTCAGCTGTTGAGATATGCAGTGATCAGAAAAGGTAAGATAAAACTTTTAAATTATACAATTATGGGAGAGGAATTTCTCAAAACAGAGTTAGGGGTCATCAGCACAATTAAACTTAAAAGAATAAGACAAACAAGCAATAGAGAAACATTTTTATGGTTTGCACCACAATGGAACTACTTGCTTGTGAAGCTCGAACAAAAAGAAAAAGGAGGAGAAAATTACACTATGTTACTGCGAGAAGGTAGCTTAAATCATATCAATTTAATGAAATAAAATATTGAAGAGCACAAAGAAATGCTTGTTGTTTGACAAAGCAATTATGCTTTCGGCAAAGTAACTCCTGTCTGCCCTTGATATTTCCCGCCACGGTCGGCATAAGAGACCTCACAAACCTCATCAGACTCAAAAAATAACATCTGAGCTACTCCTTCATTAGCATAAATTTTCGCGGGTAAACTCGTTGTATTTGAAAATTCTAGTGTTACATGCCCTTCCCATTCTGGCTCTAAAGGAGTGACATTTACAATTATACCGCAACGCGCATAAGTAGACTTACCTAAACATACTGTAAGTACATTTCGTGGAATTCGAAAATATTCAATAGTACGCGCTAATGCGAATGAATTTGGAGGGATGATGCAGTGGTCACCCTGAATATCAACAAATGCATCCTCGTCAAAGTATTTTGGATCAACTGTTTTGGAGTGAATGTTGGTGAATATTTTAAATTCGTTGGCACATCGAACATCGTAACCGTAACTTGAAACGCCATAAGAGATGATTTTTTCAACAGAAGTATCTGATTGACGCACTTGTTTTCCAAAAAAGGTTCGATCATATCTTTTTCTTGAGACATTCGCTTAATCCATTTGTCAGATTTGATACTCATATATTCTCAATTCCTCTTTCTTTAAACATACTATATACAACATAATACCCTGTTGGATCAGTTGATAAAAGCTCCTAAATAAAAGTTATTCAGTAATAATTTCTGGGGAACTTGGGGCTGCGATATCTGCTAATTTTTGTGTTATCTTTCCTATGGTCTGATAGTAAATTTTACTTATATCACTTTCGGGATTAGCATATACACAAGGTTTACCCTGATCTATGTGTTCACGAATATCTATAGATAGTGGCAAAACTCCCAATACTTCTGATTTATATTCAGAGGCTATTGTTTCAGCGCCATTTTTGCCAAAAATATACTCATGACGGCCGCATTGACTACAAACATGTATAGCCATATTCTCGATCACTCCGAGAACAGGTATGTTTACCTTCTTAAACATTTCAATGGCTCTACGAGCATCTAGTAGAGCAACATCTTGAGGTGTAGTTATAATAACTGCACCAGATAACTTAGCCTTTTGAGCCAATGTAAGCTGAATATCTCCGGTACCAGGTGGCATATCGACAATAAGGTAATCTAAACTACCCCAAATTGTTTGAGTAAGCATCTGCATTAATGCGCCAGTTGCCATAGGGCCTCTCCATACAACTGGGGTTTCTTTAGTCATAAGGTAACCTATGGACATTGTGTATAAGCCAAGTATTTCGATTGGTAAAAAAATTTTTCATCGACTATCTTTGGTTTTCTCTCTGCTGTGGCTCCAAGCATAATTGGTATGCTTGGACCATAGATGTCAGCATCAACAATACCCACTTTATTTCCATCCGACGCTAGGGCAAGGGCTACATTAACTGCTGTAGTTGACTTGCCAACGCCACCTTTACCGGATGCGATAGCAATAATATGCTTAACTTTTGAAAGGCCTGCTTGATTAACCCCGGTAATCATCATTACTCCTCGTAAAACTGGTGAAAATTTAAGGAAAAACCTTTATAGTTTGACACTTTGATAATATAGCTTACTGCAATTGATGGGTATGCATAATATACACTAGTCAATGAATTTTTTGCCCATATAAAATTAAAAAGTAATAGCGGCCCATTATAATGACAGAAAAAGCTAAAAACCGTCGAAAAATCCTTATTACTAGCGCATTACCATATGCTAATGGGTCAATACATCTTGGACATCTAGTAGAGTATATTCAGACAGATATTTGGAAGAGGTTTCAAAATATCCGTGGTCATGAATGCTATTATGTTTGCGCTGATGACGCTCATGGTACCGCGATAATGCTCAAGGCTGAAGAGCTTGGCATCAGTGCTGAAGAGCTCATAAATCAAGTTCATGCTGAGCATAAGAAAGATTTTGAGGGATTTTTGATAGATTTTGATAACTATCACACTACACATTCCAAAGAAAATAAAGAACTTTCAGAATATATATATAAAAAACTCAATAATAATGGTCATATAGCTTTTCGTGAAATCATTCAAGCATACGATCCAGAAAAAAACCTTTTCCTGTCTGATCGCTATATAAAAGGGGGCTGTCCAAAATGTAAGGCAAGCGATCAATATGGAGATAACTGTGAGGTATGCGGTGCAACCTATGCTTCACTGGATTTAATAAATCCAATTTCAACAATTACTGGTGTACCCCCTATAGCAAAAAAATCGACGCATTATTTTTTTAAGTTGCCTATATTTTCAGAATTTTTAAAAGTATGGACTAAAGCTGGCCACCTACAAAATGAAATATCAAATAAACTTAACGAGTGGCTCGACTCAGGCTTAAATGAATGGGATATAAGTCGAGATGCCCCTTACTTTGGCTTTCAAATACCAGGAACAACTGGAAAATATTTTTATGTTTGGCTAGATGCACCAATTGGATATATGGCTAGCTTTAAAAACTTGTGTTATCGATCGCATCTAAAATTTGAAGAATTTTGGGAGAAAAATTCTAAAACAGAACTCTATCATTTCATTGGCAAGGATATCATTAATTTTCATGCTTTATTCTGGCCAGCCATGCTAGATAGCTCTGGATTTAGAACTCCAACCAAAATTTTTGTTCATGGATTCTTAACTGTGGATGGGAAAAAAATGTCTAAATCGAGAGGTACTTTCATTACAGCTAAAAGCTACCTTAAAAATCTGAACCCAGAATATTTAAGATATTACTATGCATCAAAAATTTCATCAGGAATAGATGATTTAGATTTGAATTTAGAAGATTTTACACAGAAAGTGAATAGCGATTTAATTGGGAAAATAGTAAATATAGCAAGCCGATGTTCTAATTTTATTACTAAGGGGAATGATGGGCTACTTTCTAAAAATATAGAGGATCATGCTCTATGGTCTAAGGTAGTTGGTGAGTCTGAGCCAATTGCAAGCTATTATGAAAAACTCGAGTATGGTAAAGCTATAAGATTAATAATGGCTCAAGCAGATATTATAAATGAGTATATAGCTAAAAAAGAACCGTGGATTCTCGCCAAAGATCCTAACAATAAACAATTAGTATTAGATATTTGCTCCCTAGCAATCAATATATTCAGAGTATTGATGGTGTATTTAAAGCCCATACTTCCGGAAATGGCAAAGGCTACTGAAAGTTTCTTAAATGAAAAGATAGACTGGAGTACGCTATCAAGCCCGCTGTTAGGTCATAAAATTAACAAATTTAAGCCTTTGATGCAGAGAGTCGATCAAAGTCAGATAAAATCAATGATTGAGAATAATAACCAAGCTATTACAAACCATGATAGTAAGAAGAAAAAGGTGTCAAAAAATATGGATTCAAAAACTCCGGAAGAGGTTTCCACTTTGGAGCCTATCGTCGATGAAATACAGTTTGATGATTTTATGAGCATTGATCTTAGAGTAGGATTAATTACTAAAGCAGAGTATGTTGACGGAGCTGATAAGCTACTTAGTCTAGTCATTGATATTGGTATTGAAACGAGGCATATTTTATCAGGGATACGGTCTTTTCATGAGCCACAAAATCTCGTGGGAAAAATGACAGTTATTGTTGCAAATCTTGCTCCAAGAAAAATGCGCTTTGGTGTATCTGAAGGAATGGTCATAGCTGCTGGTGATGATGATGGAATCTATCTAATTTCTCCTGATAGTGGCGCAAAACCAGGACAAAGAATCACTTAAGTTCTTGCTTTTATATACAAAGTCAGTAGGCTTAAAAATTTCGACCAACAAGGCACCCAGACTTCAACTTGCAATCTGTTGAGATGAAAACATGCAGGAATTAGCTGTCATCCAAATCAGCGCTATATTTGTAAACAATATTATTCTAGTTCAATGCATAGGACTCTGCCCTTTTGTGGGCTCATCAAATAAAATTGAAATAGCAATTAGTGTAGCTGGATCAACCACAATTGTTTTAATAACATCTGCGATATTGAGCTTCCTGATTAATAGATGGATACTGATACCTTTAAATATTGAATATTTTAAGGCTGCTTTTTTTATTGTTGTAATTATAATAATAGTTCAACTGATTAAGATGTATGTGGAAAAAAATAAACCTCTATTATATCGAAGTATAGGGACTTTTTTACCATTAATCGCTACTAATTCCGCTGTACTTGGTGTGGCCCTTCAAAATATTACGGAAGAGCACACCTTACTGGAAACATTTCTTTATAGTTTTGGTATATCTATAGGTTTTTCTCTGGTACTAATATCATTTTCAGCCATGCGTGAAAGAATAACTAGTGCTGATGTTCCGAAACCATTTATAGGTTCCTCTATTACACTAATTACAGCTGGATTAATGTCATTAGCATTCATGGGTTTTATTGGATTAATTTAGATATGGAAATATACGACATTATTATCCAAAAACCCTTTTATTCTGCCTTAACGGTGTTCGTCAGTTTTTGTATTTTTTCTGGTATTTTACTTAGCTATGCATCCATCAAATTTAAGGTAGAGATTATTTCGGCTGTCGAGAAAATTGACGGTCTTTTGCCACAAACACAGTGTGGTCAGTGTGGCTACCCGGGCTGTAGACCCTATGCCGAGGCAATCGCTGTTGGAGATGCAATAAATAAGTGTCCGCCTGGTGGCCAAAATACAATTAATGCCCTCGCAAGTTTTTTAGATATGAGTCCGCCTAGCCTGGATAATCAATATGGTTTTTCGACAGATATAAAAACTGTTGCCCTTATTCGTGAAGATGAGTGCATCGGTTGCACTAAGTGCATACAAGCATGTCCAGTAGATGCAATTCTCGGTGCAGCAAAACAAATGCATACGGTAATCGAGAAAGAATGTACTGGTTGTGATCTTTGTATTGATCCATGCCCTGTCGACTGTATAGATATGGTATCAGTAGAGGAGGATTTATCCGGCTATAAGTGGGATCAGCCACAATCGATAATTAACTCCGATAGATCAAGAGATCGATTTGTATATCAGAAAGAAAGAAAAGGTAAAGAATTAGCCTCCAAAAGTGTTATTCGTAATAGGCGGCTAGCTTCCTCAAAAAACGACAAAATGACCAGCACTACTAACAGTCTATTAAAACAGGCTATGAAACAGATTGAAGCTAAAAAATCTACTCCAGAGGCCGATCATGCCAGATTCTTAAGGCGTGTTGCCAGAACAAAAGACCAACTTCATGCTGCTGAAAAAAAACTTAAAGAATTGAAGGTTTCAACTAATGATAATAAATATAAACGAGCTGTTGCATCTGTTGAGAGTGCTCGAGTTCGTCTAGCAGCAGCGCAGTCCACTGACCCGTCTAAACTTAAGCCAAATGAGCACATAATATGAATTTAACACCCTCATTGGAATCAGGGTCTGAATATAACAAGATTCCAATTACAAATTTAATATTTATTGCGATAATTCCGGGGGTATTTGCGCTTATATTATTTTTTGGTTGGGGCTCTCTTTTAAACATCGCTGTATCGTCCATAGCAGCCTTAATCTTTGAAGCTCTTATACTTAAACTTCGTAAGCGCGCCGTTATTTCTCATCTTAAAGATCATAGTGTACTACTTACAGCCGTTCTGCTAGCAATATCTCTTCCCCCATTGACTCCTTGGTGGATACCTGTGATTGGAGTTTTTTTTAGTGTTGTTATAGCAAAAAATCTTTATGGGGTTCATGGTTATCATCCATTTAATCCGGCGATGGTTGGTTATGCAGTCCTGCTTATATCTTTTCCGATTCAAATGACTGCATGGCCAGCACCAATCAGTATGGATCTTACAGGTATTGAAGCACCCGGTTTGTGGCAATCCATAAAAATTGTTTTCCCTTTTTTTAATTTAGATAGTGCAAATACACTCAACCAAGTGGATGCCTACACGGCTGCAACACCACTTGATGTTTTTAGGCAAAATTCGAGTCTCATGGTAGACCGACTCTATAGCGGTCAGCTGTATTTTACGGAAGGAATATGGGCAGGTTATGGCTGGGAGTGGATCAACATATGCTTTTTTCTCGGTGGTTGCTTATTGCTATATAAAAAAATACTCACATGGCATATTCCATTCGGAGTACTTGGGTCCCTAATAATACTGTCATCTGTTTTCTATGATGGTGGAAGCTCATTAAGTCTTGGTTCACCAATATTCCATCTATTTAGCGGCGCTACAATGCTAGGGGCTTTCTTCATAGCATCAGATCCAGTTACATCTCCAAATAGTTACAGGGGTAAGCTCTTGTATGGCGCACTAATAGGTATTTTAATTTTTATAATTCGAGGCTGGGGAGGCTACCCAGATGCGATGGCTTTTGCAGTTTTAATAATGAATTTCTTTTCGCCATTAATTGATAGATTAACAAGAATCAAAGAACATGAATAATAAAAAAGGTGTGATCAATGTTTAGTGGTTCGGTGTGGAAGAATATCGCTGTTTTAGGTATTGTAGCTCTAATATCAGGAATCGCAGTGTTCACAATACATTCAATAACTAAAGGCTACATTGCTAAGTCCGAAACTAGGTATGCTAAGCGGTTTCTTTTTCAAGTTGTGCCAAGCATAAATTATACTAATGATATATTGACAGATACAATTAATATTCCTAAAAAATATTTTTCTATATTGGGAATTGAAAGCGGAGAGATTCACCTAGTAAAGATAAATGGCAAACTAATTAGTATTATAGTTCCTTCAATAGCACATGACGGCTATAGCGGAAAAATTAAGATTTTAGTCGGTATTAATCTTGATGGTAGCATTGTTTCTGTAAGAGTAGTCTCTCATCAAGAAACGCCGGGGCTTGGTGACAATATGGAGGTAGACAAGAGCGACTGGATTCTCAATTTCAACAAAAAATCTTTAAAAAATCTAGAATCCAAGTCATGGAAGGTTAAAAAAGATGGTGGATACTTTGATCAATTTACTGGAGCGACCATTACACCTAACGCGATAATTAAACAGGTTCATGAAACACTAAAGTACTATGAAATGGATAGATCAAGGATTATAAAGGAGCTCGATGTATTTAATGGAATTAAGGTAAATAACAATTTTGAAGGTGGCAATTGATGAATATTCGCTCCTATAAAAGTATTTTAAATAATGGGATATGGGAGGAAAATCAGCGGCTTGTTCTTTTTTTAGGGTTATGTCCGTTAATTGCAGTCTCCAATAGTATAGTAAAAGCTTTAGGACTCAGTATAGCTACGATGTTTGTTCTATTATTCTCAAATATAACTATCTCGTTAATAAAAAAAAGTATTTCGGGTATAGTAAAAATCCCAATATTTATAATTATAATCGCTACATTTACAACTATTATTGAACTATTCATGAAAGTCTTCACATATGAGCTTTATATATTGCTAGGTATATTTGTCCCCTTGATAATTGTTAATGGATTAATCTTAAATAGAGCTGAAATATTTGCATGCAAAAATAGTGTAATTAAATCTGCTTTTGATGGTTTGATTTTTGGTGTAGGTTTTTCTGCCGTTCTGATTACTTTAAGTGCAGTCAGAGAAGTCCTCAGTGTCGGTAAAATTTTTATAAATATGGATCTGTTGTTTGGGTCGGCTGCAGTCGATTGGAATATGACTGTTTTCAGTGAAGGATATAGTTTTTTATTATTTATGCTTCCTCCTGGAGCGTTTATTCTTTTGGGGTTTCTAATAGCATTAAAAAATTTAATTGACGATAAAGTTAATACTCTAAGTGGTAATGAAAGATCTTCTTTAAAAAAAGAAACAAAAAGGGTAAGAACTACTGGACCTGTAGCCTAATCTAATATTGACTATAGTTATTGCCAAGGATTAGCTGTCGCGAACAAAGCATATAAGCGAAAATCCTTTCTCAGCCAAATCATAGGCGTATACTTGCGTCTTTTAACAAACTCGGCTTTTTAGTCGTGAATCCAAGTAACTCGGACCTCACTTATGCTACCCCCCGATTTCGAATCACTGGGAATTATTGAATCTGTACTCAAAGCTATCAAGCAATTAGGTTATGAGCAACCATCTCCCATTCAAGCGCAAAGTATTCCTATATTGTTAGGTGGAGAAAATTTACTTGGTGTGGCTCAAACAGGTACAGGGAAAACTGGTGCTTTTGCAATGCCACTACTAAGTCGTCTTAATAAGGCACAGAAAGATCCCCAGATACTAGTTCTTACGCCAACCCGTGAACTTGCTATTCAAGTTGCAGAAGCATTTCAAACCTATGCTAGAAATATTAATAAATTTCATGTCATACCAATATATGGTGGGCAGGATATAAGTACACAGTTACGAGGGCTTAGAAGAGGAGCGCAGGTCGTTGTAGGCACCCCTGGTAGAATCCTTGACCACATCAAACGTAGAAGCTTGGTCTTAAATAAACTTAATGCCCTAGTTTTGGATGAGGCTGATGAAATGCTTCGAATGGGATTTATTGATGATGTTGAAACTATTCTTGCAGAGACGCCACCCAAATGTCAAAGGGCGTTATTTTCAGCAACGATGCCACCAACTATACGTAGAGTTGTAAAAAAATATCTAGGAGATGCTAAAGAGGTAAGCATAGCCTCAAAAACAAAAACTGTTGAACGAATCATACAATTTTATCTAATTGTCAAAGGCCATCAAAAAATGGAGGCATTAACACGTATTCTAGAGGTAGAGAAATTTGATGGAATGCTAATATTTGTTCGAACAAAATCAGCTACGTCAGAAGTTGCAGAAAAACTCGAGGCTAGAGGTTTCTCGGCATCTGCCCTTAACGGCGATCTAAGTCAAACTATACGGGAACGTACAGTAAATAGGTTGAAAAAAGGGCAAATTGATATTGTGGTTGCAACTGATGTTGCTGCCAGAGGGCTTGATGTTGAGCGAATCAGTCACGTTATAAACTATGACATTCCTTATGATAACGAAGCTTATGTCCATAGAATTGGCCGTACTGGCAGAGCCGGGAGAGATGGTAAAGCTATTTTGTTCGTCGCGCCAAAGGAAAATCGTCTATTACATTCAATTGAGAAATCAACAAAACAAAAAATTACTATGATGACTCTTCCAACCGGGGATCAAGTGAGCGGTCAACGCATTCAGCAATTCGAGGACCGTATACTAGAGAGCATTGAGACTAAAAATCTTGAGCGCTTTAAAGGGCTTCTTCATAAATTATGTGAAAATAATAATTTATCAATATCTGATGTAGCAGCAGGGATTAGCGGCACAAGTACAGCAAGATCGACCTCTTTTTCCTAATATGCCTCCGATTGATACTAGATTTAACGAGAGAAAAATACACGAAAAGTCTACAAATTTTAGCCCTAGAAAATCTAAAAGAAAATCTAGTTCGTCCAAAAAAAATAGCTCAGGTGATTCACTTAATATGGTTACCTACAGGATGGAGGCTGGTAAAAACGATGGAGTCATGCCAAAAGATATTGTTGGCGCTATCGCGAGTGAGGCAGGAATCGACGGTAAGAATATTGGCCGTATCATGTTATATGATGATTTCAGCACAGTTGATCTCCCAGAGGGTATGCCAAACGATATATTTCAACATTTGAAGCATAAAGTGAGAGTTAAGCAGCGCCCGATGAAACTTAGTGTTCTTAATAAAAATGATCAATTCAAAGAAAAAAAGAAACAAAAAAAATCGTTCAACGCAAAAAAACATACTAAATAACTGGATTTATTAAAGTTATTTAGTATTAAGAGCAAAGGATTCTCTGTTTTTCTGAAACTCTTTTTTATCGAATGAAAAACTGTCGCCGCTATCTATTTGAAAAGAATATCCAGATTTAATTATTAGAGAGTTAAATGTATTTAAAATTTCTTTGTGTGAAATCTTTTTTAGCGCAAATATCAATTCTTCCCTACGATCAAATGTATAATTACGGGTCATTATACATTGCCAAAATCGAGATAAGCTCTCCAATAAATTTTTAGGCTTTTCCTGCAATCTCAATAAAACTGATTCTTTTTGTTTAAGAAAATCTTCTTCAGTCATGATTTTTAATTTATCAAAAAAGTCTAATAGAAAGTTATCTATTTCTTGACTCATTCTGATTACCGAGGCCTCAGGTGATTGAACCAATAAACTGACGCCTGGAATCCTATCAACTTTCTGGTTCACCACAGCCACTATATAACCCAGTTGTTTTTTAGTGCGCAATTCATGAAAAAAATCCGATCCCATGAGCTGTTTTAATAAAATTATTGAGGCCTCTTCCTTGGGGCTGTCATTTCGTCCTTGATAATATTTTAGAATAGCTAAATCGTTATGATTGATTGCTAAAGATGAGTTTAATTTCTCTTCTGAATGAATTTTATATATCTGACGATCCCCATCGTAAGTCTTATTCTCAAAAAGACTAACTGTCGGCGGAATGAGAGATTTAGCGACTGAAGCTTCTATATTTCCACCTACAAGAAAATCTGCGGTTGCGCCATAAAATATTGTTTGTATGAAATTATTAAATTTGATTATATCAAAATTTAGCATGGCTTCTGAAAGCTCTTCTGGACTCCAAGATTTAGTATCAATCTGATGAGCTATTTCCTTAACAACCTGCTTATATGGGGAATCCTTTTTTGTATTCTGCCACTCTCTCGTTAACTCTGATTTCAGTCGATAAAATAGCTTATCTTCTTGACCACTGTGTTTTGAAAATAACTCATTGGTAACCTCTTTCACCAAAAAAGGTAGTTTACTGTCAAATCCACTTACAAAAATAATTATTTTATTTGCCTGTCTAAAAATACCATAATTTAACCCAGCTAGTATTGCAGCATAATTAGCTTCTTTAAGTTGCTCATTAACGACACTTAGATATAAATCAAGCATAGCCGCATCGGTGGCATTCTTTATTAATGGGATTTTTACTGATGCATAGAATTGAGCTTTGGGAACGCCATAGAAATTATCTGGGTAATGCCAAAGACGATAATTTTCCTTATCAATTAATAATGTTGGCTTACCAGCGGATGAATTTGTTATCTTTGATTTTATTTCAAAGCCATCTGGTATGAACTTATTTGGTAGTGGTAATTTTAAGGTATTTGCTAAGTCAAGCACTCGAACTTGATCAGTCTTGAATTTTTTAAACTATATGGAGCCATATATAAGCTAGATACTTTATCAGTTTGAACTTCTGGAGATACAAGAGTGACTAAGGAATTATTAGGTTTCATCAAACTAAGTATTTTGTTAACAAGGTCTGGAGCAAATTGGTTATGCAGGTAGGGGCCCTTAATAACCAAATGAGGAGGATAGTCATGAAGCTGAGAAGAAAGCTGCATAACACGACTACTCGGGCTACTTGGCTCTTTATAGAGAAATGCAGCTTCAGCTAATTTTTTTGCTCGGCCCAGCGCCATTCCTCTATCCCATTTTGGGAAATGAGGTCGATTTTTTGAAAAATTAAATTAATAACTTTTTTGAAGTTTTCTGCTCCGTCAGGCGTTAGACTAACGTTTATATCAAAAGAGCTTCCATTTAGATCAGATAGACCTTCTCCAGCCATAAGTGCCTCAGCCCAACCCCTCTCTTTCAATAAAGATAAAAGACTACCATGACCTTCATCTCCAATTAAGCTAGCAATATAACTAAGGGGTTTTTCTTGATAATAATCCCGCATAGAAGGCAAAGGGAAAGTTACTGTTAATTGACGTCGCTCCTGAAGAGGTTCAATATTTAACAGGTAAGGTAATGAACCATCTTTAAATAACGGTTGTTTATGTCTGAATTGTGCTTTATCTGTATTTTTTACTTCATTAAATTTTGCAGTAACAACAGACTCTAATTCATCAAGACTTTTAGGAGCAAGAACAACTAGAGCCATTTTGTTTGCAGAATAATGTTCATTATGGAAACTTAGAAGATCATCTCGAACATTACTGGTCTTCTTATTGGATAAAATATCTAGATTTCCAACACTAAATTTTGCTGCAGGGTGGCTTGGATTAACAATCTCAGACAAAACATCTCTTTGTCGACGATAGTCATTTTTTATTCGCGCCATATACTCGGAGTGAACTGCATTCATCTCTCGATCAACATACTCAGAGTTAAATAAGGGCGCAATAAAAAATCTTGAGAAGCGATCTAGTGCTGACTCAATACTTTTAGGGGTCAATATCAAAAAAATAGTTTGTATGCTCAAAAGATGTGTATGCATTATGCGAACCTCCGTGCTGACTTATAAAGGATTGATATTCGTCTGGCGCTGGGTATCTGTCTGTTCCTAAAAACAACATATGTTCAAGAAAGTGAGCTAAACCTTGTCGATTTATTGGATCATGAGAGCTGCCTACAAAAACATCAAGGGATACTGCTGCCTTGTCGACTTTCATATCCGAAATAAGCAACACCTTCATTTTATTTGGGAGTTCTATATAACGGTACTCAGAAGAATCTGGCTGACTTTTTTTCTACTATAACTTGGTTAGTTTTTATGAGCTCTTGAGAGTTACTAAACACGTTTACCGTTTCTGAAGCAAGATTTTGAGCTGGGCTCAAAATTAGGCTGCAAATTAATACTATATATATTTTATTCAACTAGAAGCACATTAAGAAGTAATCAATTTTGGTTATTAGAGGGCATACTTGGATTTGGCCATGCGCCATAGAGGGCCTTAACTAATGTTGCTAGAGGGATTGAAAAAAATACGCCCCAAAATCCCCATATTCCTCCAAATAAAATTACAGCAAGTATAATTGATACTGGATGCAAATTCACTGCCTCTGAAAATAATAAAGGTACTAGAACATTACCATCTAAAGCTTGAATTATTGCGTAAGCTCCTAGTAAAAAAATAGATCTCCCTCCCAGCCCCACTGAAGATAGGCCACCATAACTACTGGGATAGAAACAAGAAGAGCACCTATATATGGAACGATCACTGATAATCCGACTAGCAAAGCAAGAAGTGCGGCGTAATTTAATCCAAAGAATAAAAATGTTATGTAACTAATAAAACCAACGATTACAATCTCAATTGCTTTTCCACGAACATAGTTAGCCATTTGAAAGTTCATTTCTTTCCATATTTTCCACATCATAGGACGTTTAGGGGGAAGAAGATTAGATAAAAAGCCTAATAGCTTTTCTTTATCTTTCAGCATAAAGAAAACTAGTAAAGGTACTAATACGAGATACAGAATTAGTGCTAAAACACTTGGAAATGTGTCAAATGAAAAACTTACTAAATTTTGTGCAATACTACCAAGCTCTTTTGATGCTTGTGCCAATAGATCACTTATTTGATTTTCAGAAAAGATTTTAGGAAATTTTTCAGACAGTAAAAAAAAGCAACCCCTGAAACTGATCGACCATAGCAGGGGTTTTTTCCATTAAATTTAATGATTGTCGGCCTATCAATGGTAAAAAAATAATTAAAATTGCTGAAAAAGTTCCAATAAAAAATAAAAATACACCAATTACTGCAACTATTCTGGGTATTCCTAAAAGGGTCAAACGGTTTACGCCCCCTTGCAATAGGAAAGCAAAAATAAGTGCTGCAATGAATGGCGCTATTATTTGACCAAGTGTTATTAATATCACCAAAGCAGAAATTAACAATACGGCTAATAAAACTGTCTCTTCCTCGCCAAAATAACGGTTAATCCAGCTACCTAATACTTTTAACATCAAACCCTCCAATCTTGTCATTAGATAATACATGCAATAAGGTACGAGATCACTAATCAAGCTACAATAATATTACTTAAGTTTTCTAAACCCTCGTGCCCTGGTCGTTAAAATGTATCTATTATTATAGATTTAATTTTATAATTAGAATTACACAAACAGTTAAATTGCCGCATATCAATCAAAATGAACAAGCTAATAATACTTTTTAACCATTTCCGGTGTTTGATACTAATTTTTTTAGTCTTACTAGTTGTAGTTAGGCCAGCTTTAAGTGCTGAAGTTAACCTTCCTCTACTAGGGGACGAGTCATCAAGCAATATTTCGCCACAAAAAGAGTTTGAAATAGGGCGGGCTTGGCTTAAAGCTTATCGAAGTAGAGTTAATGAAAATCATGATCCACTTTTAAGGGACTACTTAGAAAAACTTATCAAAAAATTAGCGTCTAAAAGCCGTCTGGAAGATCGACGTATTGAGCTTATTGTTATAAATAATTCAACATTAAACGCTTTTGCAGTGCCCGGAGGAATAATTGGAATTCATACAGGATTATTTCTGTATGCAAAAACGGAGGATGAATTGGCATCGGTTATTGCGCATGAGATTGCTCATTTAAGTCAAAGACATTTTGCCCGCCGCTTAAATCAACAAAAGAAAAATAGAGTTATAAGTATGGCAGGTTTGCTTGCGAGCCTTATTTTGGCAGCAACAGCTGGTAGTGATGCAGGCATGGCTGGCTTAAGTGCAACCCAAACTATGGGGATGAAAACAGCTTTGAGGTACAGCAGACAAAATGAACGGGAAGCTGATAGATTGGGTCTCCAAACAATGATTGCTTCAGGAATGAACCCAAGTGCTATGTCTTCTATGTTCGAAGGAATGCTAAAACTAACCAGACATGCAAGTAGCAAGATCCCTGAATTTCTCAGGTCCCACCCGCTTACACAAGATAGAGTTGTTGATGCTAAAAATAGAATAAATCAACTTAAGGTTAAAAATTATTCCGACAATTTTGAATTTCATTTGATGCGAGCCAGAGCGATAATTGCAACCAAGAAAGACTCTAATTTATCACTTAACTACTTCAAAAATCAATTGAGTGATACAGGGAAGAATAAAAATGCTGCTATTTATGGTATGGCCCTCTCGAATATGGCTATAAGGGATTTCACAACAACAGATAAATTAATTAATAAACTAATGAAAATATCACCAAATGAACTTCTTTATAAAATGGCTCAGATTGAGAGTTATCGAAATCAAGAAAAATATACTACTGCAATCGAAAAACTCTTTCACTTCTAAAATATGATACCAAAAGCTACCCTTTACGTATGTCTCTCGCTGAAACATATCTTAAGGCTAATCGTTTTTTTGATTCTGAAAAAATATTAAACTCGTTAAAAAATAGTCGCCCAAACAATCCTGAGGTGTGGTTTCAACTTGCAGAAGTTCGTGGTCTATCTGGAGATATACCAGGCGTTCACCTGGCACGAGCAGAATATTTTATACTGATTGGTGTCTTTGACAAAGCAAGAGATCAGTTAATGTATGCAAGAAAATTATTGGTCAATGACTACAATAAAAAATTATCGATTGATCAAAGGCTTAAAAGTTTAGAAAAGATTGAAGAAAATATGAGGAACTTATAGTTACTCGTCACGAAAATCTAACATTCTTTGTAATGAGCTCATTGCTTTTATGCTAGTACTTTTTTCTACAAATATCTCATTCTCATTTAGCTCTAAAGAGTTCATCAAGTTCTTAAGGTCATTTAACCCCATCCAGGGACAATTTGCACAACTTCGACAGGTGGCCCCTTCTCCAGCAGTAGGAGCAATTATAAGCTCTTTATTAGGACATGCTTGCTGCATCTTATAAAATATACCCGAATCAGTTGCTACAATCATTTGTTGATTAGGTAGATTCTTCGAGGCCTCAATTAATTGTGAAGTTGAACCAACAAAATCTGCCATATCAGTGATGGCTTCAGGGGACTCTGGGTGAACAAGCAATGCAGCATCGGGGTATACATTTTTTAACTCAATAATTCCTTTTAACTTAAACTCCTCATGCACAATACAACTTCCATTCCATATGAGCATATCAGCACCAGTTTTTTTCTGAATATAACTACCTAGATACTTATCTGGCGCCCAAAGTATTTTCTTTCCGCAGCTATCAAGATACTCAATAACGTTTACGGCTATACTAGAGGTAACTACCCAGTCGGCTTTTGCCTTTACAGCAGCTGACGTATTTGCATAAACAACTACAGTTCTATCAGGATTTTGATCACAAAATTCACTAAAATCATCCACAGGACATCCTATATCTAAAGAACATGTTGCTTCAAGCGTAGGCATCAAAACTTTCTTTTCTGGCGTTAAAATTTTAGCTGTTTCTCCCATAAACTTTACACCTGCAACTACTATCACTGTGGCTTCATGTGTGCTGCCAAATCTTGCCATCTCTAGCGAATCAGAAACAATTCCACCCGTTTCTTCTGCCAAAGCTTGAATCGATGGATCAGTATAATAATGAGCAACTATTACTGCATTTCTATCTTTCAATAGTTGCTTAATTCTATTCCTGTAAAAACCTTCTTCCTGAGTGGAGCGTCTTGGTTGGGCATGTATAGATTTAAGATGAGACTCAATAATCTTATCGGTCTTCAATTTAGGCGTAACACTTAGATTTTTTTGATGCTGGTTGAGAGGTGTATTCATAATCAATTTTCAATAGAAGCTCATTTATAATTTTAACATACATCTAATATGCACAAAAACAAGTCTGGCCATAGAAATTAAGAAGCTTTTATAAATGGTGGGTCGTGTTGGGTTCGAACCAACGACCAATTCCTTAAAAGGGAACTGCTCTACCAACTGAGCTAACGACCCGCTTGAAGAGGAAGTTATCTTACTCATGAACAATGAAAAATCAAGTGTTAATTGAACTGTTAGTCTCCGACCAAAAAGTTCTTTAGTTGAACTTATTACCTACCGAAACTAAAAATTTTCAACCATAAATTTTCTAGCTAGTATAGCAGTATTAGTGTTTCCATCTGCAATACTATTAATTATTTTTTTAGCTTTCACTTTATCTCCTTGCATAAAGTAAACCTGTCCTAATTTAAACGTCGCATCGAGATATTTATGGTGTTTTGGATAGTCCCGATGAACCGTTAAAAATTCCTCATGAGCTAGACTTAGCTGATTTTGAAGTAAATATATTTCACCAAGCCAATAATGAGCATTAGCAGCATAAGTTCCATTTGGATATTTAATGTCGTGAGAGTTAAAACCTGAAATAGCTTTATCTATGTTACCTGACTTTAAATTCGCATAGGCATTATCATAGTATTCTTTTTCTTCTTTTAATGAAGGTAAAGGAAGCTTATTTTTATCATCTATTATGCTAGTTGTAGTCTCTATAGTTTTATTATTATCTATCTTTGAAGATTTATTTACATATGTAGATTGACTTGATAACCTTCGGTCCAAATTTTGATAATTATCTTTCTGCTGTTCAGATATACGGTCAACTTCATTTTTGAGTTCTTCAACTATACCCCTAAGAGATCTTACCTCTTGTTTAAGTAGTTGTGTCTGATAATGAGCATCAATATGTAGAGGTTGAGGCGAAGATTTGCTAATAATATGATTATTTTTATTCAAATTAATTTTGATATTTTCAACTGGGGCTGCAGCTATAGTAACAGTCGAAAAAATCATTCCATATGCCAGAGTAAGGACATTTTTTATAAAATAGCATATCGATGGATTTATGGGTTTCATAGGATAATATTCGATATTTTATATTATTTTAATTCTACCCTTCGATTCATAGCCCATGAATCCTCATTGCTACCAAGGGAAGCTGCTTTCTCTTCACCATAACTAACAACTTCAATCAACGAATTACTCACGCCTTCTTGGATTAAAAAATCCCGGACAACATTCCCTCTATTTTCTCCTAAAGCCATATTATATTCACGACTACCACGCTCATCTGCATGCCCAAGTAAACGAATTTTAGCTGGATTCGAACGCAGACTTTGCGCATGAAGTCTAAGAGCTGATCGTGCCTCAGAGCTAAGCATTACCTTATCAAACTCAAAATAAAATACACGAGGAACTTTGATATCTGTTTTTAAGGTAGATCCCTGTATCGAGTTATTTTTTATAGATCCGGTAGTTATGCGGTCATTAGTCATAGTAGCTACGCTATTAGTCTTTGTCATCGAACAACCCACTAGAGATACTGACAGGACTATAGTGGCTAAACTATATTTATAGATTTTTTTCATTTTTATTTTTTCCTTTTTAGCAATATTTAAATTTGTTAGACGACATATGCCGAATTTAGTTCTATTTTATTTTGGTGACCAAGCGGGTTCACGGACGTCTCCCTGTTTACTTGGGAGAAGGAATTTTACTCCTGCATCAAGAGAAACAGCTGCTAAAACTCCTCTATTATTTATCTTTGTGGCATAAAGTAGCATAGCACTATTTGGTGAGACTGTGGGTGATTCATCTAAACTAGTATTAGATAAAATTCTTAAATCACCATTCACTAAATCTTGTGTAGCAATATTAAATTGATGGGCACTTCTATGAATCATCACTAAAGTTCTACCATTACTAGCTAGTCTGGGCCTAGCATTATATGATCCTCGGAAAGTAAGGCGTTGCACTTCTCCATTTTTAAGTGTTAATCTATAAATTTGTGGTGATCCACCTCTATCTGAGGTAAAAACAAGAGATTTACTATCCGGCGCCCAGTTAGGCTCGGTATCAATTGCAAAATGATTTGTATGGCGTATGAATTTTTCTTTTCTTAGATCATAAGTATAAATCTCAGGATTACCATCTATTGATAAAACTAATGCCAATTTTTTTCCATCAGGTGACCATGACGGGGCTCCATTCAATCCCCTAAAGTCAGAAAGTTGCTTCCTATTACCATTAGCTAAATTCTGACGAAACACCGCTGGTCTTCCTGTTTCAAAAGAAACATAAACTAACTCTTTTGCATCGGGAGACCAGGAAGGAGACATAATAGGATGATTAGACTCAAGTATTAGTCTTTCTCTAGCGCCATCAACATCGGATACCATAAGCTTGTATAATGTTTTGTTGTTTGATTTCAAAGATGTCACATACGCAACCTTGGTAGAAAATGCACCTTCAATTCCTGTTATAGCCTCATATACCTGGTCGCTTATATGGTGAGAAAGATCCCTAAGTTGATCCTTAGATCCTTTTGCAATCTTTGTAAAGACTAATCTTGAGCTATGTACTTCTAGCAAACTGTATGTAATCTCGTAAGTATCGCCACTTAATAACAAGCTTCCAATAACTAGATATTCAGCTCCTAGGATTTTCCAATCACGAAAATATATATCTTTTATCGTACCTGGAAATGACAGCATATTTTTTCTTGGAATAGGGTCAAAAAGACCACTTCTTTTTAGATCCTCTTCGATAATTCTACTTGTATCTTCAGGAAGTTGATTTCCATAAAAAGATAATGGAGCAATAGCTATTTTTGTGGGATTGTCAATTCCTTTGTAATATTAATAGATAGCTCAGCCGATGCTGATAAAGAAATAAAGACAAATAAAATTATAATCAAATTAATTTTTTTCAATTTATTACAACCTCAAGTCATTTGGTTTAAAAACTAACTGCAATTTCCTGAAATTTTTCTCAAATGTTTGTATATCTAATTGCTGTAACTTATCAAAACTACCAACTTTATAAATAGCTTGCTCTGCTGATCTATCAAAGGCATTATTCCCACTTGTTTTGAGTAGCTTCACGCTTATAACTTGGCCTGTTGGAACTAATCTAATTAGTAATTTTGCTTCCATTTCTCTTCTTGAGCTCGGCGGTCTGTTCCAGTTAGCCTCTATTCTTTCAATTATATATGCAGAATAGCTAGAAACTATTTTTTTATTTTCTAGTTCTAATTGCTTGCTTACTTGCAACCTTTTCGTTTCTTGCTTCAATAATTTTATGTTTTAGGTTTTTTTTCATTATTCTTTTTAGGTTTAGTTTAGGTTTAGGTTTAGGTTTAGGTTTAGGTTTAGGTTTAGGTTTAGGTTTAGGTTGTAATTTTTTTTTAATTTTTTCATCCAGATTTACTAGCTTCGCTTGTAAATATTTTGGGGGCGACACCTTTTTGTATTTTTATCCCTTCGTCCCATTTATTAAAAAGAAAATTATCACTGAATGCAGAATTAGACTCAAAGATATAGCCAAAATTGAGGTTCGTCTGGTTTAGAATATTCAATTTACTTAGGTGGGTTTAGGCATTTTTGCTAATGTAGCTTGTTGAACGTTAGCAAGCCCGCGAAATGAATTCATAATTCCCCAAACTGTTCCAAACAGCCCAATATAAGGACTAACAGATGCGACACTTGCAAGGAAAGGTAGGTTTTGATTAAGTGCTTCTTCCTCTCGGGATAGTGCAACTCTCATTGATCTTTCAGTACCTTCCATAACAGCCTCTGGTTCAACACCAGCTTGTTGAGAGAGTTTGCTGAACTCCCTAAATCCTGCTCTAAATACTCCAGGTAACCCTTCACCCGCATCTGAAATTCTTATATCTTCATATAGTTTATTTAAATCTATCCCTGACCAAAAATCATTCTCAAATTGACGTGAATTATATTCAGCTTCGCGGAGATAAAGCCCTTTCTGAATAATCATTACCCAAGACACCACTGAAGCAAGAAAAAGAATCAACATTACAAATTGAACTAAAAAAGAGGCATTAAAAATTAAGCTCCATAAAGATAATTGCTCTGTCATGAACTGGTCCTCATGATATTTACTATTCCACCTTGAAGTTTTTTCAACATATTACTAGGTATCGCACATGGAGTCTTTTTATCGTGACTAATACAAACTATTTTTACTTCAGCATCTATAAGAAGTTCATTGTTTCTCAGCACAGTTTGAGCAACCATAAAAGAAGTCTTCGCAACCCTTGTTATTTCTGCAGTGGCGATAATTTCATCGTCTAGCACTGCTGACTGCAAGTATTTAACGCTAAGAGAGTGAACTACGAACTGCAGGCTTCCAAACAGTGCTGGTTTATCAAAACCAAAAGTTCTTATAAGCTCTGTTCTAGCACGCTCAATATACTTAAGATAATTAGCGTAATAAACAATGCCTCCGGCATCTGTATCCTCTACATATACCCGAATAGGTAGACAAAACTTCTGCATCATCTATAAATAAACCTTATATTTCATTTATGATCTTATTTTTTAATTCAAAATGCTCATATGCTAATCGCGAAACTGTTCGCCCTCTCTGCGTTCGAAGCAAATAGCCTTGTTGGATCAAAAACGGCTCAATGACATCTTCAATGGTATTTCTTTCTTCACTTATCGCTGCAGCCACACTATCGATTCCAACCGGGCCTCCATCAAATTTCTCTATTATTGCTAGCATAACTCGTCGATCCATATGGTCAAATCCACAAGAATCAATATTGAGCATATTTAACGCCATATCAGCTATTTGTGATGTAATAACTCCGTCAGCTTTTATATCCGCATAATCTCTGACTCTACGTAGTAATCGATTTGCAATCCGAGGAGTTCCTCTTGATCGCCTGGCAATTTCTTGAGTGCCATTTTCATCTATTTTCACACCAAGTAATTTTGCCGATCTAGAAACTATCTTGCTTAACTCTTTGTCTGAGTAGAATTCTAACCTTTGGACTATACCAAAGCGATCTCTTAAGGGTGAGGTAAGCAAACCTGCTCTAGTAGTTGCACCGACAAGAGTAAAGGGCGGTATATCCAGCTTGATGGATCGTGCTGCTGGACCCTCACCAATCATTATATCAAGCTGATAATCTTCCATCGCTGGATATATCAGTTCTTCAACTACTGGGCTCAAACGATGTATTTCATCAACAAAGAGCACATCTCCTGACTCAAGATTTGTCATTATTGCAGCGAGATCTCCAGCTTTTTCAAGTACTGGTCCAGAGGTAGTTTTTAATCCAACACCCATCTCATTTGCAATAATATGGGCTAAAGTAGTCTTTCCAAGACCAGGGGGTCCAAAAATCAAAGTATGATCAAGAGGCTCGTTTCTTTTAGAGGCAGCACTGATAAAAATCTGCATCTGATTCCTGACTACTTCTTGGCCGACATAATCTTCCAAGCTCAGTGGACGAATAGCTCGATCAAAACGTTTTTCTTGTTCTTCTCCTTCTGGAGAAATAATTCGATCTGTCTCTATCATTTTTCTGTATATCCATACGAAAGTAAGACATCAAACAGTCAATATTCAAGGCATTTACTATTATATATTTATTACATAAACAATTATGATTTTACTTTACTCTTTAAAGCCAATCTAATTAATTTTTCACTCACCTTACTTTCATTATTCGCTATATTTATATTTTTTGATGCGATAGCAATCATACGAGTTACTTCTTTAGGCTTATAACCTAGTGCAATTAATGCGCTTTCAGCCTCTTCTTGAGCACCTAATTTTTGATGGTATATTTCTTTTTCTCCTGAATCTACTTTGTTGGCATCCATTAAAGATATTGCAGGCAAACAATCTTTCATTTCAATAGCCAATCTTTCTGCTGTCTTTTTCCCAACTCCTGGGAGCTTAACGAGTCTCTCTATATCGTTTGTTTGAACTGATTCAAAAAAATCTTTTGTGTTCATTCCTGAAAGTATAGTAAGTGCCATTTTCGGCCCAACGCCACTAATTTTTATCAACATACGAAATAGCTCTCTTTCACTCGCTTCTCTAAATCCATAGAGCTGTTGAATATCCTCTCTAACTACTAAGTGTGTATGTAAAGTCACCTGTTGATCGTTTTCCGGCAGATCAAAAAAAGTAGTTAGCGATACCAGTAACTCATAGCCGACCCCCTGAACATCAACTAATAATTGCGGTGCTTTTTTTTTCAATCAAAATCCCTGAGATCCTTCCAATCAAACCTTTTCTCCTATAACAAACAATTCAGATTACGATAAAATTATCAATCCTCTGAAAAATTAACTGGATGTAGTGATTTTTTGCTTAAGTCGACCTTTCGAATAGTGCAATAATCCCTCTGAATTTAATCCAAAAGAACTAGTTTGAGCGTGACAAATAGCTGCAGCTAATGCATCGGCAGCATCTTCAGCGGGCGAAGAAGGCAAATTTAATATTGTTTTAATCATATGCTGGACTTGATCTTTAGTAGCGCCGCCGTTTCCAACAACTGATTTCTTGATAGTTCGAGGTGAATATTCTCCAATTACTAAATTTTTTTTTATCCCAGCAACTATTGCAGCACCTCTAGCTTGACCAAGTTTTATCGCTGCGCTTGGATCTCGAGCAAGAAAAACCTCTTCTACTGCCATTTGTTGAGGATTGAATTCGTCTATTAGCTGGGAAATATTATCAAAGATCACTCCCAGACGAACAGGCAGTGGCCCAGACGGCAAACGAATAACCCCGCTAGTCACATATTTAATTTGGGAGCTACTTTTGCTAACTGTCTCTATAACCCCAAAACCAGTTTTACGAGAGCCAGGATCTACACCTATGATCAATGACATATAAATACAACTTTTTAATATACTGTATATTGTCACAGTATCCTAAAAAAAATAAAAAAAACAACCCTAATATACTCAGTCACTCTTAAAAAATATAACATTTTTTTAACTTATTAAAAAAGCGGCCCTAAAAGCCGCCTGATGCTGATGCTATAAAAAATATGTAATTAAATTAATTAATCGATTAGTCTTTTTTTGCCGGTGCCTCCTCTACTGCCGGTGCCTCCTCTACTGCCGGTGCCTCTTCTACTGCCGGTGCCTCTTCTACTGCCGGTGCCTCTTCTACTGCCGGTGCCTCTTCTACTGCCGGTGCCTCCTCTACTGCCGGTGCCTCTTCTACTGCCGGTGCCTCTTCTACTGCCGGTGCCTCTTCTACTGCCGGTGCCTCTTCTACTGCCGGTGCCTCTTCTACTGCCGGTGCCTCTTCTACTGCCGGTGCCTCTTCTACTGCCGGTGCCTCTTCTACTGCCGGTGCCTCTTCTACTGCCGGTGCCTCTTCTACTGCCGGTGCCTCTTCTACTGCCGGTGCTTCTTCTACTGCCGGTGCTCTTCTACTGCCGGTGCCTCTTCTACTGCCGGTGCCTCCTCTACTGCCGGTGCCTCTTCTACTGCCGGTGCCTCTTCTAGGGTATCTGACAAAGATTCAATAGCAGCTTGCTTAATAATTCCAGCCTCTATAAGAATGTTAATCTTGTCAGCGCCATTTACAATATTTTGGAGAGCGTCTTCAACAGCATAACGTCCGGAACGTTTTTTATATATTGTATGTGTAACAGTCTTTTTTAATACTTTCATCTTATATCTCCTTAGATTACTCGTTAAATTGATTTTTTTTTGCCTTTAACTTACTTTTTAATTTAACTAATTTAGCAATTAACATTTTCCTCTAGTCACTCTTTTTTTTTCTTAAATCTATACTCATCTCCCTTAGTTGTTTTTTATCAACACAACCAGGTGCATCTGTTAGAACACAAGCGGCTGTCTGGGTTTTAGGGAAAGCAATGACATCTCTAATTGAGTTGTTACCTGTCATTAACATGACTAATCTATCCAACCCAAAAGCTAATCCTCCGTGCGGGGGGCAGCCATAACTTAGTGCTTCGAGAAGAAATCCAAATTTTTCTTTGGCTTGTGTATCACTAATTCCTAGCACCTCAAAAACTGTTTTTTGCATTTTAAGATTATCAATACGTATAGAGCCGCCGCCTAGCTCAGTGCCATTAATCACCATATCATAAGCTAACGATAAAGCACTACCAGGATCATTTTTCAACTCACTTGGATTGCATGCTGGTTGAGTAAAAGGATGGTGTAAGGGTGTCCATTCACCATCATCTGTTTTTTCAAACATAGGGAAATCAACAACCCATAAAGGAGCCCATCCACAGGTATATAAATTAAGGTCTTCTCCTAATTTTATACGCAAAGCCCCTAAAGCATTAGATACGATCTTATCTTTATCAGCTCCAAAGAAAATTAGATCTCCATTTTTTGCATCTGTGCGCTGGAGAATTTGGTGGCGGATATCATGAGGTAGAAATTTAACAATTGGTGACTGCAGGCCTTCTTCTAGATTATCTTTATCATTAACTTTTATATAAGCCAAACCTTTGGCTCCATAGATACCAACAAAATTAGTATAATCATCTATTTTCTTTCGACTTATACTATTTCCGTTGGGTACGCATATTGCTGCAACTCGGCCTTCATTATCTTTAGCTGGTCCCGAAAAAACCTTAAAGTCTACATCAACCATCAGGTCTTTAATTTCGATTAACTCTAGAGGAATACGGAGGTCCGGTTTATCGCTACCATATCTATTCATAGCGTCTTTGTATGAAATACGTGGAAAACTACCTAAATCAACATCTAATAATTTACTGAAGATATTTCGGATCATCTCTTCACTAACTTCTATTATTTCATCTTCGCTGATAAATGAGCCTTCTATATCCACTTGTGTAAATTCTGGTTGACGATCAGCTCGCAAATCTTCATCACGAAAACATTTTGCAATTTGGTAATATTTCTCTACACCAGCTATCATAAGTAATTGCTTAAATAACTGTGGTGATTGAGGAAGAGCAAAAAATTTACCTTCATGTGTTCGACTTGGAACTAGATAATCTCTTGCTCCTTCTGGTGTTGCTCGAGTCAAAATTGGTGTTTCAATATCTATAAAATCTCTTTTATCTAGATGAGCGCGCATCAAAGCAGTTACCTTAGAGCGAAATATTAAGTTTTTAAGCATTTCTGGACGGCGCAAATCCATATAGCGATACTTTAAGCGAACATCTTCGCCCACTTTGATGTGTTCATCTAATGGGAATGGAGGTGTTTCAGATCTATTAAGTATTTCTAAAGCTAATCCGTATACTTCTATCTGCCCTGTTGGCATTTCAGAATTGACTGTATCAGTCGATCTTGCGCGGACGATACCTGTGATCTTAAGAACATATTCACTTCGTACCAAATCTGCAATGTCAAAATACTCTTTACTGTCCGGGTCAAAAACTACCTGTACTATTCCTTCACGGTCACGAAGATCAATGAAAATAACGCCACCATGATCCCTGCGACGGTGCACCCATCCGCAAATTGTAATCTCCTGATCAATATGACTATGGTTAAGGGCACCACAATAAATTGTACGCATTATTTTTTCCTGCAATCATTAAAGCCTTATGAGTAACTATGCTTATTTAAAAGTTTATCGACAGGCGTCCTAAAAATTTGGCATTATACCTTATGAATAGAAAGGCTAGAAGAACAGATATTAGCTAATTTAGTAGGATAACTTAATTGCAAAACTAATATTTGACTTCATCATCAATACACCTAAATAATATTGTATCCCTTTCTAGATAGAGCTAACACTAGAGATTCTATACGAAACTTCAGATTTTTTTTGTTATATTCAGTAGATGGTTTATTCCCCCAAATAGTGTTAGGCCAAGAAATGTCGTTTTTATAGCGGGCTACATGGTGAAGATGTAACTGAGGAACCATATTACCTAAAGCAGCAATATTAATTTTATCGGGAGCGAATATTTCCGATATGGTTTCAGATAATACATTCGATTCTTTTATCAGCTGTATTGCTTCATCACTTAATAATTGATGGATTTCAGAAATATTAGGTAGCATTGGTACTAAAATAAACCATGGATAATTAGCATCTTTGTGAATGAGTAGCTGTGAAAGCTCAAATTTACCAATAAATATAGTATCCTTAGTTAATTGAGAGTGAAGTTTGAACAATTTATTTCCTCTTTGCTCTATACCAATATATGTGATCACCGTAAAATACCTTTTTTTACGTTTAACCGCCAATAGAAAATAAATTATGCGAGCTAGTCAATTCTTAATCTCAACAAAAAAAGAAAGCCCAGCTGATGCAGAAATAATCAGCCACAAACTTATGCTGCGTGCAGGAATAATTCGAAAGCTTGCGTCTGGGTTATATACATGGCTTCCAATGGGTTTAATAGTGCTACGTAAATTGGAAGCAATAATCAGGGAAGAAATGAATAAACTTGGAGCACAAGAGATTTTAATGCCAATTATGCAACCTGCTCGTCTGTGGGAAGAGTCTGATCGTTGGGGAAGATATGGACCAGAACTACTGCGCGTTCAAGATAGACATGAAAGGCCATTCTGTCTTGGACCAACTCATGAAGAAGTTGTTACAGACCTCATTCGGAACGAAGTTCACAGCTATAAACAATTACCCTTAGTTTTATATCAAATACAAACTAAATTTCGTGATGAAATACGTCCACGTTTTGGTGTTATGCGCTCAAGAGAGTTCATCATGAAAGATGCTTATTCATTCCATATATCTGAAAAAAATCTGAGCCAAACTTATCAATTGATGTATGAAGGCTACAGTAACATCTTAAAAAGAATTGGATTAGATTTCAGGGCAGTCGTTGCCGATACAGGGAGTATAGGAGGAAGCATATCTCATGAATTTCATGTGTTAGCTGAATCAGGAGAAGATTCTATAGCTTTCTCAAATAGAAGTGAATTTGCAGCTAACGTAGAGACCACTGAAGCAGTAACTATTCATCCAAGCATCGCCAATAAGAAAGAGGAATTACAAGAAATTAAGACAAAAGGACTCAGCAGTGTTGAGGAAATAAGTAAGTTTCTGTATGTAGATAGATCCAATATCATAAAAACATTAATTGTACTGGGTCAACCAAAAGAGGAGTCCCCTGAAGATGAAAGCGAAGAAGTCCATACGCCACTCGTGGCATTGGCTTTACGTGGCGATCACGAGCTCAATGTAGTCAAAGTTGAGAAGATTAACGGGGTTATGTCACCACTGACTTTTGCAAGCAAAGATATCATTAAAGCGCAACTTGGTTGCGATATTGGTAGTCTTGGCCCTCTTGGATTAGATATACCTATTATTGTTGACCGATCTGCAAACCAGTTAACAAGCTTTGTTTGTGGTGCTAATAAAAATGGTTTGCACTTAACAGGGGTAAACTGGACACGTGATTGTAACGCTATAAATGTTGAAGATATAAGGAATGTTACCCAGGGGGATCCTAGTCCAGATGGTAAAGGATTTTTAGATATTAAACGTGGTATTGAAGTTGGGCATATCTTTCAATTAGGAACTAAGTATAGCGAGGCAATGGACTGCAATGTTCTAAGTGAAGAAGGCACACAACAATCAATATTGATGGGTTGTTATGGAATTGGAGTAAGTAGAATTGTTGCCGCCGCTATTGAACAGAATAATGATGGCAATGGCATTTTATGGCCTAAAGCAATTACTCCTTTTCAAATTGCATTAATTCCTGTCAACATACATAAGTCTGAGAAAGTAAAGGATCACTGTGAGAAGATATATACTAAACTTTTAGATATTGGCTTCGACGTCCTCTTCATGGATCAAGAAAAGGCTCGCCTAGGTGGAATGCTAGCAGACATAGAGCTAATCGGTTTGCCTCATAGGCTGGTTTTAGGAGAAAAAGGTATAGAAAAAGGTATGATAGAATATCGCAATAGAAGTGAATCTGAAAATCAAAACATACCTCTTTCAGGACTTTATGAATTTTTAATTAAAAATATAGATTGCTAATTGAATAAAGATAGTTATTTATTTTTTATATCTAAGGTCGATCATCAAACTCTGCGCCTTCTTTTTCTGGAGGCATTAAATCCTCACGCTTTAAATGTAAAACTAATAACATATTTGAAGCTACATAAATTGATGAATAGGTGCCTATTAAGACTCCCACCATAAGAGCAATAGCAAAATTATGAATTAGCTCGCCGCCAAAAAAGAATAATGATGACAATACCAATAACGTAGTTAACGAGGTTACCAATGTTCTGCCTAATGTCTGAGTTAAAGATTCATTGATAACGGCTTCGACTGCTGAAACCCGAAGTAAGCGTAAATTTTCTCTGATTCTATCAGACACTACTATCGTATCATTGAGAGAATAACCTATGACTGCTAGTACGGCTGCTAGGACTGTTAGATCAAACTCTAATTCCGTTATAGAAAAAAATCCAAGTGTAAGAATTACGTCGTGCATCAAAGCAACAACAGCGCCTATAGAAAACTTATACTGAAATCGGATAGCAATATACATCATAACTACTAGCAGAGCCACAAGCATCCCTAAACCACCATCCTCTCGTAGCTCCTCACCAACCTGCGGTCCGACAAAATCTACTCGCCTTAAAGTAACTGAAGGCTGGCTCGTACGTAACGCCTTTAAAACATTATCAGACAATCCTGCTGCTGGTTTGCCTTGCATCCTGATAAGAACATCTTTTTCTGAGCCAAAGTGAACAACAATAGGATTTTCATAGCCAGCTGCTGCTAAGTGATTCCTTATGTCTGTTAGATTAGCTTTATCCTGGTAGCCAACCTCAATCTGAGTTCCACCGGTGAAGTCTAACCCCAAAACCAATCCTTTTGTGGTAAAGGAAACAATAGAACCTAAGACAAGAAAAATAGAAACTATGGATGCTATTTTTCGCTGACCCATAAAATTAACGATATTAGTATTAAGCATACAAAATTTCCTAGATGCTAAGTTTTTCAATAGATCGATTACCGAAACTCAAATTTACTAAAGCTCTGGTTACGATTATCGCTGTGAACATTGACACTAAAATCCCTATAGAAAGGGTCACAGCAAATCCTTGAACTGGCCCTGATCCTATAATGAAAAGAATAACTGCCACAATAAGAGTTGTTACATTAGCATCTACTATTGATACAAAAGCGCGATCATAGCCAGCGCTAATTGCAGACTGTGGTGGCAATCCGTTAGATATCTCTTCTTTAATTCGTGAAAATATGAGTACATTTGCATCCACTGCAATTCCTACTGTTAAAACTATACCAGCGATTCCTGGCAAAGTTAATGTAGCTTCAAGCATTGACATAAACGCTACTAATATTAATAAATTTAAAGTTAAAGCAATGTTAGCAAAAAGACCAAATATCTTGTAATAAAGAAGCATGAATATGACAACTAAGAACATACCAATTGATACAGATTTAACCCCCATAGCTATATTTTCTGCGCCTAGAGACGGGCCAATAGTTCTTTCCTCTACAAAGTACATTGGGGCGGCCATAGCTCCAGCTCTCAAAAACAGTGCTAGCTCAGAGGCTTCCCTTGGTGTACTTAACCCAGTAATCTGAAAACCAACTCCAAGAGCACTTTGAATAGTTGCCAAGTTGATAATCTTTTTTCAACATAGCGCTCAGAAATAGCAATCTTTTTTCCATCGCTATCAATGTTATATTTTGTACGCATTTTGTATTCAATAAACAAAACGCCTAAACGTTGGCCTATATTATTTCTAGTCATACGATGCATTCTCGCTCCACCTTGACTATTCAGAGATATGTTAACATTAGGTGTTCCTTTTTCATCATATCCTGCAGAGGCTTTTGAAACATGGTCACCTGTTATAACAACGGTGCGCTTAAGATAGGCATCCTTGATTCCTCTGTCCCTAACATAAGAATCACTAAACGAGAATTTTTCACGATTAGATGACCCGGGTTTTGCTTCTAATCTAAATTCTAAATTTGCAGTTTTTCCTATGATTCTCTTTGCAGCAGCTGTATCTTGAACTCCAGGAAGTTCCACAACTATTCTATTTTTTCCCTGTCGCTGAACGACTGGCTCAGATACTCCAAGCTCATTAACTCGATTACGCAGTGTTGTTAGATTTTGATTAATTGCATAGTCTTGGATTTTTTTATCTCCGGTTCTGACATTTTTGAGCGAATTACAAAAAGTCCATTTTCCTCATTAATATCCCTAGTTATTCTAGTAAACTTTTGTCGGATGATACTGTTTGCTTTCTCTGCATCGGTTTTGGTTTTAAATGCAGCAACTATCTGTTTTCTTTTCACCAACTTTATAGACTCGTAGCGCAATTTTTCTTCCCGCATAGCAGTCCTAACTTGGCGAACTATCGTATCCATTTGTTTGCTTATAGCCTCGTCTGTATTAACCTCTAGTAAAAAGTGGACGCCGCCTCGAAGATCAAGGCCTAGTTTCATTGGAGAAGCTCCAAAACGGGCTAACCATTCAGGTGTGGTAGGTGCTAAATTCAGGGCAACAACGTACTCTAAACCAAGTTTTTCTTGTATTACTTTTTTAGCATATAGCTGTTGATCGATATCTGTCAGTCTAAGAATGCCTGTTTCACCATCTACCTTTGTACCAAAATAATCTATATCAGCATCTTTTAATGCAGTCGTAATGTCATCCATAACGGATTGGTTTATCTCCATTTCTCCACTGTGACCTGAAACCTGAATTGCAGGGTCAGCAGAAAAAATATTAGGTAATGCAAATGCAATACTTATAAACACGACTGTTAATACTAAAAAATACGTTCTCAGGGGATAGTTGTTCATAAAAAATTATTCTTATATAGTTTATTTGTACATTATAGGCTGAAAAAATAGATCTTGTGAGGCTTGTTATAAAATATTTGTTACAAAAGTAAAAATTTTACTTTATAGGAAAGAATTTTTTAAGCTAAGCTGAAAAAAAATAAAAGTTTATTTATCTGAGATTTATAAAATTATAACCCTTGCTGTTTATAAAAATTTTCTGAGAAATTATCTAACCTTTGGTTTTCTATGGCGTTTCTTATATCTGACATCAGAGACTGGTAATAATATAAATTATGAATTGTATTTAGCTGTGCGCCCAGTATCTCTTTGCATTTCTCAAGATGATGAAGATAGGCAAGGCTAAAGTTTTTACAGGTATAGCAGTTACAATTCGAATCTATTGGATTTGTATCATAACGATATTTTGCATTTTTTATTTTAACTACACCAAAGCTTGTGAATAAGTGGCCATTACGTGCATTTCTTGTTGGCATCACGCAATCGAACATATCAATACCAAGCTTCACTGCCTCTAATAGATCCCTAGGCTTACCCACACCCATTAGATATCTAGGTTTATTTTTCGGCATTTTCGAGGTGGTACTGTTAATAATCCTCAGCATATCCTCTTTTGGTTCTCCAACAGAAAGCCCCCGATTGCATAGCCGTCAAATCCTAAATTTTCTAATTTTTTTAGAGAAATTTCACGTAAATCCTCATACATGCCACCCTGAATAATTCCAAATAATGCAGCTATACTACCACTATGTTCAAGCTTACTTCTTTCAGCCCAGCGCAAGGATAACTCCATTGATATCCGGGAATCCTCTCTTGAAGCCGGATAAGGGGTGCAGTCATCAAAAATCATTATGATGTCAGCTCCTAAGTCTTTTTGGACCTGAATCGAAGTTTCTGGATCTAAGAAGATTTGGCTCCCATCAATAGGAGATCGAAAAGAGACCCCTTGTTCGCTTATTTTTCTAATAGACCCTAAACTAAAAACCTGAAATCCACCTGAGTCCGTTAATATTGGTCCCTTCCACTGCATAAAGTCATGTAAGCCTCCATGTGACTTGATGACATCGGTCCCAGGTCTAAGCATTAAGTGAAACGTATTCCCTAGGATTATTTGTGCGCCAACTTCCTTTAGATCTCTCGGCAACATGGCCTTGACAGTCCCACTGGTTCCAACTGGCATAAAAGCTGGTGTTTCAACCTTACCACGAGGAAATTTCAGCTGACCCCTCCTAGCTTTACCGTCTTGACTATTAAGCTTAAAACTCATAGAACAGTTGCTATTCATTTTAGTTTTTTCCTGAATATTTATCTGAAATCGGTAGCTCTTGATGTGCATCTGGATTATTTACCAAGAACATAGCGTCACCATAACTAAAGAATCTATATTTTTTAATTATTGCTTGTTCATAAGCAGACATTATTTTCTTATATCCAGAAAAAGCACACACTAACATTAAGAGTGTAGACTCAGGTAAATGAAAATTTGTAACCATTGCATCTACTATCTTGAACTTATAACCTGGATAAATAAATATCTGTCTCACCTTTCATTGGGCTGATTTTTCCTCCCGAGGCTGCACTCTCTAAACATCGAACACTTGTTGTGCCAATAGCTATTACTCTTCCCCCATTCTTGCGGGTAGATTCAACCTGCTCACAAACAGATAACGGAACATCTATAACTTCTGAGTGCATCACATGATCATGGATATTACTTTCTCGCACTGGCTGAAAGGTTCCGGATCCAACATGTAAAGTAACATATGCCATATTAACGCCAAGCGACGATAGCTCCTCTAATATCTCTAGATCAAAATGTAATCCAGCTGTTGGGGCCGCAACTGCTCCAGGTATTTTCGCATACACTGTTTGGTATCGCTCTTTGTCAACATCGTTGTCAGGTCGATCTATATATGGAGGTAATGGTATATGTCCTTTTGACTCTAATGCATCAATTGCTGACTGGCCATCAGAAAACTTAATAATAAATAAATTTTCTCTCCGCTCTTGAACGAATGCCTGAATACAGCCATCGAAAAAAATTTTAGAGCCAATTTTTGGAGATTTACTAGCTCTCAAGTGCCCTAGTACTGTTTGATCATCTATTAATCTTTCAACTAGTAACTCAATTTTTCCCCCAGTATCTTTTTTCCAAACATTCTAGCCGGCATTACCCTAGTATTGTTAAATACCATGAGATCTCCTGGCTCAACTAAAGAAACAATTTCAGAAAAGGACCGGTGTTTTATATTATTTGTTTCTTGATCTACCACCATCATCATGCTGCCCCTTCTCTGAGAGGTTGGCTCATGTGCTATAAGGTTAGCTGGTAACTTGTAACTAAATAACTTTCTTTTCATATCAACCTTTAGTTTTTTAACGTCGCAAGAGTAATAGAAATTTACACTTATAACCAGTTTTCTAAACGCTAAAATAACTCAATTTGATTATAAGGTAGTCGCTGCTATAATCCTGCCCCATGCCAGAGTGGTGAAATTGGTATACACAGGGGATTCAAAATCCCCCGCCCTTAAAAGCGTGCCGGTTCGAGTCCGGCCTCTGGTACAATTATATGTATAATACCTTCTAATATTCCAAATATTACCAAGCCTAGAATAGAGGGAATTTGAAGGAACTTTTCAATGACTTATAAGTTCAATAAAATTAAAGATGACCGAAGATTTCAAAGCGTCGTAATTTCTATAATTCTTCTCTCCTCACTTTTAGTAGGATTTCAAACATATGAAATAAGTAATAACTACATTAATATAATTATTATTTTAGATTATTTTGTAACTATATTTTTTTTATTTGAGCTTTTAATAAGGTTTCTTGGAGAAAAAAAAAGTCCTTATTTCTCAAGGACCGATGGAATCTTTTTGACACTATCATAGTGTGTGCTTCTCTGATTCCTGTCACTGGATCATCTGTTCTAATTTTAAGACTTTTAAGAATATTTCGAGTCTTAAGAATAATATCTATTATTACTGAGCTTAAAGAATTAGTCGAAGCATTACTTCAATCGCTAGCTAGGTGCGGATATGTGATGTTGATTCTATTTATCATTTTATATATATATGCAGCTATTGGATCAATTTTATTTTCTACAGACGATCCAGCAAGGTGGGCAGATTTAGGTATCTCTTTATTAACATTAGTCCAAGTTATGACTCTATCGAGCTGGGAAACTGTCATGCTGCCAATGCAAGCCCTTCATCCTTGGGCTTTTATATATTTTATTTCATTTGTATTTATAACAGCCATAGTACTTCTAAATCTTGTAATTGCTGTACTTGTTGACGTTGTATCTAAATCAAAAATTAATAAATGACTTTAATTATAAATCCAGGCTCATCTAATATTTGGTGAGCCTGGATTTTTTAAGATAGAAAGGTTAATTTACTATTTTAAAAGGTCCGGCCATCATAAATGAATGTCCTGCGAACGAGCAAAAGAAAGTGTATGATTCAGCTGAGTTTAATTGTCCGGCTCCAAAACTCACAGTAGTGGTTTGACCACCGCCAATAATATCTGTAGCAGCAATTACTCTTTCATCACCTGCTTTAATATAACCATTACTTGCACCGGCAGTTAAACCATCGCTAGCAATTAGCTTTACATCCGCCGTTTTTGATAATACCCAATTATGTCCCATCACGGTAGCAGGCAGCTTCCCAGTATGTGAAAATGTAACTGTTACTTTTTCGCAGCTTGAGCTAATTTGCAATTCTGTCTTGTCGAATTTAAGTGTATCGCCTGCTGCAATTTCGAGGTTGCAACCATCTCCTAGTCCATCAGCAAATCCAAATGGCACGAATAGAAGTAGCGTAGATATTTTTATTAGAAAGCGCATGATTTAATTTCTATTAGCATAAAAAAAGCTATATTACTTTAGCATAATTATCAAATAAAATCATGGTCAGTAGAAGAAAATTACAGCCAAGAAAGCTTACTAATAAATTGTAATTTTAAATAAATATTATTTGCAAAAAATGTAAGCTTCATAGCAAATATTGTTATCCGACGACTTATACGATATAGAAGTCTAACGAAATCTCAAAGAGTCCAGATTTAAACAATATATCATTCAAATATGATAATTTTGATCGCATAAGTTATCATTACTAGTTAAATGTATAATAGGATTAAATCTAACTTATGAATAAAATTTACTTGTATATAGTTTTTGTGTTTTTTTCGATCGGATTAAGTCCAAAAAATTATGCTGAAGAGCTTTATATTTGCCCAGTTAAAGAGGTTTACAAAACGGGTTCTGGCAGATCTATTGATGTTGCTGGGGTACTGTAAAAATTAAAATTAATGGAGATAACATTGTTATAACAAATCCTAGTATTAGCGGCTTTGGCAAAATTGCTCTAGATATAATACAAAGAAATGGCCACCAAATTAAAGCTAGAAATCCAACAGTGATGTTTACTTACAAAATCGTATCCCGAGAATTTGTTGTTCATACAGGTATTGCTCCTATGAAGTTTGATGTTGACGTAGGGCATAGGGGCGGACAAATGCGTATTTTTGGAGTGTGCAATAAATAATAAATATTAATTAACTAAAAATATTCATTAGTAAATTTTCTTTTCTAAATATGAATTAATCTCTTTTTCTATGGTTCCTTTGAAGGCTGACATCATCAAGTTCAAGGTAACTTGAATTTTAATTATTGATACATCAAGACTGATTCGTACTTGAACGCCACTGTGTATGAAGTTCATTAGCTTACCCTCAATCTGATAATCACCACCATATTTTTTTTGGAGATCTTTGCCTAAATTCTCAACTAGAGATTGAAGTTCCAGATTGCTCATATTATGTGATTTTTGTATTAGAATATAACTCACGTTGTAACCCTTTAGTTTATAATTTTCAGATATATAGATTTTTTTTTAAGATCTTTAGCCTAAAAAATCGTTCGATAATATAATAACTAACAACCACGGTTGCTGATAATTTCTGATAAATTTGTACCCAATTAAGATTGCTGCTTTAGACAATAGGAAAATTTTATTTATGAACAAAGAAAATAAAAAATTTGAAAAGCCTGCAAATCTAATTCGAAGATTAATGGCTATATTGTACGATTCTATGTTGCTCATAGGAATAATTTTTGCTTTTGGAGTTATTGTTTTTCTTTTAAGAAAGCTTGCAGGCGATGATACAATGCAAGCGCCAAGTAATATTCTTCAAGTATTTATTACTCTTGGCATGTGGTTGAGCTGTATTTATTTTTATGTATTGTGTTGGCTTCGCAAAGGTCAAACCCTTGGAATGAAATCTTGGAGGCTTCATTTATATAGCCAGAAACAAGAAGATTTGACGATGAAAGATTGCTTTTCCAGATGTCTATTTGCTCATATTTCGTTTGGACTTCTTGGCCTCGGTTATTTTTGGTGTTTAATCGACAAAAGAGGCAGATGTATTCATGATATTTTAAGTGGCACAATAGTTGTGGTGTTAAAAAAAGTGTCGAGAAAGAAACCTAATATAGTATAGCAATAAAAATTTTTATGCATTAACCGACGTTATCAAGAAGATCTTTTTAATAATAAAATACCGATCAGCGAGCAGACAATTGCAGGAAAAATAACTGCAATAAAAGGTGAAAAACCAAATACTATACTCGCGGGGCCAAGCAAGTCTTGACTAATCCTAAATACAATCCCAACAACTACTCCAGCAAAAATACGATAACCCATCGAGACTCTTCTAAGTGGACCAAAAATGAATGAACTTGCAATCAGAACTAAACCAACGATTGTAAATGGTTGAAGAGCCTTGCGCCAAAAGTCTAACTCATATCTTGAGGCATTTTGACCCTGATCGTTCAAGTAGCTAGAATGCTTATTCAAATCTCTCATAGATAAGGATTCAGACGGAAGAGAGGCAATGTTGAGCAACTCAGGTGATAATTCCGTAGTCCAAATTCTCTGAATAAAATTTTCCACTCTAGTGCTATCAGCCTCAAAATATGTCGCAGCCCCAAACTCCTCCACCCAAGTACCATTTTGAAAAGATGCTTTATCAGCAAAACTAGCCTTTTTCAATACATGGTTATCGTCAAATTCATAGCGAGTGACACCAAATAATTCACCGCCAGGAAAAATTGATTCAATATGCGTAAATTCATTCCCCTCTTTATTCCATAGACCGTTAGCAGATCCTTGTGATACTTTGCCTTTTGTTAGCAGCATACGTCTGCTTTCAGCATATTTTTCGCTATGGGGAACCATATACTCTCCGAATATTACTCCTATTACGACAAGCAATAAAATAGGCCTAAGGACCACCCAGACAATGCGTAAAACAGAAACCCCTGCCGCCCTTATAACTATTAATTCAGAATTATTAGCTAAACTGCCCAAACCTACGAGACAACCAATGAGCGCTGCTATTGGAAGAAACTCATATATCCTTCCCGGTGTCGTCAATACAACATAAATCAAGACTTGGGAGAAATTATATTCTTTGGTTACATCACCAGCTCCATCAATTATAGAGCCAACGGAGTCAAGAGCTACAATTATTAATAGTGCTAAGCCTACAGCTTCAATTACTGAGACCGATATATAAGAGGATATCCTACTCATAGATTTCAGATCTTTGGTAATATAAGAGGGTAGGTTTCTAACGAAAAGTATTAGTCTCTTTATCGATATATCTTCTTCCCTCATAAACAGAACAAAACTAGAGCAGTCTTTACTCATTAATCTGATTTTGGATAAGATTAATGATGGTATTTGTTTAGAGAAGGATACAAAATAATCAAATATTTTTAATATTAAAGCTCGCATAAACTTTAATTTAGTCGCTAAAAAAATCCAGAGATTCTGGAACTGAGCAAGGAAAATTATATTTTTCATCGTCCCACCAATGGAGTATTTTGCTTTATCCAGAGCCTCATAGAAGGAAAGTAAAGTAGTAATATAGCTATGATAAAAAATAAAAAATGCACGAACCATAATCCAATAAAAGTGGGAATCAATTCTTCTTCCAATGCACTTCTTGCACTATTAAGCATTACCAAATAGACCATATATATTAAGATTGCTGGGATCATTTTAGAAAATCTACCCTGCCTTTGGTTGGTTTTACTTAATGGAATAGCTATTAAGCTCATTACTAATACCAAAATTGGAACAGAAAAACGCCACTGTAACTCGGCCACCTGTGCTGGCTCTTTAGCGAGCACTAGTTCTGAAGTAGTAAGTATCTGATATTTCTTTCTGTTACGCCTATCAGGAGCCTGTTTTTTCATAGATTGTCCATATTCTTCGAAACGAGTTATCTTATAATTTGCCTGCCCCGGGATTCCCTCGATACGGTAACCGTCCTTTAAAACAAGATAATCCATACCATCATCTGAATTTTTTGTTCTCCAGTTTTCGATACAGTTAGAATTAATTGATCTCCGTATTCAGAGTCAGGATGATGTTCAGCAAGAAAAACGTCTGACATCAAACCCTCTTTATTTATTTCTTCTGTATATGTAACACCCTTACCTTTTTGAATTGGATAAAAATGGCTTGCAACCATACCATCTAAATCTCCTCTTTCATTTTGGTCTGAAATCAAAGCTTCAACTTTTCGGGCGCCATCTGGAGTAGCAAAAAGACTCAAGTAAGATGTCAAAATAGCTACTATAAATGCTGGGGCTAACGTATATAAAATTAATTTAGTTTGACTCATTCCGCATGCAATCATGACTGTCATTTCACTTTGGACATATAAGCGCCCATAAGCTAAAAGAACACCCAAAAAACATGCCAAGGGTATAATTAATTCTAAAAATCCCGGCAAACGGTAGCCTATCAGAGCAAAAAGAATACCTGCATCCATATCACCGGCAGCAGCTTCCGCCAAGTATTTTACAAATCGGCCACTCATAACAATCATTAATAGCACTATTGTGACTGCAGAAGCAGAACTCAAGAAATCACGTGCAAGATATCGAAAAATTAGCAATAGAAAGATTCCTATTATGCGTTAATATATATAAATAAATTTATTACTACTAAGTGTACGTTTATTTAAATACCTAACCAACTAAACTTTGGAGAAAAATGCAACTTAATGCAACTAAATGCGATCTTCGTTCTAGGAAAACTGAATGTCTAGTGCTAGTTCTCAGCAACAAATATGATAAGCATAATAATCTGCAATCTGATATGAACAACTCAGCTCAATATTTAAATCCTACTATAATTGAGTTTATAACAAAACTCCAAGAAAGCGGTGATATTCAGAAAAAATTAGGCAGTTCAGTAACGATCAATTACCCAAATGGTTTAGAAGCACAAAGGTTATTGATAGTCAGTAGTGGTAGCGAAATACTAAATGAACAAATGTTTTTAAGTCTCGCCAAAACTATCGGATTTAAGCTTAAAGATCTACCTGTCAAAGATGCTGTAATCGCGCTTCAAAATATCAACGTCAGTGGCAGAAATGATGTTTGGCAAGCGCAAAAAATTTCTCAAGTACTGGGTGAGCAGAGCTATTTTTCAGATTCACTAAAAACTATAGCAAAGACTAATTGTTCTCTAAAAAAAGTCCTACTTGCTGTACCATCAGATCAAAAATTAAAAGAAATAAAAGATGCATGTAAATTAGGTTTGTCAGTATCAAAAGGTATGAATTTATCAAAATATCTAGGGGATCTTCCAGGAAATATATGCACGCCCTCTTTTTTAGCAAAAGAAGCAAAAAAGCTTGCGATGGGTCATTCCCAATTAAGCTGTAAGATAATAAATGAAGCGGAAATGAAAAGCCTTGGTATGCATTCTTTGCTATCGGTAACAGCTGGGACTAAACAACCTGCAAAAATGATTATCCTTAAATATAATGGCTCCACTAAGGAAAAAGAAAAGCCTATTGTGCTAGTAGGAAAAGGTGTCACTTTTGACTCAGGCGGCATCAGCCTCAAGCCCGGTGCTGCGATGGATGAAATGAAGTATGATATGTGCGGTGCAGCCTCTGTATTGGGTGTTTTTTCTATGCTCATTGATACAGATCTAGATATTAACGTGGTTGGGGTTATACCTGCTGTAGAAAACATGCCAGGAGGTAATGCCATAAAGCCTGGTGATATCGTAAAAAGTATGTCAGGACAAACTATTGAGATCCTAAATACCGATGCAGAGGGTCGATTGATCTTGTGCGATGCTTTAACCTATGCAGCTCGATTTAAGCCAAAAAATGTAATAGATATTGCGACTTTAACAGGAGCATGCGTAATGACTCTAGGGAATCATGCATCAGGCTTATTAAGTAATGATGATATGCTTGCAAAAAAACTGGAAATTGCAGGTCAAACAAGCTCTGATAGAATTTGGCGTCTTCCAATTTGGAGTGAATATGATGCTCAGCTCAAGAGTAATTTTGCTGATATGGCTAATCTTGGTGGTCGTTTAGCTGGAACAATTACCGCTGCTTGTTTTCTTGCACGATTTACAAAAGAGTACAAATGGGCACATTTAGATATAGCAGGGACAGCGTGGAAGAGTGGAAGCAATAAAGGGTCAACGGGTAGGCCGGTTCCTTTGTTATGTCAATTTCTAATAGAAGAAGCCAATAATGACTAATATTATTTTTTATCGCATAAAAGGTGACTTTAATTCATTGTTATTATTTGCCTGCAAATTAGTAAATAAAGCTTACCAGAAAAAAATTTCTGTTTTAATAAATACATCGGAAGAAGGTATATCGAAAAAAATTGATGAGAAATTATGGAGCTTCGATTCTGTATCTTTCATTCCCCACGATATTGAGAGCGAACCATCATCAACTATTGCTATCAATCACGAACTCAATCCCGGAAGACACGATCAATTGCTTATTAATTTATCAGATAGTTCCACGCCAAGGTGGTTTTCAAGATTTCAGAAAGTTATTGAAATTGTTTATGATGAGCAAGAAGTTATTAATAATAAAAGAAAACAATATAGTTTTTATCAGAGTCGTGGTTACCCTATCACATACCATGATTTAACTGAGAATAATTAAGTAAAAATTAACTTATAAACAGAAGTTAATCGACTCTGACATGCCGATCCATTTATAATTTAAAACTGTAAGAATTCTATATTAATGCTAATCACTATCAATAAGTTATTTTACCTCTTTTCAACAATAAAATGAGGACTCATGGAAAAGATTTATCGCCCCAAAGACATAGAAACTCAATGGTATGACACTTGGGAAAACCATGGGTATTTTAAGCCCATAGAAAATGGTTCTCCATCTTTCTGTATAGCAATTCCTCCCCCTAATGTTACTGGAAATCTCCATATGGGGCATGGCTTTCAAGAGGCCATAATGGATGCTTTGATACGCTATAAAAGAATGAAAGGTAGCGATACATTGTGGCAGGTTGGAACGGATCACGCTGGAATTGCTACACAAATGGTAGTAGAGCGACTTTTGAACCAAGAAAACGTAACCCGTCACGATTTAGGTCGAGACGAATTTATCAAAAAAGTATGGGAATGGAAAAATGAGTCAGGGGGAGCTATTACCAAGCAGCTGCGTCGTTTAGGGGCATCGGTCGATTGGACAAGAGAGCGGTTCACTATGGATGATGGTTTTTCTAGGGCTGTTGAAGACGCTTTCATTAAAGATGTACGAGGATAATTTAATATATAGGGGAAAAAGACTCGTTAATTGGGATCCAAAATTACATACTGCTGTATCTGACCTAGAAGTAATTTCAGAGGAAGAAAATGGAAGTTTATGGCACTTTAATTATCCACTATCCACAGATAATGAATATTTAACTGTTGCTACTACACGTCCTGAAACTATGTTGGGTGATGTAGCAGTTGCAGTTAATCCTGAAGATCAAAGATATAAGCACCTCATAGGAAGAAACGTTATTCTACCTCTTGTTAATCGTGAAATTCCAATAATAGCAGATGACTACGTTGACAAAGATTTTGGTACAGGTTGTGTGAAAATAACTCCAGGGCACGATTTCAATGATTATGAGATGGGGAAACGTCATAATTTACCTGTTATAAATATATTTGATGATGACGCTCGATTAAATGAAAATGTTCCACTTGAATACGCTGGAATGGAAAGGTTCGATGCAAGAAAAAAATTATATCTAATTTAGATAGCCTCGGATTACTTAAAAAAATTGATGCTCATATAATTAAAATCCCACGAGGTGATAGATCTGGTGTAATCATAGAGCCTTACTTAACTGATCAATGGTATGTAAAAACCTCCCCTTTAGCGGAGAAAGCCGTAGCTGCTGTAGAAAATGGAGATATTAAATTTGTGCCAAAGCAATATGAAAATATGTATTTTTCTTGGATGCGCGATATTCAAGATTGGTGTATATCTCGTCAGCTCTGGTGGGGACATCAAATACCCGCCTGGTATGATGATAAAGAAAATATATATGTTGGAAAATCTGAGGAAGAGGTTCGAGTTAGAAATAATCTTGGTAATATAAAACTAAGGCGAGATAGTGATGTTTTAGATACTTGGTTTTCTTCAAGTCTTTGGACTTTTGGGACGCTCGGGTGGCCAGAAATTAACCAATTTTTACAAAAGTATCATCCCACCAGTGTACTAGTCACTGGTTTTGATATTATTTTCTTTTGGGTCGCCAGAATGATCATGATGAGTTTATATTTTTTAGATGATATTCCGTTTAAAACAGTCTTTGTTCACGGTCTAGTTCGCGATAGTCATGGACAAAAAATGTCTAAATCAAAAGGTAACGTACTTGACCCTATAGATCTAATTGATGGTATTGAACTAGAGCCATTAGTTAAAAAAAGAATCTCGGGAATGATGATACCAAAGCTGCGTGAAAAAATTGAACAACAAACCCGGAAAGAGTTTTCAAAAGGTATAGAGGCCTATGGAACAGACGCACTCCGCTTTACATACTACTCTCTTGCATCCACAGGACGAGATATAAATTTTGATGTAGGGAGGATTGAAGGTTTTCGGAACTTCTGTAATAAGATATGGAATGCTGCACGTTATGTTTTGATGAACACAGAAGGTCAAGATTGTGATCAAAATAATCATGGAAATTACCAACTATCATTACCAGACCGCTGGATTATTAGTCGATTACAACAGGTAAAAAAAGAGGTGGCGGATGCTATTGAAAATTATAGATTTGATCTAGCATCACAAGCTATTTACGAATTTATGTGGAATGAATACTGCGATTGGTACCTGGAGTTATCTAAACCAGTACTCTGGGGCGATGATATCGCAACAGAATTAAAAGTTGGAACCCGCAGAACCCTAATAAGAGTGCTAGAGAACACCCTCAGAATGATTCATCCATTTATGCCCTTTATTACAGAAGAAATATGGCAGCAACTGAAAGTATTAGCAGATAAAGAAGGTGAAACCATTATGCTGCAGTCCTATCCTACAGAAGATAAAAAACTTATAGATAACGAAGCTACTGTTAATATCGAATGGCTAAAAAAAGCTGTAATTGGAATTCGTAACATTCGTGGTGAAATGAATATATCTCCCGCAAAAATTTTAACTGTTTATCTTCGAAATGGCTCTAGTGAGGATAAATATCGTCTGAATGAAAACAGGGCTTATTTAACTAAAATGGCGCACCTAGATAAGATAATTTGGCTTGATTGCAGTGAGGAAGCGCCAACCTCAATAACAGCACTAATTGGAGAGATGGAAATTCTTGTGCCTATGGCAGGATTAATTGATAAAGGTGAGGAAATAAAAAGACTAGATAAAGAGCTAACTAAAATTGAAGACGACTTACTACGCATTAAAGCTAAGTTAGCAAATAAATCTTTTACGAGCAAAGCTCCAAAAAAAATTGTAGATATAGAAAAAAATCGACTAAACGATTTAGAAAAGAATCATGCAAAAATTTTACAGCAGAAAGAAAAAATTATTGATATTTAGATTTATCTATTTGGATAAGATTGCAAAATTCCAATAATTTACTTTGAACGCATGTGAGGAAATAAAAGGACGTCTCTTATCGACGCTGAGTCGGTTAGAAGCATCACCAAACGATCGATACCTATACCCTCTCCTGCTGTCGGTGGCAGACCGTATTCTAGAGCTCTAATATAATCTGAATCATAATGCATAGCCTCTTCATCACCAGCATCTTTTTCAGCCACCTGCTGACTGAATCTTGAAGCTTGATCTTCTGCATCATTAAGTTCAGAAAATCCGTTAGCTATCTCCTTTCCCCCAACAAAAAACTCAAATCGATCGGTGACAAACGGATTATTATCGGTACGGCGAGCAAGCGGTGATACTTCTGTTGGATATTCAGTAATAAACGTAGGATTATCTAGCAAATGTTCTACCGTTTTTTCAAAAATTTCAATCTGAATTTTTCCCAATCCCCATGTATCTTTTAGCGGAATACCGAGATCAGACGCAATAGAGCGTGCTGAAGTTTCTTGGTTTAGTTTTTGGGCATCTATATCTGGGTTGAATCTTAATATAGATTCAAAAACTGACATCCTCACAAAAGGTTTTGAAAAATCATACGCTTTCTCCTCAATAATCTCACCTTCCTTATTTTTAGAGGTACTTACGATACTTAAACCACCCAGCACTGAAGTGATTAAACCTCGCAACATATCTTCAGTCATATTCATTAAATCAGTATAGTTTGAATAGGCCTGATAGAATTCGAGCATTGTGAATTCAGGATTATGCCGAGTTGATAAACCTTCATTACGAAAGCTTCGGTTTATCTCATATACACGCTCAAAACCTCCAACAACTAACCTTTTTAGATATAGTTCTGGTGCTATACGTAAATACATATCAAGATCCAAGGCATTATGATGAGTGACAAATGGGCGCGCGGCGGCTCCCCTGGGATGACTTGAAGCATAGGCGTTTCGACTTCCATAAAATTTTTTTATTGAGATAAGAACGTATAAAATTAATTATTTTTGTACGAATTTTAAATACGTCACGAGTTTCAGGATTAACAATTAAGTCGACATAACGCTGCCTATATCTCATCTCCTTATCTAATAAGCCATGATGTTTATCAGGCAAAGGTCTCAGAGACTTTGTTAAAAGATAATTATCATCCATACTAACATACAGATCTCCCTTGCCCGATTTGTGTAGAACTCCATTAACACCAACAATATCTCCAAGATCTAGGTTTTTTACAAAAGATCTAGCCTCCTTAACTACATATAACTGCATGATTCCAGACATATCTTGAATCACCATAAAAGCACCACGGTTTCTTATCAACCTGCCGGCAACACTCACCACCTGATTTGAGGATTCTAGCTCCTCCTTTGATCTATGTGAGTATTTTTTTTGTAAATCATCTGCTAGATTTTTTCTACAAAAATTATTTGGGAAAGGGTTTGTGTTATTTTCAACGGCTTGCTCACGAATTTTTGCTAACTTAGCTCTTCTTTCAGCAATAAGCTTATTTTCGTTTTGCTCTAACTCTTTACTCATTTTTTTAACCAAATTAATACTCGTGAATTAAATTTATATGGCTGTATTTTCAACTATGATACTTAATTTTACAAACCTGCTTTCAAAGATGCCTCTATAAACTCATCTAAGTGCCCATCTAAAACCAAACTACAATTGCTAGTCTGAATATTTGTTCGCAGATCTTTAATTCTTTGGTCATCGAGAACGTATGAACGAATTTGACTACCCCAACCGATATCTGATTTTGAGTCCTCTAACACCTGAGCAGCCTCATTACGCTTCAGCATTTCTTGCTCATAAAGTTTTGCTCTTAGCATTTTCCAGCAGTTTTCTCGATTCTGATGCTGAGAACGCTCACTTTGACATTGTACTACTGATCCTGATGGGATATGAGTTAACCTTACAGCTGAATCTGTCTTATTGACGTGCTGTCCACCAGCGCCGCTTGCTCTGTATGTATCTGTTCGCACATCTGAAGGATTAATTTCGATATCAATATCATCATCAATCTCTGGAGAAACGAAAACAGAGCAAAATGAAGTATGTCTGCGACTTCCGGAATCAAACGGTGACTTTCTAACAAGCCTATGTACTCCAGTTTCTGTTCGAAGCCATCCAAATGCATGCTCACCCTCAAAATGAATCGTAGCACTTTTTATACCAGCTACATCTCCTGAGGAAACTTCTTCAAGGACTGTTCGGAAGCCTTTCATTTCTCCCCAACGAAGATACATACGTAGAACCATTTCTGCCCAGTCTTGGGCTTCGGTACCACCAGAGCCTGACTGAATATCTAGGTATGCATTATTAGGGTCCATCGGACCTGAAAACATTCTACTAAATTCTAATTTAACTAGTCCTTTTGTGAGCTCTTTTAGGTCTGACTCTATCTCCCGAACGGTATCAATATCTTTTTCAATAAATGCTATTTCCAATAATTCAAAAGCGTCAGAAATACCTATATCTAAAGTATCTATGGTTTCAACAATAAGCTGTAGAGACGACCTTTCACGTCCAAGATTTTTTGCACGCATAGAGTCTCCCCAAACTTCAGGTTCACTCAACTCTAACTCAACCTCATCAAGACGATCTTTTTTATTACTATAGTCAAAGGTACCCCCGAAGCAAATCGGTTCTTTCTTGAAGATCTTTTAAGACGTTTTTTGTCGGATTTATTTCCATTAATTTATGATATCCAAGAATGAAATGAGAAATAGAATTCTATCGGAATATTAACGCCTTCTCCAGCTACTTAAATTTAGATTGGATTGATGTATGTTATTTCAGTGAAACAGCTCTCAGTTAAAGATTAAACTATTGCGAGAATTTATTTGTATATTGGCGAAAAATTTAAAAATTCTGTTAAAATCCATGAAATTTCAATATAGCCAACTATGTGAACAATAGAATAATTATGAGTTTAATCCGTCTTGATGATATATCTATTGAATTTGGTGATATACCACTACTTCGAAAAACAAATTTTTCTGTAGAGCCTGGAGAAAGAATTTGTCTAATAGGAAGAAATGGGGCTGGAAAATCTACGCTACTAAAAATAATTAATCAAGAAATTATCCCTGATTCTGGTGAAATTCATCTTAGACAGCATTTACGAATTAGTCAGCTAGAGCAGAGTCTTCCTTCTGTGGGAGATCGTAAAGTTTTTGATGTGGTTAAAGAAGGTTTATCTGATCAGCAAAAACTTATAGATCTTTTCAACGAAGCCTCAAAAAAAAATATGGGTAAGCAGGCGATAAACCACTTAGGCCAACTTCAGGCTCAAATTGATGCTGGTGGCGGCTGGAATATTACACAGCAGGTTGAAACGATTATCAGTCAGTTAAATTTGCCTGCCAATAAGACGCTAGCTGATCTATCTGGTGGATGGCGACGAAGGGTGGCTCTCGGAAAAGCATTAGTATCTAATCCGGATCTATTACTATTAGATGAACCCACTAACCATCTTGATATAAGTACAATTGAATGGCTAGAACATAAAATACGTAGCTATCAAGGGAGCGTAATATTTATTACTCATGACCGAAATTTTTTACAGAAACTTGCAACACGTATTGTAGAGATAGAAGTGGGTAAACTAATAAGCTGGCCTGGAACTTATAACAATTATCTATTTTTGAAAGAAAAGGCAATTGAAAGTGAGCAAGTGCGAAATGATTTATTTGATAAACGACTTGCAGAAGAGGAAGTGTGGATTCGTCAAGGCATCAAAGCAAGGCGTACAAGAAATGAAGGTCGTGTTCGTGCATTAACTGCTATGCGTGAAGAGCGAATACAGCGCTCTACTCGCCAAGGAAAAGCTAGGATAAGTATTGAATCATCTGAAAAGTCTGGCAGGAAAGTTATTGAAGCCCGAAATCTTTCGCACGGGTATGGAAATGACAAGCTCTTCAATAACGTTAGTCTCAAGATACGCAGAGGTGATCGTATAGGTCTAATTGGAAATAATGGTGTTGGTAAATCAACACTACTTAAGATTCTCTTAGAGCAAATCCCCCCTAATGTCGGTTCTGTTAAACTAGGGACCAATTTAAACATAGGTTATTTTGATCAAATACATCGTGAATTAGACACTGAAAAAACTATTGCTGAAAATGTTGGGAACGGCAAAGAGTACATAAAAATTAACGGTAAAGACCGGCATATAATAGGTTATTTGCGGAATTTTTTATATTCGCCAAAAAGAGCTATGACTCCTGTTAAAGCTCTTTCTGGTGGCGAGAGAAATAGAGTTCTTTTAGCAAAACTATTTACACAACCAACAAATTTTCTAGTGTTAGATGAACCAACTAATGATCTGGATATTGAAATGCTAGAGGTCTTGGAAAAAAAACTTGTAGAATACGCTGGAACATTAATTATTGTCAGCCATGATCGTCAGTTTCTTGATAATGTAGTGACAAGTGTCCTCGTATTTGAAGATAGAGGTAATATACAAGAATATCTGGGCGGTTATACCGATTGGGAAAATCGTGGCAAAGCACTAAACATAACGGATCATCAAAAAAATAATCGAAAACAAATAGAAAAAATGTCAAATCGTTCTGATTACAAGAGTGCAGAAAAAAGATTCCGCTCAAACTTAGCTATAAACTCAAACGCGAGCTTGATATGCTCCCAGCTATGATTGAGAAGTTAGAAGTGAGCTGTCTAAACTTCAGAATGAAACCAATAGTTCAGAGTTTTACCTCAAACCTTATACCGAAACAAAACCCTCTTAGATGCTTTAAACGAGAAACAAAAAGCGCTTGATTTGGCCACAGAGAGATGGGTTGAATTGGAAGCTAGCAAATAAGAGTCTCTATTATTAGCTGTAATGATTCTCTTCCCTGCCAAAAATTGACATCTAATTTATATACAATATTTATTTTTTCTTTTTTATATTCCTCAATATCATCTGTACTAACATTGAATGCAATAGCACTAAGTTGTTCTTGTTTGTCAAAATCTAGACAAAGCACTAACTTTATATGTTTTTTACCAACTACACGCTGACTTAAAATATAAAAATCTCCAACGAATAGTGGCTCCGAAATTGCTGCCCCCATGGACCTGCGTCTCTAATTAATAATGCATTTTTAAGGCATAGCTCTTCTGCAGAGAGAACACCATCTGTTAAAATCAAAGCCTCAAGATCAGATATCGTTATCCGGCTTCTAACTTCTTTGTCGAAGGCCCTTGTAAACAAAAGATATTTATCCGGATCTAGGCTGAGTCCAGCAGCCATCGCATGCCCACCAAACTTATTTATTATTCCTGGGTGAGTTGTTGCAACAGCCTCCAATGTATCTCGAATATGAAGCCCAGGGATTGATCTAGCGGAACCTTTATATTCTTTTTTCTTTCTGGCCTAGAGCATCTGCAAAGATAATAACTGGTCGATGGAAGTGGTCTTTGATTCTAGAAGCAAGTAAACCCGAAACTCCTTGATGCCAATTACTATCAAATAAACAAATATCCCAAGGCAGATCTATATCATTTATATTAATTTTTTCTAAAATTTCTAATCCTTCTTCTCGCATATTAACTTCAATACTTTTTCTCTCTAGGTTAAGTTGTTCAAGCTGTATTGCATATTTTTTTGCAGCACTGTTATCATTTTCTAAAAGGCAGGCTATACCAATACTCATATCAGTGAGTCTTCCAGCAGCATTCAATCTTGGTCCAACTGCAAAACCTAGGTCGCTCGCTATAAGTTTTTTATGATCTTTATCCGCCAAATCTAACAACGCTTGTATTCCTGGCCTTAAGTGTCCAGACCGTATTCGTAGCAAACCTTGATGAACTAGAATTCTATTAGTGTAGTCAAGTGGCACAACATCCGCTACAGTTCCGAGAGCCACTAGATCAAGCCATTGAGACATATTTGGAATCATGATTTTTTGCCTCTCGAACCAACCGATATTGCGTAACCTAGATCTGAAGGCTATTAGCAAATAAAAAACAACACCTACACCTGCCAAATTTTTGCATGAAAAATCACAACCATGCTGATTAGGATTTAAGATAGCATCTGCTATTGGTAAATTTAGTCCTGGTAAGTGATGGTCTGTTATCAAGACCTTCATCCCTGCTTTCTTTGCTGCTAAAACACCACTAATACTTGATATACCGTTATCGACTGTAATAAGCAGATCTGGTTTAAATTTATTTGCTAACTTGACAATTTCAGGAGTAAGGCCGTAACCAAATTTGAAACGATCGGGAACGATATAATCTATGTTTTTCATGCCCATTGCACTTAATGCTAATACCATAAGTGCGGTGCTTGTCGCACCGTCAACGTCAAAATCTCCAACTATTAATACACGCTGCTGATGATTTAATGCTTCCTCTAAGAGACTTATACTTTTATCTAAACCCTTGAGTTCTTTTGGGGGGTGCAGTTTTTTTTAAAGAGTAATCTAACTGTTCTTCATTGGTAATTCCTCGACCTATATAAATTCTTTTAAGAAAATCAGGATAATTAACATCAAAATTACCAGATTTTAAATCAACTTTGCGTAATTTTAGAATTTTTTTAAGCTTAGAGTTTTTTATCAATATATCGTCCTATGAAACAGTTAGCTTAAACTATAATTTACTGACTGAGATGGACTCTAGGTCTACTAATATTTCTTTTATCCTAGATTTTTGGTCGGATCTAATCGTTTGTATATCCTCAATACTAGACTTTCCTGTCGGATTAACGATCTTAATAATTTTTTGTCTTATATCTTCGAGATCAGCATCTTGATATTTAAGAATAAAAAAATTTTCCAATTCATTTTTTGAGTAATTATCTTGCAACATTTTTAGCAAAAAAGTCATCAAAAATTTTCGTGCCTCATCTTTTATATCCATTTTAGTAATCTCTGATAATATTTTTAATAAAAATTTAAGATATATTCTCAGCGATAAATTTTTGTATGTCTTGGATATTATTTGCCTGAATGGTATACCTCTCCTTTCTATCGAATAAGTCTGTCATGTGCGGAGGTAACTCAGGATCATTTTCAAATCCAGCTTTACGGAATGATTCTGGAAATTTCGCTGGGTGGGCTGTAGATAGGCATATAGCAGGTGCAACTCTATGACTTATTGTTCTTCTTGCAGCTTCAACTCCTATAGCTGTATGCGGGTCTACAATATACTCAGACGTTTTCCAAATATCAGACATAACATTTGTCATACTATCATCGTCTAACCGATAACTTGAAAATAATTTCCGAGCCTTAGCGAGCACTGCATCTGTTAAAACTAGCTTACCTTTTGATTTAAAATTAGACATCAGATTACTTATCATTTTTCCATCGCGGTCATGAAGATCAAAAAGCATTCTCTCAAAATTGCTAGAGACCATAATATCCATAGACGGGGATAAACTTTGAACCAAGGTTTTAATACTAAGATCATTATTGCTAATACACCGATGAAGGATATCGTTGGAGTTTGTAGCAATAACAAGCTGATCAATGGGTAAACCCATTTTTTTAGCAAGATAGCCCGCAAATATATCTCCAAAATTTCCAGTGGGAACTGAAAAGGATACTGGTCGATGTGGGGAATTTAGTGCTAGTCCCGAATAAAAATAATATACGATTTGAGCCATAATTCTGACCCAATTAATAGAGTTAACTGCTACAAGTTGTCTATCTTTTGGCAAAAAAGACTGGTCACTGAAGCTATTTTTTACCATATTCTGACAATCATCAAAGTTTCCATCTAAAGCTATATTAAAAACATTATCCTGAAGAACAGTTGTCATCTGTCTGCGTTGGACCTCAGACACTCGATTATTAGGATGGAGTATGAAAATATCTAAATGCTTGCTATGACGGCACCCCTCAATTGCAGCAGAACCTGTATCCCCAGATGTTGCACCCATCACAACAACTCTCTGATTTCTTTTTTCAGTACGTAATCCATTAGGTTACCAAGGAACTGAAGTGCAAAATCTTTAAATGCCAATGTAGGTCCATGAAAAAGCTCAAGAATAAATTCATTACGTGCAGTTTGCACAAGCGGCGCGATAGCTTTATGCCTGAAGGTACTATAAGTTTTTTTTATGAGTGATCTTAAATCATCATCTGGTACTTCCCCATCAATAAATGGTGACATTATTTTAAAAGCTAATTCTTCGTATGTTAGATCAGACCAAGAGGCGATTTCCTCTTGTGAAAAATTTGGAATTTTTTCTGGTACGTATAGACCGCCATCAGAAGCCAAACCAGCTAGCATTGCTTCTTCAAAAGACAAGATTGGAGCTTTTCCACGTGTACTCACATATTTCACAATAGTTACCTACTTAACTTATAACCGCTTCTTTTGTAATTAAGTCATAAATAATACAGCTAATTCAATTAGTTTAATGATTCAACCCTAATTTTGACTATATCTCCTTTCGTTACATCTAGAGCTTTAATTTTATTTATAGCCGCATCAATATATTTTTCAATTGTATTATTAGTTAAAAGAATTAACTGGACATGATTTTTTTCTGCGGCAGGTTCTTTTTGAATGATCGCTTCAATACTTATATTTTCCTCGCTTAGCGCCTTGGTTATCTTGACTAAAACACCAGGCACATCCAAAGCAGTTACACGCATATAACTAGCAGTACTTACTTCACGTACAGGCAAAATAGTAACGTCTTTCAAGGTACCATATTTATAACCAAAATGTGCAATACGTTGCTCTGGTTTAGATTCAATTGTTCGCGCGATATCACAAATATCTGAAATTACCGCAGATGCAGTCGGTTCAGCTCCTGCCCCTGGTCCATAATATATAGTCGGTCCTGCAGCATCACCTTTTACTAAAACTGCATTCATCACTCCGTCAACATTGGCTATTAAGGATTCTTTAGGTATTAGTACTGGGTGTACACGTAACTCAACTTCTGTTTCAATTTTTCTAGCAATACCTAAATGCTTAATGCAATACCCTAGTTGTTCAGCATATGCTACATCTTGAGGTTCAATTGTTGTAATTCCTTCTGTAAAGATCTTATCGAACTGAAATGTATGCCCAAAAGCTAATGAAGCTAATATTGCTAACTTATGAGCAGCGTCTATACCCTCTACATCAAAGGTTGAATCAGCCTCAGCATAGCCAAGATTTTTTGCCTCTTTCAAAACATCTGGAAAAGTCCTATTTTTATCTCTCATTTCAGTCAATATAAAATTGGAGGTTCCATTAATAATCCCTGCTACCCACTCTATATTATTAGCTACTAAGCCTTCACGAAGAGCTTTTACAATTGGGATACCTCCAGCTACAGCAGCCTCAAAAGCAACGGTAACCCCTTTTTTTTCTGCCGCCTGGAAGATTTGATTTCCATATTCAGCAATTAATGCCTTATTGGCAGTTACGACATGTTTTCCATTTTCAATTGCTTTTAAAACTAAGTCTTTTGCAACTGAGGTACCACCTATCAGCTCCACTAAAATATCGATTTTAGGGTTATCGGCTATAGCGAAAACATCTTGACTGAAACTGACTCCTTTTAAATCAAAATCATTTGGAGTAGTTCTAGATCCAATCTGTTTTAATAAAATCTCACAACCAAGTCGATCTCTTATTTGTTGAGAATTACGTTTAAGTACATTTATTGTTCCTCGGCCAACCGTACCTAAGCCGCATATTCCGATACTTACAGATTTCAATTTATTCGCCCTAACTTTTAAGTTGATTTATACATCTAAGTAGAAATATATTCAGCTTAGATGTGAATTTAATTTGTCACCTAACATATTATAATCTATCCCTAACAAGAAGTTCGCATATAATAACTCGTAATCAAATTAGCTTAATCGACATCTATTTTTTTAAGAAACAAATATCGAAGGTTGATCAATAGGGTTAGTGATTAGCTATAATTTCCAGTAACTTATTTGCTGGTCGATAGCCCATTAACAGAGTGCCGTCTTCCATCAACATCGCGGGTGTACCTGTGATTCCAATTTTCTGACCAAGATCTACTTGACTAGAAATAGGGTTCTCATCACAAATATACTCATCTATGGTTTCACGTTTTTTTAATTTAGATAAAGCCTTATTTTTATCTTCAGCACACCATGCAGAGGCCATTTTTTTATAGGACTCAGAGTTAGTACCTGCCCTTGGATAAGCAAGATAGCGGACCTCTACTCCGGCTGAGGTGAGATTAGGGAGTGTATCATTATGGAACTTACGACAAAAATGACAATCTACATCAGTAAATACATAGAGAATCTCTCTAGCTTTACTTAGCGACGGGAATATAATCATATTTTTTTTGAGGACTTTCTTGATACTATTTTTACGCATTTCTAATGTGCTCTCGGCAACGACCGCAACGAAGCCAAAAGGTTTTGCTTGATACATATCCCCAACTATTAAATATTCTCCATTTTCTTCAACATAAAAAAATTGATTTGAATCTACTCTAATTAAATATAACCCATGAATCTTAGTTTTCTCAATACTATCAAATTTTAAATCTGGGCGTGATTGTAGTAAATTGGATTTAATATTCTCTACAATATCGACTGGAATATTTTCTTCAGCAAAAGAGATTGCAGAAAAAAAGATCAGAAAAATACATAATGTTAATAACCTCACAAAATGTATCACTAAGTTTTTTTTTAACATGGATATTTACCTCTAGCCCCTAGGATGGTGCTCGCTATGAAGTTCTCTCATGCGGCTATTAGCGACATGTGTATAAATTTGAGTAGTTGATAAATCACTGTGGCCAAGAAGAAGCTGTACGACCCTTAAGTCAGCCCCATGATTTAATAAATGAGTTGCAAAAGCATGGCGGAGCATATGTGGAGAAACTGACTGGCTGATTTCTGCATCATATGCGTACTTTTTTAGTCTGTGCCAAAAAGTTTGCCGAGTCATCTGCTTAGCTCTTGTACTCAAAAATAAGACTTCGCTTTGTATTTCATTTAATAATATCGGTCTTGAATCTTTTATATATTTTTGTAACCAATACATCGCCTCTTCACCCAAGGGAACCAGTCGCTCTTTGCTTCCTTTTCCAAAAACTCTGACAACTCCTTGGCGTAGATTAATTTCATGCAATCTTAAACTAACAAGTTCTGAGATTCTTAGTCCAGAAGCATAGACCACCTCTAACATAGCTTTATCACGCAAACCGATTTCTTCTTCGACATTTGGTGCAGCCAATATTGCTTCAACATCTGACTCAGACAAGCTTTTGGGTAATGGAGAGCCTAGTTTTGGATTATCTATTAATATTGTAGGATCAGATTTAATATTTTTTTCGCGAAGACAATAACGATAAAAACTTCTTAGACAAGATAACTGTCTAGCAGTAGTTCTTGCCGAGAGGCCTTGCTCAAAACGATAAGATAAGAACATTTGAATATTTCGTCGCGAAGCATTCAGTAAATTAATTTTTTGTGTCTCAAGCCACTCCGAAAAAACCTTTAAGTCTCGCCCATAAGAATAAAGGCTGTTTTTACTTAGGCCTTTTTCCATCCAAATAGAATCAAGATAACTATCAATAATTATCTTATTTTCTTCACTAGTAGTCATATTTTAATCGTATTATCAAAAAAAAATCAAAGTGCTACCGAATATTAAAATTGATTTGTTGTTCAATAGAAATTAAATGATATATCATTTCAGCAAGTTTCAACAAAAAAAGACGCTTTTAAAAAGCGCCTTTTCTCTCTGAGATATAAATTAAATACTTTTTAATTTTTCTTTAATTCTTGCTTTACGACCTGATAAATCGCGCAAATAATAAAGTTTAGCTTGGCGGACATCTCCACGTCTACTTACAGAGATACTTGCAACTTGAGGGCTATATGTTTGAAATGTTCTCTCCACTCCAATGCCATTTGATATTTTACGTACAGTAAAAGCTGAATTAAGAGCACGATTTCGTTTGGCTATTACAATTCCCTCGAAAGCCTGAAGGCGTTCACGAGTGCCTTCTATGACTTTAACCTGCACAATAATAGTATCGCCAACTGAAAATTTTGGGAGATCTTTCTCCATTTGCTCAGCTTCAATTGCTGCGATGATTGAATTTTTTCCGCTCATAATTTGCTCCTCAGCTATTATATTTTGGTGTTACCACCTTTTTGAGTAGCGTCGAACAGATAGGATAGTAATTTAGTTACTTTCATCAGTCGACTCTTTTGAAATGCTATCCTTCATTAGGCTATCTAGCATCTCTTCTTGCTCTTTATTAAGACTCAATCCAGATAACAATTCCGGACGTCTATAAAATGTTCTTTTTAAGGATTCTTTTAATCGCCACTGCCTAATATTTTCGTGGTTACCTGATAAAAGTATATCTGGTACTTTCAAGCCTTCATATGTTTCTGGTCTAGTGTAATGAGGGTAATCCAACAAGCCTTCCGAGAAAGAATCTTGTTTGGCAGACAACTGATCGCCGAGAGCTCCTGGTAGTTGGCGTATTATTGTATCCATCACAACCATTGTGGGAAGTTCTCCTCCACTGAGAACATAATCGCCTATAGACCATTCTTCATCAACTTCTAGGTCAATAACCCTCTCATCTACACCTTCATATCGCCCGGAAATAAAGATGAGGCTGCTTTCAGAAGATAATGATTGCACCCCTTTTTGGGCTAATACTTGTCCCTGTGGCGATAAATAAATTACTTTAGTTTTAGCTCCTATCCAATCTCTGGCATCTTTAATCGACTGACGGAGTGGTTCGGCCATCAATACCATTCCTGGTCCACCGCCATAAGGTCTGTCGTCTACAGTGTTATGGTAACCAGCTGCGTAGGCCCTAGGATTAAAGCACTTAACTTCAATTAAACCATTTTTAACTGCACGGCTACTAACACCATGCTTTAATAAAGCGTCAAACATTTCTGGAAATAATGTGATAAGACCTATTTTCATAGCTTAAATCATAGCACACACAAAAATTTTGGTATTTTCAATAAGACCCTAAAATTCAGGATCCCAATCCACTTGGATAATGTTAGATTCAAGATTTACTGACAAAACTACTTGCTTTATACAGGGAATTAATCGTTGTTTAAGGTCCAAACTAGACCTATCACCCTGTATTTCAAGCACTTCATTCGCACCTGTTTCCAATAAATCAACAACTACACCAAGATCCACTTTTCCAGTAATTGTGATAACCCTTAAACCCTTGAGTTGATACCAATAATATTCACTGGTATTAAGCTTTGGGAGCTTTGAGCGATCTATAGCTATATTTCTTTGACACAATTCTTTTTGAGAAACATCTCTATCGTCAAAATTATTAATGTGGGCAATAAGATTCTGACTTGCCACTTTATATTTATTAACCTTTACTAATTTCCAGCCCTCTCCTGCATTTAACCACCAAGGCTCATAATCAAAAATTTTTTTTGGTACCTCTGTGTATGAGTGTATTTTAACCCATCCTCTGATTCCATGTACTGAAGTAACTCGACCGATTATGACAGGATCTTTGGGTAAAACAGGATCTAAAGAGATATCAATTGAGCTCACTTTAATCAGAGAAACTTAGCAAACTGAAGTGGTTTGTTTGATTAAACGAGAAACTCGATCACTTATACCTGCACCTAATTTGATCCAATGTTCTACTCGTTCAGTATCGACGCGTAAACGTTCTTCTTGACCACGAGCCACCGGGTTAAAGAAACCAATTCTTTCAATATATTTACCGTCTCGAGCCCGACGACTGTCAGTTACATGGATATGATAAAAGGGGCGTTTTTGGATCCCCCCGAGCTAAGCGAATTGTTACCATGAAGATTCTCTTTCTTGTTATTAAAATTTTATTTTCAATAATAAATATTGTATGAAAAATTAAACTTGATTATGTTACATACATGAAGCGCGGAATTATATCCAAAAGATTGATGTATGTATAGCATTAGACTAGCGATATAGGCTTAAGTCAACGCAGTAACAATCCCTCCTAGAAAGGGAATTTATTATTTCCACCAGGTAACGCTCCTCCACCATTTAGACTAGATGAGCCAGACATCGCTTTCATCATACGTTTCATACCTTTACCTTTCATCTTTTTCATCATCATACCCATTTGTTTATGTTGTTTGAGCAAACGATTTAGATCTTGCAATGTGGAGCCTGAGCCTTTTGTAATACGTTTTTTTCTAGAACCATTTAATATTTCTGGTTTACTTCTCTCTAGAGGGGTCATCGAGTCAATTATGTACTCCATTCGAGAGAAATTATCAGCTACATCTGGTTTTGTAGGAATTTGTGGCATTCCGCCTATCCCCGGCAACTTCTCCATCATACCTGCTAACCCACCCATGCTTTTCATTTGTTGTAATTGATCCTTTAAATCATTCAAATCAAATTTCTTACCTTGAGACACTTTTTTTGCAAGACTATCCGCTTTTTTTCGATCAACTTTCTCTTCTGCTTCCTCTAAAAGCGACATCATATCGCCCATACCGAGTATTCGAGATGCTATCCTTTCTGGATGGAAGGGTTCAAGAGCATCTATTTTTTCGCCAACCCCCAAAAACTTTATCGGCTTTCCTGTAACATGACGTATAGAAAGGGCGGCGCCACCACGTGTATCACCATCTATCTTAGTCAGGATTATTCCGGTTAAAGGTAGATTCTCATTAAAAGCTTTGGCGCTTAAAACTGCATCCTGACCAATCATTGCGTCAGCAACAAAGAGTGTTTCAATTGGTTTGACTGTCGTATGAATCAAACTTATCTCATCCATTAAGTCCTCATCTACGTGGAGTCGTCCAGCTGTATCAACAAGCAATACATCCATGAATTTAATTTTGGCAGAATGTAGGGCCCCAGCAACAATATCAACAGGTTTTTGCGATGGTAAACTTGGGTAAAATGCGACATTTACTTGGTTAGAAAGAATCTCGAGCTGTTTTATTGCAGCAGGTCGATATATATCAGCACTTACCACCATAACTTTTTCTTTTTCTTTTTAGAAAGAAATGACGCCAGCTTTGCTAGGGATGTAGTTTTACCAGCGCCCTGGAGTCCAGCTACTAGAATAACAGCTGGCGCTTGAGCAGACAGGTTTAACTCCTCGTTAGTCTCTCCCATCAGAATCTCTAGTTCTGTTTGAACAATCTTGAGGAATTGCTGGCTCGGATTGAGATTGCGATTAACATCTGCGCCTAGAGCCTTTTGTTTTATGTCCTCAATAAAAATTTTTACGACTGGAAGAGCCACATCTGCTTCGAGCAAGGCTATTCGGACCTCTCTCAGAATTTCCTGTATATTTTTTTCGGTTAAATTTGATTTACCAGAAATTTTTTTAAAGGAGCTTGAAAGTTGCTCACTAAGATTTTTAAAAATGGCCATATTAAGTTTTTCATCTTTAGAATTAAAAAATTATTATAACTTAAATATTCTAATATGATTACAGTAAGTCTTTTTGGATTTTTTATTACTTTTAATTTATATTTACTATCAGTGATTTAAGAAAATATTTGTCTAGTCTGCTACTAGTTTTTTTATTTTTGTCATAGTTAGTCACAAATTTAATAAATGATTAATTTCTAAAACTTTTAGCGGAATACTATATGATATGGCACACTTTGAGAGTTTTTTTATCATAACTTAAATAATAAATAGTTTAATCTATGCTTATAGCGACCGCCTCAATAATATTCTATCTGACAGCAGCCTTGTATCAAGCGCTGCAACTCAGCAAAAAGGTTGGCCAAAATCCTGCTGTGATGATTATTCTTTCAGCTCTAGCGATATCTCTACACGGTTATGCCAGTCTTCAATGGATGCTTACTGATCAAGGTATAACCTTTAATTTAATTTCAATTATAACTATTATAATCTTTTCGGTGAATTGTATTGCCCTTGCTAGTAGCTTCAAAAGACAATGTCGGGGCTGTGTTCTATTACTTTTTCCATTAAGTGCTCTGATTTTATCTATCGCTATGACGACAATCTCGATGAAAGCTAATACATCATTGTTAAACTCACCGGTAGTTTCCACACAAGTGGGATTTCATATTTTTCTTTCAATCCTATCGTTCAGTATGCTTACGATTGCTGCATTTCAAGCCTTATTTTTAGCTCTTCAGGAATGGCGGCTTAGGCGTAAGAGATTTGGAAATTTTCCACAAATTTTTCCATCACTTCAAACTATGGAGTCTCTCTTATTTGAAACGCTATGGGCTGGTTTTGGTTTGCTTACACTGTCGCTTGCTACAGGTTTGTTTTTTTTTGAAGACCTTTTTGCACAACATCTTGCTCATAAAGCTTTCTTTTCGCTTTTCTCATGGATATTTTTTGCCATTCTACTTTGGGGACGACATTTCCGTGGTTGGCGAGGAAAAACAGCGATACGTTGGACATTAGTGGGTTTTGGGACCCTTGCCTTAGCATACTGGGGTACAAAGTTTGTCCTAAAGATCTTACTCACAGGTTAAAATAGCAATTGAGCTTGCCAAGCTAAGAAAATTTCTTCAACATATAGAACCTATAAGTAAAAAAGGTTTTTTCTTCTTTGAACGACACCTCCATAGAACTACTATTTTCAATTCTTGCAGGCTTGATAATACTATCAGCATTTTTTTCCAGCTCAGAAACCGCAATGATGTCTCTAAATCGGTATAGATTGGATCATCTCAAAAAAAACCATCATGGTGCACGAAAAGCCCACAAGCTTCTGAAGCGGCCAGACAGACTTATTGGTATTATTTTAATTGGGAACAACCTCACTCATATTCTTTGTTCAGCAATTGCAACAGTAATAGCATTCCGGCTTTATGGCGATGCTGGTATATTTATCGGCACAATACTATTGACATTAGCAGTACTCATATTTGCCGAAGTAACCCCAAAAACGGTAGCAGCTTTACATCCAGAGGGTATCGCCTTTTTCTCTAGCCACATTCTTAAACCTCTATTAATATTATTTTACCCATTTGTATGGTTGGTAAATCAACTTTCAAATGGTTTGTTAAGGGTATTTGGTATCAATCCGAATAAAAGTAGAGATGATGGTTTAAGTAAAGATGAGCTCAGGACAGTTGTAGGGGTGTCTAGCAAAAAAATACCCGAGCAAGAAAATATGCTAATAAACATTTTAGATCTTGAGGAGATTACAGTTAACGACATTATGGTGCCACGTAATGAGATTGTAGGGCTTAATCTTGATAATAAGAAAGATGGCATCCTCGACACTATAATAAATTGCGGCTATACGCGTATTCCAATTTTTAGAGGTGACATTAATCAGATTGAAGGAATCCTTCATAAGAAAAATGTCCCTAGATTACTTCGCATGGGGGGAGAGGGTCTTACGCAAAAAGCTATCAAAAGATTTGCTCGAGAACCATATTTTGTACCAAAAAATACCCCACTTAATAAGCAGTTATTAAACTTTAAGCTCAATCAACGGCGTATAGCAGTCGTTGTTGACGAATACGGTGAGATTGAAGGACTGGTCACCCTGGAGGATATTCTAGAGGAAATTGTTGGGGACTTCACTACCAATAAAGCTGAAGATGAAAACCCTGGTATGGCTATAATCAAGAATGATTTTTTTGAAATTGACGGATCTCAAACTATACGAGAAATAAACAAGGAAGCTAACTGGGATCTTCCCACTGACGGTCCAAAAACATTAAGTGGTCTAGTGCTTGAGTATCTTGAAAATATACCAGATGGTAATGTGTCACTGACTATTGAAAATTATCGTATTGAGACAATTTCACTAAGCGACAAAAGTGTTACAAAGTTACAAGTGAAGCAACTGATGAAAAAAATTGAACAGGAAGAGGAGGATGATATCTAGCGATATCTCCAGAGTGACAAAAAACCCAGTCGCAGTACATTAAAATGCTACTTTAGGCAAAAGGATTATTTTTTTTTGCTCTTTGAGAAGAAATTTCTATCACCTCATGTCGCTCAGTATCATCCATTAACATCCATTCTCTGATTTCCCGAGAGTTACGGTAACATCCGATACAAAGATCTTCTTCATTCATAGAGCAAACTGAAACACATGGTGATTGAATCATGCCAGACATTTTTTTCCAAAAGTTTAAATATAGTTTTTTTAAATTATTAACCAAATTTTACTAGGTTACAACATGAAAATTCTGTTGCATAGACATCACAATTCTCGCTCACATTTATATATACTTAATACCTAATAATTTTAACGGCAAAGTCTTATGAATTTTTGTAGCAACTGCGGGAGCCCAACTAGTCAAAGGATACCTCTTGGGGATAATAAAAATCGTGATGTTTGTATTAAATGTGGTGCTATTTTTTACCAAAACCCAAAAATTATAGCTGGATGTGTTCCGACATTTGATGACAAAGTATTATTATGCAAAAGGGCTATAGAGCCACGCTCTGGTTTCTGGACGCTTCCAGCTGGTTTTATGGAAAATCATGAAACTTGCTTAGAAGCCGCACTTCGCGAATCCGAAGAGGAAGCCAATACTCATATCAACAATCCAACTTTATATGGAATCTTTGATTTACCTCACATCAGTCAAGTATATATATTTTATCAGGGTGAAGTCATTGATGGACTATTTAGTCCGGGGATTGAATCACTTGAAGTTAAGCTATTTAAAGAAAATGATATTCCTTGGAAAAACCTAGCATTTCCTGTGATAGATATTATGCTTCAACATCACTTCAAAAAAAAATAAAGCATGCAGATATCTGTACCGCAACAATAAATAAGTCTTGGATAAATAATCCATCTTCTGAATGAAAGATATTTTGTAGGATTTAGTGCTTATTATTTCGCCAAAAAATCTATATGTGCTGTTTCATATCACCCAAATGGGTGATTCAAAATAATTGTTTCTGATCGATCGGGGCCTGTGGATATAATATCAATTGGGATATCTAGGAGGTCCTCAATCCTTTTGATATATTTTTTAGCATTAGCTGGAAGGTCGCTAAGCTTCTTAATTCCTACTGTTGTCTCTTTCCAGCCAGAGATTTCTTCATATTCAGGTACTAAATTTTTGTAGTCATCTGCATGTCTCGGAAGGGCCGTTTTTTTTCCATCCATGTCCAAATATCCGGTACATATTTTAATTATTTTAATACCATCCAAAACATCTAATTTTGTGAGGCATATTCCAGAAATAGAGTTGATATATACAGCTTGCTGAAGAGCTACAATATCTAACCAACCACATCGTCGTTCTCTTCCAGTGGTCGCACCTGTTTCATGTCCTTTTTTACTCAGATACACTCCTAAATCACAAAACAGTTCTGTAGGGAAAGGTCCAGACCCAACTCGCGTTGTATAGGCCTTAGTAATACCCAGAACATGATCTAAATAAAGGGGGCCAAATCCACTACCTATGGCTGCAGACCCTGCAGTAGTATTTGAAGAGGTTACAAAAGGATAAGTACCATGATCAATATCTAATAGCGAGCCTTGTGCACCCTCAAACATTATATTTTTTTTAGACTCTCTAGCTAAGTGCAAAGTACTGGTTACATCACTAACCATAGCCTTTAAATTTTCTGCCCAATATACTGATTTAGTGAGTGTTTCATCATAACTAATAGATTTCTCACCATAAAATGAAGTAAGCACAAAATTATGGTAATCCATTAGTTCTTTAAGTTTAATTGAAAATTTATCTTTGTTGAATATATCACCGAGTCTAAGACCTCGCCGAGCAACTTTATCCTCGTATGCCGGACCAATTCCTCTACCAGTGGTTCCAATTTTAGACTGACCTTTAGCTCGTTCTCTAGCTTTATCTAGAGCTATGTGCACAGGCAGAATAAGTGGGCATGATGGGGAAATTTTAAGTCTCTCCCTGACTGGTATACCCTGTTGATTTAATTCATCCATCTCTGATAAAAGAGCATCGGGGGATAAAACAACGCCATTTCCAATCAAACAATTTACATCAGCACGCAAAATACCAGATGGAATTAGGTGAAGAACTGTTTTTTTCCCATCAATAACTAGAGTATGTCCAGCATTATGTCCTCCTTGAAATCTGACTACAAGATTAGCTTGATCAGTTAACAGATCAACAATTTTACCTTTGCCTTCGTCCCCCCACTGAGAACCAAGTACCACTACATTCTTGCCCATTTTTTTCTCTAAACTAGTTGAAAGTTGACTATATTGGAACTACTTGAAACTCATTACCTACTAAGATTAACTGACGATCACATCCTAGCTCATGAAAATTTACCTCTTGACCATCAAATCCCATCACAACACGATTACCAGAAAGGCGTAATTTTTCAATAGCTCGATACTGATCACTCTCATTTGTAGCTGGTACGAATATACCTTTGGCTATAGAGTTTTCACTTCTATTCAGCTGAACAAGTGTTTTTAAACTCATATTAAAACCGGTAGCAGACCGTGATCTGCCAAAACTTTTTCCTACATGGTCGTATCTGCCGCCGTTACCGATAGCTTGTCCTGCTCCTGGAGCATAAGCAGCAAACACTATCCCTGTATGGTAATGGTAGCCGCGTAATTCACTCAGATCAAAGCAAATCTCAATATTAGGGCTGCTTTCTTTCAGGGTATCTGCCACAGATTGAAGCTCATCTATAGCTAACTCAACCTCTACAGGAGCATCTGATAATAGTGTGCGTGCGGTGTCAAGTATTGAAACGTCTCCTACCAGATTAACAAGAGACCGGATCATTTTTGCATAAACTGAATTATCAAGATTTGAGTCAATCCATGTATTTAGTTGAGGAATAGATTTACTTTGGACAAGATTGAACAATTCTTTTTCTTTTGGTCTGACAAACTAAGTGCCTTAAGCAAACTTTCGTATATAGTTACATGACCGATATCCAATCGGAGATTTTGTAAATCGACCAACTCCAACGTTTCCATCATCAGCTTGATTACCTCAACGTCTGCTGCTAGTCCAGGCTCACCATATAGCTCTACACCAATTTGGATAGGAGAACGACTCTCTAAAGGATGACGAGGTATGGTATAAAGGACTGGTCCTGCGTAACATAAACGACTTGGCCCCTTACGTTTTAAGCTGTGCGCATCCATGCGACTAGTCTGGGGTGTCATATCTGCACGAACACCCATTGTCCTTCCGCTGACTTGATCAGTTAATTTAAACGTCATCAGATCGAGGTCTGATCCAGTTCCGCTTAAAAGTGATTCAGTAAACTCGACTAATGGTGGCACGACTAAATCATAACCCCAAGAATGAAAAAGATCTAAAGCTTGTCGGCGCAAGCTCTCCATTTTAATTGCCTGTTTTGGCAAAACATCTTCAATTCCATCTGGCAATAACCACTGATTTATTTCAGTCATTGATTTATCCGTTTATCAAAAATTAGCTGAGTGCTAACAAAACAAAAATTCTGCTGGCCATCCGTTTTACTATAACCATAAGTACTTATTTTTATTTTTCAACTAACCACTTTAACTAGGTAACAGAATGGTCATATTTTAATATCATTCACCTTTTTGGCTATTTAGATATCTAAAGAAATCACTCTTTGGATCCACTAAAAGTACGTCGCCTTTATTTGAAAAAGATTTCCCGTACGCAGTCAAGCTTCTAATAAAAGCATAGAATTCTGGGTTTTTAGTGTAAGCGTCAGCATAAGTAGAGGTAGCTTGAGCATCACCCTGACCTTTTGTTTCCTCTGCGATTCTGTATGCATTGGCTAATAGTACTGTTTTCTGTCGATCTGCATCTGCTCGAATTTTTTCGGCTTGCTCTCCACCTTCTGAACGAAGAATTCTAGCTTCTTTTTCTCGCTCCGCTTTCATTCTTCTATAGACCTGCTCACTAACCTCTGGTGGCAAATCAATTCCTTTAATTCTAACGTCTACTACCTCGACACCTAAAGTTTGACGAACTGTAAGATTGAGTTTATCTGCCAAGTTTTTCATTAGCTGATCTCTTTCACCAGATACAACCTCTTGCAAAGTTCTTGCACCAAATTGATTTCGCAAACCATCATTGACTCGGCTAGCTAATCTCTCCTGTGCAACAAGAAAATTGCCTCCTGTTGATCTGTAGTAAACATCTACATCCACGATACGCCACTTAGAAAATGCATCCACTATTAGTCTTTTCTTTTCTACAGTGAAAAAACTTGCTGGATCAGCATCAAGCGTAAGAACTCGAGCGTCAAACTTTCTAACCTTGTCAACAAAAGGAATTTTATAGTGCAATCCTGGCTGAATATCTGTTTCTATGAGACGACCAAATCTCAATTTAACAGCAAGCTCTGTTTCTTGAATGACATATAAAGTACTAGTTGCAACTAAGGTTAATGCTAGTGCAAAAACTATAGATAAGTTACGCTTAGACATTTAACGGCCCCCCCTTGATCTTGATGAGTTCTGGCGATTAGGCTGATCGTAGCTCTGGTTAACGCTGTTTGACCCGTAAGGTGGAAGCTTAACGTTGCTTTTACTGGACTCCATAATTTTATCTAAAGGCAAATAAAGCATATTATTTCCTCCTTCTACGTCAACTAGTACCTTTGTGCTGTTACCCATGACTTGCTCCATAGTATCTAGATATATTCTTTGGCGAGTAACTTGTGGTGCTTTATTGTATTCAGATAGTAATAACTCGAATCTTTTCGACTCACCCTCTGCTTCAGCTACCACCTGTTCTTTGTACCCATTAGCCTCTTCGATCTGACGCTGAGCCTGACCTCTAGCTTCAGGAATTATTCCATTAGAATAAGTTTGAGCTTCATTAATGAGTCTTTCTTTATCCTCTCGTGCTTTAATGACATCATCATAAGCAGCCTTAACCTGACTGGGTGGCCTAGCTTCTTGAATGTTTATTTTTCTTACTTTTATGCCTGTGCCGTAGTTATCGAGATAAGTTTGAAGTCTGAGTTGAACCTCATCACCGATTTTAAGTCGGCCAGTAGACACAACTTCATCCAATTTGCTACTTCCAACTACATGGCGCAATGCGCTATCTGATGCTTGTTTTAAACTGAGTTCGGGATCCTTAACATTAAGAACAAAAGCCTTCACGTCACTGATATTGTATTGCACAGTTATAGGTAGCTCTACAATATTCTCATCTTCTGTGAGCATTTGTCCCCTGCTAGAATATTGACGCTCTTCTGTGACTCGGACTTTAGTTATCCTGTCTATAAGGGAGGGATTCCAATGCAAGCCAGGCCCCATGGTGTCTAAATATTTACCAAGGCGCAAAACAACCGCCTGTTCCTTCTCATCGACTTGGTAAAAACCGGATATAGACCAACCAATTACAAGTACTATAAGAAAAATACCAAAAATACTTTTGCCACCTTGATTATTAGATTTCTTGTCTGCATTACCGGCACCGCCAAAGATTCCACTTATACGTGATCGTAACTTTTTAAGTGCTTCATCTATATCGGGGGGACCCTGATTACCGGTGTTGCCACCCCAGGGATCCTTTCCATTACCAGGTTCATTCCAGGCCATAATAATCTCCAAATATCTCTTATAAATTCAAAATTCCGTTAATTGTTAATTGTACCTTTACGCCAACTAAATAACATTAAATCAATATTATTATTTAACGCTCTTCACTCAATTGGTTAGAATTAATCTTTGCCTCCTTTAATATGCGTTTATAGTTAGCTTTTGGAGTCTTTACCTCCAGTAAAAAATCTCCATTCTCTCCAGGTTTTTCATCCAAAACTACATTATTTGTATACAAGATAGACCTTAATTTTCCCATACTTTGGTTAAGTCTGATTTTTTTTGACATCATATCTTCGGCTAATATCTCAGATATAGCTTGAAATAGAAGGTCACATCCAAAACCTGTTTGAGCTGATAACCAAACTGAAGTTGGTCTGCCATTCTCATCTCTAACTATTCTCTCTTTAAATTGATCAACAAGATCAATTTTGTTGTAGATAATTAATGTTGGCAAACCTATTGCCCCAATTTCAGATAATACGTCATTGACATGCTTGATATTAATTTTTCGCAACTCGGATGCTGCATCAACTACATGTAAAAGTAACTTAGCATTTGCAGTTTCTTCAAGTGTTGCCTTAAAAGCTTCTATTAACTTGTGCGGTAAATGGCTAATAAACCCTACTGTATCAGCAAGAATAACTGGCCCTAAATTATCTAACTGTATACGACGCATAGTTGGGTCAAGTGTCGCAAAAAGTTTATCTGCAACATAAACACCCGCCTTTGAAAGGCGATTAAACAGCGTTGACTTTCCTGCATTTGTATATCCAACTAAAGAGATAGTCGGTATCTGTGCCTTTTCACGTGATCGCCGACTTTGATTTCTTTGGCTTCTAACTTTTGCTAGCCTTTTTGAAATAGACTTTATTCGATGACGTAATAACCTTCGGTCGGTTTCAAGTTGTGTCTCACCTGGGCCCCTTAAGCCTATACCGCCCTTTTGACGCTCTAAATGGGTCCAACCGCGAACAAGTCGTGTTGACATATGTTGCAGTTGTGCAAGTTCCACCTGAAGTTTTCCCTCGTGTGTAAGTGCCCTTTGAGCGAAAATATCCAGGATTAACCTTGTTCTGTCTAATACTCGGCATTCCAACTCACTCTCGAGGTTTCTCTCTTGGCTAGGTGACAAACTATGGTTAAATATCACAAGGTTAGCACAGTGCTCCGAAATTAATTGTTTAAGCTCGTCTAATTTTCCTTTACCGATAAAATACCTGGGATTAGGTGCACCTTTAGAGCCGATTAATAAAGATGCAGGAACACCTCCCGCTGAGATCACTAGTTCTTCGAATTCTTTTGGATCCTCCGGTTCGGTCTCACTATGAAGATTCAGATGAACTAAGATTGCGAGCTCACCGGAACTAGGGCGATCAAAAAACAATTTAACGTTGGCTCTTTGTTTTAAATTTGAACACTACTTGTATCAACTATTCAACCTCTGGTAGATTTACATTTTGAGCAGGCACAATAGTCGAGATGGCATGCTTATATACCATCTGATTCACTGTATTTTTGAGAACTATTACAAACTGATCAAAGGATTCCACTTTTCCTTGTAATTTTATTCCATTTACCAAAAAAACAGATACAGGGATCTTATCTCTTCGTAAAGTATTTAAGAAAGGGTCCTGAAGATTATGACCTTTTGACACACACACCTCTTTAAAATTAAAAAAATCTTAATGTTCTAACTATAATACTACTGACAAATATTGGTGTATATATTTTGTCGTTTTAATATACTCAGACAATCAGATAGTACTTTATTATCAGAGTAATCCTTATCGTCGTTGGAACGATCTATTTGTATTTTTTGTAAATGGGGCCATTTTTTTAGCCAAGTTAACTGTCGCTTTGCAAGCTGCCTAGTCGCAGCATTACTTAAGTCAGCTATTTCATTGTAATTAATTGTGCCTGATAAATAACTCCACATTTGTTTGTAGCCTGCAGCCCTCATTGCGGGTAGATTAACATTTAAATCAGATCTCTCGTGAAGCAACCTAACCTCTGCTTCAAAACCTGCATCGAGTATTTTCTTAAATCTTTTTTCAATTCGCTCGTGTAGATAAGCCCTTTCTGATGGAATTAATGCAATTTGAATGATTCTATAACTATCAGATATAGGTATTATTTTACCGCCATATTTTTTTTGGTCTTTTTTAATAGCTGATGGTGTTTGACCTGTTATATAGAAAATTTCAAGAGCACGCTGAATACGCTGTGAGTTATTTGGGTGTAATTCTTTTGCTAACTCAGGATCAATTTTTTTGAGTTTTTTATGCAAGTGTGGCCATCCATAAAGAAGGGCATCAGCTTCTATTTTTTTTCTCATAGAGAAATCTGCGGGCGGGTTATCTGCTAAACCTTCTAGCAAGGCCTTAAAATATAGCATGGCCCCACCTACTAAAAGTGGAATTCTTCCTTGACCAACAATGTCTTTCATTTCTTTTTGTGCATCTATCACAAAATCTGCAACAGAGTAAGGTTCAGATGGATCTCTGATATTTATAAGCCTATGTCTAATTTTATTCAAAATCTCTTCAGTCGGTTTTGCTGAACCTACATCCATTCCTTTGTAGACTTGAGAAGAATCAACATTAATTATTTCAACAGGAAGATGTTTATGAAGGTCTATTGCTAAATCTGTCTTACCTGATGCGGTTGGCCCCATAAGAAATATAGCTACTGGTTTTTCATTCTTTGGTCGTTCAATCATTATCCGAGTGAACTCCGGTATAACTAAATGACATAACTTTAGAAATATCATTTAAATCCATCAGCTTCATGATCAATCTGTCTATACCAATGGCAACACCAGCACAAGCTGGTAACCCATATTTCAAAGAATCCAAGAGATTATTATCTAAGGGTATGATTTTCTTACCTAATTTCTCGCGAATAAATTGGTCTTTAGCAAAACGGGTTATATGCTCGTCAGGGTCAATCAATTCAACATACCCATTGGCTAACTCTAGATTATCGAGATATAGCTCGAAACGTTGAGCGACATAATTGCCTTCATGATCTTTTTTTTGTTTCGCCAACGCAGATTGACATGCTGGATAGTCGTAAATAAACATCAATCCTTTGGGAAGCTGAGGCTCGATGCACATACTAAAAATCAAGTCTAAGCAAACACTCCTATCTTCTCCAAAAAAACTAACATCTGAGACTGTTGAAGCTATTTTTTGCAAATCCTCGAGACAAGCCTCATGAGGGTTCACTCGGACATACTTCTTAAATAAATCTGCATACCTTATTGACTGATAACTAGTACTTACTTTTAACATCTTCATAAGATCTGCTATTTCTTTCATTAACTGATTATCGTCAAAATCGAGTCGGTACCATTCTAAGAGAGTAAATTCTGGCTGATGTTTACTACTAATTTCTCCGGCACGAAAGGCTTTTCCCAAGAAATAAATCGGCCCAGAACCAGAGGCAAGAAGTCTTTTCATAAAATATTCTGGTGAACTCTGCAAATATCTAGTTTCACCATTAACGTTTAACTCAAAACAATCAATAAATGGATCAGTAACACCAGTTTTTCCTAGTAATGGTACGTCCATCTCCAAAACTCCCCTACTATAAAAAAAATTTCTTATATTAGAGAATACATAGGCGCGAAATTTAAGAGCATCATTTGTTGCTGTTGGCTGCCAAGAATTCACAAGTAATACTCATTTATTGTTGAATTAAGCACGACTTATATATTCTCCAGTTCGTGTATCAACCTTTACAACTTCTCCTATATTCAAAAAAAGAGGCACTTTTATAATTGCGCCAGTACTCAAAGTAGCTGGTTTAGTTCCACCTTGAGCAGTATCGCCTTTTAAGCCAGGATCAGTATCTATAATTTCAAGCTCTACATGATTAGCTGGAGTTATTAATAATGGTGAACCATTATAAAGTGTCACCATTACTATATCCTGCTCCCTCAGCCACAACCGAGTATCTCCAATAACTTTTTTATCAGCTTGATGCTGGTTAAATGTGTCTGGCTCCATAAAATGCCAATAATCGCCATCGTTGTAAAGATATTGCATATCACATTCTGTTACATCAGCTCCTTCAAGAGACTCTCCAGATTTAAATGTTTTATCCCATACTCGACCTGACTTTAAATTGCGTAAACGTACGCGACTAAAAGCTTGACCTTTACCAGGTTTTACAAATTCATTTTCTAAAATACTGCAAGGATCACCATCCAAAATTACTTTCAGACCGGAGCGAAATTCATTGGTAGAATAGTTAGACATTATTACCTCAGTGTTCAAATAAACTGTTTTTTTAAAAAGAGGTCACTATGATAACCCGTTCCGTTGCATCTGTAGATAGTATTACGTGGCAAGAGCAAGTCTCTCAAAGCATCCATGATCCTAAAAAGCTTCTTGAATGGCTAGATTTAGATAATAAAACTATTGAAAGTCTGTTGGGTGGTTCCTTGAAAGCTAATTATAACTTTAAATTAAAAGCTCCTTATGCTTACTTAAGGCGTATTAAAAAAGGTGACCCTAATGATCCTCTTCTTAGGCAAATACTGCCCTCTGAAGAGGAGCTATATGCAGCTCGGGATATACTAAGGATCCTTTGGGTGAGGATAAAGCGAATTTAATACCTGGTTTAGTGCATAAGTATGAGGGGCGTATACTGCTTATTGTAAGTTCAAACTGTGCAGTAAATTGTCGTTACTGTTTTAGGCGTAGCTTTCCATACCAAGATAATAAATTAGGAATGAGTGAATGGCAGCAAGCACTAAAATACATCAATAAAAATGAAACTATTACTGAGGTTATTTTTAGTGGGGGTGACCCGCTCTCTATTAGTGATACCCAATTACTCTGGTTAACAGAAGAAATTGCAAAGATACCACATGTTCAGCGGCTAAGGGTGCATACAAGGCTTCCAGTTGTTATACCTGATCGTATTACAAAAGATTGCTTATTGTGGCTTACATCGACGCGCTTACTGACCTCACTTGTTATACACAGCAACCATCCTAAAGAATTAGATGATACTGTGGGGGCTGCTCTTAAAAATCTCTCTGAAGCTGGTGTCATTTTACTAAATCAAACAGTTTTGCTTGCCGGCATCAATGATTCTATTGACACTCTGCAAGAACTGAGTGAAAGACTTTATCAGATGAAAGTTCTACCTTACTACATACATCAGCTAGATAAGGTTGAGGGTGCCTCACACTTTGAAGTAAGTGATGAGATAGCCAAAAAATTGCTGGTTGGTCTCACAGCAAAACTTCCTGGATATTTAGTACCGAAGCTGGTTCGAGAAATAGCAGGAATGCCTAGCAAAGTGCCGCTGTCCTAGATGATTGACATAAATTTATTTAAAAACTATATCCGACGTGAAGTGTCTCTGTCGCTGATACCCATTAGATAAAGAATTCCATCTAAGCCTACCTTAGATATAGATTGTTTGGCTGTTGCTTTTACTAAAGGTTTTGCTCTGAAGGCAATCCCTAAACCAGCTATACTCAGCATCGGAAGATCATTTGCACCATCTCCTACTGCTATAACTTGCTCCAAGCATACATTTTCACCATCCGCAATTTCTTGTAGCAATATCGCTTTTCTTTCTCCATCAACAATTGTTCCAGAGATGTTACCAGTCACCTTCCCATCGAGTATTTCAAGTTTATTTGCATAAACATAGTCAATTCCCAATTTTTTTTGAATTCGAGAAGCAAAATAATCGAACCCACCTGAAAGAATTGCAGTTTTATAACCTAATAGTTTGAGTGTAGACATTAAATCTTCTGCTCCCTCAGTAAGATTTAAACGGTGAAAAACTTTTTCGAGGATAGACTCATCCAACCCCTCAAGAAATCGGAGACGTTGACCAAAGCTTTCTTTAAAATCTATGTCGCCACGCATTGCTGCTGCTGTGATTTCAGAAACCTTGTCTCCAGCTTCAGTTTCTTTTGCAAGCTCGTCTATAACCTCAGAGTCAATTAGAGTTGAGTCCATGTCAAATACGACAACACGTCGATTACGGCGAAAAATATTATCCTCCTGATAAGCTATATCAACTTCCATTTCACTTGACATCTCTAATAGTGAGGATCGAAATTTATCTAGCTGACTAGGCACTCCGCGCAAAGATAACTCTACGCAAGATCTAATGCTATTTTCCATACGATCCAAAGGCACTCTTCCAGAAAGTCGGGTGATTTTATCGATATTAAGCTGATGTTTTACTGTGACTGCAGAAACTTTAGCTATATGCTCAGCAGTAACTCTTCTTGAAAGAAGCGTAACAATATGACGAGGTTTACCTTGTTGTTCTACCCAGTGAGAATAACTTTTCTCGCTAATTTCCTGAAAACGCACTTTCACCGCAAAAGCATCAATGGAAGGTAAAATCTCACTTTTTATATAATCCAATTCACATACTGTTGGTGTTCTTGCCAATAACCCAAGATTTAAATTATCGTGAATCACAGACTGGCTTATATCTAAAATATCACATTCATGACGCATAAGAACCTCGGAGACAGCTTCTGTTATCCCAGGTTTATCTGCACCTGATATACTAATAAGTAAAATTTTTCTCACAATTAATCCAGTATAAGCAATGAAAATCTATAGACGCAAGCGCATCCCATATCAGGTATTATAGAAAAGAGTACGTTAAGTTAACATAAATCTATAAAACTAACCTTATGGGAATTACCGGTGATGGGCAAGAATAAAAAATCTTACGCAAAAACATTACCCGTACTTGCTATATCATTTGCAATATTCATTGGTACTCTAGGTGCGCTAATTATAAATCAACAGATATCTGTAGTTGCCGACAAACAAGAGAAGTATTTAGGTAATACATTAGGTCTACAGCTAGCGAAAGCATCTAAAACCTAAAAAATAAATAAATATATATTAAGTCTCCAAATAGAACTAGACGACATGTTAGCAATTGATGGTGTAGGTTACGTTGCAGTATATGATGCATCAAAAAAGATTTTGGCTAAAGCTAAAGGGGTCATTAAAAAAAATATACCGGATAATTTAGGGAGTAGATACACCAGCCCTATAACTATTGAAAATCAAATTGTAGGGTATGGACTAATTCGATTTTATGATGGTTTTTTTATAAACAACTTTCGAGCTATTAATATAACGATCGCCGTATTATTTGCTGGTATATTTTCAATACTAATATATGCGTCGGTAAAATCAGGTAAAATTCTTTCGCTTAGACTCAATCATATTATTGAGCAACTCCCTAGCGATGGTGATGAGGTCACAGATGAATTGAGTATGCTGGAAAACAGGCTTAAGCCTTTAATATCCTCAAGAATTGGTTGCCAACCGTCTGAAACAGAAGAGCAATACGAAGAGTCAACAATTCTAGCTATTGAATGTAAAAACTTAACTATTTTAAAAACAAGAGTCAATCCTGAACATCTTGAATCATTAATGTATCAATTTGATGTTTTAATAAACGATGCTGCTGATATATATGGTGCCGATAGGCTCAATGCAGGCCAGCGTTGTATATACCTAAATTTTAAAGGTTATAACAATACTGATGAGCATCCTCTGAGGGCTTTATGTTGTTCTTCAGTAATACATCGATTAGGGGAAAAATTATTGGACGCTCATGGTATAAAGTTAGAATTATCTAGCGCTATACTCACTGTAGAATATAAAAATTTTAAATCTCAATTATTACAAGAATCAGCTCGAGAAGATCATTTGAACTCACTTCAATCTATGCTTGACCAAGCAGTGGATGATGAAATATTGCTTGATAGAAAAACTAAAGACCATGAATCATTAGACGGGATAACTTTATCACCACCAAGCGAAAAAAGCTTACTATTTAGAGTAGAAGAACTTAATCAAACATGCAGAAAACTAACTGGTCAGCAAATCGAAATATTAGGTCGCGATATTTAATGACGTCAATTAATCTGCTCTATCCGATTTTTTGAATGACTAACTAACTGAGCCAACTTCGAAATCTACCCCTTTTATATTTGCATCTTTAATTAATTGATGCGTATATTTTGACAACTCAATACGATGTCCAATCTCGATTAACATATCAGCGATATCCCCCTTCACTTGTTCAAATTCAAGTTGCTGTGGTGGTAATCTTTTTCAACTAAAACTATGTGGTAACCAAAATCAGATTTAATGGGCTTGTCATGTAGCCCTTTATCAAGATCAAATACTTCTTTTTCGAAATTTGGGGGGAATTGACCTCGAGCAACTCTTCCAAGAGAACCACCAGAATTCTTCGAGGGACACTGGGAGTGCTCATTAACTAAAAAATCAAATTTATCGATAGATTCTTTAAGGTTTTCTATGATGGACATAGCTAATTTTTTTGCTTCGCTTTTGCTATTTTTATCCTTCGAAGTAACACTTATCAAAATATGTTTCAGCTCTAACATCTCTTTAGTTAAAAAATCATTGGTATGAAGATCATAATATTTTTGACAGTCTTCCTCGGTAATTTCATCTGATCTTGCAACCTCTTTTGCTATTAACCTTGAAATTATTGTTTCTTCAATTGCAACATTACTATCCGGTGATAAATCTACATCTAATCCCAATTCCTTGGCTTTTTGTAACAATAATAACTGGATTATCAATACTTCAGATGACTTTTTGATAATCTCATCTTGTGAACTAGATTCATGGTGTTGCATCTCGTGAATAATTTGATCAGGAGTAATAATCTCATCATTAACTGAGATTTGCTTGAGATTTTGTAACTGATTTTGTTTTTCTTTGTCTTCAGATGGAAAATTCATATCAAGTCTCTAATTCACTTATTATATGTAAGAATCATTTCAATGCTGCAAAATACAATAAAACGCATTATCTTTTCAAGTAAATGCTGCAGAAACTTTTGATCCACTCTTTTTTCCTAATTTTTTTGAGATGAAAAGTCCTGCTTTTATCAATCCATTTAAGTTAATCTCATGCTTTATATTAAGACCATTAAGCATATAAATTAGATCTTCAGTTGCAACATTTCCAGGAGCTTTATATGTATCAGAGTTTTTTACATATGGGCAACCACCCAAACCAGAAACAGAGCTATCAAAAATAGATACGCCCATCGATAGAGCAGCATAAATATTTACTAATGCCTGACTGTAAGTATCATGAAAATGGCCAGCAATACTATTAAGAGGAACCTTTGCTGATACTTTTTCTATAACCTGACAAATAATACCTGGTGTACCAACACCAGTAGTATCAGCTAAAGAAACTTCATAGCAACCCATTTGATAAAGTTCATTCGCCAAAACTGCCACTTTGGTTGGGCTTATAGCTCCTTCATAAGGGCATCCTGCTATACAAGAAATATAGGCGCGTGTTGGTATTTTTTTATCAGCAGCTAATTTAAGAACAGGCACAAAACGCGCTAAGCTCTCTTGAATCGAACAATTAGTATTTTTTTTACTGAAAGATTCTGAAGCTGAGGTGAAAATCGAAATCTCTTTAACGCCAGCTTCTATGGCTCGTTCAAATCCTCTTAAATTTGGAACTAATGCTGAAAAATTAACGTTTTTTACACCTTTGATTCTAGCAAATACAGTATCGGTATTTGCCATTTGTGGTACCCATCTAGGATTAACGAAACTTCCAGCCTCTATAAAGGAAACACCAGCTGCAACTAAAAGATTAATGAACTCTATTTTCAAATCCGCAGAAACCAACTGGATTTCATTTTGAAGCCCGTCTCTTGGGCTAACTTCAACAATTTTTACTCTCTTTGGTAATGTCATAAATACATTTTATCTTTTACATTAGCAAAGAGCATTAGATATATAATGTTATCATATGAGCTAGGCAAATTATTTAAATAAATTTTAGCTTATAGGGGTTGGTATATGAAAAAAAATACTGATGTTGTGTCTGCGGAAAGAGCTAACTGGAAATTTAATGGTGAACTAGTTAATGCGTTTGATGCCCATATCTCAAAATCAGTCCCCCTTTACAAAGAAGGGCATGATCTTATATGTGATATGAGTGATTTTTTTATTAAACCAAAATCACTTTGTTATGAAATAGGCTGTTCCACAGGGACGCTCACACTGAAACTTGCAACCCATCATCAGAATAAACCGGAAGCTCATTTTATCGGTATAGATATAGAAAAGGATATGATAAAAAAAGCAGACGCTAAACTTGCTAAGGTGCAAGGCTTGAACGCATCTTTTCTTGCTGAAGATGTCATAGAGCTAGATATGCATGAAGCTGATTTAATTATATGTTATTACACTGTTCAGTTTATAAAAACCTCGGTGCGCCAGAATATAATTAATTCAATTTATGAGAAACTGAATTGGGGCGGAGCTCTATTTTTATTTGAGAAAGTGCGTGGAGCTGACGCTAGATTTCAGGATATCATAACCGCTTTATATAATGATTATAAACTTCGCGCAGGTTATACCCCTGACGAAATAATTAATAAATCTAGGAGCCTTAAAGGTGTTTTGGAGCCATTTTCGACACAAGGCAATTTGGATATGCTGAGAAGAGCAGGATTTGTTGACATTAATACCGTTCAAAAGTATCTATGTTTCGAGGGTTTTTTAGCAATCAAGTAATAGATTATTTGAATTCTAGAACTCTTTTCAGATTTAGTAAGTTATTTCTAGAGCTGCGATAAATATGTATCTAGTCTATTTGAATTCATAATAAAGGTCGATTTTTGTTTACTTGCTAAATCTTTCACCTCATTAAGATTAACCGCTTCGCCAACTTGAATAACTCCAACCATTGCCATCATCGCGTGGGGATCACATTGATATACATAGACTCCTTCTGTGTCTAAGGTAACACTGATATCCTGATTTAATTCACCAGCCCAACTGTTGGCACCACTGGGAATCATGCCATCTATAGAAACTGCGTTATGAGACATATCTGTTGCCTTGAAATGTATAGTATCTCCTTTTGAAACCTTGATAACAGCAGGCTCAAAAATCATATTTCCACCTGCGCCAGAATTTAACATTTTTACAATATGTGCTGAGCCTTCAGAAAGCTCTACTTTTAGAGAAGATGGAGCGCTTGCAACCGCTGATAATGTTTCAGCTATATCCTTTTTAAAACTACAGTACCAATAGGAGTAAGTCGTTCAGCAATGTCTATTTCTTGTTGTGGGGTAAGTATCAATTCTTTTTCGTTTGAACCGCAACCTGCAATGCCCAAGAAAATTATCATTACTGAAACAACCAAACCTATCTTTCTGTATTGACTCATTTTCTTCTCCATTTTATTACTGGTAAATAGGACTATAAACTCAGATTTTTATTATACCGATATAATCCTAAACCGTGAACGCTGTTTTACTATTTTATATACAATTATATAAACTTTTTGGGGTTGGGCTTGTTATTTTTATTAGAAAAAATTTGTAATAACTAACCGCCCTTCTTATTTCTGGAAAAAAAGAGTAATTATGGCTATCATGCGTTCTTTGAAAATATTAACCAAAATAGTAACTTTAAAAGAAGTTGTCTCTTTAACATACTTCCCATAACTTGGTAAACGCATATATAACTATGCTTAAAATCTTTGTTATTTAACAAATACTCCGAGGAGAGTAGAAAGTGATTAAGCCTCATGGCTCAGAAAAACTAAACCCCCTGCTTGTAAGCGATACGATACGAAATAGAGAACTTCAGGAAGAGGGTGCCACTTTACCTTCATTGCTTCTTAATTCTGCCGCTGCAGCCAACGCGATGATGCTGGGTGCAGGCTATTTTAATCCTCTTACTGGCTATATGGATCTTGAGGAAACAATCAGTGTCTCAAAAAATCTACATATGAAGAATGGATTGTTTTGGCCAATCCCAATAATAAATATCACTAAGGATACCAGCGGCCTCAATGGTAAAAAACGTATCGCTTTAAGAGACCCAAATATCACTGATAACCCAATAATAGCTATAATGGATATAGAAAATATTGAGCTAGTTACTGATGAGCAGATACAAATTATAGTGAAAGAAGTTTTTGGTACAATTGATATCTCACATCCGGGAGTGGCTACATTTTACGGCTTAGGAAACTATTTAATTTCAGGTAAAATTGAGGTATTAAATTTTAGTTATTTTAAAAAATGAGTTTCCAGATACTTTCAAAACTGCGCAGCAAATTCGGGATGAAATTAAAAACCGAGGCTGGAAAAATGTTGTCGCTTTCCAAACAAGAAATCCGATGCATAGGGCTCACGAAGAGCTATGTCATATGGCTATGGAGCGACTTAATGCAGACGGAGTAGTTGTCCATATGTTATTGGGAAAACTAAAAAAGGGGATATACCAGCCCCTGTTCGAGATGCCTGTATCAGAAAAATGGTAGAATTATATTTTCCTGAAAATTCAGTTATGGTCAATGGGTATGGTTTTGATATGCTATATGCTGGACCTAGAGAAGCTATCTTACATGCTATTTTTAGACAGAATATGGGTGCTACGCATTTAATTGTTGGCAGAGATCATGCTGGTGTAGGTGACTATTATGGAGCATTTGATGCCCAAGAAATTTTTGATAACAGGGTTCCAGAGGGGTCTCTAAAAATAAAAATCTTTCCTGCTGATCACACTGCATACTCAAAAAAATTAAGTAAAGTAGTAATGATGAATGAAGTAGAAAATCATACGAAAGAAGACTTTATAATACTTTCAGGAACAAAGGTCCGACAAATGTTAAATGAAGGGATCGCTCCTCCTCCAGAGTTTTCTAGACCAGAAGTTGCTGAAATATTAATGAAATACTATCGTACAGAAAAAGCCAATTAATCATATCTATCAAATAGCTATAAGTTTAAGTTTGCTCTAGTTCGACAAGAGTGCCGCACAAATTCTTAGGATGAAGAAATAAAACTGGTTTACCGTGTGCTCCAATTTGAGGCTCTCCAGTTCCGATAATAGTTAACCCTTGCGCAATACATCTGTCTTTTGCATTCAAAATATCCTCAACGCTATAACAAATGTGATGTATGCCCCCATTAGGATTGCGTTCTAAATAACTTGCAACTGGAGAATTTTTTCCTATTGGGAGCAATAATTCTATTTTAGTGTTATCTAGCTCTACAAAAATTACACGTACACCGTGATCAGGAATATCAACTGGATCCGATACCTTTGCCCCAAGGGCAACATTATAAATCTCTACAGCCTTTTTTAGATCGGGAACTACAATAGCTATATGGTTAAGATTTCCGATCATAATACATCCCTTTCATTAGATAAATTTTTTTATTATTTCTTAAATTTTTTTATTAATTTTCTTGCGGCAACTGTTGGAGGAAGGTTGCCATTTTTTACTTCATTTTCTATGCTGTCTATATGGCTCATTATTAATTCACTCTGTTTCAGTTCTTCTAGGAGGCCCTCGGATATTTCATTCCACATCCATGCAGATGATTGCGCAATTCGACGAGAAGAAATTTCACCAGCCGTATCCAATAAATTACGGTAATCAATGATCAATTGCCACACTAAATCAATATCTTGACCAGTAAGAGCAGACATCGTTTGCACTTTTGCCTTCCAGTTTAAGCTTCGACTATGTAAAAATTGAAGGGCCGTCTGATAATCAGCGGCTGTACGTGATGCTACTGCAAGCTGGTCGCCGTCAGACTTATTTACCAATACAAGATCGGCGAGTTCCATGATGCCGCGCTTAATTCCCTGAAGTTCGTCGCCACCTCCAGGAGGTATTAATAATAGAAACATATCTGTCATTTCTGAAACAGCCGTTTCTGATTGCCCTACTCCAACCGTTTCTACAAAAATTACATCGAAGCCGGCTGCCTCGCAAAGTAACAATGTTTCTCGTGTCCTACGAGTAACGCCTCCCAGTGTTTTTCCTGCAGGGGAAGGTCTGATATATGCGTCATTTTCCCGTGATAAGGATTCCATACGAGTTTTATCTCCCAATATGGAGCCACCACTTACTGAAGAGGTTGGGTCGACAGCCAGCACAGCAACCTTATGTCCTTGATTTATGACATGACCACCAAAAGATTCAATAAATGTTGATTTTCCAACACCCGGTGCTCCAGAAACCCCAATTCTGATGGATCCACCGGTATAAGGCATCAACATCTCTAAAAGTTCCGATGCATTTTCTTGATGAGTTGGCAGAGCTGATTCGACTATGGTGATGCCTTTCGAGAGAGCTCGACGATCACCAAGTCGGATATTTTTTGCCAATTCATGACAATCAAATTGCAATACTCTTGCCCCTTAAAATTAAAAAAGTAGAACTATTTTTTATCAATTTTTTATTCAAATTCAACTATTAGTTCTCCAACTGCCAGACTATCTCCCTCATTAACTGGAATATTTAAAACAACTCCATCATTGGTTGCACACAAATTATTTTCCATTTTCATAGCTTCGATAACTGCTATATCCTGACCTGACTTAACAGTATCTCCAACTTTGACTGATAACTTTACAAGCAAACCAGGCATTGGAGAAACTAATAGCTTGGATGTATCTGGTTTCTCTTTTATTAGCATATATTTATTAAGCTCTGCTAGCCTAGGAGAAACAACAAGAACCTCTTTTTTGAACCTTGATGAAATATGTGAATATGCTGGCCCATCAGATCAACCTGCGATATAACCACTCTACCATTTATATTGACTCTTAATAACGGCTCACCAATACACCAGTCTGTTTCAAAGATGAATGACTGTCCATCCAAATCAACTGTATAGGACTGGTCTAAGCCACTTACCAATACCTGATATTCTTGAGCCCCGTTATTTGTAATAACAACAAGCTTCTCTTGTGGGTTATATTCTTGACCAACTAATTGATCGGAAATCAAGGAATATCTATTACTTTTTATCACATGTATAACCGCGGCAGTAACTACAAAAACTGCCATATCAGCCTGGGATAAAACATTAGTACTAAATCCCTCTGGGTATTCCTCATTAATGAAATTTGTTGTAAGGTCTCCTGATATAAAGCGTGGATGATTTATAAGAGCATTTAAAAAACTGATATTATTTTTTACTCCACGAATGTAGTAGGAATCTAATGCATTACTCATTTTTTTAATGGCATCGTTCCTATCGGAACCATAAGTAATCAATTTTGAAATCATCGGATCATAGAATATTGGAACTTCTCCACCCTCAAAAATTCCTGAATCTATCCTAATTCCATCACCAGTTGGCTCTATATAACGCTCCATTCTGCCTACAGAAGGCAGGAAACCCTGAAATGGATCCTCTGCATAAATTCTAGTCTCAATAGCCCAGCCTCGCAGCTGAATATCTTTTTGTAACAAAGGTAACTTTTGACCTGCAGCAACCCTGATCATCAATTCAACTAAGTCTAGACCGGTCACCATCTCTGTAACTGGATGCTCGACTTGTAATCTAGTATTCATCTCTAAAAAATAGAAATCCTTATTTGAATCTACAATAAATTCTACTGTGCCTGCAGACTGATATTCTACAGCTTTTGCCAATAATATAGCTTGTTCACCCATTTTTTCTCTATCTATTTTCGTCAAAAAAGGTGAGGGTGCTTCTTCGATTACTTTCTGATGTCGGCGCTGAATTGAACATTCACGTTCGCCTAAATAAACTATATTTCCATGGCTATCTGCCATTATTTGTATTTCGATATGCCGTGGATCTTGAATATATTTTTCTATGAAGATTCTTCCATCTCCAAAACTAGAAATAGACTCATTAGTTGCACGGATGAAACCTTCTTGGCATTCTTTTTCATTCCATGCGATGCGCATACCTTTTCCACCACCACCAGCAGTGGCTTTAAGCATAATTGGGTATCCAATATCTTTTGCGATTTTTATAGCCTCATCGGAATCTTTGATGATGCCATCATATCCTGGTACTGTATTTACCCCTGCATTTAAAGCAATTAGCTTAGAGGTGATTTTATCTCCCATAGAGTCTATAGCTTTTAAACCTGGACCTATGAAAGTTATGCCTTGTGCATTTAAACATTCACAGAATTTTTTATTTTCAGATAGAAACCCATATCCCGGGTGCACTGCATCCGCACCACTGGTCTTACATGCATCTAAGATCTTCTCTATAATTAGGTAACTCTCAACGGATGGGGACGGTCCTATATATACAGATTCGTCTGCCATGCGAACATGCAGAGCATCTTTATCCGCATCTGAATAAACAGCTACAGTAGATATCCCCATCTTTTTAGCTGTTCTGAATATACGGCAAGCTATCTCGCCTCGGTTTGCTACAAGAATCTTTTTAAACATACTTAATCTTCTAATCATAAATTAACAAAAACTATAAGGAAGTATAATTCTTTATAGGGGAATATTTCCATGTTTGCGCCAAGGGTTTTCTATATCTTTGTTACTGAGCATTGATAACGAGCGCGAAACTCTTTTTCTTGTGGTGCTAGGTGTTATAACGTCATCGATATATCCACGCTTTCCAGCTATATATGGGTTCGCAAATTTCTCTCGATACTCTATTTCTCTTGCCTTAATTTTTTCTGGGTTCCCAATATCACTCCTGAATATTATCTCTACTGCACCTTTAGGCCCCATCACAGCAATTTCTGCAGAGGGCCAAGCAAAATTTACATCGCCTCTTAAGTGTTTCGAGGACATGACATCATAAGCTCCGCCATATGCTTTTCGAGTTATTACGGTAACCTTTGGCACAGTACATTCAGCATAAGCATACAAAAGCCTAGCTCCGTGTTTGATAATGCCTCCGTACTCTTGGCTGGTTCCAGGCATGAAGCCAGGCACATCTACAAATGTCAAAACAGGTATATTAAACGCATCGCAAAATCGAATAAAACGTGCACCTTTTGTTGATGCATTGATATCAAGACAGCCTGCTAAAACAAGGGGCTGGTTTGCAATTACGCCCACTGAAGAACCATCGATTCGGATAAATCCGACGATCAAATTTGCGGCAAAATCCGGTTGTATTTCAAAAAAATTCCTTTCATCAGCAACTTTTACTATTAACTCTTTCATATTGTATGGTTTATTGGGGTCGTCTGGAATTAAAGAATCGAGAGAAATTTCAATCCGATCAGATGGATCATTAGTTGGCAAAATTGGTGGTTTTTCTTGATTGTTGGCTGGCAAAAAAGAGATGAAGTCTCTCAGATTAAGCAAAGCATCTATATCGGTCTCAAAAGCCAAATCTGCAACACCAGATTTGCTAGAGTGTGTAATTGCACCACCTAATTCTTCAGCTGTAATTTCCTCGTGTGTAACAGTTTTTACAACTTCAGGGCCTGTTACGAACATATAAGAGCTATTCTTGACCATAAATATAAAATCAGTTATCGCAGGAGAATAGACAGCGCCACCAGCACATGGTCCCATTATCATGGAAATTTGTGGTATAACGCCTGAAGCCATGACGTTTTGTTGAAATACATCAGCATAACCACCAAGTGAGGCTACTCCCTCTTGGATTCGAGCACCTCCAGAATCGTTTAAACCAATAACTGGTGCACCAACCTTCATTGCTTGCTTCATAATTTTACAGATTTTTTCAGCATGTGTTTCAGACAAAGAGCCCCCAAAAACTGTAAAATCTTGGCTATAAAGAAATACTAATCTACCATTAATAGTCCCATATCCTGTTACCACTCCATCACCAGGAATATGCTCCTTATCAATATCAAAATCTGTACAGCGATGTTCTACAAAAGTATCCCACTCCTCAAAAGTATCGTTGTCTACCAAAATCTCAATTCTTTCTCTCGCGGTTAACTTCCCTTTTTTATGTTGCGCGTCAATGCGCTTTTGTCCTCCACCTAGACTTGCTTCTTTTCGTTTTTTTGCTAAGTGCTCAATAACTTCTTGCATCACAGTTCCCTATTTTTATCGTCAGAATCTTTACTTAGAAGATCTAATATTTCTGCAGCTGCTTTTGGTATGTTGGTACCTGGACCATAAATCGCTATTACTCCAGCATCATATAGATCCTGATAATCCTTTGGAGGAATCACACCACCGCATATAACTTTAATATCCATTGCTCCATCTTGAGTCAAAGCCTCAATAAGTTGAGGTACAAGGGTTTTATGTCCTGCAGCCTGAGAAGAAACACCGACAATGTGTACATCATTTTCAATAGCCATGCGGGCTGCCTCTGAAGGTGTTTGAAACATAGGGCTAATATCTACATCAAAACCAATATCTGCAAAAGCTGTCGCGATAACCTTAGCTCCCCTATCATGTCCATCTTGGCCCATTTTGGCGACCAACATTCGAGGTCTTCTTCCCGTTACTGAAGCAAACTCTTTCACCTTGTTCTGTATATCAAAGAACTCCTCGTCTCCTTCATAAGCAGAACCATATACACCGCTAATAGTTTTTGTCACAGCCTGATGTCTACCCCATTCTTTTTCTAGCGCAAATGAAATTTCTCCGACGGTTGCTCGGACTCTAGCTGCATCTACAGCTAAAGCTAGCAAGTTTCCTTGTCCTGTATTTGCAGAATCAGTGAGAGCATCTAAAGCATTTTGACACAAAACATCATCACGTTCCTTGCGAATTTTTTTAGTTTTTTTATTTGAGAAGAGCGTACCCTAGTATTATCGATCTCTAGAACTTCAATATCTGGCTCCTCGTTTAATTCAAATTTATTAACTCCAACTATAACCTCATCCCCACGATCAATTCTTGCTTGTTTTAATGCGGCAGCCTTTTCAATACTTAATTTGGGCATACCTGTCTCGACAGCCTTGGTCATTCCACCCATATCTTCAACCTCATCAATTAATGCACGTGCAGCTTCTACTAATTGATTAGTCAGCGTTTCCACGTAGTATGATCCCGCAAGTGGATCAACTACTTTTGTAATGCCTGTTTCTTCTTGAAGTACTAGTTGAGTATTTCTGGCGATACGAGCTGCAAAATCTGTTGGTAATCCGAGTGCCTCGTCAAATGCATTTGTATGTAAAGATTGAGTTCCCCCTAAAATTGCAGACATTGCCTCAATAGTTGTTCTCATCACATTATTGTAAGGGTCTTTACTAGTTAAGCTTACACCAGAGGTTTGACAGTGTGTTCGTAGCATTAATGATTTTTCGTTTTTTGCATTAAATTTTTCTTTCATCAGTTCTGACCACAGAACTCTGGCAGCACGCAGTTTTGCAATCTCCATAAAAAAATTCATACCGATTGCAAAGAAAAACGACAATCTAGGAGCAAAACTATCTACGTCAAGACCACTATTAATTGCTGTTCTAACATACTCGATTCCGTCAGCTATGGTAAAAGCAAGCTCCTGAACATTTGTAGCCCCTGCTTCCTGCATATGATATCCGGAAATCGAAATAGAATTAAATTTAGGCATAAACTCTGTGGTATAACCAATTATGTCTGAGATAATTCGCATTGAGGGCTCAGGCGGATAAATATATGTATTTCGAACCATAAACTCCTTCAAGATATCGTTTTGCAGTGTACCCATCAGTGCCTGTGGTTCAATACCCTGCTCTTCTGCAGTAACAATAAAGTTTGCCATAACTGGAAGAACTGCACCGTTCATTGTCATGGACACCGAAACCTTATCTAGTGGAATATCCTTAAAAAGAATCTTCATATCTTCAACGGAGTCAATAGCGACTCCTGCTTTTCCAACATCTCCACAGACTCGATCATGATCAGAGTCATACCCCCGATGAGTCGGCAGATCAAATGCTACAGATAATCCTTGTTGTCCAGCTTTCAAATTTTTACGGTAGAAAGAATTAGATTCTTCTGCAGTTGAAAACCCTGCATACTGACGAATAGTCCATGGACGCCCTGTGTACATCGTTGCTTTTGGGCCGCGCTTGTAGGGCATAAATCCTGGAAGGCTCTCTTGCTCTTTTAACTTATCTGTGTCTTTAGAGGTATACAAAGGCTTAATATCGATACCCTCTGGAGTTTCCCAAAGCAAATGATCTAGATTTTGGCTTTTGGTTTCCTTTTTAGCTAGATCTACCCAATCAGAAATACTGGGTTTAGACTTATCTTTCATTACATCTATCCTTGCTTTTTAACTCTCAACTGATCGCTGATGAATAAAACTTTAATTATACCAACCTAACTATGAATTACTCCTACAATATCTTAAAGGTCCAATTATAACTGTATAACTCACCGATTATTTCACAAAATTTTAAAAATATGGCATTATATCTTTATTATTAAAAGCAAACTCACCAGTTTTTATTATTTAAGGAATAGTATATCGCCACAATTGCCCACCACCATGTTATTTCGTGTCTTCATGGAATACGCAAAAGAAAACTTGATTCCTCGGTATTATTAGCTCGTGCTGGTATCAATCCAGCGAAAATATGGCTAACGCCGCATAGAATTCAAGGAGATCAAGTAGCACGGCTCTACCGTTCGGTGCAACAGGAGTTAGATGACGAGTTTATGGGCTTTACTAATCAGCCTGTCAAATATGGGATTTTTGAGTTGTTTTGTGAAATCTCAATTCACTGCAACACCCTTGGTGATTTGCTTGAAAAAATGATTAATTTTTATAGCTTAATAACTGACACAATAGAAATTAATCTAAGTATAGATCAAGAGAACATTGCTGAATTAGGATTCTATTTTGCGCAACCCGAATTAGACCCAGATGATTTCCTAGCTCAATATCTTTTAGTTATTTGGCATCGCTTTCCAAGCTGGTATATTGAAGAGAGAATCCGACTAAAAAGTGTTAGCTTCAGTCATAAAGTGCCAAGTTATATTGATGAACTTAGAATCATGTTTCCTGGAACTTTATCATTTGGGAAATCGTCTAATAGTATATCTTTCGACGCAAAGTATCTTAAAAAACCTTTAGTAAGAACACACAAAGAGATTAAAAAATTTTTAGCTGATCATCCTGCAAATATTATGGCAATCCCTGGGGATGAAACTACCCTAGAAGCGAAAATTGAAAGGGAAATTACGGATGGAGACCACTCAAAACTATATTTTCCGAAAATTAGTACCTTAGCAAATAAGTTAAATATGAGCAGCTTGATGCTCTATAGAAAACTCAAAGACGAGGGAACAAGCTATCAAAAAATAAAAGATGATATGCGTCGAGAGCTAGCTATTAATAAACTTGTCTCAGAAAAGTTATCTGTTGAGGAAGTTTCAGAATTGGTTGGATTTGCCGAGCCAAGATCATTTACAAGGGCATTTAAACAATGGACCGGCTTGACCCCAAGAAGTTATTGCAAGTATCAATCTGTAAATTAGACTAAACGGGACTTATACGCATCTTGCTCAAGAAAGATGCAACGTATCTAAATAGGTTATAAATGAATAAGAAACTAATTTTAAATGATCCAACCCTACTCATAGCTAAAGCATTTATTAATGGAAAATGGATCAACGCATATAACGGGGAGACCTTAACTGTAACTAATCCAGCTAATAACAAATTAATAATTAAGGTAGCAAAATGTGGCGCTAAAGAGACAAAACAAGCAATTCAATCCGCAAAAATTGCTCAGCAACTATGGTTAACGGTTACCCCTTATGATCGCTCAAAACTAATAAGGGGTTGGTACAATTTAATTATTGAAAATAGAGACGATCTAGCTCAAATAATTACTGCTGAGCAAGGGAAGCCATTAAATGAATCATATGCAGAAATCGATTATGGAGCAAAATATATTGAATGGTTTGCAGAAGAAGCAAAACGCATTTGTGGAGATCTGATTCCTGGTAAAACGGCTGATAAAAAAATGTTTGTGACTAAAAACCCCGTTGGAATTGTAGCCTGCATTACTCCCTGGAATTTTCCTTTCGCTATGCTAGCGAGAAAAATTGCACCCGCATTAGCAGCTGGTTGCAGTGTTGTGTGCAAACCAGATGATAAAACCCCTCTTTCAGGGATGGCTTTAGTATCGCTGGGTGATCGTGCAGGTATACCGAAAGGGCTTCTTAATATGGTTATTGGAGATCCTGAGGAAATTGGTGACGAGCTTGTCTCAAATCCTTTAGTAAAAAAAATCTCTTTTACAGGCTCCACTGCCATAGGAAAAAAAATTAATGAGAGCTAGTTCGATAACAGTAAAACGAACTTCTATGGAACTAGGTGGCAATGCTCCGTTCATAGTATTTAAAGATGCAGACATTGATTTATCTGTACAAGGAGCTATAAATTCGAAATTTAGAAATGCAGGGCAAACCTGTATATGTGCAAATCGATTTCTTATACACTCAGATATTTATGATGAGTTTTCCAAAAAATTCATTCAATCTGCTAAAAAAATGACTTTAGGCTTTGGTGATAAAAAAGGGGTGTCTATTGGCCCCCTAATAACCGAGACAGCGGCCAGTAATGTTTGCAATCTTATTGAGGACGCTGTGATTCATGGTGCTAATATCCTAATAGGAGGCGATCGTTCAGAGCTTGGAAGGAACTTTATAGAGCCAACTGTTATTGAAAATATTACAAGGGATATGAGAATTTTTTCAGAAGAAATTTTTGGACCTGTAGCCACTTTAATGAAGTTTGAAACAGAGGATGAAGCTATATCACTTGCAAATGACACTGATTATGGACTAGCTGCATATTTCTATACTCGAGATATAAGTAGAATTTCTCGTTTGGTAGAACAAATAGAATGTGGAATTCTTGGAGTCAATGAAAATTTAGTTTCAAATGAGATGGCGCCCTTTGGTGGAATTAAGCAATCAGGGCACGGTCGAGAGGGATCTAAATATGGTCTTGACGACTATATGGAGCTAAAGTACATATGTCTTGGAGGTATAAAATCTAACAAATAAAATCATATTATTCTATTTTTAACTTAAATTTTTTTCAAAAAACCTAATAATAAAAAAATAATTGTGAAATTAAAACATACTATTCAGGGTACTGGTAAAGCAATCATATTAATTCATGGATTATTTGGGTCAGGCGACAACCTTAGACGACTGAGTCACTCTTTATCTAAAAATTATATGGTTATTTCTCCAGATCTACGAAATCACGGTAAATCCCCGATATGTCAAAAGATGGATTATCCCTCTATGGCATCTGATATTGTTGAGTTAATGGAAGAACTAGGGCTTTCTAAAGCCTCTCTAATTGGACATTCTATGGGTGGTAAAATTGCTATGCAGGCAGCATTGAGCTATGCGCATAAAGTAGAAAAAATTGTTATTGGTGATATTTTACCTATCGACTATAAACCTGATATCCAAATCAATGCTATTAATGGTTTAAATGCCATAGTTTCGAGTAGACCTGCTTCTAGAAAACAAGCTGACGAAATTTTATCTAAATATATTAGTGATTTAGCTGTCAGAGGATTTCTTTTAAAGAACCTTATTTTAAAAGAAGACGGGAAATATAATGTGAGAGTTTTTATGGAGAGCATTAATACAAACTATTCACGTAAGTTAGCAGTGTCTGTCACTGGCAAGCCGTTTGAAGGACCCACTTTGTTCATAAAAGGTGGTAAATCTCACTTTATTCAAGAACAATATTTCGAGGATACATTACAGCTGTTTCCAAAATCTCAGCATACAACAATAAATGGGGCTGGCCATTGGTTGCACATTGAAAAATCAGTTGAATTTAATCAAATTATTATTAAATTTTTAAGCACTTAAAGAAATTTACTCATATTCTGAAACTGGTAAACAGGAGCAGATCAAATTTTTATCTCCATGTACATTATCAATTCTTCCTACAGGAGGCCAGTATTTTGAATTTTTCAAAGCGGCAACAGGATAAGCTGCTATCTCCTTTTTATAGCTTCTGTTCCAATTATCAGTTATTAATATCTCTGCGGTATGAGGAGCATGGCACAAAGGATTATCATCAGTAGGGTATACACCCTTTTGTATAGAGTCGATCTCTTTCCGAATTTCAAGCATAGCATCACAAAATCTATCAATTTCTTTTTTTTGATTCACTTTCGGTAGGCTCAATCATCAGAGTTCCTGGAACTGGAAACGACATTGTAGGAGCATGAAAACCATAATCTATTAACCTCTTGGCTATATCGTCAACCGTGACACCCACACTATCTTTAATAGCTCGTAAATCTATTATACATTCATGAGCTACTCTATCGTTCTTCCCTGTATATAGAATCTCATAGGCATCTTTGAGTCGACCTGCAATATAATTAGCATTTAAAATAGCTATCTCTGTTGCATGCCTCAGACCCTTAGATCCCATCATCTTCATATACATCCATGTTATTGGTAAAATGCTCGCACTTCCCCATGGGGCCGAAGAAACTGTATTCATGATAGGTTTTTTGGCAAGACTTTTATTTCCTGGTAAATATGGTGCTAAATGCTGTCTAACTGCAACTGGACCAATACCTGGTCCTCCTCCTCCATGAGGAATGCAAAATGTTTTATGAAGATTCAGATGGGATACATCACCACCAAACTCTCCAGGTTTGCAAACCCCAACCATAGCGTTCAAATTAGCGCCGTCTATATAAACTTGCCCACCGTGTTGATGTACTATTTTGCATACCTCGATAACCCCATCCTCAAATACTCCGTGAGTAGAGGGATAGGTGATCATAATAGCCGCTAAGTTATCTGAATGAAGATCTGCTTTAGAACGAAGTTCATCTAAGTCTACATTTCCCATGTCGTCACAAGCAGTAACCACAACTCGCATACCACACATTTGTGCAGATGCAGGATTTGTACCATGCGCTGAACTAGGTATTAAACATACATTACGATGCGACTCGCCTCTACTGGCATGGTACGAGCGTATAGCAAGTAGCCCGGCATATTCACCCTGCGATCCAGCATTCGGCTGCAAAGACACAGCATCATAACCGGTAACAACACATAGCATTGACTCAACTTCTTCAATCATTTCGATATAGCCTGAAACTTGATCATTCGGAGCAAAAGGATGAATATTTGCAAATTCAGGCCAGCCAACTGGTATCATTTCAGCTGTAGCATTAAGTTTCATTGTGCACGAACCAAGTGGTATCATTGCTCTGTCAAGTGCTATATCTTTGTCTGAAAGTTTCCGAAGATAACGCAACATTTCTGTCTCTGATTGATATGAATTAAACACTGGATGAGCTAAAGGTTCATCTTCCCGTAAAAGTCTTTTAGGTATGCCGCTTTGCGCTGATAATTTAATTTGATCGATGGTCAAATCGGTATTTTTGTCAAATAAACGCCAGAGGCTCTCTATATCATCCAAGGATGTCCTCTCATCAAGTGAAATACCGAGATTTGAGTCATCAATCATACGTAAATTAAACCCTTTACTAACAGCTAAACTATGGATCTTGGAAGTATATTTACTGGTATTAATAGTGAGGGTATCGAAGAAACTTTCGTTAACTATCTTACATCCAATTTTTTTTAGTCCGGAAGCTAAAATCGCTGTATAGTTGTGTACTTTTTCTGCGATATGCTTTAGCCCGTTTGGGCCATGGTATACTGCGTACATACTAGCCATAACCGCAAGTAATGCCTGAGCAGTACATATATTGCTAGTAGCTTTTTCTCTACGTATATGCTGCTCTCGAGTTTGTAGTGCTAAACGATATGCTGGCTTACCCGCGCTATCAAGCGATACTCCAACAAGACGACCCGGAAGAGAGCGCTTAAATGAATTTCTTGTCGCCATATAAGCTGCATGAGGGCCACCAAAACCAAGGGGTATACCAAATCTTTGGGTGCAGCCTATAGCCACATCAGCACCTATTTCTCCAGGACTTTTCAGTAATAATAAACTCAATATATCTGATGCTATTACTACTAATCCCTCCTTATCATGGACAATATTTGTAATTCTAGAGAAGTCTCTAATAGTTCCATCTTCTCCTGGACACTGAAGAAGCACTCCAAAAAAATTGAACTTCTCTATCTCTGATAAATCTCCAACAACTATTTTAATGCCAATTGGTTCTGCACGCGTCTTGATAACTTCTATTGTTTGAGAGTAACAATGCTTATCAACGAAAAAAATCTCTTCTTTGGATTTAGACATTCTTCGGCAAAGCGTCATTGCTTCAGCTGCTGCAGTACCCTCATCCAATAATGACGCACTAGCTAAATCCATACCTGTAAGACTAACAATCATTGTCTGAAAGTTGAATAAAGCCTCTAATCGACCTTGAGAAATTTCAGGTTGATAGGGAGTATAAGCGGTATACCAAGCAGGGTTTTCAAATACATTTCGCAATATTACATTCGGAGTAATTGTATTGTAGTAACCTTGTCCAATAAAACTCTTTAATACTTTATTTTTTTTGGCAACGATACCTAGATTATTTAGTGCCTCTGTTTCAGTAATTGCATCGTCTAGATCAAGACTTTCTGAAAGGAGAATTTTTTTGGTACCACTGCGCTTATGAATAAATCTATAGACTCGTAGCCTAAACTTTCAAGCATTTTCGTCTTATCTTCATCACATACTCCTATATGACGACCAATAAATTCACTGTTATTAGATAAATTTACTAAAGATTTCATGGGATGGTATCTCTATTTATTAATTAAAAAAAATTTATCCGCGAAAATAACGTCTTGGAACAAATGGCATTTTTTGAACAGAAACAGCTAGAACTTTTCCGCGCACGAGTGCTCCTAATTCTTCACCTATATTAGAGTACTTGATTTCTACATACCCTATTGCAATTGGAGCATTCAAACTTGGCCCAAACCCACCACTAGTAACGATGCCAATTACCTTGCCTTCACTATTTACTAACTCGGCCCCCTCTCGGATAGGTGCTTTTCCTAATACTTTTAAGCCAATACGTTTTTTTTTGGTACCTTGTTCTAGTTCCTCCAATATAGTCTTGGAACCAAGAAAACCCCCATATTTTTTACCATATATTCGACGAGATTTACTAATACTCCAGACTAAAGAAGCTTGTACAGGTGATGTTGTTGAATCAATATCGTGGCCATAAAGACAAAGCCCAGCCTCTAATCTTAGAGAGTCTCTAGCGCCCAATCCAATGGCTTTTACCTGCTTAAAAGATAGTAATTTCTTAGCTAAGATTGTAGCAGAATCCGCAGGAACTGAAATCTCAAATCCATCCTCTCCTGTATAACCAGAACGAGTAACATAACAGTCTATTCCAGCTAAATTGACACAACAACCCGACATGAATGGTAATTCTTTTAGAGCTGGAGCTAGTTCCTGCATAACATTTATTGCTTCAGGACCTTGGAGAGCTAATAGTGCTCGATTATCTAACCAATCGATATCTAGATCCTTTAAATTATTTCTCAAGTGCTTCAAATCTCTCTCTTTGCAATCTGCATTAACTACTAGAAAAAAACAATTTTTTGACCAGCGCACAATCATTAAATCGTCTAGAATCCCTCCTTGATCATTAGTCAATAATGCATAAGTTTGCTGATTAACATTAAGAGCTTCCAAGTCAACAGGGACTAATGCCTCTAATGCTTGGGTTGCTCCATTCCCAGTGATTGTAATTTGACCCATATGAGAAACATCAAATAATCCTGCATTCTTTCTAGTATGAAGATGTTCTATTTTTACACCATCTGGATAATTAACTGGCATTTCATAACCAGCGAATGAAACCATACGAGCACCCAACTCTACATGTAATTCTTTGAGAGGAGTAACCTTGAGTTGGATTGTTTCGTTATTTGACATAACCATAATATTCTAGACACGCATGATAATTAGAATTTACACTATATTATTAATAAAGAATAATTTTAATGGTGTGCATCCTTCGGTAGATTGAATATCTTATCCAGAAGGGCTGAAGCTAGTGAGAAAATTTAATTTTAAACTTTACGATATACTCTGCAGAAGCTTACATTTTATATTCTATACTAGCCGCATTTTGAATCACCGCAATTCAAGCAAGTCATGCATCCGTCCATCAAAATGACAGCTTTTGTCATGCACTTTCCGCAAAGGCTTGCGCTAGCTGGAAATGCACCATCTGTTTTACCATTTTCAGAAAGTCTAGATTCTCTAGCATCATACTCCGCCCTTTTTTCGGCAAGAACTGCTCTCTGACTTTCTGTAATCTCTCCAACTTTCATCATACCAATTTTAGTTAGATGATCTTCTATAGCTTCACCAATTTCTGCAACCAGAGAGGGCATAAATTTCCCGCCACGCTTGAAATAGCCACCCTGAGGGTCAAATACAGCTTTCAGTTCTTCTGCCAGAAAAGTGCAATCTCCGCCTTTTCGGAAGACAGCTGAAATTACTCTAGTAAGTGCTACGACCCATTGAAATTGCTCCATATTCTTTGAGTTGATAAAAATCTCAAAAGGACGACGTTGCTCACTATCCGTTCCTGGATTCAGAATAATATCATTAATAGTTATATATAAAGCATGTTCAGACTGTGGTGTTTTTACTTTATAGGTCGATCCGTGCAATTCTTCAGGACGACTTACGTGTTCAGTCATCTTTTCAATTGCCTGCTCTAAGTCAACTTCTGATGTCGGCTCCTCGGGCAAATTTGCGTCATTTGATGGTGTTAAAACTTTATAGCTTACAATTTTTTTATCTAACTTTATCATAATATTGGATACTCAATTAAAATTTACCGTAATAACCTTCTTTTAAGGCATCAAACAAGTTTGCAGCAGTGTGTGTTTCTCCATCATACTCAACCTCTTCATTTCCTTTTACTTCAACGGAAGAACCATCTTCTAGACTGAACTGGTAAGTAGTGTTTTCTAAATCTTTTTCTGTCACCAGTACACCCTGAAATGCCTCTGGATTGAACCGAAATGTTGTACAACCTTTTAATCCTTTTTCGTAAGCGTAAAGATATATATCTTTGAAATCCTCAAAATCACAATCGGTAGGAACATTAATAGTCTTCGATATTGAAGAATCTATCCACTTTTGTGACGCTGCTTGAACGTCGACATGATTCTTTGGCTGAATATCTGCGCTAGAAACAAAATACTCAGGGAGAGTTTCTGCATCGTTTTCTGCAAAAGGCATAGCTGCTTGATTAATTAGCTCACGATAAGCTAATAGCTCATAAGAAAAAACATCTACTTTTTCCTTAGATTTTTTTCCTTCTCTTATTACGTTACGTGAGTAATGGTGTGCGAAACTCGGCTCGATGCCATTACTAGCATTGTTTGCAAGCGACAGAGATATAGTTCCAGTTGGAGCAATAGACGAATGATGGGTAAATCTACAGCCGACATCTGCAAGCTCTGCAACCAGATTTGGATCAATTTTTGCAATCTTTTCCATATATTGACTGTATCGAGCGTGAAGCAATCTACCTTTTATTTTTCCCCTACAGATATACCGTCTTTAGACATTTTTGGACATTTGCGAAGCATTGCCTCAGTTACCTCGAAGTCCTCATCCATTATTGGCGCAGGCCCCTTTTCTTTGGCTAAACTTAAGCCTGTACGCCAACCAGCTAAGGCTAATTCACGAGAGACTTCTTCTGTAAACACAAGTGATTCATCGGATCCATAAGGCATAGTAAGCATTGTCATAGTGGAACCAAGGCCCAAAAAACCCATTCCGTGGCGACGTTTATTCATAATCGCTTCTCGTTGACCCTCAAGTGGCAAGCCATTAACTTCCACTACATTATCGAGCATACGAGTGAATACAGAAACTACTTCTCTATATCCGTTCCAATCAAATTTAGCTTTCTTTGTGAAAGGATCTTTAACGAACTTTGTTAGATTAATGGAGCCTAATAAACAACTCCCATATGGAGGGAGTGGTTGCTCACCACAAGGGTTGGTTGCTCGAATATTTTCACAAAACCAATTATTATTATCTTGATTTACCTTATCAATTAAAATAAATCCTGGTTCTGCATAATCATATGTGGACGTCATTATTACGTTCCATAGATGTTTAGCTTTTACAGTCTTATATATACGGCATGCAATTAAGCCTTCGTTATTTGCAGCGTATCCTTTTAATGTTGGAAAATCTCTCCATAATAAGCTGTCATCTTCCAGACTAACCTCACCCTGGTCTACTTCTTTCTGCAATACAGGGAAACTCAGCGGCCAGTCTTCATCATTTTTGACGGCCTCCATGAATCCCTCTGTTATCAAAAGCGACATATTGAACTGTCTGAGTCTTCCATCTTCTCGTTTAGCTTTTATAAAATCTACTACATCTGGATGGCTTACATCGAAGGTTGCCATTTGAGCGCCGCGACGTCCACCCGCAGATGAGACGGTAAAACACATTTTATCGAAAATATCCATGAATGAGAGAGGGCCGGAAGTATACGCTCCAGCACCAGAAACGTATGCGCCTTTTGGTCGCAAGGTCGAAAACTCGTAGCCAATACCGCAACCTGCTTTTAGAGTGAGGCCAGCCTCTACATTTTTGTTAAGGATATCCAGCATAGAGTCTTCTACAATTCCAGAAACAGTGCAGTTGATCGTGGAGGTTGCTGGTTTATGCTCTAACGCACCCGCATTAGATATTATTCTGCCTGCAGGAATTGCACCATTTCTTAAAGCCCATAAAAAACGCTCATACCAAATTTCTCTTTTTCCCTTATCTTCAACTTCTGAAAGAGCTTTTGCCACACGCCTGTAGGTTTCATCAATATTTTCATCAACCGGCTCGCCCTGTTTGTTTTTTAACCTATATTTTTTATCCCAGATATCTGACGATGCGTCTTGAAGTTTGATATCTATAATTTGTGATTTATCGCCCGTCTGTATAGCTTCAATAGACATAATATTTAGATTTCCCTTTATCCTGGTATTTTATGATATTGTTTAGTACATTTTCTATTCAGCTTTTATTAAAAGCGATAGACTAAAAGTCATAATTTGTATGATATTTTTAAACATCAAAACAATATAATCAGTTTTAAGTATACAAGATATAGTGTTTGTTTCAGAAAAAAAACACTACAGGTTGTATTATAAAAAAATTTATAATTTTTGACCTATATATTCTTTGGTTTTCTATTTCGAGCTTTAACAAACAATAGCTTAGAGGGGGTACTGAAACTAATTGGTACCTATTTTAGGCTAAACAAATCAGCATAAAATGACCAATATGAATTTTTGGTCAAGAAAAATTTTTATTTTATAAGTTGAAAATCTTATTTTTCTAAATTAATAGCTAAAAGTCCTTGGGAGAAAGAAAAATTAAAAAGGTCCCCAAATGTAGGAGGCTAGATATCTGATTGATTAAAATCTAAAACTTCATTTCTGGAACATTTTGTGGGACAACCAGAGCACCAGCAGTTTTTTCAACAATTTCTTCAACAGATACCCCTGGTGCTCGCTCTATTAGATGAAATTTACCTTCACGTATTTCCAAATATGCTAGATCAGTTAAAACCTGCTTAATACATCCTGCTCCAGTCAAAGGGAGTGAACAACTTGATAACAATTTAGAATTACCATACTTATCGGCATGCGTCATCATCACAACTATGTTGTCAGCACCAGCTACAAGATCCATAGCTCCACCCATACCTTTTATAAGCTTTCCAGGAATCATCCATGAAGCGATATTCCCGGAAGAATCAACCTCAAAAGCACCTAGGACCGTTAGGTCGACATGACCGCCTCTTATCATTGCGAAAGATTCAGATGAAGAAAAAATTGATGCACCAGTAGCTGTAGTTACTGTTTGTTTTCCTGCATTAATTAAGTCTGCATCAACTTCATCTTCTGTTGGGAAGGGACCCATGCCAAGCAAACCATTTTCAGACTGCAACATAACTTCCATTCCATCTGGAACGTGGTTTGCAACAAGTGTTGGTATTCCAATACCTAAATTAACGTAATAGCCATCCTGGAGCTCACGAGCAACTCGAATAGCCATTTGATCTCGAGAAAGTGACATTATTATTTCTCCGATTAGTTTTCGCGTACAGTACGCAATTCGATACGTTTCTCAAACGTTCCTTGTATTAAACGATCTACATAAATCCCAGGAGTATGCACATGCATTGGATCCAGTTCACCTGGCTCAACAATCTCTTCGACTTCTAAGACTGTTATTTTTCCAGCTGTTGCAGCCATAGGATTAAAATTCATAGCAGTGTGACGATAGATAGCATTACCAAAGCGATCCGCTTTCCAAGCCTTAACTATTGCGAAGTCACCAGTAATAGACTCTTCAAGTATATACTTGCGTCCATCAAATTCACGTACATCTTTACCTTTTGCTATATCGGTACCACACCCAGTAGCAGTATAAAAAGCAGGTATCCCAGCTCCACCGGCACGCATTTTTTCCGCCAACGTACCCTGTGGAGTCAACTCTACTTCTAATTTTCCCGAAAGTAGCTGCTCCTCAAACATTTTATTCTCTCCCACGTAAGAGGATACCATTTTCTTAATTTGATGATCATCCAAGAGCACTCCAAGACCAAGACCATCGCAACCACAATTATTAGAGATAATCGTCAACTCTTTAGTACCCATTTTTTTATTTCTTTGATCAAATTCTCAGGTATACCGCAGATACCGAAGCCGCCCGCAATCACTGTCATTCCATCTGTGAGCCCTTCCATCGCCTCTTCGTAGGTGCTAACCACCTTGTCGAAACCTGCCATGAGACTATACTCCCTTTATTTTAATTTCTTGTTATTCTAGATTAAAACATTTAGTGTTTTTAAAAACATTGCGAAGGATCCTACATGAGAGGAGATTTATCAAGATTAAAATTCCTTTTCATCAATTTTAATTTTTTTCTTAAGAATGAAAATCCTCAATTGGTTGCACTAAAACCCAAGGTTTTACAACTACAGACCACAATATTATTTCATCATTAAGCCATAATTGGGCCTGCTGATCACTTACTCTATGAACCATATTATCTGACATCCATTCTTCAATTTGAATTTTATTATCCAAGGACATCTCCAAAGCCACATCGATCAAATCTAATTTAGAGGATACATAAATGACTGTACCGTTAGCAAAGAAGACCTCTAACTCTCTCCAAGTAATTTTAGCTGTCTGGATATTTAGTTCATTTCGATCCATTCTATAATCCAAAAATGATTATTTAAAATATATTTTTTGATTCTCAAAGTATGAAGATTATCAAAAATCTAAACAACCTCTCCTGCAACATAGCCAGATGCCCATGCCCACTGGAAGTTAAAGCCTCCAAGATGGCCAGTCACATCCAATACTTCACCAATAAAATATAAATCCTTTTTTATTTTACTTTCCATTGTCTTAGACGAAATATCAGAAGTATCCACTCCTCCCAATGTAACCTCAGCGGTGCGATAGCCCTCTGTTCCAGATGGCCTTAATTTCCAATTATGTATTTTATCAGAAAGCTCTTTTAATAATAGATCTGGGAGTTGAGCAATTGGTATCTCTTTTCTTTCTGGCCACCAAATATTTTGAAGCTCTATAACTAATTTTTTTGGTAAAAATGGATATAAAATTGATCTTAAAAGTATCTTTGGTTGTTTTTGTTTTTGTTCTAATAAAAGCTTCATGCAATCTATTGAAGGCATAAGATTAATTTCTATTTCATCGCCCTCCTTCCAATAGCTAGATATTTGAAGTACTGCTGGCCCACTTAGGCCGCGATGAGTAAATAATATATTTTCATAGAATTCATGTTTATGTAAGGAAAGACGAGCACATAAAGATATCCCAGATAGTTTTTTCAATATCAACTTAAATTTATCTGTAAATACAAAAGGCACCAAAGCAGGCCGAAGTGAAGTGATTGTATGCCCAAATATTTTTGCTATTTCATAACCAAAATCAGTGCCGCCTAGTGTTGGCACAGAGAGCCCGCCGGTTGCTATAACTAGTGACTTAGCTGTAAATTTCTCTTTACAGGTTTCAATTATGAAGTGCTCTTTATGTTCATATTTTTTAATCGTACAGTTTGTTTTTATTATGACTTGAGATTTTTTAGCCTCAGCAAGCAACATATTCAAGATATCTTTTGATGAATTATCGCAAAATAATTGACCAAAAGCTTTTTCATGATAATTGATGTCATACTTTTTAACTAATTCTATAAAATCATTATTTGTATAACGAGTAAGAGCTGACTTACAAAATTTTGAATTGTTTGATAAAAACTTATCTGAATCCATATAAAGATTAGTGAAGTTACAACGACCACCGCCAGACATAAGTATTTTTTTACCGGGCCTGTTCGATGTTTCTAAAATGAGAACTCTGCGACCACGCTTTCCAGCTGTAATGGCGCACATTAAACCGGCGGCACCAGCACCTATTATTATTACATCCCATGCGTCCAAAAAAACCTCCATAAAAAATATTATTACTTGATGGAATACCAGTAAATTATTTGAAACATTCTATTTTCTATATTATTGAAAATTCTGATGTAGATATTCGTTTAGTTTTTAGTGTCACTGATCATTGATATTTTTTGGCTTCTATTTAAAGATTTTATTTCAGCTTCACGTTTAGATGCGCTACTCCGGTCATGCCCATGCTCTAGATAAACTATTTTTTTTGGCCTTCTACCATGAAAATATCTAGCTCCTCCTTTACGACTCAAATGCTGCTTAAATCGACGCTCCACGTCAGTGGTGATTCCCGTATAAAGAGATTCGTCACTAGACACAATAATGTAAACGTACCAGTTTTTTTCATTTTTGAGCATCAATATTCCATAGAGAAGTTAAGTTTACCGTGGCATTTAGCACAAAAATAACTAGCCTGATTATTTGAGCACTTATTGTGTCTACGAATTCCTAATTGGTGAGTCATACAGTTACATTGATATATGAATTTTCTAGATCTGCGGGTTGGTATTCCTCTCATATCAAAATCAACTGTCACAGCATTGTTTGCTCCAAAATGCTGCATAATGGATTTCCATTCCTGGCCATGAGGTTTCAATTTTTTTTCATAAATACATCTAGCTAAATAATGCGCCACCTCATGGGGAACAGTAGTTATAAAGTTTTCCTCATAATGTTTAGCAAAAATCCAAGGATTATAACGGATGATCCCTAGCTTATCTTTTTTGTTTATAGCCAAAGACTTCCATCTATACATACCTGCGCTTCTTCCGCTCAAGTTAAATAGGACGGGAATCAAATCAAACTTTTTATTAAACAATTGTGAGCCGATTTGGATATAATGATAGGTATGTTTGATTACATCCTGCTGCATTTTCCAATCTATTGGAGCTATTATGTCTTTAGTTTTCTTTAACGATAAATCAGCAATAGATAAATTAGGCATCAAATTAGCTCGAAATTTTAAGTATTAAAATTATATGTATGATAGCTCTTAAATGCACTGGAAAAAAAATGTCTGATTCTATGATATACGATTTACATTCACATACTAGCTTCTCAGATGGATTGCTTGACCCTACAGTGCTAATTGATAGAGCTATAACAATGGGGGTAGATACCCTAGCAATAACAGATCATGATACTATCTCGGCCTTTAAATACATCGATATAAAAAATAATCATACGATTAAAATTATTCCAGGGGTAGAATTTTCCACAAGTTGGAAAAAGATCAATGTACATATTCTCGGACTAAATCTGCAGCTTGAAAGCGCTGCCTTAAAAGAAGGGGTCAACTTTCAAAAAGAAGCAAGATCACGAAGAGCAATTATGATTGCTGAGAAACTAAATGATATAGGATTTAAGGATTCCTTAGAAGGGGTATTTAACATAGCTAAAAGTGAAAATATTGGGCGTCCCCACTTTGCGCAATACTTAGTAAACATTGGTGCTGTTAATAATATTGATCAAGCTTTTAGGAAGTATCTTGGTGCAGGAAAGCCTGGCGATATTAAGAGCTTATGGGCAGATCTCCCCCAGATCGTTGCATGGATTAAAGAGGCTGGAGGTACTGCAGTGCTTGCTCATCCTAAAAAATATAAGTTAACTAGAGCTAAGCTTAAGAATTTACTAGATGATTTTATAATAGCTGGAGGCCAAGCAATCGAGGTTATTTCTGGTAATCAAAATCCGGAAATCACACAAGATTTGGCTAACCTATGTTTAGAAAAAAATTTACTCGCATCATGTGGATCTGACTTCCATAGACCCGGAGAAGCGTGGGCTGAACTTGGTCATATCCCTAAGCTCCCATCATCCTGTAAACCTGTTTGGAATAACTGGTAGTGCTGACGCGCGTCAATATAAGTGTTAAACTTGAATTTAATATAATACGGTGGCAAATGTGGACAAAATACCTTCCAAAGCAGATCTTAGAGACGAGCTCCAACGACAGATAGATGCATTTACCTGTCAAGGAGGAACCATTCAACAGATCGATAAAGGCGTTACTGGGCGAGAAAGTCCGCAAGCAAGTTTAAAAACTCCATTATTTAATGAGCCAAAAGTAGATCGCACTCCAATGACAGAGGTAATTGCAGCTATTGACTCAAGAAGACAAACAAAAGCAAACTCAAAAAAAACAACTAAAAACACGGCTAAAGAAAAAATAATATATGACGATTTTGGTCAGCCAGTGCGAAAAGTATGGACCAACTCCTAGAATTTAATTTTTATATCAGATTTATTAACACTCCTAAAGTTGATAGTTAACTTCAACATGTATACTGATTTTTTAGACACGCCTATTGGGATAATTAAAATACAGGCTACACGTCATGGGATAGTAAAAGTTATGTTCAGTGATGAGAAAGAATCTACTCTTTCAAGCAGTCTAATCCTAAAGTGCAAAAAACAACTAACTGAGTATTTTCTAGGAAAACGAAAGAAGTTTTCGTTACCTTTAGACATTCAAGGAACTAATTTTCAAAATTTAATATGGGATGAGACACAAAATATTGATTTTGGCTCATTTGTCACTTACAAAAATATAGCAGATTCTGTAAAAAATCCAAATGCTGTACGTGCTGTTGGCAACGCTTTAAACAAGAATCCTATTAGTATAATTATCCCCTGTCATAGGGTTATTAGGGAAGATGGAAAATCGATACATTACTCTGGTGGATTAAAAAAGAAGTTTTGGTTGATCGACCATGAAGCTTATGTCAAAAATATACTAGACTAAGTATGTGTTACAATCGAAAATTATGTTGAATAAAAAGGTAGCTTGTATTGTGAGGTTATCCAGAGCTGAATTAGAGTATCCATTAATAATCGCAAAAAACCTTTATTTCTCTTTACTATTTATTCTTTTATTTCTTTTTATATCTTCCTCAGCCCTCGCCAGTTTGCCTTTAAAAGGGCTTATGCTCAAGGCAAACGACACAATGTGGTTATCGTTGGGAGGGGGCTTAGACTCCAAACTGCTTCTCGTGACAGTGATGCTGACGATAGCTCAGAATTCACAATCAATAGCATGCGTTTATATATATCTGGTCAGCTTCATGATTATTTTAAATTTAATATTAATACAGAAAAATATGAAGGTGACTCAATGATGACTATTGATGCACTTTTAAAGTTTGAATTCAATAGCTCCGCAAATCTATGGTTAGGCAGAACACTTGTACCCTCTGATCGCCCGGGTTTGAATGGCCCATATTCGGGCTTGGCATGGAATCAATATCGTCAACCTTTATTCTCAGCTGATTATGACGGTCCCGCTGGACAGCTGGGGCGAAGTGAAGGAGGAGTATTCTGGGGAACGAAAGAAAGATTTCAATATCTACTAGGTATATTTGAGGGACTTGAGAATGATTATGGAAATACTGATAATCATTTTTTATATGCTGGGCGCCTAGCTTATAATTTTTTAAATATAGAGCCTCAACCTGGACACTACTACACAAGTGGGACTTATTATGGATCACAAGGTAATATCTTAACAGCCGCTATAACTCTTCAGTCACAAAATGATGGTACAGGGAGTAAATCCGAATCAGGGGATTTTTCAGGGTATGCTTTTGATATTTTTGCCGAAAAAGTTTTGTTGAACAAAGGTGTAATCAACTTTGAAGCCGGTTATAAAGAAATAGAATCAGACTTTACTTTTGCAAGAAGACCACAAGATGAAACAGAAAAATGTTTTTGTCTTTTTGATGGAGATTCATTTTATATCACTGCAGGTTATTTGATTCCAGAAATTATTGGTATTGGAAAACTTCAACCATACTTTCGTCATACGAAAAACAGTCCTACAGATAGTAAAAATAGCGATACATCAGAGTGGGGTGCCAATTATGTGCTAACTGGAAGCAAGGCAAATATAAATTTAAACTATACGCATGGTGATGCAAATGCCAGTGGCTACGCAGGCAAAAGGAAAGGTAAAGTAACACTCGGACTTCAATTGCAATTTTATTAGTCTGCTGACTCTAGTGAGTGATTTTAGGAAGAGGTTTTCCTTGTTTCAGCTCTTCGAATGTCGCTTCACGAACCTCCATAATTTCTATGTCAAAGGTTAAAGTTTTTCCTGCTAGGGGTGGTTAAAATCAATATCGACATTAAACTTTCCAACCTTTGCAACAGTTACTGGGCGAGTTCCCTCAACTGTTTTTAAGGGTACTACCATACCTGGTTGAAGCTTACCTTCTTGTCCAATACTTTTTCTTGAAACTCTTAGCCTGTTCTTAAGGTTTAATCTCCCATAGGCCATATCTGGCTGAAGTGTAATACTGTACTTATCGCCCATCTCTTTACCAGACATCGAATGCTCTAAAGTTTCAATCATATTTTTATGTCCGAACAAAAAAATACTAGGTTCTTCTCCTAGAGAGCTTTCTACAACCTCACCCTTTTCATCAGTCATCTTATGATGGAAAGCTACCACACTATCTTTGGCGATCTTCATATTTATCTTTTCCTTTATTGTTTTTATATGACAATTAAAAATTATATTTTTATGCTAGGGGGTGCGACATATTTATTTTATCTTTTTGCAGAACACACCTGATAATATCCGTTCGAGCAAGATATCTTTAATGGAATATTAAAAAACTCAGATATTTTGTCATTCGTAAAAAAGAATTTCTTTTTTGTCATCATCAAAAATTTTACCCTCCTTAATCAATATTACTCTCTCAATTTCTGGAGGTATTTCATTAATATGGTGGGTAGCTAATAAAATAGTTTTTCCACTATAAAGTAACTCTCGAATAATTTTCAAGTATTGATAAGTTGCCCTAACATCTAAACCACTTGTTGGTTCATCTAAAATTAAATGGTCTGGATTATGAATTAGCGCCCGTCCTAATAAACAAATACGCTGCTGCCCAGTTGACATTTGCCGGTAGCGGCAATTAGCTAGATCTCGGATACCTAAATATTCTAATATTTTTGTTCCGCGCTTGAGTTCTGATTCGGTTATCTCTTGATGAGAAAACAAGCCGATCGAATTATGCAGCCCAGAAATAACTACCCTAAACCACTTATATCGGGAACAAATATAGCTTGTAAGTCAGCAGAGATTAGTCCAATTTTTTTCTAAGGTCCCACAAAGTGGGAAGCTGTTTTCCTAAAATTTTTACAAAAGAGCCTTCTTTTGAAATCGGATATATTTCTCGAGATAAAAGCTTAAGTAAAGTACTCTTACCTGCCCCATTAGGGCCAATGATGGCTGCACTTTCTCCACATTTTATAGAAAGCGAAAGTTTATCGAACACTTTCTTTTCATCTCTGTAAACTGTTGCATTAAATATATCTAAAAGTTTTTTTTTGGCATCAATTGGCCCTGCAATTATAAATTTCAATTTATAATTATTTTTTAGTTTATTTTTTCGCCTCTGGCTTGTTTATCGGCATGGTAAGATGATCTAACTAATGGACCAGAAGCCACATGCTGAAAGCCAATACGATATCCGTATTCTGCATATTCAGCGAATTCATCTGGATGAACAAAGCGATGCACGGGCAGATGATTTTTAGACGGCTGAAGATATTGGCCAATTGTGACCATATCTACATTATTAGCTTGAAGATCGTCTAGCGTCTTTATCAACTCCTCTTTAGTTTCGCCCAGCCCTACCATCAACCCAGATTTTGTCGGTATATTAGGATTATAAGATTTATAATCATTCAGTAATTTAAGGGACCAATCGTAATTAGCACCAGGTCTAGCCTCACGATAAAGACGAGAGACAGTCTCCATATTGTGATTAAAAACATCTGGGGGTGTTGAAGTAAGAATCTCTAGTGCTATTTCCATTCTTCCACGAAAGTCAGGAACAAGCACCTCAACTTTAAGTTCTGGGCTTAGGTTCTTTGACTCTCTAATACAATTCGCAAAATGTTGTGCGCCTCCGTCTCTTAGGTCATCTCGATCCACAGAGGTAACTACAACATATTTTAATTTCATTTCATGGATAGCTTCAGCTAAACTTTTTGGCTCATCTAAGTCAAGATTATTTGGTTTACCATGACCGACATCGCAGAAAGGGCAGCGTCTTGTACATATTTCACCCATAATCATGAATGTCGCAGTGCCATTACCAAAACATTCACTGAGATTTGGGCAAGCAGCTTCTTCGCAAACCGTGGACAGCTTATTTTTGCGGAGAATATTTTTAATTGCTTGTACTTTTGGTGAAGGGGAGACTCGGATTCTCATCCATTCTGGTTTACGCAAAATATTTTCACTGGGGATTACTTTAACAGGTATGCGCTCTACTTTTTCGGCGCTTCGAAGTTTTTCACCTTTTTTTATTCGTTTTGTTCGTTGAGGGGGGTAATATTGAGGTCTGTCATAAATTGGCGCCAAAAAAAATTCGAAGAGTTTAGTTTGTGTTATGCCTAGCATTGTCTCAAAAATCTGAAATCAGCAAGCTAATCTAAGGTAGTTTCAGTCTTATAATTATTATACCCTAATTTTTTGGCAAGAATGCCTGCCAAGAAGTTCGCAATATCTGCTAAAGAAAATTTTTTTTCAGCTATATCGGAAATTTGTGTCATCTCTACATTTAAGCCACAAGGATTTATTCTTGACCAAGGTTCAAGGTTCACGTCAACATTTAAATTAAATCCATGATAACTGCAACCACGACGTACCCTCAACCCCAAAGAAGAAATTTTTTTTACACCAACTAAATCTTTTTTAGTATTTCCGATAAACACGCCGGGGGATTTAATATTAGTTTGCCCACTTATTCCACAGAATGCTAAGGTTTCTATTATTGAACCTTCAATCACATTTACAAGATCTTTGGCGCCAATACTAAGTCGCTCTATATCTATAAGCACATAACCAGTAATTTGCCCTGGACCATGATATGTAACATGACCGCCTCTATCAGTCTTTATAACAGGTATTTCTGCCGGCTTAATAACGTAGCTATTGTCACCAGCTTGTCCTTGAGTAAATACCGGAAAGTGCTCTAAAAACCAAATTTCATCTGGAGTAATTTTCTCTCTCTTCGATGTAAATAGTTTCATACGCTTAAAAGTATCTTCATACTTCAAGCAACCTAGATGTCTAATAATTAAATTAGGGAGTGGTAGCTGAGGCATAAATAATTGGTCATAAAACCATCTTAACTAAAGGATCAACTTTTAAATCGCTGAACAAGGATTCTAATTGATCAGGTCCAGTCGCAATGATGATAACAGTTATAGCCTGGAAGTTTCGATTTTTGCTATTTCTAACTGTAATTTTTGAATGCTCAAAACCAGGTGAATGAGTTTCCATAACCCTAATTACTAATCTATATAGCTCAGGTCCAGATTGGCCTATAATTTTTACAGGATACTCGCAAGGAAACTCAATTTTTGGTGCCTGTTGAGAGTCATTTACTTTTAAAATTTCAAGAAATGGTAACTCTGAGACATTTTGATCACTCATTACTCAAAAAAACCCATGAACATTATTTCAAGTGAGTCCCACAATCTTTCAAAAATACCGGCCTCATCCACAGCATGCTCAGCAAAAATAGGGAACTTAGCTAGTGTATCTTTATCAAGAGAAACTGACATCTTTCCAAGCTCTTGTGTTTCTGTCAGCGGCGCTTCAATGATACCGTTCAGAACTATCTTTGATTCGAGATCTTTTTTTGATCCTTGAGGTATTGTGAGGTAAACATTCTCGGATACGACCAAATTTACTTTATTTTCTGTACCATACCAAACTGGTGCATCTTTTTTACGACATCACCAGCAGAATACATTTTATCTGTTTCATAATATCTAAAGCCATATGATAAAAGCTTCTGTGATTCTTGTGCTCTAGCTGCTTTCGACTTTGCGCCCATGACTACAGAAATGAGCCTCATACCCTTTCGAGTGGCAGAGGCTACAAGGCAATAGCCAGCTTTCTCGGTATGACCAGTTTTAAGACCATCAACTGAACTATCACGCCAGAGTAATGAGTTGCGATTTGTTTGATCTATATTATTAAATTTAAAATATTTTTCTGCATAAATACTATATTGAGAGGGATAATCATTTATCAATGCACGTGATAATAGAGCTAAATCTCTTGCAGTAGTTAGATGCCCATCATCTGGCCAACCAGTTGCATTGCTATAGTATGTCCCAGACATTCCAAGTATTGAAGCCTGTTGATTCATAATATCTGCAAAGGCGTTTTCACTGCCAGCAATATATTCAGCTAGTGCTACAGAGGCGTCATTACCAGAGGATACAATTACCCCCTTGAGTAAATCAGATAAAAGGACTTCTGTACCTTCCTGAATAAACATCCTAGATCCACCCATTTTCCATGCTTTTACACTTATAGGGACCCTGTCGTCTAAATTGATTCTGCCATTTTCGAGATCTTTAGCGACTATATAGCTAGTCATAATTTTTGTCAGGCTTGCTGGTGGAAGTTGCTCGTCTGCGTTGTTTTCAATCAAAATTTTGCCTGTATTAGCATCCATTAAAATCCAGGCATTTGCTGCAAGACTTGGTGGCGCAGGAATCAATATATTACTTTGTATAGATGACGCAAAAGTTGTCAAAAAAAGTAAGGGCCAAATGATGGTAAGCATTATTTTCCGCATAGTATTGGATCACTTCATAAGTTAGTTAAGTCGAGTAAAGCATAAAACTGTTCTAAACTTCTAAGAACATTCAGTATAACCTTAAATAATTCTAACATGGACCTTAACTCTTATCAGAAAAATTAATTATGTGTCTTACAATTATAGTTTTGACTCTGTCTAATTAAACTACAACCCTATTTTGCTATATCTTAATTATTTTTAACTCGATCTAGAATCAATTTACTTAGCTCATAAACTGCCATCGCATATAAATGACTGTGATTATATCGAGTTATAACATAAAAATTGTGTAGGCCTAGCAAATAATTTTTACCATCATTATTTTCTAGAATTAAAGGTAACGCTTTAATTTGATCCGATGAGGGATATAAAGGGTGAAACCCTATTTTTTTGAGGTTACCGATGTTTTTATCTAGTTTTAGCTTGTTTACTAGGGATACATCATATGACTTATCAAACTTTGCAGGGATAACAATTTTTTCTCCTGAACGCCATCCATGTTGGGAAAAGTAATTAGCAACGCTACCTATTGCATCAGCTTTGTTGTTCCATATATCTGAGAATCCATCTCCATCAAAATCAATAGCGAAACTACGATAACTGCTTGGTATAAATTGCCCATAACCCATTGCTCCTGCATATGATCCTTTCAAAGAGAGTGGATCTTGATTTTGTTCCTTGCATAACAAAAAAAAAACTTTTTAACTGTTTTTTAAAGAATTTACTACGTTTTGGATAATCAAATGACAGAGTCGTAAGGGCGTCAATAACACGATAACTTCCCTTATTGCGGCCATAGGATGTCTCTACGCCGATAATTGCAACGATTATCTCTGGAGCAACACCATATTTTTTTGATGCTTTAGTTAGAATCTCATCATTTTCGAGCCAAAACTGAACTCCTTGATTAATCCTTTTTTCCTGAATGAAGATTTTCTTATAATCTGCCCAAGATTTTACTTTTTCTGCAGGACGGTTCATTGCATTGATTATAGATTGCTGTTTATTTGCACTCTTAAAAAAAGTTAAAATCTGCGCGCGATCATAGTCGTTTTCTATTTTGTCAATAAATTTTTGAGCATCTGGATGCTCTGAATAATCAGCAATAGCTGAAGACAAACCCATAAATGAGCTAAGTAACAGAACCAGAAGAAATTTTCTATGTATATTCATATTTGGTTTTTTCCTATAATATTTGCGAACATATAGCTCAGTTAAAATTACCCATTGCGTCTTCTTTCTTCAAAGTTTTGTTCTGTACTAATTGCCATTAATATTCCAAAACCACACATTAGAGTAACTACTGAAGTTCCCCCAAAGCTCATAAAGGGCAAAGGCACTCCAACAACTGGTAAAATTCCAGATACCATCCCCAAATTAACAAAAACATATAAGAAAAAAGAAAAGTATAGCTTCCTGCAAAAAGTCTGCCAAATATAGTTTGCGATCGAATGGTAATTAATAGGCATCTTACGATTAAAGCAGCATACAGGGCCAGAAGACCCAAAACTCCAAATAAACCAAACTCTTCCGCAAATACAGCAATGATAAAATCTGTATGGCTTTCCGGAAGAAAGTCAAGTTGAGACTGAGTTCCATGACCCCATCCTTTACCACCTAAGCCGCCAGAACCTATGGCAATAGTTGATTGGATGATATTCCATCCTGCTCCAAATTTATCAGACTCTGGATCAAACAAAGTTATAATTCTCTGTCTTTGATAACCATGTAATCCATAAAACCACATTAAAGGCATAATAACTGCAAGTAAGCAGGATGATATAATTAAATAAATTCTTGGTAGGCCGCCAAGAAATAATACTGAAAAACCTGCAACTCCAACCAAAATTGCTGTGCCTAAGTCTGGCTGTAAGCCAATCAAAGCGACCGGTATAACAACTAGAAGTAATGAAAAAAATACCGTTTTAAAGCTTGGAGGGTAATCTCTTTTAGAAATATAGCTGGCCAATAATAGAGGTATTGAAACTTTTAAGACCTCTGATGGCTGAAATTGGACTCCAATATCTAGCCAACGTTGTGCTCCATTTCTCTCAATACCCAAAAACGGAATAGCTAACAATAAAAAAACTCCGCCAACATATGGGACAAATGCCCATCGCTCATAAAATCGAGGACTGACTTGCGCTATTGTTAATAGCAAGATGAATCCCATGCCAAATCGAATAAGCTGGGAATTAACGAGATTTAAGTTTTGTCCGCTAGCACTATAAAGTGCTGCTAAACCTGTGCTCGCCAGGACTAAAAGGATTAGCAACATAGATAAGTCCAAATGCAACCTATTCCACTTATTTCGAGTATCAACGAAAGCTGAGTTTCCTTGATTCATTCGCCTAACAAACTCACTTTGACTCATTAAAACACCTAGATTTTTTATTCTGAAATCAACTGTGATCATGGCTTCTTACCCTCATTTGGATTTATAGAATAAAGATTCATATATGTTTCTATAACCTCTTTTGCAGCAGAGCTGCGCGAGCCGAACCACTTCCGCCATTCTCTATGATAATTGCTATTGCAACTTTGGGTTTATCACTAGGAGCATATGCTATGAATAAAGCGTGATCGCGATTTTTTTGCAGTTGAAGCAATATCGTATCTTTCTTTTTGCTTAATACCTATAACTTGAACAGTTCCAGTTTTCCCTGATATCTCATAATCAATTCCTTGATTGATCGCTCGTGCAGTCCCACTTGGGTCATGCACAACATCTTTCATAGCTTTTCCTACGTAATTCCAGTATTCTTTTTTTATTTCAACTTTCTTTTTTACCAAAAAAGGGGAGTTTTGGTCACGCACTACTCTCGGAACTGGTATTTTTCCCTGATTTGCTAGTCCTGCAGTCATAACAGCAAGCTGCAATGGTGTAGCAAGTGTGAAGCCCTGGCCTATACTGGCATTCACAGAGTCGCCAGGATACCAAACTAAATTATGAGTTCTTTTCTTCCAATCTCTAGACGGCATGATTCCATTTTTCTCATAAGGCATATCAATTCCTGTTTTCTCTCCAATACCAAAAATAGTTCCATATTTGTGAAAAATGCTTATGGGCATTAGAGTACTTAATTTATAAAAAAAGGTATCACACGATTCAATTATGGCGTTATTTAAGTGAATATTGTGCCCATGGCCACCTCTTTTCCAGTCACGATATTTATGTTTTGAATTAGGAAGTTGAAAATACCCCGGATCATATATATTATATTTCTCGTCAATTATTCCCTCATTCAGTGCAGCCAATCCATATACTGGTTTCATAGTTGATCCAGGTGGATACTGTCCAAACAAAGCTCTATCGAATAAAGGTTTTTCTGAAGATTTAGTCAATAGGTTATAGTTTTTATGGCTTATGCCTTTAACAAATTTATTAGGGTCAAAACTTGGAGCACTAGCCATAGCGAGAATACCACCAGTATCTACTTCAATAAGAACTACTGATCCTTTTTCTCCCTCTAAAACCTCATAAGCTTTTTCTTGGAGTCGATGATCTAGGTATAGATATAAATCTTTACCATCAACAGGGTCTACTTTATTGAGCTCTCGCATTACTCGACCTAGACTATTAACTTCAACCATCTGATAACCAAGCTGACCCAAGAGATTTTGTTCGTATTTCTTTTCAATTCCAGATTTACCTACAACAAGAGCACCAGAGTACAAAAGAGGGTCTAATGTTTTTAGCTCTTCATCGTTTATAGCGCCCACATAACCTGTTATATGTGCAGTCTTAGACCCTAATGGATACTCTCTCAAAAGTTTTGCAGTAACCATACTGCCCCGAAGATCAAATTGATGTACAGCTAATATTGCTCTCTCTTCCTCACTAAGATCCCCTTTCAATTGAACTGGTTCAAAAGGTCTTCGCTTCCTTTTAAGACTCTTAAAAAATTGTTTTTTTTCAAAATCAGATATAGATATCAGATTTGAGACATTTGATAATAATAAATCCAGATTAACTGTTCTCTCACTAACTATTGAAAGATTAAAACTAGGACGATTTATTGCTAGTTCAACCCCATTTCGATCGTATATGTTTCCTCTTGCAGGGGTTATTGGCTCAATAAGCACACTATTATTTACTGATTTCGTCATGAAGATATCATGATTGATGACTTGCAGGTAATAATATCGGCTAACTAATATTACAGTTAAGGCTGCCATGAAAAAACAGCCAACTAGAAGCCGCATATAAAATTTCTGCTGCTTTAACTGATGAGATTGAAATGGGCGATAATGATCCATATATAAGATTGTAACGCTAAACAGTTTTTTTTCACTGAAAAATTACTTTATAAAAAAAAACGAGGTAAGCCCTCGTTTTTTAATATTACTTACAAAATTTATATTTATTCAGTGTTCTCAGATTGACTAGAATTTTCTTGTTCATCGCCTTCAGCTAAATTTTCTTCTTTTTGTATTTCTTTCATGGAGAGTTTAATACGACCTCTCGCGTCAACATCAAGAACCTTAACATCTATTTCTTGGCCTTCTTTAAGGTAATCAGTAACTTTTTCTACGCGTTCTTGTGCAATTTGAGAAATATGTAAAAGCCCGTCAGTTCCCGGCATAATTGTGATAAATGCGCCAAAGTCAACAATCCTAGCAACGGTTCCACTGTAGATTTTTCCAACCTCTGCTTCTGCTGTGATCTCCTCAATACGGAAAATGGCATCATTAAGACCATCAGAATTATCGCTATAGATGCGGATCGAACCATCATCACTTATATCAATAGTAGCTCCAGTTTCTTCTGTTAAGGTGCGAATAGTGGCCCCACCCTTTCCAATAACATCACGTATTTTATCTGCATCTATTTTCATTGTGTGATAACGAGGTGCGGATTCAGAAACTTCCTTGCGAGAAGAAGGGAGAACCTTATTCATTTCACTCAGAATGTGAAGTCTAGCATGGAGTGCTTGCTCTAGAGCGGCTTCCATAATTTCTTCAGTTATGCCCTCTATTTTGATATCCATTTGTAAAGCAGTAACGCCATTTGATGTTCCTGCAACCTTAAAATCCATATCACCCAAATGATCTTCATCACCTAAGATATCTGTTAATATTGCAAATCCACTCTCTTCTTTAACTAAACCCATTGCGATCCCAGCTACTGGAGCTTTGAGGGGAACGCCAGCGTCCATTAATGCAAGACTAGCCCCACATACCGAAGCCATTGAGCTCGATCCATTAGATTCTGTAATCTCAGATACTACACGTATCGCATAAGGAAATTCTTCAGTTGAAGGCAGTACCGCTGCAATACCACGTCTAGGTAATCTACCATGACCAACTTCACGTCTTCCTGTAAAGCCCATACGACCACACTCTCCAACAGAGTATGGGGGAAAATTATAATGGAGCATAAAAGGGTCTTCTCTCTTTCCTTCCAATGCGTCAATCAACTGGACATCTCTCATAGACCCCAAAGTCGTAGTAACTAAAGCTTGGGTTTCCCCACGGGTAAATAAAGCTGTGCCATGTGCTTTTGATAATAAACTAGTTTCTACATTAATTGCTCTGACAGTTTTGCTATCCCTGCCATCTATTCGAGGTTCACCTCTTGTAATACGTCCACGAACTATTTTTTTCTCAAGTTTCTTAAAGCCATCTCGAATGTCCTCTTCACTAATACCTTCAACTTCACCAACTAATTTCATTGCATCAGTACGAAGGGCATCTAACTGAGTAACTCGATCTTGCTTATCTATGGTTCGATAAGCCACATCTAGATCATCACCAATTCTATCGCTTAATGCTGTTGCTAGTTCCGTATTCTCGGGAGCTGGCTGCCAATCCCAGCTTGGTTTAGATACTGAATCAGCTAAGTCGGCAATAACCTTGATCACAGCCTGCATTTCTTGGTGCGCAAAAAGTACTGCTCCCAACATAGTATCCTCAGGAAGCTCACTTGCCTCAGACTCCACCATCAATACTGCATCCTGGGTGCCTGCTACAACCATATCCAAGTCTGATTCGGTTAAGTCGGAGTAAGTTGGATTTAGCATATAGCCGACATCTGACTTATACCCAACACGAGCACCACCGATAGGACCACTGAAAGGTATTCCAGATATCGATAAGGCTGCTGATACACCGATCATAGCAACTATATCTGGATCGATATTTTTTTCTGCAGAAATAACGGTGCAGACTACTTGTACCTCATTCCTAAAGCCATCTGGAAAAAGTGGTCGAATAGGTCTATCTATTAAACGAGATGTAAGAGTTTCCTTTTCATTAGGTCGTCCTTCTCGTTTGAAAAACCCTCCAGGGATCTTTCCAGCAGCATAAGCTTTCTCTATGTAATGGACGCCTAGAGGGAAAAAATCTTGTCCATCCTTAGCTTCTTTGTTTGCAACAACTGTACAAAGAACTGCAGTCTTATCCATGGTACATAAAACTGCAGCAGTTGCTTGACGTGCAATACGTCCGGTTTCAAGTGTTACAGTATGATTTCCATACTGAAATGTTTTTATTACAGGTTTCATATTATTTTTTTCCTAATAGTTTTCATATCACAAAGCTCTCTGAAATACCGAAAATAGACTGCTCGTGTTACCAATAAACACTCAATAGAATTCTTTTTTGAAAAAATTTCTTTTTTTGAGTGAATTACAGGTAACTCGATCAGCCATAACATAAAAGGCATTTCTTTGGCTTCCTTATAATCGTATGAGTTATCTTCAGACGACACCAAGATATTGCTATCGGCGTAACTCAAGCTTCTTAATAAGTTTTACGTATCGAGCAACATCTTTAATTTTTAAATAATCTAGCAGCTTTCTACGCTGATTAACCATACGTATTAAGCCACGTCGTGAATGGTGATCTTTCTTATGAGCACCAAAATGATTTTGAAGTTTATTTATATTTGCTGTTAACAAAGATATTTGAACTTCTGGAGACCCAGTGTCTCCCTTGGTTACTGAGTTTTCTTCAATAATTACTTTTTTTTCATCTACACTTAACATACATTCCTCCAATATGCGGTTTAAAAAAAAAGGGCACCCATGCATATTTACAGGTACACTAATTATTTTGCACTAAATCAAACTATTAATCGCTTTGGTGCAAGTTTACCATCAGCTGATATCTCACCAACACCTATAAATAAACCTTCCTGTTGGAAGACACGCACTATATCTCCTTCTTTGCTCTCACGAAAGGTCTGAGGTATCTTTACAGGCTGTCCTCGACAAAAATAAAAAGCTGCATCTTCAGTTAAATTTGCCTCCATAAGATGCTGGATCCCAGCATCCATTGGTTTTAAAAGGGAATCTAGATCATCCGTCAAGTCTGACTTTTTTATGAACTCTAATTCTTTTTGTGTAATAGAGTCGTTATTATTAAATTCTCCAACAGCATCTCTATGTAAATTTGAAATATAAGCGCCGCATCCTAATGATGCACCAATATCTTCAGCCAAACTTCTTATATAAGTACCTTTGCTACAATGGACCTTTAAATCTGCCTCTGGAAATTTGCCTGGACGAAAGTTAATTATCTCCAATGAATAGATTTCTATACTTCGTGCTTTTCTATCAACACTTATACCCTTTCTAGCGAACTCATAGAGCCTCACTCCTTCATGCTTGAGTGCCGAATACATTGAGGGAATCTGAAAAATTTTTCCACGAAACCCAGCCAGGGTGCTATTTATTTTTTTTATATTTAAATTTATAGCGCCAGATTCAGAGATAATTTTGCCTCCTGCATCGCCGCTGGAGGTAGAAATTCCAAACCTAACGGTCGCACTATACTTTTTATCAGCATCCAAAAGAAACTGAGTAAACTTTGTTGCCTCCCCAAAACAAATTGGCAAAACTCCTGTAGCTAAAGGGTCGAGGGTACCTGTATGTCCAGCTTTAGCTGCATGATATAAATGCTTAACCTTTTGTAAAGCTTTATTCGATGAAACACCTAAAGTTTTATTTAGCAATAAAATTCCGTTTACTTGACGTCCTTTATTCCGGCGCCCCAACTTTAGACGTCCTCTTCAAATTTATCAGACGTTTGACTTGGTATGAATTTATGTTTTTCATCCAAATATATCGACTGCTCTATAAGGGCAGCTAAATCTTGCCCTCTTTTTCCAGTATTATCATATATAAATCGTATTTTTGGCGTTACCCTCAATTTCATTTCAGAGGCTATTCTTGTTCTCAAGAAACCAGCTGCACCATTTAAAGTTGCAGTAGCATCATATCCTGCTTCTTCTGAAGTTGATCCAACAAAGGTTACATACACTTTTGCACTACCTAAGTCTCGACTAACTTCAACACCAGTGATGTTAGTCATTATGAGTCTAGGGTCTCTAATTTCATCGCGGATCAGTCGAGATAACTCTCTTTGTAGTGCATCGGACATCCTATCTTTTCTAGTGAACTCTCTTGGCATACATCTGAGCTCCTAATTTATAATTTTCGAGCTATCTCTGTAATTTCATAAACTTCAATTTGATCACCAACTTTAATATCATTGTAATCTTTCACACCAATGCCGCATTCAACTCCGTTACGAACTTCACTAGCCTCATCTTTGAAGCGTCTCAAAGATTCTAATTCTCCCTCATAAATCACTACACTTTCTCTTAAAATACGAATTGGTTTATTGCGAAATACTGAGCCCTCTATAACCATGCAACCAGCAATAGCTCCGAATTTAGGTGACCCAAATACATCTCTAACCTCAGCGATACCAAGTATATCTTCACTTTTTTCAGGAGAAAGTAAGCCCCCTAAAGCTTGGCGTATATCATCTAAAACATTATATATGACACTATAATACCGAAGATCTAATTGTGCATCTTCCGATAAACGACGAGCAGAATTATTGGCTCTAACATTAAAACCTATAACTGCGGCTTGTGATGAAATAGCTAGATTTATATCAGACTCACTTATTCCACCAACTCCTGAATATATAACCTCTGCTTCTACTTCTTCGTTCCCCATTTCCTTTACAGCAGTAAGAATAGCCTCTAAAGATCCTCTTACATCTGCTTTAATGACAATCGGGAGTCTACTTTTTTCTTCTCCACCCTCAAACTTAGAAAACATTTCTTCAAGCTTTGTTGATTTTTTTGAGGACGCACTTTCATTACGGATTTGATTCTGCCTTAGCTCCGCTAGTTCACGTGCCTTTTTTTCATCCCCAACAACTAGGAATTGGTCGCCGGCTGCTGGTGGGGCATCTAAACCTAGAATTTCAACTGGTATAGAGGGTCCAGCATCTTTTACCGCTCGACCTGCTTGATCTGTCATTGCACGGATACGACCAACACTTGCTCCTGCAAGAGCAAAGTCACCTTTATTTAATTTACCAGATTGCACCAATATAGTTACAACTGTACCACGCCCTTTTTCCAATCTAGACTCAATAACGACACCCTTGGCTGGTGCTGTATAGGATGCTTTCAATTCAAGTAATTCAGCCTGCAAAAGAATAGCCTCAATCAAATCATCTATACCTTCGCCAGTTTGCGCCGAAACCTCTACAAACTGTGTATCACCTCCCCATTTTTCGGAGATAACACCAACAGCTGATAGCTCATTAGTAACCCTTTTAGGATCAGATCCCTCTTTATCAATTTTATTTATTGCAACGATCAAAGCTACATCTGCGGCTCGAGCGTGCTGAATAGCCTCTTCGGTTTGAGGCATAACGCCGTCATCAGCCGCAACAACTAAAATTATAACATCCGTGCTTTTTGCCCCACGTGCTCGCATTGCTGAAAAAGCTGCATGACCAGGTGTATCTAAAAACGTAACCATACCTTTAGGAGTGTTAACATGATAAGCACCGATGTGTTGAGTAATACCTCCAGCTTCACCTGAAGCTACACGACTTATCCTTATATAATCAAGTAAGGATGTTTTACCATGATCAACATGACCCATAACTGTAACAACTGGCGCACGTGGTTTAAGCACTTCATCTACATCTAATTTTAAGTTCTCAATGAGAATCTCTTCTTCTCTTTTATCAGATATTGCGACTGCGTTATGTCCAAGCTCTTCGATAACCAGGATTGCTGTATCCTGATCCAAAATTTCGTTAATCGAGACATTAGATCCCAAACTCATCAGAGCTCTAACAATAACAATTGATTTAACTGAGATTTTTTGTGCTAAGTCAACAACAAGAATCTCTTTGGGAACTTCGACAGTATATTTAATCTTATCTACAGGTTTTTTGAATTTATGGATATTTTTTATTTTTGCAACCTTTGTGCCGGTTCGTAGTCGAGGCTTGTTCTCTTCATCAATCTCATCATCAACCGCTTTAAGCAAATCAACAATTTTATGCTTTGGCTCCTTTATTGCAGTTCGTTTTTTAGGTTTTTTCAGTTCCCCTCTTTATCATCGTCAACAGAGGCAGTTGTATAATTTTTTTGATATTTTTTTGATGGTTTTTCCGATTCAGAAACTTCTTTTGCCAACACAGAATTATCGTTACTCTTGGTTGGCTTAATTATTGTTTTTAAGTTATCTAATTGATCTTTTTCTACTGTTTCAGCTGAGGGTTTCTCTAGACTTTTATCATCTGATATCTCAGGTGCCGTTTGTTGTATTGTCGTGACTTGACGTTCATCTTCAGCATCAATAGAAACTGAATCAGATAATTTATCTTTATTCTCTGATTGCTCAGTATCAACAGGCACCTCGCGCTTAACATAAGTCCTTTTTTACGCACCTCGACATTAACTGTTTTTCTTCCAGCACTTGTTTTTAATGTACTAAGTGTTTTACGCTTGAGCGTTATTTGCTTTGGATCTCTTGATTTATCGCTATTTAAACTTTTTAAATAAGCTAATAATATTTGTTTTTCCTCGTCTCCAACCACAGCATCAGCGTGATCTTGAGGCAGCCCGGCTTCCTTCATTTGATCAAGAAGACGATCCACGGGTGTCCCTACAACATTGGCAAGTTCGCTTACAATAACGTTAGCCATTAATATTCCTCAATTTAAACTGTTCGAGTTAACTCTTATTCCTCATCGGCGAACCAAGGAGCTCGGGCTGTCATAATGAGCTTGGCTGCTCTTTTTTCGTCCATGCCATCAATATCCATTAGATCGTCAACTGCTTGCTCTGCTAGATCTTCCATTGATATAATACCTGAATTGGCTAGATTATCTGCAAGCTGCTGATCCATTCCTTCCATTTCAAGCAAATCTTCTGACGGTTTTTTAAGATCTTGATCGGGTGTAAGGGCCATAGTCAGCAAAGCATCCTTAGCTCTAGCTCTCAACTCTTGAACCAAATCTTCATCAAACCCATCTATATCTGCCATTTCCTCCAAAGGGACATAGGCAACCTCATCAAGGGAGGTAAAACCTTCCTCGGCTAAAACAGTAGCAACATCCTGATCTATATCTAATTTTTCCTTGAATAAATCAATAAGAGTATGAACTTCTTTATCTTGTTTACCTTGAGCTTCATCAGTTGTCATAACACTTATTTTCCAACCAGTTAGCTCTGACGCTAACCGTACATTCTGCCCGTTTCTTCCTATAGCCATTGCCAAGGAGGTGTCTGAAACCGCAACATCCATTGAGCTTGATTCTTCATCGACTACTATTGATTCAACTTCAGCTGGAGCCATCGAATTAATGACAAGTTGGGCTGGATTATCATCCCATAAAACTATATCAATTCTTTCACCATCAAGCTCATTAGAAACAGCTTGAACTCTTGCTCCCTCATCCCTACGCATGCTCCGATAGGGTCGATTCTGCCATCATTTGTTTTTACTGCAATTTTTGCACGCGAACCTTGGTCTCTTGCAGCACCACGAATTTCAATGACCTGTTCGGATATTTCTGGCACCTCAATACGAAATAACTCTGTAAGCATCTCGTTACATTTACGGCTGAGTAACAGTTGCGGCCCTCTGTTTTCTGAATTAACACCTTGCAGTATTGCCCTAATTCTATCATTTACTCGAAAAACTTCACGACCTACTAATTCTTCGCGTTGTAAAATGCCCTCAGCATTATTTCCTAAATCAACAAGTATATTATCTCGTGTAACCTTTTTTACCGTACCACTTACCAGTTCACCAACTTGATCAATAAATAGTTCAACAACTAGAGCTCTTTCTGCATCTTTTACTTTTTGAACAATTACTTGTTTTGCCGTTTGCGCTGCTATTCGGCCAAATCCAACATCTTCGATCTTCTCCTCAAAAACATCGCCGGCTTTGAGATTAATGTCTTTTTCATGAGCCTCCTCAAGAGTAAATTGAGTTCCAAGCTCGGCCATAGTGTCGTCATCAATAACATCCCACCATCGAAAAGATTCATAGCTACCTGTCTCACGATTTATAGTTACACGGATATTAGAGTCCTCGTCATAACGTTTTTTTGTCGCTGTTACCAATGCTGATTCTATAGCCTCAAATATAACCTCAGGGGATACTCCCTTCTCGTTTGATACGGCTTCTGCCACCATCAAGATTTCTTTATTCATTTTTTAGCCTCGCAACTATCCTCAAAACTAGGAATAACATTCGCTTTTTCAATAATTTGAATTGGAAAAATAAATTCTTTATCTTCTGTCGTTAACAAAATGTCTTCTCCCTCCCTCTATACCACCTAAAAAACCTTTAAAGTTTCGTCTCCCATCGAGAGGTAAACGAAGCCTCAAAGTAATCTTTTCACCTTTATACTGATTGTATTGATCAAGTGTAAAAAGGGGTCTATCCATTCCTGGAGAAGATACTTCTAATGTATATCTATTAGTTATTAAATCTTCGACATCTAGCAAGCTTGCTATCTGTCTACTAACCTTTTCGCAATCCTCAACTGTAATTGGATCTTTATCAATATATATCCTCAAGACATTATTTCGTCTTGAGGATAGGTACTCAAGACCCCAAAATATGCAACCTAGGTCAGATACGACTGGGGCTATTAGCTCTTTAAGGGTATCCTCTTTTGATATCACTGTTAACCCTCGAATTCCCTTGCTGAATTATCGTATACTTAGTCAGCGTCTCCTAACAAAAAGCCCCATAAAGGGGCTTTTTTTGCGCGTATTTTTTTCAACGCTCAAACATAGAGAAAAATCATTCTATATGTATATTTGGTAGCGGGGCTGGATTTGAACCAACGACCTTCGGGTTATGAGCCCGACGAGCTACCAGACTGCTCCACCCCGCAACGAATCTTCTTCACTTAACTCTGGTTCAGTTAGCCACCAGTGAATAAAACAAATTCCTACCGAAATTTATCTAATATCTAATTATATTAGGGCACTTAATTTATGGTCGAAGATTATAGGGCTAGCATTGTCTCTGGTCAAGGCAAACCCTTCTAATTCCTAGTCTTTTCCTTATTTATTATTAATCACAGTGACTTCTATCTGAAATAAATTTTTCATAAACCTCAACTGCAAATTGGCCATACTTGAAAAAGTATCTACATTTATATTTCTTTTCGCAGATTTTTAGTTGTCTTTCAAAGATTTCTGTTTGACGGCTAACTTTTTTTGCTATTTTGCGAAGTAATTTTTTTCTGAGGTAGCTTTTTCTTTTATAGCCCCCCCGACCCTCATGATAGGCCAAATAAAGATGCTCTATATTGGTTTGGCTGATACCGAGTACGGATCGGCTTTTTTTGTTATACCAACCAATAAAATCAGTAGCATACTTCATATGTGATCTTCTTGAAAAAAGCGAACCTCTCTCCTCTTCATATTCCGACCATACAGCGTCCTGAGCCTGAGCATAACCATATGCAGAGGAGGATCTAAACCAAGGAATAATACCAAGTAACTTGTCTCTTGGTGGCCTTATATCGTGCCTAAAAGATGACTCTTGTTTTATAAAAGCAATTTGTGCACCAATGCTTGTACCCCACTGCTTTTCGGAATCTAGTGCATAGTCATACCAATCGGGGTGATCTTTAAATATAGAACAAATATTAGATTGATTGCTCGGTGGTTCTGGACTAGTAAATATGCATCCGCCTAAAAGTATGCTTAACACGATGATTGTTAGCAGTTTTTTTTTAAGCACAAAAACTCCTTTTAAAATATTCATAACTCAATTTTATTATTATTTAGTATTTTCTAGAGCTTGATTTATATCAAAGAGGATATCGTCAATAAACTCTATACCTACAGAAATGCGAATCATATCTCGGCTGATTCCAGCGGACTTTAATTCTTCATCATTTAGCTGGCGGTGGGTTGTGCTAGCAGGATGACAAGCTAGAGACTTGGCATCACCAATGTTCACAAGTCGCTTAATAAGCTGCAAACTATCAATAAAATTAATTCCAGCGTCTTCTCCACCCGTTATTCCGAAACTTAGAATTCCTGATGGTTTTCCAGAAACAACTTTATTTGAGAGTTGATAATATTTATCGCCTGCTAAGCCAGCGTAATTTACCCAGCTAACAAGTTTATGTGCAGATAGGTATTGAGCCACTTTTAGAGCATTTTCAGTATGACGCTCCATTCTAAGAGCTAGGGTTTCAAGGCCTTGTAAAATTAAAAATGAATTAAATGGTGAAATTGCAGCGCCCATATTACGGAGTGGCACTACGCGAGCTCTACCTATAAATGCTGCCTCTCCCATGGCCTCTGCATATATCACTCCGTGATAAGAGGGGTCTGGTTGATTAAATACTGGAAATCGAGGATGACCCTTCCAAAGGAAATTTCCCGAATCGATAATTATTCCACCTATGGACGTACCGTGACCCCCAATATATTTGGTCAATGAATGAATGATGATATCGGCTCCTTGTTCAAATGGTCGACAATAAACAGGTGTCGCGACAGTATTATCCACTATTACTGGCACACCATACTTATGAGCCATATTTGATAGTTCTTCAATATCGACAACGTTACCTGCAGGATTGCCAATAGATTCACAGAATACAGCTTTTGTATTATCATCAATCAAAGCCTCTAGGGCAGCTATATCATCACCTGAAGCCATGCGCACCTCAATACCTTGGTTGGGCAACGAATGCATAAAAAAGTTGTATGTCCCGCCATAGAGCTGACTGACGCTAACAACATTTTCTCCACTACAAGCGAGGGTCTGGATAGCTGCTGTAATAGCAGCCATTCCAGATGCCATAGCTAACGAACCAATTCCACCTTCTAATGCAGTCATACGCTGCTCTAATACTTCAGTGGTAGGGTTCATCATGCGGGTATAGATATTGCCTGGTTCAGCTAAATTAAAAAGATCGGCCCCATGTTGAGTATCTCGAAAACTATAAGATGTAGTCTGATAGATGGGTACAGCAACAGCTCTTGTAGTTGGGTCATCTTCAAATCCAGCATGAATTGATTTAGTCTCAATGTTCATAAGCGCACCTAATAAATATTTTTAGATTATCTGAATGATCAATTTCCATTTTGTCATAAACTGTGACCTTGTATCCTTGTTCCACTAACCTTGCAATAAGGTAACTGCAAATAGTTCACAGACCACCTATTATAAGGATTTTCGTACTCTTCTTTCCTAATTATAAGTTTATGTTATGAATTTAGCATTTCCATTAATGAATAATTATTTTTTAGGACCTTACTGAATACTATAAGTAATTTAATGCAGTTAAGTCATGAGTTTTTTATGCTTTGCACTTCTTCCAGAAACACGTTTTCTCCAAAGCCTAAAACTCGAAGCTTTTAAGCTTGATCTCATTATCTTAATAACATCTGGTTCTGCCAAACCAGTTATATTCTTTATATCATCAAATGAGGTTTTGTCACACCAAGCCATTTCGATAATTTCACTGACATCACATTGGTTTTTTATAATAATTCACCCCTTTCATCAGATTTTAGATCAATTTTCATATCAATATCGGACTCATCGCTTGTCTCTTTGGGATTGTCCTTCCAGGGGGTTCTCCATGAAGGCAGATTGTCTCTGTATGAGATTGTATCTGCCCAAAGTGCATATGAACTATAGTAACTCTTATATCCTTCTATGAATTCATCAGATTTTTTATGTAAGGCTTTGCTGAACAGTTTTTTAAAATCCTCTGGATGTTCTAAAAAATTATTCCAAAGCTCTAAATCAAACCCATAAATTTTTATTTCTTCTTTAGCTGCACTTTCTCCATCCAGAAATGTCATAAGGTTATCCATAGAATATTTTGCTTTTAAAGATCCTTTTATTTTATTACTCGGAGAGCCCAAAAATTAGTAGGTAAATAGGGGTCCACACATAAACCGCACCTATAAAACTCCATAACCACATCTGACGTCTATCAGTTTCAAATCTTTTAAGATAATAATCTAGTTCTACCTCAGAATATTCTCCTCTATCCTGGCTCTGCCAAACATCTCGTTCAAACTTGAGTCCTTTTATTTGCCAGCAATAACAACCTATCACACAAAGAAAGTATAATCCTATCCCCAAACCACGTCCCCTAAATATCAAATTATAAATTATATGATACTCACTATTATTGCATTTAATAAGGGTCATAAAAATAGATGGGTGATTATGATTATAAATATTGTCTTTGGTTTAACACTATTAGTGTTGGTTAATAGCAATTATTTGGGCTTTTGCTGTCTGAAATACAACGAGGATAAAGGTGTAGAAAGGTATAAAAATAAACTGGTGCCCAAGGCCGGACTTGAACCGGCACGACTTTCGCCACTACCCCCTCAAGATAGCGTGTCTACCAATTCCACCACTTGGGCTTTTTTTTGATTTCATTCTGGTAAATCAGAGGATTTGTTAACAGTGTCCACTTCAGGAAGATCAGTATCCATAGACTGTTCAATAACCTCTAAACTGGGGAAAATCTCGTCTGTGACTCCTGCGCGATCTTTAGCTATAACCGCTAATCCAAAACTAGTGATAAAGAAAATTGTTGCAAGGATAGCTGTCACTTTACTGAAAAAGTTCCAGCTACCTGCACTTCCTAACATTGTCTGTGAGGCCCCGAACCAAAGGATGCTCCTGCTTCTGCACCCTTACCTTGCTGCAATAAAATCATACCGATGATTGCGATACCTGTTAGGATATGAACGATTAATGTTAATTTTTCCATTTTTTTTATTTTACCAAATTATTAGTTTTTAATTTATGCCAACTTACATATTTGAACAAACGATTTAGCGTCTAAGGAAGCGCCACCAACGAGCAGTCCATCGATATCTGACTCCTTAAGAAGCTCTTTGGTGTTTTCGGGAGTCACACTACCACCATACAAAATTTTTGCACTTAATCCTTTTTCTCGCAATTTGCATCGTATGTGTTTATGTACAATCTGTATTTGATCAGTATTTGCAGATTTGCCTGACCCAATAGCCCATATGGGCTCATACGCAACCACTAAATCTGAAGGAAAAACTTTCCCTGTATACTCTACAACGGCGTTTAGTTGAGCAGTTATAACATCAAGCGTTTCGTCTTTTTCTCGTTGGTTTAAAGTTTCACCTAAACATAGAATTGGTGTCAATCCAACTTCACTTGCTTGATAAAATTTACCTGCAATCTTATGATTATCTTCCCCAAAAAGATTCCTTCGTTCAGAGTGACCTACGATACAGTACTCACAACCAACATCTACAAGCATCTCAGACGAAATTTCACCAGTATAGGCACCACGACTATTTTCAGAGACATCTTGGGCGCCAACTGCAATGGATGCTCCTGAAAAAGCCTCAACTGCATCAGATATGTAAACATTTGGAGGAAAAATAACGACATCTGCATCACATTCTAAATTGAACAATTGTTCAGCTAGGTCTGATAAATTTTTCTTACTGCCGTTCATTTTCCAATTTCCGGCTATTAGGGAACGCTGCATATTTTATAATTACCCTGACCCTAAATGATCGCAATCTTATCTGAGATGCTAGCATTATTCAACCAAACTGCGGTAGAGTGACCTTGCCTTTCGGGCTATCTTGATTGAGTTACAACTCTCTACAGCTCGTTTTTGCTTCAGCCTCAACAACCGCAGCGACTCTTTTAGCAATCTTCTCAACCAGATTTGGATCCTCGCCTTCTACCATAACCCTCACAAGCGGTTCAGTACCAGATGGTCTGAGTAGTATCCTTCCTTTTTCTTTAAGCTCATTTCTTCTGCTTCATTTATTGCATTAATTATAAGCGGGTAGTTCTTTAAGTTAAAATCACCTTTGATAGGTACATTAATCATGCTTTGTGGATATTTCTGCATTTCTTTTTTAATGTATTCAGTGGTATGGATGTGTCTCTCATTGCGTATAAGACCTGTAAAGCGGCAACGATAGCGTCTCCTGTAGTTGTTAAATCACTACATATAATATGTCCGGAACTTTCTCCCCCAAGCTTCCATTTTCTATCACGCAATGCCTCAATAACATGTCGATCACCTACCTGGGTTCGAACAAACGGAATTTTTAATGCATTAAGTGATTTCTCCATACCCAAGTTGCTCATCAAAGTTCCTGCAACACCAGTGCAACCGCCATTCTGATGACGATGTTTTGCGATAACAAATATTAGCTCATCGCCATCTATTAAATGTCCCTTATGATCAACAAACATCACTCGGTCACCATCCCCATCAAAAGCAATTCCCATATCAGCCTTTTGTTTTAAAACTGCATCCTGCAAAATAGCTGGCTGAGTAGAGCCGCATTTTTCATTTATATTAAAGCCATCAGGCTCAACAGCTAACTCGACTACTGTTGCTCCCAACTCCCTAAAAACCATTGGTCCTGTGTGGTAGGTTGCTCCATTAGCACAATCAACTACGATTTTAAGACCCTCTAAATTTCCACCCGGTGGAAGTGTACCTTTACAAAATTCTATATATCGACCTGCAGCATCTTCTACTCTAAATGCTTTACCTAACTTTGAAGGATCTTCTGTTATGAGTGGTTTATCCAAATAAGATTCTATAGATTTCTGAACTGCATCAGATAATTTGAACCCATCGGCACCAAAGAACTTAATGCCATTATCATAAAAAGGATTATGGGAGGCACTTATTACAATCCCAGCTTGAGCCCGGAAAGTTCTAGTGAGGTAAGCAATTGCTGGTGTGGGCATAGGGCCCAAAAGGGCCACATCAACTCCTGCTGCGATCAGCCCAGCTTGAATAGCTGATTCAAACATATACCCTGATACACGGGTATCCTTACCGACTATGATAAGCTTACGGCCTTCGCTTTTTTCACTAAAAACTTTTCCAGATGCCCATCCAAGTTTCAACATAAAATCTGCTGTTATAGGGCTTACTCCAACTCTACCTCGTATTCCATCTGTACCAAAAAAAATTTTTTGTGTCATATATTTCCTGTTCCTTCTACAGCAGACAATATCTTAAATGCATCAGCTGTAGCACTTACATCATGGACTCGAAGTATTTGAGCTCCTTTTTGCACTGCTAATATTGCAAAAGTAACACTTCCAAATAACCTTTCATCTACAGGTTTATTTAAAATTGAGCCTATCATAGATTTTCTTGATAAGCCCACAACCAAAGGGAAGCCTAACCTACTTAATTCAGTTAAACCATGAAATAAGGATAAATTATGTTCAAGTTTTTTGCCAAAACCAAATCCAGGATCAATAAGTATTTTCTTTCGGTCGATCCCGCCTAATTCACAAGCACTCACACGATCTAATAAAAATTTACTTACTTCTGCAAAAACATCAGTGTAGCTTGGCGCAATCTGCATATCTTTTGGTTCTCCGGCCATGTGCATGAGGCAGATATTTAGACCAGAGGCAGCGACTGCCTGAATAGCACCCACTCTTGTCAAAGCGCGCACATCATTAATCATTGCGGCTCCGACCCTCGCAGATTCATTTATTACTATCGGGGAGCTCGTATCTACTGAAACTGATACTCCAAAACGATCAACTATAGTCTCAACTACAGATATCACTCTATCCAACTCTTCCTGCTGGCTAACAGCAATTGCGCCAGGTTTAGTGGATTCACCACCAACATCTATAATATCAGCACCACTTTTTATGAGTTCCTCTACTTTTTTTATTACCAAATCAAGCGAGACATTATTATTGTTAAAGAGTAGCCCACCGTCATAAAAAGAATCAGGTGTAACATTTAGGATTGCCATTATGAGAGGTTTATTTGAGTCAGAGCGAAAGGTGCTGGTAATCATCAGTATTTCATCGCAAATATATTTATCATTAACCTAAAAATAATAATCCCTAGTTATATTAAAACTTATAAATATAAAGTTTGATAACATTAAGGAGATCTCTAAGACGCGACTTTAGAAACTAAAATATTGGACTTAAATACTTCATTCTAGTGTCTAAGTAACTATGACTCTTTCGCAGGTCCACGAACAGCGCTAACATTATCTGATTTCTTATTTTTTTCTGTAACGGAGGTGCTATTATCAGCACTAATATCCCAATCATAAGGAGGTCTAACTTTCTTTCTTTGCATTAAATCGTCAACTTGTTCAGAATCAATAGTCTCATAATCCATCAATGCATCCTTCATCGAATGTAAGATATCCTTATTATCCTCAAGAATTTTAGCAGAGCGCGAGTAACAGTCATCTAGAAGCTTGCGTACTTCAATATCAATTTCTCTAGCAGTATCAGCAGAATAAATGGAGCTGGGAGTGCCAGATGGTTGGCCTTCTTCTTCGCCATACAAAATAGGGCCCATTTTATCTGATAAACCCCAGCGACTGACCATATTTCTAGCCATCTGTGTGGCCCTTTCAATATCATTGGAAGCCCCAGTTGTTACTCCCTCCTCACCGTGAATTAGTTCTTCTGCTATTCTACCACCAAATAAGCTACAAAGCTGACTCTTCAGCTGAAGTTTGCTTAGACTATACTTGTCCTCTTCTGGTAGAAACTGCGTAACACCAAGAGCTCGACCACGAGGTATAATAGAAACTTTGTGAACTGGGTCGTGCTCGGGCATTAACCTTCCTATAATCGCATGCCCTGCCTCATGAAAAGCTGTATTTTCTTTTTCTTTTTCAGACATAACCATGGAACGACGCTCGGTACCCATCATTACTTTATCTCGAGCTTTTTCAAATTCTTCCCCACTCACTAGCCTTCTATTAGCTCTTGCAGAGAATAATGCTGCCTCATTTATCAGATTAGCTAAATCTGCACCGGAAAAACCAGGTGTTCCTCGAGCAATAACACCTAAGTCAACTTTATCATCTAAAGGAACTTTTTTAGCATGCACCTTAAGTATTTGCTCTCTACCTCTAATATCCGGTAGGCCCACATAGACTTGTCGATCGAATCTTCCAGGTCGCAACAGAGCTTTATCGAGAACATCTGGACGATTTGTAGCAGCAATGACAATTATTCCTTCATTACCCTCAAAGCCATCCATCTCTACTAGTAGTTGGTTTAATGTTTGCTCTCTCTCGTCGTTACCACCACCATGACCACCACCACGATGTCGACCTACAGCATCAATTTCATCAATAAAAATGATGCACGGAGCTTGTTTTTTTGCCTGTTCAAACATATCTCTTACACGCGAAGCTCCAACACCAACAAACATTTCTACGAAATCTGAACCTGCAATTGAAAAGAACGGAACTTTAGCTTCACCAGCAATGGCTTTAGCCAAAAGAGTTTTACCCGTACCAGGTGGGCCAACCATCAGGACTCCTTGGGGAATTCGACCACCTAGTCTTTGGAACCGTGTGGGGTCACGCAAAAAATCAACAAGCTCGTGAACCTCTTCTTTAGCTTCATCCACACCGGCTACATCAATAAACGTAGTATTGATTTGGTCAGGAACAAGAAGTCTAGCTTTGCTTTTTCCAAAACCCATCGGGCCGCCTCGACCACCTGCACCCCCTTGCATTTGACGCATGAAGAACATAAATATTGCTAGTATTAGCAAAATAGGAAAAGAGGCGACTAGCAACTGGCTCCAAAGACTTTGCTGTTCAGGATCCTGTCCTACAACATCAACACGATTATCAAGAAGATCCCCCATCAAGCCGTCATCAGAAACGGCGGGTCTTGTTGTTTTGAAAGCTGTTCGATCTTTTCTAAGGCCTTCAATTACAGAACCCTTGACTACTATACTTTCAACATCTCCACGCTGAACATCTTCAACAAATGTTGAGTAATTAATCATTTTATCTGGTTCTGAAGGTCCGAAATTTTGAAAGATAGACATCAGAATTGCAGCTATGATGAGCCATAAAAAAATATTTTTTATCGTATCATTCAAGGAAATCTCTCCATTTAACTTAGTTTGCAGTTCAAACTTAATTTACATCAGGTTATATTAATTTTTTATCTCTTAAAGTTTTTTGCAACAACATATACTTCTCTTGAGCGGGATCTAGATGCATTTGGTTTTCTTGATATGACTTGTTTAAATCTTTTCTTTAATTCAAGCATATACTGATCAAAACCTTCACCATGAAATACTTTAACTACAAAGTTTCCTCCCGGTTTGAGAACTTTGCAAGCCATGTCTAAGGCAAGTTCAATTAGATACATAGCTTTTGTTTGATCTACACCTCTTATACCACTCATGTTTGGGGCCATATCAGAAATTACAAGGTCTACTAAATTACTTTCTAATAAATTAAGTATATTTTGAAGCACAACAAAGTCAGTAAAGTCTCCCAACACAAAATCTACTTTATCAATAGGGTCCATATTAAGTATGTCAGAGGCTATTATTTTACCTTCTGGACCCACTAATTTTGCAGCCACCTGCGACCATCCTCCTGGGGCAGCACCAAGATCAACTACTATTAAACCTGGTTTAAAAATTTTATCTTTTTGATTAATTTCTATCAGTTTATAGCTAGCACGTGAACGATATCCATCCATTAGTGCGCGCTTAACGTATTGATCCCTATTATGCTCTTGAAGCCATTTCTGACTACTTTTTGAACGAACTGTCATATCTTAGATATCCGAAGTATCAAATGTAATAGGAATCTTTATGTTTTTATAGCATTATACTTGTATTTTTGAGTATCAAAATAGTATTTAAAATATGGTCATCATTTCCACTAGTAATACAAATTCATTCTGCCAAACAAAAGGCTGTACAAGCGGACTATTGACTACAGCAAACACTAAGGGTTTTAAAAAGTGAAAATTTCCAATGAGGACAAAAAACAACTAAGAAGACTCGGGCATAAAATAAATCCAGTTGTAACAGTAGCGACCAAAGGATTAAGTGAGAATGTTCTTGCTGAAATCGATAGAGCGCTTACAGATCATGAGCTGATAAAAGTTAAACTCAGCGATAGCGATCAACAATCGAGAGCTAATGCAATTGAAATAATTCGAGAAAAGTGTGGAGCTGAAGTAGTTCAATCTATTGGCCACATTCTGTTATTACTAAAAAAATCAAATGAACCTAATCCTAAATTATCAAACCTTATTCGGTGATATAAAATATTGATCGGTTAAATATATTTTATATCATCAATTTCGTATTCAATGTCACCAGATGGAGTTTTTACCGCCACTATATCTCCTATTTCTTTTGCAATGATAGCTCTAGCAATAGGAGATTTATATGAAATTTTATTTAATTTAATATCAGATTCATCATCACCAACTATTTGATAATGAACAGGCTCATCTGTTTCTAAATTAATCATATATACAGTACTACCAAAGATAACTTTATCTCCAGGAGGCATTTGGCTGACATCGATGATTTGAACATTACTAAATTTAGCTTCAATTTCCTGTATGCGGCCCTCAGCAAAGCCCTGTTGCTCTCTAGCTGCATGATATTCTGCATTTTCTTTAAGATCACCATGTTCTCGAGCTTCTGCAATTGCAGCAATAATTCTAGGACGTTCAACTTTTTTAAATTATCAAGCTCAATACGGAGTTTCTCAAATCCAATAGATGTCATGGGTATTTTACTCATTCATCACCCCTGAGATGTAAATTTTGAAGCTTATTAACTTTAATCTCATTGTTATTTTTTAAGGCCATACATACTGCCTCTCCTCCAGCTAAGGTTGTTGTATAATAAACGCCATGTTGCTCTGCACTGGACCGAATGGTTGCAGAGGCTGCGATAGCTTGACGACCTTCAGTAGTATTAATAATTAAGCTGATTTTATCATTTTTAATCATATCAACAATGTGAGGACGACCCTCTTGAACTTTGTTGATGTGCTCCACAGTGTAGCCAGCCTCATTCAATATTTTTAATGTTCCTGTAGTTGCCATCAAATCAAAACCTGCTTTTATTAGATCATGTGCAACTTTTACTATACCACTTTTATCTGGATTTCGTACGCTCAGAAATGCTGTACCCGCTGAGGGTATAGGATTGCTAGCTGCGAGCTCTGCTTTTGCATAGGCTTCCGCAAAAGTTTGACTAACACCCATGACCTCCCCTGTAGATTTCATTTCTGGGCCCAGAATAGGATCTATTCCAGGAAATTTGTTAAATGGAAATACAGCCTCTTTAACACTAAAAAAATCCGGTGTTATTTCTTCAGCGAACCCTTGATCCTCTAAGGAAATATCAACCATACAACGAGCGGCTACTTTAGCTAAGGAAATTCCTATACATTTGGAAACAAAAGGTATAGTTCTTGAAGCACGGGGGTTTACCTCGATAACGTAAATTTTATCGTCCTGCCATGCTAACTGAACATTCATAAGGCCTTTTACCTTCAGTTCCACAGCCATAGTTTTAACAATTTCTCGCATCTCATTCTGAATATGCTCGGGAAGACTATATGGTGGTAGGGAGCAGGCAGAGTCACCAGAGTGAATTCCGGCTTGTTCTATATGTTGCATTATCGCTCCGATAACTACACGTTTACCATCAGAAACGGCATCAATATCAACTTCAATTGCAGAAGATAAAAAATAATCTAACAATATAGGGGAGCCACCTGAAACTTTTATAGCACTCTCCATATAATGAGACAACTCATCTTCTCCATAAACAATTTCCATAGCTCTTCCACCCAGCACATAAGACGGACGAACAACTAAGGGGTAACTAATTCTCGCAGCCGCATTTATTGCCTCTTCCATAGAACGTGCAATTGCATTTGGAGGCTGTAGGAGTTTTAATTTTTCTATCATTTTTTGGAACCGCTCTCGGTCCTCTGCTAGATCTATAGCATCCGGTGTTGTTCCTATGATAGGTACGCCATGATCTTCAAGTGCTTGTGCTAGTTTAAGGGGAGTTTGTCCACCAAATTGAACAATGACACCTATAGGGTTTTCAATATTAATAATTTCTAATACATCCTCTAAAGTTACTGGCTCGAAATATAATCTATCGGAGGTATCGTAATCAGTAGAGACTGTTTCTGGGTTACAATTCACCATAATTGTTTCATAGCCCTCTTCACGCATTGCTAGTGCAGCGTGAACACAGCAATAGTCAAATTCTATACCTTGTCCAATTCGATTGGGCCCTCCGCCTAAAACTAAAATTTTATCTTTATTTGATGGGTCTGCTTCACACTCTTCATCATAAGAAGAGTACATATAAGCTGTGGCTGCAGAAAACTCCGCGGCGCATGTATCTACTCGCTTATATACAGGTCTTACTTTTGAGGCGTAACGAAATTCTCTAAAACTTTTTTCAGTAACTTTCAGTAGTTGAGATAGGCGTTTATCAGAAAATCCTTTTTGCTTAAGTCGATATAATTTTTCTATACCCAGAGAGTGCATAGGTAGCTTACTAATAATATTTTCTTCGTTTATTAGATCCTGTATCTGAGATAAGAACCAAGGGTCAATGAATGTTAAAGAAAAAATCTCAGTTATATCCATACCTGCTCGGAAGGCATCCCCAACATACCATATTCGCTCAGATCCAGGAACTTTAAGCTGGTATCGAAGTTCAGATAAATTATCTTTTGAGAAAAAATTTATTTTTCCTCGAGGCCTGCCGAACCCACCTCTAATCCTCTTAGTGCTTTATGAAATGATTCCTGAAAATTCCGACCGATAGCCATGACTTCGCCTACCGACTTCATTTGTGTAGTAAGCCTAGAACTAGCTTGATCAAATTTCTCAAAAGCAAATCGTGGAATTTTTGTAACTACATAATCAATACTAGGTTCAAAGGAAGCAGGAGTCGCACCTGCGGTAATATCATTAAGAAGCTCATCTAATGTAAAGCCAACTGCGAGCTTTGCCCGCAATCTTAGCAATTGGAAAACCTGTGGCTTTTGATGCTAAAGCAGATGATCGAGAAACCCTTGGATTCATCTCAATAACAACCATTCTTCCATTATCAGGATTCACGGCGAACTGAACATTAGAGCCGCCTGTTTCCACACCTATTTCACGTAATACTGAAATAGAAGCATTACGCATAATTTGATACTCTTTATCTGTGAGGGTTTGAGCGGGGGCAACAGTAATAGAATCTCCTGTATGCACACCCATTGGATCAAGGTTTTCAATAGAACAAATAATGATGCAGTTGTCTTTTTGGTCTCTCACAACCTCCATTTCATATTCTTTCCATCCGAGTAAGGATTCATCAATTAATAATTCGTTGGTTGGAGATAACTCTAATCCGCGCTGACATATCTCAATAAATTCCTCTCGGTTATACGCAACACCTCCTCCAGATCCACCCATAGTAAAAGATGGTCTTATAATGCATGGATAACCAAAAATATCTGGAGCGGTAAGTGCCTCCTCCAAGCTATGAACGATTATGGCCCTTGCTGTCTCTAAACCAATTTTTTTCATTGCGACGGCAAAAAGACTACGATCTTCAGCTTTATTTATTGCATCTTGATCTGCACCAATCATTTCAACGCTGTATTTTTCTAAAATACCTTCTCGAAATAAATCTAAAGCGCAATTAAGTGCTGTTTGACCACCCATTGTAGGAAGTAAGGCATCAGGTTTCTCCTCCTCAATAATCTTTGAAACAGTCCGCCATTCTAATGGCTCTATATAGGTAGAATCTGCCATAGATGGATCAGTCATAATCGTAGCGGGATTGGAGTTCACAAGAATGACTCGAAACCCCTCCTCTTTCAGAGCTTTACAAGCCTGAGCCCCAGAATAATCAAACTCGCAAGCTTGACCTATAACGATAGGCCCAGCTCCTAGAATTAAAATACTTTTAATATCATTTCTTTTTGGCATAGATTATCAATTCTTTATATTACTATTAGAGTGGTTTTTTATCAGCTCAAAAAAGTGGTCAAACAAAGGTGCTGCGTCATGGGGTCCTGGGCTAGCCTCAGGGTGCCCCTGAAAACCGAATGCTGGTTTATCTACACGGTGCACTCCTTGAATAGACCCATCAAATAGTGAAATATGTGTGACACGAAGATTGTCTGGAATGGTTGACTTCTCTATAGAAAATCCATGATTTTGGCTGGTAATCATAACTTTTTTTGTTTCGACGTTTTTAACAGGGTGATTGGCTCCATGATGACCAAATTTCATTTTTAAGGTTTTAGCGCCACTTGCTAAAGCTAAAAGCTGATGGCCTAAACAAATTCCGAATATGGGGATATTAATTTCTAATAGCTGTTTTATAGCCTCGATGGCATAAGTGCAAGGCTGCGGGTCCCCTGGCCCGTTAGAGAGAAATACTCCACTAGGGTTCATATCTAAAACCTCACATGCTGGGGTTTCAGCAGGAACTATGATCAGCTCAGCGCCTCGATCAACGAGCATTCTTAAGATATTTCTTTTAACACCAAAATCATAAACTACTACCTTATAAGTCGCTGCATTTATACTTTGATAACCTAGGCTTAGCCCCCAAGTACCCTCTGTCCATTTGGATATAGAAGCAGTAGTGACTTCTTTAGCAAGATCTAATCCTTTCAGGCCAATAAATTTACATGCCATCTTGAGTGCTATTTTTTCATCAACATCACCAGCCATTATGCAGCCACTTAAGGATCCTTTTTCCCTTAGAATACGAGTTAATTTTCGGGTATCGATATTTGCAATTCCTAAGATGTTTTTTTCTTTTAGGTATTCATCGAGTGCCTTTTCTGATCTAAAATTACTTAATAGTATTGGCAGGTCTCTTATTACGAGACCATTTGCCCAAATCTTTGATGACTCCTCAACCTCAGTATTTGTACCTGTATAGCCGATGTGAGGATTAGTAAAAGTTACGATTTGTCTAGCATAGGAAGGGTCGGTAAGAATTTCTTGGTAACCGGTCATTGACGTATTAAAGACTACTTCGCCAGCGGAACAGCCTTCAGCACCGATCGACCTGCCTTTAAATATTGTGCCATCCTGGAGGACTAAGATAGCTGCCTGATATTGATCGGCGTTCAATGCAACCTCCTTCACGACAAAAAATTAAATTTAAAATTTATTCGATAGCCAACAAACTCTGGAAAATATTATCCAGCAAAAAATGAGATGAAACTAACAGTCTCACCCCACTCTATATGCTAGATTTAAATTGCCTAATGTCTGGCTGTTAAGTACAAATAAATTTGAGAATATTTTAGGCGAACCATGGCAAGCTGTCCAGAGAATCCCAACTCAAAAAAACGACTTATCATTTGAGACCAAGTACATCTTGCATATCATAGACACCATTTTTTTTATTAGATATCCAATTAGCAGCTTTAACTGCACCTCTCGCAAATGACATTCGACTGGAGGCTTTATGAGTGATTTCGATTCTCTCTCCTTCTGAAGCAAAAGTTACAGTGTGATCCCCCACGATATCCCCAGCCCTTAGCGTTGAAAAACCAATCGTATTTTTAGATCTCTTGCCAGTCTGGCCTTCTCGCCCGTATACCGCGACATCGTCGAAATTCAAACCTAATGATTCAGCAATTATTTCACCCATATTCAAGGCAGTTCCTGATGGCGCGTCTATTTTATTTTTATGGTGCGCCTCGAAAATCTCAATATCTGCCTCTTGCCCCAAAACTTGAGCAGCAAGATCAATTAACCCAAAACACAAATTCACCCCTGTACTAAAATTAGACGCAATACATAATGCAGATTGTTTCGAAGCAGACTTTAATTGTTGTTTTTGATTATCATTAAAGCCAGTTGTACCAATCACCATGCCTTTGCTGTGCTCTTTACAAATTTGTGAATTAACAAGGCATGCTTCAATTGAACTAAAATCAATTAATACATCAAAATCAGATAAAGTAGCAAGTAGGTTATCAGTTACTGCTATACCGGTGTCAGCAATTCCAATTAGACTACCCGCATCAAAATCTATCAAGGGACTGCCAGGTCTTACAATTGCTGCACCCAGCTTAACGGAATCATTCTTAATTACAGCTTCTATAAGCGACCGACCCATTCTTCCAGCGGCACCGTATACAGCAACTCTAGTGGAGTTATTTTTCATGATATCGATGATCTTATTAAAAGTTTATTAAATCAATTTACTTTGGGTATTCTATAATAGACCTATTGATACAGCTATATTTTTGTGATTTGCTATAAATTAGGGAGTGAAGCCGTCAAAAAAATTTTTTACGCCCTTAAACCAAGAATCTCTTTTGGGTGAATTTTTTTTAAGACCCATACTTTTCTTTAGATCACGAAGTATAGTTTTTTGCTTACTACTTAATTTTACAGGGGTCTCAAGAACCACCGTACAATATAAATCGCCAACTCCAGCATTTCGAACAGTCTTTACACCCTTACCTTTGAGTCTAAATGTAGTTCCTGTTTGAGTTTCTTCTGGAACTTTTAATTTTACAGGCCCGTTCAAAGTTGGCACTTCAAGCTCATCACCAAGGATAGCACTGATTATACTGATTGGTAGTTCACAGTGAAGATTACGTCCATCTCTTTGGAACAGCTTGTGTTTTTTAACATTCATCTGGACGTATAGATCACCAGAGGGTCCGCCTTCAGGACCAGCTTCGCCTTCTCCACTAAGACGTATACGATCACCAGTATCAACTCCGGATGGAACTTTGACTGAAAGAGTCTTATTTTCCTCGATTCTTCCTTGACCGCGGCAAAAGTTACAGGGATCATTTATGACTGTTCCGCGCCCTTTACATGTTGGGCAAGTCTGCTGAACTGAAATAAAACCTTGATTCATTCTCACTTGGCCATGTCCAGCACAAGTAGCACAAGTTGTAGGAGAGGATCCCTTTTTACTACCAGACCCATCACATTCCTTACAAGAGCATAGTGTGGGTATTGTAATTTTTACTGTCTTGCCTTTTATCGCATCCTCTAGAGTCATATCTAAATTATATTGAAGATCTGACCCTCGCATAGGCCCAGATCGACCTTGATTTCTGGCACCACCAAAGATATCTCCAAAGACATCACCAAAAATGTCACTAAAATTTCCATTAGGGTCATGGCCACCGCCAGCTCCTGGTGCAGAATGCCCATATTGATCATAGGCCATTTTTTTCTCATTATCGGAGAGAACTTCGTATGCTTCTGTAGCTTCTTTAAATAGATGATCTGCATCTTTATTATCTGGATTTCGATCTGGATGATTCTTCATCGCTATACGACGGTAGGCTTTTTTTATATCTTGTTCAGGTGCATTTTTTAGGCACACCCAATACTTCATAATAATCTCGCTTAGACATGGGTAATCAACTTTTTAGTAATTAATTTTTTTAGAAAAATTTAATGAAAAAAATCTAATCATTTTATCGTCTCTCTAATGAATTAAAGCGCGATATAGAAACCGCGCTTTAGCTCTTAGAAAAGAAAGCCAAAATTTACTTTCATAAATTTTTTATTTCTTCTTACTTTTTTTCTTAGGTTTGGAATCTGTTTCTTCCGATTTAGATACACTTTCCTCAGCTTCAGGTTTTACTTCCTCAAACTCCGCATCCACTGCATCATTATCAGTGGCGGAAGTATCTGGATCATTTCCAGAATTATCTCCGTCTGTAGCAGCTTGCTCAGCATATAGCTTTTGAGCAAGAGAACTAGATGCTTCTGAGAGTTTTTTTGCTGCTGCATCTATAGCTTCTTTATCATCTCCTTTCACAGCTTCTTCAACCTCTTTTACGGCTGATAAAATAGCTTCCTTTTCTTCATCAGTCGCTTTATCCCCTGCCTCTTCTATAGTTTTGGTAGCGGCATGAGCAAGTCCATCTGCCGTATTTCTAGATTGCGCTAGATCTTCAAATTTTTGATCTTCAGCAGCATTGGCTTCTGCATCGTTTACCATTTTTTCAATTTCTTCATCGGATAAACCTGAAGAAGCTTTAATAATAATCGACTGCTCTTTTCCAGTTGCCTTATCTTTAGCATTAACGTTAAGGATTCCATTTGCGTCAATATCGAAGGTTACCTCGATTTGCGGCATGCCTCTTTGAGCAGGCGGAATATTAGCAAGATCAAAACGACCCAATGATTTGTTTCCTGTTGCCTGTTTTCTCTCACCTTGGACCACATGTACAGTTACTGCTGTCTGGTTATCTTCAGCTGTAGAGAAAATTTGAGATTTTCTTGAAGGTATTGTGGTATTTTTCTCGATTAGAGGAGTAGCAACGCCACCCATTGTCTCTATACCTAATGTCAAAGGTGTTACATCTAATAATAATACATCCTTTACATCACCAGATAGAACTGCGCCTTGTATAGCTGCGCCCATAGCAACTGCTTCATCTGGATTGACATCCTTACGGGGTTCTTTCCCAAAAAAGTCAGTCACTTTTTCTTGTACCATGGGCATGCGAGTTTGCCCACCAACTAATATGACATCATTGATATCAGATACAGACTTACCTGCATCCTTAAGAGCCATTTTAAGTGGCGACATGGTACGCTCAACTAACTCTTCAACTAAAGATTCAAGCTTAGATCTAGTCAGTTTGACTACTAAGTGCTTAGGTCCAGTAGCATCTGCAGTTATATAAGGTAGGTTCACTTCTGTTTGTTGGCTTGAAGATAATTCTATTTTAGCTTTCTCCGCTGCTTCTTTGAGACGCTGTATTGCCATAGGATCCTTTAAAAGATCAAAATCATTCTCTTTTTTAAATTGATCGGCTAAATATTCGATCAAACGCATATCGAAGTCTTCTCCACCTAAAAAGGTGTCTCCATTTGTTGAAAGCACTTCGAATTGATGCTCACCATCCACATCTGCAATTTCAATTATAGAGATATCAAAAGTACCCCCACCAAGATCATAAACGGCAATGACTCGATCTCCTGGAGTTTTATCTAATCCATATGCTAGTGCAGCAGCAGTAGGCTCATTAATGATTCTTTTGACATCAAGGCCAGCTATTTTTCCTGCATCTTTAGTAGCTTGTCGTTGTGAGTCATTAAAGTACGCTGGTACAGTTATGACTGCTTCTGATATATTTTCTCCGGCATAATCTTCTGCCGTTTTTTTCATTTTTTTAAGTACTTCTGCAGAGATTTGTGGAGCTGCACGCTTTTCGCCATTAACCTCGACCCATGCATCACCATTATCTGCCTTAACTATCTTATATGGCACCATTTTAATATCTTTTTGAACTATCTTGTCATCGAACCGCCGTCCAATTAATCGTTTCACCGCAAATAGTGTATTAGCTGGATTTGTGACTGCTTGACGTTTTGCAGACTGTCCAACTAAAGTTTCGCCACCATCAATGTAAGCAACGATAGATGGTGTAGTTCTTACACCTTCAGCATTTTCGATAACTTTTGGCTTATTGCCCTCTAGTACAGAAACACACGAGTTTGTTGTACCAAGGTCAATTCCTATAATTTTACCCATTTTTTTTCTCCGGGATTAACGTAACTAAAAAAAACAAAAATATTTTTATGTGTAACTTATAACTATATGTAACTATATTGGCGCATTATTCTGTATTTCAACCTTAATCAAAGTATTTATTTTTGAAAAATTATTGAGCTTCTCCTTTTGCAACTACAACCATCGCGGGGCGAACTAATCGACCATTTAATGTATAGCCTTTTTGAAATACATCTATAATCGTATTCGGAACAACTGAGGGTTCCTCTAGTATACTCATAGCTTGATGCAGATCGGGATTAAATATTTCACCTTCTGGATTTACTGAGATTATATTCTGGCGCTCTAAAACGTCTTGAAAACTTTTTAGTGTAAGCTCGACACCTTCAGCTAATAATTTAAGTTCACTCTTATCTTGGTCGATGCTCCCAAGGGCGCGCTCCAAATTATCAACAACCGGCAACAATTCTGTCACGAACTTATCTAAAGAATACTTATGAGCATTTTGAACATCTCTTTCTGAGCGGCGTATAATGTTTTGCATTTCTGCCTGATTTCTAAGGGACTCATCTTGTGCTTCTGTCAGTTGTTTAGAAAGGCGTTTAACCTCAGAACTTAAATCTAAATCTTTTTTAGCAGAAGAACTTTTCGACTTACTTTTCTTTGTGTTTTTTTGTTTTGGGTTTTTTTATTGGCTCGTCAGTTGCTTCGCTGGGTTGTTTATTTTTTTTTCCGCCACAGACAGTCTCCTTAAGTACAATTTTTTTCATGAATTAAAGAATTTATAAAAGATAGGTTTCCAAAAGCTTATCTTTCTGTATATTCATATATTGGGACATAGATAAAAGTTTCAAGGGCAGACGCATCAGAAAAATCTGTATAAAATTAATGTTATTATTTTTTTATTTAATTTGAGAACAATCTTGCTACAAACACTGATTATTAAAAATTTTACTTTAGTTGAACACTTAGAAGTAGATTTCAATAATGGAATGACTGCTCTCACAGGTGAGACTGGTGCAGGCAAATCATTAGTTGTTGGCGCTCTTGCTATGGCTTTAGGTGATCGAGCAGATACGGACCAGGTAAGAAGAGATGCTGATAAGTGTGAGGTATCAGCAATATTTGATATTAAGCAGGTTTCTCTGGCTAAGAATTGGCTCAAAACACATGATTTTGATAATCAAGAAAATGAGTGTGTGATACGAAGAATACTAACAAAAGAAGGTAGATCTCGCGGGCATATTAATGGTCAGTCAGCTACGATGCAGCAGTTAAGAGAAATTGGTGAAACACTCATTGATATTCATAATCAGCATGCACACCAGTCACTCTTGAGACGAGAAACACATCGACATATATTAGATAATTTTGGAAATTGCTCTGAATTATCGAAAAAGACAAAAAGGTTTCACCAAGAGTGGGTTCGCGCTAGAAAGGAACTTGAAAAACTTAAAAATACAAATATAGAATTAACTTCATCTAAAGATTTTTTATCTTTTCAGCTTCAGGAACTTGTAGAAATAAATATTTCTGAAGGGGAGCTCCAATCACTTGAAGAGAAGCAAACGTTTCTAGCTAATTCAGAGTCAATAATTTCCGATTGTAATACAGTACTTCAATTGTATTCAGAAGCAGAGGAATGTAATCTCGAAAAATTACTCAATGAATCTGTTCAGATTCTTCAAAAAATACCTGCTAAGTCTGAATCTCTTGAAGAAGCACGTCGTTCTCTTATTAGCGCACAGATTGAAATTCAAGAATCTGGAAGAGAAATTCAGCAATACCTTAATAATTTTAATGCTGATCCACAGGCACTAAATAAAATAGAGAATAAACTTACCGAAATATACCATCTAGCAAGAAAGTATAAGGTATCACCAGAAAATCTTTATTTAAAAAAGAAAAGCATTGAGAGTGAGTTAAAGAAATTGTCAGTAAGTCACGATGAAGAGGGTCGCCTTGAGCAACAAACAAAAAAATTATTTGCTGAATATTCGTTATCTGCAAAAAAATTATCTGAAATAAGAACTAAGGCGTCTATAAAAATTTCTTCGGATATAGAAAAACAGTTAAAACTTTTATCTATGACAGGCGCAGAATTTAATGTGAACCTTAAGCCGATAATAAATAATGACCTCGGTGGACGTGGTCAAGAGGAAGTTGAATTTCTTATTAGCACCAACCCTGGAGACCCCTGCAAATCATTGGCACGAATTGCATCAGGAGGAGAACTATCTAGAATTAGTCTTGCTATCCAGGCGATAGCGGCAAAAAACTCTTCCATTCCAACACTCGTATTCGATGAGGTAGATGTTGGAATAGGTGGCTACTACAGCAGATATAGTTGGGTCGATACTTCGAGATCTTGGTGGACTTGGACAAATTTTATGTATTACCCATCAGCCACAAGTAGCCTCAAAAGCACACAGCCACATGAAGGTAAGTAAAAATACAAAAGGAAATCTTACTTTTAGTAATATTATTACTTTAAACGATTCTGAAAAAGTAAATGAAGTTGCGCGGATGCTGGGTGGGGTTGACATCACAGATGCTACTTTGAGTCATGCAGAAGAGATGCTCTCATTTAAAGAGAAAAATTGATTACAAAAGGTCATTTTTTCTCACATAAAGAACCAAACTGTGAGAAATTAACTCGAATCCATTATCTTTTGCTATTTGTTTTTGGAGTTCTTCAATCTCATGGCTTTGAAATTCAATAACAGCACCACTATTAACATCAACCATATGGTCATGATGAATACCACGTTCTATTTCATAAACTGCAGAACCATTATCAAAATTATGACGTATAACAAGTCCCGATGACTCAAATTGTGTCAACACACGATAAACTGTAGCTATCCCAACATCTTCTCCAGCCTCGACTAATTGTCGATAAATATCGTCAGCGCTAAGATGTGGCTCTGCTGATTTCTCAAGAATATTTAAAATTTTTAATCTAGGAACAGTTACTTTTAGCCCAGCAGCACGTAAATCTTGATTTTCATCACTCATTCTTTTTAAACCCTTCTATAGATAGCCTGTATTCTGTATTATTATCACATAATATTATCATGGAAATTCAATAATGCGCCACTTAAAGAAAATTTTGATTTATGTAGTCGTCGCTGTGACTATATCTGGTTGCTCTGGTTTTTCTATGCCCTCAATGCCTAAGGTGCCAAAATTTGATGGAAGTTTTATTAAATTACCCAAGGTTCACAAAATCGATATACAGCAAGGTAATATCATATCACAAGCCATGATTGATCAATTGAAACCAGGTATGACTAAAAATCAAGTTAAATTCATTATGGGTACTCCACTAATTGCAGATACTTTCAATCGAAATCGTTGGGATTATTTTTATGGGCTGAAACCAGCTGAGGGAGAGGAAGTCAGAGAAAGAATGGTTATTTTTTTTAAGGATGACAAGTTATATTCGTTGCGTGGAGACTATATGCCCAATCCAATCGAAGATCAAAATGTGGATCAAGAAGTTAACTCATTAGACTAAGGGGCATCATAATTTATATAGAAAGTACTTAAATTTTATATTCTAGCTGCTTTTTGCACGAAGTCTTCTTATCTCCTTTGGATCTAAAATAAGAGGTCTGTATATTTCCACCCTGTCCATATTTTTCAGTACATACTCTTTTGGTGATTTCAAGCCTTTCTCACCAAGGCGTTTTCCAAATATCCCCATTTTTGCATTTTGAATGTCTATATCCGAGAATTCATCGATAATTCCAGAGTTTTTTACTGCGTTGAACGCAGTTGTTCCAAGTGGAACCTGAAGCTCTATAATTTTTTGTCTTTCAGGTAATGCATAGGCAACTTCAACGAAAATATAACTTTTTATAACCATCAACCATAGACCTCTTTTGCTCTTGTTGAAAGTGCATCAACAAGATTATTGGCTACTGATGTAAATAACTGGTTAGATGCTAATCCTAGAGAAAGACTACTAAATTCGAATTCTAAATCTAAAGAAACTTTACAAGAATTTTTATCTAATTCTTTGAAGATCCATTCTCCCCTAAATTTACTAAACGGACCTTTTTTCAAAGTCATACTTATTCGCTTTGGCTCGGATAAAATATTATGAGTTGTAAAGCTGTGCTGCAAAAAACCCTTTTTAGATCGAGCCTCGCAACCATGAAAGATTCATCCTGCTCGATTATTTCAGAACCTATGCAGTTATTCATATAATCAGGGTAGCTCGTTACATCATTTACTATATCGAACATCTTTTGTGCTGAATATGATAAGAGGGCTGTTCGGTTAATAGATGTTGACATTATTATGTAAGCCTCGGATAAATACCCATGACTAAAACAACTATTACAGCTAAAGGTGAGATAAATCTTATAACCCATTTCCAAGTAAAGAGTAATTTAGGGCTACCGGCTAGTAACTGGTCTTCAACCATTTTTGACTTTATCTTCCATCCAATCAAGATTGCTACTAACAAACCTGATAGCGGAAGCATGATATTAGCAGTTATGAAATCTATTAATTCGAAAAAGTTGAATCCTGCAATTTTTTCTTCAGCCCAGATATTAAAAGAAAAAACACTTCCTAAGCCAATAATCCATGTGATGAAACCTAAGGCTAGACTTGCCACCAATCTAGTACATTTTCTAGATTCTATTAGGTAAGCAATTGCAGGCTCAATCAAAGAGATTGAAGAACTCCATGCTGCTAGGGTGACCAAAACGAAAAATATAGTTCCGAAGATTAGGCCGCCAAGCATGCTGCCGAAAGCTACCGGTAAACTTACAAACATTAATCCAGGACCTGCGCTTGACTCAATACCTGGGTTTACAAAGACAATAGAAAAAATTACGAGCCCTGCAATTAATGCAACCAAAGTATCCAAGATACCCACCATTAACACATTGGGAAAAACTCGGCTATCTTCTGGCATGTAAACCCCATAGGTCATCATTGCCCCCATACCTATACTAAGTGTGAAAAAAGCATGGCCTAGTGCTACTAGTACAGCTTTCCAGCTGAGTGATTCAAAATTAAAACCAAATAAAAAACTAAATGCTTTCGCAAGATCACCCTGCTGATATCCGAATATCAATAGCCCAATTAACAAGATAAATAAAAGTGGCATTAGTATCTGAGCAGCAAGTCCTAAACCCTTATTTATTCCAAAAATTACGACAATGACTGTCATCAACATAAATAAAGACTGCCAAAACAATAATTCATTTTTATCTTTTAGTAAATTATCAAAAATAAGCCCTGCATTCTCTGCATTTATATTATGAAAGGTTCCAGAAATCATATGCTCGATATAACTCAATGCCCAACCAGCAATAACTGCATAGTAAGATAAAATTAATAGCCCTGCAGAGACGCCCATCCAGCCAATTATATTAAAACTTTTATGTGTATCTGACGATTGAATCAAATCTCGAATGGTGTTGACTGGACTTTTTTACCCATACGGCCTAATGTTACTTCAGCTACCATAATAGGAAGCGCAACAATTACGATACAAAGGATATATACAATGACAAATGCACCGCCTCCATTTTCTCCAGCAATATATGGAAATTTCCAAATATTCCCCAAGCCAACAGCAGATCCAGCGGCTGCCAAAATAAATGTCCAACGACTAGACCATGATGCATGAAAATTTTTATTCTTCTTCAAAACCCTTCCTTTTTTTTGATAATTTAATTGTACCGATAAACTCCGTTCTTAAAAACTAGTCAGCTATACTATTATTTCTTTATCTTGCAGTATAAGAAAATTATAGGTGCTTTCACCATCAATCCTTATAATAATCATTATGGAAAAAAAATCTAAGAACTCACAAAAAAATCTTATTATTGCGCAAAATAAAAAAGCGCGGCATGACTACTTCATTGAAGAAAAATTTGAAGCCGGTCTAGTCTTGCAAGGTTGGGAGGTGAAAAGCTTAAGGGCTGGAAAAGGGCAGCTTACTGATAGCTTTGTATTACTTCAAAATGGCGAGGCCTTTTTAATGGGAACTCATATAGCCCCATTAAATACTGCCTCAACCCACTATGTGGTGAATCCTGGAAGAAATAAAAAACTTTTATTAAACAAAAAAGAGTTATCCAAACTATTTAATGGTGTTAACCAAAAAGGTCATACGTGTATCGCCTTATCAATTTATTGGAAAGAGCATATTATAAATTGTGAGATCGCATTAGCAAAAGGCAAGCAGTCACATGATAAGAGAGCTTCTGAAAAAGATCATGACTGGCAACGTCAAAAACAAAAAAATTATGCGACATAACATCTAATTTGCAGGAGAAATTGAGGCTTTCAGTTATCAATTTAGGTTATATCATTAAAATTTTGTATGGGTCCATATATTTTCTTATCTGGTTATTTACGCTATACCGCTTTTTAGTATGTTAAGCTGTCTAATTATGGGGGCGTTCTGGATTCGACGCCGGTTACAAAACCTGTGGTGCATGCCGAGATGGTGACCAATCTCGTTAATCCAAAGTCGCAAATTATTAGTTGCCAACGACGACAACTACGCACTCGCCGCCTAAGAAACGGTAGGGAGCCATCTGACTGGAGCCGTGCTTATGCGTCCAGAGTCTCTCGGGACTATCAGGTGTCATACTCATAAGATCGTGATGAAGCTTGTCTGGGGCGGATTTGCTAAAAACTTACCGGAATCGTGATCTACTTGCCCTGCCAGTCGGGCTGTATATTATTAAAATAATGACTGAACTAAGCATGTAGAGCCTTCGGCAGAGGACTGACGGACGCGGGTTCAATTCCCGCCGCCTCCACCATAGTATTTTAAACCTAGTATATGAGGGTTTAAGAGCATCACTTCTATATAAAATGGGAGTGGAACTGAGAGCAAAATGGGAGTGAAGTTAGTTATTCAAACTAACAAAATGCTTGCATTTTAAAATATGTTATAAAAAAAGATGGGTGGTGGTATTGCAGAATTATTCCTAAAAAGTAATTACTACCGTTCCTCTCATCAAAACTAAAGAATATTAAGAAACTAAATGCTACCTCTGCTAGTGAAGCTGAGTCATCAGTTATTCCAATTATTGATAAATGGCAAATATAAGCTATTCGGTAACTTTTGGTTTTGTTGCAAATGCAATCTTATTTAACATAGCTTTTCGAGCAGCCTCCATAAGATCAATAATAGACTGATGACGAGCTTTTGCATCAGCACTTATGATGACTTGTGTATTTGATTCACCTTCAGCAATTTCAGCTAAAATATTTGCCATACTCTCAATATCATCGGAAATTACAGGTTCATCATTGATTGTATAGCTGCCTTCTTCAGTGATTGTAACCCTGATAGGTAGTGTTTCTTCATTAACCTGAGTTCTTTCAGCGACAGGTAGGTTAATTTTTACTTCACCCAACTTCGCAAACGTCGTGGTGACCATCAAAAATATGATAACCACTAATAGAACATCTATTAACGGGATAAAATTAAGCTCAATATCTTCAGCACGATCTCTTCTTTTTAGGCGCATGATTACTTACCTCCAGTATTGCAAAGTTTAATGATACGCTGAGAGTTCTTTTCCATGATATGAATTTGATTATCTATTTTTGCACGAAATACTCTATGAGCAATCATAGCTGGGATTGCAACAACAATACCGCCACCAGTGTTATATAGCGCAACAGAAATCCCGCGTGCGAACTGTTCCACATCTTGCCCCTGACTGGTAAAAGAACCAAATAGCTCCACCATTCCCACAATCGTTCCAAACAGCCCTAATAAAGGCGCAACTGTTGCAATCATTGCTAAAAGATAAAGATATTTTTCTAATTGATGACTGATAGAATCACCTGTTTTCACGATGGCATCATTAAGAACTTCTGTTGGTTCACTGTAATTCTCAATTACAGTGGCAAACATAAAACCAGACAAAGAGCTACCACTAAGAGACGCTAATGCCTGTTTATCTAAATGACCATCCTGTAGTTGAAGTTCTATATTATCCAAAAGGTTTTCTGGAATAACTATGCTGTCTCGAAGAGCTACTGATCGCTCCACAATAATCGCAAAAGCTATCATGGAAGTGAAAATTAATGGCCATATCGGCCAACCTGCATCTTGAATTACTTCCCACATATTCTTTCTCCTAATAAAGTTAAAGCAACGTAAATTTAATTGGCACTAAAATTGTGAATACTCTATCGCCTAATATACTTGGCGGTGTTGGAAAAGGTATGGCTCTGTCTATCATAGCTAAACCCTCTTGATCCAAAATCCTAAATCCACTTGATTTTCTGAGGATTTTTGAAACTAGTTTGCCCTGCCCTGTCAGCTTAACTTGCAAAACAACTTCCCCTTGCCATGCTCTTCTTTGGGCAATTCTGGGGTATTTTTTATACTTAGCGATATGGACGGCCAATTGACGACTAAAATCATCAAGTGCTATCAATCCTGCGTTTCTTGAATCATCCTCTCCTATTTCAGGAACTTCAACTGGCTCTGGGGCTGATACTGATGATTCTTGTTGTTGAGCGGGTTCAGGTTCAGTAGGTGTTATTTCCTTCTTTACCGGCACACTATTTTCTTCTGGCACTTCTGTTTCGATTTCTTCTGAAACTTCTGATTCAGGTTTTTCAGATGCTTGTTCTTCTGATGGGGATGGGTTCTGGAATATTTTTTGATAATAAAACGGCTTCAAAATCTATAGATTCTTTATTTTTTTTTGCATCATCGAATTTCAAAATTAAAAGATCAGTAATGAGTATGCCATGAATTAATATAGATAGAACCAGCGCATCTTTAATATCGAATCGGCTTAAATAATGTTTAATTTTTATCAACATATAGAATTATCAATGATTGGCTAGGTTATTTTTGCTGAATAATCAGTAATTAGACTGGGTTAATTTAAAATTTCATCTTCATCTTCATTTGTCTCATTACTATCAGAACTCAACTCTACAGAAGTTGTTCCGTTTTTAAGAGAAGTATTCTGAATTTTAGAATTATCTTTTTTTGAGGTCTTAACATCTTTTGAATCGGAAGAAAATACGACATTATCAAAGCTACCCTCGCTAAAACTCGATCGGACCTCACCGATGAGCACATCGCCTGTATATTCTAGATTCATCATTTTAACTGGGCTAGATAACTTAGCGCGACTAATTTGACCACCAAGAACGCCTGCCCCGCTAATTTTTGATGCATTGGAGGGCGCATTTTTCGTGCAAACTTTTTAACCTATTTATTTTGTTGTAAATAATAATTAGTATATAAAAGATATGCGTTGCTGTACCTCTAGTTTGCTACCTCTAGATGATTAAAGTATGTTTCAGTTTAACTTTTCTGTGTATTTATTATGTGAAGTACCACTCACGGGTTAACTAGGTCTATCAGTCACTGCCCCGGTGGAGGCAGAGCTCACTGTTTTCGCATATTTTGCTAACAATCCTCTCGTATATCTTGGCGCAGGCCTTTTCCAGTTACTCTTTCTCTTAGACATTTCTATCTCACTAATATCAAGTGTAATCTTGCTATTTTGAGCATCAATTGTGATTTTATCGCCATTTTTAATCAATGAAATAGCTCCCCCTCATATGCTTCAGGCGTAATATGGCCGACCACAAACCCTCTGCTTCCGCCTGAAAAACGACCATCAGTGATAAGTGCGACGTCATTGCCCAGCCCTTTGCCCATAATTGCAGAGGTGGGACTTAACATTTCTCGCATACCAGGACCACCTCTGGGGCCTTCGTAACGAATGACAACTACGTCCCCAGATACCACCTTCCCTTGGATAATAGCTGAAAAGCCCTGCTCCTCTGAGTCATATACTTTAGCTGTGCCAGTAAAACTCAAGCCTTCTTTGCCCGTAATTTTTGAAACCGCACCTTCAGGTGCTAAATTGCCGCTGAGTATCACCAGATGGCTATCTTTTTTAATTGGCTTATCAAAGGGCAGGATAATATTTTGTCCTTCAGGATAATCGGTTACCCCAGCCAAGTTTTCGGCCATTGTTTTTCCTGTGACTGTCATACATTCACCATGTAACATTCCAGCATTCAACAAACGCTTCATCAATGGTTGAATTCCACCGATTTCAATTAATTCGGACATCAGATATTGTCCGCTTGGACGTAAATCAGCAATCACTGGTGTTTTTTTACCGATACGAACAAAATCCTGCAGGGTCAGTTCCACCCCAATAGTATCTGCCATTGCTATTAGGTGCAGCACTGCATTAGTAGAGCCTCCTAGGGTAATAATCAGCGTAATTGCATTTTCAAACGCCTTTTTTGTCATAATATCAGATGGCTTTATATCATTTTCGAGCAGGTGAACTATTGCTTTTCCTGCATCGATACAGTCTTGTTTTTTGTTGCTTGAAACAGCATTTTGTGCGGAACTATTTGGCATACTCATCCCCAAAGCCTCAATCGCTGAGGCTAGAGTATTTGCCGTATACATACCACCGCAAGACCCAGGGCCTGGGATCGCTGTTTTTTCAATATGTTCCAGTTGAGTAATAGGAATATCGCCGTTCGCATGACTACCCACGGCTTCAAATACAGAAACGATATCTGTATGGTTTTCTCCAGGCAAAATCGTTCCGCCATATACAAAGATTGAAGGACGGTTTAAACGCGCTAGGCCCATCAAACAACCAGGCATATTTTTATCGCAGCCACCAATAGCAATAATGCCGTCATGCCCCATGCCAGCCGAAACTGCCTCTATAGAATCGCAAATAACTTCACGTGATACTAAAGAATACTTCATACCCTCTGTACCCATAGAGATGCCATCAGACATGGTTAAAGTATTATAAATCACACTTTTGGCTCCAGCATTATCTACACCCTTACCCACTTCGTCTGCTAATGTATTGATATGCATGTTGCATGGCGTAACCATTGACCAAGTTGAGGCAATACCCACTTGTGATTTTTTAAAATCATCGTCGCTAAACCCAACCGCTCTGAGCATAGATCGACTGGGAGCCTGAGTTGGTCCGTCTACAATCTTAAGTGAATTTTTTCGTGATTTGTCTTTACTCATATTTTGATCTTAATTTTTAATTTGAATAAACACACTATATAAATGTATAAACAAATTACAATCTAAATTGATAAGTTTGTTTGCTCATAAGCCTTTCATCCTAAAATATCGCAAATTAATCTTGTTTTAAACAGTTAACTGCTTTTTTGAAGATAAATTTTCTTTGTATTACTCCCTTAAATTATTTAATCTTGCTGATATGGATTTCGATAAAAAAATATCATTCCAGCTTCCCGATGACGCCTTTGGGCGTCTAGATGAAGAAGATGATGAAAAATTTTATAAAATACCTCGATTTGTTGCGCATATTGACTTCGGCGCAATAGATGCCGTGACAGATCTCTATCGAGAACATCTCCCAAAAACTGGCCATATCTTAGATCTTATGAGTAGTTTCTTTTCACATTTTCCAGATGAAAATACATATAGCTCTGTAACAGGTTTAGGTATGAATGAAAGGGAGATGTTTCACAATAAACAGCTAGATGAATGGACTGTTCATAACCTAAATACCGATCCTATCCTACCTTTTGAAGACAACCAGTTCGACGCAGGGGTAATTTGCGTCTCCATTGACTATTTAATTGATCCTTTGTCTGTTCTGAAAGATATGGGAAGAGTTTTAAAAAAAGGTGCACCATTGGTTATATCTTTTTCAAATAGGTTTTTTGAGTCAAAGGCAACCTCTGTATGGCTTCAATTAGACGAAGAACAGCGTGCCTATCTAGTCAAATCATTTCTGGTTGACACCGAATGCTTTGAAGAAATAAAGCTCATTGACTGTTCCCCAGAATTTGGTGATCCCCTGTATGCTGCTGTTGCCAAGAACATAGCCTAAAGGTTTTTATCATCAAACTTTGGCTAACGAACGACCAAATACATTGGCCGACCATTGCGACTGATCTGAAGCAGTATTGATCTTTCACTCAACTTGATTGCATCGTAGAAGTCACTTAAATCCTGGACTCTTTTTCTATTAACCCCCACTATCAGGTCTCCGGGTCTCAATCCAGTATAAGCGGCTGGTGAATTAGGCTGCAAATCTGCAACAATTAGACCGCTACTTTTGGGGCTTTTTTCTAGCGTGATGCCCTCAAGAAGAGGTGGCATTTTTCCGTCAACCGAAGAAGTTTGTTGCTCCCCAATCCCTACTATTATTTTTTTTTTGTTTTACCTTCACGAATTAAACTGACTTTTACTTTATCACCTACTTCTTTAATTCCGATTTGGCTTCTTAGTTGACCGCCTGAACTAGTGGGTCTTCCATCAATAGCGGTTATTACATCACCAGCTTTTAAACCGGCTTCTTCTGCTTGTGAGTTTTCAGCTACACCAGTTACTAAGACACCCTGCTGTCCATTTTTTAAAGAAAATGCCTGACGTAATTCTGGTGTAATATCTTGAATAGAAATTCCAAGTTGACCTCTTTTAACCTCACCTGTTTTAAGAATTTGATCCATACTAGCTTTAGCCATATTTACAGGTATTGCAAAACCAATACCTACATTTCCACCTGAGGGTGCAATGATTGCTGTGTTAATTCCTATTAAATCTCCCTTTAGGCTAACGAGTGCACCTCCAGAATTTCCAGGATTAATTGATGCATCAGTTTGAATAAAGTTCTCATAGCCCTCTATTCCGAGACCTGTCCGGCCTAAAGCACTCACTATGCCTGTCGTAACTGTTTGGCCTAGCCCGAAAGGATTCCCTATAGCTACAACAAAATCCCCTACATCTAACTTATTAGAGTTACCAAACTTGACCTCAGAAAGATTTTTTGCATCTACTTTTAATATGGCGATGTCTAGCTCAGGATCAACACCTTTAATCTCAGCGGTAAATTCTCGACCGTCAACTAATGATACTCGGACTTCATCAGAACTTTTAACTACATGATAATTAGTCATAATTATCCCATCAGCAGCATCAACAATTACACCTGAACCTGCGCTTTGTCTTCTTTTACGGGGCTTTTGCATCTCAGGCATATTCCGACCACGCTGGTTAAAGAATTTCCTAAAGAAGGGATCATTCATTAGAGGATTTTGCGACTGATTATTTGTTGAGAAAGTGGCAATATTTACCACTGCAGGATTTACCTGTTTTAGCATTGAAGAAAGGGATGGGAGTTTATTGCCAGAGCCATCCGACAAAGGAAGCGCACCATATGTTTCTAAAGAAAAACTAGAAATAAAAAGCCAAACAACTAAGTTTTTAAAAAATGACATTAATGACATTATTGCTCCCAAAATCCAATTAACAAGAATTTATGCATATTCATATAATTAACTATTTTATGTAAATATAAAAGACAAAACTAAATTTTTACTAAAAAAACTTGTAATATGCAACTATTATTTTAATGGAGGATAATTCGTGAAAGCCGCAGTCCTACGAGATATAAATGGGCCAAATTGCCTAGAAATAAAGGATATAAAAATGCCAGAACCTTCATCAAGCGAAGTGCGCGTAAAAATCGTGGCTTCGGCACTAAATAGAAGAGATTACTGGATTACAAGAGGAGGGTACCCAGGTACTAAAACACCATGTATTGCCGGTTCAGATGGAGCTGGTGTTATTGATAAAGTCGGTGAGAATATAAGTCCTAATATGCTTGGAAAAGAAGTAATTCTATATCCAGCTAGAGAATGGGGAGAAAGTGACATTTATTATGGACCAAATTTTCGAGTGCTCGGAATGCCAGATCAAGGCACTTTTGCAGAATATATTTGCAGCCCTGCAAAAGATGTTTATGCCAAGCCAGAACACCTAAGTTGGGAAGAAGCTGCTGCTATTCCATTAGCTGGACTTACTGCTTGGCGAGCAGTTGTTACGCAAGCTGAAGTCCATAAAAATCAAAAGGTTTTAGTCACTGGAGCAGGAGGTGGGGTATCTACTTTTGTTGTGCTTTGGTGTTTACATATAGGGGCTAAAGTTTATATCAGTAGTAGTAGCAAAGAAAAGATTAATGATGCTATAAAACTTGGTGTGACTGCAGGTGAAAACTATAATTCTAAAAGTTGCTATAAAAAATTATTTGATCAATCGGGTGGTTTTGATGTGGTGATAGATAGTGCTGCAGGTGATTTATTTAATGAAGTGCTCGACACACTTTTGCCGGGAGGACGTTATGTATTCTTTGGATCTACGGCTGGCCGTCCGCCTGAAGGGCTTCCAATGGGGAAAGTATTTTTTAATCATATACGTATCCAAGGGACAACTATGGGTAACAATGCTGAATTCATTGATATGTTAGATTTTTTGACGAAACATAAAATCAAACCGATCATTGATTCTATATATCCTCTATCGGATATTATTAAAGCTCATGATAAAATGGAAGTATTTGGGCATACTGGTAAGATCGTTCTTTTAAATAATCTCACTGATTGATATTTGACCGAACGGGATTCCTTAGCTAATGTTCAGTATTAAATGAAGGGGAGCGTAAAATTGACAGAGTCGAACAAAACCATTAATTTTGAGAAAAAAATAAATGCACTAGAAAAAATAGTAGATGATATGGAGAAGGGCTCTTTAAGCCTTGAAGATTCTCTCAAGTTTTTTGAGGATGGAATTAAAATTACCCGCGAATGTCAGCAAGCCCTAAAAGATGCTGAGCTAAAAGTTGAGACATTAACTTCAGAAATAAGTACTCACGAAAAATTCGACACCGATAAAACTTAATGGAAAGCGAAAATTTTGCCAATTTCTTAAAGCATTGCCAACAAAGAGTTAACAGGAAGTTAACTTGTATTCTGAATGAAAAAGATGATGGTAATAGTCTGCTTAATGAAGCTATCATTTATAGTGTTTTAAATGGCGGTAAACGCTTAAGACCTACGTTAACATACGCTACAGCTCAGGCTTTAGGTGGGTTGACAGAAGATACCGACCTTGTAGCCATGGCGGTTGAATTAATTCATGCTTATTCCCTAATACATGATGACTTACCATCAATGGATGATGACAGCCTAAGAAGAAACCAACCGACATGTCATGTTGTTTTTGGCGAAGCTCTTGCGATACTCGCAGGAGATGCCTTGCAGTCTTTAGCTTTTATTCAGCTTACAAAACTCAACAAGGTTTCTCCTGAGATATCTCTAACGCTGGTAAGCTCTCTAGCAAATGCTGCTGGGCCCGAGGGTATGGTTAAAGGTCAGGCAATAGATATTAATTCTGTTAATCGGTTTTTGACGCTTGAAGAATTGGAATTAATGCACCATAAAAAAACTGGTGCATTAATTCTTGCAAGTATAATTATGGGTGCCCTTTCGACAGGGAAAGCAAGCAAATTACAGCTCGACGCCCTAAAAAATTATGGCATATCTATTGGCCTAGCATTTCAGGTCCAAGATGACATTCTTGATGTTTCAGGTGATACTAAAATAATTGGAAAAGTAGCTGGCTCAGATCAAGCACTTAATAAAGCTACTTATGTTAAACTTCTTGGTCTGGATGGCGCCAAAAAAAAAGCGCTGCAACTTCATGAATCGGCAATAGCTGCGCTTGAAATTTTTGATGGTAATGCAAAACAATTAAGAGCGATTGCTGATTATGTTATAAGTAGAAAATTCTAGGCATCCATTATATTTTAAATATAGTGATCTCGATTAAGAAGCTCATCTAAAATAAATTTACTAGTAGTTTAGTGTATTATTAGACCCTCACTGTGGACATGAAATAGATGACAAAAACCTTTGACAGTATCCCCTTGAAAGGCCAGAGACTCCCCTGCTCGATACTATTAACGATCCATCTGAAATGAGGAGTCTTAGTTCAGAGCAATTGCTTATGCTGGCAGATGAGTTGAGGAGTTACCTTTTATTTAGTGTTGGGCAAAGTGGTGGTCATTTTGGTGCAGGACTTGGCGCTATCGAGTTAACTATTGCTCTTCATTATATCTTTGATACTCCAGACGATAAACTAGTATGGGACGTTGGTCATCAAGCATACCCACATAAAATTTTGACTGGTAGAAGAGAAGAGATTACTACTATTCGCAAGGCTGAAGGACTGTCACCTTTTCCCCATCGACGAGAAAGTAAATATGATACCTTTGGGGTTGGTCACTCAAGCACCTCGATTAGTGCAGCGTTAGGTATGGCTCTTGCCTCAAAGCTTAAAAAGAAAAATAATAAAACTGTCGCAATTATTGGTGATGGAGCCATGACAGCAGGAATGGCTTTTGAGGCACTCAATCATACCGCCCACACTGATGCCGATCTATTAGTTGTGCTAAACGATAACAATATGTCGATTTCACAAAATGTAGGTGGGCTTGCTAAATATTTTTCTAAAATATGGTCTAGTCGTTTTTATAACACAATACGTGAAGGTGGAAAAAAGGTTCTTAAGGCAGTGCCTGCTGCTTCTGCGTTTGTAAAAAAGACTGAGGTTCATCTCAAAGCGATGGTTGCCCCAGGAATTGTATTTGAAGAACTAGGCTTCAATTATATTGGGCCTATAGACGGTCATAATTTACCCCTTCTTATAAAAACTTTAGCTAACTTAAAATCACTCTCAAGTCCAATTCTACTTCATACCATAACACAAAAAGGTAGAGGCTTCGGCCCTGCAGAATCAGATCCTGTTGGTTACCATGCATTAAATAAAATTGAATCAAGCATAGCTAAAAACGAGCAATTTAAACCAACAAAACAAAATAATAAGAAATACCAACAAATTTTTGGTGACTGGTTATGTGATATGGCGCATGAAGATTTGTCTCTTGTAGCTATAACTCCAGCGATGTGTGAAGGGTCTGGCATGGTTGAGTTTTCTCAGCGTTATCCAGATCGTTTTTATGATGTTGCTATAGCAGAACAACATGCTGTTACACTAGCGGCTGGCTTGGCATGCGAGGGTATTAAACCTGTAGTTGCTATTTACTCTACCTTTTTACAACGAGCCTATGATCAGCTCATTCATGATGTGGCTCTTCAAGATTTAAATGTACTATTTGCCATAGATAGAGCAGGGCTTGTTGGAGAAGATGGTGCAAGCCATGGGGGTAGCTTCGATATAACCTTTCTCAGATGTATTCCAAATCTCATTATTATGACACCGTCTGATGAAAATCAAACTCGTCAGATGCTTTATACTGGATTTATTCATGATGGCTGCGCTGCAGTGCGATATCCACGAGGGGTTGGTCCAGGAGTAGAAATAAACAAAAAAATGACTGCTCTTCGTATAGGTAAAGGTGAAGTTGTTCAAGAAGGGGAGTTAATAGCAATATTAAATTTTGGGGCGCTGCTAGAAACAGCTAAGGAGGTAGGCTCTAAACTTAATGCTACGGTTATCGATATGCGCTTTGTTAAGCCACTAGATGAGGCTCTAGTAGAGAAGCTATCCAAAGAGAATGTTCTGCTAGTGACTATTGAGGATAACGCAATCGCTGGAGGAGCCGGCAGTGCTGTGGCTGAACACTTAGCTCTTTGAAGGGCAAAAGCGAAGATACTTCATATTGGACTCCCAGATAAATTTATCTCTCATGGGAGCAGGAAATACCAATTAAACCAAGCGGGCTTGGATGCAGAAAATATTAAATTAGCTATCCAAAAAAAGTTGGACTCAATCAACTATTAATTAAAAACTTTAATATATTAAAATTGCCTGCTAAATGGAGGCAAGTCAGCTAATAGTTTTTCGCCGTAACGCTTAGTTAAAATTCGGCGGTCTAAAATTGTAACCCTCCCAGTATCAGCTTCGCTTCTGATGAGTCTTCCACATGCTTGATGCAATCTTATCGATGCTTCAGGTAACATTAACTCCATAAAAGGGTTGCCCCCCTGCTCTTCAATCCATTCAGACAGCGTTCTATAAATAGGGTCATCAGGCACTGAAAACGGTATCTTTGCAATAATCACATGTCGACAATAATCACCAGGAAAATCCATACCTTCAGCAAAGCTTGCTAATCCAAAAATAATGCTACCATTATTCTCGTCTATAGCTTGTTTATGGCGACAAACGATTTCGTGATGGGTAAACAGCCCTTGAGTCAATATGTTCTTCTTAAAATCTCCAGAAAGTCCATCGAAAACTTGATCCATTTGTCGGCGAGAGGAAAACAAAACTAGTGTTCCCTCATTAGAATCAATTAATTGAGGTAATTTTTTTATGAGGGCGACTGTATGTGCTGTTGAATCACCTGCATCAACCCCTATATCCGGAATCAGAAGAGAACCTGCGTTGAAAAAATTAAAGGCGCCTTCCACTGCTTTGCACTCCGAGTTACCGGGCAAATCAACATTTTTTTTAAAATTGTTAAAACTTCCCAGCGTTCTTATTGTAGCTGAGGTGAGTATGGCAGAATAGCAATGTTTCCATAAATTCATCTGAAGTATACCTCCAGCATCTGTTGGAGAAGAAGATAGGCAGATATCTATATTTCCTAAATTCGACTCTTCAATTGATAGCCATCTAGCACTTGGAGATCTTTCATGTTGAATTGTCATATCATTGTCCTCAGTTTCTAAATCATGATGAGAACTCTGAGAATAGCTTTGCCATAATTGCTTAATTGATTCAGCTCTGCCTTGCCAGGAACCTATTTGTTGAAATAACTGCTCTAGATCTATCCTCGGAATAGGAGAGTGAGGATCATCCATTATATCAGTTAATTTTTCGGATAGTGTCTTAGCAAGATTGGAAAAAATATTTAGCTCTTTTGAAATATTTTCAGATATTTCTCTAATCTCATCCCCAGGATCACCACGAGAAAATCTAAATAATGACTTACCGACATCATTTTTTTCAATATATTTTTCAAATATAGGGTAGCTTAACCCAATAAGTTTTCCGGATATATCTGCGGCATCACCAATTTTTTCAAAGTAGCCTTGCAGTATTGGAGCACCCTTAAAAAGTGGGTGCTTTACTGATATTTGTTTTTTTATCTGACCTAACCAATTTGTCGAACTTTTTAATCGGCATTGACTTGAAAAGTGATTAATTGCTGTCGAGCTTATCTTGTGAGCCTCATCAAATATATAAATTGTTTCTTCTGGAGCTGGTAAAATAACTCCTCCGCCTAGAGCTAAATCAGCCATTACTAAGTCATGATTAGCAACAATACATTCAGATTTTTCTATATCATCTCTTGCCTTAAAAAAACAACACTTTGCAATATGTCGACACTTTCGTCCTGCACACTGACTTCGATTGACTGTCAGAGGTCTCCAGTCTATGTCCTCTAAGATATCAGACCAACTATCTCTATCACCAAGCCAAGTGCCATCACTTATAGCTTTATCCATTGTGCGATATTTTTTTATTATATTTTCTGAAGGGTTGAAGTTAACCTCATCATCGAATAAAAATACACCACTTTCTTTTGCCTTAGCCCCATCTAGGCACTGTTCTAACCTTAAGGGGCAGAGATATCGCCCACGGCCTTTTACAAGACTCACACTGTAATTCCAATCTGCACTTTTTAGTAACATAGGGATATCTTTATTAACAAGCTGTTCTTGTAGGGCAACTGTTCCTGTTGACACAACAACCTGCTTTCCTGTTAATCTTGCTAAAGGAAGTGTTGATAATAAATAAGCAATAGTTTTACCAGTGCCGGTTCCAGCCTCGACTACGCAGATACCATTATCTGAATTTCTTTGACCTGATGCATCTTGCTTTATATTACAAACTGTATTGGCAACTAAAGATATCATCTGTTTTTGTCCTAATCTTGGACGCAAACTATTATTTTCTAGAAATTTTCTATAGCCCTCTTGAATCTTTTTTTTTGTATCTATTTCTAGAGTCATTTGTTTTGATCAATATTTTGACATATTGGATTAGCGTACATCTCAAGAATAATTTTTTGATATACAGGATCAAGGGGTTCTATTCTTTTATTAAATTCATCAGTTATTTTGGTCCAATCACACTGAAGTTTAGCTGCCATCTCCTTAGTTATATCATTAGGTTTATGTAGCTTATGGTAAGCCAACAGGTTGGTGGCATGTGGTTTATAGTTTCTGATAATTTGTTGGTCAATAGAAAGTGCAGCCTCATCAGCGGACATGAAGTCTATTTTCAGGGGTCCCCGAAAGCTACATGTACTGCGCCTTTTCGCCCAACGATGCCTTTATATATACTAAAGAAATCTTCATCCTCATTTTTTTCATAAGATCCTGTTTTATTTTTTTCAGCTAGCTCCATACTCTTATCAATATCAAGAGGATCAAATTCATATGAAATAGATACTGGTACTATATTTAGCTTACTCAAGGCAGTTCCAAAGGTTTGAGATTTTTCTTTGCTAAGGGTTAACATTTTCAGTAGAGCTGGTTCCGTTCTGTCTAGACCATTCTTTGCTCGTCCCTCCCGTTGTGCTATCCAAACTGAGGATTTATCCTCAATCAAAGAATATCGAATATAGCGAGACAATTTAGTTAAAGCTGAAAGTTTTTCTCTTCGCCCTTGCACAGATCTCTTAACAACGAAACTTTTATTAACACGAGCCAAATCAGATACAAATTCTTTTTTAAGTAGATTATCGCCTATAGCTATTCTCACCGTATCCCTGCCGTCGTCGATCAAGGCTACATTTAAGAAAGCTGGATCCATTGCTATATCCCTGTGGTTGCTTATATAAAGATAGGGTGTTTTTCGTTCTAATTTTTCTAGGCCACTAATAGTCAAAAAACTATCAGTCTCTATCAGTAGCTTTCCAAAACTTACTCTCATAGCCTTATGAAGATCTCCTACCTTTTTCATTTTTGAAAATGCTAATCGCAACGTATAAGAAATGATAGGTCTAACTAACCAGGGCACCCAGCGATGTAACCTCGGGTACTTAATAGACAACAATGTATCTATAAATTCTGAACTATTAGAAAGTCTAGCTAAAACAGTACTCACCTCACTATCGAAATAAGGTCTAATATCATCAAATTCATTCATAATCAAAATGGCTTTTCTATTATTTGTATAGGTAGTATTTTTTTAATAAAGCTAGCGATGGTTGTGCCATGGCACATCTGAAGAGCTTTTCTTTACCAAGTGTACAACATCTAAAGTCATCGCAAATAAAGCCATGCGAACAAGTAAACCGTTATCTGTCTGGCGAAAAATAGCTAAATTTGGATTATCATCCAGGTCTTTGTCAAGCTCGTTAGCTTCTTTTCTTGAATCCCTAGGCATCGGATGCATAATTACTGTATTAGGCTCACAATGAGCGGTGTAGACAGCTTGATTTAACCTAAATTTCCCACGATATACATCAGCTTCATCTTTGCTAGTAAATCTCTCTTCTTGAATTCTAGTAGAATAAACTATATCTACATGAGATATACTCGACTCAATTTTTTCTGACTCGATAACTGATAATCCGTTACTTTTCATCTCTTCTACGACGTCTTTTGGCATAGATAAATCTTTTGGTGAAACGAGTTGAACAGAAATATTTTTATAAAGCATTAATAATTTACTAAGCGAATGAACTGTTCTCCCATGCTTTAGATCTCCAACCATAGCAATACGAAGTCCATCAATTTTTCTGCCTGAGGCTTTAAGCTCCTTTTCTATAGTGTATAAATCTAATAAAGCTTGACTGGGATGTTCATTACTACCGTCACCACCGTTGATTACTGGAACTCGGCTGCTCTTAGCAAACTCAGCAACTGATCCAGATTTAGGATGTCTCATACATATAATATCGCTGAAACCTGACAGTACTCTAGCTGTATCATGTAAAGATTCTCCTTTAGATAAAGCTGAGAGCTCCAGTCCTACCGTCTCTCGCACATCCCCACCTAAAAGATTAAATGCACTGCCAAAACTTATGCGAGTTCGCGTACTTGCTTCAAAAAACATATTCCCAAGAATGGCCCCTTCGAGAACTCGTGTTCTTTTTTGTCTTTGGGCATAGGGCTCCATATCGTCAGCGACACGAAAAATATTATCAATATCAGTTTTTTCAAACTGGCTTATGGAAAGAACACTTTGACCTTTAAGTTTCACTTATACCCCAAGGCTGAAAATTTAATTCTAACTATTCTAGCGACTTTACTGTGCGCGAACCAGCAACTTATAAAATGAAAGTCTAATCAATAATTTCATGACCCCATGTCTTAAGAGATAACAATATATCACGATCTCTTTCTGAGCAATCCATTGATAATAATAGCTCATCTATTTTTAAAAAATAATCTTTCAAAGAAAGACAGTCTTCGATCTCACTTGTTAGCCTTTCATTACGCATGTTTCTCCAGGTCTCTTTCTCGATTTCAGTTAAAGAATTAGGATAGTTTACAGCTCTATAAATAAATAATAATGCTTTGTAACGTTTATCTTGTATGTTGATACTACCATCAGCTAATTCTGTGGATGAAGAATTTCTTACTTGCTGAAGTAATTTTTGATCACTTTTAGCTTCAATAAAACCTACATGACTAGATCTGTCAAGATACTCACTTTCTTCAAATTGTCTCATGGAGTAAGTTTTTTTTAACTTTTCAGATAAGTCATACTTTAGAATTTTGTGCAGGTTCTTTTCACATTTTTCTAAAGAAATATTTAATCGATTTGAAGCAACATCATCTATCAAATTGGGTGTCAGGATAATAGGACATTTGTTTGTTTCTATTGTATAGAGTGATATTTTTTGTTTTTGAGATTTATGAATGAATAGATGCTCATATAATTCTTCAGCTGAAAAATCTATCAGTGGCTGAGGGTCACCCATTAAATTGAAACAAATAATAGAATTATTATTTCTTGGATTAATGGCTATTGGCATCATTAAAGATGAGTAACAATTTTCCTTGCCAAGCTTGCCAGAAACATGAAAAAACGGTCTTTTTTTATTAACATCTATAGAGTTCTTAACTTCTTTTTTTAGTCGATGCTTGTATACATAATCATATAATTTGGGCTGTTTAGACATAATTAACTTAGCTACATTAATAGTAGCGATTACGTCAGACAAAGCATCGTGGGCAGATTCATGAGCGATTCCATTTGCTTCAGTCAAACTAGTTAATTTGAAACAAGGAGAACCATCGTCTTTCACTGGCCAATTTATACCATCTGGTCTGAGTGCCCAAGTTAGGCGGAGTAAATTTAAGATATCCCATCTAGAATTCCCATTTTGATGCTCTCGTGCGTAGGGGTCGTAAAAGTTACGGTACAAGCAGTAACGGGTGAATTCATCGTCAAATCCAATACTGTTATAACCAACACCACAAGTTTCCGGATAAGATAGTTCTCGATGTATTTTATCAATGAACTCCTTCTCTGGAATACCTTGCTCTAAACAAATTTGCGGTGTAATACCTGTAACTATGCAAGATTCAGGAGAAGGAAGTCGATGAGATGGTGGGTGGCAGTACATAACTAAAGGTTCGCCCACTATTTCTAAATTTTCATTAGTTCTTATGCCGGCGAATTGTGAGATATGATCACGGCTTGGGTTTAATCCAAAAGTTTCGTAGTCATACCAATAAAGACTATTAGTCATTTTTGAGTTAACTCCATATTTATACTATTTATGATACCTAATATAGATTAAATAACATAAAAATGGTGAAACTAATAATCGCAATTCCTTCAAAGTGATTGGATTTCTGTAATTGAAGCATTAAAATATGCTTTTTAATTAACCAAAAAAAAGTTAAATCACCTGGCTCGTTACTCTTAGACTTTTTCTATTTATAGGGCCTATTATTATGTGTTTTTTAATTTAAAATTTTCGGAGGAAATTTTGATGATGAAGAGAATCGAAACTGACAGTATGGGTGAAATTGAAGTTCCAGTTGATCGTTATTACGGTGCTCAAACAGCTCGATCTCTCATTTACTTTGATATCGGTATAGAAACTATGCCTCGGGAAATTATAAGGGGTATGGGCATCTTAAAAAAAGCTTCGGCAATAGTTAATGCTGACCTAGGACTGCTAGAGGAAGAAAAAAAGAATCTAATTGTCAAATCTGCCGATGAGGTTATAGATGGCAGTCTCGACGATCACTTTCCGCTTCGAATCTGGCAAACAGGCAGTGGAACTCAATCAAATATGAATACTAATGAGGTTATTGCTAATAGAGCTATTGAGATATCAGGCGGCAAGCTAGGCTCTAAAACACCAATACATCCTAATGACCACGTAAACATGGGGCAGTCTTCTAATGACACCTTTCCTACGGCGATGCATATTGCAGCAGTTGAACAAATATATAACCATCTACTGCCTGAGCTAACAAGTCTACGCGATGCACTCTCAAAGAAATGTGCTGAATTTCAAGGGATCACTAAAATCGGCCGGACTCATTTAATGGATGCCACACCACTCACTCTTGAACAGGAGTTTAGTGGTTATGTGCAGCAACTTACAAATGGAATACAGCGAGTAAAAAACTGCCTACCTAGTCTCAGTCAAATTGCACTTGGAGGTACCGCAGTTGGTACTGGTCTTAATTCTCATCCAGATTTTTCAGTAAAAGTTGCTAAGCAAATTGCACTTCTAACAAATAGGGAGTTTATTACAGCGCCAAATAAATTTGAGTCGCTCGCTGCTCACGATGCTGTTGTAGAAGCTAGCGGTGTAATGAAAACACTTGCTTGTTCATTAATGAAGATAGCTAATGACATAAGATGGCTTGGCTCTGGTCCTCGATGTGGTATAGGAGAGCTAACCTTACCCGCAAACGAACCTGGTAGTTCAATCATGCCAGGCAAAGTAAACCCTACTCAATCTGAAGCAATGACAATGGTTGCTGCACAAGTTATTGGTAATGATACAGCCATAGCTGTTGGAGGGTCATCTGGAAACTTTGAATTAAACGTTTTTAAGCCTGTGATGATCTATAATCTTCTACAATCAATAAGACTTCTTGGCGATTCATGCCGATCCTTTAATGCTCATTGTATTTTAGGAATTATGGCTAATAAATCTAAAATTAATGAACATTTAAATAATTCTTTGATGCTTGTCACAGCTCTAAACCCATATATAGGTTATGATAATGCTGCAAAAGTAGCCAAAAAAGCGTTTGATGAAAATACAACATTAAAGGAAGCTGCGATTGCTCTTAAACTTCTCACATCTGATGAATTTGACGAGAAAGTAAGGCCCGAAGAAATGACAAAACCAAAGTAATTTTTTAAACTTATATGCTAATCTGTTTTACTATTAAACTGAGATTTTAATTGCTGTATGTCTCGATTGATAATCAATCGATGAGCATCAATTGCTTTAATTGCTTTCTCGTTTTCTAATATTCGAATCTCTACGCCCTTTGATGGTTTGCTTCCATATTTAGCAATTAGATCATTTACCTCTAACTTAGTAGCTAATGAAGAACTCACTAATGAGCTCATGGATTTATTCGACTTTTCTATTTTTTTACCAATACTCGCAAGATCTTGTTTTTGGTACTCTAAAGTAGTTTTAATGTTCTCTATACTCTTTCTATTTCTATCGTAAGCTATTCCCCATAATTTCTTTATCTCAGACCAATGTTTGTCTAACTTTAAGTCTTGTTCTTTAAAATTTGAATTTATATCTGTCGTAATAACATTGGTTTCGAGAACATCAAAACGCTCCTGAAGTTTACTCAACTCGGCATCCTGAGCAAGCACTAAGTAGATTAGTCCAATAACAGTTATTATCAAAAGTGGGTTAGATATTTTATGCCAACTAATACCATCTTCAGGGGTGAGATTATCTTGATTCGAAGAGTTGGAATCACGAGATACTGGTCGACTCATATACACTCCACCTCTTCCAATCCTATCATCACTTTCAGGCACAATTGAATCAGTTTTATTATTGTCGTCATTTACCATTGTTTGCAAACTCCCAAGAAAGATAAATTCTATAGAAACATTATACGTCATAGGTATAAAATATGGTCAATAAGTATTCTCTTACAAGGGTTGATGAACTCAATGATTGAGGGCAACCTTATAAAATAATTCCAAAAAAAAGCCCTCAACATGGGCTTTTTTACAACTTTAAAAATTTTTATAATCTTTAAATATAATAAAGTATTCCAAATAGTACTGCTGTTAGGGTCAAACTGCCGTGTATCACACCTTTGACAGAAGCCATTGGTCCTTGTTTTCCAACAAGAGCATTGATTTCAAGTGCCACAATAATAGCTAAGCAGATCATGAGATCTAAACCTCCAATAGGTGACCCATAGCCACTTCCACCCCACTGTGCTCCATGCCCGCTAGCCAACATACCAAAAGCCATAGGAGCTGAAAATAAAACGTTTGTTCTTGATGCTAAGAGTGCTTTAGCTCCATTTGCTGCAGCGTCTCCTTCTTTCATACCCAATGCTATTTGTTGGGCAGGCCATATTACAAGCCAGACGTTAAGAAACATTAAGGTTCCCATCGTTGAGCCAATGATAATTGAATTATTGAATTGATGGTTGTGTGAAAGGCCTCCAAGCAGAACTACACCTGAAATAAAGGTTAGCATAGCTCCCCAACGAAACCACCAGAGTGCGCTTGGCGCAAGTTTTTGTTTAGCGTCTGCAAGTCCTTCAGGAGTTGCCTGCTTAAAATATCCACCTTGCACAAAGTTGAAATAATAGAGCATACCAATCCATACAATTCCAACTAGCAGATGACTCCAACGAACAAGAAAATTAAATAATTCCATATTTACACCCAAAATATTAAATTGATATTCCAATACTTTATTATTCTACACTACGTGAAACCTATTATAAATATTATTTATGATAATAAGTGACTACTTAGTTATTAAAGATAATGATATTGATTTACATTAAAATTGTTTGATCACATAAATAATATTTTTGATTCTGAATAACTTTTAAATTGACAAAAAAACCCGTAAAAATTACGGGTTTTCGTTACCTTTAGAGCTAGGTGAGTTTACATCATACCTCCCATACCTCCCATACCTCCCATACCTCCCATACCTCCCATATCTGGCATTCCACCAGCAGGGGCAGCTCCTTCATCTGCCGGAGCGTCGGCCACCATAGCTTCAGTGGTCAACATCAATCCCGCTATTGAAGAGGCTGCTTGCAATGCGCTCCTGGTTACTTTCGCAGGGTCTAAGATTCCCATAGCTATCATATCGCCATATTCTCCTATTCCAGCGTTAAAACCAAAGTTACCTTTGCCGGCTTTAATTTTATCTACAACAACCGAACCCTCGCCACCGGCATTCGCTACAATTTGTCTTAAAGGAGCCTCCATAGATCGTTGAGCTAATCTAATTCCTACATTCTGATCTTCATTATCGCCAGTTAAGCCTTCTATCTCCTGAAGGGCTCGAATCAATGCAACACCACCACCAGGAACTACTCCTTCTTCAACAGCTGCACGTGTAGCATGTAAAGCGTCGTCAACACGGGCTTTCTTCTCTTTCATTTCAACTTCAGTAGCAGCACCAACTTTAATTACAGCAACACCACCAGCTAATTTCGCAACTCGTTCTTGTAATTTTTCACGATCATAATCAGAAGAAGTATCTTCAATTTGTGCGCGTATCTGTTTAACCCTTTCAGCAATACTTTTCTTATCACCTGCACCATCTACAACAGTTGTATTTTCTTTAGTCATACTAATACGTTTAGCTGTACCTAGATGCTCCAGTGTTACTGCTTCAAGCTCCATACCAACTTCTTCAGAAATTACAGTACCGCCTGTAAGGATAGCTATATCTTCAAGCATAGCTTTACGACGATCACCAAAGCCTGGAGCCTTGCATGCAGCAACCTTAACTATTCCGCGCAGATTGTTCACAACAAGTGTAGCAAGAGCTTCTCCATCTACATCCTCTGCAATAATTATCAACGCACGACCAGCTTTTGCAACGCTTTCGAGTAAAGGCAATAAATCTCTAATATTTGAAATCTTTTTATCATATAGCAAAATGTAGGGAGTTTCGTGCTCGACACCCATATTTTCCTGATTAGTTATAAAATAAGGTGATAAGTAGCCTCTATCAAACTGCATACCCTCTACAATATCTAGTTCATTTTCGAGCCCACTGCCATCTTCGACAGTAATAACTCCCTCTTTTCCAACTTTTTCCATTGCTTGAGCAATAATATCTCCAACGTGTGTGTCACTATTTGCTGATATTGTACCTACTTGGGCAATAGCTTTATTATCGATACACGGTTTAGCCATTGCAGCAATTTTTTCGACAGCTGAAGAAACAGCCTTGTCTATACCACGCTTTAAATCCATGGGGTTCATACCCGCTGCAACAGATTTTAATCCTTCATTTACAATTGATTGTGCCAGAACTGTGGCGGTTGTTGTTCCATCTCCAGCTTCATCAGAGGCCTTAGAAGCAACTTCTTTAACCATCTGTGCACCCATATTTTCAAATTTATCTTTTAGATCGATTTCTTTTGCAACAGAAACTCCATCCTTAGTTACTGTGGGGGCCCCATATGATTTTTCTATAACTACATTACGACCTCTTGGTCCTAGTGTCACCTTTACTGCATCAGCAAGTATATTTACCCCTTTGAGCATTGGGTTACGTGCACTATCTCCAAATTTGACTTCTTTATCTGACATGATAATTTTTCCTTTCTAAAAATTTATTGAAACTTAAGTCTATATTCACAACTGTATAATGTTGATTTAAGTTAATACAACTGCCTTAATATCACTTTCACTGAGGATTATTAATTCTTCTCCATCAATTTCAATGGTGTCGCTTCCAGCGTACTTTCCAAAAACAACTTCATCTCCGATTTTTACATCCACTGGGCGTATTTCACCGTTATCTAAGATCCTCCCAGACCCTATTGCGATTACAGTTCCTTCATTTGGTTTTTCTTTTGCAGATCCAGGTAACAATATACCACCTGCAGTTTTCTCTTCCTCTTCCTTTCGACGAACAACAATGCGGTCGTGTAGGGGGCGAATTTTCATTATCTTTCTCCACTATATTATTTGAAATCCTGAAATATAAAAAATATCACAGAAAAATTATTAAAGGGTATAAAAAACCAATTTAAACTTATGGCAGTTTTATATATGGTGTCAGCTTACACGCATTTCAAGGGGGGAGGGAAATTTATTTATCACGTTCTTCTTCCCAATATTCTGCATCTATGAATTCTTCATTCTTATTTGGGTTATTTTCACTAAAATTATCAAAGTGTGTTTGGGGAAATTTTTTTTCATTGGTTGCAACAAATAACTCAGATGTATAGCTAGTTAAAAAATATGTCCTAAGTATAGGGACTAAACCGACGACACCTATAAAGTCAGTTATAAATCCGGGTATGATTAAAAGAACCCCGCTGGATGAAATTATTATAGCCTCTTTCATTTCTTTGGCAGGAATTTCTCCTGCATAGATTCTTTCTCGTGCTCGAAAAAGTGTCTTTAGTCCCTGCTTTCTGAGAAAGAAAGTACCTACTATTGCTGTAAATAAAACAAGGTTCACTGTAACAAAAAGTCCAATCTCGTGGCTAACAGCTATTAATATAAATATCTCTACGAAAGGAATTAAAATAAAAAATAAAAAAAGGTATCGCAAAAAATATCTCCTATAGATTTTGTGTTACAGCCACATTTTTTTTCCAGACGATCCAGGAAAGTAATATCGCAGGTATACCCATCAATGCAGCATAAAAGAAAAATACTTGATAACCAGCAGCATCGACTAACAAACCAGAAAATCCACTAAAAAATTTTCCTGGTAAAGTCATTAATGAAGTGAAGAGTGCGTACTGCGTGGCAGTGAAGGTTCGATTCGTCAAACTCGATAGATAAGCAATGAACACCCCTCCTGAAAAACCACCGCTAATGTTATCGCCGCCTATTGCTAATATTAAACCACCCATATCGTTTCCTAAATTAGACAGGTATACAAAAAAAAGATTTGTTATGGCAGTTAATATCGCAGCAAAAATTAAAGGTCTATGAATACCATAACGAAGGACACATAAGCCTCCTAAAAATGCACCTAGAAGTGTCATGAAAAAACCAAAGATCTTACTTACTCCTGCAATTTCAGACTTAGTAAAACCTAAATCTAAATAAAACGGGTTAGCCATGATACCCATTGTAATATCGCTAAGTCGAAAGACAGATATGAATACTAAAATTATCAATGCATAGGAACCGTTTCTTTTAAAAAACTCAAAAAATGGAGCCATAAAAGCCTGTTTCAACCAATAAATTAAACGAGCAATAAAGGATCTTTTTTTATCATTCAAGTATGAAAATCGCTTGTCTTGGGTATGGTTCGGTTCTGGTATCAGTAAAACAGTAAATACCCCAATCAACATCAAAGTTGCCATAAAATAATATGCTACACTCCAACTGTACAAGTCAGCCATATAAAGAGCGCCAGCTCCCGCTATTAACATACCGACCCTATATCCAAACTGGTAGGCAGCAGCAAGAGCTCCTTGCATTTCATTTTTAGCTGATTCAATTCGAAGCGCATCGATAGCGATATCCTGAGTGGAGGAAGAAAAGGCAACTAAAACTGCACAAATAGCGCAACTAAATAAAGATACTCTAGGGTCCATAAGGACCATAGCAATTAATCCTAATATGATTCCTATTTGGCCAAGCAGAATCCAACTTCTACGCTGTCCAATTTTTGAAGTGAGCCATGGTATTTGTAATCGATCGACGATCGGTGCCCAAAAACTTTATAGAGTAAGTGATTCCAACCCAACCAAAAAAACCAATACTAGTTCTACTGATATCTAGATCAGTAAGCCATGCTGTTAACGTGCTAAAAACTAGCAAGAGTGGCAACCCAGCTGAAAACCCCAGAAATATCATTCGTATCACTTCTGGTTGACGATATATTTTAACTGCTTCGCCCCAACTTCCAGTTCCTTCCTGGAACTTCATTTAATTATTCCTCTTAATAATGCTTTTTTTCGTATAGTAGTGATCGCTCGCAGGTTATAATGTTTAAAGAGTAACCAAAAAGATTTATACCCTAACAGATTCAGCTAATGATGCTATACACTTAATTAATATATGAAAGCGATCTTAGAAGTTTTTAATTTAACAAAATCGTTCCGCTCCTTGAAGGCAGTTGATGATGTTTCTTTCAGTATACCCAAAGGTTCGTGTTTTGGTTTATTAGGCCCTAATGGTGCAGGAAAAACTACAACTATTGAAATTATTGAGGGCATAAAAAAACCCACAACTGGAAAAATTTTATACAAAGGCAAAGATCGAAATAGCAATTTTTTATCAGAAATGGGGATTCAATTTCAAACAACAGCCTTAATGGATTATCTTAAAACTTATGAAGTTCTAAAGCTGTTCTCAAAACTCTATCGTCATACAAAATCCATCGACGAGTTAATTGAAATATGTCAACTTGACGAATTTTTAGGAACTTACGCAACAAAACTGTCTGGTGGGCAACGTCAAAGACTGCTTTTAGCTATTGCTTTAGTAAATGATCCAGAAATTCTCTTTTTAGATGAACCAACTACAGGATTAGATCCTCAAGCTAGAAGAAATTTCTGGTCGCTTATTCGAAATATAAAGAAAAATGGTAAAACCATCTTACTCACTACTCACTATATGGAAGAGGCCGAGTTATTATGCGACCAATTAGTGATAATGGATAAGGGGAAGATAATAGAGGATGGCTCTCCAACTAAGCTGCTGGAAAAAAACTTTGAACATAGTTATGTCTGTATCAATCATGAGGATTTTAATATAACTGAAAACTCAATATATATTGATAATATTCGCAGTTCTATTGAGGTACGAGAAGATTGTATTGCAATTGCTACTAACAATATCGAAAAAACCTTATCAGAGTTAGTGCTCCAGGGCATTACCTTGCAATCACTTCAAGTAAGAAAGCCTTCTCTTGATGATCTATTTTTGAAGTTAACAGGCCACCATCTGAGGGAGTGAAAAAAATGAAAGAAATTTTTGCGCTATGGATGGCTAGAAATAAAGAATACTACAGAGATAAAGGATCACTATTCTGGTCTTTTATAGCTACCCCTTTAATTGTCATCATATTAGCATTGGTATTTTCATCTGAAAATCAAAAAATATTCCAAATTGGAGTTCTTTATCCACAATCTAATTCAGACGTACTTATAAACTTACTGTCTTCTGAGTCGACAATTGATTTAGTAGAATACAATAATATTGAAGTTATTATGAAGAAAATTAGGCTTCATGAATTAGATATTTTTTTGGATACAAAAAAAATCCCTCGTTATTGGATAAACCCTGAATCTGAGAAGGGCCTCCTATTAGAAACAATGCTGTTGGCAAAATCTAAGTTAACTAATTCTCAAATTGTTTGGACAAGACAGGAGGTAGTAGGTCAAAAAATACGCTACATAGACTGGGTTATACCAGGTATTTTAGCTATGAACATAATGTTCAGCGGTTTGTGGGGAATTGGCTATATCATAGTTCGCTATAGGAAAAATGGGGTACTTAAAAGATTAAAAGTTACACCATATTAAGTGCATGGAAATTTTTAGGATCACAAGCCCTCTCAAGGCTTTGTATAATGATTGCAGTAACTACAATTGTATTTTTTGGATGTAATTTCTTCATTGACTTCATGATGATTGGTAGTTACCTACTTTTGCTTTTAGTCGCAATATTTGGAAATCTTTCCATTATAAGTATGTCATTATTAATGGCTGCGAGGACTTCTAGCGAGGATCTAGCGAATGGTCTTCTCAACCTTATAAGCTTTCCTATGCTTCTTCTTTCAGAATTATGGTTTTCTCTAGATAACGCACCCGAGTGGTTACAAAGTTTTTCACAGTTCCTCCCATTAACACATTTAGTATCAGCATCTAGGGCGATCATGCTTGAGGGTGCAAGCCTTAACGATATAAGTTTTCAATTAATTATTTTAAGTATTATGACTTTCTTCTTTATAGGTCTTGCAGGTGTTCTTTTCCGTTGGGATAACGATTAATGCAAACATTCAATTTTTACCATCGAAGTTTAAAGTATAGCGCTCCCAATCAAAATACGGTCCTGGATCTGTTTTTCGACTAGGGGCTATATCTGAGTGTCCCAAGATACGATTTTTATCAATTAGCGGATACTGCTTTATTATTTCTTGGGTTACCTCAATTAGACTCTCATACTGTGCATTTGTATATGGTGTCGTATCACTTCCAACCAACTCAATGCCAATAGAGAAGTCATTACAGTTGGTCAAACCTTTATAGCTTGATACTCCAGCATGCCAAGCCCTGTCATTGAAACTAACGAACTGTATGATCCCACCTTCACGGTCAATTAAAAGGTGCGCAGATACCTTAAGATTTGCAATTTTTTTAAAGTACGGATTAAGACTTATATCCAGCTTATTCGTAAAAAAATCACAAATATATCCATTATCAAAATTATCTGGTGGCAAACTTATACTATGGATAACCAAAAGCGATATGTTTTTTATATCTGGACGGCTGTCCTGATTTGGGGATAGCTCACTACGAGCTAAACTAAGCCAACCGTTCGAATCAATCATGAAAAATTTCCAAGGATCAGATTACTTTAGAATTGATTGCGTCTAAAGGCTGTGACCAATAAAATATTAACTTCATGATTAAATATAAATCAGTTGACGGACTAATGCCAATAAGAATTTTAAGGAGTTTTTACAAAAGAGTGGAGCTGTCATATTAATTATAGGGGTAAATGAGGTCATTTATTATGTTAATCGATAAAAATTTGATAAGAGATATTAAAATCAATGTTGCCAGATCTTTATCAGAAGATATTGGTGATGGCGACATTACAGCTCAACTTATTCCAAAGAATATAGTATCTGATGCACTAGTTGTTACTAGAGAAAAAGCGATCCTTTGTGGTCAGGCTTGGTTTGATGAAGTATTTCATCAACTAGATCAACGTGTTAAAGTAAAATGGTTAGTTCAGGATGGTACAAAATTAGAACCAGATCAGCACATATGTTCGCTTAACGGTCCGGCTCGGAGCCTTTTAACAGGAGAAAGAGTTGCACTCAATTTTCTTCAAACTTTATCTGGAACGGCTACAACAGCCAATGAATACGCTACATTAGCCTCTGAAAGTGGAGTTGAAATTCTAGATACTCGAAAAACAATTCCAGGACTGCGGTTAGCTCAAAAATATGCTGTATTTATTGGGGGATGTAAAAATCATCGACTTGGGCTGTATGATGCATTTCTTATTAAGGAAAATCATATTATTGCATGTGGTGGTATCAAGTCCGCTATTCTGAAAGCTAAAGAAATTTCTCCTGGTAAACCGATTGAAGTAGAAGTAGAAAGTTTATCAGAACTCACAGAAGCATTAAATGCTAGGGTTGATATAGTCATGCTGGACAATTTTGATAAAAAAATGATACAACGAGCAATAGCAATGAATACAGGCGATACAAAAATAGAGATATCCGGAAATATAGATAAGGATAACTTATCTGAACAAGTAATTATGAATGTGGACTATTTATCCTCTGGAAGCCTAACTAAAAATTGCCAAGCGATAGATTTTTCTATGAGGCTTCTATAATGACATTTGTTGGCGGCCTCACTGGTGGTATTGGTAGTGGTAAAAGCACTGCTGGGAAATATTTTGAAGCATTGGGTATCGAGGTAATTAATGTTGATTTGATATCAAAAAATTTAGTGGAGGTAGATTTAGATCTTCACCTTAAAATTTCCAGATATTTTGGTAAAAAAAGCTTACTTGGAGATGGCTCTTTAAATAGATCATACATACGACATGAAATCTTTAACTCTTCAAAAAAAAAAGATGTGGCTGGAAAAACTTTTGCACCCACCAATTAAAGATCAGGTTTTAAAATCCCTAGGGTGTAGTTTAAGTGCATACGCAATACTAGAGTCACCACTGTTGTTAGAAACCGATCAATATAAGCTAACCGATAGAGTTCTGGTAGTAGATGTCTCAAAAAAAGTGCAAATTCTGCGTGTTCAAAAGCGAGATAAAATATCTACGGATACAATTAAATCTATAATTACATCACAAATGCCAAGAATGCAAAAATTGAAACTTGCAGATGATGTTATCAAAAATACTGGTAGCATTGAAAAATTTAAGCTTATGATAGAGTGTTTGCACAAAAACTACCTTACTTTAGCAAAGGAGTCATAAATTTTTACTTTTACTATAGAATGCAAAAATGGAGAGATCTATCAAAAAATCAGACAGCATTAAAGATATAGCCGAAGTCTTTTGCCCTACCTGTAGGATGGGTGTCACTTGGAATAAAAGTTCGCTCTATAGGCCATTCTGCTCTATTCGTTGCAAACAGATTGATTTTTTTGAATGGGCAACGGAAGGTTTTAAAATTCCAGATAAAGAAAATAATACAAATCTTGGTAACTCGGAAAAAGAGAAGAATGAAGATAATCAATATCAAGATTTATAACATTTTTATATTTTCTAGAATACGGTCGTTTGCCGCCGGAAATTTGTAAGAGATTAATTCATCTGTAGGAACCCAAACAATATCTTGACCCTCATTTCCTGTAGCATTACCAGAAAATTCTTTTACCATCCACACATCCATAAATATCTTTTTTTCAGGGTAGTCAAAATCAAATTCCATGAATGGAGTTGGATTAATAACAGAAATAGTTAACTCCTCTTTGAGCTCTCTTCTTAATGCATCAACAGATGATTCACCCACTTCTACTTTACCTCCAGGAAACTCCCATAAACATCCTTGAAATAAATGTTTCTTTCTTTTAGAGATTAAAATCTTATGATTTGATCTTACAATTAATCCTAAAACAACATGCAGCCTATTCATCAACTTCGATATTCTGAATTTATTTTAATATACTCATGCGACAAATCCGTAGTATAAATTACTTCTGAAGAATCCCCTCGATTAAGATTGATATTAATAGATAGAGACTCCTGATCCATAATTTTTTGACCAAAATTTTCCGTATAGCTAGCGGCCCTTCCTCCGTTTTCAGCAACAAGAACATCATCAAGATAAATCTGTATTTTTTAACATCTAGATCTGCAACTCCTGACATGCCAATTGCTGAGAGAATTCTTCCCCAGTTTGGATCGGAAGCAAAAAAAGCAGTCTTTACCAATGATGATTCGGCTATCGAGTAGCCTACCTGCAAGCATTCCGATTCTGTCTTTCCAGAAGATATTCTTACTGTAACGAACTTAGTTGCCCCTTCTCCATCTTGAACGACCTGACAAGCTAGGGATAAGAAAATATCGTTTAGATTGTCTATAAATATTTTCTGGTCATCTAAAGATAATTCAGAAAAATCTACTCCAGACAATCCGGTTGCAACTAAAATTGCCGAGTCATTAGTAGACATATCTCCATCAACAGTGATTCGATTAAAGGAGCAATCTACCGCGTTCCCAATAATTTCTTTTATTAATTCTTGGTCAATTGCAATATCTGTAGCAATATAAGTTAGCATGGTAGCCATATCTGGTCTTATCATCCCAGAACCTTTTGCTATACCTGTAATAGTAATTTTTTTCTCACTCAGCTTTAACTTAACACTAGCTCCTTTTGGCCTTGTATCAGTGGTAAGAATAGACATTGCAGCCATATCCCAACCATTTTCAGATAGGGAAGATAGTGCTGATGGTAGAGCTGAAATAATTTTATCAACAGGCAGATATTCACCAATGACGCCAGTAGAGAAAGGTAAAACTGCTGCCTTATTTACCGACACAGACTTTGCGAGAGACTCACAAATAGACTCTGCATGCTGTCTACCTAAATCCCCAGTTCCAGCATTAGCATTATCAGTATTGGTAACTAAATAACGAATTTTATTTGAATAGATCCGCTCTCTAGCAAGCTTAACTGGTGCTGCACAAAACAAGTTTTTTGTAAATGATCCACCAATAGTACTTCCTGCAGCTAACTCCATAATAACTAGATCTTTTTTTCCTGATTTTTTTATACCTGCACTTGAAACACCTAATCTAAAGCCAGGCACAGGATACATTTTTGGAAAAAAATCTTTACCAACAGCCATACATTTCTCGCAATAACTTTAATATTATAATTAAAATAAAAAAACTGATTTTTTATTTTAATTTACCACAACATTGTTTGTATTTTTTTCCATTACCACAAGGGCAAGGGTCATTTCTTCCAATCTTTTGGGTTGGTCTAATAAATGGTTTTGTTGAGGTTGATTTTTTAGTAGCATCAATTGCAGGTTTAGCAGCGCTTATAGATGAAACAGAATCATGTTGCATTTTAAGGTTCTGTTTCTGCTGACTTTTCTCTTTAGGCGCTCTAATTCCTCAATTTCGTGACGGCTCCGAACTTCCGCCTTGCTCAAAAAGCGAATGGTCTCCGATTTTATATTCTCCAACATCTGCTGAAATAACTCAAAAGATTCACGCTTATATTCTTGTCTTGGATTTTTTTGTGCGTAAGCTCGAAGATTTATACCCTGTCGCAAATAATCCATTCGAGATAAATGCTCTTTCCATAAAGTATCTAAAACCTGGAGCATTAGCTGTCTTTCAATCATGCGAATATCCTCACCAACCGAAGATACTTTTTTTGCATATGCATCTTTTGACATTTCTTGAATTTTCAATCGAATAGATTCTTCATTTAAAAGATCATCATTATTTAACCAATCTTGAACTTTTATTTCTAAATTATAATTTGCCAAAAAATGTTTTTCTAATCCTAAGACATCCCATTGCTCCATTAGACTTTCAGGAGGCAGATAATGGCTAATTGAAGTATCAACGACATCTTCTCTAATGTTTTCTATAATGTCACTAATATCATCTTCTTCTAAAAGTTCGTTTCTTTGTTGATAAATAACTTGTCTCTGATCGTTTGCAACATCGTCATATTCTAGTAAATTTTTTCGCATGTCATAATTTCTACCTTCAACTTTCTTTTGAGCCTTTTCAATAGCACCAGTAACCATTCGATGTTCAATTGACTCTCCTTTTTCCATACCTAATGAGCGCATCATATTTTTTACACTATCTGAAGCAAATAATCTCATTAATGGATCTTCCATAGATAAGTAAAAACGAGATAAACCAGGATCTCCTTGTCTGCCAGCTCTGCCTCGTAATTGATTATCAATTCGTCTTGATTCGTGGCGCTCTGTACACAAAATATGGAGCCCTCCAGCCTCAATCACTTTATCATGTCGAGTTTTCCATTCAGCTTTTATAAGTTTTATTTTGTCTTCGTTGGGGGTTTTTTGCTCGGATATAAGAGCCTCCCAGTTACCACCAAGAACTATATCAGTTCCGCGGCCAGCCATATTTGTTGCAATGGTAACTGTTCCAGGTATTCCTGCCTGAGAAATTATTTGCGCTTCTTTTTCATGGTGTTTTGCATTTAAAACCTGGTGTGGTATTTTTGCTTTTTCCAATCTTGCTGACATCTCTTCTGAGCTCTCAATAGTTGCTGTACCAACCAATACTGGTGCATTTTTCGCAATACATGATTTAACATCGGCAACTACTGCATCATATTTTTCATCTGTCGTAAGATAAATCAAATCATTGAGATCTACTCTAGCCACTGGAAGATTTGTCGGTATCACAACTACTGGTAATCCATATATCTGGTGAAATTCATATGCTTCAGTATCGGCTGTTCCGGTCATACCTGACAATTTATCATAAAGACGAAAGTAGTTTTGAAAAGTAGTGGATGCCATAGTTTGGCTTTCACTCTGGATATCAACACCTTCTTTTGCCTCTATTGCCTGATGAAGGCCCTCCGATAGCCTTCTCCCGGGCATAGTTCTACCGGTATGCTCATCAATTAAAACAACTTGTCTGTCTTTTACAATATATTCAATATTTTTGCTAAAAAGATGATGGGCTTTAAGAGCTGATTGGATATGATGCAAAAGTGATAAATTGATAGAATTATAAAGACTATCGCCCTTTTGAAGTAAGTCTTCACTCTCTAAAATAAGTTCTATTTTGCAATGACCCTCTTCTGTGAGTTCAACCTGTCGCATTTTTTCATCTATAGTAAAGTCACCTGATTTTTTCTCCGTAGACGGTAATAACGTTAAAATTAACTTATTGACTTTTATATACAGGGAGGAGCTATCTTCTGCAGCTCCAGAGATAATTAGAGGTGTTCTCGCTTCATCAATAAGGATTGAATCAACTTCATCGATAATAGCAAAATTTAGACCTCGCTGTGATTTATCCTCGGAGCGCAAAATCATATTGTCACGGAGATAATCGAACCCAAATTCATTATTCGTTCCAAATGTAATATCTGAGCGATAGGCTATTAATTTTTCCTCTGGAGTCATACCTGATGAAATAACTCCAACTTTCATACCCAGTAATTCGTATATAGGTGCCATCCATTCTGCATCTCTATTAGCCAAGTAATCATTGACTGTAACTATGTGCACTCCTTCCCCACTCAGACTATTAAGATATGCAGGCAAAGTGGCCATAAGTGTTTTGCCCTCACCGGTCCTCATCTCTGCAATTCGACCTTCATGGAGCACAACTCCTCCAATCATTTGGACATCAAAATGCCTCAGCCCCAAGCTTCTCTTGGCTGATTCCCTCACGATAGCGAAAGCTTCTGGTAGAATTTGATCTAGTGACTCACCATCGTTAAACCTAAGCTGAAATTCTTCTGTTTTTTTTCTCAATAGACCATCATCCAACGAGGAAAATTGATTTTCAAAAGAATTTATTCGGTCTACGATTTTTCGTATTCTTTTAATTTCTCTCTCGTTTTTACTACCAAAAATTTTTGCAAAAAATTTCATTGTTGTTCCAGAGTCAATCTGATCAAGTAATTAATTTATTTAGAAAAGTAAATATATACATAGCTACAAAAGCCATATTGCTAAAATTTCACGGGTGTACAATACAGTCGCTCCCATGAATTAGTCTAGATTTAGTGTAGATTCTTTTAAACGTACCATCTTTTGTTACAAGTCATCATACTTAATTATTAATATTTGACTCATTTATGCTGTCATCAAAGGTTTTGTGTAAGAAATTGGAACCTCATCTTCATTATTTTCAAAGGTAACTAGCTCCCAAGCATCTTTTTCTGAAATCAATTTCCTTAAAAGCGCATTATTAAGTCCATGTCCAGACTTATGGCCAACATACTCCCCGATGAGGCTCTTTCCTAATAAATATAAGTCTCCAATTGCATCTAAAATTTTATGCTTAACAAATTCGTCCTCATAACGAAGTCCATCCTCGTTCAAAACCTGAAATTCATCGACCACAATAGCGTTATCCATGCTCCCGCCACGAACTAGTCCTTGGGATCTCAAGTACTCAATTTCATGCATAAAACCAAATGTACGCGCTCGACTAACTTCCTTTACAAAGGAGGTTGTAGAGAAATCAACTGAGGCTTGGAGAGTTCGATTACTAAAAGCTGGGTGATCAAAATCGATAGAAAACCCTACTTTAAAGCCATTAAAAGGTTTGAAGGATACACTTTTATCTCCATCCTCTATTGTTATCTCTTTTTATTCGTATAAATTTCTTCGGTTTCTCTTGTTCTTTTATGCCTGCTGCCTGAAGTAAAAAAACAAACGGACTAGCACTACCATCCATTATAGGTACTTCTGGGGCTGTAATATCAATGATAGCGTTATCTATACCTAAACCAGCCATGGCTGATAATAAATGTTCAACTGTTGACACGCGAACTTCGCCTTTGGTCAAAGTTGTAGAGAGCATTGTATCTCCAACATTTTCTGCTATTGCATTTATTTCTACTGGTGGATTTAAATCAGAGCGTCGAAAAATAATACCTGTATCAACTGGAGCTGGATGAAGTGTGAGGAAAACTTTTTCTCCAGTATGAAGACCTATTCCGGTGGCCTGTATCATATTATTCAGTGTTCGCTGTTTCATCATCTTTCTTATTTTCCTAGATGTTCTTTTCAACATAAGACAAAGCCATACTAGACTCAAATAATACAGTAACTTAATCAGCCTGACAGCGCAAAAATGCTGGAATATCAAGATAATCTCCTGAATCGGCTGATAAATCTTTGTCTACATTTGGGTCTGCATCTTCATCGGGTAATTTATTTCCATTGCGAAGTATAGTGGGTCTTTCAATTTCAGCCCAATTTATTTCGCCTCCTGAACTAGTTTTTGTTTCGGTTTTTTGTGTACCTTTTTCTGGCTGATCTACTTCAACAGGGATAAACATTGGTTTATCTTCAAGACTTAAACCTGTAGCAACAACGGTAACTCTAAGGATATCATCTAGGGAAGAGTCGATAACAGTTCCAACTACCACAGTAGCATTCTCAGAACTAAGATCATTAGCCCTCTCCAAAATATCATTATATTCTCCTAGAGTGACGTCCTCTCCAGCTGTTATGTTTACCAATATGCCTTTGGCTCCTTGCAAATTTATATCTTCAAGTAACGGACTTTGTATGGCTTTCTCAGCTGCCTCAATAGCTCTATCTACTCCTGATGCTTCTCCTGTTCCCATCATAGCTTGTCCCATCTCAGACATAACTGCTTTAACATCTGCAAAATCCATATTAATAAGACCGGGTCTTATCATTAAGTCAGCAATTCCTTTAACTGCACCTAAAAGAACATCATTTGCTGCACTAAATGCACTAAGTAGAGTTGCAGATCTACCCAAAACCTCAAGAAGTTTCTCATTTGGTACTGTTATGAGAGAGTCTACTTTTTCTTTAAGTTCTTTCAATCCCTCTTCTGCTACAGTCATCCTCTTTTTTCCCTCCCAAACAAAAGGACGCGTAACTACAGCAACTGTAAGGATCCCTAAATCTTTTGCTATATCGGCAACAATTGGTGCAGCTCCGGTTCCAGTACCACCTCCCATACCAGCAGTAATAAAGACCATATCAGCGCCAACTAACGCTTCAGAAATTCGCTCACGATCCTCTAATGCTGCTTGGCGACCAACTTCTGGGTTGGCGCCTGCACCTAACCCTTTTGTAAGACCGCTACCAATCTGTAAAATTGTGGCATCGATATCTTGAAGTGCTTGCGCGTCAGTATTTGCAGATATAAATTGGACCCCAGTTACGCCACTGTTAATCATATGCTTGAGGGCATTACCACCTCCACCCCCAACACCTACTACTCTTATTTCTGCACTATCTGTTGTATTATCTATTATATGAAACATAAATCTTTCCTCTTATTTAATCTTAAATATAAAATTATCTATAAGCTTTCCTGAAACCAGCTTTTTACTGTCCCGATAAAGCCTTTACCACCATTTTTTGACCCCTTGCCAGGAACAGAACCTTCTAAAAGTTGCTGTTCGCCGTACAAAACTAGTCCTACGCCTGTTGAATAAATTGGATTATTAACTATTTCAGATAGCCCCTTAGTATTTTGTGGTGCTCCTACTCTTACTGGCATATGAAATATTTCTTCTGCAAGCTCAATTACACCCTCCATTTTTGATGTTCCACCAGTAAGAACCATCCCTGCCGCTACAAGATCTTCAAACCCACTTCGACGTAGCTCTGCTTGAACTAGTGAGAATAATTCTTCATATCTTGGTTCAACAACCTCAGCTAAAGCTTGTCGAGATAAATCTCGGGGTGGTCGATCCCCAACACTCGGCACCTTAATAGTTTCCTCAGCAGCTGTTAATTTTGCCAAAGCACATGCATATTTAATCTTTATTTCTTCAGCATGCGCTGTAGGTGTTCTTAGTGCATGAGCGATATCGTTAGTTACCTGATCACCTGCGATAGGTATTACACCAGTATGTCGAATTGCACCATCAGAAAAGATTGCTATATCAGTAGTGCCCCCACCAATATCTATCAAACATACACCAAGTTGCTTTTCATCCTCAGTTAACACAGCATAGCTTGAAGCGAGCTGCTCTAGAATAATATCGTCAACCTCCAAATTACATCTACGAATACATTTTTTTATATTTTGTGCAGCATTTGCTGCACAGGTAACAAGATGAACCTTTGATTCTAGGCGGACACCCGACATACCAAGTGGTTCATGGATACCTTCCTGATTATCAATGATATATTCTTGAGGTAGAACATGGAGAATTTCTTGATCAGCAGGAATAGCCACAGCTCTTGCTGCATCTATTACTCTCTCTATATCTAGAGGTAAAACTTCTTGATCCCGAATCGCGACTATACCATGGGAATTTAAGCTTCGAATGTGGCTCCCAGCAATACCCACAAAAACCGAATGTATATTACAGTCGCCCATCAACTCTGCTTCCTCAATAGCACGTTGTATAGAGTTAACAGTTGCCTCTATATTTACAACTACACCTTTTTTTAACCCAGAAGATGGTTGCAATCCTGCTCCTATTATTTCTAAATTCCCCTCTGAACTAACTACTCCGACAATAGCGGCGACTTTCGAGGTTCCAATATCTAATCCAACTATCATTTGTTCTTCGTATGTATTAGCCATCTTTGACCCCATTTAAAATATTTATTTCCATCTCACAGCTATCCCATTATCATATCTAATATCAACTCCATCCATATCAGAGATGTTATTTTTCAAGGTCGCCATCCATATAGTTAAAAACCGACGTATTTTTTCAACTATCTGATCACGGCCAATTAAAACCTCAAGGCCATTAGATAAAGCCAGCCTCCAAATACCTTGATTGTTATAGCTCAATTCTGTGATTTTTAAATCTGCAGGTCGCAATAACAAAGCAATCTCATGATAGGTATTCATGATTAATCGTTCAGAATCTTCCACTCCTGTCAGTAAAGGCAAATTGGATAATTTTCTATTATTGAGATCTAGTATCTCACCCCTATAATTAAGAAAATTGCTATCTCCCCACCTTGCTACTGGAACCTCTTCAATTATTTTAACTTCTATACCACTTGGCCACTTCCGTCTCACAAATGCTCTCTCTAACCATGAGTGTGACTCAAGAAGAGAAGTTATTTTCATTAGATCTGAACTTAGAATCTCCGAATCAGAGACTATAGTTATAATTAATTCTTCAACTTCTTTTTTTTCTATATTGTTGAATTCACCAAAAATCGAAACATTATCAATAGGTATATCAAATTTGACAAAAAGATATTTAGCGCTCCATATCATTGCAATGCCTACAATGATAATCGGTAGCATTTTTACTCCCTTAAAAAACCAATCAAGGCGATCACGCAAGAATTGATAACGATCTTGCAATCTGAGACCTCTATTTCCTGTACGATTCATTCGTGTTTTCACGTTTTAGTTTTTCCTATCAATAATTTACAAATGATTACATTGAGCTATCTAAAATCTTTAGTACTAGTTCATCGAAATTATATCCTGCTGCTGCTGCTGCCATTGGCACCAAACTATGATCGGTCATTCCTGGGACGGTATTGATCTCTAAAAGAAAAAACTCACCGTCTGAGTTTGTCATTACATCAACACGACCCCATCCGGTACATCCAAGGCTTTCGAAAGACTGTATCGCTAGCCTCATGAGTTCTTTTTCTTTTTTTTCATTCAACTCACATGGGTACTTGTATATAGTTTCTTGAGAGAGATATTTAGCAGAGTAATCATAAAATTCATGGCTAGTTTCAAGCTTAATAGGAGGTAGGGCTTTCTCATCTAATATAGCAACTGTATATTCTTCTCCCTCGATCCACTGTTCAGCAATTACTTTATTGTCAAGAATTGATGCTTTCTTCCATGCTTCCTTAAAAGATTTGACATCATTGACCCTGCTCATGCCTATACTTGAACCTTCTCGTGCAGGCTTAACAATTATTTCACCACCAAGTTTTTCAAGGGTCTCCTTCCAATTAGTTGTTTTCTCTAATAACGAGATCGCTGGTGTTCGAATGTTGGATCCTTGCCAAAAAATTTTACTATGGAGCTTATCCATAGCCACTGCAGATGCCAAAACGCCACTTCCAGTATAAGGTAAACCATATGATTCTAGAGCACCTTGAAGTACTCCGTCCTCCCCTCCAGAACCATGCAACATAATTAATGCTCTATCTAATCCATATTTTGGCAGCTGCTCAAAAAATCTTTCATCTATATCTATAGAAAGAACATCTAAACCAGATCTTACTAATGAATCAGTCACACATTTCCCAGATAATAACGAGATCTCTCTCTCAGTTGATATGCCTCCAGTTAAAACTCCAACTCGACCATATTTTTTGATTTCTTGTTGCTTAGTTATCATTTTTCTAAAGATCCTGTGATAAGTTTGAATCTACAAGAATTTTTACAAGTTTACTGACACTTCCTGCCCCTTGAGTAATAATAATATCGTCTGCCTGGATAATATCTCTAAGAATCTCATTAACTTCTTGAATATTTTGAACATAAATAGGATCTACTAAGCCTCTCTGCCTAATACTTCGACATAATGTTCTACTGTCTGCTCCGAGGATTTCATCCTCTCCTGCGGAGTATACTTCTAACAAAAGAAGAACATCACAACTTGATAAAACTTGTACAAAATCTTCGAACAAATCTCTTGTTCGACTATATCGATGGGGCTGGAATATCATAACTAGTCGCCTATTCGGCCATCCATCCATAATTGCTTTGATAGTAGCGGCTAGTTCTCTTGGATGGTGACCATAATCGTCTATTAGCATCGCTGATCCATTGCCAATCGGATAATCACCATAAATTTCAAAACGCCTTGCAACGCCCTGAAATTTTTCTAGTGCTTCTTTGATGGACTTATCGGAAACACCTTCATCAATAGCTACAGTTATTGCTGCAGTGGCATTCAAAATGTTATGGATGCCTGGGATATTCATATCAATAGTTAGTGGCTTATTGTCACCAGGTCTAAATAAATCAAAGCTACTTTTTTCTTTCTTTATGGAAACGTTCTTAATACAGTAGTCTGCATCTTCTGAGAAACCATATGTTAAAACGGGTCTCGAAATATCAGGTAGCATGGATTTAACTACTGGATCATCAATACATAAAACAGCAAGTCCATAGAAAGGCAAGTTATGAAGAAATATTAAAAAAGTTTGTTTTAGCTTATTAAAGTCTGAGTCATAAGCTTCCATATGATCACTATCAATATTTGTTAAGATTGTAACCATGGGTTGCAGATGTAGAAATGAAGCATCACTTTCATCTGCTTCAGCAACTAAATAAGGACTTATACCCAACCCAGCATTTGTATTAACTGATTTTACTAATCCTCCGATTATAAATGTGGGGTCTTTGTCATCTGCAGCTAAAATTGCAGCCAATAAACTTGTAGTTGTAGTTTTACCATGTGTACCTGCAACGGCTATACTATGACGATACCTCATAAGTTCCGATAACATCTCTGCTCTTGGAATAACAGGTATACGAAGTTCTCGTGCATATATAGCTTCCGGATTATCAGCTTCGATCGCAGAAGAAGTTACGACTACATCTGCATCATCTACATTCGCAGAAGTGTGGCCTAGTTGTATCTTTGCCCCCAATACCTCTAATCTTTGTGTATTATCATTTTTTAATAGATCTGATCCAGAAATTTTATAGCCCTGATTGAGTAATACCTCTGCTATTCCGCTCATACCATTACCACCGATGCCGATGAAATGAATATGGTTCATTTGTCGCATTTCAGGCATAAAAATTTTCTCTTTTATGATCATAAAGGCTCCATACAGATATCTGCTACTAATTCTGCCACACCAACCCTTGCTAATTTTTTTGCATTCATGGCCATAGAATCTAATTTTACTGGGTTTCCTAGCCATTCATTTAAAATTGATACTAGCAACTTATCTGTTAAGTCTTGTTCTTTTACCATGTATGCAGCACCAAGACTCACAAGCCATTCACCATTATGGAATTGATGATCATCTGCAGCATAAGGATATGGTATAAGTAGAGCGCCTACACCTGCAGCAGTGAGTTCTGAGATTGTTAAGGCGCCTGCTCTACAGATAACTAAATCAGCCCACCCATATGCCTCTGCCATATCGGATATAAAAGATTCAACTCTCGCCTTTAAATCTAAATCTTTATATATCTGCTGTGTCTCTTTGAAATTAGCTTTACCTGACTGATGTCGTATTTCGGGACTATATTTTTTTTCTATAGCAGAAAGGGCTTGAGGTATTTTTTTATTGATTGATATCGCTCCTAAACTACCACCTAAAATAAGTATTCTTGGAGAACGATCTCTATCAACCCTGCTCAGTAATGTCGGTTTTAGAGAGGAGATTTCTTTACGAACTGGGTTTCCAATCCATTCCCCACGTTGGAGAGTATCAGGGAAGGCGGTCAGTACACGATTGGCTACTTTAGCTAATATCTTATTAGTGGTTCCCGGAGTTGAGTTTTGCTCATGAATGATTAATGGAAGCCTCATAATTTTTGCAGCAACTCCACCAGGCCCTGATGCAAAACCGCCCAAACCTAAAATAATATCTGGTGATTCTCGATGAATCACAGCCATAGCCTGAAAAACAGCTTTAATTAGGGTATAAGGTGCTTTCAGCCGTTTCAAAATTCTAGTGCCTCTTAATCCCTCTATATCAATATAATTGATATCAAATCCATTGGCTGGAACTAATTCTGACTCGATGCCTAGTTGTGTCCCTAGCCATGCAACAGAAACATTTCTATTTCTAAAAACCTCTGCTATTGAAATGGCTGGTATGACGTGCCCACCTGTGCCTCCAGCCATAATCAATACTTTTTTAATGCTCTGCTTTAACACGACTTACTCTCTTCATAGTTTTTCCAACAATATCAACTTCTGAGCTAATTCTTAATACTAATGAAATCATTGCAATGCACACTAAGAGGCTGCTACCTCCATAACTTATAAAGGGTAATGTGATGCCTTTTGTGGGTAGTAAACCAGATGTAACTGCTATGTTTGTAAAAGACTGAGTGCTAGTATTATCGCAATACCGATGCAGCTATAAGTACAAAACCAGGCTCTACTTCTCATTGCTCGTCGAGCTATATGAAGTATTCGATGTATCAGTATTACGTACAAAAATATGATGGCTATTACTCCAATCAACCCAAATTCTTCAGCATAAATGGAAAAAATGAAGTCGGTATGCGCCTCAGGTAAATAATGTAATTTTTGAACACTATTCCCTAGACCAACTCCAAACCACTCCCCCTCTCCGAAAGCCATCAAAGAATTTGTTACTTGGTAACCAGTATCTCTAGGGTCAAGCCAGGGGTTTAAAAAGGATTTTAATCTTTCGATTCGATATGGTTCCATTGCAGCGATGTAAGCGAGGCCAAAAATAGAACAAATAGATATTATGCCAAACTGCCAAAGAGGGACACCTACAATAAATAACATACAGAATACTGTAGTACTTATGATCACCATAGATCCATAGTCTGGCTGTTTAAACAGAAGTAACATAACTAAACCGATTATAAAAAGAGGTAGTAATAGGATCTTCCAGGACTCTTTTAGTTTTTGCTGATGTCTTTGGAGATATCCTGCTAAAAAAATAATAACAGCAAATTTTGCAACCTCAGCAGCTTGAAGATTGATGAATCCAAATGAGATCCAGCGTCTGCTTCCATTAATTTTGGGTGCAAATAAAACTGCGATTAATAGGAGTATCGACACCATAAATATAGGTGCTCCAAGCTTGCACCAGATCCAAGAGGGTGTGATTAAAAAGATAAATGCAACTGCAATACCGAGTAATAAAAATATCAAATGGCGTTTCAAATAAAATAGATTGTCATTATACTTAAAGTCAGCATGACTAATTGAAGCAGAATAAATCATTACTAGACCAATACTTAATATTGCCAGGAAAGCAAATAGCAATTGTTGATCTATGCTATGGAGTGAATCCAAAAAAGATGTCTTTCGCTTCAGGAATTTCAGATTCATTTCAAATCCTCTACTGCAGAAGTAAATTTTTCACCTCTTTCTTCAAAACTAGCGAACATATCTAAACTTGCGCATCCCGGAGAAAACAAGACTACATCACCTGAACTAGATAACTTATTGGATAACAAAACAGCATCTTCCACATTAACTGCATAAAAAGTATCAATTATTCCGGATATAGCAGTATCTATTTCTGATGCTGCTTCGCCTATTAGTAAAATACTCTTAACCAAACCAGACAATGAAGGGGCAAGTATTGAAAAATTTTGCCCCTTAGGCTGACCTCCAAGAACTAAAATTATATTTCCATTAGCAGGCAAAGAACCTATAGCAGCTAGAGTGGCGCCCAGATTTGTAGCTTTAGAATCATTAATATAAGTTACATTATTTAAAATTCTTACTGTTTGATATCGATGAGGAAGCCCCTTAAATTTCCTTAACACCTTTAGCATTGGCTTCAAAGACAGATTGACAGCTGTTCCCAGCGCTAAGGCAGCAAGAGCATTACTAATATTGTGGGACCCCGATAATCCCAATTCACTCTGAGAAATCAATTTTTCGAATTCATAAGCAAGCCAAAATTCGCCATTCGAATCTGTAATCACACCAAAGCAATTTAGATCTGGGTGACTTAGCCCATAACTGTATGATTTTACTTTTTCTCCAATTAAGGGGTACTTAGTTTATCGTCCCGATTAATTACAATTTGTCTAGCACCGTGAAAAATACGATGCTTCGACTGATGATAATCAAGTAAGGACTCATAACGATCTAAATGATCTGGACTGATATTAAGAACTGTTGCAGCCTCAGCACATAAATTGTTAACTGATTCGAGTTGAAAGCTTGATAATTCGAGAATATAAAATTCAACTTTCTCATCTAGCAAATCTAATGCCGGTATCCCTAGATTTCCACCTATACCTACCGTATGTCCAGCAGCAACGAACATTTCACCCAATAAAGAAGTGACGGTACTTTTACCATTAGATCCAGTGATGGCGATAATAGGTGCATTGGCTGATCTTGCAAATAACTCAATATCATTAATAACAGGTATATTTGATTCAATTGCAATCTGAACAACTGATATTTGTTTTGATAAACCCGGGCTAAGGATTACTTCATCAACGTTACAAAAACTGTCAGTTGGTACTTCTCCTAATAGTAAGGTTATATCTGGAAACTCAATACTAAATTTCTGCAACAAAGGCGGCTCTTTTCGAGTATCCATCATAATAAAATGTTGGCCCAATTGGGTTAAATGTCGAGCGACAGAAAACCCTGTAGACCCTATACCAACAATCATTTTCGTCTTATTGCTAGCTATCAGCTGACCCATTGGTACACTCATTCCTTTTTATCTTAATTTCAGTGACACTAACCCGATCAAAACAAGCATTACAGTAATAATCCAGGCTCTCACAACTATACGAGTTTCCGGCATACCTTTAAGCTCGAAATGATGGTGGATAGGAGTCATTAAAAAAACTCGCTTTCCGGTCAATTTAAAATATGGCACTTGTAACATTACAGAAAGTGCTTCTATTACAAAAACCCCACTCATAATGAAGAAAACTATTTCATGTCTAATTATTACAGCTGTGACACCCAAAGATGCACCCAAGGACAACGAGCCAACGTCACCCATAAAAATTTGAGCAGGATGTACGTTGAACCATAAAAATGCTAGACCAGCACCTGCTAAAGCGGCACAAAATATCCCTACTTCGCCAGCCCCAGCTATGTAGGGAATATGTAAATAATTTGCAAACTCTATATGTCCTGATAAGTAGCCCACTAAACCCAACGCGCTTCCAATCATAACTATTGGCATAATAGCAAGTCCATCTAGTCCATCCGTGAGATTAATTGCATTGCTACTCCCTACAATTACCAAGTATGTGAGTACGACATAAAATACTCCCAAAGGAATCACTATATCTTTAAACAATGGAACTATTAGTTCGTTTTCGACACCACTACTCCCCATTTTATAGAGAGTAATAGAAGCTGCTAAACCTACTACTGACTGCCAAAAATATTTCCATCTTGCTACGATTCCTACAGAATTGCCTTTAACAACTTTTTTATAGTCATCGATCCAGCCAATTACTCCAAATGAAATTGTTATAAGTAGAATTATCCAAATATATTTATTATTTAAGTCACCCCAAAGAAGTGTACTTATAAATATAGAGAAAAGTATTAGAAGCCCCCCCATAGTAGGAGTTCCCTCTTTAACCAAATGAGTGGAAGGTCCATCATCTCTAACTGATTGGCCTATTTGTAAATTTCTAAGATAAGAAATCATCCATGGCCATAAAATAAAAGAAATTAGCAGCGATGTCAGCGCTGCCATAACTGTACGAACTGTTATATATTTTATCACGGCAAAAGCTGCAAGATATTGGGATAAAGATTCTGCTAGCCAAATAAGCATCTAAGTCACCCCCTGTTTTTTATCGAATCAGATATATCTTCCATACCCATATATCATGAACCTATCACAAGAATCACTTTCTTAATATCAGGTAAATCTTTATTTAAAATTTTACTATCATGCAAGTAGTTAAGAAGTTCTTTTTTTTCATTAAAATGTTGGGATTTCACACCAAATTCTTTAGCTGCATGAAAAGATAGGGGTCCTACAGCTAAAAAAACATCTACCCCGGCGTCGAAAGCATATTTTCCTATGCCAGCATGTAACTGAATCTCGTCCTGACCAAGCTCAGCCATATCACCTAGTATTAATATACTTGCACCATTTATTTCTATGAGAGTATCTATAGCAGCTTTAACTGAACCTGGACTTGCATTATAACTATCATCAATGAGGAACAGATCAGGAGATAATTTTATACATTCCATTCTTCCTTCAACTTGCATTAGACTATTTAGTGCATCCTGGATAGTCTGAAGTTTTGCGCCTGCAGTATGGGCACAAGCTGCCGAAGCAACAGCATTAGCAATATTATGCTTACCTCTTAAGGGCAGATTTATTTGAATTGTTCCTTGGGGAGTAACTAGGGAAAAGTTAAAGTGGCCTTCTTTTTTTGAAGTAATATTCTGAGCACTAAAATCAGCTTGGATGTTATGAGTTGAGAATGTAATTATTTTTGCATTGGTTGATTTAATCCAAGCTTGAGCGTGAGGTTCATCAATATTAATTACTGCTGTTCCATTATTTCTGAGATCTTTATAAATTTCACCTTTAGCTTTAGCAATGTTTTTAATATCACCAAAACTTTCAAGGTGTGCGGGTAATATATTGTTTATGAGCGCAATATCCGGTTTAGCTATTTCGCAAAGATAATTAATGTCTCCTTCATTTCTAGCCCCCATTTCAACGACAGCATAATCATGTATAGCAGATATATTTATTAAAGTGGTTGGTACTCCAATTTCATTATTAAAGTTATCTTTTGTAACTAAGACTGATCCGATTTTTTCAAGTATTGAGGCGATCATCTCCTTAACTGAAGTTTTTCCACAACTACCAGTTATAGCAATTAAGCATCCGTTAAATTTATCACGATTAGCTTTTGCAATTTGTCCTAGCGCCGTAGTGGTATTAGGTACAACCCATTGACTTATATCTAAATCAAGTACTGGTTTTTCAACAACAAGGCCGCACACTCTTTTTTGAAGCTGATGAAATAAACTCGTGTCCGTCAAATTTTTCGCCTTTAAGGGCCACAAAGATTTGTCCGTTCACTAAAACTCTGCTGTCTGTCGATACAGAACTGAAAGAACAATCCGGATTAACTATCGTTCCGCCATAACTATGAGCTATATGCGACAGAGTGAATTCTCCTATCATAAAATTTCCTCTCTATTGTTGAGAGCTATTTTAGCCTCAACTCTGTCACTAAACGGGAAACTTTTAGACCCCAATAACTGATATGATTCATGACCTTTACCTGCAATTAAAATTACATCTTCTTGCATGGCAGATTTGATAGAAAAATTAATTGCCTCTCTTCTATCAAGAATAATTATACTTTGTGTATTCGATATGATGCCTGAGAGAATTTGCTCCGATATTTTTTTTGGACTTTCTTTTCTGGGATTATCATTCGTAATAATTATATGATCTGCTAGTTCTGCTGCAATTTTACCCATTATAGGGCGCTTTTCTTGATCTCTGTTACCGCCACATCCAAAAATACACCATAATTTTCCACTACATAAATTCCGTAATGTTCCTAGTGCATTTTTGAGTGCGTCTGGACTATGAGCAAAGTCTACTATTACCAGAGGACCGGCTATTAATTTATCAGTCCTCTGTTCCGTATCATTAATTATCTCCATTCGACCCGGGATATTTTCCAACATCGGTAGTACTTTTATTACATTATCAAAATTTAGCCCTTGAGAGCATGCAACACCAACTACAGCTAATAAATTTTGCAGATTAAATTTTCCTATTAATCTACTTTTTAATTCGCCTTGACCCCAAGGAGAAATAATCCTAGCTGCGAGGCCTGTAATCGATATATTTATTTCCTTAGCGAAAATGCTAGCCTCTGGATTCACTAAAGAGTAAGAAATTTTATTTATTGACAACGGCAAATCTTTAGCTATCTTTGATCCAACAGTATCATCTATGTTTATGACAGCATTTTTTAACCCATGCATGCTGAATAGCTCTTTTTTTACCTCGGAGTAATTTTTTAAGTTTCCGTGATAGTCTAAGTGATCATGACTGAGGTTTGTAAATACAGCTGTCTCGAACAGTAAACTGTTTATTCTGAACTGGCTTATACTATGTGAAGAAACCTCCATGACCGCTTGGCTTATGTCGCTTGCTACAAAATCAGCGAGGATAGACTGAATGTCAATCGGATTAGGTGTGGTCATTCCTTTCGTTTTAAGATCAGTTTTCTTAGCCGTTATATACCCGTATCCCAGAGTCCCAATAACACCAACAGGACCATTAACGAAACTTAGTAAATTTGCTAGCAATTGGGTGCAAGTAGTTTTTCCATTCGTTCCAGTGATACCAGTGAGCGCTATCTTTTTTGACGGGTGTGAATAAAATCGGCCAGAGATTTCACTTATTTTTTGATTTAGATTAGCTATGGGAACAATTCTTTCGTTATCTGGAAGAAGCTTCTTATCTGGTTGATATAAGACAATCTCGGCACCAGACTGGAGTGATGAGTGAATATAATCTCTTCCATCTTGTAAAAATCCAGGTACAGCAAAAAAGAGATGTCCAGGTTTAACTAGGCGGCTATCAAGCGAGAGCCCAGTAATACTTAGGTTGGCTAAACTTTCACTTAAATCTAGATCTGGTAGCAAAGAGCTTAACATACGGTTATATTGGACAGTTGGTAATGCCATCAAATATCTCCCCAGACTGGTTGAGGTCCAAATCATGATTTGTTACTACTGCTCTATCATTGTTTTCAATTTTTGGTGCGACTCTCAAAACTCTTAATGCCCTTTCAGTGACATTCGCATATACAGGGCCGGCAACCTTTCCACCGTAATGTTGACCAGCTTTTGGATCGTTTATAATTACTACTGTGACCAAACGTGGTTTTTCTGCTGGGACTATGCCTGCAAATAGTGATACATAACGTTTTTCTTCGTATCCACCCACCGTATTTTTTATGACTAGTACCAGTTTTTCCGGCTACATTGTATGTATAAATAGCAGCATCTTCTGCGGTACCTCCAGAACGTGTCGCGCCCATCATCATTCTACGAACTTTCATAACTAGTTCTGAGTCAACTACCTGCTCACCTTGTGGAGCTATATCTAATTTTTGCAGTGTAAGTGGTTTCTTTAGACCATTCGATGCTAAAACCGCATAAGCCTGAGCAACCTGAAGGGCAGTAGCATTCATACTATAACCGATAGCAAGATTTGCTCTTTCAAGTTTCATTGAATTTTTATGAGAAGGTAATACTCCTGACGCTTCACCCGGAAATCCTACTCCAATAACTTCACCAAACCCTACTCTTGAGAATAAGTCATACATATCTTCTGGATCAACATCAAGACCTAGCTTTATCGCACCAACATTACTAGATTTTTTTAACAAGTCATCAAGACTAATTTTCCCGTAGTTATGATGATCTTTTATTGTCTTTTTCCCTACTTGAATATATCCCGGATTCGTATCAATAATTGATCCAGTAGAAATCTTTTCATTTTCTAGGGCTGCTAATACGGTAAATGGTTTAACTGTTGACCCTGGTTCATAAAAATCGAGAATGGCTCTATTTCTTGCGCCTTTGATTAATTCATCAGAACTTAATCTACTTCTATTATTTGGATTATATGAGGGCTGATTTGCCATAGCTAAAATTTCACCTGTATGAACGTCTAATACTAAGACTGAACCAGACTTAGCATTATTTTTTATTACAGCCTCTTTTAGCTCTGTGTAAGCTTTATGTTGTAATCTCATATCAATGCTTAATACTATATTCTGTCCAGGGCTTGCATTTTTTTCCATCCCTAAATCCTTAATAACACTCCCTCTTCTGTCTTTAAGTACTTTTTCTTACCAGGGGTACCCGCCAAGACATGATCAAATGATTTCTCTATACCTTCTTGGCCTACATCATCTAAATTTGTAATTCCTACTATTTGTGACGTGAGCTCACCTGCAGGATAGAAGCGCTTATAAGTCTTCTTCATATAAATCCCTGAGATCCTTAAAGCACGAATTTTTTCAGCTTTAGCAGGCTCAAGATCTTTTTTAAGCCGGAGATGTATTCTGTGTGAGTTTTTAGATAATTTTTTCTTTAAATTTATGCTAGTCATTGATAAATATCTGGCAAGACTTGAAAAATTAGGGTGGTCGATATCTACTTGGCGTGGGTTAGCAGATACAATTATTACAGGACTGCTGATTGCAAGTGGCTGGCCATTCCTATCTGTTATGACACCCCGATAAGCTGGGATAGACTCGTTATGCACTAGTTTCTTTTAACTTTTCCCTGTAAAAATTCATATCCTTTATCCACGTCAGCCAATACTTGCAATCCAGCTATATGCCAAACTGCTACAATGGGTAATGCAAGCAAAGATGCTACTAGCAAAGTATATCGCCAGCGTGAAATATGTAACTTGTTTTTCTCCGATTTCACTTATTATCACATCCTATTAATTACTAAATTATCTATGGAAAAATGGCTATAAACTCATCTCTTTTTGGCGCCTTCATATTAAGGCTATTTATTGCTAAAGATTCGATATTGTTCAATGAGGTGTGTGCCCCTTTTTCTATCAAATATTTACCCCATGTTTCTTGTAAAATATTTGACTGTCTTTCAAGATTTGCTATCTCGCTTGTCAATACACGGCATGCATTACTGAGATAGACTACGGAAAGTGAGGAGCCAATTACACTCACCCAAGCGGCAAATAACCAACGTCCAACTTTTAAGTTATTTTTTTCTCTTCATAAATTTACTATTTTTTATACTTATCATATCTATACCAACTTTTGTGCAATTCGCATAACAGCGCTTCTAGATCTAATATTATTCTTTATCTCAAGATCAGATGATTTAATAGCTTTGGTTATTGAACGCATTCGTCGAATTATGTCTTTTTCTAAAACAGGAAATCCCCTCGGTATATGCTGCCCTTTCTCTTGGTCTCTTATGAATCTTTTGACAATCCTGTCTTCAAGTGAATGGAAACTGATTACTACTAATCGGCCACCTATAGCTAATATCTCTAGAATATCTGGTAATACATTTTTTAAGTCTTCCAACTCCTTATTTATAAAAATCCTGATTCCTTGAAAGACTCTTGTAGCTGGATGTTTATTTTTTTCCCATGCTGGATTTGCTTCCTTGACAATGTTCGCTAGCTGTTCAGTTCTTGTGATCGGTTTTTCAAGTCTAGCGCGGGTGATAGCTCGAGCAATCTTCTTGGAGTACCTTTTCTTCTCCGTACTCTGAGATGACTCGCGCAATATCATCCTCTTTGGCTATTGATAACCATTCAGCAGCGCTTAATCCATATTCTGGATTCATTCGCATATCGAGAGGTCCATCTTTTAAAAAACTAAAGCCTCTGGCTGGGTTATCAATCTGTGGAGATGAGACACCTAGATCTAATAATACTCCAGCGACTTTTCCTGAGTATTGTTTCTGTTCAACTAATTTGCGAATGTTTGCAAAAGAGGTTTGTATAATTTCAAATCGAGCATCTCCAGAAAAATTTTTTTTTGCAACTCTACAAGCTTCAGGATCCTTATCTACTGCTACTAGACTAGCTCTATTACTGAGCTGAGATAGTATCAATGCAGTATGTCCACCTCTGCCAAATGTACCGTCAATATATATCCCATCAGTATCTGTGATCAGTCCTGAAACAGCTTCCGTTAACAAAACAGTTTTGTGTTGTCCATCTGCTAACATATATTTTTACCTATAAAGAAATAGACCGCATCTCTTCTGGAACATCAAGATCACCACTGGTATCAACTAACCAATCTTCGCTTCCTTGATTCCAATTACTCTCACTCCATATTTCAAATCTATGACGCTGTCCAATCAAAATTACTTTTTTTTCAAGTTGAGCGTAATTTCTTAATTCTGTCGGGATGAGTATTCGACCACTGCTATCTACATCTACTTCTTTTGCATGTCCAATTAAAAGTCTTTGTAATTTTCTTGTTGTTGAATTAAATGTCGGCAGTGTTGCAATCTCAGCTTCTATCCTTTCCCACTCTGCTAAAGGGTAAATCAGCAGACATTTATCTTGCAGGTCGATTGTCACAATGAGATGTCCTGAACATACTTTTAATAGTGCATCACGATATCTTGAGGGCATCGCAATGCGACCCTTGTCATCGGTATTAATTTCATTATTTCCTCTAAACACTTTTTGACCCAATCCTATAAAAATAAAAATCCACACTTACCCACTTTTACCCACTTTTACAACTATATGCTCAAGAAAGTCAAAGTCAAGCCAAAAAACTCTTCTCTGAAAGAAAATTTAGATAAAACTCAATCACTTGCGAATATTGACCACAAAAACGATGTCGGTTAGCCAGATTTCACTAAAAATCACAGCTGAAATGATTAATTGGAGATATATATTTAAGTTACTAATGTGGCACTAAACAAATATGCTCATAGTATTTCATTAAGATGCATTGTGGCAGTGTGACTATTAAGATGGGAGGCTAATCCTTGCAGAAATTAGATTCGCAAAAACACACAAGGATCAACCATATTTAGAGTCAGCCTATAAGCCGGGTTCTGTCTTGAGCAACCATTCCTCTAGGGCACGTGTCACCACGGGCCTCAAGCAACCTACCCGAATCCGACGCGGGTCGCGCCAAAGGACTCCTATTTGGTCTTGCTCCGAGCGGGGTTTGCAATGCCACAAGCTGTTGCCAGTTGCGCGGTGCGCTCTTACCGCACCATTTCACCCTTACCTGTATCAAAATTATGACCATCGGCGGTATATTTTCTGCTGCACTTTCCGTAGACTCACGTCTCCCAGGCGTTACCTGGCACTCTACCCTATGGAGCCCGGACTTTCCTCCCCTGATAACCAGATATAACCTAGGGAAATATCAAGAAAAAACAGCGGCGGTTGCCCAACCAACTCTGCAGATAGATTACCATGAAATTTAAAATAATCTGATAAATATTTTTAGCTGCGGGTGACGATCAACAATATTATAAAATGATATTTAACCTACTGTTTCTTGAGATCAAGAGCTAATTTATAAAATATATTTTTTTGAACTCCAGTTATCTTTGATCCCAAAGATACAGCTTGCTTTAAAGGTAGATCTTCTAGTAAAACAGATAGTATCCGCTTTGAATCTTGAGTCTCAATTTTTTTTTCTGAGGAATCAGCTCCCGCTAAAACTATAACTATTTCACCCTTTTGTTGGTTTAAATCCTTTTCGATTATCTCTAATACGCCCTTTAGAGTCCCAGATATGAAGGTTTCATAGGTTTTTGTTAACTCTCTAGCTAAGACAATTTTCCGCGAAGGGCCAATAACTTTTATCATATCTATAAGAGTCTCAAGTATTCGATGTGGCGCTTCATAAAAAATTATAGTTCGAGAATCCGCTGAGATATTTTGTATTTTTGTGATACGAGCGATAGATTTTGCCGGTAAAAATCCTTCAAAAATGAACCGATTGCTTGGCAATCCTGATGCACTTATTGCTGCTATAAGTGCACAGGGTCCAGGTATCGGGGATACTTTTATACTTTTATCCTTAGCAGCATTCACTAGTTTGAAGCCAGGATCAGAGATCAATGGTGTTCCAGCATCACTAATCAGTGCAACAGATTTACCACATAAGAGCTCATCAATTATTTTTTTTACTTGCTTTTCTTCGCTATGATCGTGATAAGAAATCATTGGCGTTTTTATACCGAAGTGACTAAATAATCTACTACTTCTTCTTTTGTCTTCAACGGCTACAATATCAACAGTATTTAAAATATCCAAGGCACGTGGAGCTATATCGGTCATATCACCAATAGGGGTTGCTACGAGATAGAGTTCACCAATCATAAAATCACATATCAACTTTTAGAATTAAATTTTATATACTTGCTACATACCAATAACATCTTAACTCTTTAACTTAATAGATATGAAGTATTTTGATAATTTCTTATATTTAAGCGCCGACAAACTTATGAGCGATAAGGTAGAATATAAGCTTAAATTTTTTATATAATTCATTTGAGTGGACAAATATAGCGTTATGGAAAAAATTGTTCTTTCACATTTTAATCAAAGTATTCAGGCTTAAAAAAAAAGAATAGCGCTCAAATTTTAGCTCCACTCATCACCAGTGCAAGCAAAAAAATAGTAAGGCAGCTACTTAATGGTCATAAAGTGCTATCTTGTGGTAATGGTTTAGCTTTGTCTCTAGCAGACATAATCACTGAATCTCTTTTATTACAGTATAAGCTCGAACGTCCTGGTTTGCCGGCAATATCTTTGAATGAAAGCGGAATACTCACATCAATATGTCATAAGAGTGGGAAAAGCCATGTATTTAGTAAGCAGATTTTAGCGTTAGGTCATTCTGGTGATCTATTGATCGTATTTAGTGCCGGCACTAATCCTAGCAATCTAATTCAAGCAATCCAAGCAGCGCATGATAAATCTATGGAGATAATAGCTCTGACTGGACAGCAAGATACAGACATCTCCGCTCTACTAAATAATGAGGACATAGAACTAAGAATCGAACATAATGATATACATCAAATAACTGAGCTACAGATGTTAAGTATATTTTGTCTTTGTGAACTGATAGACAAACAACTATTTGGAGGAGAGAGCTGATGACAGTTCGCTTGAAAAGTATGATCTTGGTCTATACTTTTTTTTTAGCTGGGTGCACTGAAATCATTCATGTTGCAACTGAAAATCCAATACAACCGGAACCAGAGAAAATTTCTATAGGAACCGATATTGACGACTGGGAGCTTGAGACTTCAATCGGCGTTAATATTAAAAAAAATGGCCCTGAGTTAGAAAGCTCAAATATCAATGTAAATTCATACAATCGTGTTGTACTTTTGACGGGTCAAGCTCCATCAGCAGAAGCGAGAAGCGGCGCGGCAGAAGTTGCAAGACAATATCGAGGTGTGCGTCAGGTTTATAATGAAATTAAAATTAGTGGCCCTACCTCTTTGATTGCAAGAACAAATGACGCATGGCTAACTGCAAAAGTTAAGCACAAACTAATGCGTAGCGATCAAGTTAAATCTTCTTCTGTAAAAGTAGTAACAGAAAATGGGATAATTTATTTAATGGGTCTTATATCACAAGAAAAGGCTAAAGAAGCTTTACGACTTACCAGCGAAATTGGCGGGGCCGTGAAAGTGGTGTCCGTTCTCGAATATACCGATTAATTTTAAATTAACTCAAGAGCGACAGATAATGCCTCTCCACCGCCAATACATATAGCAGCCACACCTTTTTGCTTATCGTAAGCCTGCATGGCTGATAGTAACGTCACTATTATTCTTGCTCCAGATGCACCAATTGGATGACCAAGTGCACATGCACCTCCATGTATATTAACTTTTTCATGCGGTAAATCTATCTCTTTCATCACCGCCATCGTCACAGCCGCAAAGGCTTCATTAATTTCATATAGATCAACATCATCTTTTGACCAATTAAGATTCTTTAACAATTTTCTGATAGCGCCAACTGGGGCTGTGGTGAACCACTCTGGTTCTTGAGAATTACTTGTATATTTTGCAACTCTAGCTATAGGTTTTAGACCGAGTTCTTTTGCAACAGATAATCTAGTCAACACCAATGCTGCCGCTCCATCACTAATGGAGCTTGAGTTTGCAGCAGTTACAGATCCATCTTTTTTAAATGCTGGTCTTAGTTGTGGAATTTTTTCTTTATTACCTTTACCTGGTTGCTCATCTTTATCGCAAAGGACTTCACCACGGCGTGTTTTAACAGTAAAAGGAGTAATTTCAGCATCAAACTTTCCAGAAGCGATTGCATCTTGGGCTCTTTGAAGTGAAGTAATAGCAAAAGCATCTTGATCTTCGCGACTAAAGTTATACTTAGTACAAGTTTCCTCTGCAAACATCCCCATAGCACCTTTAGTATAAGCGTCTTCTAAGCCATCTATAGTCATATGGTCATATATAGTAGCATCGCCAAAGCGATATCCACCTCTTCCTTGGGTCATTAAATATGGAGCATTAGTCATACTTTCCATGCCACCTGCAATGGAAATATCAGTATGACCTAAAGACAAGCTATCGCATGCGTTCATAAAAGCTTTCATGCCAGAACCACATACCTTGTTAATAGTAGTACAATTTACAGAAACGGGTAAACCTGCGTCTAGTGAAGCCTGTCTTGCTGGTGCTTGCCTGAGTCCTGCTGCTAACACACACCCCATGTCAACAGAACCTACTCTGTCTAATGGAACTTTTGAGCGCTCAACAGCAGCTTTTATTGCTGCGCCTCCTAATTCAGTAGATGGGACACCAGAAAATTGACCTTGCATACTTCCAATTGGTGTTCTTGCCATACCTACTATTACTATTGGATCAGACATAATGAAAACCTCTATTTAACAATCCTCAATGAGGGTTTTTTAGTTTTATCGCCAGATTTTTTATCTTTAGATAGCTTATCAGAAGAAGAGACTGATTTAACAGGGCTTGGATTAACGGGATTTTCAACTTGGAAAATCATACCTTGGCCATTTTCTTGAGCGTTAATTGGATCTTTAGATTGAATAGGCAATCAGATTCAAGCTGGAATACCCCCGAAGCGGGTACTGAACGAAATTTTATCCCTATTCATAACTAGATCTGCAATTGCACGAGGTGATATGTTTAGGACAATTTCTCCATCTCTTGTAGCATAACTTTGGGGTACCTCAACTCCTGGTTGATGTGCATCAACTGATATATACGGTGTCAGCTCATTATCAACAATCCACTCGTATATTGCTTTTATTAGATAAGGTTTATTTGATGTCATATTCATAGTTGTGGTCACCAGTTACGCTTATTCAACTTATAAAAAAACAACTAGTGATATTATTTTTTTGACAAACAAATATCATTCAAGTTACATCTCTCTTTCAATCTCAGATAGACTTTCCTGGAATGACTCACGTTCAAAAATTCTTTCCATATAATCAAGTAAGGGTTTTGTTTGTCTACTATTTGGTAGCTCAATATTTAAATTCTTTAGTCTCCAGAGAATTGGACCCAAACAACAATCAACTACCGTGAACTGTTCACTCATAAAAAAAGGTAGATCAGAAAAAATTGGTGCGATGCTGACAAGACTATCCTGCAATTCTTTTTTTGCTTTTTCTACCGTCTTGTTGTCTGAAGAACTGACGATTATATCTACCTGGGTGCTACAATCTTTTTCTATGCGGTAGATGTATTGACGACTTAACGCTCTAGATACAGGATAAACAGGTAATAGTGGTGGGTGGGGAAACCTTTCGTCCAAATATTCCATCATTACCTTAGTTTCATACAAAGCCAAATCACGGTCAATTAGTGTTGGTAGTGTACCATAGGGATTAATGGTCAACACTTCTTCTGGAACGGCTACACCATCGATATCTTCGATATCAACAGTAACCCCCTTTTCTGCCAAGACAATACGAACCCGGTGGCTATAATGGCACGTCGGATCAGAATAAAATGTCATGGATGACCGTTTTGCAACAATCCCCATAATAGAACCTCGATTTGATTAAAATTATAAGGGCAGCAAAATCACTTAACCCAAGTAAATGCTAATGAATATCTTTCCAATACTCTCGGTTTAATAACCAAACCCAGATGAACAGAAATGCAAGAAAAAGTAGAGCATAAGTTCCAATTCTTTTACGATCTTCAGCCATAGGTTCAGCAATATAAGCTAAGAAATTAACTAAGTCATACATTTCTGTGTCAAATTCTTCGGGTGACAGGCTACCTTCACTAACAAGATTATAGCGACTACCTGGTTTTTCTAATATTTCTTCACGAGTGAAAATGTTCCTCTTGATTCCACCATTGGCTGCAAGCACCGGTCCTGGTGTACACTCCTGTAAGCCTTGAAATTCCAGCAAAACATGTGGCATTCCCACATCTTTAAAAACTTTATTGTTTACCCCCAAAGGACGACTTGGATCTGAATAGAAATTCCTTAAATACGTATAAAGCCATTCTGGAGAACGCGATCTTGCCACTAAGGTCAAGTCTGGTGGTGTTGCTCCAAACCATTTTTTTGCTTTGTCTGCTGGCATTGAAATATCCATTAAAGCACCGAACTTTTGATCAGAATGTATTAGATTATCTTTGGCTATATCGGGAGGTATCCCTAAATCTCTAGCTACCCTGTCCCAACGAGAATATTTTGCGGAATGACAACCCATACAAGAATTAACAAATAATTTAGCTCCATTCTGAAGTGAAGCCTTGTCGCTCAGATTAGCAGTAAATTCATCACAGGGTATAGTTCCACATTTGAAGGCGGACTCAGCTCCAACTGCTTTAAGGGGAGCCCATATCAAAAATATAACAATAGATGCAGCAGATATAGTTTTCCATGGGCCCATTCCACCATCCATGGGAATACGTTTTGGCTCGGGCTGTGTTTTTTCTATTCTGGTCCACAAAGGCATAGCTAGGAAGAACAAAAAATATAAACCAGTACATATTTGCGCCAGTAAAGTACGCTCCGGGGTAGGGGCCTTTACACCAAGGACCCCGAGGACAACAAAAGAGGCAGCAAAAACCAGTATAGCGCCACGACTAAAGCTACCTTTATAGCGCATTGATCTAACTGGACTTCGATCTAACCATGGCAGCACAAATAAAATTGCTATTGCTGCAGCCATCACTAGAAATCCAGCAAATTTATCTGGAACAGCTCTAAGCATCGAATAAAATGGGGTAAAATACCAGACTGGAGCTATATGCTCAGGAGTCTTCAGTGGATTAGCAATTTCGAAATTTGCATATTCTAAAAAATAGCCTCCCATTTCAGGCATAAAAAACAAAATGAAACAAAACACAAACAAGAAGACCGTAATGGGTACTAAATCATGGACGGTATAATACGGATGAAAAGGAATTCCATCTACAGGTACACCATTCGCATCTTTATTTTTCTTTATATCTACTCCATCTGGATTATTTGAGCCCACCTCATGCAATGCAAGAAGATGAAGCACAACTAAAGCAAGTAAGATGATCGGCAGAGCTACGACATGAAGAGACATAAATCTATTTAATGTAATTCCCGAGATTAAATAGTCCCCTCTGACCCATTGGACAATATCTTCCCCAATAACGGGTATTGCTCCAAATAAAGAGATTATCACCTGCGCACCCCAAAAGGACATTTGACCCCAAGGCAGGACATACCCCATAAAAGCTTCGGCCATTAATGCCACGTAGATTGTCATACCGAAGATCCATACTAACTCGCGTGGAGCCTTATATGAACCATAAATTAGACCGCGAAACATATGCAAATATATAACTAAAAAGAAGGCTGATGCCCCAGTAGAATGTATGTACCGGATAATCCAGCCATAGTCTACATCACGCATTATATACTCAACAGAGGCGAAGGCTCTTTCTGATGACCCCTCAAAGCTCATTAAAAGCCAGATACCAGAGACTAACTGTATGATCAATACTACTAACGATAAAACACCAAAATAATACCAAAAATTGAAATTCTTGGGGGCGTAATATTTAGCCATATGAGTGTTCCATGCACGCATAATTGGTAAGCGTGCATCTATCCAGTCACGTAATGCTAATAACATCAGCTAGCCTCCTGATCTACGCCAATTACTACTATATTGTTGGTTTCATAAGAATGTGGGGGTACATCTAAGTTTGTAGGTGCGGGAACTCCTGCATATACACGCCCAGCAAGATCAAATTTCGAACCGTGACAGGGGCAGAAAAACCCTCCATACCAATCATCTCCTCCCATATCTTGAGCTCCTACTTCTGGGCGAAACATTGGCGCGCAGCCTAAGTGTGTACAAAGGCCAACTATTATCAGAAATTCCTCTTTTCCTTCGATGGATCGGTGAATACCGTTAACATATGACGGCTGATTTGAAGCTAATGACGAAGGGTCGCTAAAAATCTCGTCGTGACCATTAAGCCCCTGAATTGTTTCAGGTGAACGTCGAACAACATAAACTGGCTTGCCTCGCCATTCGAAAGTCACCATCTGTCCCATTTCTATTTTAGAGATATTTATTTTTACCGGAGCGCCTGCAGCTTTTGCTCTAGCACTTGGACTCCATGAACCAACGAAAGGTACAGCTGCAGCAGTTGCTCCAACTGCTCCTACTATACATGTAGCATTTGTCAAAAAACGCCTTCGCGCAAAGTCAATACCGTCTCCGTAATCAATTCCGTCATTAGCCATGACGCTCTCCTAGCAGCTGATATTTGTGATTTTTTTCATGTTCAGAATAGTTGCAAATTTTAATAAAAACTGGTCATTTTTACAAGGAAATAATGTGTGGTCTATTTGCGTTTTTCATAAAATGGATAGTATTTCTAAGAGTGATCAATTTCTTATGAAAAGAATATATATAACATTTAAAATTGTGCAACTTGAAATATTTTCAAATATTATTACTTTATTAACGTTTAGAGAATTGAGGGCGTTTTCTAGCCTTGTGAAGGCCTACTTTTTTACGCTCTACTTCTCGCGCATCACGAGTCAAAAATCCGGCTTTTCTAAGATCGCTTTTCAAGCCTTCATCATATTGCAATAATGCACGGGCAATACCGTGTCTTATTGCGCCAGCCTGACCAAAACTTCCTCCACCGACTACAGTAATTTTTAAATCAAATTTTTTGATGCAATCAACTAGCTCAAGTGGTTGTCGAACAATCATTCTTGCAACTTCTCTACCGAAATATTGATCGAGTGTGCGGTCATTAATCGTTATTTTCCCACCTCCGGTCTCTAAAAAACTCTTGCAGAAGATGTTTTTCTTCGTCCGGTTCCGTAATATTGTGTATCTGACATAATTAACTTTCCGTTATATATCTAAAGTCTGGGGTGTTTGGGCACTGTGGGGATGATTTTGCCCAGCATATACTTTCAGTTTTTTAAACATAGCACGACCAAGCGGGCCTTTTGGCAACATGCCTTTAACAGCATTTTGGATAGTGCGCTCTGGTGCTTTCTCAATCAATTTTTCAAAGCTTATTGATTTTAAACCGCCCGGGTATCCAGTGTGGCTATGATAAATTTTATCTTTTGTTTTATTGCCGGTTACTTTCACCTTTTCAGCATTAATTACAACGATGTAATCGCCAGTATCCACATTTGGGGTGAATTCTGGTTTGTGCTTTCCGCGAAGATATGAGGCAATTACTGTAGAAATTCGACCTAGTGTTTTATCAGCGGCATCAACAACGTACCAATGATGTTGAGCTGTTTGAGCTGTAGCATTGTATGTTTTCATCAAAAATTTGCCTAATATAATATTCTAAAAGCAGTGCATATTCTGTGGGAGGCGGTATTTTACAGAGCAGTCACGCCCATTTCAAGGATATTCTACATTTAAAAAATTATAATCTAATTAATGCGAGTATTATTGCACTAACAATTATCCTAAATCATGGTTGATGTGGTCTCGAGAGGTACTCATAAGACTGCATCTCTAAAAGGCGACTCTTTGTGCGCTGAAACTCAAAGTTTAATACACCATCAACGTACAAAGACAAAAGGTCAACCTCGGCAGATAAGACAACTTTTACGTTCCTATCATAAAATTCATCTACCAAATTTATAAATCTTCTTGCTTGATCTTCATTATTTTTTCCCATCCTTGGAACTCCAGAAATTAATACAGCATGGAATTCCCGTGATAGCTCAATATAGTCATTTTGGCTTCTAGGAGAACTACAAATAATATCAAAGTGAAACCAAATAACATCTTTTCCTTGACGAAGGAATTTCACATTACGTCCTTCAATCTCAATACTAAGGTCTAGTAAAATATTCTCTTGTAAGGGGCAAAATAGATTAAAAGCTTTTATCAAAGAACTATTTGCGCTGGCATCTAAAGGGTAGTGATATAGCTCAGCTTTTTTTATACTTCTGAGGCGATAATCTATACCACTGTCCAAATTATATACCTTAGTATTTTTTTTTAATGATTTAATTGCTGGAAGTAATTGTTTGCGTTGGAGTCCATTTAAATAAAGATTATCAGGTTCGACATTAGACGTAGCAACTAGAACGACATTAAGTGAAAACAGGAGCTCAAAAAGTTTTCCCAGAAGCATGGCGTCTGCAATATCAAGAACGAAAAATTCATCAAAACATATTACATGAGCCTCATTAGCGATATTAGCAGCAACTATGGTTAATGGATTTTTTCTCCTTGGAGTCTTTTTAAGTCTTTATGGACCCTTTTCATGAATCGATGAAAATGTAACCTTATTTTTTTATCGAAAGGCAGGCTCTCAAAAAGCCATCCATTAAATAGGTTTTACCTCTTCCAACGCCGCCGCAAAAATATAATCCCCTTATGGGTTCAACCTTATCGAAAGAAATAAATTTACTCTTGAATTTAGCAAATAGGCCTTTTTTACAACTTACAACTTCATCCTGAACTAGTCGCTCATAGAGCGACTGCAAAAGATCTACCGCAACGGCTTGTGATGAGTCATAATTGAATTCTTCTCTTTCGAGGTCAGACAAATATCTCTGCTTAGGGGAAGGTAAAGTAATGTGTGTATACTTGAACATGGATTGACTGCAAGTAGTTTATATTTAACTTAAGATTCAATTAACCTTTCAAGAATAGGTGATCAGGGGTTGTTTCTCAATAGAGAAAAAGAAAAAAATTATAAGCCCTTGATCGAAAATAGAGGGTAAAAATATTATTATGAATCCTATCATATTAGGAACTTTCACTAATATAAAGATAGGGTATCATAGAAAAATAAGTAAAATTTATGGAGGTCAAACCTTGTTAACTTCAAACTTAATTATTTACTTGTCACTCATGGTGGTAGGCGCTATAGCTGGTTATTTCGCCTCTAGGGCCTTTAAACCTATCCAAAAAGAGCAAAAAGACATACAAAACAAACTCATAGAAGCTCAAAGGGAACTAAAAGACTATCAGCAAGAAGTAGCCAACCACTTTCGTGCCACATCAAAAGCTGTATCGAGTTTATCAAAGAACTATAAATGTGTAGTTGAACAACTCGCGAGCGGAGCGCTTCATCTTGTGAACACTGATGTCAGCCGCCAAATTTTAAACCCTGTATTTGATAAAAGTGAAGATATTAACCTTGAATCAAGTGCTGATGTACAGCCTCCAAAAGATTATGCCCCAAAAGTGCCAGGTGGGGTTTTAAGTGAAGAATATGGTCTTAAAGAAGCAGTAAAGCCGGTGAGTAATCCCGCTACAAGCGACTCAGCTTATATGGCTGAAAATGATGATGACCCTACCCTTAATATAAATTAACAATCTACAAAAAGGGTTTGAGGCGAAAGATATGCATCCTATACTAAATTATTTAGCTTGGCCGGTTGTCCTAGGTCTCCTAGTTGCTACATTAACTTTTAATTTTTTTCCTGAATGGCTCGATAGCCGTTTTTATACTTCTCAGGTAACTTCAAATGAAAAGAAAAATCAAAAGAAAGATGAAAAGGCTAGTAAACCGTTTTCCTATTCTTTAGCAGTAAAAAAAGCCTCTCCTTCTGTTGTTAATATTTATACGCAAAAGAAATTACCCTCCGGCAACAGACTTTACTCGGATCCACTCTTTAAAAAATTCTATAGTCAAAAAAATTCATCGAGGCAAGCTCGTATGAAATCTTCACTTGGTTCAGGGGTGGTAATGACAGCCAATGGATATATTTTAACCAATCATCATGTTGTTGACGGTGCAGATGCAATCGTGCTCCAGCTACAAGATGGTAGAGAAGCTGCTGCTAAAGTTATAGGAACAGATCCAGAGATTGATCTTGCAGTCTTGAAAATTAATTTAGAAAACCTTGTTCCAATAGAATTGGCAAATCAAAAAGTTTCAGTAGGTGATGTGGTTCTTGCCATTGGAAATCCTTTTGGAGTTGGACAGTCAGTTTCTCAGGGAATCATCAGTGCAACTCAAAGAAAAGGGCTCGGCTTAAATACTTTTGAGAATTTTATTCAAACAGATGCTGCAATTAATCCAGGGAACTCTGGTGGACCCTTGGTCGACTCTACTGGACATCTTGTAGGAATTAATTCAGCAATACTCGATAGAACAAGTTATGCGATGGGGATAAGTTTTGCTATTCCGTCAAAAACGGCATTAAAGGTTCTTACAGATATAATAACTCATGGTAGAGCAATAAGAGGCTGGCTTGGTGTAGAAGCAAGCCAATTAAAACCTTTTGCAGCAAAAAAACTTGGTCTTAATCCTCCTCTAGGCTTAGTAATAACCAATATTTATCCGGGTAGCCCGGCATATACATCCGGATTATTACCTGGTGATGTTATTTTCAAAATAAACAACAATGGTGTAGTGGATAACGACAAAGCTATGAATATAATTGCAAGCCTTTCGCCAGGCGATTCAATTAAACTTTATGTATTGAGAAGCGGTGATATAAAAGTAATTGATGCAGTAGCTGGAACAAGGCCAAAACTGAATTGAAAATTTTTATAAAGTAAACTTTTTAATTGTGTTTACAAGATGTTCGTTTTGTTCTGGTAGCCCAATAGTTATTCGTAAATAGTTTCTTATCCTAGGTTTATCGAAGTGACGTATTAATATATTGTTTTCTCTAAGAAATAACGTTAACTTGGCGCCATCATATTTTTTATGTGTTATGAATAAAAAATTGCCTGCTGAAGGGAGCACTTTAAATCCTAGACCGATTAAATCTAGTGAGAGTTTTTCCCTAGATTTTATAATTTTTTTTCGGGTTATATTAAAATATTTTGTGTCACCAAACGCAGCCATCCCTCCGATAATAGCCAAACGGTCTAATGGGTAAGAATTAAAGCTGTTTTTCACCCTATCCAGAGCTTCAATAAGTGAGCTATGCCCAAAAGCAAAACCGACTCTTAATCCTGCAAGAGAGCGAGATTTTGATAAAGACTGAGTTATTAGGAGGTTTGGATACGAGGAAATTAATGATACGGAGCTTGTACCTCCAAAATCTATATAGGCTTCATCAACTACTAAAACTGAATTTTTATTACTCCTAAGAAGATCCTCGATAGTTTTTGGGGATAACAACCTACCAGTCGGAGCATTCGGATTTGGGAATATTATTCCACCATTAGGTTTTTTGTATTGCTCAGTATTAATGGAAAGATCACCCGCTAGTGGGATTTGCTCAAAAGGTATATCATGCAAACTGCAGTAAACTTTATAAAAACTATAAGTCACGTCTGGAAAAAAAATTGGAGAGCTTTGTTTAAAAAATGCATAGAAGATGTGTGCCAATACCTCATCTGATCCATTGCCAACAAAAATCTGGTCTGCCTGAATATTCAAGTTGTTTGCAACTATGTTTTTTAGGGAAAAAGCATCTGGATCGGGGTACAGACGTAACTTATCATCCACTTCAGAAATAATTGCTTCTCGAACTTTTGGGGATGGCGCATATGGATTTTCGTTTGTATTTAATTTTATTAGGTTTGAGCTAATAGGCTGTTCCCCTGGTATATAGGGTGTCAGTTGCTGAACAGCTTGGCTCCAAAACTTATTTTTTTTCATATATTCACTAAATATATTTATGTTGATTCAATATTCAAGTACTAAATTTTTATAATTAATTCTTTATGCGGTACTCAGCAGAACGAGCGTGAGCTGTTAAAGACTCACCTCTCGCTATTACAGAAGCGGTTTTCCCAAGCTTTGAAGCGCTATTTTCATTACACATGACTATGGATGAACGTTTTTGAAAATCATATACACCTAATGGTGAAGAAAACCTCGCTGTTGATGATGTGGGGAGCACATGGCTTGGCCCTGCACAATAGACTCCTACTGACTCTGAAGTGAATCGACCCATGAAAATTGCTCCTGCATTACGAATTCTTGGGAGCATATCTTCAGGATCATCAACCGATAGTTCTAGATGTTCCGGTGCAATATAATTTACTAATTCAACGGCCTCATTTAAATCTTGAACTAAAATAAATGCTCCTCTTCTTTTCAAAGATGATCGGATAATATCTGCTCGCTCTAAAGATGGCAGTAATTTTTCTATACTCATTTTAACCTGGTCAAGTAACTTATAATCGTTGCTTACTAAAATAGCTTGTGCATTCTCATCATGTTCAGCCTGAGAAAAAAAGATCCATAGCGATCCAATCTGGATCTGTTTTCCCATCGCATACTATTAATACCTCTGATGGCCCAGCAACCATGTCTAACCCTACTTGACCGAAAACCATACGTTTAGCTGTCGCAACAAATATATTTCCTGGCCCAACAATCTTATCGACCTTTTTTATGGTATCAGTGCCATAGGCTAACGCGCCTATTGCCTGTGCTCCGCCTACTGTATAAATTTCGTCAACGCCTGCAATTTTTGCTGCAGCTAGAACCATTGGACTTAACTGGCCATTAGGAGCTGGTGCTGTCATAATAATTTTGTCTACCCCAGCAACTTTTGCTGGAAGGGTATTCATTAAAACTGAAGAGGGGTAATTTGCCTTACCTCCCGGAACATAAATACCTAACCTATCTAGTGGAGTTACCTGCTGCCCCAACATTGTTCCATCTTCATCATAATAGCTCCATGAATCTATTTTTTGGTGTTCATGATATTCTATGATTCGTTCAGCAGAGACATTCAGAGCTGATCTTTCAGATTCACTGATATTTTGAAGCGCTTGACTCATTTGATCAGTAGAAACTATTAAATCCCTAATGCTGGAGACATTTCTATTATCAAATTGGTTTGTATACTCTACCAAGGCACCATCACCCTTTTGCCGAATATTAGTCAATATTTCACCAACTTGATGGTCGATTTTTGAATTTTCAGTCTTCTGCCAATCTAGTAATTTTTGAAGCTTACTATCAAAATCTTTATCAATAGATGAAAACTGTCTGATATCACCCATCTTCATTTTCATATCTTATTTTACCACTTTCTCAAGGCTATCTATTATCTCTTTTATACCTGCATGTTTCATTTTCATCGCAGCTTTATTGACAATAAGCCTGGAGCTGATATCAAAAATTGTATCCCTAGCTTCAAGACCGTTTGCTTTTAAAGTATTTCCTGTATCAACAATATCAACTATTTCATCGGCGAGGCCCATGATTGGCGCCAACTCCATCGCGCCATAGAGTTTTATAATATCTACTTGAGAACCTTTAGCGGCATAATATTTTCTCGCGATATTCACGTACTTTGTTGCAATTCTGATACGCCCTAACCTTGGTGAAGCTCCAATTATTCCTGCTGTCATGAGTTTACAGGAGGCAATATTAAGGTCTAATGGCTCATATAAACCGTCAGCACCATGTTCAAGCAATGTATCCTTTCCAACTATTCCAAGATCAGCTGCACCAAATCTTACATATGTAGGGACATCAGAACTGCGCAATATTAATATACGCACTCCTTCTATATTAGTATTAAATAATAATTTGCGGCTGAGACTAATATCTTCTGCAGGTATTATTCCAGCCTTAGCCAAAATACTAATTGTCTCTTCTAAAATTCTTCCTTTGGTTAAAGCGATTGTTATTTCCATAATTTTTAAAGTCTCTAATGTTTCAATTCACTGGGTTTTTCTACGAACTTTAGCTCCCAATTGTTGTAATTTTTCTTCAATTCGCTCGTAGCCTCGATCGATATGATAAATTCTATCGACTATTGTGTCCCCCTCTGCAACAAGGCCCGCAATGATTAAGCTTGCTGATGCACGTAAGTCAGATGCCATTACTGGAGCAGCCTTTAGACAATCTACGCCTTTTATTATAGCAGTATTACCGTCTACATTTATCATTGTTCCCATACGATTTAGTTCATTTGTTTGAATTAAGCGGTTTTCAAATATTGTTTCTGTAATTGTTGCAGTGCCCCTGGATACAGCATTCACAGCCGTAAGCTGTGCCTGCATATCGGTTGGCAACCCTGGATATGGAGAAGTTTTAAAACTAACTGATTTTGGTTGTTTGTTTTCCATATCAAGTTCGATCCAGTCTGCTCCTGTGTTTATTTTAGCTCCTGCCTCTCGAAAATTTCTCAATACTTGCTCTAGGATATTTGGATCTGTGTCTTTTAGGGTGATTTTTCCTCTAGTGGCTACTGCGGCTGCTAAATAAGTTGCCGTTTCAATTCTATCTGGCATTATTGTGTAACTACCACCACGTAGTGATTCAACCCCATCGATAATTATTTTTGATGTTCCTATTCCGGTGATTCTTCCCCCAAGAGTATTAATAAATTTTGCTAAATCACCTACTTCGGGTTCGCAAGCTGCATTTTCAATGACGGTTCTACCCTGAGCCAAAGAAGCTGCCATCATCAAGTTTTCAGTCGCCCCAACTGAGACAGTTCCCATTTTAATATTAGCTCCTTGTAAGCGACCGGAAACTTTTGCGTCAACATACCCTCCATTAATTTCGATTGAAGCACCCATATGTTTGAGACCAGACAAATGTAGATCAATAGGTCGGCTACCAATCGCACAACCGCCTGGAAAAGAGACTCTTGCGTGACCATGCTTAGCCAGCATGGGGCCTAAAACTAAAATTGAGGCACGCATCCTTTTTACTAAATCATAAGGAGCAGTATGATTTTTAAGTGTTGTTGCGTCTATCTCAACTTTCATTTTTTCATTCATAATGACAGTCACTCCAAGACAACCAAGCAATTCAAACATAGTTGTAATATCATGCAAGTGAGGTATATTCGATACTATTACTGGTGCGTCTGAGAGTAAAGTTGCTGCTAAAATGGGTAAAGCTGAGTTTTTTGCGCCAGATATGCGAATTTGACCAAAAAGTCTTTCTCCACCAGAAATCAGCAATTTATCCACTAAAGATCCTTTTTTTTCAGCATATTTTCAATTTAAATCAACAAAGTTAAGTCAAATGTATTGCTAATAACTAATATTACATCTCATCAACTGTAGAAGCTTTGATAGACACAGCATGTATTGTGCCATTTTTGATATACTCATTAATAATCTGATAAACCAACTGCTGTCGTTTTACAGAATTAAGACCAAGAAAAATTTCACCTGTTGCATAAATATCAAAGTGGCCATTACTGCCCTCAACTTTAATATTGCAATTAGGTAGCTGCGTATTCAATAAATTTTGTATTTCTAATTTTATTGGCGGTTCCATAAATATTCCTAGTGATTAGTCGCCTGAAGATGACCAAGTATTTATAACCTTATCTATATCACCTTCCAGTTTTCTGGCTCTTTGGGTAAACTGATTACGAAATATTTTACCGAGGTTAATTCCATTTATAACTAAGTTGGTAACCTTCCATGAACCAGAACGAGTTAAGCTCATTGAGTAAATTAAAGGGAATACGCCGTCTGGGCCTCGAATTTCTTGAATAACTCTCGTTGACTTAAGGTCGCTAATATCTTCTTTCGGTGGGATCACTAAAATAGATTGCTCTCCATAAGATAATAACCCCCGACCATAGGTTTCAATTAACTCTCTTCTAAATATGTAGTCAAAACGTTTTCGTTGATCAGGGCTCGATATTTTTGCATATTTACCCATAACCCTGTACGCAATCCAGTCAAAATCAATGACATTAATTAATAGATTATCTAATTCATCAAAGAAGTCTTCTGGATTATTCGCAAAACTCTCTCTGTGGCTATCAATGGTTTTAAGAAGTTTTTGTGTAACCTGCTCGACTACATCATGAGGTTTTATTGGAATGGAGGTCGCACTAGCATCTATGACTGAATTTGCCCAAGAAAATTGAATAGTGCAAGCGAAAATCAAAAGAAATTTTCCTATTTTGTTTAAATACCCTGATAGCATTTTTGTTTTCCTCATAAACTCTTTAAGAACGATGACGTTATTACCTAGTATCACACGCAGTGAAAGATTCTTTTAATAGATCCAAATAATAGCTGACTTAGGAACGTCTGCACTATAACATTGGAAACATGAATTAGGAATTATCTCTGAAACAAGACCGAGGAATAAAATTTAAAATGGAAATATTAGGTCTTGCAACTTTAGCAATTATATTAGGGCTCATAGGACTTGTTTGGGGTGCAGATAATTTTGTTGCAGGTAGTGTCGGAGCTGCTTATAACTTTAGAATTTCCCCTTTAGTTATTGGTTTAACGATTGTTTCTTTTGGGACATCTGCACCAGAAATTATCGTATCTATAGATGCGTCACTTCATCAGGCTGGTGATATTGGAATAGGTAACGCCATTGGATCGAATTTAGCAAATATTGGATTAGTTTTAGGGGTCACTGCTCTGATACGTCCAATTCCTTTAAGTAAAAATTTACTAAAAACAGAAGGGGCTGCTCTCGTCGTTGCCACTCTTCTTGGTGGATTTTTTTGTATGATGGGAACCTGAGTAATATTGAGGGGTTAATCCTTATTTTTGCGACCCTTCCATTAATGATATACATTTTTTACAGAAAAAAATATAAACCCACTCAGGATCTTGAGAATAAGACGAAAGAAATAGTTTTGATGTCTACAAAGAAAGCTGTGATTTACTTTTTTTGCGGTCTTTTGGTGCTACTCATAAGTGCAGATTTATTAGTTTGGGGTGCTATAAATTTTGCTGAATTTTTTGGTTTAAGCAAAGTAGTTATAGGTTTAACTGTAGTTGCTATTGGTACTAGCTTACCTGAACTAGCTGCTTCAGTAAGTAGTGCTCTAAAGGGGCATTACGATATTGCTATAGGGGCTATATTCGGCTCTAATCTTTACAATTTATTAATAGTTATGGCTCTGCCGGGAATTATTGCAACACCAAAACTAAGCGAAGAAGTATTTTACCGAGATTACTTGTCAATGGGATCGCTCACATTAGTTCTGCTTGTTATAATTTTGTATGTGTCCTATATTGCAAGAAATAAAGGTGGTCAAGCAATGATTTCAAAAAAGTTTGGGCTTTTAGTATTCATACTTTATGCACTTTACTATGCTTTACTAATGATTTGGGTTTAAGGGATATTTTTCTTTTACTCTCGGAGTTTTAATCTAAACTTGTTAATAGTCAATAATTTAGAGTAGAAAATGATCCAAAATGATTATTTAAAAGTAGCTAAACGCACAATAAAGATGGAATCAGAGGCTGTTGCGCTTTTAGAGCAACGTATTGGTAATGAGTTCATAGAAGCCTGTAAGCTAATTATTAATTGCTCTGGTCGCCTAGTAGTTACTGGTATGGGTAAATCTGGCCATATCGGACGTAAAATTGCTGCCACTTTCGCGAGTACTGGCACACCTGCATTTTTTGTTCATCCAGGTGAGGCAAGCCATGGTGACATCGGTATGATTACAAAAAAGGATGTGGTGCTGGCTTTATCAAACTCAGGGACCACAACTGAGTTAGTACCCTTCTGCCCCAAATCAAGCGCTTAGGTGTCCCCTTAATTTGTATGACAGGTGACCAAACATCTACTCTTGCCAGGGCAGCAGAAGTTCATTTGGATGTAAAGGTCAACTCAGAGGCGTGTCCGCTTGGGTTGGCTCCTACTACAAGTACGACTGCAACACTTGTAATGGGAGATGCATTGGCTATAGCATTATTAGAAGCAAGAGGTTTTACAGCCGAAGATTTCGCATTCTCACATCCCGGGGGTGCATTAGGGCAAAAACTTCTCTTAAAGGTCAAAGATATAATGCACAGCGGTGAAGATCTTCCGAAGGTAAATATTAATCAGCCTTTGAAGGAAGCGTTACTTGAAATGTCAAAAAAAGGGTTTGGCATGACCACCGTAGTGAAGGATACCGGTAAGCTTTTTGGAGTATTTACTGATGGTGATCTTCGTAGAGCTATAGATAATGATAAAAATGTAAAATCTATTCTTCTAAGTGAGGTTACTAAATCGGGTTGTAAGTCGATACATCAAGATGCGTTAGCTGCTGAGGCCCTAAAAATTATAGAAGATCTTAGGGTTACCACTTTAGTCATCGAGAATTCAAATCATGAGCCTGTTGGCATACTTCATTTGCATGATATTTTAAAAGCAGGCGTCGTATAGAAAATGGTAACAAATAACCAAAAAACTCTTAATCTAGCTAAATCAATAAAATTATTATTGATAGATGTTGATGGTGTCTTAAGTGATGGTAAATTATATTTCGGAAATAATGGTGAAGAGTTCAAATCATTTAACATTAAAGATGGTTTGGGTATTAAACTATTACAAAGAAACGGTGTTGAAGTCGGAATTATAACTGGTAGATCATCTAAAATTGTTTCCAAGAGGGCAAAAGATCTTGGAATTAATATAATTAAACAAGGAAGACAAGATAAGTTAGCTGCTCTTAATGAAATACTTGAGGACGATGAAAAAAACATCAATTATCTTATGCAAGAAATTGCATTTCTTGGAGATGATCTGCCAGATGTTTCAATAATTCGAAAGGTTGGACTGGGAGTTGCTGTTGGAGATGCTCATGAATTTGTAGTCAAAAATGCTAACTGGCAAACCATGTCAAATGGAGGATGTGGTGCAGTAAGAGAGCTAGCTGAACTAATTTTGGGAGCACAAAATAAGCTTGATTCAAGCTTGATAGACTTTCTTTAAAGGTCTAATTTATTAATATTAATTTACTTTACTTAAACTTAATTTATCTACTATGCGTAATTTTCTTCTAACAATCATGCTTTTAGGTTCCGCAGGAGGTTTTCTGTTATTTATGCTTGGGCAGCCTGAAGTTTTTAGAAAAAAAACTGACTATAATCAAAGCACTATTGATTATAGATTTGATAGCTACATGATAAATATTTCTATGTTAGAGTTTCATAAAAGCGGGAGATTAGCTTCAAAGTTAGACGCAATAAATACTAAACGCTTTAAATCAACCAGCAGGCTCGAATTTGAAAAACCCAAGCTCAAGTATTATGCATCAGTAGAATCAACTAAACCTTGGCAACTTAAAGCTGATAAGGGCGCGAGCATAAATGATGGTGAAAGTGCAATATTTACAGACAACGTTTACGCATGGAAAGATATTAAGGATGGTAAGAGAAATAAAATCATTACAGAGAAATTAATTTTGCATCCAAATAAGCAGACTGTTGAAACTGATGTTAAAATTAGAATGATTAACCCAAATGGAGAATCAGTGGGTGTGGGCATGAGGGGAAATCTAGATACTGAAATATTCGAACTTTTATCAGAAGTCCAAGGGGTTTATCGTGGGCAGTAAGTTGTCGGTCCTCGCCTCTTTAATTTTTTGGTGTTTTAACCTTAATGCTCTTCCAGACGACAGAAAATCACCTATCAAAGTGGTTTCTGATCGTGCAGAACAAAATGAAAAAGATGGTACTGCTATTTATGAAGGGTCAGTCGTTGTTCGTCAGGGAAGCATAATAATTCATGCAGACAAGGTTACAATGGTAACTGACATAAAAGGTGGTAATAGGATTGTATGCGTAGGTAACCCAGCTAAATACCAGCAAATTATTAATACTGCAGACGGGCTTGTTTTGGCCAGTGCTAATACTATTCAATATTTTTTAAAAAAAGAAAGAATTGGGTTAATTCAGAATGCTAGCCTTGAACAAAACGGTACTACAATAACTGGGGATAAAATTGACTATGATCTGAAATCAGAGATTGTAAAAGCCTCCTCTTCAGAGAATACAAGAAAACGTATAGAGATGGTCATACCACCCACTAGATAGTAAGGCAATTTTTATGGCGGTACTCAGAGCTCAAAATCTTTCTAAAAGCTATAAGAAAAGGCCTATCATTCGTGATGTTTCACTCTCAGTAGAGAGTGGTGCAATTGTCGGTTTGCTCGGACCAAATGGAGCTGGCAAAACAACTTGCTTCTATATGATAGTTGGTTTAGTAGAACAGGATGGGGAGAAATATTTATTGATGAGGAAAGTATCACTAATCTTCCAATGCATGGTCGAGCACAAAAAGGTATTGGATATCTCCCTCAAGAGGCTTCAGTTTTTAGAAAAATGACTGTAGCAGATAATATTTTAGCTATTTTAGAAACACGAGATGATCTTGATGATGATCAACGAAAGCTAAGAATTGAGGACTTATTAATAGAATTTCATCTTTCTCATATTCGAGATTCTATAGGTCTTAGTCTTTCTGGGGGCGAGCGCCGAAGAGTTGAAATTGCCAGAGCTCTGGCTACAGAGCCGGACTTCATTCTGCTCGATGAACCTTTTGCTGGGGTAGATCCAATTTCAGTAAATGAAATAAAACAAATTATACGTCAACTTAAAAGTAAAAACATCGGTGTTTTAATCACTGACCACAATGTTCGCGAAACACTTGATATCTGTGAGCATGCTTATATCGTAGGCGAAGGCAAGGTTATTGCAGAGGGGGCGGCTTCAGAAATAATAGCCAACCAGCAAGTTCGAGATATATATTTAGGCGAAGACTTTGTGCTTTAAACAGGGAATTAAAATTCCAATACGCTCAAATCTCCAATTACTCAGTCAAACATTCAACTATTAAATTATTTAATGGCACGATATTTGCCTATATAATGATCTTATTATGTTGAAGCCAAAATTATCAATCAATGTTACACAAAAGCTGAAAATGACTCCTCAACTTCAGCAAGCTATAAGTATGCTTCAGCTTTCCACATTGGAATTATCTCAGGAAGTTCAACAAAAATTGTACGATAACCCACTTTTAGAACTCGAGGAGGACGAGGAGGATTTGGAAAAAGAATCAACTACAGAAATTTGGGATGAAGCATTTATAGATACATTTAAATTCGCAAATACACTGGGTCACTCTCATGAGCCTAAAAATAATAATAGGACTACAACGGAACATATAGACTATGAGGCTGTCGATCCAAGCGATGGATCTTTAAGTGATTATTTAGTTTCTCAGCTGCATTTGGTTACTCTTTCCGATATTGAATTTATAATAGGTATTAGTATAATCGATTCAATTGATGGCAAGGGTATGCTCGTTTCTTCTGTTGAAGATATTCAGGAGAGCATGGGAGACTCAGTCACCCTGGAAGAAATTCATTGTGTATTAAACAAAATACAACAATTTGATCCTCCAGGAGTAGGTGCTATAAATGTATCTGAGTCTTTAGTAATTCAGCTCGACCAGCTCCCAAAAAATACAAAATATGTTGAAATAGCCAAAGAACTGGTTTCAAATCATTCAGAATTGCTTAGGAAGCATGATAAACCGCAAATAGAAAAAATCACCGGTTATACGCTTTCAGTTATTGAAAAAGTATTGTCGCTATTGAAGACCCTATCTCCTTATCCCGGAAACAATTGGAATAATGATCCAATTGAATATGTAATACCAGATGTCAAAGCTTTTAAACTTCATGGATCCTGGCATGTGGCATTAAATACTGACGTATTACCAAAATTAAATATTAATTCTGAGTACGAAAAGTTAATAAAACGCGGAAACCATGGTGAAGACAATGACTTTATCAAAAAGAACTTAAATGAAGCTAAATGGCTAATTCAAAGTATAGAGAATAGGAATGAGACTCTGTTAAAGGTTGCGTCATCTATTGTCAAAGAGCAAAAAGATTTTTTTGAAAAAGGGACGGAAAGTATGAAGTCGATGGTCTTAAAGGACATAGCTGATAAATTGGATCTTCATGAATCTACTGTATCTCGTATAACTACTCAAAAATATATTTCAACCCCACTAGGGGTATTCGAACTCAAATATTTTTTTTCTAGCAATATTAAAACAACCAATGGAGAGGAGTTTTCATCAATAGCAATTCGCGCTATTCTAAAAAAAATGATCGATGAAGAACCTGCAACACAGCCTTTGAGTGATAGCAAGCTAGAATTCTTGCTCAATGATATGGGAATAAATATTGCGCGTCGTACAGTTTCCAAATATAGGGAGAGTATGGGCATTGTTTCGTCGAGTGAAAGGAAGCATATTTAAAGTTTACTATTTGTAAAAATGAGGATAAATGGAGAATCATATGCAATTGAATATAAGCGGTCACCATTTAGATATAACAAACCCAATAAAAAGCTATATAACAAATAAGCTAGGAAAATTGGAACGTCATTGCGACCATATAAGTATTATTAATGCAATCGTTTCGGTCGATAAGCTGATGCAAAAAGCGGAAGCTACTATTCATGTTAAAGGAGCAGATATATTTGCTGCAGCAGAGCATGAGGACCTTTATGCAGCGATAGATATATTAGAGGGAAAGCTCGATCGTCAGCTTATCAAATATAAGGAAAAAAACCGTGGAAGATAATTAAAAATGAAACTATCAGATCTGCTTCCACTTGAGAATATATTTATTAATATTGACGGGAATAGCAAAAAAAAAAGTTCTAGAGAATCTTTCAGTATATATTTCTAGTTTAGCTGAAGGAGCTAGTTCGGAAAAAATATATCGGAGTCTACAAGCAAGAGAGCGCCTAGGAACAACTGCTATAGGTGACGGCATAGCAATCCCGCATTCTAGAATTAATGAATTAAAAAAAATTACTGCAGCCTTTTTTAAGCTAAATAGTTCTATAGATTTTAACTCTGATGATAGAATTTTAGTTGACTTAATATTTGTTTTAATTGTTCCTGATGAGCAGGATGAGCAACATTTAAAGGCTTTATCGTTAATCGCAGGTGTGCTTCAAAATAAAAAAAGATGTATAGCTATTCGTGAAGCTGGATCGAAGCAAGCACTTCACCAGATACTAATAAATAGTGACAACTGGAATTAAAAATGAGATTAGTAATTGTTAGTGGGCGCTCTGGATCTGGTAAGAGTACAGCATTGAATATGTTGGAAGATGCTGGTTTTTCTTGTATAGATAATCTTCCTGTAAAACTCCTAACTGGTTTATTTGAGCACGCATCCGGAACTAAAGAACGGATAAAGCAAAATAATCTAGCGGTGGGGATAGATGCTAGAAGTCTAACTAATGACTTAATACAGTTGCCAGAAATTTTAAATAACCTTAAAAGTTATGGTGTTAGTTATGAAATAGTATTTCTTGATGCATCTGATGAGGTCCTCATACAGCGCTTTAGTGAAACGAGAAGGAAGCATCCATTGAGTTCAATCAGCATAGCAATAAAAGAGGCAATTGAGATAGAGAGCGCTATGCTGGACCCAATATCAACTTTAGCTGACAGAAAAATTGATACCAGCAACATGAATCCTCACCAGTTAAGATCTGTTGTCAGAAAACAATTAATTCCTAGTAGTGAGAATAATATGTCAATTTTATTTGAATCTTTTGCATTCAAGCATGGGGTTCCTATTGACGCAGACTTTGTTTTTGATGTTAGGTGTTTACCAAATCCATATTGGAAGTTGGAGTTACGAAAATTTAATGGGAACGAGAAAGCTATCATCAATTTTTTTAAGGGAGAAAAAGAAGCTTCTAAAATGCTTACATCTATCGCTGATTTTTTACAGATGTGGCTTCCAATATTTCTAAGGGATAATAGAAGCTATGTCACTATTGGTATTGGTTGCACTGGCGGTCATCATCGCTCTGTTTATATAAGCAATATGCTAAAAGAGATATTTATTAAGGATTATGCTAACACTCAAACATGGCATAGAGAGCTTAACTAAAACGAAGTATTTTATATTTGATATGCATAAATCAATACAAGCAAAATTAACTATCCTAAATAAACTTGGTCTACACGCTCGTGCAGCTGCAAAACTTGCAGCAACAGCAAATAGATACAGCTCTATGATTATGGTAGGTACTAAAGTTGGTGAGCTTATAGATGCTAAAAGCGTCATGTCCTTGTTACTACTAGCAGCAAACAATGGGACAACTCTATATTTTGACATAAAGGGAAGTGATGCAGAAAGCGCGTACGGAGCCCTTAAGAACCTAATAACTAATAAATTTGATGAAGAAAAGTAATAAAAATCTTTCTTAAGAACATATAATCACTACTATAAATTTCTAATACTCATCTATAAACTATTAGTCATACAAAAGATCAATAAAGTTTATCAAGGATATCCCATGCAGGGACATGACAATCAAGACGTTCAAATGTCACAACTTACTAGAATTCAGGAGTTAATGGATTCTAGTGATGTCCGCTCGCTTCGCTATATGCTAAATAATTTAATGCCTGCTGATATCGCTCATCAAATCGAATCAGCCCCCCTAAAGTACGTAGAGTTTTGTGGGATTTAATTGATAAAGAGCTCGAGGGTTTAGTAATAGGCGAGCTTAGTGAGGAGCTAAGTGGAGAAATTCTACAAGAGATGGAGAGTCATGAGGTCGCGTCAATCACACAAGGTTTAGATCCAGATGATATAGCCGATATTCTTCAGCAGCTACCTGAAAAATTTATTCCTGAGGTATTACAAGCAATGAGTGAACAGGATCGATTAAGGGTCGAGAGCGTTCTTAATTTTGCAGAGGATACCGCCGGTGGTTTGATGAATACAGATACAATCACTGTTCGGCCTGATATAACTTTAGACGTTGTTTTACGTTATCTGCGCCGCCATGAAGAATTACCGAGTATTACTGATAATATATTTGTTGTTGACAGAAAAGATTCTCTCTTAGGAATTTTGCCACTAGGTAAGTTACTTACATCTAGCCCGAATATTACAGCTCGAGAAATTATGGTCACCGAAGTTGATAGTATTTTTGCAGATATGGAAGATTCTAAGGTAGCACGATTGTTTAAAAAAATGATTGGGTATCTGCCCCAGTAATAGACCAAAAACATAAATTATTGGGGCGTATCACAATTGATGATGTTGTAGATGTAATAAGTGAAGAAGCGGATCATTCATTATTAAGTTTAGCGGGGTTAAGTGATGAAGAGGGAACATTCACTTCTATTAGTCGTACTGCCCCTAGGAGAGCTGTCTGGCTCGGAGTTAACCTGCTAACAGCAATTTTAGCGTCTTCTGTAATTAATATTTTTGAAGATACAATCGAAAAAGTTGTAACACTTGCTATTCTGATGCCAATTGTAGCTAGTATGGGTGGAGTTGCAGGAAGTCAAACACTTACAGTCGTGGTTAGAGGAATAGCGCTTGGGCAAATTAATAAAAGTAATCAGAACTGGCTTCTTAGTAAGGAATTCACAGTAGGTGCGCTCAACGGAATGGTCTGGGCGATTGTTATGGGTGGGGTTGCAGCCTTATGGTTTGATGATTTACTAATTGCTATAATTATTAGTGCAGCTATGGCTATAAATCTTATTGTTGCAGCTGTTGCAGGAGCCATAATTCCAATAATACTAAAGTCCTGCAAAACTGACCCAGCTTTAGCTGGAACTGTTGCATTAACCACAATTACTGATGTGGTAGGATTTTTATCCTTTTTAGGTCTAGCCACTCTATTCTATAGTTGATTACGTATGTCTGAAAATATTTATACAAGCTCAAGTATGTCGCTAAAATTATTAAAAGAACCCAAAAAAAGCAAATCGATGCTCAAAAAAGAAATGCTTAATCTGCAAAAAATTGGATCAGATCTTGTCAACTTACCCCACAAGAAACTATCTAGAATAGAAATATCAGACGATCTCAATGAAGCAATTATACTCGCCAAAAAAATAAAAAGTCGAGAGGGTAAAAGAAGGCAAATCCAGCATATTGGAAAAATAATGAGGTCCGCTGATATAGATAAAATTCTAATGGGGCTTAAAATTTTTGACCAAGAAAGCGTAACCTATCGCCGCCAAAAGATAATCATTGAAAAATGGATAAAGAGGCTGACTTTAGAGGAGATAAAGCAATTGACGATATATTGATCGCATTACCAAAATTAGACAGGAAACATTTACGACAATTGATTAGACAAGCAAAAAAAGAAGTCTCAGAAGAAAAATCTAAAAGCGCAAATGAAAAAATATTTTCATATTTAATAGAATTTGAGTTTTATTAGTGATTAGGAGCTCGTTTGCGCTCATTTTCTTTCAATAACTTTTTACGTATTCGAACTGATTTCGGTGTCACATCCACCAATTCATCCTCCACTATAAATTCCAATGCCTGCTCTAAGCTGTGATTAATAGGGGGAGATAAAACCAAATTCTCATCTGTGCCAGCCGCTCGAATATTAGTTAGTTGTTTTGCTTTTGTTTTATTAACTGGTAAGTCGTTACTTCGGGCATGAAGTCCAATGACTTGACCCTCATAAACCTCAACACCATGACCAAGAAAAAGGCGACCTCTTTCTTGAAGATTGAATAATGCATAAGCCAAGGTTTTTCCTCTTACCATAGAAACTAAAACACCGTTTTGTCTTTTAGCTAAATCTCCTTGCTTTGTTGGGGCGTAACGATCAAATATACTAGTCATTATACCTGATCCACTTGTCATGGTTAAAAATTGAGACCTAAATCCAATTAATCCCCTGGAAGGAATAGTAAATTCTAATCGAACACGCCCTTTACCATCTAGCTCCATATTTCCGAGTTCAGCTCTACGATTTCCAAACTCTTCCATGACAGAACCTTGGTGTTGTTCTTCAATATCAACCATTACTTGCTCATAAGGCTCGAATATCTGGCCGTCAATTTCTTTTTTTATAACCTCTGGGCGCGATACTCCTAGCTCAAAACCCTCTCTGCGCATATTTTCAATCAATACTGATAGATGAAGTTCTCCTCGTCCGGAGACTATAAATTTATCTGGCGTGTCGCCTTCTACGACTCTCAAAGCTACATTATGTATTAACTCTTGTTCAAGTCTCTCTTTTATATTACGGGAAGTAACAAATTTTCCTTCAAGCCCAGCAAAGGGTGAATTGTTTACCTGAAATGTCATACTAACTGTTGGCTCATCAACAGTGAGAGGAGGAAGGGCTTCGGGTTTATCTGGGCTACATAAAGTATCAGATATATTGAGTTTATCAATTCCAGTAACGCATACAATTTCTCCGGCTTGCGCTTCAGCTACATCCACCCTCTCAAGACCGTTATATCCCATTACTTGGAGTACTTTCCCTTTTCTTGAATTTTCGTTACTTTCTACTATAAGGACTTGCTCATTGGGTTTTAAGATTCCACGAGTTATTCGACCAATTCCTATGACTCCGACATAACTATTATAGTCCAAGGCACTTATTTGCATTTGCAATGGACCATCCATATTAACTTTCGGTGGATCAACCTCATCAACAATCATTTGCAGCAAAGGAGTCATGTTCTCTGCTAAAGACTCAGGTTCAATACCAGCAACTCCATTTAATGCGGAAGCAAACATTATTGGAAAATCCATTTGATCGTCAGTCGCCCCTAAACGATCAAATAGATCGAACACCTGATCTACAACCCAATGGGGTCTTGCTCCAGGACGATCAACTTTATTTACAACCAGAATTGGGCTTAATCCTTGTTCAAATGCTTTTTGCGTAACAAATCTAGTCTGAGGCATTGGACCATCGACAGCATCAACAAGAAGGAGAACCGAGTCTACCATTGAAAGAACTCTTTCAACTTCACCTCCAAAATCAGCATGACCTGGTGTATCAACTATATTTATATTGAAACTGTTCCATCTTATAGCTGTATTTTTAGCTAAAATTGTTATTCCGCGCTCTCTTTCTTGATCGTTTGAATCCATTATTCTTTCTGAATTCATATCCTTACGGTCAAGCGTGCCTGACTGTTTAAGTAGCTTATCTACTAAAGTGGTCTTACCATGATCCACATGGGCTATAATAGCTATGTTACGAAGATTTTCGATCACAATTCTGATCCTAGATTAACAATAAGGACGGCATTATACTGATCAAGGTAGTTTGGAGATACCTAAATGCCTGAAAAATCAAATTTAATTTTACCCAACTCAGTAATTACCAATGTAGCTAGAAACTAAGTCTATAGTGAAGATATAAATAAAATGTTTTACTTCGTAAAATAAAAAATGCACCATAACAGGCCAATTTTCACTAATATGCATATATTTTGCACCGTTAAAGTGCATATATAAACTAAATTACACCTTTGAACAGCTAAAACTGGTGTTTATATTTCTGGTATAATTATTGCATTGTAAATAGCGATAAGAGTTATTTTTAGTTTCAGTAGTTCAAGTACTTATATAAATTTGGAGAAAAAAATGTCACAAGCTATAGAATTAATTAAAGAGAGTGAAGCGCGATGGGTTGATCTTCGTTTTACAGACACAAGAGGTAAGGAACAACATGTATCCTTCCCATCAAAAGATGTGGATGATGAATTTTTACAAGTAGGCAAAATGTTTGATGGTTCATCAATTGAAGGATGGAAAGGAATTAATGAGTCCGATATGATCCTTATGCCTGATGATGCAACAGCTGTTTTGGACCCATTCACTGACGAACCTACAGTCATCATACGTTGTGACATTATCGAGCCTTCCACTATGCAATCCTATGATCGAGACCCTCGCTCCGTTGCAAAACGTGCTGAAGGTTACTTAGCATCAACTGGTTTGGGTGATACAGCCTTCTTTGGTCCAGAACCAGAATTTTTTGTATTTGATGATGTCAAATGGGGCTCAAATATAAACGGATGTTTTCACAAAGTAAATTCTGAAGAGGGAATTTGGTCATCTGGATCAGAATTCCCAGACGGAAATATGGGACATCGGCCTGGTGTTAAAGGTGGGTATTTTCCAGTTCCTCCTGTCGATAGCCTGCATGATTTGCGAACTGCAATGTGTTCTGCTATGGAAGAAATGGGGCTCGACGTGGAAGTACATCATCATGAGGTAGCAACTGCTGGACAGTGCGAAATAGGGATTAAGTTTAATACACTTGTTAAAAAAGCTGATGAAGTTCAAATTTTAAAGTATTGTGTTCATAATATAGCTCATGCTTATGGTAAAACAGCAACATTTATGCCTAAACCACTTGTTGGTGATAATGGGTCCGGCATGCATTGTCATCAATCATTTTGGAAAAATGGAGAAAATGCTTTCGCAGGAGATGGATATGCTGGACTGAGTGAAACTGCTCTTTATTATATTGGTGGAATCATCAAGCATGCTAAAGCACTAAATGCATTTGCTAATGCTTCCACTAACTCCTATAAACGACTTATTCCAGGATTTGAAGCTCCGGTTATGCTTGCATATTCAGCAAGGAATCGCTCCGCTGCACTCCGTATACCGTATGTTGCCTCGCCTAAAGGGAAACGAGTCGAAGCTAGATTTGGAGATCCTACAGCCAATCCTTACTTAATGTTTGCATCGATGTTAATGGCAGGTATTGATGGAGTTATTAATAAAATACACCCAGGAGAAGCAGCAGATAAAGATCTTTATGATTTATCTCCAGAAGAGAGCTCACTGATACCTCAAGTAGCAGGTAGTCTCAGAGAAGCTCTGGAAGCTTTAGACAAAGATCGGGGATTCTTAACAAAAGGTGGTGTATTTACAGATGAAATGATAGATGCATATATCGATCTTAAGATGCAAGACGTTCATCGTGTTGAGCATACTAATCATACTGTTGAGTTTGATATGTACTACTATGTTTAGCGATTATCAAATCATTAGGCTAGGTTGTATACCACCTGCACTCTAGTCTAATGTACTCAATAGTTACCAATTTTTATAAATTGTCTAATCTCAAGATCTACTAGGCTAGTTAAATGATTGAATGAATCACAAAAATGGAAGAAATAAAGAACATAGTCTTAAATAATCTAAACGTCTCAGTTTTATTATTGGATGAGAGGCTGAAAATACTTTACGCGAACTCTGCAACTGAAAGTTTATTTGATACAAGTTCATTTCGTGTTGTGGGCAAATCGATACTTAATTTTTTAAAGGAGTACGATGGGGATCTGCAGAGCAGTCAAATTGACTTTTCTGCTATAGATAAAGCAATGAACGATTATCGTCCATTTACTCAAAGAGAGCTATGTCTTCAGCTTTCTGATGATGTAAACATTACTGTAGACTTTACTGTCTCTCCCATAATTCATGGCTCTAAAAAAATGCTTTTATTAGAAATTCAGCAGGTGGAAAGACTAATACAGCTAAATAAAGAACAGGGGTTTCTAGATACACATAAGTCGGCCAGAAACCTAATTCGTGATCTTGCTCATGAAATAAAAAACCCTCTTGGAGGAATTAAAGGCGCAGCACAACTTCTTTCAGATGACCTTGAAAATCGACAAGAATTACTTGAATTTACTAGTATTATTTCCAAGGAAACTGATAGGCTATCCAAGCTTGTAGATCAAATGCTGGGATCAAATACCTTACCGAAATTTACATTATTAAATATCCATGAAGTAATTGAATATGTGGTCTCACTAATTGAAAAAGAAACGATGGGTAATATAAGTATAAATAAAGTTTATGATCCAAGCATCCCAGAAATCAGTGGGGACAAAGGGAAATTAACTCAGGCTTTTTTGAACATAATGCTTAACTCTGTTCAAGCACTCTCTGATAACAAAACAGCAAATCCTGTGATTGAAGTTACGACAAGTATTGAGAGAAATCAAACAATCCGAGGAGTTCATCACAAGATGAGCTGCTGCATACAAATTGTCGACAATGGTCCAGGTGTTTCAGAAGAGATGCTCGATTTGATGTTTTTTCCATCGATTACTGGAAAAGTAGGAGGAACTGGTCTGGGTCTATCAATTTCTCAGTCAGCAATAGATGTTCATCATGGTCTTATTAAATGTGAAAATAAGAGCGGCAAAACATTTTTTTATATCTACCTACCGTTGGATAAATAATATGAAGCATAATGTCTGGATCGTTGATGATGATCAATCTATTCGTTGGGTCGTAGAGAAAGCACTAGCCAGAGAAAATATGGTTGTAAGTTGCTTTGAGACTGCAAAAAAACTTCTTGTTGAGCTCAGTAAGACAACTCCAGATATAGTGATAACTGATATAAGAATGCCTGGAATGAGTGGATTGGAGCTTTTAAAAAAAATTCACTCTTCAAATCCAAATCTACCTATAATAGTTACTACAGCCCATTCAGATTTGGATAGTGCTGTATCTGCCTATCAGGTGGCGCATTCGAATATTTACCTAAACCATTTGATCTTGAAGATTTAATAGCAGTAACACAGCGCGCAATAAACTTCACAAAAGATCAAAGAAAAGCCAGTGCTTCAGAGGAAAGTATTTCTAATGATCACAATGAAATAATTGGTGAAGCTCAATCTATGCAAGAGGTCTTCCGTGCTATCGGTAGATTATCAAACTCAAATATTACTGTCTTAATTAATGGTGAGTCGGGTACAGGGAAAGAACTTGTAGCTAAAGCATTACATGATAATAGCCCTCGTAAAGAAAACAAATTTATCGCCCTAAATATGGCTGCCATTCCACACGACTTAATAGAATCGGAATTATTTGGGCATGAAAAAGGTGCCTTTAGTGGGGCAAGTCAGCGTAGAGAAGGTCGTTTTCAGCAAGCAAATGGTGGGACACTTTTTCTGGATGAGATAGGCGATATGCCTGCTGAGGCACAAACTAGGCTATTACGTGTGCTTGCCAATGGAGAATTTTATCTAGTGGGTGGTCATATACCAATAAAAGTTGATACTCGAATTATTGCAGCCACTCATCAAAATCTTGAAGATCTTGTAGTTAAAAATCTATTTAGGGAAGATCTATTTCACCGCTTAAATGTTATTCGAATACATCTACCAAATCTTGCTGACCGTAGAGAAGACATCCCAAAATTATTAAGACATTTTTTAAATATAGCAGCAAGAGAATTAAAATATGAGACAAAAATTCTTACACATGAAACTATAGAACATCTAAGTATTCGCCCATGGCCAGGAAATGTAAGAGAGTTAGAAAACTTATGTCGATGGATAACGGTTGTGGCCCCAGGCATAGAGGTTCATATAGAGGACTTACCAGCTGAATTTCATAATATATCAAATGATGATTCAAATGACGCCGGATCGTGGGAAGAGCATCTAAAGCAGTGGGCTCAAGTAGAGCTATCATCTGGAAATACTGAAATTATAGCTAGAGCAACAAGAACCTTGAGAAAACTTTAATTGAAGCTGCATTAATTAAAACTGGTGGCAGAAAAAATAAAGCTGCAGAAATGCTAGGTTTAGGTAGAAACACACTTGCCCGAAAACTTAAAGAATTAGAAATAATTATCGATTAAATCTTAATGATAAATAATTTATTCTTTTATAACTGGAAGACTCTGGTTTTGCCATTCCATCATACCCCTGCTAATCTTAATGCACTAAATCCCTCTTGTTGTAATTTTCGACCAACAGAGCCAGAATGCTGACTTTGCTTATCAGCGACTATAATTGCTTTTGTTCGATACTGTTCAAGTTCAGGTATTCTCTGATTCAACTTAGTATATGGAATATTAATTGCCCCCGCTATATGCCCCAAACTGAAATCTTTTATTTCACGAACATCTAGGAGTATCGCTTCTTCAGAATTTATCATGCGAGTGACCACATGCGGTGATATAGTTTTACCACTCTTAGCGCGTTCGTTAATTGCATACAAATAAATGAGAGTCATAAAAATGCTCACAAGAATCCATTGTTCGCTTATAAAATCAAAAAATTCCAAGGTTATTAACTCCGATAGCTGTTTTTGTATATTAAAGAAGACATTATCTGTAAATTATACACAGCGAAACGATTAACGGGAAACCATCATTGGCGCTAATCACTCTTTGCCGGTAATATTATTATTATCAATCTATAAAAACTCAAACAGAGCCTAAAAATTTATGACTAAATCAAAAAAACCACTATTACTTTTGATACTAGATGGATTTGGATATAGCAAAAAAAAAAGAAGCATAACGCTATACATTCAGCCAAAACACCTATACTAGACGGCTTATGGAGTAAGTGCCCACATAGCTTGATTAATACGTCTGGACCTGCAGTTGGGTTACCTGTTGGGCAAATGGGTAATAGCGAAGTAGGTCATATAACTCTCGGATCAGGGAGAGTTATACACCAAAATCTTTCACAAATTAATAATTGTATTAAAAATGGTGATTTTTTCTCTAATCCTGCATATATAAAAGCAGTTGATAAGGCGATCGCTAACGATACAGCGGTACATATCTTTGGCCTTCTTTCTGCGGGGGGGGTACACAGTCATGAGAATCATATAAACAATTCAATCAAACTTGCAGCTAAAAGAGGTGCTAAAAAGATTTATTTGCATGCCTTTTTAGATGGAAGGGATACGCCACCAAGAAGTGCTGAAGAGTCAATTAAAACGACGGAGGCTATTCTTTTGGACTTAGGTGTAGGAAAAATTGCTAGTATATCTGGAAGATTTTATGCAATGGATAGAGACAAAAGATGGGATCGCCTTGAAGCAGTATACAATATGCTCACAGATGACTACCCTGAATATGTTGCCGATAGCGCAATTGAGGCACTGGAAGACAGTTATAATTATACTGATAGCGATGAATTTGTTTTACCAACCAAAATTTCTACAATGAATGAAAAATCCATGGTGGGTGATGGTGATGTAGTTATTTTCATGAATTTTAGGCCAGACCGAGCTCGACAGATAACTAACGCTTTTACCGATGATAATTTTATTGGATTCACCAGAAAAAAACGTCCAAAATTAGCTGATTTTGTAATGACCACTCAGTACTCCAAAGACATCCATGCTCCAGTAGCATTCCCGCCAGAAGAAATTCGTAACTCATTAGGGGAGTATTTAAGTAATTTAGATAAAACACAATTAAGAATCGCAGAGACTGAAAAATATGCTCATGTAACCTTTTTTTTTAGTGGTGGGCAAGAAAATCTTTTCAAAGGAGAATCAAGAATACTAATTCCATCCCCAAAAGTTGAAACTTATGATCTCATGCCAGAAATGAGTGCTTATGAGCTCACAGAAAACCTTATTGAAGCAATTAGTAGCAAAGATTTTGATGTTATTATTTGCGACTATGCAAATTGTGACCAAGTTGGTCACAGCGGAATTTTTGATGCGGCAGCAAAGGCTGTAGAGGTGATTGACGACTGCATTGGTAAGCTGTTATTCGCAGTTGAGGGTGTTGACGGTCAGTGTTTAATAACTGCTGATCATGGTAATGTTGAGCAAATGTTCGATGAAAAGACTGGGCAACCTCACACACAACACACTACTTTACCAGTCCCCCTGATATATATAGGAGAAAAGAAAATATCACTTCTTAAACAGGGATCGTTATCAGATGTCGCCCCTACAATTTTAACACTTATGGATTTACCTCAGCCCAAGGAAATGACAGGAAAATCCCTAGTCAAAAATCACTAATATAGTACTAACTAATGATGATACATTTAATGCGATATTTCATTCTAAGAATACTTATTGCTCTCATTTTTATTTCCCCTATATTGGCTGAAGAAAAAAATGATCTAAATAAACTAAATAATAAAATTTCTGAACTTAAAAAATCACTAGTGGGGCATGGAGAAAGCCAAGAATCATTGAATGATCAATTAGAAAAAACTGAGTTATCTCTAGCAAAAATAGTCTCCAAGATAAGAGCTTTTGAAAAAAAAATAGATTCTCTAAACCGCAGAATTGAAAATCTTAATGAACAAAAAAATAATTTAGCAGCATACTTAAGGAAACAACAATATCTAATAAAAAATTATATTAAATTTCTTCATCGTCAAGGAACAGAAGAGCCTCTAAAGCTTATTTTAAAACAACAAAACCCAAAAAATATTAATCGAATACTTGAATATTATAATTACTTTATAAATGCTAGAAATGAAAAAATTAACAGTTATAAAGAGAAAATTAAAGAACTTAATATTACCCAAAAGCTAATTTCAGCTCAAAAATTAGAATTAATGCGAAATCGATCTGAACTTAGACAGAGAAAAAATAGCTTCTTGTCATTACAAAGTTCAAGATCATTAACTATGAAGAAACTTAATAGTAAAATTAATTCTTCAAAACTCAAACTTGCTTTATACGCTGACCAGAAAGCTAATCTAGAAATCTTATTAAGAAAAAAAAACCCACGCATTGAATAATTATTCTAGTGCCTCTTCAAAAAACAATTTTTATGAAAATAAAGGTAAATTACCTTGGCCTGTGAATGCTTACCCTAGTAATAAGTATGACTTAAAATCAAATTCTTCGATGCACTCAAAAGGTTGGCTTCTAAAAACTAATGCGGGATCTCCAGTAAGAGTTGTTCATGATGGTAAAATCATATTTGCTAATTATCTTAAGGGACTTGGTCTTTTGATGATAGTTAGTCATGGTGATGGCTTCATGACATTATATGCTCATAACCAATTTCTTTTAAAAAAAATGGGTGACTGGGTATTGAAAGGCGAAGATATCGCGAGGGTGGGAAACACTGGTGGTCTTGATGAGCATGCACTTTATTTTGAAGTGAGAAAAAACGGGAAGCCTTCAAATCCAAAATTTTGGCTCTTAAGTAAGAATTACTAGATTGATGCTAATAATATATAGTAATAGTGGTAACCTAAAATATTAGTGTATAAAAATAAGAGTAACATCATGTTTGTTTCAAGATATATAGTATTTTCATTTATTGTATTTTTTTTATCCCATGCTTTTTCCAGCGTTGCATATGCAAACACTAGCCAAAAAAGTGACCTACTTCCGCTTAAAGAGTTACGTTACTTTACTCAAGCATTTGAAAGAATTAAGAAAGAACATATAGAAAAAATTAATGACAAAGAATTACTCGAAATGGCAATAGAAGGGCTACTTGGTACCTTAGATCCCCATTCAGCATATTTAGATAAAAACACCTTTTCTCTATTACAAGAACGAACTTCTGGACAATTTGAGGGGCTTGGTATTGACATCAGTCAAGAGAATGGCGCTCTTAAAGTTATTTCGCCAATTGATGGTTCACCTGCATATAAGGCAGGGGTTTTATCCGGAGACTTGATTATCAAAATTAATAATAGCAATGTTCAAAGCATATCGTTTGACGAAGCAGTTGAATTAATGAGGGGGCCAAAAAGGATCTGTACTATCCTTAACTATTCTTAGAGATCAGATGGATAGAGCAATTGAAATAAATATTGAACGAGATACCATCAAAATTGACAGTGTTAGCTCTAAAATACTTGAATCAGATATAGCTTACATTCGTATTGCACAATTTCAAGAAAATACTGGTATACAGTTTAAAAAATTATTAAGCAGCTTATATGTTGGAGATGTCTCTCCTAAAGGATTGATTATAGATCTACGAAATAATCCAGGTGGTCTTCTAGCAAGCTCAATAGAGGTTGTGGATTCGATTTTAGATGAAGGGCTAATTGTTTATACCGAAGGTCGATCTGCGACATCAAATAAAAAATATTATGCTTCTATTGGGGACGATTTAAATGGCTTACCGATAATAATTTTAATCAACGAAGGTTCTGCATCTGCGGCAGAAATCGTTGCAGGCGCACTTCAAGATCACAACCGTGCGCTCATACTGGGTACTTCAAGTTTTGGTAAAGGATCTGTACAAACAATCTTTCCATTAGGTGCTGATCGGGGAATCAAACTTACCACTGCAAGGTATTTCACTCCAAATGGAATCTCAATTCAAGGAGCTGGTATATTGCCAGATATTGTGATCGAACCAGCAGAGATAAAGATACGCAGAAATACAACGAAAACCAAAGGAGAGAATCTACTAGGGCACCTTAGTAATCCAGTGAAAGGGAAATCTGGCGAAAAAGAAATGGTGACAATAGATGACAACCAATTATACGATGCAATAAACTTATTAAAGGGGTTATATATATTAAATAACAAAACTAAGCCTGAAAAAGCTCTATAATATTTTTCTAATATTAAAGTCTCACTTCGATACCCTGTTTTGCCATGTAAGCCTTAGCTTCTTTAATTGTAAACTCGCCAAAATGAAAAATACTAGCAGCTAGAACCGCATCAGCCTGCCCCTCAAGTATACCGTCAGCTAAATGCTTTAGATTACCTGCCCCTCCGGAAGCAATAATAGGAATATCAACTTCTGAGCTAACTGCTTTTGTAAGTTCTAGATTAAAACCATTTTTAGTTCCATCGTTATCCATGCTAGTCAGTAAAATTTCACCTGCTCCATACCTGGCCATCTTATTTGTCCAGTCCAGTACATCAATTCCTGTGGTATTTCTGCCGCCATGAGTAAATACTTCCCATTTTATGGGCTCATCATTAGTACTAGTTTTCTTAGCATCAATAGCAACGACAATACACTGGGAGCCAAAACGGTCAGCAGCAATACGTACGAATTCTGGTGTTTTTACAGCTGCTGAATTGATACTTACCTTATCAGCACCAGCGTTGAGCAAGTTCCTTATATCCGTCAAGTTTCTGACGCCACCGCCTACTGTAAGGGGGATAAATACCTCACTTGCCATTCTTTCTACTGTATTTATTATAGTATCTCGGCCCTCGTGGCTGGCTGTGATATCTAGAAAAGTAATTTCATCAGCTCCTTCCTGATTGTATCGTTTAGCCACTTCTATAGGATCACCAGCATCTCTAATATCTATGAATTGGATACCCTTAACTACCCGACCTCTGTCAACATCGAGACAAGGAATAATTCTCTTTGCTAATGTCATAAAATAACCTTAATTATATTGGGAACCGAAAAATTTTGTCCCTATAAGTTACGACGGGCTAATACTAATCTTTATCAAAAAGATGTCCTAATTTTCCAGCTTTTACTGCCAAATACGCTTCATTATGTGGATTTTGTCCTGTCTGGATTGACAATCGCTCAGATACAACAATTCCCATATTTTTAAGCGCTTTAACTTTTTTAGGATTATTTGTAAGCAACCTAACATCGACTATACCAAGATGATTAAAAATAGATTCGCATACACTATAATCTCTCGCATCAGGATCAAATCCCAGCTGCTCATTTGCCTCAACTGTATCAGCACCCTCATCTTGTAGATGGTATGCCTTAATTTTATTCAGCAAACCAATACCTCTACCCTCTTGTCGAAGATAGACTATTGCTCCTGATTCTTCCTTAGCAATAAGACGCATGGATTGCTCGAGCTGAGACCCACAATCACATCGGAGACTAAACAAAGAATCGCCCGTTAAACATTCCGAATGAATTCTAACTAATACTGGTTCATGAGTAGATACTGTACCTAAAGTTAAAGCAATATGTTCTTTTTTTCAATATCATCAAAAAAGCCATGTAACTTAAAAGTTCCCCACCGAGTTGGTAGCTCTGAGCTTTGTATGAAATTTAATGGCACAATTTACTCCAAATAGCCTAGTTTAAGAGTAGTCATTTTAACTATGATTCATAACGAGTAAAGAACTTTACATTCATAATCACTTAGACTGAATGAGTTTTAACTTTTACATAATTTTCATAGTCAAATACAAAACTATGGCAGTAAAACCACCGGCTAATAAATCGTCTGCCATAATGCCTATGCCCCCAGATATATTTTTATCTATCCAGCTTATAGGCCAAGGTTTCAATATATCAAGAAACCTAAACAGCAAAAAACTTACGAGAATCCAGCCCCAAGTGACTGGAACTAAAATCATAGCAAGCCATATTCCAACTATTTCGTCCCATACAATTCCACTATGATCGTGGACATTTAGATCGCGCGCAGTTTTTCCGCAAAAATATATTCCAGCTAGAGCTGCAATTACTATAATAATGATATAAGTAACCAATGATAGCTTTACTAAAAAAATCCAAGCTAAAATTCCTAATAAAGTTCCTGCAGTTCCTGGTGCCTTGGGGAACAAGCCACTACCAAAACCGAATGCCAAAAAGTGAACTGGGTTACGTAAAAGTTCCTTAAAAGTTGGGCTAACTGTATTCATTTATTATGCTCTTTTTTTTGATAGAAAAAATTTTTTAAATATATCAAAATTAGTATCGATAATCTTCAAAAATGCTGGTAGCCAGTTTTAATTATATTCAACAGTTCACTCTGGTCATCATAACAACGTATTCCTGGATCTATAGAGACCTTACCAATATAAGATGCTTTTATTTTTTTTGAGGCTATCATGCTCTCTAATAAGGCAACATATTTTTTTGGAACAGTAAAACATAGCTCATAGTCATCGCCACCTGATAGAATCCATTTTTGAATTAAATTATGATCAGCGATATCTGTTAAAAAATTTGCGTATGGTATGCGCTTAAATTCAATATTGGCACCATACGATTTAGAACTAAGGATATGCCCAAGATCTGCAATAAGCCCATCTGAAATATCTATTGCTGATGATGCAATATTTTGCAAAAGGATACCCTCTTTTATTCTTGGCTCTGGTCGGTAAAATTTATTATAAATACGGTTGACCAAGCTCTTAGGCAGAGGTTTCAGTGAATTAAGTGGTTTTTCAAAAAGAAAGAGGGCTGCTGCAGCTTCTCCAAGTGAGCCTGTCACATAAATATAGTCACCTTCTTTAACACCACTCCTTTTTATAGCTTTACCTTTATCTACAGTTCCAAGTAACTGGATGGTTATTGATAAAGGTCCCGCTGTCAGATCTCCACCAACTAAAGCACAGCCAAATTTTTTGGCATCTCTTTCAAGTGCTTTAGAAAATCTATAAATCCACTCTTCATTTCCTGTTTGATGAGTTAAGGCTAAAGTAAACCAATGAGGCTCTGCCCCCATAGCTGCGATATCACTGAGATTAACCCTTAAAGCACGCTGTGCAATATCACTAGGGGAAGAGTTCGATGGAAAATGTATAGCTTCAACCAATGTATCTACAGTGGTTACGAGTTGCTTATCTGGAGGTATTTCTAAAACAGCGCAATCATCTCCCACTCCAAGTGAGACACCTTTGCTTTCACCTAAATTGGAAAAATATTTTTCTATTATTGAAAATTCACTTATTGAAGCTTTTTTTGAACTCATAAATTTAACTTTTATATTTAAATATGACTAAAATAGCACTCTCATAATTTAGTAAATATCTATATCTGAGGATTATCAAGTCGATTATTTAGAGTATTTCTCATTGTTGATTTCAATAGCACGTTTTTTAAGTGCGGCCATATCAAGGATCCCGTTAATATACTTATAGGTATCAGTTGGCCCAAATTTTTTAGCTAAATTTACTGCCTCATTAATCGCAACCTTATAGGGAATATCGATTCTAAAACATAACTCATATGAACCAATTCTTAAAATAATCCTGGATATGAGGTCTAATCTCGAAGTTTCTCTATCAAGATATTCTTCATAAGCAGCGTCTACCTCATCTAATTTGTCTATAATACCGTAAAGCAGTTCTTTAAAAAATTCAGTGTCCACCTTATCCATATTATTATTAGCTACAAATTCTTCGTGTATAGTACTAATTTCAGTACCAGAAACCGAGCGCTGATAAAGAGCTTGAACTAAGAGCTCTCTAGCTTTTTTCGAGTTGAGGGTAAAAACATCAATGCTTCCTTTGGTTAACTAAATGTATGGATCATTTCCAGTACAGCATCTGCAGCATCTTGTCCTTTATTGCTTTGACCTAAAACGGAATTTATCTCTACATGAGAGCGTTGCTCAGCCTGTGCAAGATCATCAGTAGTTAAAAGACCATAACCAACTGGTATGTTGGCCCTAAGGGCAACTTCGCCTAAACCTCTAGTAGTTTCTTGGCATACATAATCGAAGTGCGGGGTCTCTCCACGAATTACACAACCTAAAGCTATAATGCCGTTATAGCTGGGTAGTTTTTGAACGTTAGTTAATTTTTGACAGGCAAGAGGTAGCTCAAATGCACCGGGAACCCTAAATATATCAATATTTTTTTCAGGAATTCCTGAATTTTTTAATACAAATTGAGCCCCTTTTATAAGGTTGTTAGTAATACTAGAATTCCATTTAGCTGCCACTACTGCAATATGAATCGAAGATATACGATCTTTATTTATTTCAAAATTATCCTTACTAGGACCTTTTTTATTCATTTTCGAGCCCTCAATATTTTCTTCGAAATATTTATGATTTATTGATTATTTGTAGTAAATTTTTAATCACAACTAATATATTCTACTACTTCTAGATCAAACCCAGAAATTGCTATAAATCTGAATGGTGCGCTTAGTAACCTCATTTTATGTACCCCAAGATTCATTAAAATTTGTGAACCTGTTCCTACTTGTTGATAAACGACATCACTAGCTTTTTTAGGTATCGGACTAATCATTTCATCAATCCCAGAATCTATATCGTCTGCATCTTCAGGGTAATAAAGAAAAACTACTACTCCTCTTCCTTCCTTTGCTACTTTCTCCATCGCCCCAGATAAAGTCCAATTTTTGTAACCCCCAGGTGACTCAATACTGAAAAGATCTCTAGCAGACTTATTTATATGAACTCTAACTAATGGGGGTTCTCCTACAGAAATATCACCCATAACTAAGGCAAAATGTTTTTCATTACGGACTACATCTAAATAAGTATGAAGAGTAAAATCTCCATATCTTGTATTCACCACTCGTTCATTGACACAACTGACAGTCTTTTCAGTGACTAGTCGATAATGTATTAGATCGGCAATTGTACCTATTTTAAGATTGTGTTTTTTTGCAAAGACATCGAGGTCGCTGCGGCGCGCCATAGTTCCATCTTCATTCATAATTTCAACAATTACTGCAGCTGACTCTAAACCAGCTATTCTTGCCAAATCACATCCAGCCTCGGTATGTCCTGCACGACACAAAACACCCCCGGCTTCTGCTTGAAGAGGAAATATATGACCGGGTTGAACAATGTCTTTTTTTGATGCGTTATCTGCAACTGCCGCACGAATAGTTCGAGCTCTATCAGCAGCAGATATACCTGTCGTTACGCCATTGGCAGCTTCAATAGATACAGTGAAATTAGTAGCACGGCTGGCCTTATTAACACTAACCATTAAGGGTAAATCTAATTGTCTGCATCGCTGTTCTGTTAATGTTAGGCAAATCAGGCCACGTCCATTAGTCGCCATAAAATTTATATCTTGTGGCCGAACCATTGTTGCAGCCATTACTAAATCACCCTCATTTTCACGATTTTCATCGTCCATAAGGATAACCATTTTACCTTGACGTATATCTTCGATTATTTCTTCAATGCTATTAATACTCATACCTATTCTCAAATCTAAATTATAAAAAACATAACTTGTATCATCACTATTTTTAAAAATTAATTCGTAATAGTATTTTCTCCAAGCATTAATCGTTCCACATAGCGTGCAATTACATCTACCTCTAAGTTCACTTTAGTTCCTTTTTGATATGTGTTCATCACAGTATGCTCAAGAGTCCAAGGAACGATGTTTAATTCAAACTCTGATCCTTGGACCTTGTTAACCGTTAAGCTTATCCCGTCGACAGTTATTGATCCTTTTTGTGCGATATATTTGGTTAGTTCAGCCGGTGCACGAACTCGAAAGCGCTCAGAGCGTGCAACTGAGAAGCGATCTAAAATTTCACCTATACCGTCAACATGACCAAGCACTAAATGACCACCTAATCTCATATCTATAGTCAGGGAGCGCTCAAGATTAACTTTGGATCCGATACTCCAGTTTTCTATAGAAGTAACAGATAATGTCTCTGAGGAAACATCTGACTCGTAACCATCCTTACATAATCTTGCAACTGTGAGGCAAACACCATTAGTTGCAATGCTATCTCCAAGTTGGACTTTTGATATATCCAGTTGGTTTGTGTTCACGCGCAATTTCATATCGCCATTGCATTGTTCTAGAGCTACGATCTCTCCAACTTCTTCTATGATGCCAGTAAACATATTTAAGGTTTCTCTATTTTAGTATTTAAATTTTTTATTTGCGTGGTCAGACGTATATCGTTGCCTATCTGCCTTATATCCTTAATATCTAATTCTATAGCTTGATCTAGATGAATAAACGGTAAACTAAGTAATGGTCTTGCTATATTACCCAAGAGCTTTGGTGCCATATAAATTACAAGCTCATCCACTAAACCTAGTTGCATAAAGGCGCCTGCCAAGATTGGACCCGATTCTATAAGAACATTATTGCACTCTTTTTCAGCCAATAATTTCATCAGGCCTAAAAGATCAACTTTTCCAGCACTATTAGCAATACAGATGGTATCAATATTTCCTAAATCTGAATTGTATTTCTCAATTGCTGTAGCCACTAATATAGGTGCTGAACTTGACAAAATCTTTGCATCATTTGGTAATCTAAGTTTACTATCAACCACTACTAAAAGTGGTTGTTTTGGCTCTTGTGTACGGTTAGATATTGATGTGTTTTTTTTATATCTGACTGTCAAAGATGGATTATCATACAAAATAGTTCCAATACCCGTCACAATAGCGCAATTCGAGGCTCTTAGTTTCTGAACATCTTCACGGGCAGCTCGACCAGTAATCCACTGACTTGTTCCATCGCCCATTGCAGTTCGCCCATCTAAGCTCATAGCTAACTTAATAGTTATTTCAGGCAAGCCAAGGTAATGTCTTTTAATATAACCTGAATTAAGCCTTTGGGCATCAGTTTTTAGTAGGGGTCCCTCGACTAAAATACCTGCTTGTTTTAACTTTAGAAGACCCTGGCCATCCACCGCTGGGTTAGGGTCAGTCATACCATAAACAACTCTTGAAATGCCGGACTTTATTAATGCATCCACGCAAGGACCTGTTTTTCCCTTATGGCTGCATGGCTCGAGAGTAACATAAGCTGTGGCCCCATCGGACGGTGCAATTAAAGACTTAAGAGCATTTATCTCGGCATGATGCTCGCCAGCTACTTTATGCCAACCTTCACCTATAATTTTCTCATCCTTGGTAATAATACAGCCTACAGAAGGATTTGGCATACAAGTATTTTTTCCTTTAAGCGCCAGCTTTAGTGCTTTAGTCATCATCTGAAAATCGTAGCTACTTAAGTGCTCAATATTCTCCATGTAAAATTAATCCCTGATCTTTTCTGATCCCTTTTTTTCCAATCGGTCAAGTTCGGCTCGAAATTCGCTTAAATCTTGAAAACTTCGATAAACAGAGGCAAAACGAACATACGCTACTTCATCCAACTCTCTAAGTTCAGACATAACTCTTTCTCCAACCATTCTCGAGGTTATCTCTCTTTCTCCGGTTGCCCTCAAGCTATGCTGAATATGTGATATCGCGTCTTCAATCTGATCGATACCAACTGGACGCTTCTCAAGAGCTCTGAGAAGACCTGCTCTAAGTTTTTCTTCATCAAAGGGTTCGCGTGTTTCGTCACTTTTTATGACTCTTGGCATAACTAGCTCAGCTAATTCATAAGTAGTAAAACGCTCACGACAAGTCATACATTCACGTCTGCGCCTAACTTGACCACCCTCTGAAACAAGCCGGGAGTCATTAACCTTAGTATCTTCTGCGCCACAAAAAGGACAATGCATGGGAGTCTCTTGATTTTAATAAATAATATATAGAATTATATCACACTGAAATGATGTCTCAGCGTCGCTGTGGTTTGCAAGAATCCAAGAAAAAAATATAAGGTAATTATATTAATAAAAACTTACTAGCTGTATACAGGAAATCTACTGCAAAGCTGGAGAACCTTATCTTTTATCTCTGGAATAACCGTATCAGAAGTACCAGCTTCTAAACTATCTAACACGTCACAAATCCAATGGGCGAGATCTTCTGATTCAGTTTCTTTGAATCCGCGAGTCGTTATAGCTGGAGTACCTATTCTTAATCCAGAAGTTACAAAGGGTGATCGGGGATCATTGGGTACAGCATTTTTGTTTACTGTTATAAATGCTTCACCCAAAGCTGCATCAGCATCCTTTCCGGTAAACTCTTTACCGATTAAATCAACCAACATGAGATGATTTTCCGTTCCGCCAGATACTATTTTTATTTTTCTTTTCATAAAAGTCGCAGCCATTATCTGCGCATTTTTTAATACTTGTTGTTGATAAACTTTAAACTCTTCAGTTAAAGCCTCTTTAAAAGAAATAGCTTTGGCAGCTATAACATGACAAAGAGGCCCTCCTTGGCCACCAGGAAAGATAGCGGAATTAAATTTCTTTGCTAAATCTTCGTTGTTGGTCAAAATAATCCCGCCACGGGGACCCCGAAGTGTCTTGTGTGTAGTCGATGTTACAACGTCTGCAAAGGGAATTGGGCTAGGATAAACACCTGCGGCAACAAGGCCAGCCACATGTGCCATATCAACTAAAAAATAAGCCCCTATCTTATCGGCAATTTCACGGAAACGCTTCCAATCCAAAATTCCAGAGTATGCGGAAAATCCAGCTATGATCATTTTAGGTTTGCATTCGGTTGCTAGTCTCTCTATTTCGTCATAGTCGACTAAACCAGTTTCTGGATTTAAACCATATTGAACAGAATTATAAATTTTGCCTGAGAAACTAGGTTTTGCTCCATGAGTTAAATGGCCACCCGCATCTAAACTCATGCCAAGTATAGTATCACCGGCCGAACAAAGAGCTAAAAATACAGCAGAATTTGCCTGTGATCCAGAATGTGGCTGAACATTAGCAAAGCCAACCCCAAATAACTCTTTAGCTCTCTCAATAGCAAGTTCTTCTGTTTGATCGACATATTCACAACCACCGTAGTAACGCTTGCTAGGATAACCTTCGGCGTACTTGTTAGTAAGCTTAGATCCCTGAGCCGCCATTACAGCAGGACTGGTATAATTTTCCGATGCGATAAGCTCAATATGGTCTTCTTGGCGTTTCGACTCATTTTTTATTGATCCCCAAATCTCAGGATCAAAATTTTCAATAGTCTGTTTTTTATCAAACATTCACATCACACAATAGATTTATATTTAAATGACAAGGAATTTTTTAACTACTAAATTGTACACAAATTCAGGTAAAAACTACACGATTTTTGCACCTGAATAACTTATTAAAATATACTATTTTCTTATACTCTTAATAGTTAGCTACATATTTCTTCTATAAAGTCCACCAATGTCGTAAAGAGGTGAGCTTAATTGCCCTAAAGAGTTAAATTTAGCTGCCTCCATGAGGCAGCTAAATATATTTTCTTGATTTAATGCCGCTAGCTTCAGCTTAACAATTAACTCTTCGGCAGCATCTTTATTCAGAGTGACATATGCTTTCATTGCATCAACTTGTAGTTGCTTTTCTTGATCATCAGATCGTGCAAGTTCGCGTCCTTCTATAATTTCTTTTTCCTTTTCATTTGGAAGAAAAGTATTTATGCCAATCAATGGCAAGCTACCATCATACTTTTTATGCTCATAAACCATACTTTCTTCTTGAATTTTACCTCTCTGATACATAGTTTCCATTGCACCAAGTACTCCTCCGCGTTCCGAGATTCTGTCAAAATCATCATAGATCGCTTCTTCTAATAAGTCTGTCAACTGTTCAACTATAAAGACCCTTGCCATGGGTTTTCACAAAAATTTAAACCAAATTCACGATTGATTATTAGCTGTATTGCCATAGCCCGACGAACTGACTCTGATGTTGGTGTAGTGATAGCTTCATCATAAGCATTAGTATGTAAACTATTCGTATTATCAAATATTGCATATAAAGCCTGAAGAGTCGTGCGGATATCATTAAAGCTCATTTCCTGTGCATGCAAACTTCGTCCAGATGTTTGAATATGATACTTAAGCATTTGGCTACGTGGGCTAGCATTATATCTTTCCTTCATCGCTCTAGCCCAAATACGACGAGCAACTCTGCCCATCACGGCATATTCAGGATCCATCCCATTAGAAAAGAAAAAACTGAAATTGGATACAAAATCATCTATTTTCATACCCCTCGATAGATAGTACTCTACTAAAGTAAATCCATTTGAAAGGGTGAACGCTAACTGTGTAATCGGGTTGGCGCCTGCTTCAGCGATATGATAACCGCTTACTGAAACACTGTAATAATTGGATATTTTATTTTTAATAAAATACTCCTGCACATCACCCATCATCCGCATCGCAAAATTTGTAGAAAAAATACAGGTATTTTGTGCTTGATCTTCTTTGAGAATGTCGGCCTGCACAGTTCCGCGAACTGATGAAAGAGCCGTCTCTTTTATTTTAGAATAAATTTTATCCTCTACCAACCTGTCGCCAGTAATTCCGAGCAAAGCTAGACCTAATTGATTATGACCATCTGGAAGCTTTCCTTTGTAAGTAGGCCTCTTTTTTCCTTTGAAAAAATTTTGTATTTTAAGCTCGGTTTCGGTCCATAAGCCGTTTTCTTTAAGATAAATTTCAACTTGCTGATCAATTACAGCATTCATAAAAAATGCTAAAATCATTGGTGCTGGTCCATTTATAGTCATAGACACTGAAGTTTTTGAGGAGCATAGATCAAAACCGGAGTAGAGTTTTTTCATATCATCTAATGTGGCAATTGAGACTCCAGAATTACCAATTTTTCCCCATATATCAGGACGCACATCTGGGTCCGCTCCGTAAAGTGTTACAGAGTCAAAAGCTGTTGAAAGACGAATAGCAGGTGAACCTCTCGATATATAATGAAATCTACGATTTGTCTTTTCCGGGGTGCCCTCACCAGCAAACATCCTTGAAGGATCCTCCCCTATCCTCCGATATGAAAAAACACCAGCTGTATACGGATAACTACCTGGTAAATTTTCGGACAGTAAAAATTTCAAAATTTCGCCCCAATCTCTATACTGAGGAGCTGCAACCTTTGGAATTTTCAGTTGACTTAAAGAGGTTGTATAATTATCGCCTTTAATATCTTTACCTCTTACAGAATAAGAGTATTTATCTGATTCAACCTCTGATTTTCTTTCTGTCCATTCATGGATGATTTTTTTTTGATTCATCCGTCATTTTGGTAATGGCGTATTGATACGTTGCACGTAATTTACTGAGAGTCTTATCAGAATTTTTTTGGATTAAACAGGATTCTGAATATTTCTCTAGAGGTCCTGGAAGCATATCATCTTTTAATTTTTTTAATATGGAGTAAGCCTGATAGGCTTCAGATGCAAGTTCAGATTGAGCTTTATTTTTTATGCAAATCTGTCGCCCATTCTCACTAATATCAGAAAGGTAACGAATTCTATTTTCAGGAATAAGTGCAACCGGTTTTGAATGAATAAAGATACTATCTTTTTTAGGAACCCAGACTTTTTTATCCAATTTCTTTTTACGAGCGATGAGTCTGCACAGATTATAAAAAGCATAACTCAATCCAGGATCATTAAATTGGTTAGCAATGGCTGGGTAGACTGGTACTTCGGTATCTAACAAATCAAATTTATTATGATTCCTTCGCCACTGCTTTCGTATATCACGAAGAGCGTCTGCTGAGCCTCTTTTTTCATACTTATTTAAAATGACTATGTCTGCATAATCAACCATATCAATTTTTTCTAGCTGAGTAGCTGCACCATAATCTCCAGTCATTATATAAATTGATAAATCAACAAAATCGACTATTTGAGAATCGCTTTGACCAATACCCGCTGTCTCAATGAATATTAAGTCATAGCCTACTGATCTTAAATATACAGATATATCTTCTAACACTTCATTGGTTGCTAAATGTTGTCGTCTTGTTGCCATAGATCTCATAAATATTTTTGGAGAAGACAGGCTATTCATTCTTATCCTATCACCTAATAATGCTCCACCTGTTTTTCGCCGAGTAGGGTCTACAGCTAAAACTGCTATACGAATATCTGGTCTATTTCTTGAAAATCTCTCTAAGAGTTCGTCAACAACACTACTCTTACCTGCTCCACCAGTACCAGTGATACCTATTACTGGTGTATCACAAATAGACTCTTTCCATTTAGTTTTTAACTCATTCAGTATATCTGTTGGGATAACTCTATTTTCTATGGCAGAGATAGTTTGAGAGATTTTCATCTCATTATTTATATCTTGTTTAACATATTTCTCGTAATAGTCATCTGCGCATGATTTAGTTCTCTTATTAGTTGAATCGGCTCTCACAATTTGAAATAAATCATCTATCATTCCAATAAGACCCATCTTCATACCCTGTTCGGGATGATAGATGCGACTAACGCCGGCAGACTCAAGAAAATTGATTTCTTCAAGTGTAATAGTGCCGCCGCCGCCGCCAAAAACTTTAATATGTTCTGCTCCATATTCTTTTAGTAAATCCAACAAGTATATAAAGTATTCCATATGCCCACCCTGATAAGAGCTTATGGCGATAGCGTCGACATCCTCCTGAATAGCAGCACGAACGACCTCAGATACACTTCTGTTGTGGCCTAGATGAACTACTTCAGCACCCTTTGATTGAATTAATCTTCGAATCACATTTATAGCAGCATCATGCCCATCAAAAAGAGATGCAGCTGTAACAAAACGAAGTGTTCTAGAGGTTTCGTTTTCTTTTTTTCAATATTTAAATTTTTCATTGCTCTAATTGCATACTCAAATAAAACTAAAAATTTTATGTTGGTTCATTGTCTAATAATAAATAATTTCTGTCAGCTTCATATTTCCGTTAATATAATACAGACTAATAATTAAATGATGATAACTATTATGGCTCAATATGTTTATACAATGAATCGAGTTAGTAAGATTGTACCGCCTAAGCGTGAGATTCTTAAAGATATCTCTTTATCATTTTTTCCCGGAGCTAAAATTGGTGTGCTTGGTCTAAATGGATCAGGTAAATCGTCTCTTCTAAACATCATGTCAGGTCTTGATAAGGATATTCAGGGCGAGGCTACGCCAATGCCAAACATTAAAATAGGCTACCTCTGTCAGGAACCTCTGCTTAATAACGAAAAAAATGTACGTGAAAATGTTGAGGAAGGTATTATAGAAGCAATAGAAGCTCTAAAAGAACTTGAGCAAATCTATATTGATTATGCTGAGCCAGATGCAGACTTTGATAAACTTGCCAAACGACAAGGGGAATTAGAGAATATCATTGAATACTGGGATGCACATAATATAGATAGTCAACTAAGTATTGCGGCTGATGCACTAAGACTTCCACCCTGGGATTCAGATGTATCTTTTCTATCGGGTGGAGAAAGAAGAAGAGTTGCATTATGTAAACTACTTATTTCCAAACCGGACATGATATTGCTAGATGAGCCCACAAACCATTTGGATGCAGAATCTGTATATTGGTTAGAAAAATTTCTAGAAGAATTTTCAGGTACTGTTGTAGCTGTCACTCATGATAGATACTTTCTTGATAATGTTGCTGGTTGGATTTTGGAGCTCGATAGAGGCCAGGGTATACCTTATAAGGGCAATTATACAAACTGGCTTGAAACAAAAGAAGAACGACTTGATGTAGAAAAAACAAGAAGATGCTCGTCAGCGTACGATAAAAAATGAACTGGAATGGGTTAGGCAAAATCCAAAAGGCCGTCATGCGAAAAATAAAGCTCGATTAGCTCGTTTTGAAGAAATGAATTCTCAAGAGTTTCAAAGTCGTAATGAAACAAACGAAATCTATATACCCCCGGGCCCTAGACTTGGGGAAAATGTTGTTTCTTTTGATAATGTAAGCAAAAGTTTCGGTGACCAACTATTAATCGATAATTTATCTTTTAAAATTCCTAAAGGCTCAATTGTTGGTGTAGTTGGAGGAAATGGTGCTGGAAAATCTACACTTTTTAAAATGATCTGTGGGATAGAAGATCCTGACAGTGGTAATATTTCTATTGGTGAAACAGTTAAGCTCGCATATGTTGACCAAAGCAGAGAAAATCTTGATGATAGCCAGAGTGTATGGGAGGCGATCTCAGATAAAAAAGATATACTAAAAATTGGAAATTACGAAATATCTTCAAGGGCATATGCTGGAAGATTTAACTTTAAAGGTAATGATCAACAAAAAAAGTTGTGGAGCTATCTGGCGGTGAAAGAGGCAGATTGCATTTAGGGATAACACTAAAACAAGGCGCCAATGTATTATTGTTAGATGAACCTTCAAATGATTTAGACATTGAAACACTTAGAGCGCTAGAGGAGGCTATCCAAAATTTTCCCGGCTGTGTACTAGTTATATCACATGATCGTTGGTTTTTAGACAGAATTTCAACGCATATCTTAGCCTTCGAAGGTAACAGCGAGATCAAATTTTTTGAGGGGAATTATAGTGAATATCAGGTAGATCTTACCAAACGGAAAGGCTCTGAATCAAAACCTAAACGTGTAAAATATAAGAGATTGAAACAATAAAATAATTTCTATTAAAAGTTGCTAATCATTTTTTCTGTAAAGATGTAAATGTAATGGCTCTCCTGATTCTGGAGTCCAATCAAATCCTATTGAATCTAGCTTCAGCATCTTTTCTTCGGTCAGCCAACTATAAACCATATCTATGCGCTGTTTGATCACCCATTGACCTAAAGCTAACTCACCTGTCACTGACTCTTCATCAGTCACATAATTACTAGGGACTAAACAATCGCCATGTTCTTGCTTATATACCTCTAGAGCAGCAAAGGCTCTTTTCCAGTCATATTCGCGAAGATCCCAAACATAATCAACCGTGCAAAGTCTTTGATATTTTTCTCTTGGGTAATTGCCCTCTGTAAGCCTTTGAGCTCTAGCCCAATCACCCAACTCATAGTGATCGCCTTCTGTAAGATAATTTTCGGGAACTAAACTATCGCCAAACTGCTCTCTATATTTTTGTAATTCAGCAAAGCCTTTTTCCCAATGAGGCTCATGTGGATCCCAAACAAATTTTAATTTATCCAATCGATTAATTTGATCTTCTGTTAAGAGTCCATTGGCTCGGTCTTGGCGTAATTTAAGCAACCAAAAACCCAAAGTAAAGCCATCCTCAGTTGAATAAAATTGAGGCACCAAGGTATTAGTATGCTCCTTTCTATAATCGGCTAAATGCTGATAAGCCACATCCCACGGAGTACTTTCTGTTTCTTTTAATTTTTGAGCTAAATCTTTATACATAGTCTTTTTCTTTTAAATTATCTCATAACATTAATAAAATTTATAAAATAAATATATATTAACAAATATTAAATAGATATCATATTTCACCATAATTATGATTTGAAGTTTACCAGCAAAATTATTACTGATCGACATTTTTTTGATGGAACTAGGGGATTATTTATCACAAATAATGATGTATTACGTCGTATTCGTTATATCCTTGATTATGACAATGAAAAAATGCTTATTATTTCTAGCTTAGGAGGCAAGACTACATCCGTTGACGACTTAATAAAAAAGTTGAAGAAAAGCACTGAATCAGATTTTTTAAATTGTAGTGACAATCATCTTGCTGCATTCCTTAACGGCCTAATTATTGAGAAAAGAGGAAAGAAAGAAGGCTTACAGCCCTTGCCTGAAAAAAAATTAAATAACAATATGATATTCACTAAGCTAAAAATTGCGTTTCATTTGAAATCGGACGATATTTTAAAAATACTTTCTTTAGCAGATTTTGAATTAAGCTCGCATGAACTAAGTTCTTTCTTTCGAAAAAGAACTCATAAAAATTATAGAGTGTGCAAAGACCAAGTTTTAAGATATTTCCTTAAAGGACTGGGGCTTAAATATAGAAAACCAGAAACTAATATGGATAAATCAAAAAAATTCGTTTGGAAATCTCTGTCTGCTCAGAGAAAAACATAATTTCAATGGTACAATTCTTGCATATAAATCCTATAAGGTTAGATTATGTATACCAAAACGTGTAGATCATCTAATATTTGATCTAAATCAGTGCACTTTATGTATATTAATGCACCAATATTGTTCAAAAGGATTATATGTCATGCTAAAACAGTTGAATAAAAAATATAAATTAATATTATCTTTTTTTGCTCTAATGATTCCTAATTTAGGATATGCAGATTCACTAAATGGTGCTAATACGGCATGGATTATAACTGCTACCGCGCTGGTATTATTTATGACTATTCCTGGTCTCTCGCTTTTTTATAGTGGCTTGGTTCGTGTAAAAAATGTCCTCTCTGTATTAATGCAATGCTTCGCTATAACATGTGTAGCGTCAATTACCTGGTTAATTTTTGGTTATAGTCTGGCATTTGGTGATGGTGGCTCACTCAATTCTTTTATTGGAAACCTCAATAATGTGATGCTCGCTAATGTTTTTGAAGACACTTTAAGCGGTGATATACCCGAATCTGTTTTTGTGATGTTTCAAATGACATTCGCTGTAATAACACCAGCATTAATTGTTGGAGCTTTTGCTGAAAGGATTAAATTTTCTGCAGTATTAATCTTCAGTAGTGTATGGTTAATTTTAGTCTATATACCTATCACACACTGGGTTTGGGGTGGAGGCTGGCTAATGCAGCTAGGCCTTCTAGATTTTGCCGGAGGAACAGTAGTGCACATAACAGCTGGCACGGCTGCTTTAGTAGCAGCATTAGTTATTGGGAACAGAAGAGGTTTTCAGCAACAGCCTATGACACCGCATAACTTAACACTAACTGTTATCGGGGCTGGAATGTTATGGGTAGGGTGGTTTGGATTTAATGCTGGATCAGCATTGGCGGCCAATGGAGATGCTGGAATGGCAATGCTTGTAACTCACATATCTGCAGCAACAGCGTCTCTGGCTTGGATGATGATGGAGTGGTTGAAGCATGGTAAGCCATCCGTATTAGGTATTGTGACCGGAATGGTCGCAGGACTTGGAACTATAACACCAGCTTCAGGTTTTGTGGGTCCTGGAGGAGCTTTAGTTATTGGATTTTCAGCAGGAATTGTGTGTTACTACGCAACACAGATAATAAAACAAACGCTTAAAATCGATGATTCATTGGATGTTTTTCCTGTACACGGAGTAGGTGGCATATTAGGAACAATTTTGGGTGGATTTTTTATCTCAAGTGAACTCGGAGTTTTTAGTGGTCAGGGTCTTTCTGAGGGCGTCACGATAATGAGTCAATTAAATATTCAAATGATTGGTGTAGTAAGTACTTTTTGTTACACCGCTGTTGTTACTTACATTATACTCAAAATCATTGATGCTACATTAGGTCTTCGTACATCAAAAGATGATGAAGATTATGGTCTTGATGTAACTCAGCATAATGAACGTGGTTACGACTTATAATTTCTAACAGATAGACACATATAGCCAAGAAAATAGGTAGTTGCTTGCCTCTACCTATTTTCTTGGTTTCGAGCTTTTTCCAAATAATTACACATTTTTTCTGCGCCTTCTATAACTCTTGGTCCATGTCTTACCAGTAAATCTGGATCTATGAAATATACTTGTTTATCTTTAACAGCCCTAATTGAAGCTCTGTTTGCCCACCCACTTAACCATTTTTCTTCATTTTCTTTTTTAGTTCCCGCAATGATAACCTGAGGGTCAGACCTCACTAATGACTCTAAACTGACCTTTAACGCTATGGGTATGGCTTTTGAAAAAATATTAAACCCTCCACATAATTCAATTACATCAGATATTAAGTGTCGCCCACTAAGTGTCATAATTGGATTATCTGAGAGCTGATAAAAGACACTCATTTTTCGCCTATCACTATAATTTTCTTTCAGTTGACTCAATCTATTAATAAATTTATTTGCCTCGTTTTCACCCTTATCCTTAACACCTAATAATATTCCAAGTTTTCGAATTGTTGCAGGCACTCCCTCAAGTTTATTGGGCTCTGAAACATAAACAGAAAAGCCTAGTGACTTTAATTTATGAATTGCTTCTGAGCCATTACCGGAACCCCAAGCAAGAATAAGATCAGGCTGAATTTGTGCTATAGACTCGTAGCTAATTGTATTATGTGAGCCTATACGAGGAATTTTTTTTGCTGCCTCTGGGTAATTACTAAAACTCATTACCCCTACCAATTTCTCTCCTTGATCTATCGCAAAAACTAGTTCTGTAAGATGAGGAGAAAGACTAATTACCCGCTGTGCTGGCTTTACTAAAACAATCTCACTTCCCATATCATCAGTAATGGTTAATCCAGCAACTGGATATAATAAAAAAATTGCATTTACTCCAAAAACTACTAGGAAATTCAACCATTGAACTAATTTCTTATTCATTTGTAAGCCCTTAACTATCAATAATAAATATAATTTAATAAAATTACTGTTAGGAACCTCATCTAGATAACGATAAGAAGTTTTTGATTCTCAGGGTTTTCTTGAACCTTCACGCGCACACCAAAAACCTGCTCTATATTTTCTGTAGTAAAAACCTCTTTTGGTAAACCGGTTTTTACTGGTTTGCCGCACTCCATCATTATGACCTGATCAGAGCATTTCGCTGCTAAATTTAAATCATGCATAACCAATAAAATACCTATGCCCTTAGAAGAAAAATTACTGACTATCTCCAAGGTTAATTGCTGGTGAGCCAAGTCAAAAGAAGAAGTTGGTTCATCTAAAAGCAAGAATCGATCGTTATAATCTTTTTGTTTTGTATTTAGGTCCCATATTTGGGCCAGACTTCTAGCTAGATGTATACGTTGTTTTTCCCCGCCCGATAACTGAGTATATTGACGATTCGCAAGATAAGTTGCATCTACAATTTTTAGAGCAGCAGCTACAATCTCATCATCTCTTATTGAACCAGTATCATGAGGAATTCTGGCTAACAGAACAACTTCCTCAGCAGTAAAAGAGAAATCTAACGAAGAATGTTGTGGTAGAACCGATAAAGATTTTGCTCTATCAATAGGATCCCAATTATTAATATCCTTCCCATTAAACATTACAGAGCCAGATGTCGGTGAAATATCGTTCGATAAGCAACGAAGTAGGGACGTTTTACCTGCTCCATTCGGGCCAACTATTGTTGTAATTTTTCCTGGCAAAATAGAAACATTAACGTCTCGCAACAAAAAGACTCCAGAACAATTAAGTGATAATTTTTCGGCTACAAGGGACATAAGTATTATCTCTGGATGCGGTGATGATTTTTGGTGAGCAACCAAAAGAAAAATGGTACGCCCAAGAGTGCTGTTAAAATACCAGTAGGTAGTTCAGCTGGGGCAACTATAATGCGCGCGAAACTATCAGCTACGATTAAAAGAATTGCGCCAAGTGCAGCTGAGCTAGGTATTAAATATCTATGGTCAGGACCGATGACTAGGCGAACCATATGAGGAACGACCAAACCTACAAAGGAAATCATACCTGCTACGGCAACTGATGTACCAACTCCTATTGCTGTCAATAAAATAATTCGCTGCTTCACTCTCTCAGTATCTATACCTAGGTGCCGTGCTTCTGATTCACCTAGTAAAAATGCATTAAGAGCTTGGCTTTGATTGGGGAGCGTTATTAACAATATGCTAGCAGCGATTCCAGCGATTCCAACGCGAAACCAATTAGCCGCGTCCAAGCTACCCATTTGCCATAAACTCATACGCCGCAACATTTCATTATCTGCAACAAAGCTGAATATCCCGTTTAAGGCCCCAGCTAAAGCGCTAATTGCAATGCCAACAAGTAGCATTGTCGGAACAGAAGTTCCAGTGGAAGAAGTCGATAATCGGTAAACTAATAACACGGCCAAAGCGCCCCCTACAGATGCGCCAAAAGCGACTAATGTGAGCCCAAAAAAACTACTGCTATGAAGCCAAGTACCACAGAATACAATCACAAAACTAGCCCCTGCGGATGCACCGCTGGAAACACCAATTAATGAGGGATCTGCTAAAGGGTTTCTAAACAATCCCTGCATCACTGCTCCGCAACATGCTAAACAAGCGCCCACTAAAGCTGCCAAGACTACTCGTGGAAATCGAATTGCGGAAAGAATTACCTCTTCATGCGAAACACTCGTTTGATTCGACGTGTTGCTACCGATATCCATTAGGCTGAGGATACTTAGCAGTGACTCTACAAACTTAGCAGGAGAAATAAAAACAGGGCCGACTAAAGTAGCTAAGATCATCATCGGTATCAATGAAAAAAAGAGGATCAAAGTAAATTTACGGGATTTGATGCCTCTCAGGGAGATTTCTCCATTCTAGTAATCTACGCCTTTACGCGCTTTAATATTCGACTGGTAGGCATGTTTGATATCTTTTATTTCTGAAACGGTATCAGCTATATCCTTTAAAGAGTTTCCACCACCTCTACCGGTTACTACAACGCTTTGACTGGGCGGTCGATTCGATAAAGCTTTGGTTACCATAGACTCGTCAAGGTATTTGTAACTGAGCATATAGGTTAGCTCGTCTATAATAACTAGATGGTAACTTGGATCAGACAGCATCGGCTCTACTACCTTCCAAGTAGTTTGTGCTGCGGCAATATCTGCATCACGATCTTGAGTATCCCAAGTAAACCCGGTACCCATTTGATAAAAATCCACTTGGGGGCAATGATCTCTAAGATATAATTCTTCGCCTGATAACTGTTCACCTTTTATGAACTGAACCACACCAACTTTGTATCCATAACCAAGTGAGCGAACAACCATACCGAAAGCAGAACTACTTTTACCTTTCCCGTCTCCTGTAAGGAGAATCATAACACCTTTTTCTTCATTACATGCTTCGATATGCTGATCCACTTTTTCTTTTAATTTTTGCATTTTGCGCTTTTGACGCTCAGCTTGGTTTTCATCAGCCATCGTATTTCTCCCAAGTATCTAAACGATCAATTATAGCGCATAAGTAAGCTTTAATGCCCAATTAGAACCGTCCATATGATAGTCCCTTGAAGATGTCCTGTAATGCTTATCAAGCACATTATTAGCCTTCAACTGCATCTTAACCTTTTCGGCGAGTTGGTAACTGAAACGAAAATCTAACAGACCATAGCCTCCTAAACTCCCGGTATTAGTTTTATCAGTATAGCGCTTACTAGTTGCATTGAAAGATGCTCCTGCATCCCAGCGAGAAAAACTACGATCAATGTCGAAAGTAAATTTCTTTTGAGCGCGTTTTTGAAGCAACTTATCTGTTTTTTGATTGCGTGGATCTGTGTAAGAAAAACTGGTAGTAACATCCCATCCACCAAGATTTGTGTCAGCCCTAAACTCACCACCTTTAATTTTAGCGCTATCGACATTAGAGGGAATCCATTGATATGGATATGCCTCTGTAGGAGTAAGGGCCCACTCAACAAGATTATCGATGCGATTCTGATAGATAGAAGCTTCCCATTTCCATACAGTATAATCTCCCCTGAATCCTAACTCAAAATTCTCGGAATCCTCTGGAAGAAGGTCTGGATTACCAGCATCATAATCCCCTATGGGCCAGTATAGATCATTATAGGTTGGTGCTTTAAAGGCTTCCCCCAACTGAAAATAATTCGATGACTTTTGCCTAGCTGTGCTCCTAACGAGATATTACTTGTGTTATGTTTTCCATTCTCTTCGTTATCATCCTCGCGGTATCCTAAAACATAATCAAAGATAGAGAAGTTTCCCTGATACTGAATGAAATATGCGCGGTTCATTCTATCTTGAACAGGGATACCCTGAGTATCAGTCCAATCTGTACTACCAACTAACTCGTCGTCATATAAATCTATGCCAAACGTTATTATCTGTTTATTAAATATTTCAATATCATTTTGCCAGGAATACTGATCCTTAGTAGTGCGAAAGTCTGATAAATGAGACCCATCTATACCGTTGGTATCATCGATATCGTCCATGGATCGGCCTATAGAAATTTTAGAAAGCCACCAATCTCTTAAGGGTGCACTAACACTAAATCCTATATTTTGTATTATGCTATCTGAGAGGCGATCTCTCTCAGGATTATATTGCTCATCAAAATAACTGCGCGAGTGAGCTTCTAAAAAGCCGAGTCCGACATCAACACCGTTATCAAACGTATACCCGAAGTTAGTATTAATCGAATAATTTCTGTAACCATCACTGTCTCGATTCTGTTGTGAATCATCTTTGTAAACGTCAATTCCGTCTGTTTCCAAGTATGATAGATCAACCGAGTAACGTAACTGATTGTATGCTCCACGTGTTGCTACGGCTGTTCTTTTCAAGACATTAGATCCCACCTCGGTGGAAACAATTGTTGAAGGTTTAAAATCACCTTTTTTGGTAAATATTTGAATTACCCCACCTACTGCATCACTGCCGTAAATACTTGATTTGGCGCCACGTACAATCTCTATACGTTCTATCTGACTGGGATCTATAAACTGGTAAGAAGTACTGCCTAGGCTCGCAGAATTAATTCGTTGTCCGTCTACTAAAAATAATGCATGCTCAGTATTTGAGCCACGTATAAACAAACTAGGAGTAGATCCTGTGGCTCCATTTCTCGCGATGTCAATACCAGGGACATGCTGAAATAAATCAAGCAAATCTGTAGGTTGATATCTTTCAATGTCTGCAGTAGTTACGACTGTTGTTGATGCAAGTACTTGATTAATTGTTTGTGGTGTACGTGTAGCAGTAACCACGACTTCTGGGATACTTTCTTTTATAGTTTTTGTATCAGCAGAAAGTGAAAGTAAAAGTGAAAAGCAGAAAATAAAGCTATGAATAAAAAATTTCATTGAATAAATCCTATTTGTTCGACCCCGAACAAAATTGAGTTAGAAATTATCCACGAGAAGAGTTGCGAAGAAATGAAAATAGAATCTAGATATTCAAGATGCCATAGCAAAACTCACGCCACCACACCCCGTGGTTCGTTTGTATAGCTACAGGCCGGTCTCCGGACTTATGATTAGTTTCCCAGCTAAATTACCTTCCCATACTTATGTACAGTGGTTATTTAATTTAACTCCGATTCATTAATAAAAATGATCGTCTCATTTACCGTTGCGGGGGCAGTATCAGAATTAAAGTCGCTCATATCGAGCTTCAATGCACTGATTTCCCGTTTCACCCAAAATACAGACATGTAAATTGGGCACCTATTGCATTAACAATTCTGATCAAGTTAACGTCATCAAGACCTAATGTCAATGAAGAAGTTTATTAATCTAAAGCCTCAATGGCATCTGTTAGTTTTCGTACAGCAATCACCTCCATTCCTTGCAATGGTTGTTTCGGTGCATTGCCAAAAGGTACAACGGCTCTTTTGAATCCATGTTTTAATGCCTCTTTGAGCCGTTCTTGGCCATTAGGCACTGGACGAATCTCCCCAGATAAACCCACTTCACCAAATACGACAAGGTCTCGAGGAAGTGCTTGATCTCGAAAACTTGATATGATAGCTAAAATTAATGCAAGATCAGCGCTGGTTTCAGAAATTTTCACTCCACCTACAATATTCACAAAAACGTCTTGATCTCCAACCATTACCCCGCCATGTCTGTGCAACACAGCAAGAAGCATTGCTAAACGATTAAGCTCTAATCCCACAGTAATACGTCTCGTGTTTCCTAGCTGTCTTGGATCGACTAAAGCCTGAAGTTCAACTAATAAAGGCCTGCTTCCTTCCCAAATAACAATCACTAGGCTGCCTGAAGCTACCTGATCATCTCTCTGTAAAAAAATTGCTGAAGGATTGGATATTTCTTTTAAGCCTATATTTGTCATAGCAAATACACCTAATTCATTAATAGCCCCAAAACGATTTTTATTACAACGGAGAGTCCTATAATGACTATTATTAGTCGCTTCTAACATCATAGAACAATCGATCATATGCTCTAAAACTTTTGGTCCAGCAAGAGAGCCGTCTTTTGTTACATGTCCAACAAGCAGCAAAATAGTATTTGTCTCTTTAGCATATCGAATAAGCATGGCTGCACTTTCTCTAACCTGAGAAACACTTCCAGGAGCAGAGGAAACATCATTTAAATGCATCACCTGTATAGAATCTACTACAAGGATTTTTGGACTATAATCCATGGCAGTAGAGCAGATTAGTTCTACAGAAGTTTCTGCCATAATCTTTAACTGATCTGTTGGTAGGCCAAGTCTATCTGCTCTCATTGCTATCTGTTGAGGAGACTCCTCACCTGTAACATACAACGATTTATGTATCGTGGCTAATTTGCACAGATGCTGAAGCAGGAGTGTACTTTTCCCAGCTCCAGGTTCCCCTCCCACTAAAATGCAAGAACCTGGAACTAATCCGCCGCCTAAAACTAAATCAAGCTCAGCCGTACCTGTAGCTATTCTAGGAATTTCATTGATATCAATATCTGATAAAGTGCTTATTGCGCCATTTGTAGCACCGGCAAAACCAGTATATCTCTGAGAAGAAGATTTTTTTAAGCCAGATAGTCTAATTTCTGTAAGAGTATTCCATGCTGAACACTCACTACATTGACCTTGCCATTTGGTAAAATCAGCGCCGCAATCATTACACACAAAAGTTGATATTTTTTGTTTTGCCAATTGTGCTGCCTCCCATGCTCAAATTATATTTTAGCATGGGAGTCTAAAGAAAACTTAAATCAAAAAATAACCTTTCTTTCATTTTCACATATTAAAATATTAATTAGTTATACTATGATTTTTTTAGAATTAAGCTAAAAATTTATATTAATATACTACCTCTGGTTGTTTAAATGAACTTACATCAAAATTTCTGATAAAGTACTTAATATGTCATTAATTCCAGAAAAAATGCTATCGATTTCCCCTTCACTTGCGGCCACTATTGGTTTGGAAGAGGCTGTACTATTGCATGCCCTAAATGAACTATCAGAACATAACGGACAAGAACTTATTGATAATTATAATTGGGTTTCTGTGAGCCTAAAACAAATTACTAATGCTGTTCCTTTCTGGGATGTTGTTGTGCTTCAGCGAATTACTTTCAGTTTGCGTGATAAAGGAATTCTATTAATTTCTACATCACCAATAACAGAAAGTGGAGAACTGCGTTTCGCTTTTAATGAAACTGGATTATCTAGACAATCAGTTACTGAAAAAAAAGCTCCTAGTCCAAGGGCAAAAGCAAAAACTATACCAAGCTCATGGTCACCAGATAGTGAAGTTCTTCGCCAGTTACAGCAATACAACATACCATCTAAATTTATAAATGATCAAATTCCAGAATTTGTTATTTATTGGTCGGAAAGAAATGATCCTAAATTTAGCTGGGGCTCAAAATTTATCAAGCATGTGATTCGTTTATGGCGTAACTTTCAGACAGAAAACACAAAAATTGGTCTTAAGGTACTAATGGAGCCTGAATGGCGACCCTCGATTGACGCTATGGATATTTTAGTAAGGCAAGCAGGAATTAACGATAATTTTATTGAAGATGCGATACCAGAATTTGTTCTTTACTGGCTAGAGCGAGGTGATAAGTCTGATACTTGGAACAGCCGGTTTGTAACACACATTAAGAGACAGTGGTTAAAATTTACTATTACAATGGAACAAGACTCAGCCCCAAGATTACTTGATCAAAGTTGGAAGCCAAGTGAAGAGCTTTATGAAATCTTAGATCTTGCTAATATTCCCAGAGACTTTGCTCATAAACTATCACCTGAGTTTATCTTATACTGGAGAGAGAGCGGACAAGCACATAATTCATGGAATACGAAGTTTCTACAGCATATAAAACGAGAATGGTCTCGTCAGAAATCAATCTCCTCAAAGGTAAGGAATTATGAAGAAAAACAACGACCTAATAGAGCAAATAGTACAAGAGGTAGCAACCTCGTCGATGAGCTCAGAGATAGAAGCTGGGCAGGCAAATAATTACTCGCCAGAGTTGATAGATGCCATAAATAAAGTCTTTGCTCTGTTCAGAGTCAACTATCATAATCAATTTTATAGTGCTTACACCGATACAGACCTTTTAAATCAAGCTAAACGTTTATGGCTAGATACGCTTTGTTATTTTTCAGAGAAACAAATACTACAGGGGGCAAAAAAAATAATAAGTACATCAGAGTATTTACCTACGCTTAACCGAATGCTCGAATGTTGCGAAATGTCTGACGGAAATAGTGAGTTACCAAGCTCAGAAAAAGCATATAAGGAAGCATGCACTGCCGGCTCACCTAAATCTAGTGTTAAGTGGTCGCACATAGCAGTATATTATGCAGGCGAAGAAACTGGGTGGTATAAACTTCGAAACGACGCCACATCGGTGAGTTACCCGATATTCTTAGAGAATTATCGACGCATATGCTCAGAAATATCCCAAGGCAAGAAAATGCCCTCTTTGGTTCCAGCTATAAAAAAAGATAAAATAGAATCAAAATTAAGTAATGAACAACTGATAATAAAACTAAAAATGCTAAAAAAAGAATTAGGTTTTGATTGAAGTCACAGTATTAATTAACTATTGACGATATATATAATCATTCATTTAAATTAAACTAATCTAGAGATTTTATTTCTACTTTATCTACTTTTTGAAACCCTCTGGGCAACTTGTTTCCTCGTCGGCCTCTTTCCCCACGGTAATGCTCTAAATCGGATAATTTCAAACCTAAATAACGCTTACCGGAATATAGGAGAAGCTGCTGATCCTCTCTTATTGAGGTCACTGCAACCATATATTCCTCTCTTGCTTGCAATCTGGAAGATGGAATGCTGATTAACTTATTACCCTTCCCTCTAGCCAGTTGAGGCAGATCAGTTATGGGGAAAACTAACATACGACCCTCATTGCTTACCGCAATCACCAAATCTTTATTAGGGTCAGATATGAGGGCTGGTAATAAAACTTTTCCTCCTTTGGGAATAGAAATTGTGGCTTTTCCTGAACGATTTTTTGTTTGCAAATCCTCGATTTTTGCCACAAATCCATAGCCTGCATCTGTTGCTAGAAGTATATGTTGATTATCCTCACCCATAACCAAACCATTGAAGTTCACACCAGAGGGTGCATTTAGTCTTCCTGTTACTGGCTCTCCATGTCCACGTACAGAAGGTAAAGAGTGGGCAGATATAGAATAAGTCCGACCCCCAGAATCCAACAGAATTACGTTTTGATTGCTACGACCCTTAACTTCGCAAAAGAACTTATCTCCCTCTTTATAATTTAAAGAGAGTGGATCAAGGTCATGTCCTTTTGCAGATCTAATCCATCCCTTATCTGACAGGACAATAGTAACTGATTCAGAGACTATTAAGTCAGTCTCGCTGAAAGCTTTGGCTTCAACTCTTTCTATTATTGGAGACCTCCTATCGTCCCCAAATTCTTCTGCTACCTCTAATAACTCTTTTTTTACTAAGCTCTTCAGGCGCTGCGAGGAATTAAGTATTTTTTCAAGTTTCTCTTGTTCTTTCGTAAGTTCTTTCTGCTCTGCTTTAATCTTAAATTCTTCTAATCTTGCAAGTTGTCTCAATTTAGTCTCTAAAACATATTCTGCCTGAATGTCACTTAAGCTAAATCTCTGTATTAAAATAGGTTTAGGTTCATCTTCACCTCTAACTATTCTTATAACCTCGTCTATATTCAAGAGAGCAATTAATAGGCCATCGAGAAGATGTAATCTTTTTCAACTTTTTCTAAACGATGAGTTATGCGTCGTTTAACAACATTCAAACGAAATTTTATCCATTCTGATAGAATTGTCTTTAGTGGTTTTACCTCAGGACGACCATTAATTCCAATCATATTCATATTTATTCTATAGCTCTTTTCTAAATCAGTCGTAACAAATAAATGATTCATTAAAACTTCAAGATCAACCCTATTTGATTTTGGAACTATGATCAATCGAGTTGGGTTTTCATGATCTGATTCATCTCTAAGGTCAGTAACCATAGGTAATTTTTTTGCATTCATTTGAGATGCAATTTGCTCTAGAATCTTTGCCCCAGAGGCTTGATGTGGCAGAGCGGTTAGGACTATATCTCCATCTTCTTTGTGCCAAATAGCTCTCATTTTTAAGCTACCGCGTCCCGTTTCATAGCTTTTTAGGATGTCATCCTGAGCTGTGACGATTTCAGCATCAGTAGGGTAATCAGGGCCCTTAATATAAGCATGAATTTCCTCAAGGGTTGCTTTTGGTTGGTCAAGCAAATGAATGCAAGCGCCAACTATCTCCTTGAGATTATGGGGGGTATATCTGTTGCCATTCCAACGGCAATACCTGTAGTTCCGTTTAGCAGAACATGTGGAGCTCTTGCTGGCATTATTGATGGCTCCTCTAAACTACCATCAAAATTTGGCTTCCAGTCAGCTGTGCCTTGACCTAATTCACTAAGTAAAATATTTGCAAATCTTGATAATTTTGACTCTGTATAGCGCATTGCCGCAAAAGACTTAGGGTCATCTGGTGCTCCCCAGTTGCCTTGACCGTCTACTAATGGATAGCGGTAAGAAAATGATTGTGCCATCAATACCATTGCTTCGTATGCAGCGCTGTCTCCATGAGGATGAAATTTACCAATCACATCACCTACGGTCCTAGCTGATTTTTTATATTTGGCTGTAGATTTAAGACCAAGCTCACTCATTGCATAAATAATTCTTCTCTGAACAGGTTTAAGCCCATCACCAATATTTGGCAAAGCGCGGTCTAAGATGACGTACATTGAATAATCCAAATACGCTTTTTCTGTGTAATCATGCAGAGATATTTGCTCTGGAATATCAACAATTAAGGAAGTTTCAGTCATAATTTTATTTGCTCATCTATAAAATAAAATTTGTTAAAAAATTAATCTACTAGCCAAGTAAGTCTCATATTTCTGCTAAATTTCCAGTATCCTCTAACCAAATTTTTCTGTCGCCTGCACGCTTTTTTTGATAGCAGCATATCTAACATTTCATCTGTGCTATCACCTTGTTCTATAGTTAATTGAACTAGACGCCTTGTATCTGGATTCATTGTGGTTTCACGTAGTTGCACAGGATTCATTTCACCTAGACCTTTAAAGCGCTGTATATTTATTTTTGCGTTTCTTTTTTCTGCAGTAACCCTATCCAAAATACCCTGTTTTTCACTATCATCAAGGGCATAAAATACATCTTTTCCTACATCAACTCTATATAGTGGTGGCATGGCAACATATATATACCCCTTATCGACCATCGAACGGAAATGTTTCACAAATAAAGCACAAAGTAGTGTTGCGATGTGGAGCCCGTCAGAGTCCGCATCTGCCAAAATACATACCTTATGATATCTAAGATTACCCAAATCTTCTGATTGAGGATCTATACCAAGCGCAACAGAAATATCATGAACCTCTTGCGATGCCAATACCTCTTCTCCGTCTACCTCCCAAGTATTTAAAATTTTTCCCCTAAGAGGCATTATTGCTTGAAATTCTCGGCTTCGAGCTTGCTTTGCAGAACCTCCAGCGGAGTCGCCTTCGACTAAAAATATTTCACAAAGTTCTGGACTAACCGAAGAGCAATCCGCTAACTTTCCAGGCAAAGCAGGTCCAGCCGTTACTCGCTTTCTGGCAATTTTCTTACTAGCTTTTAGTCGTTTTTGAGCATTATTAATAAATAACTCTGCTAATAGCTCAGCATCTTCTGTATGTTTGTTGACCCACAAACTAAAGGCATCTTTTGTGATATTAGAGGTGAATGACGCTGCTTCACGTGAGGACAATCGCTCCTTAGTCTGTCCAGAAAATTGAGGATCAACTAGTTTGATTGATAACACAAATGCACATTTGTCCCAAACATCCTCTGGCGCCAGCTTAAGACCGCGAGGTAAAAGATTTCGAAATTCACAAAACTCTTTCATTGCCTCAAGTAATCCAGTTCGGAATCCATTTACATGGGTTCCGCCTTGGATTGTTGGTATTAAATTCACATAACTTTCTTGAATTAAATCTCCCCCTTCGGGTAGCCATTGGACTGCCCAGTCAACCGCTGCTGAGTCGAATGACGAACTTCCTACGAAAGGTTCTGAGGGAACTGGCCCCCATTCTTTTGTCGAGCCCTCGAGATAATCTTTAAGGCCATCCTTATAGGACCAAGTATCAAATTCTCCAGTATTTTCATCGCTAAAGCTTACTTCTAAACCGGCACAGAGAACTGCCTTTGCTCTCAACACATGTTTAAGTCTTGAAATAGAAAATCTGATAGAGTCGAAATATTGTGGATCTGGATAAAAGTGTATGAGTGTTCCCGTATTTTTTTTTCCACAACTATCAATGATATCTAGTTCAGAAATTTTTTCACCATTGGAGAAGACCATATTATAAACACTGGAATCTCTTTTAATTGTAACCTCTAATCTTGAAGATAGCGCATTTACAACAGAAATTCCGACGCCATGGAGTCCTCCGGAAAATTTATAACTTTTTCCAGAAAACTTTCCGCCAGCATGAAGTGTCGAAAGAATTACTTCTACCCCTGGCAAACCTTGCTCTGGATGAATATCGACCGGCATTCCTCGACCATCATCCAGCACAGACAACGAACCATCTTTATGGTGTGTGACTACTAATTTTGAGGCATGTCCAGCTAGCGCTTCATCAATACTGTTATCTATTGCTTCTTGTGCTAAATGGTTTGGACGTGAAGTATCTGTGTACATACCAGGTCTTTTTCTGACAGGGTCTAACCCAGTTAAAACTTCAATATCCTCTGATGTGTAGTTACTCATAAAATCATCTATAGTTGTAAAAATTTAATTATGGCAGGTAAATGCCGCTCATAGCGTTGAAAATTATGATTACCCCCTTGCTCGATGGTAAGCATACATTGGGAATATTTGATCTCGGCGTGGCGATAATCTAATATTTCATCAGCTGTTTGAAGTAACACCCATATATTTTTTGGGTTATGTATATCAGCAACATTGATACTTTCTAAAAAATTAATATGACTTTGAGTGAGAATATAGGTCTCACCAGAATGATAATTAGAATTTAACCCCAAATACTGACTCATTGTTTTGTGAGGTTCAACTGCTGGGTTTATTAAAACTGATTTTAATTTATACTTTTGTGCAAGCCATGTTGCGTAAAAACCACCTAGTGAGCCTCCTATTAATCCAATCGCGTCATCGCACTGCTCTATTATTTCTTCAAGCTGACCAATAGCTAATTGTGTATCGCCACTTAGCGCTGGGCAAACGAATTTTTTGTTTGGAGATATTTTATCTATCCAAGTTGCTGTTTGTTGTGCCTTGCTAGAAGCTGGTGAACTATTAAATCCATGAATATAAAGTATTGTCATACCCAAAAATCTCTTTGTTTAAATCCCTATAGTGATATAAATTCTTAAAAGATAAAAGCTAAATAAAAATTTGTTTTATCAACAAACCTAAAGTGCATTACTAGAGAAAAGTTAACTGAACGTGAATATTAAGATTTCAGATAATTTACACCAGTAACTATAACTCCGTCAGACTTTAATTCTATCCATCTATAACTAGGGCCATCTGAACTTATTTCGAAATAATCAATATCTTTTACAAATTGGTAGCAGGTTGAAGGGGTGTTATAAACAATCAAATTACCCCAATCTGTAGCTCTCTCTTGGTGAACATGGCCAGTAAATATGCCTTTCACATTAGGGTATCCAGATAATATTGTTTTAAGCTTGCCGCTATTAGTGATTCGATGCTCGTCTAACCACTTTGAGTTTATAGGGGCTGGCGGATGATGGACAAATAACAAAATATAACGATCCTTATATTTTTTTAACAAAAACTCTAATTCTTCAATTTCATTTTTAGCCAAAAATCCCTCAACATTTTTAGAATAAGAGCTAATGAGTGAAACAATTACCCAATTTTCATGCTTTTCAACACGTATAAATTGCTGTGAAATTATATTACTCATGAGGTGAAGGTCGTCATGGTTTCCTGGAAGCCATCTGTAAGATATGCATTCTTTATCCATTGTGTCGGAAAATAGCTGGTAAGATGCCTTAGCTCCTGAAGCAGAAATATCACCTGAAATGATAATCAAAGAGGATCCGAACTTTTTTTAATCTCACATAAAACTTACTTGAAACTGTCATATGTATTAACACCGTTAGATACAAAGCCTTTTTTTGACCCCAAATGGCAATCGCTGATCTGTATCAAGTTAACAACATCAGTTTTTTTCAATTTACATCCTTGGTAGCAAGATTGATTGGTTTTTTAAAGAATTTGAAAAATATGTTAGCCTTAAATTACTGAAGAGTTGTCATATCCGTATTCAAGGCAATACTCTAACCACTCTGATAAAAACTTATTCCACTGTGATTTTTCATCGGGTTGATACATATTTTGGTTTAATTTTTCATATCTAGGTCGAATATATCTGACTTTATCACAAGATATCACCTCTGCCATTTTTGCATCATGATAAAGTCTCATAGTTAGCTGAGGCATTGTTAGCCATGAATTAAGCATTTTACAGGGCATATATTCACCCGTTTCTTCGCGCAATAGAATAAGTGTTGTATATCGGGTTATTTCTAGAGCTTGCAAAAGCAAAATATGCTTACCAGTATTAAAAATTAGTATTTTTTCTCCTTAGTATGCTGCATTTGAGGAAAAATTTTTTTCAATCTAAAATAGTTAGCTTCACCATCAGCCAAGTAACTGCATAGATCTACTTTATATTTAAATTTAGAGTTGACTTCAGTCAATCTGTTGCTCCCATACAAGCATTAATAGGAAATATTTATATAAAATCGATGAAATTTTTTTGTAGCCACATCAAAGAAATTGTAGTGGCCGCGTTATCACATTGACCAGCTTTCATACATAAAGATATATCATCTTGGGGAACTATATGCAAAAAAATATCTTCTGATTGCTCGTTCATACCTAATTCACCATCAAGTCCAAGCAGATTAGTTATACCGCAATAAAGATGCATTCTTTCATTGGTTCCACCTGGACTTACCCAATACTGACAGATTGGATGAAGTTGAACTTTATTAATTCCAACTTCTTCTTGTATTTCCCTTAAAGCTGCTTGCTCAAATGATTCATCAGGGTCGACCATACCAGCCACAACTTCATATAGCCAAGGGCTACTCTTGTCGCCCAGAGCTCCAATACGAAATTGTTCCACCAGCCCTATAAGCTTATGGACTGGATCGTATAGCAAAACACCCACTGCGGAACCTCTTTCGAAGAGCTCTCGTTTAATGGGTTTACTCCATTCTCCGGAAAATAGCTTATGTCGTAATGTGACTCGAAGCATCTTAAAGAATCCAGAAAATACTTTTTCTTGATTCTCTATCGAGATATCTCGGGAGTTATATTTATGTTTTGGTAACATAATAATTATACCTCTGTTAGTTAGCTTTATTTAACAAGATCCATTATACATTCAGCCATACAATGGATAGTTAATATAAATCTGATAAACTTCAGTTAGTATTTTTTTAGCTATGGAAAACTCGATGAAGCGCTTTGCTATTTTTCTTATTATAATATCTATGAATATTTTGGCACCAATTTGCTGGAGCGCTGAAACTTTATCAAAAATATATGAACTTTCCTTAAATAATGACCCACAACTGTTAGCTGCAAAAGCTGACTATTTAGCTAAAAAAGAATCAAAGAATATTAGTAGAGCAGCACTTCTTCCGTCAATTGTAGCAGAAGCTAAATATAGAGAAGCTGAAACAAAAGGCTCGTCAACGAGGGTTTTGGGTGCAGGAGGTTCAATATTCGGCACCAAAGGTAACAATGATAGAGATGAAAAATCTTATGGAGTGAGCCTAACTCAGCCAATTTTTAATATGTCAGCATGGTTTGATTTTAAAATGGGTGTCAAACTGAGTCTTGAAGCAAAATCAAAATTTTCTGCAGACAGGCAATCACACATCATGAGATGTGCGAAGTCGTATTATGCAGTACTGAGGGCAGAGGAAAATTTAAAAAATATTATTGAGGAGGAAGCAGCTTTAAGAAAACAGTTCGAACAAATCAATAATCGTTTTGATGTTGGTTTATCAACTATGACTGAGATTCATGAAGCTCAAGTTGCCTTGAATAATGCAGAGGTTTCGTCTCTAGATGCAGAAGCTAAGCTATTATTAGTATTTGATGGGCTCACTATATTAACTGGCAGAAATCATAATATTCTGGCCGGACTAAAACGAGATTTTCCCATCGTCAAACCTGAACCGTTAGATAGAGAACAATGGGTGCAGTTTGCGGTAAATAACAATTATCAATTAAAAGCTGCTAAGCATGCTGAAGAAGCTGCTAAGCAAAATACAAAGTCAAAAAAATATGCTCATTTACCAAAACTTGAAGGCTCAATGTCTTTCTATGATAATCGTTCTGATGAATATTTTTCTGGTACAGATCTGAATACTAATACAGTATTCTCCAGTCCTTCAGAAAGTAATCAAATTGGTCGCAATATTGGAATAGAGTTAAGTCTCCCGATCTTTACAGGGGGACTTATAAGCGCAGAACGAAGACAGGCTATTCAGGAATATATAAAATTGAGAGAGGTCTGGATAGGGAAAAAAGAAGTACAACGCAGCAAGCTAGGTCTAAACATTTGCAAGTATTGACTAACATTGCAAGAGTAAAAGCTCGACAACGTGCACTCGACTCTGCAAGAAAAGCAATGGTCTCAAACGAAGAAAGCTACGAAACTGGAACTCGAAATATTTCGGATGTTTTAATTTCAAAACAAAATTACCATCAAGCCAAAAGAGATTATGCCGACTCACGATATGACTACATAATTAGTTTGTTAGGGCTAAAAGAAGTGGCTGGACAACTTAGTCCACAAGATTTGTTTGACTTAGACGGCTGGTTGGACCCAAAAATTATTGTGAAAAAATCTCTGAATCAACAACCTTAGTTATCTTTTCTAAAGCTCCACGATTACTGTCCGCAATTAACTTAGCAGCATTCCCCATTCGTTTAGATTTATTCGCATCTTTAAGTATTTCAGAAACAGTTTCTGCGATACTTATTGAATCTTTGCAAATAGCCATTCCCTCAACATTTTTAAGCAACTTTGATACATCTAAAAAATTATGTAGAAACGGGCCACTTACAATCGGAGCACCCCATATAGCTGGCTCGATTAGGCTATGTCCTCCGACCGGAATAAGGCTACCTCCTACAAAAGCAACATCACATAATCCATAAAATAACATGAGTTCCCCCATAGTATCTCCGAGTAGAATTTGATCATTTATCGTCATTTTTGGATTATTACTTCTTCTAACAAAACTGAGTTTATGTCTTGAAAAAAGGGTAGCTACACTGTTAAATCTTTCGGGATGTCTCGGAACTATTATCAATAAAAGATTTGGATGGGATATTTTTATTTGCTTATAGGCCTCTAAAATGATTTCATCCTCACCAAAATGTGTACTCGCTGCAAGAAATATTTTTCTTTGTCCCACATCTGACCATTCTGCCTTTAATTTAGATGCCTTATTCATTAGATCACTTTCTAGACTACTATCAAATTTGATATTGCCAGCTATCATCAGCTTCGATTCAGGTAAACCTAATTCTAAGAAATTCTTTCCGTCATTATCGTATTGTGCAATTACATAACTTATTTTTTTCAGCATGCTCACTGTAAAGCTAGAAAATCTCTTATACCCCTTGAGGGATTTGTTTGACATTCTTGCATTAGCTACAACCACTGGTATTTTGGCATGATCGCAGTAATGTATCATATTCGGCCATAATTCAGTCTCCATAATGATCACCAAACTAGGATGAGTCTGCTTTAAAAAAGCGCCTCACAGCATATGGGAGGTCATAAGGGGCATAAACATGGTAGAGACGTCATCAGAAAAAATTGATTTCACTCTTTCTGAGCCAGTAAGGGTTGTAGTGGTTACAACTAGAATTCTATCAGGATAATCTGCTTGTATTTTCTTTATCAAAGGGACAGCTGCTAAAGTTTCACCCACTGAAACACAGTGAATCCAGACAACTTGTCGATGTGATGGAATTTTCGGTATGAACCCAAATCTTTGATACCAACGATTTCCATGCTGACTTACCCTTATACTACGCAATAAGGTCCTCAGCAATAAGAAGGGCGTTAAAAAATATAAGGAAACTGTGTAAAATAAACGTAACATATATCTAGGCACTCAAAATTAATTGATATACTAAAATGAAAGACAGTAGTTTCTATTTGCCTCTAAAAGCATAATAAAATAGTCAGGCTATACTAGCTCTAATATAGAAACCAAATATCCAGACTGCTTATAAAAAAATAAAGGGCAACTTACTTCAAAGGATTCTAACTAGTATGTCCAGCATAAAACAGAAAAAAATTGTATGTGATATTGCAATCATTGGTGGAGGTATAGCTGGATTATGGCTGCTTAATCGATTAGCCAACCAAGGGTTCAATGTCATATTATTTGAAAAAAATGCCCTTGGAAGTGATCAAACTGTAGCGAGCCAAGGTATGATTCATGGTGGGATGAAATATACCCTTAATGGTGCTTTGACTGGAGCATCAGAGGCTATTTCTGAAATGCCATTATATTGGCAAAAGTGTATTGATGGTGAGGGTGAGGTAGATCTAAAGGGAGCAAAAAAATTAAGTGATCACTTTTATATGTGGTCAAGTAAGAGTATTTTATCAAAAATGACAACTTTTTTAGCTAGCAAAGCTATACGGGGGCGTATAAATAAAGTTCACGAGGATGCCTTGCCAAATATCTTTCAAGATCATCAATTTAGAGGCAATGTTTATAAATTATTAGATATGGTTCTAGATGTACCAAGTGTTGTTGAAAAACTAGCTAGAAATTATTCGAATCGAATCTTCATGGTTGATTGGGGTAAAACTTCATGGCGTAAGGATACCAATAAAAAAGCTTTTCTAAATTTTAATGAAAATGAAAAAATTATACACTCCATGCTGAGCAATTCATACTGACTGCAGGCGAAGGAAATGAGTCTATTCTTAATGCAATGGGAGAAAGTGCTCCAAGGATGCAGAGAAGACCTCTTCATATGTTGATGGTTAAACATGGATATCCTCATTCTTTTTATGGTCACTGTTTGGGTGCTGAGACAACTCCTAGACTGACAATATCTAGCCACCCCTGTCAGGACCACAAACAAGTATGGTATTTAGGCGGAAGTATAGCTGAAAAAGGTGTTGGCTTATCGACGGAAACTATTATAACGAAAGCAAAAAAAGAACTTTTTGCACTGATGCCCTGGGTAGATCTGAAAGATGCAGAATGGGCAGCATTACCAATAAAAAGAGCAGAACCAAAACAAAGAAATTTTAATAGGCCCGACAAAGCTTTTGCTGGCATTACAAAAAATCATTCAAATGTGATCGTAGCCTGGCCAACCAAGTTGACGTTATGTCCTAACTTAGCGGATGAAATCATCTTTCTGCTAGACAAGAGAAATATCAGAAAATCAAAAACACAACTACCTGGGCTATCTTTTCTTGATAAACCAAAGATATCTGTTACCCCATGGAAAAAAGTATTTGGAGACTAGCTTTGTATCATAAGAGGGCTTTTGGTGAAACAGGACTTAATGTTAGCCCTCTAGGGTTGGGAACCGTTAAGCTTGGGAGAAATATAGGTGTAAAATACCCAAAAAAATTCGTAATACCTAATAACAAAGAAGCGATTGATTTAATTTATAAAGCTAAAGATCTCGGAATCAATTTGATTGATACAGCACCATCTTATGGTAATAGCGAAGAGCGGCTCGGAGAGTTACTTAAAGATACACGGAACGAATGGATTATTTGTAGCAAGGTAGGAGAAGAATTTAAAAATGGGCGATCACAGTTTAATTTTTCGCCCCGACATACACGCTTTAGTGTTGAGCGCAGCTTAAGGCGTCTAGATACTGATGCCATTGACATAATTTTAGTTCACTCGGACGGGAATGATGAGGATATCATTACAAATTTCGGGACCTTAGAAGTACTTTCTGATCTTAAAAAAGAAGGTAAAATTAAGGCTTTTGGTATGTCCTGTAAAACGTTAAAAGGGGGTCTTCTAGCTGCAAAAAAATCCGATGGTGTAATGGTGACATGGAATTTAGGGTATAAAGAGGATGTCCCAATTATTAATTATTGTACTGAGAATAATAAAGGTATTTTTATTAAAAAAGCTTTAGATAGCGGTAATGCAGTTTTATCTACTGAAACAGGCTCCATAAGAAAAAGTTTTGATATGATTTTAAAGCATCAAGGTGTAAGCAGCATAATTATTGGGACTATAAACCCTATCCATCTGACTAATAATGCGCTACTTGCGGAAAAAATCTTAGTTTCAGAATAATGAAAAATATATTATTTCTCTTGGATTTTTTTCACGATCCTAGTTGTTGAGCAATTATCAAAGTAGTCTAGAACCTGGACTTCCCCGCCATAAGATTCAACAATCTCATAACCGACAACCTCATTTGGGCTGTAGTCTCCTCCTTTGACTAAAACATCTGGCTTAATTTTTTCAGCAAACGGTTCGGGGTATCATCATCAAATGAAATTACCCAATCTACTGCCTCTAGCCCGGCCAAAACAGCCATACGCTGATCGACGGTATTAATTGGACGCCCTGGCCCTTTTAAATTTGATACAGAAATATCTCCATTAATTGCGACTATTAATCTATCTCCATTATCTTTAGCTTGTTTAAGATAACCTACGTGACCAGCATGAAGAATGTCAAAACATCCATTTGTAAATACGATTTTTTCTCCTCTAGCTTTTGCCTCAGTTATCCCAGCCAAAAGCTGCTCATCATAAGTAATGCCAAACTCAGCCCCTCGATATTTATCCATAGCGCGATATAACTCTGGTTGACTAACGGTGGATGTACCCAATTTACCAACCACAATACCAGCTGCAACATTAGCCATTTTTACTGCATCCAATATATCTATCCCAGAGGCTAGTGCCGCAGCTAAAACTGCAATTACTGTATCACCAGCTCCAGTTACATCAAAAACTTCTCTTGCATGAGCAGGCAGGTGAACTGTTGGAGAATCTTTCCTCAGAAGAGTCATACCTTTTTCGCTACGAGTAATGAGTAGAGCCTCAATTTCTAATTTTGATATTAGTTTTTCTCCTTTTTCAGCTAATATTTTTTCACTAAAACATGGACCTACAACTGCCTGAAATTCGGAAAAATTTGGAGTGAGCAACGTAGCTCCCTTGTATACTTCAAAACTATCTCCCTTAGGGTCGACTAGAATAGGGATTTTTTTATTACGTGCTAACTTTATCAACCGGCGGGACTTTTCTAATGAACCTTTACCATAATCAGAAAGGACTAAAGCTCCTGAGCTAGATAACAATTTTTCTGCTTTTATTGTAACGATAGAAGCATCTTTATCTGTAAATAATTCCTCAAAATCAAGTCTTAGAAGCTGCTGATTTTGACTGATGATACGTAGTTTTTTTATTGTTGATTTAGAGTCAGATACCTGCAAATCATGGCTTATGCTTGCAGCGTCCAATTTAATTTTAAGAGTAATACCATCTTCATCTTCACCTATAGCACCAACTATAGTAACGTCAGCACCTAAGGATGCCAGATTTAACGCTACGTTGCCTGACCCCCAATTCTTTCCTCTGATTGGGCAATATCTACAACAGGAACTGGTGCCTCTGGAGAAATTCTCTTTGAGGTTCCATGCCAATAACTATCTAACATGATATCCCCCACGACGAGCACCTGAGACAAATCAAATTTCGGAACTACTGGCATCATGGCCACATCCTCTATAAGTATTTTAATCAGCTATATTACCATAGAGCAATTTAAATAATATCCTCTGGGAAGCTTCTAGTTGTTTGGTTGAATTATTTGATTTTTAACGCTAACTAAGAGTATTACGGACATTGATATTAATAGCATAATCTACAAAAATGATAGAGTCGTTAAAATTTTATTACCATCGAGTAGGGTCATAGACATGACTATAGCTTAAACTCTTCTTCGACAAATTCAATAATTACTAGTGCTCTTATTAACCTACCTAAAACATCAGCATAATTATATGCAGGAATAATAATACTAAACATCAACCGTTTTTTATCTGAAAGCACCACAGGCTAACCACTTTTCATTTATTCAAATGATATTATCAATCATTTCATACAACAACAGGTTGTTTATGCTTATAACTTTAATTCATTTTTCATGATAACAACTTTAGTTTTGATGCATCTTTTGCTACTAAAACATCCTCCATTATTAAATATTGTAAATCTGAGCCAAAAAACATATCTAATGCATCTTTAGGGGAGCAGACCATAGGCTCTCCTCTTCTATTAAGAGAAGTATTCAACACTACTCCATTACCTGTAAGCTTTTCCATCTCTTCCATAAGTGCGTAATAACGGGGATGAGAATCCTTTTTTAAAGCTTGCGCTCTAGCAGTTCCATCCTCGTGAACCACCTCGGGAACCCTTAATTTCCAATCATCTTCTACTTTAAAAGTGAAGGTCATAAATGGGGCTGGGTGTGAGGTTGCAAACATCTTAGGCGCAACCCTATCCAACATGCTGGGACAAAACGGTCTCCAGCGTTCCCTAAATTTGATTTGCTCATTAATCCGACCAGCAACACCTGGTGAACTTGGGCAACCTAATATAGATCTTCCCCTAGTGCTCTGGGCCCAAACTCCATTCTGCCCTGAAACCAAGCAACAGGATTTCCTTCAACTAAAATTTTGGCAATTTTTTCAGGGACTGAATTAATGATGCTATAAAAAGGTTTTTTCGAGTAGCTCTCACAAGCCTCAATACAATCAGAATTTGAAAAGCTTGGTCCTAGATATACATGTTCCATTTTCTCAGGATCAATACCTCTCTTTGCTAGTGAAAAAGTTGCTGCACCAATTGCCGTTCCTGCATCTCCAGAAGCTGGCTGTACGAATAACTCTTTTATATATTCTTTTGCTATTATTTTTTGATTTAGCTTAACATTAAGTGCGCCTCCACCCGCAAAAACTAGCTTCCCTGTTTCTTTAATAATATCACCAAGATAGTGATCCATTAATTGGAGCACTATCTTTTCGAATAATGTCTGTATAGTCGCAGCATAATCAATATATGGCTCATCTGCGATATCGCCCTCTCTTTTAGGACCAAGCCAATCAATAAGTTTCTGGCTAAAGTAAAAACCTACGCCGTTTTCTTTGTAGCGTCTTAACCCAACAGTATTAACAAACTTAGTATTTATTTCAAAATTTTCGCCGTCAAATTTAACTAAACGCGAAAAGTCATACTTCGACGGGTCGCCGTATGGAGCCATTCCCATCACTTTGTATTCACCATCCAACATCTCAAAACCTAGATATTCAGTAATTGCTCCATAGAGGCCGCCTAGTGAATCAGGATCATAGAATTCTTTTATCTTATGGATTTTACCGTTTTCACCATAACCAAAAAAAGTGGTTGCGTATTCACCCTTACCATCCACCCCCATAATCGCTGTTTTTTCTTTGAATCCACTCAAATGATACGCACTAGAAGCGTGAGCTAAGTGGTGCTCAACGGGTTCAAATTGGATTTTTTTGGATCAATTCCTAAATTTTTTAATAAGCTGAAAACTCGGTCCCTATAACGTCGATAACGCCTGTTACCATTCAGCAAAACGTCTAAAGCTCGATCAGGCGCATACCAATATCTCTTTACATAATGCCACCGTGCTTTAGAAAAAAATGAAATAGGTGAAAAAGGAATAGCTACCACATCAACTAATTCTGGTTTAATATTTGCAAATTTAAGACAAAATTTCGCTGCGTGAAATGGCATTTTTCCCTTAGCATGCTTACAGCGAATAAAGCGCTCCTCTTCAGCAGCTGCGATTAACTTATCATCGATATATAAAGCTGCTGAAGCGTCATGATTAAGTGCACCCGAAATACCAAGAATGATAGTAGACAAAATTAGACCTTTTTATTTTTTAAAGTGATATTAAGTTGCTCTGCAAGTGGACTTAAAATATCTTTGAAGTATACCCAAGTATTGCCTTGCCAATTTTCCATAAATCTCTCTATATCTCTTGTAAAAGCTTGATTCATAGATTCTTCAGAACTATGCCATTGTAGTGTATCTAGATCAATCATATAAAGAATGTTCTCGGAAACAATAAAGTTTGATGCCTTCATATCTCCATGACTTACTTTACTATGCCAAAGAATATCAAACAGACGTAACACTTCTTTACCTAGCCAGTTAGGGACTTGATTTTTACTTAAAGACAGCAACCAACTTTGAAGATTTTTTCCTTCTATATACTCAGTGACTAGATATGCTTCTTTACGAAATCTACCATTTCTATTTTCTCTCATAGCTATGGGTTGTGGTGTTGCAATTCCAAGTAATGCAAGTCGGTGAGCACCTTGCCATGACACACAGGCCCTGCTCGGTCGCCAACATCGGCTGAATCTATGTCTAAAGTCTTTTATATTATATCGTTTAATCGTCCAATCAGAATCCTTGTTATGAACTTTAACAACTGTAGCGGTATTTCCGCGCTTTAAAAATTTAGCTTGGCCGATAGTGATCTCTGGTTCATTTACTAATTGACTCAATTCTTTAGTCAAAAATTTTCTGGTTAGAGCGATAAAAAAATCTTTCGTTTTTAGCACTTTAAATTTAGTGCAGGACCTCATGCTCTTTGATAAAAAGCGCTTAATACGAAGCTCTCTCATAATCCTTATTGTATACGAGAAATCATCAATTGGAGGTAAATTTTCCCTGTAAGATGGAACGATAGAAGCTGCTATGCTGTCATAATCAGGGATCATTTGTGCAAAAAATAAAGCTAGGTTTTCTACTGGGTTCTTTAAGTTTCTGATGCCACCTCCATCTATCATATAAATTTTATCTTGGCTAAGCATAAAATTATCTAAGTGGATATCCTTCTGCATCCATCCATTAGCATGAAGTAGGCCAATGATTTTCACAGCATCTTGTAATAATGGAGTCAATTTTTTCTTAGTAAAATTTTGGTAACAACTTGATAATGTTTGTGCGTCTTGTAGGAATTCAGTAGCAATAAAGTAGCCACCTCCTTTATCAATTAAGCCCCAAATTTTTTTAGGGCAAGGTACACCTGAATCATGTATCGCATCTAATCCTGCCTGTTCAATCACGAGATCTTTCTTTCTGAAAAAAAGTTTAACAAGAACTTCCGCACCGCCCCATATTGAACGAAAAACTATACGCTTTCCTGGAAGATGACGAAATACTTCCTCACAAATAAGACGCTCTCTTCCTGGAACATCTAGTTCAAAGGGAGTCGTTAATGGGTCCTCCATTGCTTTTAGTTGGTCAAGAGATAGTAGATCATGCATTGTTTATCTTTTCCTCTAAAGGAGACACTATAAATCTATATTAGTAAAACTTAATGAGGTAATTCAAGTATGGTAGCCTTTTCGAACACCTTTATCATGAAGGTTTTTTGCTTCAAGTTTAACAGATTCCCAAAAACTAGGGTCATCATTTATTATCTGTTTCAAAAATCCTTGTTTGTACTCCCGCATAAAACAAAAAGCATCTCTTTGATTGAATCCTGAATTAATAGCTGAGTAATAAAGGGCGGATAGATCCTTGTGTTTCCACCTCTTTGGTGTTCTCTTTCTTATCTGCATGCGATGTAAATCGATAAGTGAAATAACTTGCTCAATAAAAATATTTTTTTTAGTTTCCTTAGTGGTCCCAATTAAAAAATGACAAAGATAATAATCTCGATGATTCATTCCATTTTCATGCATTATCCTAGTTATTTTGGCGAGCCTCTTGACTAATTTTCGCCTTTGATTCAGATCTACATCTTTAAGTGTACTAGGATTACATACTTCGTCTAACGGTTCTGTTGGCTCAAGCGCTTCAGTAATTATAAACGAAATCCTAGTAGCTGGGTTCCAGCCATTTGAGCCATAGGCTCTAACAACCATCGTATTAATGCCTAATTCGCTTAATCGGATAATAGCCTTGTACTCATTTATAGCTCCTAATATAGGTTTTTTAAAACATAAAAGATTTTTTAAAATCTCTTTCCAGCCAACTCCTGTATGTATTTTTATGAAATAAACTGAACCATCTAGCTCTATTCGCTTTGTACAACGATCTCCCATATCTCGATAAATTTTGCCAGTTAAAGAAAATACTTCTTTAAAAGGGTCTAAATTTTGCCATTTTGTTGCAAAAGGTTCGGTCAAAAATAATTTCATTCGGCTTTATCCACCCAATTTTTTTTGATTACTTGATCAATTACATCTACTGCCTTTATAGGCATATCATAAATGTCTGCGGTATTAGAGAAGTTAATCCCGTTATTTCGTAATATTAACTTATCTGCTAGTAAAATTTCCTCTAAATTCCTGTTGAACGTGTTTTGCGAGTAAGGTGAATTTATCAAAATTCCCGCTTGTGCTTCTTTTACATAATGTGCATATCCACAAACGTCTGTAACTATTGAGGGAAGACCAGCAACTAAAGCTTCAAGTATTACCCCTCCAGTATTCTCAGCATAGGAAGGTGTAATAGAACATCTGCACCCTGCAAAAATTTTGGAATATCATCTCGTCCAGAAAAAAAGTTACAATATCAGCTATATTCAACTTTTGTGCTTGAGAGATATACTCATTGGGATCATCTTGGCCAATAATAAAAAACTTTATCTTATTTTTTAATTTGATCGGTAAAGCTGCTATAGCCCGCAAACTTCTATCTAAACCTTTAGTACGAAAACCTGAACCTATTTGTAATAGTAGAATCTCATCATTCTCTAAATTAAATTCTTTCCTAAACGAGTTGCGAATATCAGATGAATTTTCTGGAGCGCGACGATCACGGCTGATACCTGGGGGAGCATATTTATCAAGGCTGGGTCTGTATCGTAAAAATCCTGAAATAGTTTTTTTTGTATAGGAGAAAACATTAAAATATTTACGCCTGCTTTTTGTTCAAAAACAGCCTTTTCAAACCTAGCAAAATGCTTATATCGTGATGTGTATCGGTACCACCATGGTCTTAATTTACGCGATTTATGCTCATAGCAAGGATCGCCACAATAATAAACATCGAGGCCGGGCATTTTGTTGAAACCTATGACCAAGTCTATGGATTCATGTTTCAGATTTTCATTGAGCCATCTAGAAAAGAATTGGTATTTTTTTATATTTCTAATGGCATCTGTTTTAATAATCACGATTTTTAAAAATTCAGGCTTTTCACCCTCCCATTCAAGTGTATATACAGTAACTCTGTGTCCGCGCTTTGAGCACTCCTCAGCGATTTTTAGAAAATTCCTTTGCATGCCTCCAAACGGGAAATACTTGTACAAACAAATTGCTAGCTTCATTTATTTGAATATCTCCTTTTTTATAGTGGCCTCAAGATCATCGATAACAATATTCTTTTTTATTAACTTTATAAAATTTTCGAAAACTATGTTTGCTGTAAGCCCCTGAAAACCATGGCATGACCTATCTACTTTTAGTGAAAATGGACACTTTTTGGACATACACAAACAAGGAGAATTAGATAAAAGACTTTTTTGGTCTGGACCATACAAACCAGTTAAAAGAGGGTTTGTTGGGCCAAAAATACCTAGCGTAGGGATACCTAGAGCAGAAGAAAGGTGTCCTAGGCCAGTATCAACAGAAATGCATCCGGAAGCCTTTTTCAGTAAAAAAACTATTTCTGTTAGTGTCATTTTAGGGAGAACTTCAGCTCCAGAAATATCAGCGATTCGTTCTGCACGTGATTTTTCTTGATTATTACCCCATGGTAAAAAAACTTTATAGCCAGCTGTTTCGAGCAAACGACTCAATGCTATCCAAGATTCTTCTGGCCAATGTTTGGAAGGCCAAGTTGTGCCATGCATTAAAACAACATATTGATTATTTCCTGGGCTGGAAAAAAGATTGTAATTTCCTATACTTGAATTTAACTGATAACCTAATGACTTTGAGAATAAAATACGAGTTCGTTCAACTGCATGAATATCTTTGGGTATACTGAATCGATGGTCATAAAAAAATGATGCTATTGATTCTCTTGCGGAAGCCTTATCAAAACCATATCTATCTCCATGTGCCTGCTTAGTGAGCCATGCACTTTTGAAAAGGCCTTGAGCGTCGATTATAGCATCATAGGGATACAAGCTGAGTTTTCTCTTTAGCTCTAAATGCTCCTTTGAGTTCCAAAATTTAAAAATATTCTTACGCCACCTTCTCATGGAAACAGGGATAATTTGATCCACTTGATCGTTCAAGTGGGGTATGTAAGAAAAATTTTCTTCAACGACCCAATCAAACTTAATATCTGGAATAGCAAGACTAGCGTCATACAGAGCAGGAAGGGTATGAACAATATCGCCTAATGAAGAGGTTTTTACTATTAAAACTCTTTTCATTTACCACCCACCAATCTTAATAGCTCAGAAATCACTTTAGCTGGAGTTAGGTCATTTAAGCATTTCATACTATTTATGGGGCATATTCTCTTAAAACAGGGACCACATTCTACAGGAATAGATAATGCAACAGCCTTATTGTTGAGTGGAGGAGTGAAGTGCGGTGAAGTTGATCCATATAAAACAATTAATGGTGTGTCTACAGCTGCCGATATATGCATCAATCCAGAATCGTTAGTAACTACAATATTGGCAACTGACAATAAATCGATTGCTTCATCTAGCAGAGTTAAACCGGCAAGGTTATAACACCAGTCGCGGTCACTTTGAGATAAATAGTTGATAATTTCTTGGCCGACTTGTTTATCTCTACCTGAGCCTAGTAGCCAAACTTGCCATCCTTCAGATATTCTATTTGATGCAACTTCAGCATAATATTTTGCTGGCCATTGTTTGGAGGGACCAAATTCTGCTCCTGCACATAAAACTAAAATCTTACGATCGCAATTTAATTCTAATTTTTTAATGAGGTCTACCGCTCTATCTTTAGAAGATTTTAACGCCGGAGGTACTATAGATTTGGGTAAAATTGTATCTTTGGCTAAAGCGAGCGCAGCGAAACGTTGAACCATTAATGGGTAGGATTTTTTTTTCAAGCCACGAATATCATTTATTAATCCATAGCGCATTTCCCCTTTCCAACCTGTTCTGTGTTGAATTTTTGCGAACCATGGAATAAGTGCTGATTTTAAAGAATTAGGTAAAATTATTGCTTGTGTGTATTTCTCTGTCCGGAGCTTAATTCCAATTTGCCGTCTAAGCCTCCAGTTAAAAATCCCATGACCAATAGGCATATCAATCGCTCGGGATACCTCAGGCATACGATTTAGTATTGGTTGACTCCAACTGGGGGCCAAAACATCTATTGATACGTCAACATTTTGTTGTTTAAGCAATATAAATAATGATTGGGCCATCACCATATCACCCACCCATGAGGGGCCTATGACGAGTATTTTTTTTGCTATTACTTTCTTTTCAGATGCCATATTTATATAAACTATTATTGGCTCTAGAAGAAATTATAAGTTTCATTTTGCTACAGGTGCAAGCCAGTCTGAATACTCAGGTATCTTACCTCGCACTAAATCAAAATACTGTTTTTGCATTAGTTCGGTCAATGGGCCTCGATGGCCAGCACCCAAACTTCTACCATCCAGCTCGCTAATTGGCAGTACTTCGGCTGCTGTACCAGTAAAAAATGCCTCATCAGCAACATAAACTTCATCACGTGTAATGCGCTTTTCGACAATTTTACAGCCGGCTTTTTCAGCTAAATTTATTACAGTTTTTCGAGTAATGCCATCAAGACAAGCACTTAGTTCTGGTGTGTAAACAACTCCATCTCTTACTATGAAAACGTTTTCACCACTACCTTCAGCAATAAAACCATCGACATCCAGCATTAAAGCTTCTTCACAACCACAGTCTAAAGCCTCTCTTAAAGCTAACATAGAGTTAATATAATTTCCGTTGGCCTTTGCTTTAGTCATCGTAATATTAGGGTGGTGTCTGGTATATGATGATGTGCGAACCTTTATACCGCTCTTTAAGGCCTCAGGTGACATATATGATGGCCAATCCCAAGCGGCGACTATTGCATGTACTTTTAGTCCTTCTGCACGAAGTCCCATTCCTTCAGATCCTAAAAATACCATAGGCCTTAGATAGGCTTCTTTAAGTTTATTTTCACGAACAACTAACTTTTGAGCTTCGTTAATTTGTTTTTTACTGAAAGGTATATCTATATTTAAGATCTTTGCAGAACGATATAAGCGATCAGTATGATCATGCAAACGAAAAATAGCGGCTCCTTCTCTTTCAGTATCATATGCTCGAACACCTTCAAAAACTCCAAGACCGTAGTGGAGTGTATGAGTCAAAACATGTACTTTCGCTTCACGCCAAGGAACCATTTCGCCATCAAACCAAATCCAGCCATCTCTATCGGCAAATGACATTTCATACTCCTAAATAAAATTTTAAAATTGTATATGTCCACTATACACGTTAATTAACAATTATAGCCTCCAACTGTAGGCATAATAAAGACAAAGCCCGATGAAAAAAAATTATTTATATACTTTTGAAATATATGCATTATGTAATAGCCTAAGTATTCTTATAAAACCCATATAGTTGCAATAAAATTAATGAATCCATTATTTTATATTAAGTCTCATAAGATCCTATGTTTTGCGGTCAGCGTTACCTATAATGCAGTTTGATACAAAAAACCAAAAATTAAGAGCTAGCAATGGCGTCAAGTAAAAAAAATAAAATAGCTGAATATGTAAAATTTTTGAGAAATACGTCTCCCTATATTAATAGCCATAGAGGTAAAACTTTCTTGCTGGCCTTAGGTGGAGAAGCGATGTGTCACGAAAATTTTAGCAACATAATTCTTGATATTGCTCTTTTGCAAAGTATGGGTATTAAACTTGTACTTGTGCATGGGATTAAATATCAACCAAATAACCAAAATAAATTTTTAGGCAAACATAAAAGTTCAGATATACAGACTTCTGTAACTGATCGCTTCTCGATGTCATTGATAAAAGATGCAATAGGTAGCACTAAAATCAATATAGAAGCTATGTTTTCCAGTGGAGTTGCAAGTTCTCCAATGCATAACTCAAAGATAAAAGTTGTTAGCGGAAATTTTATTATAGCTAAGCCAGCTGGTATAAAAGAAGGCATTGACCTCCAGTATACAGGGGAAATACGCCGAATAGATACGCTGAGCATACATAAACAGCTTGAAGACAATGCGATTGTATTGTTATCACCAATTGGTTATTCGCCCTCAGGAGAGGTTTTTAGTCTAGATTATAGAGATCTAGCTGTTCAAGCTGCTATTAATTTAAAAGAGGAAAAATTAATTATATTCACCCAAAATGAGGGCATCCAGGATGAAAATGGAAAACTACTCAGAACTTTATCGATCAGTGAAGCTCAAAAATACCTCGACAACCTTGGCAATTACTCCGAGCAAAAGCAAGCTCTTAAATCTTGCTTTGAGGCATGTAAGAATAATGTAAGTCGAAGCCATATTGTGAGCTATACAGCAAATGGAGCGCTCTTACAGGAGCTTTTCACAAGAGATGGGAATGGTACGCTGATTTTAAAGAATAGCATTGGGTTAATCCGTCAAGCCGCTATTGACGATATTGGTGATCTTTTAAAGCTTATTGAGCCTCAAGAAAAAAATGGAGCCCTTGTAAAACGATCTCGCGAACTACTAGAGTTAGAAATTACAAAATTTACTGTTTTAGAGAACACAGAGGGTTCTATTATATGCTGTTGTGCCCTATATCCTCTAGCTGATCAATGTTCAGCAGAATTAGCATGTATAGTAACGCACCCAGATCTGATGAATCAGGGTCATGCAGGGCAACTCCTGGAAGTTATTGAAAAAAAGCTTCTGAAATGAAAATTAGTAAGCTATTTGCTCTTACTATTCAAGCTAGCCACTGGTTTTTAGAGCATGGTTTTAAGGAATCTTCAATAGAAAAGCTTCCTGCAGAGCGTCAGTCCCTATATAATTTTCAAAGAAATTCTAAGATTTTCTGTAAGAAGATCTGAGGCTATTAATCTCTCAGATCACACCTATATTAGTATCATTAAATTCATAAGATACTTTTTGTATTAGGTGTCTTATGTTGTAGATAGTGAAGTCAAAAAAGCCTTAAACTAAAATTGACTTGAGTGTGGCCGTTATATTCTCTTTAACACTTGAAAGAAATAAGGTATGTCTGTTTTTTCTTGAGAGTTTTTGCGTTCAACTTCTTTCCAGTTTTTTTCATCAAACATAGGGAAAAAAGTGTCTCCCTCAAAAGAGTCTTCTATTCTGGTAATATACAACCGATCTGCGTATTTTATTGTACTATTGTATATTTCAGATCCACCTATAATCATTATTTCAGGTTTAAAGCCTCGAGTTGATATCGCCAAATCCTTAGCTTGATCAAGTGATGAGGCAACCTTAACTCCATTAAAGCACCAACTAGTATTGCGCGTAATAACGATATTCAGTCTTCCTGGTAATGGTCTGCCAATAGACTCGAAAGTTTTTCTTCCCATTACAATTGGTTTGTTCATGGTAACGGATTTAAAATATTTTAAATCTTCTGGTAGCCGCCAAGGAAGCTGGTTATTAATTCCTATCACTCTATTTTTTGCCATAGCAACAATTATTGAGAGATTAATTTTTATCATCATACTGCTACTCTTGCTGGTATTGCCGGCTGTGGATCATAATTATTGAGCTGAAAATCTATATACTGGAAATCAAAAATATTGGTAACTAATGGGTTAATTTGCATACTAGGTAAAGCGTGCGGTTTTCGACTAAGCTGTTCTTCTACCTGTTCTAGATGATTGACATATAGGTGGGCATCTCCAAAAGTATGCACAAAATCTCCTAACTTTAAACCTGTAGTTTGTGCAATCATCATCGTTAATAATGCATAAGATGCTATGTTAAACGGTACGCCTAAAAAAACATCAGCACTTCTTTGATATAGCTGACAAGAAAGCTTTCCTTCTGCTACATAAAATTGAAATAAAGTATGGCAAGGTGGTAATCCAGATTTTTCCATAACAGGAATATCTCTTGGATTCCAAGCTGAAATGATCAATCTTCTGGAATCAGGGGACTTGTTAATATCATTGATGAGCCCATTTAGTTGATCAATTCCTTGAAAATTTCTCCACTGTTGCCCATAAACAGGTCCTAGACCTCCATATTGATCAGAAAACTTCTTATCTTCCTTTATTCTCTCTATAAATTCTTTCATTTTATCTCGCCAGGCTTGCGAGTACATGCTGTATTTTTTATCTTGTTTTGTTTCTTTTAACCAGTTTTGAAATGGCCAGTCATTCCAAATATTCACGCCATTTTTTACTAGAAATTTTATATTAGTATCGCCCTGAATAAACCAAAGCAGCTCATATATAATCGATTTTAAATGAACTTTCTTAGTGGTCACAAGAGGAAATCCTTCGCTAAGATCGAAGCGCATTTGATAGCCAAAAGCACTGATTGTCCCGGTTCCGGTTCGATCTTCTTTTCGAATGCCGTTATTTTTTACATGCCGCATTAAATCTAAATATTGTTTCATATCAGTTTTTGCTTCCTTCCTCAATAGACTTGTTAGCTTGGTTCGTAATAGAATAACTCCATAAAATAATTATGATACCAATAATTATCATTGGCAGGCTAAGTAGCTGTCCTCTTGTCATCCACCCAAAGAAATCGAAACCAATAGTAACATCGGGTGCTCGATATAATTCGACAAAAAACCTAAAGCTACCATATAGTGTTAAAAATAAACCTCCGACAAAACCTGTTGATCGTGTTTTTCTTGAAACAGTAATAAGGATGATATAAAGCAACAGCCCTTCTAGAAAAAACTCATAGAGCTGTGATGGATGCCTAGTCAATTTTTGGGGATCATTTGGAAAAATCATCCCCGTCCATGAGTTGGTTGGTCTGCCCCATAGCTCTTGACCCATAAAGTTACCTAATCGGCCAAGACCAAGACCAATCGGGACAAGAGGAGCTACAAAGTCAGCTAAAGCTAAGAATGGCTTATTTATTTTTCTGCCAAAGATCCAAATAACAAATAAGACCCCCAATAGGCCGCCATGGAAAGACATTCCCCCTTCCCATATTCGAAATAACCAAAGTGGATCCGCAAGCCATTCTTCAAAATTATAGAAAAGCACATAACCAAATCTACCGCCTAAGATTACACCAAAAGCACTGTAAATGATTAAGTCTTCAACTTGATTCCGGCAGATCGGAGATTTCGATGATTTGGAACGAGCAAGCGCTATTCTCCAAGCAGCGAAAAAACCAAGCAAATACATTAAACCGTACCAATGTACTTTTAGCGGTCCGAAAGAAAATATGACGGGATTAATTTCTGGGTAAATTAGCATAGAACAACTTTAGCTGAAAATTACCATAATGATAATACTACTGATGAGAACATCGTTAAAATTATGAAAGCTTTCAACATTAACAAACCTCAAAAACTAGGCAACTAACAAAAAATCAGTGTGGGACTTTACGGCTAACAAGACCTGATATTAAATTTTTTCGAAGTGCATTCTCCATGTGACTTCTGACCGAGTGCCCATCTGACATTGAAATAACGTCATTAAAAAGGTCCTTTGCGTCAGTTAAACTGATTTGACGCAATATCCCCTTAACTCTCAATAAACTTGTGGCGCTCATAGAAAGAACAGGAAAACCTATAGCCATTAGTAATACTGCACCGATCGGGTCTCCAGCCATTTCACCACACACACTTATGGGGGTATGCTCCTCTTTCGCACCATCCACAACTGTTTTCAAAGCTCTCAGAACACTGGGATGAAAGACATCGTAAAGGCTTGCAACTCGTGGATTATTTCGATCAACAGCTAAAAGATACTGTGTTAAATCATTAGTGCCTACAGAGAGAAAATCAACTTTTCTAGCAAATTCTTTTATCTGATAAACAGCGGCTGGAACTTCTATCATTGCACCCAACCATGGCTTTTGCAAACTATATCCTTCTTCACTTGTGAGCTCGTCATAAACTTGGTCGATAAGTTTTAACGATCCCTCCAACTCAGCTAGACTCGATATCATAGGTAGTAATAAGCTTAGATTATTTAGGCCTTCGCTTGCTTTTAGCATTGCTCTAAGTTGAACCAAAAAATCTCTGGGTGATCTAGGCATACTCTGATGCCCCTCCAACCAAGAAATGGATTGTCCTCCTTGATTGGGAAGTAAGGTAAGTCTTTGTCACCACCAATATCTAAAGTTCTCATAGTTACTGGTCTGGGGGAAAATGTTTCTAACTGTTCTCGGTAGAATTTCCGTTGTTCTTCCTCAGATGGGAAACGATCAAGCATTAGAAATGGGATTTCACTTCGATAAAGTCCTACTCCCTCTGCTCCTCTATCAAGTGAAAGCATAGAGTCAATTCGTAGTCCAGTATTTACCCAAAGAGAGACTTTATACCCATCAATTGTTTCACACGGTTCATCGGTGAGTCTTTCAAGATTTTCAACTAATAGCTTTTCTTCTAAGACCTGTTCTTGATAAGTTTTTCTTAATTCAGACCCAGGGCTAATGATAATGTTTCCATTATGTCCATCTACTATAGCCTCTTTCCCATCGAGATTACTCCAAGGTAAATCAACTGCGCCCATAACTGTAGGTATTCCTATAGCACGGCCCAGTATTGCAAGATGCGAATTTCGGGAACCTTTCACAGATGTAATAGCAATAATTTTTTCAATCGGCACACTTGCGAAAGATGCAGCTGATAGATCTTCGCCTACTAAAACAATATTATCTGGAAATTTTTTACGGCTTGGCTCTGCAGTTTGAAGATACGAAAGAACCCGACGGCCCAGATCCTCAAGATCAGAAGCTCTCTCACGTAAGTATGAATCCGTCATGCTCTCGAACATGTTTATATGATTTAAAACTACCTGAGCCCAAGCACTTTGAGCGCTTAATCCATGCTCATTAATTAGTACTATGACTTCGCCACCCAGTGCCTGGTCATCCAGCATACAAACATAGGCATCGAATAGCGCTCGTTCTTGATCACTTAAAATCCCAACCATACTTTTGTCTAAAGCACGCATGTCACTTTTCACTAAGCTCATGGCTTTTCGAAATTGAGTAAGCTCATTATCGACAGACTCAGCTTTCCTCATGGGCACTGCTTTTAATGAGGTATTGGAGTTCATGACTAAAATATTGCCAACAGCAATACCTGGTGCACTGGCCACACCAGAATAAATTCTTTCATTAATAGACTTATCTTGTGGGTAAAGGGCAATATTTAGCTCACCGGTTGCATCTGCGTGAGCAATCACACCGGACAATTGAGCAGCAACAGTGACAAGAAACGATTCCTCACTTTCATCATATCGGCGGGGAATCTCATCTTGCACAACCAGAACACCAAGAACCTTTCTTTGATGTATAATTGGAGATCCTAAAAAGAGTGAAATAACTGTTCGTTTGTATTTGGATGAAATGAAAACTTGGGGTGAGCAGAAGCTTCCTCAAGATTTATCGGCTCAGCACGCGAAGCTACTAACCCAACTAGCCCTTCATCTGAAGATAAATTAACTTTACCTATAGCTTCTTCGTTAAGTCCGTCAGTTGCCATCAGTGCGTAACTATCATTTTTTGAATCGTGAAGATAAATAGAACAAACAGAGGTATCCATAGACCTCTTAACTTGATTAACTATTACAGTCAGGACTTCGTTAAAATCTTTAGCTGCATTGGCTTCTTGGACGATTCTCCTTAATGACTCAAGCATAGACATTTTATTTTATTACTCTTGAATGTAATTCTGCTTTTTTTCAATGCTGGACTGAAGTGAAGAAAATTCTTTTAAGGCTTTGCAATAAACATTCCTCTTAAACTCTATCACCTGATTTGCAGGATACCAATAACTTACCCATGCCCAATCATCAAATTCGGGATGATGGCTACAATCAAAAGATATTTTCTTTTCATCTACCAAAAGCTTTAAATAGAACCATTTTTGTTTTTGTCCTACAAATAGCGGGCTCGATTTTTTCGTTGCATGTTTTTAGGTAAACGATAATGCAGCCAGCCTTTGGTGCAACCCAAAATATCTACATCACTAGCTTCGAGCCCCACCTCTTCGTACAGCTCTCGGTGCAGTGCAGTCTCGATAGACTCCCCTTCGTCAATACCACCTTGTGGAAACTGCCAAGAATTTTGTTTAATACGCTTAGTCCAAAGTAACTTGCCTATACCGTCGGAAATTATAATTCCAACATTTGACCTAAAACCATCTTTATCAACCACAATATAATCTCTCATTATAAAATTTATCAAGGCATCTAGCCTCATAAATAATAAATATGCTAAATAATTCAATTACCTACTTTAACATGCAAATTACATTAAGTATCCTATTGAGGACAAGTCAATCTATCGTTAAGCTACACTTCATTGATATATAAATTGGATACTTAAAATGCCTTTGGCCATGTTTGACCTAGACAATACTCTCATTGGTGGTGACAGTGACTATAGCTGGGGAGAATTTTTAGTGATTAAGAAAATTGTGGATCCTATTTATTTTAGAAGGAAAAATAACCAGTTTTATAAAGATTATCAAAATGGAAAGTTAGACATTTATAACTATCTAGAATTTGCATTGGCACCATTTACAAAATTATCTCGACCTGAGCTCAATGACTTGCATCAAGAATTTATGGAAAACATTGTCCAGACAATGTGGTTACCTAAGGCAGAAAAACTTATAGAAAGCCATAAATCCAAAGAAGATGTACTTATGATTATCACATCTACAAATTACTTTGTAGTGGAGCCTATATGCAAAAAACTTGGTATCAAGAATATTATTGCTACCGAACTTGAAGAGTACAATAACACATATACTGGTAAGGTATCAGGAATACCAAGTTTCGGTAAAGGCAAAGTTTCAAGGTTAATCAATTGGTTAAGAACCTCAAATGCTAGTTTAAAAGGGAGTACTTTTTACAGTGACTCCATTAACGATCTTCCCCTTCTTCAGCTAGTGGAAAATCCTGTGGCTGTAGACCCTTGTCCAAAACTCAAAGAAAAAGCTATTGATCTTGACTGGAGAATAATCAGTCTACGAAATTAATCTTTACAAAATTATGATTAGTATGAACTCCTTTACTAAAGTTTGATTTACTAGACCTAAAAATTATTTATGATGGAAAATAAGCAACATGTACCTAGATCTGATCGAAAAAAAGACTAAGGATGTATCTGAAAATTGGTTGTATATTATCGATGAAAATATTAAAGAATCCGATATAGAGTTATTGGTCTCTCAAAAAATAGTGATTTTAACTAACCGTTTTGATGTGTATGAAAGATTGCAAGCTAGCGATCTTAAAGTTTTTTTTAATGATTTTGATTTATCAGTTTTTGATGATAGGAATTTTTCTCAAATTTTCTATAGAGTTTCTAAAGAAAAGGCTGTCACTCATCATATTATCGACAATGTTGAGCGATTGCTTTGTGATAAGGGGAAGCTTATTTTATGTGGGAAAAAAAAATGATGGTATTAAATCTTATGCTGAAAAAGCAGCCAAATCTTTTGGGTCTTTGATTCAAATAAAAAAGAATGGTTCTATTTATTTAGGTACTGCTACCCGATCAATCCAAGAAAACAAAGAGACATCAAAAATTGAAGCTCATGATGAAAACTATTCAAAACTAAGAGCATGTATCCCATATCTTGATCATTATTTAGTAAGCAAGCCTGGGATTTTTGGGTGGGGAAAAATAGATAATGGCAGTAAACTCCTAGGTAACTTTATTGCGGATTTTTTAACTCTTTTTGATGAGCCACCACAAAATATTTTAGACCTTGGTTGTGGGTACGGATATTTATCTGCTCTGCTTAACAAGCATACGAAGGCTAAAATCATTGCAACCGACAATAATGCTGCTGCAATATTGGCTTGTACAGAGAATTTTTTAAAACTCAATATTAATGGCGAGGTTATAGCAGACGATTGCGCTCAAAATATAAAAAAATCATTTGATGCGGTAATATGTAATCCACCCTTCCATAAAGGTTTTGCTATTGATGAGCGACTAACTAAAAAATTTGCTCACAGTAGTTACCTACATTTGAGAAAAGGAGGCATGGCCTTATTCGTTGTTAACTGCTTTATACCACTTGAAAAATATACAAGTGAATTTCTGCATATAAAAACTGTAGCTAAAAATAAAAGCTATAAATTAATACTCTTAGTGAAATGATCGCGTCTTTCGTACATAATTCTAGTTATTATTAAATCGTGTTGAAGCTTTGAGTAATAATGTTGAGAAATCATGAAATAATTTATTAAATTAAGAAAAAATATGTCTAAATATAATGTTTATGGTATCGGCGCAGCACTTCTTGATACGGAAATACAAGTATCAGACAAAGATTTAAACAATTTGAAAATAGATAAGGGATTGATGTGCCTGGCTGATACAGATCGCCAAAATGAGCTCACCTGTTATTTGCAAAAAAAAATAGCGAGCTCATATCGTGCTAGTGGTGGCTCAGCTGCCAATACTATAATTGCTGTTAGTGAATTCGGCGGGGAAGTCTTCTATTCATGCAGAGTGGCAAATGATGATAATGGCATTTTTTACTTAAATGATCTAAAGAGTTCTGGTGTTGAATTCAATAATAATATTTCAACCGTTGGTCTTACTGGTAAGTGTTTGGTCTTGATAACTCCAGATGCTGAGCGGTCAATGAGTACAAATTTGGGTGTAAGTGCAAATTTCTCCGCTAAAGATCTTTGCCCAAAAGCAATTAGTAACTCTGAATATATCTATATTGAAGGTTATCTTGTGTCAACAGACAGCTGCCAAAAAGCAGCTGTCAAAGCACGTCAAATAGCTAAAAAAAAGGGTGTGAAAGTTGCAGTTACGTTATCCGACCCTACGATAGTTTCATTTTTCAAGGATGGTCTTGAAGAGATAATCGATGAGGGGATCGATCTTTTATTTTGTAATGAAGCAGAAGCCTTAAGCTGGACAAACTGTTCTGACCTAAATGGATCCCTGAAACTACTGAAGAAATCGGCTAACACTTATGTGGTTACTCTGGGCAATAAGGGCGCAATAGTTTTTGATGGTAAAGATCAATTTGATATTAGTGTTTGTCCAGCTAATGCAATAAATACAAATGGTGCTGGAGACATATTTGCAGGTTCCTTTTTATATGCTATCACTCAAGGTTATAACTACAAGACTGCAGGAAATTTTGCAGCCTTAGCAGCCTCGTATGTTGTGAGTCAGCAAGGTCCCAGATTGAACTCTAAGCAATATCAGCAGATCAAAGAAATTTTTTCAGTAGCTACTCTTTGTAGACCTAATGATGGTGTTTATGCTGAAGCACACTTCTTACGTCCGCTTTAAAGGTTGAAGTTGGACATCCTAAAAAATTAAGGGTAATTTCATGTTGGGCATTTTTCTTTAATTCTTCCTTTAAACCAAACAACATTAAATGGTAACCGCCAGGTTTCAGAGAAATGCTCTTTTTTGGTGGAATATCTATTCCTTCAATAGGGCGCATAGACATCATGCCATCCTTATAGAAATGACCATGGATTTCTATTTTTTCCGCGATAATAGAAGATGCCATAGTAAGTCGACACATACCTAATGTTGAGTTCTCTAAAGTCATAAAAGCAGCCGTTATATCCTGTCCTGGTGGCATTTCTCTTATATATCCGTCAATAACACTTATAGCTAAAGAATCGTCCTGTTCTGCTATTACAGCAGCGTTAGTTAGAAAAAGTACTGCTGAGCTAAGTAAGTATTTTGATATTTGTTGTATGTTCAATTTTAAAATCCTCATAAAAATTTTATATCGCTGTATTTAATTATAAACTATTGTTTTAAAATATTATTGTTTTTTAATTTAGAATCAATTTAGTACCAATAGTATTTGTATTTTAGATATGGTGCTTTTTTTATATAGGCAATTAACGACTTCAATGATTTATAAAGTACTAAAAGAATTTTCATATCTATATGGTCGTCAAATGCTTACTTTGGCGATTGCTCTATTTTTTATATCTGACTCAATAGCTTTTCCCGTTGAAAATAATTCGACTAACACTGCACTCTTTGAAAAAACTGAATTCTTGAAAGTGAAGGAAGCCTTTCAACTTAATCCCATAATTGAAGATGATCAACTTGTCCTTGATTGGCTTATAGCACCTGGTTATTACCTATATAAAAATCGGTTCAAAATTTTTGACCATAATGACGATTTAATAATGTATAAACCCAGTTATGCCAGCGGGAGACTTATCTATGACGAGTATTATAAAAAAGATTTAGAGGTTTATTATGGATATACAAAGTTTTCTGTACCCCTGAATATTTCTACTAAAAAAATTATTATTGAATCTCAAGGCTGTGCCGATGCTGGTTTATGTTACCCAGTCCAGCGTCAAACTGTTTTTTTTGACTCTAGCAAATCTATAGCATTGCTAGAGGAAAAATTTAAGCAGCATCAATCCATAAAAAAAGATGTGAAATTAAATAAAAAAATAAACTCGATGGAGACTAAAAATTTATCTCTGTATGTGGTGCTTTTATTTGCTTTTTTGGGTGGCTTAATTCTCAATCTTATGCCTTGTGTTTTTCCAATTCTTTCTATAAAAATACTCAATCTTGCTACTTTAGATGCGACTCATAATAACAAGTATCTTCATGGGTTAGCATATACTTTTGGTGTACTGTTCAGTTTTGTTCTTATTGGATCACTTTTAATGATCTTAAGAGATACAGGAGAAAGCCTAGGATGGGGTTTTCAGCTTCAATCGCCAATTTTCGTAGTATTCATAGTGTACTTGTTTGTCCTCATAGGGCTAAGTCTATCTGGTTGGTTCACGTTGGGTAATAGTATTATGGGATGGGGTCAAAAAACGACTCAAGGTAATAATTTATCATCTTCTTTCATGACCGGGCTACTAGCGACTGTTGTTGCAAGTCCTTGTACTGCACCTTTTATGGGGACAGCACTTGGTTTTGCTTTAACCCAGTCTTCGATGATTGCAATAAGTACATTTATTTTTTTAGGTCTAGGTATGGCTTTCCCTATACTAGCTATTACCTGCTTGCCTAACCTATCAAACTGGTTACCAAAGCCGGGGGTATGGATGGACCGCTTTAAACAATTTTTAGCCTTCCCACTATACTTAACCGCTGTTTGGTTGATCTGGGTTTTAGGCAGACAAACTAATAGCGATGTAGTTGCCGCAATCTTATGTGGCATTGTTTTGATATTGTTTGCCATCTGGCTTCATAAAATCTACAAGAACAAAATGACCAAGATATTAACCGTAGTATTATTTGCCTTAGCAATATTTTTACCAATCTGGAACGAAAAAAATCAAGACACAGATAACTTATGGGAGGTTTACTCAAAAGAAAGATTAAGTGTATTACTGGAAAATGGAGATTCAGTTTTCATTAACCTGACTGCTGACTGGTGTATCACCTGTTTGGTAAACGAGCAAATGGTGCTAAAGACAAATGATTTTTCCGATATTTTGAATAAAAAAAATATCATTTACCTTAAAGCAGATTGGACTAAATATAACCCAGAAATTACCGAATTATTAAATTATTATAATAGAAGCGGTGTTCCGCTATATCTTTTTTATCCTTCAGGAGAGGCTGAACCCATCATACTTCCACAAATTTTAAAAATTAGCGACATGATAGATGTTTTTTCGAGGAATATAAGGTAGATTTTGTGTATTTTTTATTAAAAACAATAAAACTGCATCTAGATTCCTTGAATTTCACACGAAATTACAAAAATTTGAAAAAGATTATGGAAAATTTTTATCGATATATCCCGCATTTTACTTAAATTTGTTGCTATTAGTGTCAAAAATTCAAAATATTGGACAGTTTGTATATTTTAATGCAGACTTCTAGTAAGTTGAAAATTTCCAACTTACTAAAATACCTATATAACAAAGTTCGCAGGTAAAACATGGCTACTATATTAGTAATTCACGGCCCTAACTTAAATTTATTAGGAACTAGAGAGCCAGATTTATATGGCAACAAAAGTCTAGAAGAAATAAACCAAGAACTGATGAATGCTTGCAAAGAAAAAAAACATCAACTTTTAGCATTACAAAGTAACTCAGAGCACACGCTTATAGATAGAATTCATACTGCAAAAAAAGAGGGCGTACAATTTATTATTATAAATCCTGCCGCATTTACACATACTAGTATTGCTCTTCGTGATGCGTTGCTGGGAACAGGTATTCCTTTCATTGAGGTTCACTTATCGAACATACATGGTCGAGAAGAATTCAGACAATCGTCTTATTTTTCTGATATAGCAACAGGTGTTATTTGTGGCTTTGGAAGCCTTAGCTATGAATTAGCATTAAATGCGGCTCTGGTTCAGCTAGAGTCATAAATAATAATTTACCATTTGGAGAAAATACAGATGGATATTCGAAAAATAAAAAAATTAATCGAATTAATTGAAGATTCTGATATCAATGAGTTAGAGATTAAAGAGTCCGAAGAATCTATTCGAATCAGTCGCGGTGGTCAGGTAACTATTTCACAAGCTACCAGCCCTTTACCTGCTACCACACAAACATTGAATACGCCACCAACGTTAGAAGTTAATGAGAAAGTCTCCAGTGCAACAAATGCATCAATTAATGGGCATATTATTAAATCGCCTATGGTCGGAACATTTTATAGGTCGTCCGCACCTGGAGAAAAAGTTTTTGTCGAGGAAGGCCAGCAAGTAAATAATGGCGACATACTCTGTATTATAGAAGCTATGAAAATGATGAATCAGATCAAAGCTGATAAAGCTGGTGTTATTGGGGAAATTTTGACTAAAGACGGTGAACCAGTTGAATTTGATCAGCCAATGATTACTATTATTTAAACTATAAAGAATAGGAACTATAGCTATGCTGGAAAAAGTCCTTATTGCTAATCGTGGTGAAATTGCCCTAAGGATTCTTAGATCCTGTAAAGAACTTGGCATAAAAACCGTTGCAGTACATTCTAAAGCTGATGCAAATCTCAAGCATGTATTACTTGCAGACGAATCAATTTGCATAGGGCCCAACTCGTCTACTCAGAGTTATCTTAATGTGCCAGCAATTATTAGCGCTATGGAGATCTCTAACTCTCAGGCAGTACATCCCGGTTATGGATTTCTTGCTGAAAATGCAGATTTTGCTGAGAAAGTTGAGAAAAGTGGTTTTATATTTATTGGTCCAACAGCTTCTGTAATAAGAACTATGGGAGATAAAGTTGCAGCTATAGCAAGCATGATAAAGGCTGGTGTCCCCACTGTGCCAGGCTCAAATGGACCGCTTAATAATAATGGTGACCGCAGTAAAAAAATTGGTGCTAAAGTTGGGTATCCCGTAATCATAAAAGCCGCTGCAGGTGGGGGTGGAAGAGGCATGCGGGTTGTGCGCAGCGAGGAGGAACTATCTGATGCAATTCAGCTAACTAAAGCCGAAGCTAAAGCTGCTTTTGGTGACGATACAGTCTATATGGAGAAATTTCTAGAGGATCCACGTCATGTTGAAGTGCAGGTAATCGCAGACGGAAAGGGAAATGCAATTCATCTTGGTGATCGAGACTGCTCCCTACAACGTCGTCATCAAAAGGTAATAGAAGAGGCGCCTGCACCTAATATACCCGAAGCGGCACGTGATGCAGTCTTAAAAGCTTGTGTTGAAGCCTGTATAAAAATTGACTATCGCGGAGCAGGTACATTCGAATTTCTTTATGAAAAAGGTGAATTCTTTTTTATTGAAATGAATACTCGAATTCAAGTCGAGCATCCTGTAACAGAGATGATCACTGGTATAGATATCGTGAAAGAGCAACTGTTGATTGCAGGTGGAAAAAAACTGAGTATAAAACAAGAAGATGTAGTTATTAGGGGGCATGCATTTGAGTGCCGAATAAATGCTGAAGACTCATCTACATTTATGCCTAGTCCAGGAAAAATAACAGCCTATCACGCTCCTGGCGGCAACGGAGTCAGGGTTGACTCGCATATTTACACTGGATATACAGTTCCGCCATACTATGATTCCTTGATAGGTAAAATTATAACTCGCGGTAAAGATAGATGTGGTGCTCTTTCTAGAATGGCTAATGCACTTGATGAGCTTCATATCGAGGGTATAGAAACAAATATCAACCTTCAAAAAGACCTTGTCTCTGATAAGGAATTCCGTATGGGGGGCGTTAATATTCACTATCTAGAAAAGAAATTAGGTATCTAAATTCTATTCGAATTCCCATAAAAATTCTAAAAAAATATAAAATTTGAACATTCGATGTCTTGGCTTAAGTCTAATAATAGAATAAGCTTTAAATTGAAATTAATTTTGTTTTCTGAAAATAAGTATTAAGTTGATTATGCGTATTGATATAGGCTTCAAAGTTTGATAAAAATTGGGCGACATATAATTCAAGGTAAGGTCTTACTTGCTCCAATGGCAGGTATAACAGATTTACCATTCCGAACCTTATGCAAAAAAATGGGTGCAGGTCTTACTACCTCAGAGATGTTGACTTCAGATATCTCACTTTGGGATAGTAAAAAAAGTAAGCACCGGTTAGCTACGAACAAAGAAGTCTCACCAAGGTCTATTCAGCTTGCTGGAAGTGTTCCAGAAATAATGGCTCAAGCAGCTCGGCAAAATGTTGTGCTAGGTGCCGAAATTATTGATATAAATATGGGCTGTCCGGCAAAAAAGTTCTTAAAAGAGCTGCGGGGTCAGCTCTGCTTCAAGATGAAAAGCTTGTTGAAAGAATATTAAAATCTATAACCTCCGCTGTAGACATACCAGTTACTTTAAAAATTCGCACTGGGTGGAGCACAGAAAACCGTAATGCTATACGTATTGCACGAATTGCCGAGGATGCTGGCATAAAAGCTCTAGCCATTCATGGTCGTACACGTGAATGTAGATTTTTAGGTAACGCCGAATATGACACTATTGCATCTGTAGTAGAAAGCTGCTCAATCCCTGTTTTTGCAAATGGTGATATATCATCTCCCCAAGATGCTAAACATGTATTAGACTATACGGGTGCAGCAGCAGTTATGGTTGGAAGAGCTGCTCAAGGTAATCCATGGATATTTGAACAAATAAATCATTATCTTGAAAAAGGATTCGCCTCAAAGAGCCCTTCGCAAATTCAAATAGCGAATACAGTTATTGGTCATATCAAAGCTATCCATAAACATTATGGTGAGCACCTAGGAACAAGGATTGCCAGGAAACACGCTGGTTGGTACATTAATGTCTTGGCAGACTGTAAAGAATTTCGAAGTCATTTTTTTAAATTAGAAAAGCCTGAGAAACAATTACAAAGTTTGCATGATTTTTTTGGGTCAACAAATAATATCTGGAATAGAGCAGCATGATCGATAGTGACAAACCTAAGCCAAAATTACAAAGCGATTCTGAAATACCGCATATTAGTAAATATGGATCTATTCGTAATTGTTTAGTTCATGCTCTGAATGAATATTTTCATGATCTTGACGATCAATCCACACACAATCTCTATGGTCTTGTTTTTAAGGAGGTAGAAGCGACGCTTCTGGAAACAACACTTGCATTTACTAATCAAAACCAAAGTAAGGCAGCTGAAATGTTAGGGATAAATCGTGGAACGTTACGAAAAAAACTCAAGGAGTACGGGCTTATCTAGCCATTACCCAAATTAGCATAAACCATTAATGGATTTACTATGGCCGATCTTCGTAAAATTTCACGTGTTTTAATAAGTGTATCTGATAAAACTGGAGTAGTTAGTTTTGCACAATCACTTGATGCTAAGGGGATTGAGATTCTATCTACGGGGGGTACCTACCGTTTAATAAAAGAGAGTGATATTAATGTTCGTGAAGTCTCAGATTATACTGAGTTTCCAGAAATGATGGATGGTCGAGTAAAAACTCTTCATCCAAAAATACATGGCGGAATACTTGGTCGTCGAGGTACCGATGATAAGGTAATGAATGACCACAATATATTGGGTATAGACATGGTTGTTGTGAATCTTTATCCTTTCGAAGCTACTGTTGCGGATCCAAATTGCGATCTGAATAATGCTATTGAAAACATAGATATCGGTGGCCCTACTATGGTTAGGTCAGCAGCCAAAAATTATAATGATGTCACTGTAGTCGTTAACAATAGTGATTATGGCGTAGTGCTTAAAGAACTAGATAAGACCGGTGGTTGCACTACCTATGAAACACGCTATAGCATGATGGTTAAAGCGTTTGAACACACTGCCGCTTATGATGGTATGATAGCTAATCATTTTGGAGCTCGGAACAGTGACAATAAAAAATCCTTGTTTCCAAACACCTACAACATCCAGTTAATCAAAGCTCAAGAAATGCGTTACGGAGAAAATCCTCATCAAAATGCAGCATTTTATAAAGAAAAAAGAGCCAATAAATCCAGCGTTGCCAATGCAATCCAGCTTCAAGGCAAAGAACTTTCATACAATAATATAGCAGATACAGATGCTGCTCTGGAATGTGTTAAGCAGTTTGATAAACCAGCCTGTGTAATTGTCAAACATGCTAATCCATGTGGTGCGGCCATCGCAAAAGATGCGAACGCTGCCTATGATCTAGCATTCAGCACCGATCCTGAATCCGCCTTCGGAGGTATTATAGCTTTTAATCGTAAACTAGATGAAAAGACCGCAATGAATATATGTGCACGTCAATTTGTCGAAGTTATTATTGCTCCAAATGTTACTGATCAAGCAAAGCACATCATTGCTAGTAAAAAAAATGTTCGACTTTTGGTGTGTGGGGAAATAGATCAGGAAAATCTCAAGGATTTGACTTCAAAAGAGTGAATAGTGGTCTTTTGATACAAGATAAAGACAATATGATGATCACTCGTGACGATCTAAAAATAGTGACTAAAAAAATTCCTACTGATGAAGAATTCGATGAGATGATCTTTGCTTGGAAGATTGCCAAAATGGTAAAATCCAATGCAATAGTCTATACAAAAAATAATAGAACTATTGGTGTAGGGGCTGGACAAATGAGTCGAATAAATTCAGCTAGAATAGCTGCAATAAAAGCTGATCATGCAGGTCTAGAAGTTAAAGGCTCTATTATGGCTTCAGATGCTTTCTTCCCTTTCAGAGACGGCATCGATAATGCTGGTAAAATAGGTATAAGTTGTGTAATTCAACCGGGTGGATCTGTTCGTGATGAGGAGGTAATTGCTGCTGCTAATGAACATAATATAGCAATGGTCTTTACTGGGATTAGGCATTTTAGGCACTAAAAATCTACATCTGGAGGATCTGTATCCATGGATATCTTACTAATTGGTTCTGGTGGGCGAGAACATGCTATGGCATGGAAGATCGCACAAAATTCAATGGTAGATAAAGTCTTTGTAGCCCCTGGTAATGCTGGAATAGAACTAGAAGAAAAATTAGAGAATTTAGCTATAGACCCAAATGACTTTGTGGCGCTCGCAAACTTTGCTAAGGGTAATAAAATCTCGTTGACCATAGTCGGACCAGAACAGCCACTTGTCAAAGGTATTGTCGATTTTTTTATAGAACGTAATTTAAGAATTTTTGGGCCGTCAAAAAAAGCTGCGCAACTCGAAGGTTCCAAATCTTTCACAAAAGATTTTCTTTCTAGGCATAATATTCCTTCTGCTGAGTATAGAAAATTTACATCACTAAAGCGAGCTATTGCTTATCTAGATACAAAGGATGCTCCAATTGTAGTTAAAGCTGACGGATTAGCAGCAGGTAAAGGCGTGGTTGTTGCACAAACAGTCAGTGAGGCGAAACAGGCTGCCACAAACATGTTAGAAGGGAACGCTTTCGGAGATGCTGGTCATCAAATAGTCATAGAGGAGTTTCTAGATGGAGAAGAGGCTAGCTTTATTGTGGTTGTTGATGGGGAAAATATACTCCCTATGGCAACCACCCAAGATCATAAGGCACGTGATAATGGTGATAAAGGTCCAAATACAGGTGGCATGGGGGCATATTCTCCAGCGCCAGTCGTTACAAAGGAAGTATATGACCGTATTATGAATGAAGTTATTGAGCCAACGGTCACAGGTATGGCACAAGAAGGTAACACCTATTCAGGTTTCCTTTATGCTGGTCTAATGATCATGTCTGACGGATCACCTAAGGTTATTGAATATAACTGTCGCTTTGGTGACCCGGAAACACAACCGATAATGATGCGCCTTGAGTCCGACCTTCTTGATTTGTGTAATGCAGCATTAGATAAAAAATTAAGTAACCACATCATAAAATGGGATACTAGAGCAGCATTGGGAATTGTTATTGCTGCTGGGGGTTACCCTAACAAATACAAAACTGGTGATGTGATAACTGGTTTGCCAGTAAATTCCACTAATAATAAGGTTTTCCATGCAGGGACATCTACTGTCGATGGTAATATTGTGACTAATGGGGGCAGAGTACTTTGTGCTGTCGGACTAGGAGCTAATATATCTTGTGCAAGAGAAGAAGCATATAAGATTGCTAAAGAGATTCATTGGGAAGGATCGTTCTTCCGTAATGATATCGGATATCGTGCAATGGAGAGAGAACGTTGAGCTCATATATTAAAGCTATTTTTCAGTTGATTTTTTTTTATTTTTCTCATTCTGCTTAGATATCCATATATCTATTCCTTGAGCATTTAGTTTAAAGTCTAGCTCTAATAGATCTTCCACCATCTTGATATCATAACATGGGAATTTAGATGCTATATTGCTAATAGTCATCACTTTGATTGCATTGAAAATCTTTTCTTCTCTATTCGATGAAAATCTAAGTTCGATGGCAATTTTTCTGTAAGACTCTATTTGTTCACGCAAAATTTTAGCTTGTTTAGAGGGCTCTTTTATAACACCATAATGAGTTAAAAAATCTGTTTTGGCTTATATTCCATAATTAAGTCTATAGATCCTAAGAGCTTGTCTGGATCAAACTGAACTGGAGACGTTGTAGGAAAAATAAATTTATTTAGCTTACCTCCTATTTTTTCGTATGAAATACCAAATGTATCTCCGGAAAACCAGCCCTGACTAACTTTATCCCAAATACAAAAATGGTGTTCCGCATGTCCCGGTGTATGACGAAACTCCAAAATTCTTTTTTTTAAATAAATCTTGTCTCTATCTTGCATCGTAAGCGTTCGATTCTCTGGAACTGGAACGACCTCACCATATAATTCTTTAAATTTTCTCTCTCCATATACAGCCTTCGATCCAGCAACTAGCTTGTCTGGATTAATCATGTGTTTGGCCCCTCTGGGGTGAATAACAAGCTGTGCATTAGTGTATTTCTGCATTAAAACACCAGCTCCGCCAGCGTGATCAAGGTGCACATGAGTTGGAATTATATATCGGACCATTTCTTTTTTTAAACTAAGGTGATGAAAAGCTTCTTCGATACCCGCTACTGTAAAAGCTGTTCCAGTTTCTATAATAACTATTTCGTTATCTTCTACTATCAAAAAACAGCAGGCGATGCCCGGACAAATATACCTTGCATCAATACAATAAATTCCATCATTTAGATTTATATATTTATCAGTTATCATTGAAACATCTAACTACATTAGTTTTAATTTTGTTATAGTATTTCCAATAATAAGTAATTGTCAGTATTTATGAGTACCAGAAATTATTCATCCATCGATAAATTTTTGGCGCAGGTAGATTTAGCGCTTAAAACGATTACCTCAGAAAATCCTGAGCATAACAGACCGTCTCCAGCTAAAAATTTAATCGAGCCAGAATTAACGGAATCAGAAAAAAAACAATCTGCAGCTCTAATGAGAGTAAATCATACTGGTGAGGTATGCGCTCAGGCTCTTTACCAAGGGCAGGCACTAACAGCAAAACTCGATACTGTTAGGCAAGAGATGGAGCATGCAGCCAAAGAAGAAATCGACCACCTAGCATGGTGTCGCGAGCGAGTAGTTCAATTAGGGCAAAAACCAAGTATATTCAATCCTGTATGGTATGGTATGTCTTTTGGGATCGGTGCTTTTGCAGGCCTTGTTAGTGATAAATTAAGTCTGGGATTTGTTGCGGCAACTGAAGATCAAGTTTGCAAGCATTTGGTCCTTCATGTCGAAAAATTACCATCCAGTGATATTAAAAGTCGTAAAATTGTGGAAGTGATGCTAAGGGACGAGGCACGTCACGCAGAAAAAGCGCTGGGGGCTGGAGGAGTAAATTTTCCTTTACCAGCAAAAACTTTAATGACAGCAGTATCAAAAACTATGACAAAAATTAGTCACCTCATATAATCTATTCAGTTGGTATCCTTGCGTGAACTACAATATCTATTATTTTTTTTCTTAACCATCTATGAACAGAAGATCTTGTCGTTCTAGAATGTTGTACGAGCACTATAGGTACCGTCGTATCAAGCTCTAATTCTTTAGGGTACGTTTTACGAATAATCCCATCAATCTTGAGATCGCTTGTTGTCCCCATCATTAAAGAATCTGTTGAGCATAAGACATTTAATGCAGTCATCAGCTGTGCCGTTACCAATGACTTTTTCGTTTTTGTCCTTTATCTTTTAACAGCGTATCAAAACGTGTTTCCTCGATTGTGTCGCCAGACTGAGATCTTAAAAGCGCATACTGCACAAAAGGGTATTCCAGTATCCTATTTAAATTCAAACTCTCATCACCTGACAATGGGTGATCCTTACGCATCCAGACAGCCGATGTAAAACTTCCTAGGGATGTTGCATGATAGTCTTCGTGGTACGAACGTGCAATTTCAATTGAAAAATCTAAATCACCTTTCTCGAAACCAGCACATTTTGTATCGATACTTTCTCCGACTAACCTAAGAGTCATTAATGGAGCTTCCTTTATAAGAGTTTTTATTAAAGTCGGCATGACTTGAACAGCTACAAATTCGGCACACATAACAAAAATTTCACCTTCAAAAGTAGAAGGGTCAAATTCATCTTTTGCCATCAAATTTGTTATAGAAGCAAGAACTGCAGGAAGCTGCTTCTTTAACTGAACTGCTCTCGGGGTGGCCGACAAGCCTCTGCCACTTCTCACAAATAATGGATCATCAAATGTATCTCGCAAACGCTGAAGTGTTTTACTCATTGCCGGCTGTGTTATGTGAAGTCGCTCAGCAGCTTTAGTAACACTTTCCTCTTCCAGTAATCGTTGAAGGGCAACTAATAAGTTTAAATCAATACGAGCGAGTGCTTTGGTGTCCAAAATCATTCTCCAAAGTTATTAATTATATAATATTAATACATTTGAGTAATATATGGCTAGCACTTAGTATTCTTTTTGAAAATTAGTTTCAAGTTTTTTTTATTTTCACCCTCAAACATTTAGGCAGCGAAAGCTGCCTCTTTTTGGTGATTAGGAAAAAATTAGATGAGCTCAAAAGAATGCGTGATTTCGACACCACCTTTACTCAGCATAATGGATGCAGAGCAGTATTTCTCTGCAGATAATTTAACTGCATTACAGACTATATTTTCCTTAATATTATTCCCTGACACCATAAAATGTAGATGAATTTTAGTGAAACCTGCAGGGACTTCCTCAGATCTTACTGCTTCAACTTGAGCATCACAACTAATTATACTTTGATGTGCTTTCTTCAATATATGTACTACATCAAAAGCTGCACAACCACCTATACCCATCAACATCATTTCCATGGGACGTGGTCCAGAATTTTTTCCTCCATGCTCTGGTGGCCCATCCATAAGCACAGTATGATGAGATTCAGCTTCAGCCTCAAACCTGGCCTCCCCATTCCATGAAATTTTTGCTTTCATAATATTAAATATCCTCGAGATAATTTAAATCTAGTATTTAGTGAACATTTCTGCCAATTTCAATCCAGGCTCATCAGCACGCATAAATGTTTCTCCTATCAAAAAAGAATTGACTTGATGACCTCTCATTGTGGCAACATCTTTATGAGTCAAAATACCACTCTCTGTAATGACAATTCTATTTTTGGGAATTTTAGATAAAAGCTTAATAGTAGTGAAAATGTCTGTTTCAAATGTATGCAGATTTCTATTATTGATCCCTATCATTGGGTTATCTATGTGCATTGCCCTCTCTAGTTCTTCTTCGTTGTGTACCTCGACCAAAATATCAAGCCCTAGCTCTATAGCCATTTCGTGGAAATCTATTAATGCAGGCTGATCCAATGCTGCAACAATTAAGAGAATACAATCAGCTCCTAAAACGTAAGATTCATAAATCTGATAGGGTTCGACTATAAAATCTTTTCGCAGAACAGGAAGTGATGTGGAATTTCTCGCATTTTGCAAATAATCATCTGATCCTAAAAAATATTTGCTTTCTGTTAAAACAGACAAGCATGCTGCTCCACCTGCCTGATAACTGAGTGCGATTTCAGTTGGATCGAAATTTTTCCTTATTATACCCTTGCTTGGAGAAGCTTTTTTTATTTCTGCAATAACTGCTGGCGCTCCCTCTTTTATTTTTTTAGAAAGTGCACCGGAAAAACTTCTTAACTCTCTATTTTTTAGACTCCCAAAGCATTGCTCCTCTAATTTGATTAGCGGTATAGCCTGTTGTCTGATTGCTACTTCTTCTGATTTAGTAGTAAGAATTTTTTTTAGAACTGTTGGAGTTTCCAAGTAATTAATCCATCAAGTAAGTTAATTAAAGCAGTTAGTAAATGAGGCTAGTTCTGAAATTTTTTCTTTCGCCAGTCCACTGCCGATTGAATCCTGAGCTAATATAACACCTTCTTTAAGATCTTTTGCTATTCCAGAAACATATAGCGCAGCGCCTGCGTTCATAGCAATCATATCGGATGCAGCTTCAACTTTAGCTGAAAGCACTGCCTGCTTGGTTAATGCAGATTTTATTAATTTAAAGCTCTCTTCAGGGTCTTTGACCTTCAAATCGTTAAGGATACCCTTTCTCATTCCAAAGTCTTCGGGAGAAACAGAATATTCCGTAATTTTATTATTTTTTAATTCAGCCACCAGTGTGTTAGCTGAAATACTAATTTCATCTAATCCGTCTTCTGAGTGGACAACGAGAACATTTTTACCGCCAAGTTTTTTCATTACTTCAGCTAATGGTCGAAGCCATTTTTTATCATAAACACCCAGCACCATATTTCGAACATTTGCTGGATTAGTTAAAGGACCTAATAAATTGAAAATAGTACGAACACCTAACTCTCTTCTTGGACTTACTGCATACTTCATAGCGGCATGATGATTTACAGCAAACATAAAACCTACGCCAGTCTCTTTTACACATGAGATTATTTGTTGTTCAGACAGATTTATGTTAATTCCTGCAGCCTCCAATAGATCTGCACTACCACTGTTACTACTTACTCCACGATTGCCATGTTTAGCCACATTAGCACCTGCAGCTGCAGCGACGAAAATACTTGCGGTAGATACGTTAAATATACTGGCCTCATCACCGCCGGTACCAACTATATCAACTAAATTTTGATTATCTATTTTAAGAGTTAGTGATAACTCACGCATTATTTGAGCAGCACCAATGATTTCATCAGTCGTTTCTCCCTTAATACGTAAACCAACTAAAAAACCTCCTATTTGTGCATCAGTAGCTTTACCGGACATAATTTGAGTCATTACTTTACGCATTTCATCTATCTTAAGATCATTACCAAGCAAAACCTGTTGAACTGCTCTTTTTATATCCATAGTAGCCTTTTAGTATTTTAAAAAATTTTCGAGTAAATCATGTCCTTTGATAGTAAGTATTGATTCTGGATGAAACTGCACACCTTCTATCTCATGATCCTTATGACGAAATCCCATAATCTCATCAATTTCACCTGATGGTTTTTTTGTCCAAGCTGTCTCCCGAAGGCAACTCGGTAGACTTTCACGCTCAACAATCAAAGAGTGATACCGAGTTGCTGCAAAAGGGTTAGGGAGCCCGCTGAATACTCCCTCATTATTATGGTAAATAGGTGAAGTTTTTCCATGCATAACGCTTCTAGCCCTTTTAATTTTGCCACCAAAGGCTTGAGCTATGCTTTGGTGCCCCAAGCAGATTCCTAAAATAGGAACTTTGCCGGAAAAGTAGCTTATAGCAGAAACAGAGATTCCAGCTTCATTTGGGGTGCAAGGTCCAGGTGATATGACGATTTTTTCAGGGCTCATACTTTCTATTTCATCGAGTGATAAGTCATCATTTCTTACAACCTGAACATCCGCCTTGAGTTCACCTAGATACTGAACTACGTTATAGGTGAATGAATCATAATTATCTATCATTAAAATCATAACTAAAGCACCTTAAATAACTAAATCAACAGCACGGAAAATAGCGCGCGCTTTATTTGTTGTTTCCTTCCATTCTAATTCTGGGTGAGAATCAGCAACAATACCAGCCCCAGCTTGAACATAGAGCTTGCCATCCTTAATTATTGCAGTCCTAATAGCTATTGCTGTATCCATATTGCCGTTCCAAGATATATATCCTATGGCTCCCCCATATACTCCTCTTTTGACTGGTTCAATTTCATCAATTATTTCCATAGCTCGAATTTTAGGAGCGCCACTTAAAGTTCCTGCGGGCAAGGTCGCTCGTAGCACGTTCATAGCAGTCGTTGCTGGTATAACCTGACCCGTTACATTGGAGGTTATATGCATTACATGGGAATAACGCTCTACCACCATTTGATCTGTTAATTTCACTGTACCTATCTGTGAGACCTTGCCTATATCATTCCGACCCAAATCAATAAGCATCAAGTGTTCTGCAATTTCTTTAGGGTCATTTATTAATTCCTTCTCTAAAGAAAGATCCTCTTCAGGAGTATGACCTCTGCGGCGGGTACCTGCTATTGGCCTAACGGTTACCTCACCATCTTCAAGTCTTGCTAAAATTTCGGGAGATGAGCCTACTATCTGAAATGAGCTCATATCTAAAAAATACATATAGGGCGAGGGATTTAAAGAACGTAAAGCCCTATAAAGGTTTAATGGTTCTGCTTTAAATTCAATTGAAAGCCTTTGTGAAGGCACCACCTGCATAGCGTCACCGGCTAATACATAGTTTTTGATTTTCTTAACAGCTGCAAGAAAATTATCTTTCCCAAAACTAGACATGAAATTAGACTCATTTCTTCCTTCACTGCTTGAGTTCAAGGGAGGCAGGTAAGGAACAGATTCCTTTAATTTACATTCTAATTTATCTAATTTTCTTTGAGAGCTAACCCATGCGTCGGTATCAGAAGCTCTTTGATGAACAACAAAAATTAGCTTGCCCAGCAAGTTATCAAAAACAACCACTTCATCGGAGACCATTAGCAAAATATCAGGGTTACCTAAATCATCCTTTGGTGTTGATGCGCTTAATTTTTCTTCTACATATCGTACAACATCATAACCAAAATAGCCGACTAAACCGCCTGTAAAGCGAGGTAAATCGGGCAAATCAGGTATCTGATATCTGGATTGAAATTTTTCAATATCTCCCAGTGGATCTTTTGTGTTTTTCGACTCAATTATTTGATTATTTTTTTCGATCACTAATTGACTACCAGAGACTTTTAATACGGTATCTGAAGGTAATCCTATTAGTGAGTAGCGCCCCCATTTCTCACCACCTTCAACCGATTCGAATAAATACGAATATGGACCCTTTGCCAATTTTAAATAACAGGATAGTGGTGTTTCAAGATCGGCTATAACTTCTCGCGTGACTGGAATAAGGCTATAGTTTTGGCTAGCAAGTTCAGCAAATTTTTCGGGGGTCATAATTGCTTCCTTGAGCAGATTAACACTGTATTGTTGGTATAAAAAATTTTCAAGTAATAAAGCTTTGAAGCATACAATTTTAAGTATTACCAAGTAAGAAAAGAGTTATCTAGCTTAGGTGTGGTAACCACAATTAATAAGTTCGAACATTTAAACTATTCTAATGGATTCAGCTGAGAGTGTGAAGTGAGGCTGACTAAATCTCTAATTCACTACGCATATTATTTATGGCCAGATGGTAATCTTCAGCTCCATATATAGCAGAACCCGCAACAAATGTGTCTGCGCCTGCGCTTGCTATCTCCCTAATGTTTTTTGAACTCACACCACCGTCAATTTCGAGATGAATATTCAACCCACTTTTATCAATAATTGATCTAGCCTCTCTTAACTTTTCTAAAGTTTTTGGGATAAATTTCTGTCCACCAAAACCAGGGTTGACACTCATCAATAGAATAATGTCTATTTTATTTAAAAAAATTTTTACACTATCTAGACTTGTCTCTGGATTTATTGCTAAGCCGCCCTTACAACCACCATCTCTTATAAGCTGTAATGAGCGACCGATATCGGCAGAGGCCTCTGGATGAAATGTTATCCAATCAGCTCCAGCATCTATAAAACTGCTTATTAATTGATCTACTGGTTCAACCATAAGGTGAACATCTATTATTGCTGTTACCCCATGGCCACGCAATGACTGGCAAACCATAGGGCCAATAGTGAGATTGGGAACAAAGTGGTTATCCATCACATCAAAATGTATGATATCAGCTCCCGCACTTATCACCTCGTCAACCTCTTGACCTAATTTAGAAAAATCAGCTGCGAGTATTGATGGTGCTATAAGAAAATTTTTCATTTATCTCCTCTATGTTTTTATAACTCACTTTGTGAAAAGTTAAAAAATTAATTGAGCCTTATAATAAAACTTTAACTTGCTTAATGCGTCCCAAGAAGTTTCAATTGTATGTCATTATCGTAACATTGGATGCTCATTCATTTCTAACAATTACCTAATATGATGATAAAACATAAAGATCTAAGAGATTTTATTGCATTTTTAGAGGAGCGCGGTGAATTAAAGCGTATTTCAGTTGAAATTGATCCCATTCTTGAAATGACAGAAATCTGTGATCGCACACTAAAGGCTAAAGGCCCAGCACTTTTATTCGAAAATCCAAAAGGATTCGATATTCCAGTACTTGGAAATCTCTTCGGTACCCCTGAGAGAGTTGCTATGGGTATGGGTAAAGAAAATCTTCATGCACTGAGAGAATTAGGTGAACTATTAGCCTTTTTAAAAGAGCCAGAACCACCAAAAGGTATAAAAGATCTTTGGGACAATAGAGGAAAATTTAAACAGATACTGAATATGCCTGCAGATGTTGTAAAAAAAGCTCCTTGTCAAGACGAAGTTATTAGTGGGCCGAATGTCGACCTAGAGAAGTTACCGATTCAGACATGCTGGCCAGGTGATGCAGGGCCACTAATTACTTGGCCTCTTGTTATAACGTGTGGCCCTGAAAAAAATAGACAAAATCTTGGTATATATCGCCAACAAGTCATAGGTAAAAATAAATTAATTATGCGGTGGCTTTCTCACCGCGGCGGTGCGCTTGATTATCAAGATTGGAGTGCTGCAAACCCTGGCAAACCTTTTCCCGTAGCTGTGGTCTTAGGTGCTGACCCTGCAACTATTTTGGGGGCAGTTACGCCAGTCCCAGATACGCTCTCAGAATATGCTTTTGCAGGATTATTGAGAGGAGAAAAAACCAAGATAGTTAATTGCTTAACCAGCAAGCTTCAGGTTCCGGCTAGTGCTGAATTTGTTTTAGAAGGTTTTATATATCCAGATGACATCGCTGCAGAAGGACCTTTTGGGGATCATACTGGGTATTATAACGAAATTGAACAATTTCCAGTATTTACTGTGGAGACTATTTCTCATAGAAAAAATCCTATTTATCATAGTACTTATACCGGTCGACCTCCAGACGAGCCAGCTATTCTTGGTGTTGCACTAAACGAGATATTTGTGCCCATACTACAAAAACAATTTCCAGAAATTATTGATTTTTATCTTCCCCCTGAGGGTTGTTCTTACCGTATGGCAGTAGTTTCGATGAAAAAAAAATATCCTGGTCACGCTAAGAGGGTAATGATGGGGGTTTGGTCTTTCTTGAGACAATTTATGTATACAAAATTTGTAATTGTAGTGGACGAGGATATAAATCCACGTGTTTGGAAAGATGTAATATGGGCGGTAACTACCCGAATGGACCCTAAAAGAGATATGGTTATAATTGATAATACTCCAATTGATTATTTAGATTTCGCATCACCAATTTCTGGCTTAGGCTCAAAAGTAGGCTTCGATGCTACTAATAAATTTGAGGGTGAGACCAACAGAGAGTGGGGAAAAACCATTGAAATGGATAAAAAAGTTAAAGATAAAGTTAATGAACTATGGAGTTCGCTAGGTATTGAACAATAATTTTAATGCAGTAATGAATCGCATTAAATTTGAACTCAGCACATATCCTCCCACGGGTTATTCTTATCAAACACTATATTCTTATGGTAGCCTGGTATTTTTATATGGTCAGAGGTAATTTCAATATCTTCTTCTTCAACTAACGCTTCACCAAAGCGGTAAACTATTTTTATAGCTCCTTTATCTGCATTTTCAGCATATTTTTCTGCTTCGTGACGGGTTTTTTCTCTTAAGTTTACGTATTCCCCATACACTCCGCTATGTCTTGCTTCTAACATTTTCTCTACTTCAGAGGGAGAAATGACTACAGCTGTCGCATTATTGCCTCCAAATCCCTTTGAGTTAATGAATGCGACTTTCATTTTTCGATCTGTCAAATCCAAATCCTCCAAAGGAAACAAAAGTCTATCCTGGAAAACATCTTCAGCTATCTTATCTACTGTTTTGATACCGGGCAATATATTATATTTAAATGTTCCTAAGGCAAAAGCTAATTGATCTCCACTTGCGGCTGCCAAGGAGTGGCCAACAAAAGCTTTTGCTGCTGTAACAGGCCAATCCTTGATAGCAAATGCTTTTGCTACACGATCAAAGATTCTAGATTCTGTAACTCTATTCACTGGAGTACTAGATCCATGGGCATGAATGAAACTATGTTCACATACTGCCGATTTACCAACTATTGAAACCGCCGATGCCACCGCCTTAGCAAATGACACATAATTTCCAATGCCAGGAGCTGATATAGATCGTTTGATTCCGTCAGCATTTGTATATACATCAGGTACAGCGCCATGAATATCTGCTCCGAGATCTACAGCAAGAGCATCATCCATAAGAACAATATATTGAGAAGCCTCACCAATTGTAAATCCACAATTTTCCCCAAAAGGCCTACTGGCATTTCGCCAGTCTGGAATTTTTGAAGAATCCAGTTTGCACAGATTAGAGTCTGTTCCTAATGCCCCCATACTGGTAAATCCTTCCATAACTGCTGGAGTTAATCCAGCTTCAGCACTACCTATGATTGCTACTCTTCTCCGTCCATTTTTAATATCCTGAACTGCTCCTTGCAGAACGTACAAGAAAGATGCACAGGCTCCTGTTATTGCAGCGGTATGGCCAACACTACCCACAACATAGGCATTAATAAAATCTGCCGGCATTGTATTTAAACCCATAGCATATTGTTTAGAAGTTGTTCTTTCTCCCATTAATCTTGCTTGTAAAAGTCCCCCTAGTCCTTCTTTAGAAACCTGACCCATAATACTTGTGCCGTATACTCCTACTTCATCGGGATGCACGCTGGAAGCTATTTTTTCCCAGGGAATACCGACAGAAGCTAACGCGTCACTCGCACCTAGTAGAGCTAATTGAAGGCCCCTTGGATGAAAACGAGAATTATATTGTGCACTTGGATCAAAACCTGTGGGTAGTTGGCCCCCAGCTTTAGCTGCCTGTTCGGTGTATGTGGGAATCAAGAAATCAACTGAATTTTCAATACCAACTTCGCAAATATCATCATCTAGATATTTTATATCCCATTGGCTTGGAATAACTAGAGGTAGGTCTCTCTTTGCGATTTTAAAGAATATATTTTGTTTATCTTTTGATTCTACTACTACGCGCTTATGTCCATATACTTTTTTTGGATCGAACAAATTATCTTCTAAGCGTCGTATGAGAGTTCCTTTTAAAACTAAATCTTTATATTTTTTTACAACTTGAGTCTGTGTAAGATTGTTTTCTTGATAATCTATGTAAAATTGGTCATTCCATGATACCAATTTCATAAGGCAGGCTAAGCTAACAATTGTTTGTTCTTGTTCTTCTCGTGAGTTAGACTCTAGCACTAGTCGCCGAAAGGCTTGATGTGAAGAACTTCGTCCAGCAGCGTTATATCCACCAAATCCTACGATAACCGGCAAAGCTGCATTGATTGAAGTAACACTCTTGTCTAAATTAATTTCGCACAAAATTGAATATGTACACAATATTTACAGTCTATCAGGCTATACTTTATTGACTTTTGTCTTTTATAGCCATATATTTGTTTATTATGGACAAAAATGATCTAAAAAAAGAACCACCGCTACGTATAGCGACTCTACTTTACAATAATATCCTCGGAACTAGTGCTACACTCCCTGTAGAAATGCTCCGTACTGCTGAAGCATCAGCTCGACCCAAAAATCAAAATACTAGAAAAATTGAAGCCTTAACTCTCTCCATTGATGAAAAATTTATAACTTCCCCCTCAGGTTTTGATATTCGTCCATCAGCAGTAATAGATGACGAGCAAAATTTTGATATTATTAATTTACCAGCGCTATGGAGGAACCCAAGACCAGCATTAGTTAAATACAAAAATTATATACCCTGGATAATTAATCAAGCGGCTAATGGAGCACTTTTTGTTGCTGTTGGTACTGGTGTCTGTTTTCTTGCCAAAGCAGGGCTACTAGATAATCAGCCAGCTACAACTCATTGGCATTATTTTGATCAGTTCCATAAAGACTTTCCAAAAGTTTCGTTGAAGAGACAATACTTCATAACACAAGCTGGAAATCTTTATTGCGCTGCAAGTGTAAATGCAATGGCTGAACTAATGGTCCACCTCTCAGCGAGGCTTTATGGAAGAGATGCAGCTAAACAAGTTGAACGTAATTTCTTTCATGAAATTCGTAGCTCATTTAAACCTATTAGCTACTTCTCTGACGAAGTACAACAACATCCAGATGAACAAGTTGTGCAAGCACAAATTTGGCTGGAGGATAACTTTAGTAAGTCTATTTCAATCAATATGGTGGCAAAAAAATTTCAATTTAGCACTAGAAACTTTAATCGACGCTTTAAGGCCGCTTTAGGAGAAACACCTCTGCAATATCTACAGGCTGTACGCTTAAAAAATGCTGGAGAGTTACTACAAAAATCGAACCTTACTATCTATGAAATTGCAGCTCATAGCGGCTACCAAGATGCAGCATCGTTTAGTAAAATTTTTAGCAAGTATTATGCTGCTTCTCCAAGCAAGTACAGAGAAACTGTACGTGCGAAACTTTTCAGCACACATTAAAATTTAAAAAATTTATTTTTTATTTTCACCGGGGTTAAAACTAAAGTCTGGGGCTTGAGGTGAAACTAATTCACCAGCTATTGGTTTTTCATCAAAAAGATTTAATGTATCCACTTCGTTGCTACCATCTGAAATTAATGAGGTTTTATCTGCAATTTCATTCATGATATCAGCAGTATTTTTTGTTCCGAAAAGTAACTGGGATGATATATCTTGAATCACATTAAGCATTTTAGTGGCTTTAGAGCTCTGTTTTTCTTGTTCTAATAAAGAATTAACCACAATATTAATTTTATCAACCAAAAGTGAAGAGGTGTCGTCGATTTTTTTAATCGTAAGACTCGCCTCTTCAGAAACTTTTTTATCTTTAGTAATTGTATGTGCAACTTCATCTACTGAAAGGCTAAATGAATCAACTTGTTCTTGCATATCGTTGATCATTGAAGCTATATGCTTAATAGATGTCCCAGATTGCTTGGCCAGTTTCTGTATTTCTTCTGCAATTACTGCGAAACCCTTTCCAGATTCTCCAGCTGTTGAAGCCTGAATAGCTGCATTTAACCCGAGTATATGAGCCTGATCTGCCATATCATCGAGAGAGAAGGCTACACCCTCTATATCCTTAAATTTTTCACTTAGTTTCTTAATAATTTTAGTTTTATTATTAATCTTATTTTGAGTATCTCTTAAACCTGTTACTGAGTTTTCAATAATTACATTGCTTTTTTTAGATAAAGCAGATATCTGCTGGACGTCAATAACTGTGTTCTTTAATTCGGCAGATTGAGTTTGCATCGATGCTGCCATATCTCTCATCATCTTAATGGCAGTTGTTATTTCTTCTGATTGATATTCAGAGGATTCAGCTAATTGTGATGAAACTACCCGAGTTTCATTTACTGCTACACTAAGAGAAGCTGATATCTCTTGGGTGATTTTATTATGAGACATGAGACGACTGATAACCAAATTAATAGCTTCACCCACCTCAAAATCTTTTTTAGTATCAGCATCTCCAATAAATGATGACTCATCTAACAATGAAAGTATGGCCTGATGATGAATTTTTTCTATTTCTTTTCTTTTTACTGATCTCCGGTATATCTCTAATATAATTAATAGACATATCAAGCAGGTTACTATTGAGGCGTAGAGAATAGGGTGGGAAAATTTTTGATAATCATCCAATAATAAAACTACAGATATTGTGTTCATTAGTTGCTCTTGCATAAGTGGTAAAGAAAATACTTCCCAGGCCATATAACCTAAGAACCCTAGCAAAGCTAACAAAATGAGAGTCATTATTATCAAAGTTGGGGATTTTTCGGTCTGTTGTATTTCTTTATTCATGCCGGCCAGTCTCCAAAAGAAAAAACTTAATATTTTATGTTGTTATCTTACCTTAAATACAAATTCCAATAACTAAAATTTTTATTACCAGTAAATAAATAATATAAGAGTAAGAAACATAAGCAAGTTGATATAGTTTTAAAAAATAAAGAATGATTTAATGGTAATAGGTATACCCCAGATCTGAAATAACGAACTTACAGAATTTGCTAACTCAAAGGCAGGCGCATGACAAAAACTATCGGTGTTGTAATGGATTCTATCGAATCGATTACCCCATACAAAGATACCACTCTTTTATTGCTTTTGACTGCGCAAACTCGTGGCTGGAAAATTATGTATATGGAGCAAAATGACCTATACCTTAATGATAATATTCCTAGTGCGAGTATGGTAGAATTGAAGGTACAAGATGATGAGGTGAAATGGTTTTCTAAAGGTGATATTGAATTTCAACCCTTAAGTAATCTTAATGTAATTTTAATGAGAAAAGATCCTCCCTTTAATACCGAATATATTTATACTACCTATATACTCGAAGCAGCAGAAAAATTAGGCGTAACCGTCATAAACAAACCACAGAGTCTTAGGGATTATAATGAAAAGATTTTTTCTACGCTGTTTCCCCAATGTATACCTCCCCTCATAGTTAGTAGCCACTCAGGAAAAATAAAAAAATTTCTTAATAAGCAAGATGAAATAATTCTTAAGCCATTAGACGGTATGGGTGGGTCTTCTATTTTCAAAGTATGCAACTCTGATCCAAACCTAAATGTAATAATTGAAACACTTACCTGTAAAGGAACTCAAACTATAATGGCACAAAAGTTTATCCCTGATATTATTAAAGGCGATAAACGTATACTGATGATTGGAGGCGAACCTATTCCATACTGCTTAGCAAGAATCCCCCCGAAAGGAGATATACGCGGCAACCTAGCAATAGGTGGAAAAGGCATTGTACAAGAACTAGACGATCGTGATCTTTGGATTGCTAATCAGGTAGGTGGATTTCTAAAAGAAAAAGGGATCATATTTGCTGGTTTGGATGTCATTGGTAATTATTTAACGGAAATTAATATTACCAGTCCCACTTGTGCAAGAGAGATAGAGCGCGAGAAGTCGATCGATATTGGTGGGAAATTATTCGATGCGATCGAAAGGTATCTATGATTTTTTATATGAAATCTAGAATATTTATACAGCTATAAAATTATATGGTTTAAATATGGTAGGGATAAGCAATCGTCAATAATGAAACTTGCACTGTGTTAGCCTTTGATTTTGGTACGCGCCAGATAGGTGTAGCTAGTGGCCAAAAATTATTAAAGACTGCTAATCCTTTAACTATACTTAAAGCAAAAGATGGAATCCCTAATTGGAACCAACTTCAGAAGTTAATTAATGACTGGATGCCAGATCAAGTTCTTGTGGGACTGCCGCTCAATATGAACGGTAGCGAGAGTCAATTTTGTCTCAGAGCTCGAAAATTTGGTAGAAGACTGCATGGTAAGTATGGGGTACAAGTAGCAATGGTAGATGAGCGGCTCTCCACATTTACCGCTAAAGATCGATATCAAGCAAAAAATCAACGGAATAAGTATAAAAAAATACTTGTAGATGATATTGCAGCTGTATTAATTTTAGAAATATGGCTGGCAGATCAGTCTATTGGTATAAAGCCATAAAGGTTTCGAAGCGTTAAATAAAAATAAAATTTTAACTGTGAATATGAGTGATGTACCTGAAAATTTAGCAAATATACATAAGCGCGTTGAGCTGGCTCTAGCAAGTTCGGGTCGGTCTGCAAAAGATATTATTCTCGTTGCTGCTAGTAAAGGTCAGTCGTCTGATGTCATAAGAGTTGCTTATGAGTGTGGACAAAGACATTTTGGCGAAAACTATTTGCAAGAGGCGCAAAAAAAACAGCATGAACTGGCCGACTTATCAGATATATATTGGCATTTCATAGGCCCGATACAGTCTAACAAAACAAGTAAGATATCAAATAATTTTGACTGGGTTCATACTGTTGACAGAATAAAAATAGCTGAAAGGCTGAACAACTCAAGAGATGCTAGCAAGCCTTTACTTAATATTTGTATACAAGTAAATGTATGTGAAGAGATTACTAAATCAGGAGTCTCCTTATATGACTGCATTAAAATTGCTAATATAATTTCAACTTTCCCTCATTTGAACCTTAGAGGTTTAATGGCTATGCCTAAAAATAATATGAATCATGAAGAACATAAAAAAGTGTGCGAAACTATGTCAAACCTTTTACTAGAAACAAGGGTTAACTCATCTAAATCAGCCACACTGGATACACTTTCTATGGGTATGTCATCAGATTTTGAACGAGCAATTAAAGGGGGTGCAACTATAGTTAGACTAGGCTCAGCTATTTTTGGCGCCAGGTAATAACTAAAGAAATTAATAACTAAGGACATTCATGTGAATAAACCAAAAATAGCATTTATAGGTGGGGGCAATATGGCTAAAAGCCTCATAGGCGGGCTTATAAATAAAGGTTTTTCATCGAGATATATCTGCGTTAGTGATCCAGTAAAAGAAAATCTTGATCAATTAAATCGCAAGTTTGGTATAGCTACTGCTTTAGATAACTCGATTGCGGCTAAAGACGTGGACTTAATGGTGCTTTGTGTTAAGCCACAAATACTTGAATCGGTCTGCAAGGAGCTCCAGGCTTCTTTAAATCAAACGCCCCCAGTAATTTCGATTGTTGCTGGTATACCTTTATCGTTGCTTATGGATTGGTTAGGAGAAGACACGCCGATCATTAGATGTATGCCTAATACACCTGCACTAGTCCAAAGTGGAGCTGCAGGAATGTTTGCAAATCAAAAAGTTGATAAAAAATTACGTAATCTAGCTGAAGAAATTTTTAATGCTGTTGGTTTATGCTGTTGGCTGGAGAAAGAAGAGGATATAGATCTTGTTACTGCAGTTTCTGGAAGTGGTCCTGCATATTTTTTCTCTTTATGGAGGCTATGGAAAAAGTAGCTATAGATTTAGGTTTAGATCAGGAGATTTCTAGAAAATTGGTTATACAGACCGTATCAGGCGCAGCAAAAATGGCAGTAGAATCTGATATGAATCCTACTGAACTGAGAACTTGCGTCACTTCACCTGGTGGGACAACAGAAAAGGCTGTTAATGCTTTCCTTGAGGGAGATATTATAGGGCTATTTAATAAAGCAATGAATAAAGCTCTAGAAAGAGCTACGGAAATGGCAAAAGAAGCTGAAAATAATACTCAGAATTAAGGTATAATTTATTTATAGCTTATTTCCCTATAAAGAATACGGCCACCACTAACCGGCAAAGATATCTATGACAACAATGAGTGCAGTATCTACTTATTTAGTACAAACTTTAGGAGGTTTCTTTCTTACTCTAGTAATTTTGCGTTTTTTATTACAACTAGTTAAAGCAGATTTCTACAATCCTATATCTCTGTTTATAGTAAATACGACCCAATTAGTAAGTAGCCCTATCCGAGCATTACTACCACCATTTAGATCCTTTGATGTAGCTAGCTTAGTGCTTGCAATTTTTATTCAGTGGATGATTATACAGCTTACTTATACCATTAATAATTTAGGTGTTGTAAATTTTTTCATAGCTATTTCTTGGGGTTTTGTTGGTGTTCTATCAGTGATTTTAAATATTTATATGTATGGTCTGCTTGCAACAATTATTATCAGCTGGATTGCACCTCAAAGCCAACACCCCGCAATTACACTTATAAATCAAATTATATACCCAGCAATGGAGCCGTTTAGAAAAATAATACCATCATTAGGTATGATAGATTTATCGCCTATGCTTTTTTTTATAGTCTTAAATGTAATCGATTACTTTATATACGGAATAGCAACAGAGCTTATGTTGCCATCCCATATAGTAGTTGGCATTTAGATACCTATTGTTCCAATAATGCCTCATTCTGTAGTTTAAATAGATGATTAATACCGCTTTTGGCAAGATCCAACATCTCATTGAGTTGCTGGTCGGTAAAAGGCGCCGCCTCAGCAGTACCTTGTATTTCAACAAACCCTCCATCACTATTCATGACAATGTTCATATCGGTCTCTGCTGTTGAATCTTCGTCATAGTCTAAATCTAATATTGAATGTCCTTCAAAAACACCGACTGAGACAGATGCAACCATCCCCACGAGTGGATTTTCTTTAATTTTCCCTCCTTGCTGAAGGCTCATAAGGGCGTCACTGAGTGCAACACAGGCCCCTGTAATAGAAGCTGTACGTGTGCCTCCATCCGCCTGAATAACGTCGCAGTCTATTTTAACAGTATTTTCTCCTAAAATACTGAGATCAATCACTGCTCTTAAAGAACGACCTATTAGCCTCTGGATTTCCTGTGTCCTACCAGATTGTTTGCCTCGGCTGGCCTCTCTGTTCATTCTTGAATTGGTAGAGCGAGGTAGCATGCCGTACTCTGCTGTAACCCAGCCTTGCCCCTTTCCCCGCAAAAAATGTGGGACATGATTTTCTACACTAGCTGTGCAAATTACCTTGGTATCACCGAATTCAATGAGAACCGATCCCTCGGCATGTTTAGTGAAGTTTCGCGTAATTTTAATATCACGTAATTGATTTAGAGAACGGCCACTGGGTCGATTCATATTATTTGCTTCCCTTAAAATGAACGTTTATTTTAACTGATTTATTTCGCTTATGTTCCTTCATGTTAATATATGATGAAATAATTTTATTTTAGAGCGATAGATTTCATAAATCGAATCTCTTTATCATTTACAAAATAATAATTGGAGGAAGTAAACTAGATGTCTAAGCCAGGGACACTCTATATAGTTTCGGCACCCTCTGGTGCAGGAAAAACAACTTTAGTTGGAGCTCTTTTAAAAAAAAATGCCTGATGTAAAGGCTTCTATATCTCATACAACTCGCCCAATGAGACCAGGCGAAAAAGAAGGGGTCAATTACCATTTCGTAAGTGAAGAAATTTTTCTTTCGTTGGTAAATAAAGAAGCTTTTTTGGAGCATGCCCAAGTATTTAACCATTTTTATGGTACATCGAAAGAATGGGTTGAAAAGACACTATCTGAGGGAGTGGATGTAATTCTGGAAATAGATTGGCAGGGCGCTGAACAAATTAGAGATTTAATACCTGAAAGTAAAAGTATTTTTATACTACCCCCATCTCTTGAGGCACTGGAAGAGCGGTTAATAAAACGTGGTCAAGACGATTCAACCGTTATTAAGCGACGTCTTGCTGCTGCAAAAGAGGAAATTTCGCACTATATGATGGCTGATTACCTTTTAATTAATGATGGATTTGATGAAACACTAGTAGAATTCAACTCGATTATATTACATGAGCGTCTAAAACTTCAATCTCAAAAACAAAAAAATCTCAATTTACTCAATAGCTTGTTGTCCTAAAATCAGCAATTTTGTATAATACATAACTGGAATTATAATATTAATTTTTTAACTGTAAATACTAACTATAACGGATCCGCACATGGCAAGAATTACTGTAGAAGACTGCTTAAAAAATGTAGCTAACCGCTTTGAGCTTGTAATGGTTAGCTCTAAAAGGGCTCGTCACATCGCTTTGGGCGAAAAAGAAGCTTTGGTGCCAATAGAAAATGATAAACCTACAGTTGTTGCTTTACGAGAAATTGAGCAAGGTTTAATAACGGCTGATATCTTAATAGAAAAAAAGCCGAATGATTTTTCTTTGGGGTCTGAAGTAGTCTCTGAATCAGTCGAGCACAACTCAAACGATGATAATTTAATTGATGATTCTTCATTAAAAAACGATTTTTCTGCTGAAAATTCCACCGAACCTCACAATAAAGAAGCATAACTAGATGGAGGAGATGAAATCTTGGTAACCTCTGAGGTAGCCGAGGCTTTTGGTCAGAAACTCTCCCCATACCTCGAAACAAATCAAATCTATAGTATCCTGCAAGCATATAAGTTCGCAGAACAATGTCACGAAGGTCAAATCAGACAAACGGGTGAACCATATATAACCCATCCCCTTGCTGTGGCAACAATTCTCGCTGAAATGCATTTAGACCATGAGGGGATAATGGCTGCACTACTTCATGACGTCCTCGAAGATACGCATGTAAACAAAAAGGAGCTTAAGGATCTTTTTGGAAATACTGTTGCAGATTTAGTCGACGGACTCACTAAACTAGATGAAATAGAAACAACTTCAAGAGCTGAGAGACAAGCGGATAGCTTTCAAAAAATGACTCTTGCTATGTCAAAGGATGTAAGAGTGATGCTTATAAAGTTGGCCGATAGGCTACACAATATGAGGACACTACAGGGCTTGAGCCCAGAAAAACGTCGCAGGGTTGCACGAGAAACCCTAGAAATTTATGCGCCCATAGCACAAAGATTGGGAATCAATAATGTCAGGGTAGAGTTTGAAGAACTTGGTTTTTCATCTATGTATCCTGTCCGACATAAAAGGATGATGGAAGCACTTAAAGCTGCACGTGGTCCACGACGCGAAATCGTTGAGGAAATTAAAAATAGTATAGATAATCGACTGGATAAGGAGTCTATAGGGGCTGAAGTTACAGGTAGAGAAAAACATCTTTGGAGTATCTACCAAAAAATGAAAACTAAGAAAAAATCCTTTCGAGATATTATGGATGTTTTCGCCTTTCGCATCGTTGTTGAATCTGTAGACGACTGCTATCGTACGTTAGGTATTATGCATAATCTATTTAAGCCAGTAGCTGGTGAATTCAAGGATTATATTGCCATACCTAAGGTCAATGGATATCAATCCCTACATAATATTTTAGTAGGCATGCATGGGGTACTAATTGAAATTCAAATTAGAACAAAAGATATGGACGATATGGCAAATTACGGTATTGCTGCGCACTGGCTTTATAAATCTCAAGATGAAGGAAATCCAAGAGCTTACAGATGGATACAGGGTTTATTAGAGATACAAAAACGGGCGGGCGATTCACTAGAATTTATTGAACATGTAAAAACAGATTTATTTCCAGATGAAGTTTATGTTTTTACAACAAAAGGTGAAATTATTTCTCTTCCTCAAGGTGCCACGCCAGTTGATTTCGCTTATGCAGTTCATACTGCTCTTGGTGATACCTGTATCGCTTGCAAAAGTAATGGTCAATTGATTTCTCTTTCGGAGAGACTTGAAAGTGGAGTCCGAATTGAGATTATTACAGCTAAAGATGCCCAGCCAAACCCATCTTGGCTAAATTTTGTGATGACAGCTAAAGCTCGCAGTGGAATACGTCATTTTCTTAAGCATCAACAACACGATGATTCTGTTGTATTAGGAAAAAATCTCCTCGATAGAGCTCTTGGTAGTTTCGGTACAAACTATAAAAGTATCCGAAAATCATGGATCAAAAGGGCTCTAAAAGAAACAGGCTGCAGTAAATTTGAAGAGGTGCTTCAACAAATTGGTCTAGGTAATAGAATGGCATATGCATTGGCTAATCTCATGGCTCCTCCGTCAAAGCGAAAGGACGCCATACCCGAAAAGTTCGAATCATCTATTATGATTGATACAAGAGAAGGTTTAATTATAAACTATGCTCGTTGTTGTCATCCTATACCGGGCGACTCTATACTAGGTCACCTCAGTCCCGGCAAAGGGCTTGTTGTCCATATAGATATCTGTAAGAACCTTGATGAAATTCGCACTAATAAAGAAAAGTGTATACCCCTCAATTGGTCTACTAAGTTCAAGGGTGATTTTGCAGTAGCATTAAAGGTTGAATTAGCCTCAGAGAGGGGTATCGTTGCTTCATTGGCTTCGCGCATTTCAGAGACAGAAGCCGCGATACTAAAAATTCAAACGGAAGAAAGAGACGGTTTTTCAATGATTATCGATTTACTAATTGAGGTTAAAAGTCGACTTCACTTAGCTCGGGTTATCAAGCGCATCAGAATTTTAAAACAAGTACAACGGGTATACCGTACAACGAACTAACATAGGGCATCCATATGATTAATAAAGCCACCATAAATACAGAGAAAGCTCCTGCGGCTATTGGAACTTACTCGCAAGCAATTAAGGTGAACAATACTGTATATTTATCTGGTCAAATTCCACTTGATCCAGAATCTATGGAACTGGTACAAGGTGGTATTGAGTCTGAAATAAATCAAGTTTTCAATAATCTGGCTGCTGTATGTCAAGCAGCGGGTGGTGACTTAAAAAATATAGTCAAATTAAATGTATACCTAACCGATCTGGTCAATTTTTCTATAGTCAATACTATCATGGCTTCTCATTTTGAGGAGCCCTATCCAGCAAGAGCTGCAATTGGAATTAATCAACTGCCAAAAGAAGCTGAGGTAGAAATGGATGCCATTATGGTAATTTAAAAGTAGAGTTATTTTCTAACAACAGTGGTATGTAGCCTTTTTTAAAATCGGGAAAAATAAAATTATAGCCGCTATCTTTTATTAGCTTATTGTTACATCTACGATTAACGCTCTTATTATCTATGTCTTTAGGAATTCCATTTTTTTCTTCTGTTCGTACTCGCATATGGTTAGCTAGCCAGCTTTGTATTTCATAAGCCGGAACTGGCTGATTATCAGTTCCAATATAGAGATTGGATATATGTTTTTTTTGTGAATACAGGCCTATTATATGAATTATGATACCGGCACAATCTGCAACATGTATTCTGTTTGTCCAAGATACTGGATGCTTAGGTGCGATATTTCCCTTTTTAATTTGATTCAATAGCCTTCCTCGACCTGGACCATATATGCCAGAAAAACGCACTATGACTGACTTTATTAATGTGCTGTTATTCGAGACTAATTCTTTAGAAATAGATTTAACTAAATTCTCAGCCTCTAATAGCCTCTTTCCCCTATATGATTTTGAGGAAGCTACTGATGATTCGTCCACCCATTCTCCACAAGATTGACCATAAACACCTGTACTTGATACCCATATAACTAATTGCGGGCGATATGATAGTTTCTTAATAGTCGATTTTAAAACGTTCGCACCATTGACATAACTATCTAAGTATCCTTGGTCGCTCATAGAATCAGGAGTTAAAGTTACAACAATGACATCAATATTTGAATTATCTAATATAGATAAAAAATTTTCACTATCACACAGATCTCCTTTTATCGCTTCTATATCTGATGGTAAGGCAGATGGTTTTCTCCGCATTGCAAGTGTCTGCCAATGATCATATAAACTATTATCTGAAAGCGTTCGGATTGCCCGAACACCGATATCTCCGCAACCAGCAAACAAGACTTTCAATTAGCTTTCCTTTTATGACTTATTTTCGCTATTATTATAAATGAAAGATCATAAATAACCTTAACTGAATTGTTTCTATAACCCTATTTATCTAGCTGTGATTAAGCATATATGAACAGTCCAAATCTTGACCAGCTTCATGTATCTACACTCAATGGAGTGGGGGCTCAAATCTCATCAAAATTATCCAAGTTAGGGATTTATACTATACAAGATTTAGTGTTTCATTTACCACTTCGGTATATTGATAGAACACAAATATCTCCTATCGGAACACTACAGACTGACCAAGAGGTCGTTATTGAAGGTGAGATCACTGGATCTGAAGTGACTTATGGTCGACGCAGAAGCTTACTTTGTCGGTTAGAGGATATAACAGGAACTATAAGTTTACGTTTTTTCCATTTTAATAGTTCTCTTCAGAGACGCTTAAAAAAAAATACTTTTCTAAGATGTTATGGTCAAACCAAAATTGGTAGTTCAGGAATCGAGATATACCACCCAGAATATCAATTTATTGACCCGAATAAACCCGCATCTCTTCAAGAGAATTTGACGGCTGTGTATCCGACTACTCAGGGTATCTCTCAACAAAGAATGAGGAATATAGTGCTACAGGCGCTAGCATTAATAGATACAGGTAAGTTAGAAGAACTACTACCAAATATATTACAAAAAATACCACTCAAAGATGAGCTAAAATTCATTCATCAGCCACCTAGTGATACTCCAATTGAAAAGCTGATTAGAGGAGAACATCGCGCGCAAAAACGCTTAGCTTTTGAAGAGCTGCTAGCACATAATCTTAGCTTATTGAAACTTCGCCAATCAATACAACAAAGGGGAGGGCCAATTCTCAAAGTGAACAATATACTGCATGAAAGGTTCTTAAATTCTCTCCCATTTACGCTTACTAGTGCACAGAATAGGGTAAGTGTAGAGATACAAAACGACTTAAATAGCTCTACACCGATGCTTCGACTTCTTCAGGGTGACGTTGGATCTGGCAAAACGGTTGTTGCAGCAATAGCAGCACTTCAGTGTATAGCTAATGGAAAACAGTGCGCTTTGATGGCCCCTACAGAAATTTTAGCAGAGCAGCACTTTTCATCTTTTAAGGATTGGTTAAATCCTCTCGGAGTAAATTTAGGTTGGCTTTCAGGAAAAATGAAAGGCAAAGCTAGAATACAGCAGCTAGATTCCATTGAGGACGGTTCAGCTCAAATCGTTATTGGAACACATGCGCTATTTCAAGAGGAGGTTTGTTTTCACAATCTAGCTTTAACTATTATAGATGAACAGCACCGATTTGGTGTACATCAAAGACTTGCCTTACAGGAAAAAAGACGTAGTGGTAGCCAGGTGCCACATCAACTGATAATGACAGCAACACCAATTCCTAGAACACTAGCTATGACCACATATGCTAATTTGGATGTGTCTGTTATTGATAAAAATCCTCCCGGTCGCTCACCAGTCAATACAGTTGTTATGTTAGATAGGCATAGGAAAAAAGTGATTGAGCGAATACAACATGCTTGCGCTAATGGCTGTCAAGCATATTGGATATGTACACTCATTGAAGAATCAGACATTTTGGAAGCTCAGGCAGCTGAGGTGACAGCTAAAGAACTTCACCTATTGCTTCCAAAATTAAAAATTGGATTAGTACATGGAAAACAAAAGCCGGATGAAAAATCCACTACAATTGCATCGTTCAAGTCTGGAGAAATTCAACTACTTATTGCTACAACGGTAGTTGAAGTTGGTGTTGATGTACCAAATGCAAGCTTAATGATAATCGAGAATCCTGAACGGCTTGGGCTTGCACAACTTCACCAACTGAGAGGTAGAGTAGGGCGCGGGAAAAAGAGAGCCACTGTGTATTATTGTATAGCCCACCTTTATCGAGTAATAGCAGTGAAAGACTAAAAGTTATGAGGCAAACAAATGATGGATTTAAAATAGCTGAAATGGACCTTAAGCTTCGTGGAGCAGGAGAGGTTCTTGGAACTAAGCAAACAGGGGATGTGGCATTTAGGATCGCGGACTTAAATAGAGACGCTCATTTGATATCTGAGGTACAAAAAATAGCCCAATTGCTTTTATCTGAATACCCATCAAATGTTGAACTTCTCATTCAAAGGCGGCTTGGTAGTGACGAACAATATGGACAGGTATAGCGTCTAATATAAAATGTAAATACACGCTAAAATAGAAGTTTATTGCACAACTTATAATTATAGGAAAAACATTGACTACTGCTAAAATATCTAATCACATATTTATACATGAGCCTAACTGGCACGCCTATAAAAGAACTCCTAATATCTCTATTTCAGTAAAAATGAGGGATTGGCTACTTGATAGAGGATCCTTAACACAACGATTAATAAAACTTAGTGAGGGCAATTTCCGCGTAAAAGTTATCAAGCAAGATATTTCCACTCCAGCATTATCAGAAACTAGGACCTTAAAAATCCCTTTACGCCAAAAAGCACTTATTAGACAAGTTTTTCTATATTGTCGCAATGAGCCACTGGTTTATGCACGAAGTGTAATTCCACTAGGGACTTTGACCGGAAGACTTAGATATTTACAAAATCTCCAAAATAAAGCATTAGGAGCTCTTTTATTTAAAGATGCAACTATGAGACGGAGAATCATAGATATTGGCTCTACAAAAATTAACCCCCACTCTCGTCATAAGTTCGTTACCACAAATGATTTGGAAGTATGGGGTCGTCGCTCATTATTTTATATTGATAAAAAACCATTATTAGTTAGCGAGCAATTTATGCCAGCACTTCAAAATATCATAGAACATGAGTAATTTTGATGAAATTTTTAAGCAATTTTCAATATTGATGATTATATGTACAGTTTAAGAATACAATCTTTTAAAGAAAAATTTCCTTTTTATATAAAGCTGATGAGGCTTAATAAGCCAGTTGGAATTTTATTACTCCTATGGCCAACTTTATGGGCTTTATGGCTATCAAGCAACGGCATACCGAGCATAAAAATACTTTTCATTTTTATGCTCGGTGTAGTTATTATGCGTTCGGCGGGTTGTGTAATAAACGATTTTGCCGATCGAGATATAGATGGTTACGTCAGGCGAACAAATAGTCGCCCTATCCCTAATGGAGAGATTAGCCCAAAAGAAGCTATTATAATCTTTTTATTTCTTTCAATGTTAGCCCTCTCATTAGTTGTTTTTACAAATACACTAACTTTAAAGCTCTCATTTATAGGTGTTTTTTTAGCGGCAATTTATCCATTTATGAAGAGGTATACCAATCTACCTCAGATCTTTTTGGGCGCTGCATTTGCTTGGAGTATACCCATGTCATTTGCAGCTGTGACAAATAAAATAGATGGTGGACTGTGGTTTCTATATCTAGCAGTTGTTATTTGGGCGGTAACTTATGATACTTTTTATGCTATGGCTGACAGGGCAGACGATTTGAAAATTGGTATTAAGTCGACAGCTATACTGTTCGGTAAAATGGATTTACGTATCACCGCATGCTTACAATTATTAGTTCTGATTCTACTTGCTATGACTGGTAAATATTTTGAGCGTGGTATTTGGTTCTACATGTCTTTAGTATGTGTTGTTGCTTTGTTCATTTATCAGCAATATATAATACGTAATAGGGAATCTGCTAAATGTTTGAGTGCTTTTGTTAATAATAACTATGTTGGACTAATTATTTTTATCGGCTTGGCCTTAGATTACCAACTATCTTGATAAATGATTTACCATAATTAATTATTTTATAGGGGCCATCGTGAAATACTATGAGAAATTCAGAGTGGTTATACTATGATTGATAAGACTATCTTAGTTGTAGATGACGAAGACTCAATACGTGAGATGATTACAACATCACTCGAAATTGCAGGCTATAATGTTTTGCAAGCCGAAAATGCTAAGAGTGCCCACATAATCATTTTAGAAAAAAAACCAAATTTAATTCTGCTTGATTGGATGATGCCAGAAACTTCAGGAATTGAGCTTATGAGGCGCTTGAAAAGAGATGAAATAACAAAAAAATTCCAATTATTATGCTTACTGCTCGAATCACAGAAGATAATATGGTGCAGGGTTTAGAATCAGGGGCTGATGACTATATATCGAAACCGTTCTCAGCAAAAAACTTAAAAGCTCGTATCAAGACAATATTGAGACGTCACGAAGTTGAAGGTGCTGAGCAAATAATAGAGATCGGTCAATTAAAATTTAATCCCGCCAATCATCATGTAACTATATCTAATCGAGTCATCAATCTTGGACCTACAGAATTTAAATTATTAAAATTTTTCTTAATGCATCAAAACAGAGTATTTTCACGTGACCAAATATTAAATCATGTTTGGGGACAAAATGTATATCTGGATGAGAGAACAGTTGACGTACATATCCGACGACTTCGTAAAGCGATCATGGTTGATAAGCATGATCGCTTAATACAAACTGTTAGGGGTTCTGGCTATCGCTTTTCTTCTAATATCACCCAACAAAGTGAGGTTTGAATTTTGCGAAGAGGACTGGAAACAGAAATACAACTAATCTCACTGTTATCTCTTCTAGCTTTGATTATTGGTCTTGCGAACGACTTTTTAGTCTATACAATGTTGATAGTTTTTTTTTCTTTACCTTATCTGGGTATTTTTAAATTTTTTAAAAGTATATAAATGGATAGAAGCCGACTGCAAATTGGCGCCTCCAGATGTAACTGGTATTTCTGCAGACATGGCAAACTGCTTGTATCGCATGCAACAAAAAAACAAAAGAACGGATAGAAGACGTAAAAATCTATCTGATCGAGTTGGTCAAGTAACCTCCGCCCTTCCAGACGCTATAATAACTCTTTCATCTGAGAGGATATTAAAGTGGTGGAATCCCTCTGCTATAAAAATACTGGGCTTTAAGGACAGTGATAAAGGTCAATCTATAGTTAACATAGTTCGTGATCCAAGATTTATAGCCTTCATTGAAAAGCCGAATATCGCAACACAACTCGAGTTGAAGGCGGCACATGATCCAAGCCGAACTGTTATGTTCAGTGTTACTACATTTGGCGAAGGCGAGATGATTTTGGTTGCACGAGATATAACTCGACTTAAACATCTAGAACAAATGCGGCAAGATTTCCTAGCAAATATATCTCATGAGTTACGAACGCCGCTAACAGTTTTATCCGGCTATACAGAAACTCTGATGGATAATACCAAGAGTGTACCAAATACTTGGGTTAAAGCGTTATCCCAAATACAAGAGCAAACGAATCGAATGATTTATTTAGCTGATGACTTAGTAATGCTCTCACAACTTGAATCAACAACCGTGCCTGTTCCAAAAACACCCATTAATTTAGAAAAACTGCTATTACAGATTTCCAATGATGCTAAAATTGTCAGTGAGAATATTTTTCCTAAACAGCCAAATATAATATCGCTTGATTTAGAGCACAATATCCAGCTCACGGGAGACCAAAAAGAATTATATAGTGCGTTTTCCAATTTAGTTTTAAATGCTATCAAGCACAATCCTATTGGAACATCAGTTGATATTAGGGCCTATCATGCAGATAACTCTGTTATAGTAGAAATTTCTGACGATGGTTGCGGTATAGATTCCCAGCATATTTCTAGGCTGACAGAGCGTTTTTATCGCGTTGACCAAAGCCGTTCTACAGAAACTGGTGGTACTGGACTAGGGCTTGCGATAGTAAAACATATTTTAATTCGACATAGTGGAGTACTAAGAATAAAAAGTAAGGTTCGTGAAGGCACTTCCTTCCAATGTGAATTTTCAACAAAAGGTCATGTGACCAGTAAGAGTTAATACTTGAAAATAAAAATATTACAGTCAATTGACGAATGCTCTTCCGAGCTTTGGGACTCATTATTCAGCACTGATTATCCATTTCTTAAACATGGTTTTATTTCTTTACTCGAGTCATCTGGGAGTGTGTGTGATGCAACTGGGTGGACTCCAAAGCATATTTTATTAGAACAGGGCAGTGTGCCAATCGCAGCTATGCCACTTTATCTAAAAAATCACTCATCTGGGGAATACGTGTTTGACCATTCTTGGGCAAATGCATATCACCAGCATGGTATCCAATATTATCCTAAGTTAGTTACTGCAATACCATTCACACCTGTAACTGGACCTCGAATAGGTATCGCTAACGGAATAGATCCGGACTTAATTGAACAAGTTCTCTTAAAAAATATAGAGTCTCTTGCAATAAAATGGGGGCTTCCAGCTGGCATATATTATTTCCGCGATATAGACACCTAAATAGTATTTTTTCGCAGTCATTAATGAGGCGTGTTGGAGTTCAATATCACTGGAAGAACCATAATTATAGCAATTTCGATGATTTTACAAGCACGTTCGTATCAAGAAAGAGAAAAAATATTTTGAAAGAACGACGAAAATCAACTGAGAATATTAATGTTACCCGTCTAGTAGGAGAAGAGATCACAGCAGATTGGTGGGATTTTATGTGCTCCGTTTATCATCAGACATACCTAAAAAGAAACGGTACATATGGATACCTCACAAAAAACTTTTTTGAAAATATTGGAAATGTACTAGGATCACAAATAATGCTGTCTGTAGCAGAAAAAAAAGGTGATAGTGGTGGGAGGAAAATCGCCTCAGCATTGTTCTTTTTTGATGATAATGGTCTTTATGGCCGTTACTGGGGATGTAATGCAGAATATGAATTTCTTCATTTCGAACTTTGTTATCATCAGGGCATAGAATTTTCGATCGAAAAAAATTTACCTTATTTTGATGCAGGCGCTCAAGGTGAACATAAAATTTCAAGAGGATTTGTACCAATAGAAGTTTATTCTTCTCACTGGATTAAACATCCAGATTTTTCCTACGCAATACAAAAATTTTTAAATCAAGAAAAAATTCACATCAAAGAATACATAAATCTTGCTTCTAAAAAACTTCCTTATAAGTAATTTAATTTTGTTACTCACGTTTCCAAACTAATAGCTGGTTATTTGCGGGCATGGGGTAATCCTTAATTAATTTTAACCCTGCACCAGCTGCTAGTTCATCCAGTGCCTCAAAATCTCTTATGCCCTGATGAGAGGAATTATTTTTAAGGATAAGATCAAATTCTTGATTGCTTTGACTTGTAAATTTTCCACCATACTTAAAAGGACCGTACATAACAAAAATTCCACCGGGGGCTAGTATAGTATGCAGGCGGCTAAAAAAATTAGCTAAAGCTGACCAAGTCATGATGTGACAAGTGTTTGCTGTAAATAATCCATCAACTAAGCTATTTGTCCATTTCGTAGAATTAGCATCAAAAACCAACGGGCTGCGCACATTTGAGGCTGAACTGCTTTCAATCCAAGCATTGATGGTGTCGTGATTACATGGAAGATCTGACGTATGCCAAACAAGATGTGGAAGATTTGAAGAAAAAAAAACTGCATGTTGCCCAGTGCCACTGCCTATCTCTAATACATTACGCGTATTAGAAAAGATTTTAATAAGTTTATTTAATATCGGTTGACGGTTGTTCTCGCAGGCTTGGGAGAATGTTTTTTTTAGCGCCATGTAATGTTTATTCCATCATTTTTCTTGTAAAAATCCATTCGTTTTTTGTTGATTCAGAACTATCGAACTTGTACCCACCGGTATCAAACAATTTTATTTCCTCAGGATCTTGAATTTTACGCTGTATAATATAGCGACTCATCATACCTCTAGCTTTTTTGGCAAAAAAACTAATAATTTTATATTTATCGTTTTTCCAATCTTTGAACACAGGAGTCACTATCCTTGCTTCAAGTGAGGCTGATTTGATAGCTTTAAAATATTCTTTGGAAGCCAAATTAATAATCACGTCATAATTATCTTTATGGAGTGTTTGATTAAGTTTACTCGTAATCTTATTCCCCCAAAATTCATATAAATCTTTACCTCGATTCGTTTTGAAATTAGTTCCCATTTCTAACCGATAAGGTTGCATCAAATCCAAAGGGCGCAGCAAACCATATAGACCTGATAATATTCTTACATGATTTTGTGCCCAATTAAGTTCTTTTGAAGAAAGACTTTCAACATCAAGGCCACTATAAACATCACCCTTGAAAGCTAAAACTGCTTGTTTTGCATTATCAAGAGTAGGCTCTGAATCCCAACTTAAATAACGTGAGAAATTAATATTTGCTAATTTTTCACTGATTTTCATTGAGTTGGAAATTTCTTGTGGGTTAAGTTGCTTTAACTGATCGATTAACTCGGCCGAATCACTAACAAACATCGGTAAACTATAATCGGTAATTGCCGAGGGCGTAATATAATCCAAGGTCTTTGCGGGGGAAATGATAACCAACATAAAAAACCTATATCACTTAATCAAGTTAAATTATCCATTGTCCGTACTGCGCTTGTGACGAGCATTGATTCTATCAACTGCCTGTATGTAATGAGTCTTCAAATCTTCAGCACTAGAAACATTTATGTCAAGATCGCTGAGTAATCCATCTGTCATGCTATAAATCCATCCATGTATCGTAACTTTTTGGCCTCGTGACCAAGCATCTGAAACGATACTAGTTTTTGATACGTTGGCTACCTGTTCAATAACATTTAATTCACATAGCTGATCTATAATTTTTTCTTGGGTATTATTTTTTTCTATGCTAGCACGATGAAGGTTTTGTACATTATCTACATTGAGCAACCAGTTATCAACTAGCGTTCCGAGCTTTTGGTTTTTTACAGATGCAGTTATACCGCCACAGCCATAATGACCACAGACAATTACATGCTTAACCTTCAAATCTGTAATAGCATATTGAATTACAGATAAACAATTAAGGTCATCATGAACTACTAGATTTGCAACATTTCTATGAACGAAAAGCTCGCCTGGCATCAAGCCAATGATTTCGTTAGCCGGTACTCTGCTATCTGAGCACCCGATCCATAAATAATCTGGCGCATGTTGCAAAGAGAGTCTTTGAAAAAAAGCTGGGTCATCTTTTTTTACTTTTTGCGCCCATGCTATATTGTTAATAAATAATTCTTTCACTGATAAAACTCCAAGTTTTAATTGCCAGTATCATAACTCAAATCTACAGAAAACCGACATAAGATAATTGAAACTTTACGAATGCAATAAAGAGCCTTTCATGAAACACTAAAAATATAGTTAAAAAACTATTTCATATATGGCAAAAATGTTCGGATTATCTTATATCTGTACCTTGAACAAGATAGACTACTTGTTCACAAATATTCTTGGCGTGGTCGCCCACACGCTCAAGTGACTTGAGCACCCAAAGAACGTTCATAGAGCGAGATATGCTTCGTGGATCTTCCATCATAAAAGTAATTGTTTCACGTATAGCGGTTCTGTAGTCTTTATCCACCTGCTCATCTTGAAGCATAGTTGAAATTGCAGAGTCAGCATCAAATCTTGAAAATGCATCTAGACAATCTCTAAGCATTTTACGAACACAACTCCCGATATGTCTTACTTCTTGATAGCCCCTTGGATGGCCCTCCTCAGTCAATTTAATAGCCATTTTTGCAATTTTTTGAGCTTCATCCCCAATACGCTCTAGGTCTCTTATTGTTTTACTAACTGCCATTACTAAACGTAAGTCTGTAGCAGCAGGTTGTCGGCGAGCAATGAGAGTTATGCATGTCTCATCGATATCTTTTTCCATCTCATCAATTTTGTTTTCGGTTGAAATAATATGTTCAGCAAGCTTACTGTCTGCATTTATAACTGACGCGATAGAATCTTCAAGCTGTTTCTCTACTAGACCACCCATAGCAAGCATGGCTGTTTTGATGTCCTCGAGATCTTCGTTAAATTTTTTTGAAATGTGTTTATCCAGCTTTAAATTATCTATAACTGTTTTAGGACTCATCATTATTACCCTCCAAATTAAAGAGTCTACCCATCAACCAATACGCCCGGTTATATATGATTCTGTTAACTGATGTGTTGGCGCGGTAAATATTTTTTCTGTATCGTTTACTTCCACCAAGCGCCCCAAGTGAAAGTATGCCGTTCGATTCGAAACGCGAGCTGCCTGTTGCATGGAATGAGTTACTATAGCTATAGTGTAATTTTCTGATAACTCGGCGATCAGTTCCTCTATTTTTGCAGAAGCAATCGGATCCAGTGCAGAGCATGGTTCATCCATCAAAATAACCTCTGGACTTATTGCAATTGCCCTTGCTATACAAAGTCTTTGTTGTTGACCACCTGAAAAACCTGTACCAGGTTGATCAAGACGATCCTTTACCTCCCCCCACAAGCCGGCTCTAGTTAGGCTTTGCTCAACAATTTCATCTATTTCGGCGCGACTGCTAACAAGTCCATGTAATCTTGGTCCATATGCGACATTATCATAAATTGATTTAGGAAAAGGATTAGGTTTTTGAAAAACAATGCCTACTTGTGATCTCAATGCAACAGGATCCATTAAATCTGAATATATATTTTGGTCATCTAGAGTAATGGTTCCAGCAACTTTACAGCTCTCAATAGTGTCATTCATCCTATTTAAACACCTTAGAAATGTAGATTTACCGCAGCCTGAAGGCCCAATCATTGCGATTACTTCGTGTTTTCCAATATCCAACGATAAATCAAATATGGCCTGTTTATCATTATAAGAAACATTAAGATTTCTAACAGACATTTTTGGATTCTCTATTAATGGTACACCAACTGTTTCTTCTGGATAATCAGCTTCTTTACCGTGGTTTTTAATTGTACTCATAATAATTTTTAATCCTTACATCCATCGACGCTCAAGGCGTTTACGCAAAACTACAGCTACTGTATTCATTATTACCAAAAATGCCAGCAATACCATGATCGCAGCTGATGTTTTTTCTACAAAAGCTCTTTCTGGGCTGTCTGCCCAAAGAAAAATCTGAACAGGTAATGCTGTTGCAGGATCATTAAATCCCGTTGGAACGTCTACAATGAACGCCACCATGCCAATCATCAATAAAGGAGCTGTTTCACCCAAAGCTCTTGCCATTCCGATTATTGCTCCTGTTAGCATTCCGGGCATTGCTAGAGGTAACACATGGTGCAAGACAACTTGCATAGGAGAAGCGCCCACTCCGATGGCAGCCTCACGTATTGACGGCGGAACTGATTTGATAGCGGCTCTACTTGAAATAATTATTGTGGGCATTGTCATCAGTGTTAGAACTAAACCACCCACTAGTGGTACTGAACGAGGTACATCGAAAAAATTTATGAAAACTGCTAGGCCTAATAATCCAAAAATTATTGATGGAACAGCTGCAAGATTATTAATATTGACTTCGATGAAATTAGTCCATCTATTACGAAGTGCAAATTCTTCGAGATAGACTGCAGCGGCAACACCCAACGGAAAAGCAAGAATTATCGTAATAAGCAGGGTATAAAAAGAACCCATCGCAGCTCCATATATTCCTGCTAGCTCTGGCTCTCGAGAATCTCCCTTGGAAAAGAAATTTGTGTTAAAGCGTGTCTCTACTTCGCCAGATTCAATTAAACTTTGCAGCCAAGTCTCCTTATGCTCTGTCATCCTTCCTTTGAAAGGACCATCTTTATTGTTAAGACTCTTAAAATAAGTATCTACATCATCATCGGCTATTAGCCACATATTGGCTGTAGTGTTTAATAGGTTCGGATTTTCTTTCAATTGGTCACGTAAAGTATAGCCAGCTCCGTTGCTTAATATACTGTAGAGCTCTCGTTTATTTTTGCGGCCACTAACATCAGCAAACCTGTCTCTTAAGCCAGCCTTCACAGCGCCATGGAAATCACCTAAAGCCATTTGAGAAAGATCACTTACGTCACTTACACCCAAAACATCCTCATCATAAGTTACGTTAAGATTAATATAAGTTAACTGAAAAGCTTTGTACCCTTTGCTGGTAATATCATAAAACAAAAAGAGAACACACATTAATCCAAATGTAATAGCAGTTGCACCGTATAATCGAAAACGTGTTTCTGCACGGTGGCGTTTTTTTAAGCCTGACCGAATTTTTTGTTGACGCGCTATTGTAGAGGGGCTAGTCATATTGCTCCCTATATTTATTCACAATACGCAATGCTAGAAAATTCAATACCAAAGTTACAACGAATAACATTAGCCCCAAGGCAAAAGCTGCAAGTGTTTTAGGGCTATCGAACTCTTGATCTCCAACTAGCAAGGTAACAATTTGTACTGTCACTGTAGTTACAGTTTCAAGTGGGTTAATGGTCATTTTTGCTGCTAAACCTGCAGCCATGACTACAATCATTGTTTCTCCGATAGCGCGAGAAACTGCAAGCAAAACTCCTCCAACTATTCCAGGCAATGCAGCTGGAAAAATGACTTTTTTTATTGTCTCAGATTTAGTTGCCCCCAAGCCTAAAGAGCCATCTCTGAGACTTTGTGGAACTGCAGTTATAACATCATCTGCTAGAGAAGAGACAAATGGTATTATCATTACCCCCATTACAAGCCCGGCAGCCAGAGCGCTTTCTGACGATATTTCTAATCCAATAGTTGCGCCATACTCACGCAAGAAGGGAGTGACAGTTAAGGCTGCGAAAAAATCCATATACTACTGTTGGAATTCCTGCCAAAATTTCAAGTACTGGCTTGGCAAAATTTCTCACTACAGGTTTAGCGTATTCTGCTAGATAAATTGCAGACATTAAGCCAGCGGGAACTGCTATACACATTGCAATAAAAGAAATTAAGAGGGTGCCCACAAATAATGGTATGGCACCAAAACTTCCAGTTGATCCAACTTGATCTGAGCGAATGGCCATTTGTGGGCTCCACTCAGTGCCTAATAAAAAGTCACTTGCCGGTACTAACTGAAAAAACCTTATTGCCTCAAATAATACTGAAAGAACAATACCTAGCGTAGCAAGAATAGCTAAACAAGCCGCGATCAGGAGAGCCCATTTAAACATTTTTTCAACCATCTGCCTGGCATGCAATTTAGGTGAAACTTTTATCCAAGCAAAGGACATAAAAAAAAATAGAAACGGATAATATTAATATAGTTAGTAATTTTTGGGCTGTATTATTTAGCTGATCTAGTATTTTTGAAGCAGACACCAAATTTGGGTCAGCAAATTGTGGATCTAAGGCACCGCTTGATATATTTTCTATACTGTTTATTAACAGATTATGTTGATCAGTATTAGTTGGCTTGAGGCTATCTGGCAGGTTATTTAGAACTATTGTGCTAATTATGTGATTATCAAACAAAGACCATATGATTAATAGTGCTAGTGCAGGTAAGGCGCACCATATTGCTGCACGCATACCATAAAAAAAGGGTAGTGACGCCAGCTGCTGAATGCCCCCGAGAGGTTGTGCCATACTTAAAGCTTTTACGCGTGATGCATAAAATGCTATCAAGCTAAGTCCAAGCACAGCTAAAATTAAAGAACCAAATCCCATTACATAAATTCCTTCATATTTCGAAATTGAAAACGGCTCATAAGTATACTTACAAGCCGGATATTATCATAATAATAAGCAAATTTTTTGTGCAATCTCACTGAAAATATCTAATCAGACTATAACGAGGGATAAGCAAAAGATTCTAGTTATTCCACACCCTTCATTATAGTCATGTTTTTTATGTCGTTTGAAAACTTAGATCGTAAATCTTTATTCATAGGGATCATACCCTTATCAGCTAAATAACCCTCCGGACCCCATGCTTTCTCACTACTAAATTCTGCAGCATAGTCATCAATTCGAGGTACAACATTTATATGTGCTTTTTTAATGTAAAAATATAAGGGGCGTGCTATCGAATAACTTTTATCAGCTATGCTTTCAAATGTAGGTTCTATTGACTCAACTGTTGAGCCTTGAACCTTGTCACTATTTTGGTCTAGAAAAGAATATCCAAATATACCTAATGCGTCTGGATTGGCTTCTAGTTTCTGAATAATCAAGTTATCGTTTTCACCGGCCTCTATGTAGGCTCCATCCTCGCGGATAGCATGCGTGATTGCCTTAAAAACTTTCTTTCCCTTCTCATTAAAAGCACTCGCAGGTATATCGAGATCTCTCATCATCTCTATAATTTTATTGCTATCCTTGCTTTCTCTTAAAGCTTTGAGAGCTTTAAAGCTTTTAGCTCCGCCTTCCATTGCAAGCTCTACAAAAGCATCACGCGTTCCAGATGTGGGTGGAGGACCGATAACGACAATTGCTTTATCCGGTAGTGAAGGATTAACATCCTGCCAGGTTTTATTTGGGTTTTTTACTAATTTGCCGTTTGAATTTGGAATTTTGTCTGCCAAAGCTAAATAAATATCTTTACGTGTTAAATTAATTTTTTTTGATTGAATAGAATTTGACAATACAATGCCGTCGTAACCGATGAGAACTTCGATGATTTCCGTTACGCCGTTATCTTGGCATTTTTTAAACTCAGATTCTTTTATTCGTCTTGATGAATTTGTAATATCTGGGTATTTTGTACCAATGCCAGAACAAAATAGCTTCATTCCACCGCCTGAACCAGTAGATTCTATTTTAGGTGTCAGACTACCAGTATTTTTTCCAAAGCGCTCTGCCACAACTGTGGCAAAAGGATATACTGTTGAGGATCCTACAACACTGATATAGTCACGAGATGCAGCGAAAACTGACGTACTTAAAAAAATTAAACCAATCATGGCCATACTTTTAAATTTTAAATCACTAGTTATCATGTCTGTACTCCAGATTATTTTTATGATGGAAATAATATTAAACTCCATTCATGACAGAAATATGACAAAATCAACTAGCCAGTATTAACAGATAAAATATACTCATAATTATGAATGTTAAAAATCCTATCAACTATAAATTTAACCACTATGTTAGAAAGCTAATAACCATTATTGATAATTTTACTGAGTGGACAGGTTGTATAATTTCATGGGCAACCCTCTTAATGGTTTTTTTGACGGGGTTAATAGTTTTCATGCGTTATTTTTTTTGAAGTCGGGTCAATTGCTTTACAAGAATCCTTAACTTATCTTCATGCACTGGATTTTTTAATGGGTGCAGGGTTCACCCTGAAAAGAAAAGGGCATGTTAGTATTGATATTTTTTACCAGAAGCTCAGTCCTCATACTCAGGCGATAATTCAAATATTAGGTACATTAACGTTCTTAATGCCAGTTTGCATTGTAATTTTAACCCTCAGCTGGGATTACGTGATAAGCAGTTGGTCTATACGAGAAGTTTCAAGGGAGGCAGGGGGCCTACCATATATATATCTATTGAAAACGTTATTAATAACTATGCCTGCATGTATTTTACTACAGGGGGTTTCAGAAGTTATAAAAAATTCTTTATTTTTATTTGATAAAATTAAAAGTGAAATAGGGGATGCCTCAGATGGCTGAATATATCCCTATAATTATGTTTGCTTTTGTTTGCATAATAATGATGGCGGGCTACTCTGTTGCTTTTTCATTAGCGGGAACTGCACTTTTATTTGCTTTATACGGTAACGTAACCAATATCTTCGATATGGATTTTTTGCATGCTTTGCCAAATCGATTATACGGAATAATTGATAATACTGTCCTAATAGCAGTTCCATTATTTATTTTTATGGGTGTAATGCTAGAAAAGTCTAGCTTGGCTGAAAATCTACTGAATAGTATGTCTCAATTATTAAGAAATTTTAAAGGAGGGCTGAGTATATCGGTTGTTATAGTCGGTATGTTGTTGGCTGCTAGCACAGGGATTGTTGGCGCAACTGTAGTGACTATGGGGCTGATCTCTTTACCTACTATGCTAAAACAGGGGTATTCTCCTTCTCTAGCATCTGGGACTATTTGTGCGACAGGAACTCTTGGACAAATCATCCCGCCATCAATCGCTTTAGTGCTACTGGGCGACATCATTGCAAATTCTTATCAGCAAGCCCAGCTTGCTAAGGGAATTTTTGCTCCAAAAGCTATATCCGTTGGTGATCTTTTCTTAGGTGCAGTTGTCCCAGGAATGCTGTTAATAATCATGTATATAGTTTATTTGATACTTGTCACACGTTTTGTACCACAATCTGCACCAATTATTACTGAACAAAAAATGAAAAGTAGTTTCTTTCAGCTACTTAAACCTTTAATGCCACCTATAATACTGATTTTTTCAGTACTAGGGTCTATTTTGTTCGGTTTAGCCACCCCAACTGAAGCGGCAGGCATAGGAGCAATTGGAGCGATTCTGCTCACTTATAATGCAAATATGCTTTCATGTGACTTATTAAAAATGGTGGCCCAAAAAACTACTGAAATTACTTCTATGATTTTCTTGATATTAATTGGTGCATCTATCTTTTCTTTAGTTTTTAGAGGTTTTGGTGGAGATCAATTAGTAGAAGATCTTTTAAAAAATATACCTGGAGGTCTTTTTGGAGCAACATTTTTGATTATGTTGCTAATATTTCTTCTTGGATTTATTCTCGATTTTATAGAAATAACTTATGTGGTTGTTCCAATTATTGCCCCAGCTTTGCTTGGGTTAGGTCTTGATCCGATTTGGCTTGGTATTATGATTGCAGTGAATTTACAAACTTCTTTTTTAACACCACCATTTGGTTTTTCATTATTTTATCTTAAAGGTGTAGCGCCAAATAGCGTACACATACAGGATATTTATAAAGGAGTGATGCCCTTTATAGCAATACAGATAATACTCATGGTGCAGCTTGCCATTTGGCCTTCAATTGCAACGTGGCTGCCATCTTTGGGTAACTAATGATTGAGAGCTAGTTGATCATATTCTTATCTCTGAGATATTTCATCAGCTCTTGGTACCCACCTATATAAGAATTATCATAAAAAATTTGTGGGACTGTATTTGCAGGCTTTCCAATTCTTTGAGCTAGATCATCTGAGTTTATGTTTTCTGTATGAATATCAATATAATCGAACTGTATAGAATTTACCCGAAGGACTGTCTTTGCTTGACGGCAAAATCCACATGCTTGATGTCCATATATAGTAAATTTATCAATTTTATTATCTATCATAAGAGATTTTTCCTGCTAAAATATTTGAAATATAAACAAAAAATTAAAGATGACAGCAAGATGTAAGTAACTGATTTTATAAATGCTTACTATTCATTGTCTGCAGCCTTATAATCATTAATATTATATTTTAAAAGGAAACCTAAGTGTCGAAAATTAAGAAGGATTGTACTTCGTTTCAAGAATTAATCTTATCCTTACAAAAATTTTGGTCTGATCATGGGTGTGTTATTTTACAACCTCTTGACATGGAAGTTGGTGCAGGAACATTTCATCCAGCTACTTTTTTGCGTGCTATTGGACCTGAAGTTTGGAACTCCGCTTATGTTCAACCATGTCGAAGGCCAACTGATGGACGGTATGGCGATAACCCAAATCGCCTTCAACATTATTATCAATTTCAGGTGGTACTAAAACCTTCTCCATCAGATATACAGCAACTCTACTTGGACTCACTCATAATGTTAGGAATTGATACAACAATACATGATATTCGTTTTGTTGAGGACAACTGGGAGTCTCCCTCGCTCGGTGCATGGGGGCTCGGATGGGAAGTATGGCTTAATGGAATGGAGATAACACAATTTACATATTTCCAGCAAGTGGGCGGTCTTGAATGCTTTCCAGTGGCTGGAGAAATAACCTATGGTCTTGAGCGTATTGCCATGCATCTTCAAGGAGTTGATGATGTATATGATCTGGTCTGGACCAGTGGCCATGAAGGTGTTGTTACCTACGGAGATGTATTTCATCAAAACGAGGTTGAAATGTCAGCATATAACTATGAAGAAGCAGATATTGATTTCATGCGCCAAACATTTAATCAACTCGAATCTGATTGTCGACGACTTGTCGATAAAGGGCTTCCATTACCAGGTTACGAGATGGTTATAAAGGCTTCGCATGCATTCAATCTTCTTGATGCACGCCACGCAATATCTGTAACTGAGAGGCAGCGTTATATTTTAAGAATTCGAACTCTAGCCAAGTCTGTTGCAGAGGCATATCTCAATTCTAGAAGTGCACTTGGATTTCCATTAGCATCAAAAGAAATGGCAGACAAGGCAATCAGGCGTATTGAGGGGAAAAGTAATGGCTGATTTTTTAGTGGAAATAGGCACGGAAGAGCTTCCACCTAAAGCATTAATGGATCTTGCTAACGCGTTTCATGATCATGTTGCTAGTGGATTCAAAAATAATACCTTTGGCTTCAACAAGACAAAAATTTTTGCCACCCCGAGAAGAATAGCAATTTTACTGGAAGATCTAGATAAACAAGCGCCAAGTAAAGACACCACTATCTGGGGACCACCTACAAAAATTGCATTTAATACAGCAGGTGAACCAACCGCCGCTGGCATAGCGTTTGCGAAAAAAAATGGTATTCCAATAGAATCATTATCTGCAATGATTGGAAATAATCAAGGAAAAGAAAAATTGTGCAGTAAATCGATAAAACCAGGGTTAAAAGTAGAAGACCTTGCAGAAAATTTAATTAGAGACGCCATAAACGCACTACCGATTCCAAAGAAAATGCGATGGGGTTCAAACGCTTTTGAAATTATTCGCCCCTTACAATGGGTATTAATTTTGTTTGGTAACAAAATTATCAAGTCAGAAATTATGGGCCTAAAAGCAAGTAATATAACTTATGGTCATCGATTTCATAGTAAGAATCAAATTATAGTAAAAGAACCAAGAGAGTATGAATCCTGTCTACGCGAAGCCTATGTAATTGCTTGTTTCTCTAAACGTAGAGATCTAATAAGCGCTGCTGTTAAGAAAGCAGCAAAAAAAGTATGCGGAATAGCTATTGTTAATGATTCATTGCTTGATGAGGTAACAGCACTTAACGAATGGCCTATAGCGCTTGTAGGTAGCTTTGACAAAGAATTTCTAGGAGTGCCAACCGAAGCTCTGATTTCGTCAATGGCAGAGCATCAAAAATATTTCCATTTAACTAATACTGATGGTGAGCTTTTACCACTTTTTATAACAATCTCTAATATTGAAAGCAAAGATCCCTCTCAAATAGTTAGTGGCAATGAAAGAGTTATTCGGCCGAGGCTATCCGATGCTGCTTTTTTTATAACACTGACAAAAAAACTACTCTTGATAAAAGAAGAGAGTCACTTAAGTCTATAATTTTTCAAGAAAAGCTCGGTACTGTGTACGAAAAGACAGACCGCCTAAGTGCGCTCGCAGAGTATATTGCACCCATAGTTAATGCCGATGTATCATTATCAGTTAGAGCAGCCCAATTATGTAAGTCAGACTTAGTAACAGATATGGTTGGAGAGTTTGAAAGTCTTCAAGGAACCATGGGAAAGTATTATGCAACTAATGATGGTGAAAGGCCTGAAGTTGCTGATGCGATACAAGAGCACTACTTACCCAAATTTTCTAGAGACGTAATACCTAAGACAGCTATAGGTATAACTTTAGCTATTTCAGATCGTCTAGATACATTAGTTGGAATATTTGGTATAGGGCAACAACCATCTGGCTCAAAAGATCCATTTGCACTCCGCCGTTCTAGCCTTGGGCTACTTAGAATAATCGTTGAACATAATATAAATTTAAATCTTTATGAAGTTTTAAAAAAGGCAGCCACAGGACACCAGCAACTGCAAACTGATGACGATAAGATTTGTATGCAAGTACTCACTTACGTTAAAGACCGCTTTAAATCTTGGTATGAAGAAGAAGGTATACCAACCGAAGTCTTTTTATCTGTTTCTGCCAGAGAACTAAATAACCCTCTCGATATACATCGGCGTGTAAATGCAGTCCATGAGTTCACTAGATTCCCTGAGGCTGTGACATTAACCGCTGCAAACAAAAGAGTATCCAATATACTTGCAAAAAATCCATTAAAGAATATGTCGGCACCGATTAATAAGGGCCTTTTAAGCGAGCCGTCAGAGCTAGCGTTAACTAAAATGATTGAAAATCTTGAGGAAAAAATTCAGCCATTGCTCCAGGAACAATCATATACGTCAGTATTAAAGCTATTGTCTGGCCTTGCCGTTCCTATAGATAATTTCTTCGATGATGTTATGGTTGTGACTGATGACGATGAAACGCGCATTAATCGTCTTATACTGTTGCACAAATTAAGGGCTTTATTTCTCCAGGTAGCTGATATTTCATTATTGGTTCCAGCGAGATAATGAATCTTAATTGATTTTATAAGAATTTATAAAGGTAAGCTTATCTTATGGTCAAACTAATTATTCTTGATCGGGATGGGGTAATAAACCAAGATTCGGATACTTATATAAAAACAGTCGATGAGTGGAAGCCAATTCCCGGAAGTATTGATGCTATCGTAAGATTGTTTCGTTCTGGCTATAAAGTGGTCATCGCCACAAATCAATCTGGTATTGGACGAGGTTTTTTTGGTTACGATGCACTCGAAGCAATGCATTTTAAACTAAAAAATTTATTACTAAACTATAATGTCACGCTTAGCGGAATATTTTTTTGTCCTCACACACCAGAAGATCAGTGTGGATGCAGAAAACCAGCATCTGGACTTTTAGAACAGATATCCGAAGAACTAGATATAGATCTAACAGGTGTTCATATAGTTGGTGATAGTCTTCGTGATCTTCAAGCTGGTCTTAAATATAATTGTTCACCGATTTTAGTTCGAACAGGCAAGGGAAGTAATACTGAAATTCAACTGAAGAAAGAACAGAACCTAATTTTAAAAAAAACAAAAATTTTTGATGATTTAGCCTGCGTTGCAGACTACTTATGTAATGATTAAGTTGTCACCTTATATAAATATGAGAATATTAATTTCTTTTATACGTTCAAGTCTATTTTATGCTCTATATGGTGTAGTTATAGCTATTTTCGGAACATTTACCTGCACGTTCGGTGCTATCCTGCCAATCAAATTACGCCAAAATATAGCTACTTTTGCTAATGAAATTATCATTAAGTGGCTACATCTGAGTTGTGGGATAAAACTAGTAGTTGATGGCTTAGAGAATATACCCGATACACCTTGCGTTATACTAAGTAAGCATCAGTCAGGATGGGAAACCTTTTATCTTCAACGATTACTTAGGCCAGTTAGCACTATTTTAAAAAAAGAACTTTTTTGGATCCCCTTTTTCGGGTGGGCTTTGTATTTTATGCATCCTATTGCTATTAATCGTGGTAACCCTAGAGAAGCTTTGAAACAAATTTTAGGCCAAGGTATAGATAGATTATCAAATGGTCAAAATGTCCTCATATACCCTGAAGGAACAAGGGTCAAACCTGGAGTAATAGGTCGCTATGGTAGAAGTGGTGCTGCTCTTGCTATTGCTGCAAATGTTCCTATACTTCCGGTCTCACATAATGCTGGGCGTTGTTGGCCAAAGCATAGTTTTTTAAAGTGGCCTGGAACTATTCATGTTGTTATTGCTGAGGCTATTGATACAAAAAATATGGACAGCCGACATTTAACTGAACATGTAAAGAATGTAATCGAAAGTGCTCAAAAAGAGCTAAAAATCTAGATTAGTTACAGTTAATGCATTCTTTTCAATAAAATCACGTCTAGGTTCAACTAAGTCACCCATCAACGTTGTAAACATTAGGTCAGCAGCAATTGCATCTTCAACTGTCACTTTGAGCATTCTCCTGGCCTCTGGATTCATCGTTGTATCCCATAGTTGATCTGGATTCATTTCGCCCAAGCCTTTATATCTTTGTATGTTATATCCTCGCTTAGATTCAGCCATTAGCCAATCCATGCCTTCACTAAAGCTTTCTATTGACTTTTTTGTTTCCCCACACATTATGTACGCCCCTTCTTCTAGCAAGCCTGTTAATTTCAGGCCTAAAGATACAATGGTGTCATACTCTGTTGAAGCAAAAAACTCTTGCGTGAAATAATGAGGGGTCGGAACACCATGTGCTGTTATAAGTACTTCTAGAGAAAAGTATTGGTCTTCTTCTCTGTGAGACGAAATAGAATAACTTTTGCTGCCAGAAGCCTTTTTTATATCTACAGCTTTCGACAGTTGTTTCGCTAATTTGTTAATAATAGACTCATCATTCATTTTTTTAGGGTTAATTCTAGGTAAAAAAATTAATGCTTTTAATATTTCTATTGGGTAGGCCCTGGATAATCCTTCTATAATAGCCATAACGTGCCGATGCTCGGATACTAGTTCTTCAAGAGGTGCGCCACTTATACCCGGAGCATCGTTGTTGACATGCAAGCTCGTCCCCTCTAGTGCTGATTGCGTCAAAAAACTAGTTAATTCTTGATCATCTTTAAGGTATTGTTCCTGCTTTCCTTTGCTTATCTTATAAAGGGGTGGCTGTGCTATGAAAATATTGCCTCTCTCTACTAGTTCACGCATCTGTCTGAAGAAAAAAGTTAAAAGCAATGTCCTTATATGTGAACCGTCAACATCGGCGTCCGTCATTATCATAATAGTATGGTAGCGGAGCTTTTCTGGATCAAATTCTGCCGAACCTATTCCACAACCTAAGGCTGTTATTAGTGTTCCAACTTCTGCACTTGACAACATTTTATCAAATCTTGCCTTTTCAACATTTAATATCTTACCTTTCAATGGGAGAATTGCTTGGGTTCTCCGGTCTCTTCCTTGCTTTGCTGAGCCCCCAGCAGAATCACCCTCAACCAAATAGAGTTCTGACAACGCTGGATCCTTCTCTTGGCAATCCGATAACTTACCAGGTAAACCTGCTATATCTAAAGCTCCTTTACGGCGTGTCATATCTCTTGCTTTTCTAGCTGCCTCACGTGCTCTTGCAGCCTCTACCATTTTATTAACTATACTTTTAGCTTCTTGTGGATTTTCAAGTAAATAGTCTGTAAAGTGTGTTCCCATTTCTTGTTCAACAGCGGATTTCACTTCAGAGCTTACTAGTTTCTCTTTTGTCTGAGAGGAAAATTTCGGATCAGGAACTTTTACAGAAACAATAGCTGTTAAGCCTTCTCTAGCGTCGTCCCCTGAAGTGCTTACTTTATTATTTTTACCAATACCTTCTTTCTCAATATAAGTATTGAGGCTTCTAGTAAGAGCTGATCTAAAGCCAGCTAAATGTGTTCCACCGTCTCTTTGAGGGATATTATTCGTATAACATAGAATATTTTCTTGATAGGTATCATTCCACTGAAGCGCAATTTCTACCACAACTCCATCGTCGCGAAATTTAGAGAAATGCAGAGCTTTATTGATAGTTAGCTTATTGGTATTTAAATAATCGACGAATGCTCTTAGTCCTCCCTCATACTCAAAAATATCATCTTTGGATGTTCTCTCATCTTTTAGCACAATTCTCACACCAGAGTTTAAGAATGAAAGCTCTCTAAGCCGTTTAACTAAAGTCTCATAGTGAAATTCAATATTAGTGAAAGTTTCCGCAGAAGGTATAAAATGTATTGCAGTGCCAGTTTCCTCTGTTTTTCCCATCAGTGTTAGAGGTGAACTAGGAATACCATGCTTATAAGTTTGCTCATGTATTTCGCCGCCGCGCTTTATGGTTAATTTCACGTGGCGTGATAAAGCATTTACCACTGAAACGCCTACCCCATGTAATCCGCCTGATATTTTATAGCTGTCTTCATCGAACTTTCCACCCGCGTGTAAAACTGTCATGATTACTTCAGCACCTGACACGCCCTCTTCGTGTATTTCAGTAGGTATGCCACGACCATTATCAGAAACTGTTACAGACTCATCATGATGAATAGTGACAACAATCTCTGAGCAATGCCCTTCTAAGGCCTCATCTATGGAGTTATCTACTATCTCAAATACCATATGGTGCAGTCCAGTACCATCGTCTGTATCTCCAATATACATTCCTGGACGCTTTCTAACTGCATCTAGCCCCTTTAAAACTTTTATACTGTCTGAATCATATATCTGATCTTCACTCATATATAAATCCTAGATAAATATTGTTTAATCATTGAGTAATTTTTCCATGTTCCACGTGAAACATTTTCATATTAAGGTCTTCTCTGGGCCAACTATTTAGTAGGTCTTCTTTTAGCACACCGGTTATAAAAGTTTGTGCGCCTAGATCCCATAATAATTTACCTACTTTTTTCCTATGAGAAAAATCTAACTCGGAGGGTAGGTCATCTATTAAATATAGACACTTTTCTGCTTTTTTCATAAAAAAAGATACCCTTGAGCTATTTGCATTGCGGTAACCAAAATTTTTGATTGGCCTCGAGACAGAACCTCGTTAGCCGGTTTTGCATCAACGCTAATCCGCAAATCTGATCTCTGTGGCCCATGAGTCGTTACTCTCATGTTTATGTCCCTCTGTTGACTCTTCTCTAGTATTTCTGATAATTTTTTATCAGTATCCCAACCTGAATAATATTTGAATTCGAAGTTACCCAGATCTGTAATTTCGCTTAAAACCCATTTTATTTTTTCAACTAAGCCCAGAAGATAAATCTTTCGATATTTATCAATTAACTCTGCAAGGCTTACAAATTCGGTGTTCCATGAATTTAGTAAATCGATATTTATTCTATCACACCGCAACAATGAATTCCGCTGCTTGAGGGTTCGTTTAAATTTTTTTAGTGCTTTTCTATATGAATGTTCCACGTGGAACAACCCCCAATCCAGATATTGTCGTCTAAATTGAGGTCCGCCGTCTAAAAGCTTGAATGAATCTGAATTAATGAGCAAAAGGGGCATTGTATCTGCTAAAGATGACGAATTATTGACCTTCTGCCCATTTATTTTAAACTTAAAATCATTATTGCGAGTTCTTGTGACACCCAAAGATATTTTTTCATTATTTTTGTCGATTAATCCAAAGATCGTACAGGACTCTTCGTTTTCATTAATCACAGGGTCTAATGTGCGTGACCGAAACGATCTTCCACGGCCAAGGACATACAACCCTTCAAGGACACTTGTTTTTCCACTACCATTTTCACCAAAAAAGAAATTAGAGGTTGGAGATAAAGATACTTCGTTGCTAGTTAAATTTCTTAGGCCGTGTATACCAATTTTTTTAAGGTGCATAATTTTAGGTTATAGACGCATTGGCATTACAACATATGTGGAATTCGGGTTCGCCGGATCTTCGATTAACACACTGCTGCCAGCATTAGAAAAGGTAAAACTTGCATCATCACCGGTTAAAATATTAAGAATATCAATTATATAGCTTACATTAAACCCAAGCTCTAGGTCGTCATGATCATATTTAACAGTAACTTCTTCTCTAGCTTCCTCTTGTTGATTGGTCGCCAAGAGTGTCAAAATCCCTTTTTGAACTATTAGTTTAACACCTCGATATTTTTCATTAGATAAAATAGCTGCTCGACCAAAACCACTTTGTAAATCGGTTCGTGAACCTACCATCTGTTTATCGCCGTCTTTTGGTATAACTTGATTATAATCAGGGTAGGACCCATCGACTAGTTTGGAAGTGAAACGAAAGCCCTCAGTCACCACCTTCATATGATTATCACTCAGTGTTATTGAAGCCTCTCCATTATCAGGTAGTAATCTAGATAGTTCGATGACAGCTTTTCTTGGGATTATTGCCTGAGTTTTTTCGCCATTAAGTTCTATTTTCCCAGAATCCATCATTGCTAATCTGTGTCCATCTGTGGCTACTGTTCTAACCCTGTTGTCATCCAAGTCTAACAGCATACCATTCAAATAATAACGCACATCCTGCTGAGCCATCGCAAAAGATGTACGACTAATAAGATTATTTATCTCTATATTACTGATATTAAAGGATTTACCTGAATCGCCTTCATCTATACTTGGAAACTCGTTAGCCGGGAGGGAGGAGAGCGTAAATCGGCTCCGACCGCTTATTATCAGAACTTTTCCGTCTTTTTCTGTAAACGTAATATCTGTCGATTCTGGTAAAGATCGACAAATATCCATTAATTTACGTGCAGGTACAGTTATCTCGCCATTGGCCTCGGGGTCTCTAAGCATTACATGACCGACAATTTCAACCTCAAGGTCAGTTCCTGTCATAGATAAACAGTTATTTTTTAATGCTATTAAAACGTTGGACAATATTGGTAGTGTCTGCCTTCTTTCAACCACTCCAACTACTAATTGAAGGGGCTGTAGTAACTCTTCACGGGAAATTTTGAATTTCATCTACTAATAATCCAATTTAAAGTTTGATTTTTAAACCTTTTGGGTAAATATATTTTAAGTGGTTAAGGCACGCAGCAAATGTTTCATATCATCCTGCATATCTAAACTTTCTTCTTCGAGCTCTTTAATCTTTCTGCATGCATGTAATACAGTAGTATGGTCGCGACCTCCGAATGCTTCACCAATTTCGGGTAAACTATGATTGGTTAACGTTTTGGCGAGGGCCATTGCCACTTGTCTGGGTCTTGCTATTGATCTGCTGCGTCTTTTGGATAAAAGTTCGGACATTTTTAGCTTGTAGTATTCAGATACTACCCTTTGTATGTTGTCAATAGTTACCAGCCTATCCTGTATGGCTAGTAAATCTTTCAAAGATTCACGTATAAGATCGACATTAATTGGACTGCCTGTGAAGTGAGCACTTGCTATCACTCTTTTTAGTGCCCCCTCGAGCTCTCGTACATTAGAGCGTATTCTTTGTGCGATGAAAAAAGCATCTTCTGTTGGTAAATTAACGCGCGCTTGAGTGGCTTTTTTTATTAATATTGCAGCTCTAGTCTCTAACTCGGGTGGTTCTACCGCAACAGTGAGGCCCCACCCGAAACGAGATTTTAGACGTTCTTCTAAACCATCAATCTCTTTTGGGTAACGGTCGCAGGTAAGTATCATTTGTTTTCCGCCTTCTAGTAGGGCATTGAAGGTATGAAAAAATTCTTCCTGTGAGCGCTCTTTGCCAGCAAAGAATTGCATATCATCGATCAAAAGTGCGTCTACAGATCGATAAAATCTTTTAAAGTCATTAATGGCATTTAACTGTAATGCTTTAACCATATCTGCAACAAACCGCTCGGAGTGTAAATATATAATTTTAGCGTTTGGTTTTTGTTGTCTTAGCTTGTTGCCAACTGCATGCATTAGATGAGTTTTACCTAAACCTACTGCACCATAAATAAACAAAGGGTTGTAAGCACCACCAGGATTTTCTGATATCTGTTGTGATGCTGCTAGAGCTAGCTGATTAGACTTCCCTTCGACAAAAGAATCAAATGTGAAAGTCGAATTAAGAAAGCTTTTATGATTGAGGCCTCCTCTACAGTCTCACTTGTTCTGTCTGAAGATATTCTAATATTAGTCGTTGCTGGTAATGGTTTGCTAGTAATAATTTGTGGTTGAGCTGGTAGCACCTCACGTAAATCAGGGTTGTCTGATGATTTACTTCCGAGAGATGACTCTACTTTAACAGAGCAACGAACTCCACTGATCTGTTGGAATATTTCTGTGATACGTGTGATAAACTTATCTATAACCCAGTCTCGTATGAAATGATTTGGTGCTAACAACAGCACATCATTATCAGGTGCGATTTCATCGATTGAGCCAAGCTTAAGAGGCTTTATCCAGGTTTTAAATTGCTGTTTTGGTAACTCTTCTTCGAGAAGACACAAACATTTTTTCCAGACGAGTTGAGCCAAATTTTATTACCTCTTAATTGCAAAAAATTTCTTTTATTTACAGCCTAGTCTAGCCACAAATAGTTGAGTTATCCACAACTTTTATAAAAAAATTTGAACAACTTAGAAGAAATAAAAACGTTTTAAAACAGTAAGTTACAAAATACGAGTGACTGTGTTTTTAAACAGCACATTTTCACAAATAATAGGTCTATGCAACTGGAAGTTGTGTATAAGATGTTGATAATTTGACGATTATTTGTGAATTATTTGTGGGTAACTTACATAACGCATCAGTTGTTATTAAACAAAATTCATAGAATAAATTTATGACTTAAAATCGTTTTTTAGTCACTTTCCAATACAGAAGCTACCGAATATTTGTCCCAATAAATCATCACTACTATAAACACCTGTTATGGATGATAGAGATTGCTGTGCATGACGTAAGTCTTCAGCCAACAGCTCTCCTGCGACCGGTCCTAACAGTTGATTTTTTCCTGACATTAGATGTTTTTCTGTATTATTTAGGGCTTCAATATGTCTACGTCGCGCTACAAAAGAACCTTCATTAGTTCCTGTATAGCCCACACAACTCTTGAGGTGATCTCCAAGTGCCTCTAGTCCATCGTGGCTTTTTGCGGAAAGAGTAACTGTAGCAAGCTTATCCTGTCTAATACCAGGAGAAAGATCGGAAATATCAGATTTATTTAACACAAAGGTAACATTATTCCTTGTTGGATAACGACTATAGTATTCTGGCCAGTTTTCTTGAATATTCAAAGAATATTTTGAACTACTATCTATTACATATAAGACTCTATCAGCTTGATCAATTTCATCCCAAGCTCTCTTAATGCCCTCTTTTTCTAAAGAATTTTTTGTCTCGTGAAGCCCAGCTGTATCTATTATATGCAGCGGCATACCATCTAGGTGAATATGTTCTCTTAGAACATCTCTTGTGGTACCAGCTATATCTGAAACGATTGCACTATCTCTTCTCGAAAGAGCATTTAGGAGACTTGATTTTCCGGCATTGGGTTTACCGGCTATGACTACTGACATACCCTCTGAAACTAATGAGCCCTGATGGGCTTTTTCTTTAATTTTTTTAACAAGGCTGAGCAGGGATTCTAATTCTATGCTTATTTTCGGATCTGCGAGAAAGTTAATTTCCTCTTCCGGAAAGTCGATTGCAGCCTCAATATAAGTGCGCAAACTTATCAAATCTTCTAATAAAATAGCAATTCGTTTAGAAAATTCACCCTGCAACGATCTTATAGCGCACCTTGCAGCCTGCTCTGAAGATGCATGTATTAGGTCGGAAATAGCCTCAGCTTGAATTAAATCTATTTTATTATTAAGGAACGCACGTTCAGAAAACTCCCCCGCACGGGCCAATCGAGCCCCCAGTTGTAAGCTGCGCTGTAATAACAAATCCATGACGGCTGGGCCGCCATGGCCGTGCAGTTCTAAAATCTCCTCTCCAGTAAATGAGTTTGGTGCAGGAAAATAAATAGCTATACCCTTATCAATGATAACGTTGTTATCGTCCATAAAACTTACATATACCGCTGACCTGGGTTCAAGTTTTTTGGAAACAAATTTTGATAAAAAAACTGAGAGATTCGAGCCGGAAATACGTAATATAGAAATTCCGCCTTTCCCAGGTGGTGTCGCAATGGCACATATATTGTCAGTATCAGTGATTACACTCATTCATAGTCTCAAATGTCGGTGCGTATGATATATTTGTTACAGGGTCCGTTTTGATTTAAGCATTATCTATTTTGCGAGTAATGTACCATTGTTGAAGAATAGAAAGACAGTTGTTCACAGTCCAATAAAGCACCAAACCTGCAGGAAAAAATAAAAAGAAGAAAGTAAACGCTATAGGCATGATCTTCATTACTTTGGCCTGAATTGGATCTGGGGGCGTCGGGTTAAGCTGCATTTGTATAAACATACTAGCTCCCATAATTAAAGGAAGAACGAAAAACGGATCTTTTACAGAAAGATCATTAATCCATAGCACCCAAGGTGCGTGTCTTAATTCAACACTTTCCATCAACACCCAATATAATGCTATGAAAACTGGCATTTGCACCAATATAGGTAGACAGCCACCCATTGGATTTACCTTTTCCCGTTTATATAAATTCATTGTTTCTTGAGACATTTTTTGTCTGTCGTCTCCATAAAGATCTTTCAAACGGAGCATTTCTGGTTGTAATTTGCGCATATTAGCCATAGAGGTATAACTTTTAGCTGATAGCTGAAAAAAAGCTGCTTTTATTAAAATCGTTAACATGATTATAGACCAGCCCCAGTTGCCGAAAATCTGGTGTAGTTGATACAGAACCCAGAAAAGCGGCTTTGCAATCATCCACAACCACCCATAATCTACAGTTAAGTCAAGATATGGTGAAATTTCTTCAAGACGGTACTGGTCTTTGGGTCCCGTGTAAAAAGCTGCTTTGAGTTCGGCAATTTCTCCAGGTTTTAACTGAACCTGGGGTGAAGTAAAACCCATGATATAAAAATCTTGATCACTGATCTTTCTCACATTAAAGTTATTTCGAATATTTTGATCTGGCACCCAAGCACTAACGAAATAATGCTGGACCATTGCCACCCAACCACCATCAACAGTATCTTTAAAGGTTTCATCATTTATTTCAGAAAAATTTAACTTTTTATAGTTTTTTTCATTGGTTGTTAAAGCTGCACCAAGAAAAGGCTGCATCCCCATCGCGGTAACATTGGTTGGATTATGGCTATCCCTTTTTATTTGACCGTAGAGTCCAGCTTGCCAGACAGACGCACTTTGATTGTTTATTTGGTACTCTAGATTAATTAAATAATCTGCTCTTTTAAAGGTAAACTGCTTAACAATTTTAACCCCCTCTTGTTCAAGCATTAAGCGGACGATAAGATTGTCTTCATCATCTTTTAGCTTATATTGACTTGCGTTTGATGTAAATTTTGGTCTCCCTTTTTTTGTATCCGTTCCCTTCACGCCAATCAGTCCACTTTGGGCTAAAAAAGTTGAGTCTTGTGCTCTATTTAGTAGAACGAAAGGTGTTTCCTTGTCTGTAATGTTTTGTAAATGCTCAAGAAGCTCAACCCTAACAATATCTCCACCATGAGTGTCAATATGCACCCTTAAAACATCTGTGGTAACAACAACCAATCGAATATCCGCATCATTACCATCAGCGGTGGATGTATCTATGGTGTTTGGTGTTTTTCCTGCATCCGGTAGCGGTGAACTTACAGGAATATCGCCTGTTGACTCTTTGGTTTGGGGTTTATTGGTTGCTGTAATATCAGGGATCATCAGCTGACCTGAGGTATCGACCAGGATGGGGTTTCTTTTTGACTGAAAACCGTCCCACTCAAGGAAAAGCATATACAAAACAACCAACATAGCACCAATGAGAAAAGAACGCTGCCAATCCATATTATTGCTTCCTGTTATTTTTATCTAAATGAGGTACGGGGTCATGGCCACTAGATCCCAATGGATGACATTTTATTAATCGGCAACATAAAAGATATGTTCCTTTGAAAATGCCGTGTATTTTTATGGCCTCTTCTGCATAAGAAGAGCAGCTGGGATAATATCTACAATGGTTTCCCATCCAGGGGCTCAGTAGATATCTGTAGAGTTTTATAGGTAAAATGTATATTGTTTCTAGTAGAGTTTTGATCATAATGGGTTCTGTATTTTGTTTTTTAGTTGATCTAAACCCAAAGAAATTGACTTAGATTGATCTTTAAATGATAGTTTATTCATACCTTTACGAACAAGAAATATTATATCTAAAGCAGCAAGATTTTGTTGGTTTAATCGAAAAGATGATCTTATAACCCTTTTTATTCTATTTCGACCAACGGAAAGCCGTATATTCTTTTTTGCAACAATCATTCCGAGCCTAGCGTATTCAAGTTTATTTTGGTGGGCTAATAATAAATATTTGGAGTTAGATACTTTGAAGTCTGTGTTTTCAAAAACAGACTGAAAGGATTGTGCATTTAATAGTCGTTTATTTTTCTCAAAGCTGAAATTGGACATATTAGGTGTTGACGATATGTTTGTTTAAAACACGGTTGCCCACAAGGTGGGTAGGTTTTAATCTATGGGCTAGGATGCAAGGCTTTTACGACCTTTGGCCCGTCGACGATTTATAACCGCCCTTCCTGCTTTTGTAGCCATTCGTGAACGAAATCCATGGGTTCTTTTTTGTTTAAGTACGCTAGGTTGAAATGTTCTTTTCATTAGAGGCTTCCATTTACTGAATAGTATGTTTCATTAAGGCGTTGGATTTTAATGAAAAATCTTCTTTAGATCAATGAAAGAATTTGCTTTTTCAAGCTACGGTTTTGTTTGTGTTGTTTTAACTCTTTTTGCTTGTGAGTAAAATTGTAAAAAAGCCATAAAAACTTATGGATAAATAGTGGGTTGTTTTGTGAATAAATCTGATTTTTTATTTTCTGTTGATAACATGTCGTTTTATTCACAATTTGCGCATGGCTATAATACACTTTTTGCCCAACTTACAAAGAGGATCTAACTACCAATAAATATCTGATAAAACTACCTTTTTTGAGTTTTTCACAAAAAAGAGCTTCATTAATAGTAACAACATCAATAATATATACATATATATACCTATATATAATATGTTAATTAAGTTTGAATTGGCAGTTAATCCTTATGATCTTATAATGACCTCATTGAAAATAATTTTAGACCCCTTGTTTATGAAACATAGCGAAGAATTTGATGTAATTGTAATCGGTGGTGGACATGCTGGAACAGAAGCATGTTTGGCCTCTGCGCGCATGGGCAGGAAAACATTATTACTAACACATAACATTGAAACGTTGGGTCAAATGTCATGTAACCCGGCCATAGGTGGCATAGGAAAAAGCCATTTAGTTAAAGAGATTGATGCTCTAGATGGATTAATGGCTAAAGCAACTGATCAAAGCGGCATACAATTTAGGGTTTTGAACGAAAGAAAAGGGCCTGCAGTTCGAGCTACAAGAGCACAAGCAGATAGAGCCTTGTATAGATCAACAGTAAGACACGCTCTAGAAAATCAACCAAACTTAATGATATTTCAACAAGCGGCTAATGACTTAATTCTCGACGCTGAGCGTGTCTCGGGTGTCATAACAGATATGGGTTTAAGTTTTTATGGTAAGACGGTTGTTTTAACTACCGGTACATTTTTGGGTGGTAAGATTCACATTGGTTTAGAAAGCGAATCAGGTGGAAGAGCTGGAGACCCCCCTTCAATAAAACTCGCAAAAAGATTACGAGACCTGCCTTTTAAGGTTAATAGGTTGAAAACCGGAACACCTCCACGACTCGATGCTAGATCAATAAATTTTAGCGGCTTGTTAGCCCAATGGGGGGATAAGCCAGAACCAACAATGTCTTACTTGGGGCACAGTAACCAGCACCCAAAACAAGTTTGTTGCTACATAACTCACACAAATATAAACACACATGAAATTATAAAAAAAGGATCTAAGCGGTCACCAATATACTCCGGTATCATAGAAGGAGTTGGCCCAAGATATTGCCCCTCCATAGAAGATAAGGTTATTAGTTTTGCTGATAAAAATTCACACCAAATTTTTATAGAACCAGAAGGCCTCACGACAAACGAGATTTACCCAAACGGTATATCAACAAGTCTTCCGTTTGATGTTCAAGTAGAGCTGGTGAGGTCAATCAAAGGCTTTGAAAGAGCACATATTACAAGACCGGGCTATGCAATTGAATATGATTTTTTGAACCCACAAGATTTAAAAGGGTCCCTAGAAACTAAGCATATCAGCGGTTTATTTCTTGCAGGACAAATAAATGGGACCACCGGTTACGAGGAAGCTGGTGCACAGGGGTTATTGGCTGGATCTAACGCTGCCTTGTTATCTCAAGATAAAGAATCATGGTCGGTTGGTCGTGATGAGGGTTACATTGGCGTTTTGGTGGACGACCTGATCACCATGGGAACAACTGAGCCTTATAGAATGTTCACTAGTAGAGCGGAGTATCGTTTGTTGTTAAGGCAAGACAACGCCGATTTACGTTTGACAGAAAAAGGTAGAAGCATAGGTTTGGTTGGTGATGAGAGGTGGGAAGCTTTTTGCGAAAAAAGAGAAGCCATAGAGCTAGAAAAACAGAGATTAAAGAGCAACTGGATCCAAGTTGATTCAGCGCTAGCTAGCGAAATAAATGACAAATTTGATACCCCTTAACCCATGAGTACAATATGTTAGATCTACTAAAAAGGCCTGAGTTGAGGTATCACAACTTAGTAAAACCAAATGACCCAATGAGCGCCCCACAAGATGTTGCTGAGCAAATAGAAATTCAAGCTAAATATTCTGGATATATTGATCGGCAAAAACAGGATATTGAAAAACTTCACAGGCAAGAAGATACTAAGATTCCAAAAAGCCTTAAACTTGATCAAATCCAAGGCCTTTCAAACGAAGTAAAACAAAAACTTTTAGATGTTAGACCAGAAACCCTAGCACAAGCTTCACGTATTCCTGGGATAACACCAGCAGCGATTTCTATACTGCTTATTTACTTAAAAAAACATTCAGAAAAAAAGACAGCATAAAAATGATAGAAACACTGCAACAAATGCTCGAAGATGGTATTGAAAAACTAGGCTTAAAAATTACAGCCCTACAAGTTTCGCAGCTGCTATTTTATATAGAAATATTAGATAAATGGAATGGTGCGTACAACCTAACTTCCGTCCGTAGCAAAGATCGAATGGTAGCGATTCATATTTTAGATAGCCTTAGCATAGCTCCATTTGTTGAAGGAAAAAGCTTATTAGATGCAGGCACCGGTGCAGGTTTACCTGGGATTCCCTTAGCAATACTTTACCCCGATCGACACTTCACATTGTTAGATTCAAACGGAAAAAAAATAAGATTTATATTTCAAGTGAAAAAAAAGTTAAGCCTTAAAAATCTGACAGAGGTTCAATGTCGTCTAGAAGATTACAAACCAAAAGTTCTCTTTGATGCCATCACCAGTAGAGCGTTATCTTCTCTGCGTGATATGACACAAAAAACCAAATCATCTTTTGAAAAAAGAGGGAAGGTTTTACGCAATGAAGGGTTATCTTCCCCGACAAGAGTTGAGTATGTTAACAAAACATTATAAGGTCATTAATTCACATAAATTATTAGTGCCAGGCATAGAAAGCGATCGACACCTTATCGAGATAGGTTCTCACAACTAAAACCCCCTGAGGAAGTTTTGTGGCCAAAATATTCACTGTTGCTAATCAAAAAGGCGGGGTAGGAAAAACTACAACCAGTATAAATTTAGCCGCCTCTTTAGCTAGCTATAAAAAACGTATTCTTTTGGTTGACATGGATCCCCAAGGAAACGCCACTATGGGTAGTGGCATCGATAAATTGAATCTTAAAAATTCTGTACTTGACGTGTTGACTGGAGATATCGATATATCAGACTCCATTAGGACAAGTCAGGCCGGAGGTTATGATTTGCTCCCATCAAATGGCGACCTTACAGCAGCAGAGGTTGAATTATTAGGGTTTAAAAATAAAGAAAGCCGACTAAGACACGCACTAATAAGTGTAAAAGATGATTATGATTTTATAATAATTGACTGCCCCCCTTCACTAAGTATGCTTACCATAAATTCATTGGTTTCTTGCGATGGTGTAATTGTTCCAATGCAGTGCGAGTATTTCGCTCTCGAAGGGTTGTCCGATTTAATTGGAACTATAGGTAAAATTAGTCAACGACTTAATCCTAAATTAAAATTGGAAGGAATAGTAAGGACAATGTTCGATCCAAGAAACACACTTTCTAATGAAGTAACAGCCCAGCTAACAAAACATTTCGAAAGGGTAATGTATCAGATCGCAATACCACGTAATGTTCGCCTTGCCGAGGCACCTAGCCATGGTTTACCAGGGCTCGTTTACGATAAAAAATCAAAAGGTGCATTAGCATACCTTGGTCTGGCTGGTGAAATTCTCAGACGAGAACGAGAGCCCACTAACTAAAAATAGGTATAAAAATGGTAAAGAGAAAAGGATTAGGGAGAGGACTGGACGCTCTATTAGATGCTGGACAGAAGGATGCGTCCAATGCAAAGCTAAACAAAAACCAAGCCAATGAAGGACTACTAGTTAACTTGCCAGTTGAGTTTTTAACAAAAGGAGAATATCAACCGCGACGAGATATGTCGCCGGAAGCCCTAGATGAATTAGCTGAATCAATTAAATTACATGGTGTTATGCAACCTATTGTCGTTAGGAAAATAGAACATGAAAAGTATGAAATAATCGCTGGGGAGAGAAGGTGGCGCGCAGCACAACTGGCAGGTTTAGACGTAGTTCCGGCACTTGAAAAAAATGTTTCTGATAACGCTGCACTGGCAATGTCTTTGATTGAAAACATACAGCGTGAAGACCTTACCGCTGTTGAGGAGGCTCAGGCATTAAGGCGACTTCAAGAAGAGTTTAACTTAACACAACAGGAGGTAGCTGATGCAGTTAGTAAGTCTCGAAGCACTGTAACTAATCTAATCCGCCTTATGTCTCTAGAAAAAGAAGTTCAAAAATTACTAGAGCATGGTGACCTGGAAATGGGACATGCGAGAGCCCTGTTGGCCCTTGATGGAAGCATGCAGCTTAATGCAGCCAGAATTGCTGTTTCAAAAAGCATGAGCGTAAGGCAAATTGAAGCATATATTAGATTTTTGCTGCAAGAAAAAAAGCCCACCGATTTAAAAAAACAATCTATTCCCGACATCAAAATCCTTGAAGACCAACTCTCAAACACCCTTGGAGCGCCAGTAGCTCTTCAACACAATGCTAGTGGAAAAGGTCGTCTCATATTAAAATATAACAGCTTAGAAGAGCTGGATGGCATCTTGGAGCACATAAAATAATTGTACTCAAATCTAATACTTATTATAAAAACGACCGTCGCACGATAAATTTACAGCTAATTTGGTGATATTACATCAAAGATATCTTGAATCTGTTGCTCGTACTACCTATAATTGCGGGCATTTCAAAAGTAAGGTACCGACAAAGAAAACACTGGTGATGCATGAAGACTACGATTAAAGCACCACCAGTTAGGCAAATAGCAAAAACTCAAACATTGATTTTGCTTGTTGCAGTTGTAATATTAGTGCCACTAGATATAACAATTTCTTTTTCAGTATTGATTGGCGGGATGATACAAATAGTGCCACAAGCCTATTTTTCTTCATTAGCTTTTCGATACACATAGGCACAACAAGCTCCAAAAATAGTAAGGGCTATACAAAAAGGAGCATCTGGAAAACTATTAATAACCGCAGTATTATTTGGGTTATCTTTTTATTTTCTTGATGCGCTAGATGCGCGAGTTTTGTTTCTCGCATATTGTATTATGATAATTGTTCAATGGTTTTGTGCTGCCAAGGCAGTGAATGAACATATAAATTAATTTAGCTGGTTTTCGGGATAACGATGGCAGGCGATACAGAACTTACATCAACAAGCTACATTCAACATCATTTGACCAATTTAACTTTTGGTCAAACAGAAAATGGGTGGGGTTTTGCTCAAAGTGGTCAAGAAGCAGCACAAATGGGTTTCATGTCGGTTAATGTAGATAGCTTAGGTTGGTCTATAGGGCTCGGTTTAATTTTTGCATTTATATTTAGGTATGCCGCAAATCGTGCAACAAATGGTGTTCCCATTGGTTTTCAAAATTTTATAGAGATGATGATTGAGTTTGTGGACGGTACAGTTAAAGATAGCTTTCATGGACACAATCCTTGGATAGCACCGATAGCCTTGACCATTTTTGTCTGGGTTTTTCTCATGAATTTAATGGATTTGATTCCCGTTGATTTTATCCCATATTTGTTTGAGATGAGCGGTGTTCCGTTTCAAAAAATAGTTCCATCAACTGATCCTAATATTACACTAGGCATGGCTTTAGCAGTGTTTAGTATGATTCTTTACTACAGTTTGAAAATAAAGGGTATTACTGGCTTCATGGGTGAATTGACACTTCAGCCTTTTTCGGCAAAAAATTCAGTCATCCAAGCCATCTTTATACCAATTAATCTTGCCCTTGAATTGGTTGGTTTATTAGCGAAACCTTTTTCATTAGGATTAAGGCTTTTTGGAAACATGTATGCGGGAGAGATGATTTTTATTTTAATTGCCATTATGTATATGAGTGGCAGTATAGTATTAGGCGCTTTCGGAGGAGCATTGCAGCTTGGTTGGGCAATTTTTCATATTTTAATTATTACTTTACAAGCGTTTATTTTTATGGTGTTAACCGTTGTATACCTTGGTATGGCACACGAGAATCACTAATTATTTCAACTAACTTTAGTCATTAGGAGAACAAGATGGGACTTATCATGATCGCAGCTGCAGTTATGGTTGGCTTTGGCGCTTTAGGAGCGGCAGTAGGCATGGGTTTATTAGGTGGAAAATTGCTTGAAGGAACGGCTCGTCAGCCGGAATTGGGGCCAATGCTTCAAGGAAAAATGTTTTTATTGGCGGGTTTAATTGATGCGATCCCAATGATTGGTGTTGGTATCGGTATGTATCTAATTTTTGCGGTTGCACCAGGCGTAGCAGGCTAATTTTGATATACATATCTCTTACAGATCACAAAAAAAACGAGGTGTTGGTGTGAATATAAACCTAACCCTAATCGGACAGTCGATTTCTTTTTTTTTTCATCTGGTTTTGCAAGAAATTTGTATGGACGGCTTTAATTAGCTCTATGGAAGAAAGACAGAAAAAAATAGCAGATGGCCTAGATGCCGCAGATAAAGCATCCCGAGATCTAGAGGCTGCTAAAGAGAAAGCATCAGAAAAACTTAAAGATGCTAAAAAAGAAGCCTCAGCAATCATAGAGCAAGCTAATAAGCGGGCAAGTCAAATTGTTGATGAGGCGAAAGATCAAGCCAAAACCGAAGCTGAGAGAGTTAAGGCTGGGGCAAAAGCTGAAATCGATATGGAAGTAAATAGGGCCAAAGAAGAGTTGCGCAGCAAGGTTGCAATTTTAGCTTTAGCGGGCGCAGAAAAAATATTGCAAGCCAATATTGACGAGAAAACAAACGCGGCTTTAGTCAATGACTTGGCATCACAACTTTAATAAGGATCTGACATGGCAGAATTGAGCACCTTAGCTCGGCCTTATGCAAAAGCAGCTTTTGAATATGCTGTCGCAGGTAAAAATCTTAAAGGCTGGTCAAATAGCCTAAAGATTTTAGTTGCTGTTTGTCAGAATGAAAGAGTGTTAAATTTGCTTAGTTCGCCCAGCTCTACCTCGGCACAGCAAGCAAAGTTAATGACCGAAATATGTGATGATGAAATAAACGAAGAAACAAAAGGATTCGTATCAGTCTTGGCAGAGAACAAAAGACTTAAGTTATTACCACATATTTTAAAGCAGTTTGAGGCGCTAAAAGATAATAGAGAGAAAACCATAGATGTAGATGTGGTTTCCGCTATTAAACTTAGCGATAAACAAAAAAATACGCTGGCAAGTGCACTTAGCGCAAAGCTTGAAAGAGAAGTCAATATGCAAGTATCTGTCGATACGAACCTTATTGGTGGAGCAGTTATTCGAGCAGGAGACACTGTTATAGATGGCTCAATTTGCGGTAGATTGACAACACTTGCCCAAGTATTACATTCCTAGGATCGAGGAACTGAAAAAATGCAGCAATTGAATCCATCTGAAATAAGCGAAATAATCAAGCAACGTATAGACAGTCTTGAAGTTTCATCTGAAGCACGTAATGAAGGCACAATCGTCTCTGTATCAGACGGCATCATTCGTATACACGGTTTAGCAGACGTAATGTATGGTGAGATGATCGAATTTGATGGCGGTATATACGGAATGGCCCTTAACCTAGAGCGCGACTCTGTGGGTGCGATCATTCTTGGTGACTACCAGTCTCTGGCAGAAGGCCAAAAAGCTAGATGCACCGGCCGAATTCTCGAGGTGCCGGTAGGACCAGAGTTAGAGGGGCGAGTAGTTGACGCTCTAGGTAACCCAATCGACGGAAAAGGACCGATAAAAGCCAAGCTTACAGATGCACTCGAAAAGGTCGCTCCTGGGGTTATTGCCCGACAGTCTGTTGATCAGCCGGTTCAAATTGGCCTAAAGGCAATTGATGCAATGGTTCCCATTGGTCGCGGCCAGCGAGAATTGATTATTGGCGATAGACAGATTGGCAAAACTGCAATAGCAGTTGATGCGATCATCAACCAAAAAAATTCTGGCATTAAATGTATTTATGTAGCCATTGGTCAAAAGGCCTCTTCAATTGCTGCTGTTGTGAGAAAACTAGAAGAACATGGCGCAATGGATCATACAATTGTGGTCGCAGCCACAGCGTCTGATCCAGCAGCTATGCAATATTTGGCTCCATTTGGTGGTTGTACAATGGGTGAGTACTACCGTGATAGAGGCGAAGATGCCTTAATTATTTACGATGACCTGACAAAACAAGCAATTGCATATAGACAAATATCACTTTTGCTGAGGCGACCTCCGGGGAGAGAAGCATATCCTGGTGATGTATTTTATCTTCACTCTCGTTTGCTTGAGCGAGCTGCCCGCGTAAATGCAGAATATGTTGAAAATTTTACTAAAGGAAAAGTCAAAGGAAAAACCGGCTCTTTAACCGCTTTGCCAGTTATTGAAACACAAGCTGGAGATGTTTCTGCTTTTGTACCCACTAACGTTATTTCTATTACTGACGGTCAAATATTCCTTGAGGCAGCAATGTTTAATGCCGGCATAAGGCCAGCGATGAACGCCGGTGTTTCTGTTTCTAGAGTAGGTGGAGCTGCTCAAACAAAAATCGTGAAAAAACTATCAGGCGGTATTCGTACAGCTCTGGCTCAATATAGAGAGCTAGCAGCATTCTCACAATTTGCATCTGACCTTGATGACGCTACTAAAGCGCAACTAGATCATGGTGAGCGCGTCACAGAACTCATGAAACAAAAACAGTATGCCCCACTAGGTGTTGCTGAAATGGGTTTAATGATTTATGCAGCTGATAATGATTATCTTAACGAGATACCCGTAAACAAAATTGGAGATTTTGAAGCAGCGCTTCTATCTTACTTCAAGGCTGAGCACGGCGATCTTCTCGATCAGATTAATAAATCGGGTGACTGGAACGATGATATTCAGGCAAGCTTTGAAGCGGCACTTAAGAAATTTTCTAGTACGCAAACTTGGTGATTCTGGATTAAGATAAAATAAAATTGTTTTAAATTAAGGCGCAAAAATGGCTGTTGGTAAAGAAGTTAAAACTAAGATCTCTAGTATTAAAAGCACTCAAAAAATAACCAGTGCTATGGAGATGGTTGCCGCAAGTAAAATGCGCAAAGCCCAAGAAAGAAGGGCTGTAGGTAAACCATATGCGATTCGTATCCGCTCCGTTGTGGGCCAAATTGCGAAAGCAGTGAGCGAATATAAACATGTGTATATGGAACAACGTGAAATCAAACGTGTCGGGTATGTCATTATATCTACAGACCGTGGTTTATGTGGTGGACTAAATACTAATTTGTTTAAACAAGCCATTAAGTCAATGAAAGATTGGTCAGATAAAGGTGTTTCTAACGACTTATGTGTTGTCGGTAATAAGGCAGCGGGTTTTTTTGGCGGCTTTGGTGGGAATATTGTTGCCACTATTAAAGATTTAGGAGATGCACCAACACAAAATGACTTAATTGGTGGGGTAAAGGTGATGTTAGATGCCTACGAGGCAGGCACCATAGACCAACTTTATCTTGTTTCAAACGAGTTCGTAAATACAATGACGCAAACTCCTTTGATAGAACAATTATTACCTCTTAAGCCAGTTGAAAATGAAGAGTTGTCCCATCATTGGGACTATTTGTATGAACCAGATGCTAAAGAGTTACTAGATGAGTTGTTGGTTCGATATATCGAATCACAAGTCTATCAAGGAGTTGTAGAAAATAAGGCCTGCGAGCAAGCAGCGCGAATGATAGCAATGAAAAGTGCGACCGATAATGCAGGGGAGCTGGTCAAAGAACTACAGTTACTTTACAACAAGGCACGCCAGGCAGCCATTACCCAGGAACTGTCAGAAATTGTTAGCGCAGCAGCAGTTTAACCAAGTATTTAAAGGTTTAGTAGAAGAGGAACCGAAAATGAGTAGTGGACGTATTGTTCAAATTATTGGTGCAGTTATTGATGTAGAATTTTCACGTGATCAAATACCCAATGTATATGATGCATTGGTCGTTGAAGGCAAAGAACTAACCCTCGAAGTTCAGCAGCAATTAGGCGACGGTATCGTTCGTACTATTGCTATGGGTTCTTCAGAGGGAATCAGTCGAGGCCTGAATGTTAATAATACAGATGCTCCTATTTCTGTTCCTGTTGGAATAGAGACTTTGGGACGAATTATGGATGTTCTTGGTAACCCTATAGATGAAAGGGGTCCTATTGGCGAAAAAGAAAAATCCGCTATCCATAGAAAACCACCTGCTTATGATGAGTTGGCTGCATCAAATGAACTGCTAGAAACCGGCATAAAAGTTATTGATTTGGTTTGCCCTTTCGCAAAAGGTGGTAAGGTTGGCTTATTCGGTGGAGCCGGTGTTGGTAAGACTGTAAACATGATGGAGCTAATTAACAATATAGCAACAGAACACTCAGGTTTGTCTGTATTCGCAGGTGTAGGTGAAAGGACTAGAGAGGGCAATGACTTTTATTTTGAAATGCAGGAGTCTAATGTTGTAAATATAGAAACTCCAAGTAAGTCAAAAGTAGCTATGGTTTATGGGCAGATGAACGAACCCCCGGCAATAGACTGCGGGTTGCACTGACTGGATTAACTATGGCTGAAAAGTTTCGAGATGAAGGTAAAGATGTATTGTTATTTATCGATAATATTTACAGATATACTTTGGCAGGAACAGAGGTTTCTGCATTGCTTGGTCGTATGCCATCAGCTGTTGGATACCAGCCAACTTTGGCAGAAGAAATGGGTGTTCTTCAAGAGAGAATTACTTCTACAAAAACTGGGTCAATTACATCTGTTCAAGCAGTTTATGTGCCTGCAGATGATTTGACAGATCCATCACCTGCAACAACTTTTGCTCACTTAGATTCTACCGTTGTGTTAAGTCGTGATATCGCATCTAAAGGCATATATCCAGCAGTAGATCCACTGGACTCTACATCTCGTCAACTGGACCCACTAATTGTTGGACAAGAGCACTATGAGGTAACCCGTGGAGTTCAATTGGTTCTTCAAAGATTCAAAGAGCTTAAAGACATAATTGCTATCTTGGGAATGGATGAGCTATCCGAAGAGGACAAGCAGGTTGTAGCTCGTGCTAGAAAAATAGAAAGATTTTTATCACAACCGTTCCATGTAGCAGAGATTTTTACTGGTTCACCCGGTAAATATGTTTCTTTGAAGCAAACAATTGCAGGCTTTAAGGGGATCCTCAACGGAGACTATGATGAGTTGCCAGAGCAGGCATTTTATATGGTCGGTTCTATTGAAGAAGCTGTAGAAAAAGCAGCAACACTTAAATAAGAGAGCTGAATATGTCGTCGACAGTCCAATGTGATATTGTAAGTGCCGAACAATCCCTATTTTCTGGGCTGGTGGAACTTGTAGTTGCTTCTGGCACCCAAGGTGAGCTAGGCGTAGCACATGGACATGCTCCTCTCTTAACTAATTTAAAACCTGGCCCTGTAAGAATAATCAAAGAAGGCGGAGAAGAAGAAGTTTTCTATCTTTCTGGCGGATTTTTAGAAATTCAACCTAATGTCATTTCAATTTTGGCTGATATGGAATTTTCGTGGAGACGATCTTGATGAGGCAGCAGCTATGTCAGCAAAAATTAAAGCTGAAGAAGCAATAACAAATCAAAGTGGCGACTTTGATTACTCTAAAGCAGCATCGCAATTGGCAGTTGCAGCAGCACAGCTTAAAACTATCAATCAGATACGAAAAAAATTAGGCAGTAAAAAATAAATACAAATAAAAATATTGGGGTGGCAATAGCCACCCTTTTTTTGGACTTGAATTTATCTAAAATATACGATGAGAGCCCTAGTTTGTAGCAATCTTGTAAAGTTCCTGATTAAATAAAGAAAATTTACTGAATATAGAATTTTATGACCATTGATATAGTAATTCTTGCCGCCGGACAGGGCACTAGAATGAAGTCTGTCCTTCCTAAGGTGTTACACCCCTTGGCGGGAAAACCCTACTTCAGCATGTAATCGATATGGCTGAAACTATACCTGATTCCAACATAACTGTTGTAAGTGGTTATGCATCTGAACAAATACAGAATTCAATAGTTGGGAAAGATATAAAATATGTGTATCAAGCAAAACAACTTGGTACAGCTAATGCAGTACAGACAGCTGCCCCTAATTTAGATTCTAATGGGACTACTTTAGTTTTATATGGTGATGTGCCGCTTATTTCTAGCAAAACTGTCTTATCGACACTCAAAGTTGTTAACAATAATACAATGGGCCTGTTAACTGTAGTACTTGAAAAACCTGAGGGTTACGGAAGAATAGTGCGTGATAGAAAAGGCGATATCTGTGGGATTATTGAGCAAAAAGACGCGACGACCCAAGAGCTAGAAATCCAAGAGGTGAATACAGGGGTCATGGCAATTAGGACAAAATTTTTGCAAAAATGGTTACCTCAGATTGGAAATGATAATGCACAAAATGAATATTATTTGACAGACCTCATTTCAATTGCTGATAGAGCCGGAATTAAAATTGAAGCTGTAAACCCGGGCACCCCTGAAGAGGTAAAAGGCGTGAATACACGGAAGCAGTTAAGCAAGCTAGAGCGCTTTTATCAGCAGAAGCAAGCAGATAGGTTAATGATGAATGGTGTTACATTAGCCGATCCCTCAAGGGTGGATATACGAGGGACCGTATTTTGTGATGTAGATACTTTTATTGACGTTAATACTGTTTTTGAGGGTGAGGTGAACTTAGGAAAAAATGTGTCCGTTGGCCCCAACTGTCTCATTATAGAGAGCTCTATAGGAGACAATGTAAAAATTAAGGCTAATACGATCATCGAAAATAGCACAATATGTAATGGTGTAGAAATTGGACCATTCGCTAGAGTGAGACCAGGAACACATCTAAGTGATAATTCTAAAATAGGAAATTTTGTAGAAGTAAAAAATACAGAAGTTGGTAAAGGAAGTAAAATTAGTCATTTAAGCTACGTTGGGGATTCTCAACTTGGTAAAGATGTAAATGTTGGAGCAGGAACCATTACATGTAATTATGATGGTGCTAATAAAAACAAAACAATTATAGGTGATAATAGTTTTATCGGTTCAAACGCTTCGTTGGTCGCACCTGTAACTATTGGTAAAAATGCTACAATTGGCGCTGGTTCGACTATAACAAAAGATATATCAGACAGTGAGCTGTCTTTATCCAGAAGCCCACAACTAAATAAGTCTGGATGGGTTCGTCCAAAAAAGAAAAAGTAATATTGGGAGAATTAAACATAAGTTTAAGCTCGTTTAATTAATTACTGGAAAACTATATGTGTGGAATTGTTGGAGCTTTGTCAAAACAAAATGTAGTTGGCATTTTAATAGAAGGACTAAAGCGCCTTGAATATCGGGGATATGATTCTGCGGGTTTATCTTTTTTTGATGAGAATAGCCAATTACATACTTACAAGCACCCAGGCAAGGTAAAAAATTTAGTTAGCATACTAACAAATCAGCCCAATACTGGTTTTTCTGGAATAGCACACACGAGATGGGCTACTCACGGAGAACCCTCAGAAATAAACTCCCACCCTCATAGATCCTCAGACGTCACTATTGTTCATAACGGCATCATCGAAAACCATGAAGAATTGCGTTGTGAAATGCAAAATTATGGTTACGTATTTGTTTCAGATACTGACACCGAGGTAGTAGCCCATTTAATACATTATTATTTTTCTAGTTTAAATTCTCTTAAGAGTGCCATTCAAAAAACAATTTCACGCTTAGAGGGTGCTTACGCTTTAGGGATAATGTGTGCAAGGGAGCCCGGTGTATTATTTGGAGTGCGTAAAGGTAGCCCCTTAGTTTTAGGACTTACCGATGATGGAAACTTTATCGCATCAGATCAGATGGCTTTAAGACAAGTTACAAATAAGTTTATTTTTATGAAAGAAGGTGATCTAGTAGAGCTCAGGACACAAAGTTATAACCTAACAGACTCATTAGGAAAAAATGTAAAAAGAAAAATAGTTACAATTGCTGATAATGACGAAATTGCGGATAAAGGAAAATATGAGCACTTTATGCTTAAAGAAATATTTGAACAACCTGAGATGCTTCAGGCAACACTGCAAGGTAGAATCAGCGACAAACATGTTTTATCCGAAGCATTTGGTATTAAGGCCCCTGCTATTTTCGCAAAGGTTAAAAGTATTCATATAGTAGCTTGTGGAACTAGTTATCATGCAGGTCTAATTGCAAAGTATTGGTTAGAAGAATGGACGGGAATACTTTGTCAGGTAGAAGTAGCAAGCGAGTATCGCTATAGAAAATCGGTGATACTTAAAGATACATTATTTGTGACTATTTCACAGTCAGGCGAAACAGCTGACACTCTTGCAGCTCTTCAATTAGCAAAAAACTCCGGCTATTTAGCATCCTTAGCTATTTGCAATGTTGCCAATAGCTCATTAGTGCGCGAATCCGATCTAGTATTAATGACCTATGCTGGACCAGAAATTGGAGTAGCCTCAACAAAGGCATTCACAACACAACTAGCAGCCCTTCAGCTATTATTCATTGGTTTAGGTAAAGATCACGGCCTTGATAGTGAAAAAGAACAACAGCTTATACAGGCCCTTCATCAGCTGCCCCAGCTTTGTAGCAAAACTTTAGAGTTGAGTGATACTATAGAAAAAATATTCCAGTCTTTTTCAGATAAAAACCATGCTTTATTTTTAGGTCGTGGAGTTCAGTTCCCCGTAGCGCTGGAAGGAGCTCTAAAATTAAAAGAAATTTCTTACGTCCATGCCGAAGCATACCCTGCTGGGGAACTTAAGCATGGCCCTCTGGCACTCATAGACAAAGAAATGCCAGTCATAGCCGTAGCGCCAAACAATGAATTATTAGAAAAATTAAAATCTAATTTACACGAAGTAAAAGCAAGGGGTGGTCAGCTATTCGTTTTTGCAGATCGGGATGCTGGATTCAAAAATGAACCGGGTGTAACAGTAATCAATTTACCCCATGTATCTAAGAGCTTAGAAGCAATCATTTATACTTTACACCTTCAGTTACTCTCGTACCACGTTGCTGTGCTAAAGGGAACTGATATTGACCAGCCAAGAAATCTGGCTAAGTCTGTCACGGTCGAGTAAGTTCCAAAGGACGCATTTTTGAAGTCCAATATTACCTATGAAAATTATTGAGTCTTCCAAAATAAATTATTGTTTATCATATTTAATAAGGGGACGTATATTAATAAATTTATATTATTCTTTTAAAATCTAAAAACACACTCATCACAATAGCCCTATTAACTCATTTATTTTAATTACTTAACCCCTTAACCTTTAATCTTGATTTTTCAATCTCGTCCAAATTATGTACGGGCAAACCCATTAGCTTTGGTTGTAAGTTCAAAACACAAATAATGAGTATAAGTTAATCAGTATATTTTGAAGTAGTAAATTGGGGTAACATCACAATATTATTTACATTCAATTTATTGTCGTCGCATAGACATAAACAGTGTATTAAACTCAAGTCAGATTTTATAAATTTTTTACGCAACTTGATAAACATAAAGATACAGATTTTCCATCAACATTTCGTGAAATGAAAAACTGGCGGAATACTAATAAGAATGCAGAGGTAATGACATGAGAGATTGGTTTGCAATGTCAATGACAAAGTTTTTCCGTTTTATGGCAGATACATTCTTTGCCAAACGTTATGGACATAGAGCAATAGTATTAGAAACCGTAGCAGGTGTACCAGGTATGGTAGCTGGTATGTGGTTGCATATGAAAAGTCTACGCAAAATGAAAACAGGATACGGTCCAGATATTAGAGAAATGTTAGCAGAAGCAGAAAACGAGCGAATGCATTTAATGTTTTTTATAGAAATAGTACAACCAAATATATTTGAAAGATTACTGGTTTTATCTGCACAGTTAATTTTTATGATATTTTATACAATTCTATATATAGTAAGTTATAAGACAGCACATAGGATGATCGGATGTTTTGAAGAAGAAGCAGTAAAAAGTTATACAGATTACTTGGATATTGTAGAACGAGGTGAAGTAGAAAATGTCCCTGCACCTAATTTAGCAATTGAATATTATAAAATGAAAAAGAATGCAAAGTTATCCGACCTTATAAAATGTGTAAGAGCAGATGAACAACATCACAGCGAAATTAATCACAGATATGCAGACGGCGATACTTCTTATAAGAGAAAATGGACGTAAATAAGGCCGTTAACGCTTTTCAAAAGAAATTATTTCCATCTTGATTTTTTAAGGGAAATCAAATATTTTGGTTTCACTAGTTAACTGATAGAGGTTTTTATGGAAATGAAGGAAATTAATTCAGAAACTGTGTGTAATATACTAAATGAAATCATGGAATATGAATTAGCTGGCGTTGTCAGATACACTCACTCCGCCATGATGGTCAGCGGACCATATAGGCTTCCAATTGTTAATTTTTTAAAAGATCAAGCCTCTGAATCATTGACACATGCTCAGCAGGCTGGAGAATTAATCGTTGGACTGGACGGCCACCCCAGCCAAAGTATTGCTAAAATTAAAGAAACCCATAGGCATTCAATAAAAGATATTCTTGAAGAAAGTTTGGCCCATGAACAAGGTGCACTGAAGCTTTACAAAATATTCTTAGAGAATGTTGCAGACAGATCAATTTATTTAGAAGAATATGCACGTGGTCTAATAGGGCAAGAGGAACAACATTCACTAGAACTAAAGGCAATGTTGAAAGACTTTGGGTAAAATTATATCTGTTTTTATAAATTTTTGTTCCTTATTGAGAGCGTCAAAGCCGTTATATACTTATCGGTACTGAGGTAATTAAATTTAAAAAATAACTTGGCTATCTGTGTATTTTGAGTTATTTTTGAATAATAATATTTATTGTAATGAGGCATATTTCGATATGAAAAAACCAAACTTCTTCAAGAGAATGATAATGCTCTCTGTATTGATGTGGAGAGTTGTTATGAATGTGAAATATAACCCGCTAAAATATGTTCCTTGCCCAAAACTTCAAGCTTATTTTATGTTAGTTTTGTTTGTGATTTGGAGTGTATTTTTTGGGTTTATTGCTTCAGTTTATTTAGGGTTAGTTAATTACAGTACCGTAACAAGCATAATTATTCATTTATCTGTGCTTGTACCTTTAGTTATAACAAATGCTGTATTTATTGATGCAGAACGCGACGGTCACAAATGGCTTATCGAATGGGAGGCTGAGCAATCAAAATATAAATTATTTACAAATCGCCTGAAAGCTAAAAATGCTGTTCTTTGGAAACCAAAAATATTTCAATAACCGGTTATAATTAAATTATTCTTGATGAATCTAGGCATCTAGGCATATTAAAAATTACCCTATCTTTTGACTAAAAATAATTTGATTATTTTTGATGTTCAGTTTGTTGGAATCCCCCTCATTACATATAATGTTAAGCAGAGACAAGAGCTAAAGGTTGTATGTTGATCATGATATTAGAATTTTGGCAGGCAAGTCTAATTGCAATGATCTGCACTCTATGCTCGATAAAAATTCTTCGGCCAATAGCTGTAGGTATAAATTTAGTAGATATTCCAAATTACCGAAAACATCATGATGGAAATGTTCCACTTATAGGTGGGCTTTCGATATATTTTGGTTTGATGGTGGCGATTTATATCACCCAGCCTTTACCAGATAATTTATTTTACTTGCTAATAACTGCCTCATTAATATTGTCAATCGGCGTATTGGACGACCTCAAAGATCTGGGTGTATGGCCACGTATCCTAGTTCAAATTATCTCCTCTATAATACTACTGCTACTTACCGATACTTGTATTTCGTCGTTTGGTAGTCCATTCGGCACAAATGAAATTGATTTAGGTAAGTTTGCTGTTCCCTTCACAATCTTTGCAGTAGTTGGCCTTGTTAACGCGTTTAATATGAGTGATGGTATTGACGGTTTGGCTGGATCTTTGGCAATTGTTACTATCATTGGTATAATTTTATTTGATGCGGCGACAAAAAATCCCCAGTTATTAAGGTTCTTACTAATGTTTGGCGCCGCTCTTTTGCCATATTTATTCACCAACCTTGTTTCTAAACAAAAAATATTTTTAGGTGATGCTGGTAGCCTACTGATTGGTTTTATTTTAGCATGGATTTTAGTATTTTTGAGTCAGGGCAACTCTAGATCAATGGTTCCAACGTCAGTTTTGTGGTGTGTCGCCGTTCCAGTAATAGACACCTTCACCGTATGCTTTCAGCGTATACGCACTGGAAAATCACCACTATCAGCAGATAGACAGCATTTCCACCATTTACTTTTGGATGCCGGTTGTTCTCCTCAAAAAGCTTTAATAATCATCCTATTTTGTGCCGTCAGCTTACTAGCTTTAGGTTTAATTCTTCAGCGGGTGTTACCTAGTGCTAGCTTAAGCATATTTCTTTTGACTACATTAGTTTATATTTATTGGTCCTCAGTGAAAAAAATTCTTCTACTATAGATAAAAACATATAATCCTAGCTTCTTGTCAATATAACTAAGAATTTGTTTATCGTTTGTTTCTATATAAGATAAAATGATAATTTAAATGAGTTGCTGTACAAGATGAAACATCTAAAAATACACATTTTAAAATCAAGTTCTTTTAATTAGAGGTAAGTATGACGGAAATAATGACAGAGATAGTGACACACGTGCATCATTGGAATGACACTTTGTTCAGTTTTCGAACTACTCGTGATCAAAGTTTCCGTTTCAAAAACGGCCACTTCACAATGATCGGATTACCATCAGAAGGTCGTCCATTGTTAAGGGCTTATAGTTTTGCCAGCGCTAATTATGAAAATGAGCTTGAGTTTTTTAGCATCAAGGTTCCTGATGGAGCGCTCACCTCGAAGTTGCAAAACCTTGCAGTAGGTGACGAAGTTTTAGTTGGCAAGCGCTCACATGGTACTTTTATTCCAGATAATATGATTCCTGGAAAATATCTTTATCTGTTGAGTACTGGAACTGGTCTTGCACCCTTTATGAGCATCATAAAGGATCCTGAGATTTACGATCAATTTGACCGTATAATACTTACTCATGGCGTTCGTGAAATATCAGAGTTAGCTTATGCTGATTACATTGAAAACGCATTGCCAAATGATGAATATTTAGGCGAAATAGTCCGTGAAAAATTAGTTTACTATCCTACGGTAACTCGTGAACCATATAAAAATAACGGGCGTTTGACTGAACTAATGACCAGCGGGAAATTATTCCTAGACTTAAGTCAACCTCATCCTAATGTAAATGACGATCGTTTTATGATTTGTGGAAGCCCAAGCATGATTAAAGACTTAGTAGCAATCCTTAAATCAAAGGATTTTACCGAGGCACGGAACATTAAGCCTGGTCATTATGTTATTGAACGAGCATTTGTTGAATCTTAAATACAAATAACGAATGTTCAGTTCCTTATGGTATTTTCTTTAATAAATTGCTCTGCCTTTTCAAAGATCAAAGTTTTGCGATCAATATCCATTCTATCTAGAGATCTAACTAGTACAGAGAGCCTAGGGTTTGACTCATAAAACTTTCTGTTTTTTTCCATGAACCTCCAATATAGACCATCCACCACATCACACCAACCCCCCTTTTTATAATTACTCATTTTCAATATGTAATTAGAACCGCAAGTATAGGGTTTAGTGGACATCAGGCCGCCGTCTGCATAAGTAGCCATTCCAAAAACATTTGGAGTCATAACCCAATCAGAAGAATCAACATACATCTCCATAAACCAGGTGTAAATATTTTTAGGGTCTATTTCGCAGAGATTCATTAGATTACTAATTACCATTAATCTTGGTATATGATGACTATATCCGTCATCAAGGGCAGTTTTGATACAGTCATCAAGAGGTGATATTCCTGTTGTTGCGTCATACCAGTTAGGCGTTAGACCGTTTTTGTGGTTCCAATAATTTTGGTTCTGTTGATATTCACCATTTTCTTGATAGATCCCTCGTATAAACTCTCTCCAACCTAAAATCTGCCTAATTAAGCCTTCTACTGAATTCAGTGGTGTTGAATTTTCTTTTGCAAAAGAAAGTGTCTCATCAATAACCTTGGCAGGAGATAACAGACCAATATTCATCGATGAACTTAGACAGCTATGAAACAAAAAGTTTTTCCTTGCGAGCATCGCATCTTCATAGCGCCCAAAATTATCTAGCCGCTGCTTTAAAAAAAGATCGAGCTGTTCGTGCGCAGATCTTCTAGTAACTGGAAACCAAATATTTTTTAATGAACCCGGATGACTTTGAAAATTCTTTTCGATAATACTTATTACCGCATCATGATGAATCGATTGGGAGATTTTGGTATTACTGGAATAGTTGTATTTGGTGGTATTTTTTTCGATTATCCTCATCAAACGACCACTTGCCACCAATAGGTTTTTTGTTTTCATCTAACAGAATATTGAATTTCTTTCTACCGAGTTGATAAAATGACGACATTCTGAATTTTTTCTTATCCTTAACAGCTTCATGAAATTCTTGCATTGAAAACATAAACATCGGTGAACGATGAACTTTATAATCTATTTTTTCCTTATCAAGCCCTTTAAAAATTTCAACTTCTAGTGGCTTATCTTCAATTTCAAAAAAGTTTACTTTTTTTATCTGATTACCCATAACAAACTCTTTTAAAGAATCCAAATAAGGAAGATCTTTTTTTCGTTGTTCTAATTTTAGATAATGTACCTCTATGCCATTGAGCTGTAATTCGTCCCTGTACTCCCTCATAGCACACAGAAATAGGTAAATCTTAAGCTTATGGTGTTTTTCGTAAGTGCATAAGCCGAAGTCCTCCGCCATGAATACTATTTTGCAGTCATATTCTTTGAGTATTTTGGGATCAAATAATTGATTCCCCAAGATTACAAATAAGTTGCTTTCCGTATTTTTCATACCAAGTTAGCCCTCTTTCTAGCAAATCCTTCAACTGTTATGATGGGACATTATAAACAAAGCACAACATAAGAGCGGATTACTATGTATAAATTTATTTTTGCACTGCTGGGTTTTCAGCTATTAGGACTATTCGGTGCTTTTTTAGGTTATTGCATTGGCAGTAGTATTGATCGAGCAAGAGCTTATGGAATTGGTGGTGTAAACCCACTCGGTAACGCACGGCGTCAAAAAGTTTTCTTAGAAACAACATTCGTCTTAATGGGAAAACTAGCTAAGGCTGACGGCCATATTTCAAAAGATGAAATTAATCATACCGAGGAATTTATAAGAAAAATAGGAATGACTGAAGCTCACCGACAGGTTGCGATCCAACAGTTTAAAAGAGGAGCTGAAGCGTCTGACGAAGAAATTTCAACCACATTAGACATATTTTTTCAGGTATGCGGACAGACCTCCCAGTTAAAACAAGCACTTCTGATGTACTTAATCGTTATGGCATTGGCTGATAACAATTTAGATTTATCCGAAGAAAGGTTTTTAGAAAAAATTGCGATACGGCTCGGTTATAGTCGAACTGAATTTAAAAATTTCGTGGAGATGATTCTTAACCAAAGCCATTTTTCTGGGAATGGTCCTTCAAGTGAATCAAGTGTAGCTGACGCGTATAAGGCTCTTGGCTTAACCAGTGAATCAACAGATCAAGAAATAAAGAAAACTTACCGCAAGCTAATGAGTCAAAATCATCCAGATAAACTAATGGGGCAGGGTTTACCGGAGGATATGATTAAAGTTGCTACAGAAAGGTCACAAGAAATACAAGCAGCATATGACTATCTAAAAAAACATCGAACTGAAATTTAACTATTAATTGGTGCTCGTAAACTCTCTAGTCCAATCTGAAGATCTAGCAAGTGCTCTTGCAAATCACCCCTTTGTGTTTAGCAACACCAATAGCTAGTACATCAATAATCACTAGATGAGCTATGCGTGAGGATAGAGGAGTGTAGATTTCAATATCTTCTTTGGCGTCAATACAAATAGGAAATGTTCCAGCAAAAGCAATAGGTGTGTCTGAAGGTGAAATTGTTATTACTATAGCCCCCCTCTTTTTTACTTCTTCAATAGCATTGATTAGTGTGGTCGTTCTACCAGATTGAGATATAGCGACCACAACATCGCCAGGCCCCATTGATGTTGCAGACATATTTTGAAGATGCGGATCAGCATATGCAGCAGTCGTAATTTGCAGCCTAAAAAATTTATGTTGAGCATCAAAAGGAACTGCTGCTGAGGCCCCAAAGCCAAAAAATTCTACTCTTTTTGCGGAACAAAGAGCTTCTACACCAAGACTAAGCATGTGCAAATCTATTGTATCTCTAGCCTTTAAAAGGGTGTCAACAGTTGAGTCAAAGACCTTAAATGTATATTCAGATACAGAGTCCGTTTCTGTAACTGCGATTTTTCCTTGGCTTGGGCTTGATGCAAGTTGTTGAGCAAGAGCTAGCTTGAACCCTTGAAAACCCGAGAAATTTATTGCTCTACAAAATCTTACTACTGTTGGCTCACTAACCCCTGCAGCCTCTGCTAAGTCAACGATTCTCATATGAATAACCCTAGCTAAATTATCTAAAATAAACTTAGCTACTTTCCGTTCAGATTTTCTCATGAGAGAAAAATTTTCGCTTATTGTATTTGTAAGTTCTGCTGGCTTCATAAACAAATCCTCTTTTGAAAACCTATTGTAAATAAATTATAAGAAAATGTAATTGGAGCAACAAAAGGATAAATAATGTCTTTTAAGTGTTCAATATCGACCTATTCAATTGTGGATCTGCTAAAATTCAATAATATGGACGTTACATCTATACTTGACTCTCTAAATACTGCGCAAAGAGAAGCAGTATCAAGCACTGACAAGCATTTGTTGGTGTTAGCTGGTGCAGGTAGCGGAAAGACCCGTGTTCTAGTTCATCGAATTGCTTGGTTAGTACAAGTTGAAAATATATCACCACACAGTATCTTGGGCGTCACCTTTACTAACAAAGCTGCTAAAGAGATGAGAAACCGCTTGGAAAATATGTTGGGAGCTTACGTTTCAAACATGTGGGTAGGAACTTTTCACGGCCTTGCTCACAGGCTTTTAAAGCTACATTGGAAAGATGCAGGTTTGCCTCAAAACTTTCAGATCTTAGACAGTGACGATCAGCTTAGAATAGTAAAGCGTGTTTACCGTTTGCTTGGTATCGACGATAGTAAATGGCCGTACAGACAAGCTCAAAGCTTTATAAATAAACAAAAAGATGATGGGCTTCGATCAAAGAATATGCCACCTGCTGATGATCCTTACCAGCGCATTATGACCCAAATTTATGTTACATATGAGGATACGTGTAATAGATCAGGTATGGTTGATTTTGGCGAATTACTTTTACGCGCATATGAACTATGGTCACAAAATCCAGCGTTACTGTGTCATTATCAGCAACGTTTTGATCAAATCTTAGTAGATGAGTTTCAGGACACAAATTCTATTCAGTATTCTTGGTTAAGATTACTTGCTGGCGATAGCGTTAGGATTACTGCAGTGGGAGATGATGATCAATCTATTTATGGTTGGCGTGGTGCAAAAGTTGAAAATATTTTAAATTTTAATCATGACTATCCAGAAACTACCACAGTGAGACTTGAGCAGAATTATAGATCTACTAAAAATATTTTATCTGCAGCTAATGCCGTTATTTCTCATAATACAGATCGATTAGGAAAAAATCTGTGGACAGAAGAAATCGAGGGAGAGCCGATTTCACTTTATGCCTCGTTTAATGAGTATGACGAAGCTCGCTTCATATCTGGAACTATTAATGACTGGGTTAAAAATGGTGGTATGCGAGATGAGATATCAGTTTTATATCGCTCTAATGCTCAATCAAGGGTTCTAGAAGAGGCACTATTGCGTGCACAAATCCCATATAGAATTTATGGTGGTCAGAAGTTTTATGAAAGACAGGAAATAAGAAACGCTTTAGCATATTTACGATTAGTCGTTAATCGTAATGATGATGCAGCATTTGAACGAATAGTAAATACGCCTACACGAGGAATAGGAGATAAAACTATTGAGGTATTAAGAGGGCTTGCTCGTGATGAAAACATATCTATGTGGGATGCAATACAATTAGCAATTAGAGGTAAAAATTTCACAGGGCGAGCTTTGAGTGCTGTGCAGGCCTTTACGGACCTAGTCAATAAGCTAGATAAAAATTTCTCCGATCTCAATTTACCAGATCAAACAGATAGTGTAGTTACTGAATCTGGCCTTATTGATTTTTATAGACGAGAGAAAGGTGATAGGGGGCAATCTCGGATTGAGAATCTCGAGGAGCTTGTTGTTGCATGCCGAGCTTTTGAGCCCGACGATACAGAACAGTCAGCATTACCACAGTTCTTAGATCAAGCAGCTTTGGATGCTGGAGATAAACAAGCAGGTGAAAATGAGGATGCAGTCCAACTCATGACACTTCATTCATCAAAAGGTTTAGAGTTCCCTGTTGTTTTTTTGGCAGGTATGGAAGAAAACCTCTTTCCGCATAAAATGTCAATCGAAGATCCAGTAAAACTCCAAGAAGAGCGCCGACTTGCTTATGTAGGCATCACTCGTGCCATGAAAAAATTGTACTTAACATTTGCTGAGTCTCGTCAGCAATACGGTACTGAAAGCTATAATACTGTCTCACGCTTTGTGCGTGATATTCCTACTGAGCAAATAGAGGAAATTAGATTAGGGGGCAAAATAACAAGCCCTACAAGTTATGCAAAAAAATCTATCAGTCAGTTAAGTGATGAGGGAACAGATACTGGTTTGAAGCTAGGGCAGAGGGTAATACATAAGGTTTTTGGTGAAGGGGTTATTTTGAACTTTGAGGGCAATGGACCTAATGCAAGAATACAAGTAAATTTCTCTAATGATGGAAGTAAGTGGCTGGTTCAATCCTACGCTAAACTTAAAGCTTTATAAAAATTGTGATTTCAAATTTTAACTAAATGAAGTGATACCAAAAAATGCCTATTAGATATTTTTTAAAAAATTTATTCTTGATGTTAATTTTTATTTTTACATTATCTGGATGCGGAGAAGCGGAGAATGGAACATCATCAGAGAAAATCGATGGTGCATCTGAGAAAAAGGTTTATAAATGGAAAATGGTAACTACTTGGCCAAAAAATTTACCAGGGTTAGGGTTTGCCGCAGAAAATTTTTCGAAATTAGTAGATAAAATGAGTGGGGGGCGCTTGCTCATAAAAGTTTATGGGGCTGGTCAGCTTGTTCCAGCACTTGAAGTCTTTGATGCTGTATCCCAGGGCACAGCACAAATTGGTCATGGCTCTGCCTATTATTGGAAAGGAAAGGTGCAAACAGCGGCCCTATTTACCACAGTACCATTTGGTTTAAATGCGCAAGAAATGAACAGCTGGTTACATTATGGGGGCGGAATAGAATTATGGAAAGAGCTGTATGAGCCATTTAATCTAGTGCCACTTGCAGCAGGAAATACTGGAGTACAAATGGCTGGGTGGTTTAATCGAGAAATTAATAGTATTGAGGATTTAAAAGGGCTAAAGATGAGAATACCCGGAATTGGCGGGGAAGTTATCAGCAAACTGGGTGTCGAAACAGTCAATATTCCTGGTGGAGAATTATATACTGCAATGCAAACCGGTGTGATTGACGCCACAGAGTGGGTAGGACCATATAACGACCTAGCGCTTGGTTTTCATCAAGTAGCTAAATATTATTATTATCCGGGTTGGCAGGAGCCTGGACCCACCTTGGAGCTGATACTAAATAAACAGTTTTATGATAGTTTACCTCAAGACTTGCAAGCTATAATCGAAGTCGCTGCACGGGCAATAAATCAAGACATGCTTGATGAATACACAGCTAGAAATCAAAAAGCACTTGATCTGTTAGTAAACACTCATGAGGTTCAGTTAAAAAAACTTCCAGATCCAGTATTATCTGAATTAAAAAATATTACACAAAAAGTCTTAAAAGAAATGGTTGCTAAGGACCCAGTATTTAGGAAAGTTTATGAGTCACAGGAAGCATTTAAAGAGCAGATAAAAAAATATCATAAGATTTCTGAGCAATCCTACTTCAAAGCTAGAGAAATTAAGAATTAAATTTACAATAGAAGAACTGATTATTATAGCTTTACTTTCGCCAATACATTGGCGTTATCAATATAAGACATACAAATATTTCTAGACGCCCTAGAATCATTCCAAAACATAAAACATACTTTGCAAAGATACTCACATTAGCATAATTTTCTGCAACCACTCCAAGCCCAGGACCTAGGTTATTTAATGACGCTGCGGCGGCAGACCAGGAGCTCTCATAATCTATACCAGTTGCCATTAACAATATAATCATTAAATAAAATATCGCTATATATATACCAAAAAAAGCCCAGACACCGTCAGTAACCGAGTTAGGCACATTCTTATTTTTAATTTTGATTCGAAAAACACCGTTGGGATGGATGAATCTTTGCGTATGACAGATTATTTGTTTTGCGATAATTAGCACCCTACCTATTTTAATTCCACCACCTGTTGATCCGGCGCAAGATCCGAAAAAAGAGCATAAAATTAGAAAGAATGGTAAAAAACTAGGCCAATTTGTATATGCTTTTGTTACAAACCCTGTAGTTGTCATGATCGATACAAATTGAAAAACGCCATGGTATACACTGCTGCTTTGACTATATATATTTGCAGAATATAGGTAAATTACTACCAGAGCAGACCCAAATATAAGAATTGATAAATATAGCTTAGCTTCCTCATTGTGTAAATAATGTTTAAGTGATTTTCTTATCCAAGCATAATAATGTAACCCAAAACTCAGTCCAGAAAGAACCATGAAAATTATACAAATGATCATGATAGCTGGAGTATCGTTAAAAAACCCCATACTTGCATCATGAGTCGAAAAACCACCAATTGCTACAGTGGAAAAGCTATGTGAAACTGCATCAAAAAAAAGTCATTCCTGCGACCCAATACGCGATAAGACAGCACAAAGTCAGACAAATATAGATAATAAACAAAACCTTTGCTGTGTCTTGTATTCTTGGAGTTAGTTTCTTGTCGCTTGTTGCCCCAGCTCTATATAGCTCAATTACTCCAACACCAAGCATTGGCATCACTGCAATAGCAATCACTACTATACCTATGCCACCTAACCACTGAAGTTGTTGCCGATAATAAAGAATCGATTTTGGAAGCAAGTCTAAACCTGATATTACAGTAGCTCCAGTAGTGGTAAGACCTGACATTGATTCGAAAATCGCATCTGTAATAGTGAGATTTATGGAGTCAGCTAGGTAAAATGGTAGAGCACCTACAATACCTAACTCCAGCCAAAAAATTACAGTTATTAAGAGGCCATCCCGTGCACGAAGCTCTGTTTTTTTTGCGCTAAATGGTAGCCACATAATCATGCCTAATGAAAAAATAATGGCAAAAGACAGCAAAAAGTCCTGATGAGCACCCTCTTCAAAAACGTAAGATACAAAAATTGGGGGCAATAAAGTTAGGCTGAATATCATCATCAGCATGCCAAGAACTTTTGAAATCATTGAAAAATTCATAATTCTTTTATACTTGTCCTAAGGCATTCGAGGCTATCTAGATAACCTCATACAACCCAATATTTTAATTAGAAAAAAATTTAAACCAACCGAAAAAAGCCGTTCAACCTCACGTGTTTTTTCTTTATCCACAACAAAAATAATCGCATGATCATTGTTTTTTATGACAGTATCATGGTGAGCGATTATGACTTCTTCATCTCTTACCAAGGCTGCAACAGTTACCCCTTTTGGTGACTTTATCTCGCTTATAGTTCTACCTACAACTTTTGATGATCTATAGTCACCATGAATCACTATTTCCATAGCTTCAGCTGCTCCTCTTCTCAAAGAATTTGCACTTACGGTATCTCCTTTCCTCACATGTGCTAGAAGAGTACTAGTTGTTGCCTGTTGGGGTGAAATAGCTATATCAATTTCACCACCTTGAATTAAATTTGCATAGACCGGATTATTGATTAATACCATAACCGATCTAACACCAAGCCTTTTTGCCAACAAAGAGGACATAATATTTACTTCGTCGTCGTTAGTAAGAGCTAGATATACGTCTGTTTTATCTATATTTTCTTGTAATAATATTTCTTGATCAGCAGCAGAGCCGTGCAATACTGTTGTATTATTTAGGTGCTCTGATATGAACTCACATCTTTCTTCTGAATATTCAATAATTTTCACACTTAAATCTTCTTCAAGTGATTTAGCAACTTGGAATCCTATATTTCCTCCACCTGCGATAATTATTCGACGATAAGGATTATCTAAACGCCCTAGTTCTTCCATCACTTTGCGTATATTTTTCTTAGCAGCAATAAAAAAAACTTCGTCATCTTCTTCGATAAGTGTGTTCCCCTCAGGGATAATGGAGCGATCTTTTCGGAAAATCGCTGCTACTCTAGCATCAGCTTTAGGTATGTGTTCACCTAAAACCCTCAGCTCTTTTCCTAATAGCGGTCCACCTTGGGCAACCTTAACGGCAACTAATTGAGCTAACCCATGAGCATAGTCGACAACCTGCAGTGCACCTGGTCTAGCAATAAGTCGACAAATATAATCTGTTACAACTTTCTCTGGAGATATAAAAAAATCTACTGGGAAATTATCATCATGGAACAATCGATTACGATATTTTTTTGATGTATAGCTTGTACTTCTAACACGTGCTATTTTTGTTTCAGTGCGAAATAAAGAGTGCGCTACTTGGCAGGCAACGATATTAAGCTCGTCACTTTTTGTAACTGCTACCATCATATCCGCATCTTCTATCCCTGCTTTTATGAGAATGTCGGGGTGAGATCCCATTCCGCACACTACCCTTATATCAATACGTTTTTGTAGATCTAGTAATTTTTTTTCGTTCCAGTCTATCACCGATATATCGTTTGATTCTGCTGATAGATGTTGTGCTAGAGTAGTTCCAACGCTACCAGCACCAACAATTACTATTTTCATAATGGATAGCCTTTAATGCTTAGAAATGAGGAGGTTTATTATCATACTTTACATCTATATTAGGTTTTTATGCTGATTATTGTATTTAGAGTCCTAACATATGCCAATCTTTAACTATTTTTCATATTAGATCTAGAGTTTTCGGAGTCGAGCATAGTAAAAACCATCATATCCATTCACTGATGGGAGTAGTTGTCTCCCATGAGAAGTTTCTATGCCAGTTCGGAGCTCTGTTTTTTCAACAGCTGCATCTGATACAGAATCTAGAAATCTTGAAATTACCATATCATTTTCTTGAGGTAATATGGAACACGTTGCATATAATAAAAGCCCATTTTTTCTTAAGGTAGGCCATACGGTATTTAGAATCTTTAACTGCAAATTAGCAAGTTTCTGGATATCTTTCGACTTGCGTAATATCTTGATATCAGGGGTTCGTCGAATTACCCCTGTAGCAGAGCATGGTGCATCTAGCAATATTCGGTCAAAAAGGACTTTATCCCACCAAACTTTGGTTTCAAATATATCGCAAGCAACAAGTTTTGCGTTTAGCTGTAAACGATCTAAATTTTCTTGCACACGATCTAAACGCTCCTTTGATATATCAACACTTATAACATTGCTATTATCGAGACAGTTTCTTTTAATGTGTTCTAAAATATGACAAGTTTTTCCTCCTGGCGCACAACAAGCATCAAGGATTCTTTGTTTTGGCATTAACTCAAGCAAATGTGCACTAAGCTGAGCAGCTTCATCTTGAATACTCACTGCACCTATTGAAAAATTAGGTAGACTGGAAACATCCAAAGGTTTTTTTAGTGTTATTCCATCGGGGCTTGTATGTGTAGCTGAAGCATCGATACCATTGCTCCTCAGCAAGCTTAGATATTCTCCTTGATTATTATGGTTTATGTTGACCCTCAAGGTCATAGGTGGCTTAGTATTATTTGATTCAATTAAAGAGGATAATTGTTCAGGCCAAGCATCTTTCAATAGGTCGATTAACCATTTCGGATGAGATGTAGTATAGCTCACATTTTTTACTAGCTTTTTTTCTAATTCAATTTTTTCGCGTATAAATCTACGTAAAACAGCATTTACAAGCTTTGTTGCCCAGGGCTTATTCAAAACTCTGCATGCTTTTACTGATTCATTTACAGCGGCATGGGCTGGCACACGAGTTTCTGTGATTTGATATATTGCACACGCTATTGCCGTCTCAATATCTTTATCTTTTTGTTTGAATGGTTTTTTGAGTAAAAAATCCAGATATAATTGCAGCTTGGGATAATAACGCAATGTACCGTAGCTTAACTCTTGTACTAAAGCTCGGTCAGCTTCAGTAACTTTTGTGATATATTCTGGGACTAATTTACTTAGTGAACCAGAACCCTGAAGTATGCCAGTAATTATATGAATTGTAGCAATTCTAGCATTCATTTATATCTAGCCCACATCTTTAAAAGTATTTCCAGGTGAAAATAATTTAGATTTGGATCGAAGTAACTCCGAAACTTTTAATCGCCTTTTACCAGGCAACTGTAGCTCGGTTAATAAAATACTTCCTACTCCTGCACTGACTAGAATACCCTCATTTCCAACATCAATTATGGTTCCAGGCATAAATTTTTTCTTGTCAGAGGATAATTTTACACTCCAGATTTTTATTCGTATTCCATTCAAATAAGTATGGGTAACTTGATAGGGATTGAATGCTAATATTTTTTTAAACAATAAATCTGCCGGTTTGTACCAATCAATAAGCATTTCTTCCTTATCAATTTTTTTCGCATAAGTACACTGATCATGGTTTTGTTTAGTCTGAGTTAACGTTCTTTGTTCAACTTTTTCTAATGTATGAATAAGTTTTGCAGGGCCAATCTTGGACAATTTTGCTTCGAGAGACCCTCCAGTCTCGTTTGATTCGATATTACATTTAATAGTACTTAAAATATCGCCTGTATCTAAACCAACATCCATTTGCATCATAGTTATTCCAGTTTCGTCATCTCCAGCCTCTATAGCTCTTTGTATCGGTGCAGCACCACGCCATCGAGGTAAAAGTGAGGCATGAACATTGATACAACCGTATCTGGGTATATTCAATATATCTATAGGTAATATTAAGCCGTAAGCAACCACTATTATTAAATCAGGGCTATAGCTTGAGAGAGTTTCTTTATCTGCATCAGACTTAAAGTTTTCAGGTTGATGCAATGGTAAGTTAGTTTTTTCAGCTAAAATCTTTACTGGACTAGAGGTCATTTTCTTACCCCGACCCGATGGTCGATCAGGTTGGGTATAAACAGCTACTACCTCATGAGTAGAATCTTCGAAAATTAATGCATACAAATGTTTAGCAGCAAATTCAGGAGTACCAGCAAATACTATACGCAATTTAACAAACCCTCCTGACTACCAGTTTCAGCTATTATATTTATAGATCATCATAGCGCAGTTTTTTTTCTAGCTTTTTCTTGAGTCGTGTTCGTTTCAGTGGAGATAGATAGTCGACGAATAATTTACCATTAAGATGATCAATCTCGTGTTGAACGCAAACAGCAAGTAAGCCTCGTGGTTCAAAATCAAACGATTGTCCTCTTTTGTCAAGAGCAGTTACTCGAATTTTTTGAGGTCGATTAACAATTTCTGTAAATTCAGGCACAGATAAACATCCCTCTTCAGTCGGGCTAATTGAGTCATCTAATATTTCAAGGATCGGGTTAATGAGAATAATTGGATTTTTATCATTTTTATCTAAATCGATCACTATAATACGCTTATGAACATTGACTTGTGTAGCTGCTAAACCTATACCCTCAGCTTCATACATAGTTTCGAACATATCTTCGATTAATTTTTTAGTTGCACCAGTTATATTATCGACAGGCTTAGCTACTGTTCGAAGACGCGAATCAGGAAATTTAAGAATATTTAATAAAGACATGATATTTTTAACGAGTATCTAGCCATTAGGTATTAACCACTGCTAACATATGCTTTTATAATTAAAAAGGAATTATACACAATGAGTAAGACGTTTGTCGCAATTCTTATGGGCTCTGATTCTGATTTACCAGTAATGGAATCATGCATTGATATTTTAAGGCAGTTCGAGGTACCTTTTAAGGTTAAAATTACTTCTGCGCATCGAACTCCTGAAGCTACACACAGATTTGTAAAAGATTGTGATCATGAAGGTTGCGCAGCTTTTATTTGTGCAGCAGGTATGGCTGCACACTTGGCAGGTGCTGTAGCAGCAACAACTCTTCGACCTGTTATCGGGGTCCCAATTAACGCTTCTATGGATGGCCTAGATGCTTTGCTTTCAACAGTTCAAATGCCTGGTGGCATACCTGTTGCTACTGTTGCAATAGGAAAAGCAGGAGCCAAAAATGCTGCTTACCTTGCCATGCAAATCATCGCAACTTCAGATACTAAGATTCATAAAGCCCTCATCAACGAGCGCGAGAAAAATGCTTTAACTATTATTGAGAAAGATGCTCATTTGCAAGAGAAATTAAACAATTAGCAATGACGAAGACTTTCCTTGATCCGTCAGATACTAGAAAAATTTTGCAATTACTTCAGACAGATGGAGTCATTGCGTATCCCACAGAGGCCGTATGGGGACTTGGATGTGATCCTTTTTCCGAGGTAGCTGTCAAGCGGATATTGGCAATGAAGTTACGAAAACGCAGTAAGGGATTGATCCTCATAGCTAAAGATATAGAGCAATTACATCCTTTTTTATTAGGTTTATCGGTAGCAGAGATGACTGAATTAAAGCAAAGTTGGCCTGGACCTCAGACATGGTTGATACCAGATAACAATCATGCACCCAGTTGGATTACTGGAATAAATAATACGCTAGCTGTCCGTGTAACTGACCACCCTATTGCATCTAACTTATGTGATGCTTTTGGCGGCCCACTAGTTTCGACATCAGCAAATCCCAGTGGATTGAAGCCTGCAAAAAATATGTCTGAGGTAAACACTTATTTTGATCAACAATTAGATTATGTAGTGCCGGGTTTAGTCGGAGAACTCTCTAATCCAACCCCTATTAAAAATCTGAAAACTGGTAAGATTTTACGTTCAGGTTAATAATATAGTTAAAATGCACTAAGCTACCCATGGCGCCGCTTATTCTTTGGTGCTGACTGACGGTATCAACTGTATGAAAGAAAAATTGCATGTAAAACAATATCTTTTAAATTTACAAAATTCAATTTGTAAATCTATGGAAGCTGAAGACGAAAAGTCCAAATTTCATGTAGATGAATGGACAAGAGTTGAGGGCGGAGGTGGCTCAAGTCGAATAATTACTAATGGCGGAGTTTTTGAGAAGGGTGGTGTTAATTTTTCACATGTTCATGGGGATGCACTACCCCCGTCAGCTACAACATCTAGACCAGAATTACGGGGAAGGTCGTTCGAGGCTATGGGAATCTCAGTAGTTATGCACCCACATAACCCATATGTGCCGACCGCGCATTTAAATGTACGTTTTTTTGTTGCAGAGATGTTTCGAAAGGATCCTGTATGGTGGTTTGGCGGAGGTTACGATTTAACCCCGTATTATGCGAATGCATCTGATTGTAAGCATTGGCATCAAACTGCAAGAAATGCTTGCCTACCGTTCGGTGAAAACATATATCCTAGTCTAAAAAAACAGTGTGACGAGTATTTTTCCTTAAACACCGTAACGAACCGAGAGGCATAGGAGGTTTATTTTTTGATGATTTGAATGAGTATGGTTTTGATGAAAGCTTTAATTTGATGTCTTCGATAGGTGACAGTTTTGTGAACGCCTATTTACCAATCGTTCGTAAAAGGAAGTCAACCCCATGGGGTGAAAGGGAGAAAAAATTTCAACTTTACAGAAGAGGTAGGTATGTTGAATTTAATTTAGTTTACGATAGAGGTACATTATTCGGTTTACAGACTGGAGGGAGGGTTGAGTCTATACTTATGTCCTTACCTCCAACTGTAGAGTGGAGCTATGATTGGAATCCAACTAGAGGATCTCCGGAGGCAGAATTGTACGATAAGTATCTTCGTCCACAAGATTGGACATGAGGTTCAATTTCTGAAGACAAATCTTCAGATTATGCTTGGCTATAAAAAAGGTTCATGGGTTATGCTTGATAATTACGCAGTCTTTGGAAATCCAGTCGAACACAGCAAATCTCCAGCTATTCATACTGCCTTTGCGAAGGCTAACGATGAAAAGATGTCTTATAAAAGACAACACATTGATATAGGTGCGTTTGAAAAGGAAGCGCATAAATTTTTTAAATCTGGAGGTAAAGGCTTAAACGTTACTGTGCCATTTAAACTTAATGCATATAACTTCGCAGAAAAGCTTACACAGCGGGCTAAAGTAGCTGGAGCAGTAAATACTCTCAGCGTTAGTTCTGATGGAAAAATTCAAGGGGATACTACAGACGGTATTGGAATTACCCGCGATATTGTTGATAATCTTGGCTGGGCGATTAATGGAAAAACAGTTCTTGTGCTAGGGGCAGGAGGCGCAGTTAGGGGTATATTGCAGCCGATACTAGAACTTCTTCCTCAGAATGTAGTTGTTGCTAATCGTACTATTGAAAAAGCACTAAAACTTTCTAAAACTTTCGCTAATATGGGTAATCTGCTTGGTTGCGATTTCCAAATGCTAGGTGGTCAACAGTTTGATGTTGTAATTAATGGCACAAGTGCCGCGCTGTCAAATACAATTCTACCCTTACCGGAAGGTTTGCTGTCAAAAAATGCAGTTTGTTACGAGATGATGTACGGAAGCCAACAATCTATATTTCTAGAATGGGCAAAAAATAATGGAGCTGCGAAGGTATCAGACGGTCTAGGTATGTTGGTTGAACAGGCAGCAGAGTCGTTTTACGTATGGAGAGGTGTTAGACCGGAAACAAGAGCGATAGTTTCAATGCTGAAAAAACAAATATCACTTTCATAATTTCGCGTCCTTGAGATATTCATTTTTTAAACTGACATAGTTTGCAGGTGAATAAACAAAAAAATCCTTTTCCTTTTTTGTAATTTTTCTTGAAATCCTAGACGGGCTTCCAACATACAGGTTTCCACTTTCCAGTATTTTTCCTGGAGGAACTACTGATCCTGCGCCTATGAGCACTTCATTTTGCACTATTGCACCATCATTAATGATAGCTCCATTGCCGACTAAAATTCTATTACCTAAACTACAACCATGTAATATTGCACCATGCCCAATAACAACATCTTCCCCTATAATAAGTGGCCATCCTTCAGGGTTAAAGGAACTTGCATGAGTGATATGAAGAACCGCATTATCTTGAATATTTGTACGGCAACCAATCCTAATCTCATGCATATCACCACGTATAACAGCACCGGGCCAAACCGAGACATCATCACCTAATGTTACATTTCCGATGATAATAGCTGCATCATCTATATATACTTTTCTCCCGAATACAGGCTTTATTTTTTTGTAGGGCCTGATATTTTTCATCATTTCATTTCCACGATTATTCAAAGATCGGTTTATAATAGCCTTACAAAAAAAAGGCTCAAGTTTTTTCGATGATAATGCATGAAAAAAGACTTAATATTAGTTAAAATAAAAGAGCTAATTAAAGGTAAAATTTATTAAATGAGACCCCGAAATGTTCAAATATAAGGCAAAAAAACGTTTTATTGCTGGGGCAGTATGTCCAAAATGTAGTGAGATGGACAAACTAACAATTTATAATGAAAGCGGTCAAGATTTTCGACAGTGTGTTAAATGTGGCTTTAATGACAAGATGCTTTTACAAAGTGACCCGAAAGAGCTAGAAACTAGGGTAAATGTAAGCAAAGAAGAAAAATTAGCTGAAACACAAACAGTAACTCTTATTGACCCTAAAAATATACATTAAAAATTTTCTTGCGAGTAAAATTTTTAATGTGGTTAATTTTCAATATCAACATTATTTATGATTTACAGTTTAATATTAAGAACATTTATACTGAATATTATGATTAATTTAACAAATTTCCTAAGAAGATTGACTATAAATACTAGAGGACAATAGCCAAAGTTTGATATAGTGCCGTCTAATTTTTTAAAAAAAGAAGATTAACCAGTTTATTTACTAAATAAGCTAAAAACTTAAACAACAACTTTTTGGAGATAGGGTAATGTTAAGAAGAGCAAAAATGCTTTTCACGCTTATATTCGCCCCTGTTGTATCATTAGCGATTTCAGCTGGTGCTTTAGCAGAAGAAGCCGGTAATTGGGCCGTAAATATGCCTAGAGGTGTAACCTCTGTAAGTAATTCAATTTACGATATTCATATGCTAGTTTTTTGGATAGTCACTATTACCGGTGTACTTGTTTTCGCAGTCATGTTTTATGTTATGTACGCACACCGTAAGTCACGTGGAGCTGTAGCTGCTAATTTTCATGAAAATACGACTGCAGAAATTGTATGGACAGCAATACCAGCAGTGATACTAGTTCTTTTGTGTATACCTGCTACCACTTCGATTCTTGATATATACGATACTTCAGAAGCTGAAATGGACATTAAAGTTACTGGTCTTCAATGGAAGTGGCAGTACGAGTATTTAGGAGAAGATGTAAAATTTCTCAGCGAGCTAACAACTCCTGAATCAGAAATTTATAATACGGCTCCCAAAGGTCAATATTATCATGAGGAAGTAAGCGAGCCCCTTGTTTTACCAGCTAATACGAAAGTGCGTTTCTTAATCACTGGTCAAGATGTAATACATTCTTGGTGGGTCCCAGATTTTGGAGTCAAACGAGATGCATTACCTGGTTTTGTCAACGAGACATGGGCTAATGTACTTGAGCCCGGAGTTTATAGGGGACAGTGTACCGAACTCTGTGGTAAGGGCCATGCGTTTATGCCAATCGTAGTTAACGTTTTAGAGAAAGAAGAATATAAAACATGGCTAATAGACAAAAAAGCTGAACAAGCAGCTATTCGTGAACTTACGAATAAAACCTTCACCATGGATGAATTGATGGAAATAGGAGAAGTTGCATATAATCGTAGTTGTGCCGGTTGCCACCAAGTTAATGGTCAGGGTGTCCCTGGCGTCTTTCCTTCACTGGTTGGTCAAGGGATTGCAATTGGTCCGGTAGAAGCACACATTGATATAATTGTTAACGGTCAAGCTGGAACTGCGATGCAAGCTTTCGGAGACCAGCTATCAGAATTAGATCAGGCAGCAATAATTACCTATGAGCGAAATGCTTGGGGTAACAACGTTGGAGATATAACTCAGCCTATTGACGTCTATAATTGGAAAAAAGGTAAAAGATAAATTAAGGAGAACGTAGTAATGGCACATGGTCCTGCTAAAGGCATAGGTCGCTGGTTTTTTACAACAAATCACAAAGACATAGGAACTCTGTACCTTTGGTTCAGCTTTGCCATGTTTTTGATGGGTGGTTTTTTTGCAATGGTTATTCGTGCTGAGCTCTTTCAGCCAGGTATGCAAATTATTAAACCAGAATTCTTTAATCAAATGACTACCATGCATGGTCTAGTTATGGTTTTTGGTGCAATTATGCCAGCTTTCGTTGGCCTCGCTAACTGGATGATCCCAATGCAGATCGGTGCTCCAGACATGGCTCTACCACGCATGAATAACTTAAGCTTTTGGATTTTACCGATGGCATTTACCATACTAACAGCTACCTTATTCATGGAAGGTGGAGCACCCAATTTTGGGTGGACTTTTTATGCGCCTTTATCAACAACTTACGCTCCACCGACAGTAAACTATTTTATTTTTGGTGTTCATCTTATGGGTGCCTCTTCTATCATGGGCTCTATAAATATAATAGCTACAGTTTTGAATATGCGAGCGCCCGGTATGACACTGATGAAAATGCCGATGTTTGTTTGGACATGGTTAATAACTGCATTTTTGTTAATTGCCGTGATGCCAGTACTGGCCGGTGCAGTAACAATGATGTTAATGGATATCAATTTTGGTACTAGTTTCTTCAATGCTGCAGGTGGTGGTGATCCAGTGTTATTCCAGCATGTATTTTGGTTCTTTGGACACCCAGAAGTTTATATTATTATTCTCCCAGCATTTGGTGTGATATCTCATATTATTCCAGCATTCAGCCGTAAACCGCTCTTTGGTTATAGCTCTATGGTATATGCAACAGCTTCTATTGCCTTCTTGTCTTTCATTGTTTGGGCGCACCATATGTTCTTAGTTGGTATGCCTATAGGTGGGGAGCTCTATTTCATGTATGCAACAATGCTCATCGCTGTTCCTACCGCTGCGAAAGTCTTTAACTGGATATCAACTATGTTTCGCGGTTCGCTTACCTTCGAAACACCAATGTTATATGCGGTTGCCTTCGTCATTCTATTTACTATTGGCGGATTCACGGGAATTATGCTGGCTGTCGCTCCAGCTGATATTCAATATCACGATACATATTTCGTTGTTGCACATTTCCATTATGTAATGGTAGCCGGAGCTATTTTTTCTAGCACAGCAGCTGTTTACTATTGGTTACCCAAGTGGACGGGTAAAATGTACAACGAAACAATGGGTAAAGTTCAATTTTGGATTGGATTCATTGGATTTAATGTGACTTTCTTTCCGCAGCATTTCATAGGACTCGCAGGAATGCCACGTCGATACTCTGATTACGCATTACAATTTTCCGATTGGAATATGATATCCAGTACAGGAGCTTTCATTTATGGAACAGCACAATTGTTGTTTCTTTATAATGTGATAACTACAATTCGCTCTGGAAAACCAGTTAGTGAACCAAAAACTTGGGATGGTGCTGAAGGGCTCGAGTGGACATTACCTACACCAGCTCCGTATCATACCTTTACTACACCCCCGGCAGTAAAATAATGGAAAACAGTACCCCAAAAAGTTCTATTAAAAAGACTTTGCTTAAACTATCAGTTGGAGCAATTGGGATGTTTGTATTTGCAGTTTTTCTAATGCCCCCTTTATATTATGCTCTATGTGACCTAACTGGCATTGGCGGTAAAACAGCTGGTCGCTATGAATCGAAAGATACAACAATTGATACAACACGAACGGTAAAAGTGCAATTCCTTACAATAAATAATGGTTCTATGCCATGGGATTTCTCACCTAGAGTTACCGAAGTCGTTGTTCACCCGGGAGAAGCTAAAGCCGTTACTTTTTATGCAAAGAATAGGACTTCAAAAAATATGGTTGCTCAAGCTATTCCAAATCTTACTCCATTTAGTGCGACTAATTATTTTCATAAAACCGAATGTTTTTGTTTTAACCAACAGCCACTAAATGCTTGGGACGAAATAGATATGCCATTAGTATTCATAGTTGATAAAGATATTCCAAAATCAGTTAATACTATTACATTGTCATATACACTTTTTGACATAACTGAAAGTACAAATGACTTAACAGTTGCACAGCTTAATTAGTGGCCGACAAAAAGAATAAAGGAGATAGTTAATGTCAACCGAAGGCGAATATTACGTACCAGAATCAAGTAAGTTACCTCTTTTTGCGGCTATAGGGTTGGGTATAATTGCAGTAGGTGCAGGTTCATGGGTGCAAGGCCAAAGCTCCCTAACATTTTGGGTTGGATCCTTTGTTATCGCTGCGACTTTATATAAATGGTTTAGTATAGTAATAAATGAAAATATGGCCGGTATGAATAGCGATCAGTTGAAACGATCCTATGTTTGGGGCATGAGCTGGTTTATCTTTTCCGAAGTTATGTTCTTTGCCGTATTTTTTGGCTCTCTATGGTACATAAGGGCATTAGTTTTACCTTGGCTAGGCGGTGAAACTACAGCAACAACATCAAATGATTTGTTGTGGTCAGGCTTCGAGCCAACATGGCCATTAATGGTAACTCCTGATCAAGCAGCAAACGGTGAATCTGCGCAATTTACGGGACCAGAGCAAAATATGAGTTTCCCTGGCTGGGATAGGATATTGCAGTGGTTGCCACTTTGGAATACCGTTATTTTACTTAGTTCGAGTGTTACTGTTCATATTGCACATACAGGTCTTAAAAACAACGATCGTAAGAAATTTAATTTATGGTTGGGTATAACAGTTTTACTCGGTATGATTTTTCTGGTGCTTCAAGCCGAGGAGTATATAGAAGCCTATGTGCACATGGGTTTAACACTTGAGTCTGGAATATACGGCACGATCTTTTTTATGATGACAGGTTTTCATGGAGCTCATGTAACATTTGGAACGATTATGCTACTTGTTCAGTTCCTTAGAGGCCTAAAAAGGTCATTTTAACGATAAAGATCAGTTTGGTTTTGAAGCGGCATCATGGTATTGGCATTTCGTTGATGTTGTCTGGGTTGGGTTGTTTTTATTTGTTTATATTCTGGCCTAATAAATTTTACAAATATTAAAATTTAAATTTAAGGTTTTGTAGTTAGTGGGATGAGTCGTTCAGGATGTAGCTTTTTATCCCATGGCGCTTTACTACCCAGTTGGCCCGAATAAACCCCCCAAGAAATTGTCAAAAGTAATAGTACTGCTAATGAGACTCGAATTCCCAAAGCATACAGAGTCCTCCTTTTAGAATTTCCAACATCTTTCATTAGAAAAACTAAAGCACTACTGAGACTTACTATAATACCTATAAACAAAATAACTATAACAACTTTTAGAAGCATAAATATTCCTCCTCTGGTGGGTGTACCTAAATGTTATTGTATTGTAGCGTTTAAATATTAAAATAGGTAAATCAATAAAAATTATATGGTTATTTTTTTCAATAGAAATTTGAAAGGTGAGCAGTGACACAACAAACTAAGAAAACGAAAACTCATTTCCAATGGCAATTTAATTGGAAGATTATCTTATTCGTATTATTTTTTTTACCGGTAACTGTTAGCTTGGCATTTTGGCAAGTTGATAGAGCAGAGGAAAAAAATAATTTGTTGAGCATATATAAAGGTCGAGCTGAAGCTGCACCAATTTCACTCTCTTTAGTAAAAAGCAGTTACGCTCAGAGCGGCAATCAGATCGAGAGCCCAGATTATGTGAGGGTAAACATAGATGGAAAATATGATAATCAATCCACATTGTTGTTAGATAATCGCGTCAGCAACGGTCGACCTGGATATGATGTAATAAGCCCATTTAAGACAGTCAATGGGCAGTGGATTTTGGTCAATCGTGGTTGGATTGCTGCAGATCTAGACCGTAGAATATTACCTGAAATACCTATCATCACTGCACCGGTAAGTATAAATGGTTACCTATATCGTTCTCCTGGAAAACAAATTATGCTTGGTAACGATCCATGGGTTAAAGGAGAAAGCCCAGTAGTCATACAAAGTCTCGATCCTGAAATAATATCCAAAAAATTAGGTACTAAGTTTTATGATTTTAGTCTCAGGTTAAATGCATCAGAGATTGGCGCTTTAAAAACAGGGTGGCCTGTCGTAAACGTTCAACCAGGGAAACATACAGGTTATGCATTTCAATGGTCAGCTCTCGCGCTAGCTTTAATAGTTTTAGCAATTTTTGCTAATTCAAATCTAGGGCACGTTATCGGTTCTAGGCGTAGTTAATATTTAATCTTAGATGGAGTATTTGTAGTGGAAAAAGGTAATATGAAAGGACAATGGCAAGTATGGTTTATGATAATAATGCTCGGGGGTGTTGTTGCCTTAGGGTTTTTGATTTACCCTAAAACCGAAGATCAAAGAAATAGTCTGTTATCTAAATTAGGAACAACTAATCACGGTAATTTTATTGTTCCTCCCGTATCGATTAAAGATTTAAATCTAAAATCTGTAGACGGTCAAATCTGGGATTTTTCAGATAAAAAACCTAAATGGAGATTAATAATCGCTGGTGATCAAGAGTGTTCAGATCAGTGTCGTGAATTACTTTATCTAACACGACAAGTTCATATTAGTTTAGGTAAATATAGTCGAAGATTCGAGCGTCTTTATATTTCTTTGGATCAAACTATGGGAGCTGAAGTTTTAGAGTTCTTAAAATTGAATCACCCTTTTTTAAAAGTTATACATGGGGATGAAAAAGAATTCGAGTCTATGCTTGCAAAAACTAATACTCTTTTTTATGAGCAAGATATTAAAACTAACCGAGCGTATCTTGTTGATCAACAGGGCTTTGCCATGATGTCATATGATTTGTCTCACAAAGGAACGGAAATCATAGAAGATATTGAGCACTTAATGAAGTATTCTTCTCAGTAGTTTGCCCCTTACACACTTCTTATAAACTAAAAAATTTAAAGGATAAGAATTAAAACATTTTGCTAAGTCTAGGTGTAAATCTATCCAATAAATGCTTTTTTTAACGGCGACCTCAGCTGTTATTTTTTCTATTATTAATTTAACTCTTAATATTTATTCACGTTTTGAAGATACTAGCTTTGATTGCTTAGAATGGTTAGATTGTATGGGTAATTTTTATATTACCGATGTAAGTTTAATTAGTAATCTTAGATACTATATCAGTGTGATTGGCTGGCAGGAAATAATAAACCAAATTTCTCATTTTATGTTGATTGTTACGGTTACGATCTTGGTGATCAAATCATGGTTACTACGAAAGAAAAACAAAATTTTATATCAATTATCAATCTTCATATTACTTACAATTTTTTTGCATACTTTCATGAGCATCTGGTTTTCTGATATGTTCGTTTTACCTCAAATAGCTTTATTGCATTTTAAATTGGGTGTCATCATATCTCTACTATTATGGATATACGCAGTGAGAACTCAGAAAAATAACTGGTCAGTATCAAAAAAAAACATTCATAGGTTTAATAAAACTAAGCCATGGATCACTTTAGCGATTATAATAAGCATGATAGAGATTGCACTAGGAGGGTGGACAAGTGTAAAGTTTGCTTCATTTGCCTGTACAGACTTTCCATTATGCCAAAATTCATGGTGGCCAGCGATGGACTTGAAGGAAGGATTTAATTTTAACAAACCTTTAGGTTTAGAGGCTTTAGACAGCCAGCCTCGCATAGCTATACATATGGTGCATAGGCTTGGGGTTTTGGTTGCAACGATTTATGTTTTAGGTTTGTCTATTTTTTTGTTAAAGACGCCTTTCTATGAGATAAATCAAGTAGCTAGAGTGCTGATGAGTATTTTGTTCATCCGCATGATTTTTTTAGCTTATGCTGGATATTTACAAGATATAGTTTTTTTAACAATTGTTTATAACTTAGGAGGCCTAACGTTATTGTTAGTTCTTGCTGGTCTTGCAGTCAAAATGACTTATGTTAGCAACAACAATTTTAATTAAGGTGTTAAGGTGACAAAAATAGCAGCGACTGATTTAGAGAAGACTAGTTTCAGGGATTATTTGGAGCTGACTAAGCCTAAAGTAGTTGCATTAATGATCCTAACTTCAATTATTGGTATGTTTTTATCAGTGCCTGGTATGGTGCCTATAGATGTACTTATATTAGGCAATGTGGGAATAGCTCTATGTGCTGGTGCCGCAGCCGTTATAAACCATGTGGTAGATCGAAAAATTGATCTCAAAATGTCTAGAACACTAAACCGTCCAGTTGCTAAAGGAAGAGTAAGCCCCTATCAGGCGTTGCTTTTTTCGACGATACTAGGTTTGATCGGTATGGCTATTTTGCTAGTTTATATCAATTCTTTAACTGCATGGTTAACACTTGCTTCTTTGTTCGGTTATGCAGTGCTTTATACTTCGTACTTAAAACGAGCAACACCGCAGAATATTGTCATAGGTGGATTAGCTGGAGCAGTTCCTCCATTATTGGGTTGGACGGCTGTAACTGGTGAGATACATGGCCATGCATTACTATTAGTTTTGATAATTTTCGCCTGGACACCGCCCCATTTCTGGGCCTTAGCTGTTCATCGTAAAGATGAATATGCAAAAGCAGAAATTCCTATGTTGCCAGTTACACATGGAGAAAAATATACAAAAATAAGCATTCTCTTATATACCGTATTGATGATACTGGTAACTTTATTACCTTTTGCAGTGGGAATGAGTGGTTGGCTATATATTTTAGGGGCACTAATCTTGGGAGCTGGTTTTTTATATTGGGCGATTATGATGATGCTTGATCGTAATCCAAATGCAGGTATGGATACTTTCAAGTATT
>JAYQMT010000006.1:0-14590 GCA_038143955.1 Cellvibrionales bacterium
ACTAACCAATCAAGAAGAGTAGAAAGTAATTTATTAAATCAAAAATTTGACTATTATTTACCAAAAATAACAAAAAAGATTAATTCTATTCTTAAAGTAGAAGTGTTTTTTCCTGGGTACATTTTTGTTAATACCAGTCTTGAAAGTTACTCAGCTCTAAAATATACGAGAAGGGAGTAGGAGATATTATAAAATTTGGAGATAATATCCCCTGCATCTCTGATGAAGAAATTGAAGCCATGCAAATGGCAGAGGAAGCATCAAAAATAAATCCAGTAGCTTCACAAATACAAATAGGCCAAGATGTCATGATTGCAAAGGGTTCTTTAGCAGGAATTGTTGCGAAAGTTTCCTCGCTTAATTCAAAACAACGAGTAGGCATACTTCTTTTCATTTCTTGGTTCTGTGAGAAGAGTTAATGTCTCAGAAGAAGACCTTATCTTTTAAGATGTATTGACTAAATAAACACATAATTATAAGATAGTTCAATTGTTGAACGGGACTAATTAAAATTATTATTTTAATTACAAATCCCTGCGGTAGCTATTTAATTCCATTATTTTTCATACATTGAATCACTACTGATAAACCAGTAATCTCATGACAAAAGAACAAATTATTACAGAAGATCAATTAGATCTTTTGCATATTATTGAAAAAGATGGCAAAGCATCTCAAAGAGCAATATCTCAAAACACCGGCTTCAGCATAGGAAAGGTCAATTATTGTCTTAAAGCATTGATAGATATTGGTTTTATTAAAATAAATAACTTTAATAACTCAAACAATAAATTAAATTATGCATATATTTTAACGCCGAAGGGTATAAAAGAAAAAACAGCTATAACGCAGCAATTTATTGTCAAAAAGAAACAAGAATACGATAAACTTAACTCATACCTAAATATAATTTTTTTATGCAAGAAGAACATAGCAATAAACATTCCGATGATTTTGATGATGAAATAGATCTTCGAGAACTTTTTTTATGTTCTATTTGAAGGAAAATGGATTATTGTTTCTATAACGACTTTTGTATCCATTATCGGCGTTATTTATAGTCTACTTTTACCAAATATATATGAATCTAGAGCTATGCTATTTTCCGTAAATCCATCTAACGTTATTTCTGGATCTCTTGGAGGTTATAGTAGCCTTGCAGGGCTTGTGGGATAAACCTCCCTTCTGGTGGTGGTGATAGTAATTCTGCAAAAGCAATAGAAAAGATTAGCTCTTTCAGTTTCTTTGAGAACAACTTACTGCCAAATATTCACCTGCCAGATCTAATGGCAGTTAAATCTTGAACTCTAAAAAAAATACTCTGGCTTTTGATGATAGTATTTACGATACGAAAAGTAATACTTGGATTAGACACCATTCATATCCTAAGCAAAAAATACCAAGTGCTCAAGAAAGCTTTGAAGTATTTAAAACCGAACACTTAAGTTTAAGTGAAGATAAAAAATCTGGCTTTTTCACCCTATCTATCAAACATCAATCACCATTTATTGCGAAGCAATGGGTTGAGTTGGTTGTTAATGAAGTTAATGCTTTTTATAGACAAAAAGATAAATTAGAGTCAGAAAGGGCTGTTAATTATCTTAATCAAGAAATTTCAATGACTAGTTTATCCGAAGTTAAAGAAGCTTTAGCACAACTTTTGCAAGAAGAAACTAAAAAATTAACCCTAATTGAAGCCAATCAGTATTATGTTTTTGATTACATTGATCCTCCTGCGGTAATGGAAAAAAAATCAGAGCCAAGTAGAGCTTTAATTTGTATCCTAAGCGCTCTATTGGGAGGGATGCTAAGTATTTTATTTGTGCTTATAAGACATTACGCAACCAAACAAAAGGTCGCCTAAGTTTTTAGATCTGAATTAATAAATTTAAATAAAACCTTTTAAGAAAGCAGTATTTTTAAGATGTCTCCTGGCCATGTTTATAGGATTATAGCCTTCTTCACATTATGGGTTACCTCTGAGATGTTTAATAGAACTCTATGTCTACTGCAAAAATATTATATGGATTTTAAATGAAAGTATTAGTAACCGGTGGTGCGGGTTACATTGGGAGTAACACATTGGTGGAGCTAATTGCAGCTGGCCATGAAATCTTTGTAGTTGATAACTTAGTTAATGGAAAAAAATCTACCATTGATGCTGTTATGAATATAAGCAATCAACGATTTGTTTTTTTTGATTGCGATATTACAAATCGTGAAAACCTAAGTTGCCTGCTTGACAAAGTAAAGCCTGATGTGGTCATGCACTTTGCAGGTGTAAAATCAGTGAATGAAAGTATTAGCAATCCTATTTACTATTATGATAACAATTTTTATGGAACCTCATGCTTGCTCCACTCGATGGATCAAGTTGGATGTAAGAAAATTATTTTTTCTTCGTCAGCTACTGTGTACGATCCAAAAGGAGAACCTCCATATACTGAATCTCATCCCACCCGACCAATTAATCCATACGGTCGATCAAAGCTATTTTCAGAAAATATTTTAGAAGACTGGGCATCTCTGGATAGAGATAGAAGCGCAATTTGCTTGCGTTATTTCAATCCTGCAGGAGCTCATACATCAGGTGCTTTAGGTGAAGACCCAAGAGTGGAGCCGACTAACCTAATGCCGATAATCCTTAAAGTTGCAAGTCAATCAATTGAGCGGCTAAATGTTTTTGGAGGAGACTATCCTACTGATGATGGATCCTGTGAACGAGATTATATTCATGTAACTGATCTGGCGAAAGGCCATGTTGCTGCTCTAGACAGAGTAAGGTCTTTACTTGGTTACAATATATTTAATCTTGGCTCAGGGGAACCTACCTCGGTTTTAGATCTGGTTATGAAGTTTTCTTTAGTTACAGGTGTGGAAATTCCCTACCAAATCGTCAGCAGGCGTCTGGGGAGACTCTCCGAGGTCGTGGGCAAGTGTTGAGAAATCTAAACGTATATTAGGTTGGCAGACAGTGGAAAGTTTAGATTCAATTATATATGATTCTTTCAATTGGCTAACCAAAAATTCAAAAGATTCTTAGGGTTACCTGACGATAGTTCTTTCGCTTTAAGTCACTAATTTCTCGGTTCCAATTTGAGTGAAATTATTTTTTTAAAAGGAGTTCGTGGAGACAATTTGCCCACGTTCATATTGGCTAGGTCTTTATATTTATACTATGAAAAATATTGCAATTATTACATCAAGTGAATTTCCAGCTTGTGAAGGTATTGGCACCTATGTAATGTCATTAGCGCGCATTGCTGTTGCCAAGGGACACAAGGTAACTATAATCTCTCGATCACCGATATCTCCAGAATTGAAAGATAATGGTGATCAAGGAATAGATTTCCTAGAGATAAGAACACTAAAAATTCCAATTTTTAACAATATTATCTTTGCCAGAAAACTTAAGCAGTTAATTAGTCAACATCAGTTTGATGTAGTAAACATTCAAACTCCTCTAGTGTATTTTCCCAGAATGGGCGGTTTCAAGACCAATATATTGGTAACCGTGCATTCAACAATGAGGTTCGACACAGCCCATATTGAGGTTGTGTCATTAAAGGCTGCTCTCAACAAGCTCGCCGGGCTAACGTATAGTCCACTTTTCGAAAATCACTTATTTAAAATGGCAAACAAGATAATATGTGTTAGCGATGATGTGCGCGCTGAAGTATGTAGATATGGAAAAAAATTTGGAGAAAAACACTAGTTATTCCAAATTGTATTGATTTTGATATTTTTTATCCACATAAAAAAAACAGAGGAAATCAAATTTTATGCATCGGCAGAATTGGCTATAGAAAAGGTATATTGAATATGGCAAGAGCCATAAGTTTGAAGAGCCGAGAGCTGCGAAATACTGGCTATAAAATTCTCTTTGTAGGTCATGGTCCATTGATTCCAGATCTTAAGCGTTTCATTAAAGAAAAAGAGTTAAGTGATTTAGTTGAAATTTATAGTGTTACGCAAGCTGAAGTACCCGCTCTTATGTCTGAAAGTAAATTCTCGATGATGTGTTCCACTTATGAAACTGGTCCACGCGTTGTTTTGGAGGCGATGGCTTGTGCGACTCCTGTAATAGCAACGTCTGTTGGATTGGTTAAAAATTTTCCAAATGATATATTCATAAAAGTTGATGATTCATCCGTGGAACAAATTTGTGAGGCATTAATTAGAGCTATAGAGCTAAGTCAAGAAGAATACTATTATATGTCACGTCGAGCTCTTGAGTACGTGCAGTCCAACCATGATATCGAAAAAGTATGGAGTGAGTATTATAATGTCTTCTAAATCTGTATATATAGTTCTTAAAAATTATAACAACAAAACTAAGTTAAGGCAGCCTTGGTATTCTGCCTCTTTTCTCATAACTAAGCTTGAGATGGCGGGAAAGAAAGTAACCGTTGTAGACGCTTTAGATGATTTGGTAGATGTCAAGGATTCTATTATTTTAAAGTTTTTTTCAATGAGTGATGTCATTAAGCCATCAAAAAGCATAATCGTCGATAATAAGTTTGTATTTATAATGAGTTTTCCGGTTCTTGGTGTGAAGGATTTGTTATCAATACGTGGAAGGACGCTATTAAGCCATTTTATGGAATTCCACAGAATTCTTATATTCTCACTGTTTTTTAAGAGAATTTTCCTCCTTACTGCTAACAAAAAAAATATATCCTACTGGTGCCTATCGGATTACATGCAGAAATTATTGTCTGACAATGGTTTTACAACACAAAGATTTATTCCATATATAGACGATTTAAAGCCAGGAACACTGAAAAATACGCTTTCCGGAAAGCGAGGTAATAGGATTTGGTTATGTTGGGCCCGCATATTTTAGCCGGTGTTTTGATGTTGCTATTTGCGCTCTATCCAAATTGAGTAGTCACTATAAAAATATAAACAGTTATCTGTTGATGAGAAATGAAAGTAAGAAAACTGAAAAATTTACAAAAGAGCTTTTAGACCAGTATCCGATTCAACGTTTATGCCTTAAGATGGGTATGTTATCGAGATCCGAGCTTAACAAGTTGATGGAAAAGATTGATGTGCTAATCATCCCTTTTGATCTGGTTATGTCTGAACTCCCGATCGTTTGCTTGGAAGCATTAAGGCTGGGGAAAGTTGTGATAACATCCAAATCATGTGGTATTCAGGATATTTTTGCGAACTCTGCTAACTTTAAAGTCGTCGATAGTCCGCAAGAAGTATTCAATATATGTGAGAAAATTGTAAGTAATGGAAAGTTTGAGCCCGCCGATTGTGGCATTCAATTTAGTTCTATATCAGATATCAACAGCTGTGCTTTGAGGTCATTGTGAGAAAAAAAAGAAATAACGATATATTGCCCCTCTTCTTGGCAAATAATAGATTGGTGATGGCTATTCGAAATTTTATTTTCCAAGGCTTTATGTATATGACGTGGGCCGAGAGGGTTTATAAAATTGCTTTTAGTTTAATTTTTATAACTTTGCTCTCTGGTAGTTTGAATATTTACTTGGCACTTTGTGTTGCACATTTCCTTAACTACCTCTTGAACGGTCAATTCTTTGTTTTAGCTCGGTATTTGTTTAGCTCTTCATTGATGACCCGCAGAAAGATATTAAAAGTTATAAATCTCTGCGGTAAGCTTAAAAGGAGTTTTGGAATTCTTGATGTGTTAGTGACTGGAAGCGGTTCACGTAATGCAATGTCTAGCAGAAGTGATTTGGATTTGAGGGTTTATCATAGCTCAGATTTTTTCTCTGTCGTGAAGGCTCTTGTTTATGCAAATATTTTAAGGGCATATGGAACGCTCATAGGTTGCGCGGTCGACGTATATTCCTTTAATGATCCGCTTTTTATAGAAAAGTTAGATTCTGAAGAGATCCCTATAAGTCTTTTTCATTGCAAAATTCTCAAGTCAAGCGCGCTGATCGATTTTTCTTATGAGAAATTTGATCCCGTTATAAAATAAAATGAAAACATTTGTTTTATCTGGTGCTGATGGAACTGGCAAGAGTACTCAAGCCGCCTTGCTAGTTAAGCACATCAGGAAAGCGACAGATCAGAATGTGATTTTGGTTTGGAAGCGGCATATGAGATTCTTTTGCCAAATTTTTCAACTTAATTATGCGAATCACAGGGCGTAACAGGAAAGTGTCCCATAATTGGGGTGTTATGGGATACCACGATTATGATTTTATGCTGGGCTATCTTTATATCCTATTGTCTTGGATTGATTGGTTTTTAATAGCGGGAAAAATGAGGATAGGCAGAATTCTCAAACCTTCTAGACATATCGTTGTGTATGACCGTCATTTACCTGATCTGGTAGCAGACCTGATCCTGGCAACAAATAAACAACAATTTATATATCGTCTCTTTGACCATCAAATGAAGCGATTTGTAAATAAAAACGCTGTCTTAATAGTGAGTTGCTGTCCTGAAATTGCTAGAACTCGTCGGCCTGATCTATGTGATGATGAATTGTACTTTAAACGCGACGCATGTTATAGGTCTATTGCCAAACGCTATAATATTAAATGCGTTTCAACGTCTGACAAGAACGCCGATGAATCTTTTTTGGAGATTGTCGACATTTTACAACTTTAAATAAGAGAAACTAATGACAAACAAAGTAGATATTGTTTTGGTTTATCAAAACAACCCCTTCGACAATGGCCAAGGTGGAGGAAATATTTATGTGCGAAATTTGTTCTGGCAGCTCAAGGCTAGCGATCAAGTTGTTGTCCATTATTGGGGGAGCTTTACCGAAAGCCGTATAGATTTTACCAACTTGACACACTCAAAAAATTACCTAATTTTTTGGTTACGTTTTCTTTTTTAAGTTATTTAATAAAAAATTTGAAAGAAATACGGTATTGCACTTCCATAGACTTTATTTTGCAATGACAGCTCACTTTATCATACGACTATTAAGAAAAAAAAATGTTAGCGTTGTGACAACAGTGCATGGAGAGACATTCCACAATTATAAAGTAAATATGCCGCACTTATTTTTTAGAATAACTTTTCCAATTTTACGTTATCTAGAGGGCCGCTGTTTCGCTAGCCTTAAAGGTAGAGTGTGTTTTGTATCTGAGAGGAATAAAGAGTTTTTTATTCGGCGACATAAAAAAATTACCTCCAAAATTTCAGATGCCCCTGTTTTTTCATCGCTGATCAACTTTCCGGTTGTATTTGAAGCTGAGAAACAAAATTATTTCTGCATGTTAGGACGTTTGAGCGAAGTTAAGGACCACGACTTTATACTTCGTACTATTTTAGAATATCGTGAAGTACTCAGAGCATCAAATTTTATTCTTCGAATTTTTGGTGATGGGGAGTTACGACAGGTTTTAGAATCTTTTGTGGTTAAGAATCAATTGAATGATTTGATAGTTTTAGAGGGTGAGATCGAAAATAATTCTGTCCCTGCCATGCTCACTGCTAGCAAGGGATTACTCTTGACATCAAAAAACGAAGCGGCACCAACAGTAATACTCGAGGCGATTGCATGTAAGTGCCCTGTATTTTCTACTGATGTTGGTTTTGCTAATGAAGTCCTTGCTAATACTTCGCTTGGGCTTGTCCTTCCAAGGGAGCCCAGTGCCTTTGTGGATGCTATTTTGAATGTCGATGAAATAGAAATTAATTCAAATGAGCAGGTTAGTGCTCTTGATGCGAGAAGCCCTTCGGTAATTCAGCGACGATACATAGATGAGCTGTATCTCTCTGTTATAGGAAATGGCCCAAATATATCATGAGTGTTTATCTGATTTGCTCTGCAGGAGGTCATTTAACAGAGTTGCTTTATGCTACAGGTGATAGTCTAGACTCGCATGATGTTACTTTGCTTACGTATGAGGATATGGGTATCAAAAATGTAACTTTCATTGAAATAGTTAATCCCCATCGTTCACCAATAAGGTTTGTAATTTGTGCTCTGCAGACTCTCAAAATTTTTCTTCAAAGACCACCGACGGTTGTTATTTCTAGCGGCGCAGGGATCGCTATTCCAGGTATTGTATTGGCCAAATCTATTTTTCGTGCAAAAGTTATCTTTATTGAGTCGCTCGCTTACATCAATAAATCAACATATACAGGGCGTATTGCATACCATTTCTCAGATGTATTTTTCGTTCAGCACAAAGATCTCCTAAAGACTTATAAAAAAGCCATTTTAGGGCGGCTTCTATGATTCTTATTATTTCAGGAACATCAGAAATGAAGTTTCAGAGGCTCGTGGATGCCGTTAATGCTAGTAAGTATTTGGACAAGATGGTATTTCAACATGGGGTCAATTCAATGGAGATGTTTCTAGGGCGCGAATGTCAAGACTATTGGACAAGGTCAGATATGCTAAAATACATAAAGTCTGCGGATTTGATAATTTCGCACGCCGGTATAGGGTCGATATTAGACTGTTTATATTTTAATAAAAAATTGATTCTTGTTGAAAGAAAACAAGAGCTTTTTAGAATCAAAGGCTGACCAATCTGCGGCGATAGAATATTTTAAGCATTATCATGGCATCGATGTTTGTGGTTGCTTATCTGAACTAGATCCACTAATTGCTAAAAAACTCGCAGAATCAAATAAGCCTGCGGACGAGGGAAATCAGGTGCCAAAAAAAATTAGTGAATCTATTCGTGATTTTTTAAGTTTTTGATGAAAAAACTTACTTTAGATTTAATTTTTAGAATCATTGGCATTTCTGCTAAGCTTGGAACGGTTATTTTATTAGAGCGAAGCCTTAGTACTGATGAATTTGCTCAGTATGCAATATTCCTTGCTCTAATAGCTTTAACATCTAATATTTTCCGCTTTGGTTCTGATAACTTGCTGTTCCGTATTTCAACAAGTCGGTCGCTACTGGATCTGTCTCAGGCACTTGCCAACCTAGTTGACTTTTATAAACATAGTTTTTTTCTTAAAGTTGCGCTGGCTATTTTTGCGAGCTACTTTTTTTCGATTGTTGAGGTATGCATCCTAATTGTCAGTATTGAAAGTCTCTCATTGCTTCATTATTACAGTTTAGTGATAAGAGCTAGGGGGAGATCAGTAAGTCAATTTTTGTTTTTGAGGTTGCCCCAAATGTGGTTTTTATACTTTTAGTCTTATTAACCTCATTGACAGCAGGCCAAGATGCAATTGTGATGCAATATATGACTATTTTATTTATCAGTTTGGCGTGCTTAATTAAAGAGAGAAAGTTAATCAGTTACTGTTTACGGCGTCATCAAAGCGTTACTAAAACCCCATTAAAAGAATATCTGAAGGAAATTTCATTTTTTGGTTTTACTAATTTCTCAAATTCATTTACGTCCTGGGGTGACGTCTTGTTAATTGGCCTGCTTTTTGATCCTGAGTTAACCGCGGCCTATTTTTTGTTAACAAGAGTGTTTACCGGATGCGAACGGATAGCGATAATACCTCTTTATCCTGTCTATAATTTTTTGGGCAAAGAGTTTCAGAGGAATGGCTATATTTTAAGAACGAACGCATTAAAGATTGTACCTGCATTTGTTGGCTATTCTGCCATCCTATTATTTGGGTCTATAGGGCTGACAGTCGCGTTAGATATATTGCCCAATGATATATTTACCGGGCTTGATGTTATATCTTTGCCTATCCAAGTAGCTTTACTATTGTCGATGTTTATCGTTTCCAGTGGCACTGTTATCGAACACATTAGCTTAGTAACAGGTTTTCAAAAAATGGCGCTTGTTAATTCATTAGGGATTATTATGGTTCGATTGTGCTTTATCTCTATTATGTTGTTGGTTTTAGAGTTTGATTTTATTCTTTATATTTTTTCTGCTGTGGTAATTATCTTGTCGGGTAGAATGGTTTTGTTAAGGAAAATGCTTCTTAGGAGTAAGTAATGTATAAGTCTTTTATTCAATTTAAGTTTCTCAGTAATGATCTAAAGCGTTATTGGGGTGAGAATCAATTTTTTGGTTGCAGTGTTTTTACTTTATTTATTTGGATTCAGTCTTGGAATAATCTATCTTACAGAGTCAGGCGATTTTTGTTTCTTTTACCAAGCCCACTTAAATTTATGTTTTTTCCACTGAGTTTCTTCATTGATCGCTTTTTTTCATTGATTTTAGGTACGAATATTCCAGCTTCAGCCGAGATAGGTCCGAGATTTTATATTGCGCACATTGGCCCCGTGACTGTTGGAAGACATACCAAAGCAGGCAGCGACTTTTTTATCAGACAGGGCGTTACCATTGGTGGAAATGGAAAAGAGGGTGGACATCCATGTTTCGGTAACAACGTTACTATCGGTGCAAATGCCTGTGTGGTTGGACCAATTATGGTAGGAAATGGAGCGTTTGTGGGCGCTAATACTTTTCTGAACAAAGATCTATGTTCCGAAGGTAAAGCCATTGGTGCTAAATGTGTCATAATTCCGCCTTCTGAGAACGGTTTATAATGTACTAGCGTATGAGCAATTCTTTATACAACTATTCAATGGCTATTTTAATGGTTTTAGCTGTTATTCCCCTTCAGAGAATTGGATTAGGGAGTAGCCACTTATTAGTCTACTTTTTTGCGTTTCTTACTTTTTGCTTAATGCTAAGGTTTTATTTTGATTTTAGATCTTTACTCTTTTTAATCATGATGGAAATTGCACTTATAGCCACCCTGATGATTAGCGAGACCGTTGTTATTCAGAATAGTCTGTTTTTGTATTTCCAGGTCATTTTATTATTGGCTAGTCTTAGAATGCCTACTCACTATTTAATGCGAGCTAGTTATGTTTTTGATCGTTATGCTATTTTTTTTATTCTGTGTGTTATTTTATATTTTTGGATTTTCAAATCATCCCAGACTTCCGGGCAAATAAGCAGAGGTCAGTTCGATGGCTCCACTTCCTTTATTGCTACGCTCGGTATCCTTTTAGCTATATATATTGCGGCGCCCGATGGGTCAATCCATAAGAAGTGGAAAACTCTCATTCTTAAACTCCCGGCATATTGTATTGGATTTTTACGAGCGATAATTTCTGGTGTGAGGGGTAGTATTATTTTTGGTGTGATTGGATCTTTAATTGTATTGCGTAATAAAATAAAATTATCCAGAATGCTTTTTGTCTATAGTGCCTTTGCGGTCACATTAGTTGTTGCTTTTTATTCCCTAGGGGTATTTGATTTATTTTTAACACGAATGACATTTTCGGGCACCTCTGAACAAGATCTGATTTTGGCGACTTCAGGAAGATGGGCTAGCTGGATGTTTATCTATGATCAGGTTACTCAATCTAATTTTATATGAATGACTTTTGGACATGGCTTAGGAGCTATGGAGATTGCTACGACCGCAGGTTACGAATATCCCCATTTTGATGCTCTATTAATTGTTTATGAAACTGGATTAGTCGGCCTCTCTATTTTTGCATTATGCTTAGTAAGAATTTGTCAACAATATTCATTACTAATTACCTTTATTGTTCTTTCAAACGGTTTACATACTAACTTTTCGTTTTTTCTTGGGCTTTGTATCTTTATTCCGTTATTAGCGGGCAAACAATTAAGAGCAAGGTAGATTTTGGATAAGAGTTATAGTTCGATTGATAGTTTTTGGTTTCCAGGACCTAACTCAACAATTCCTGATTACTAAAAAAGGGGGGCTTAATACAAATGCGCGTTTTAATATCGGTTATTAGTCACGGCCAAAGAACATTGGTACAAGAATTTCTTTTATCTTTGGATAGGTATCTAACTGCCTCTGAGTATGAGGTGGTTGTTTGCGTAACTAATAACCTCGAAGATCTTCCGTGGGATGAAAAATTCAAGAAATTTTCACTTTATACTATCCAAAATATTAATCCTAAAGGCTTCGGAGACAACCATAATTCAGCATTTTCTGCATACAATTCGGACCTTTTTTTCATTGTTAACCCAGATATTTTGCTATGTCAGGAAATGCGGCTAGATTGGCTTATTCATCAAATTCCACAATACGGACTTGCGTCTCCCTGTATAATTTCACCGTCAGGGGATATTGAGGATTTTTGTAGAACTGATCCATCATTGATGAATCTTGTTATGAGAAGAATTGGGATTAAGACTAGCGGCATTCCATCGCGCTACACTTGGATTGCAGGTATGTTTATGATGTTTCATTCAAACTTTTATAGAGCAATCAAGGGATTTGATACTAGGTATTTTATGTATGTAGAGGACTGTGACCTCTGTAAAGCTATTAGATTGAATTCTGGCGAGTTACGTGTTTTACATGAGTATGAGGTGATTCATGCTGCTCAACGAGCATCGAATAGATTATCAAAACATTCATGGTGGCACGTTAAGAGTTTAATTAAATTTTGGTTAAAAACTGCTCGTCAATACCCAAAAATATAGTTAAAAGTCTGTATCAAAAGTTGTAGGCTTTCATTCTAATCACTAGGATGGAAAAATTCTTAAAACCTTAATTGGGTTTTTAGATATGATTAAAAAGGAACATTTTTTAGGGCGATTAAACTCTATGGGGGATTGTAAAGCATAAACTTATAGCTAAATTAATTTATGATTTGACTAGTTTTCAGACTGCAAACTAGGCATGATACTTTTAGGAAAATATTATGAAATTTTTAATTACGGGCGGAGCTGGCTTTATTGGCAGTGCTGTGATCCGCTTAATTTATAGCCACGAAGAACACACAGTTGTTAATTTAGACAAACTAACCTACGCAGGTAATCTCGATTCCCTTGAGGGTGTTGAAGATTCACAGCGATACTGTCAAGAGAAGGTAGATATATGCCATGCACCGGCTTTGGCAAGAGTATTTAAACAGCATAAACCTGACTGTGTTATGCATCTAGCAGCTGAAAGTCATGTAGATCGCTCAATTGATGGTCCTATGGATTTTATCGATACCAACATTGTGGGGACTTTTAATCTTCTGGAGGCATCAAGGAATTATTTTGAAAGTTTAGAAGAGATAGATAAAAAAAAATTTCGTTTTCATCATATTTCCACTGATGAAGTTTATGGTGATTTAAAAGGAACTGATGCTTTGTTTACAGAGCAAACTGCCTATTCACCTTCTTCCCCTTATTCTGCCAGTAAAGCTGCATCTGATCATTTAGTTCGTGCCTGGTGGAGGACCTATGGTTTGCCAGTAGTCATCACTAACTGCTCAAATAATTATGGCCCTTTTCATTTTCCTGAAAAGCTTATTCCTCATGTCATTTTGAATGCTATACATGGAAAACAATTACCCATTTACGGTGATGGCTCACAGATACGTGATTGGCTATATGTGGAAGATCATGCAAAGGCGCTGTTTAGGGTGGCTATAAAAGGTAGAATTGGTGAGACCTATAATATAGGTGGTCACAATGAGAAAACTAATCTTGCAGTAGTTGAAGCTATTTGTGATTTACTTGAGGAGCTTGCATCAGAAAAGCCACAAGGTGTTAATAAGTATCGAGATTTAATAACCTTTGTTAGAGATCGTCCTGGACATGATGTGCGTTATGCTATTGATGCGTCTAAAATTGAGCGTGAGCTGGGTTGGGTGCCAGAAGAAACATTTGAAACTGGTTTGCGTAAGACTGTTCAATGGTATTTAGATAATCGCCAATGGTGGAAGAGAGTGCTTTCGGGCGCCTATCGTCTTGAGCGTTTAGGAGAATAATATGGCTACAAATTACAAAGGAATTGTATTGGCGGGCGGTTCAGGAACGCGACTTTATCCTATAACTAAAGGTGTTTCAAAGCAGTTATTGCCAGTCTATGATAAACCAATGATTTACTATCCAATTTCTGTATTAATGCTTGCAGGTATTAAAGAAATTTTGGTTATTTCACACCTGAAGATATATCAGGTTATCAACGTCTATTAGGCGATGGTTCTGATTTTGGTATTGAAATTGAATATGCTACTCAGCAAAGTCCAAATGGCCTGGCTCAAGCCTTCATAATAGGTGAAGATTTTATTGGCAATAGTAATGTTGCCTTAGTGCTTGGAGATAATATTTTTTATGGTCAAAATTTCACCGCAAATCTAAAAGAAGCTACCTCTAAAGTTAGTGGTGCAACTGTTTTTGGTTACCACGTGAAAGACCCTGAGCGATTCGGTGTTATTGATTTTGATACAAATGGCAAAGTTACCTCCATTGAAGAGAAACCGAACAACCCTAAATCAAATTTCGCAGTTACAGGGTTATATTTTTACGATAACGATGTTATTAGAATTGCTAAATCTATAAAACCTTCTTCTCGTGGTGAATTAGAAATTACTGATATTAATAACGCCTATCAAAATAGAGGGGATCTAGCAGTTGAGCTCTTAGGTCGAGGTTTTGCCTGGCTTGATACAGGGACTCATGATTCCTTAATTGAAGCTGGCCAATTTGTGCAAACGGTTGAGCATCGTCAGGGCCTCAAAGTAGCTTGCTTGGAAGAAATTGCGTTTCATCAAAGTTGGATAACAAAAGATATGTTATTAAAACAAGCCCAAGCGCATAAAAAAACTAACTACGGCGAATATTTAATTAAGGTAGCTGGTGGCTATAAATGAATGTGATCAAAACTAAATTAAAAGACTGTATGATTATTGAGCCTAAAGTTTATGGTGATAAGC
>JAYQMT010000007.1:0-13887 GCA_038143955.1 Cellvibrionales bacterium
GATGCCTAACCAGAGCAATGGTTTTATCTAAACTCCAACAATATCAATAGCTTAGCAAATACAGTGAGTCCGTCAATGGTAAAAAGCTTGTCTACAACCTTGTCTACAGTAAACACAGTCCATGGTCCGGGGTTACTGCACCCTTTTCCTAATCAACAATGGTCAATGGTCAGGGGGTGGTCTGCCCATTGACCGTAGTCCATGGAACACGGACCAGGGTTCACACTTCCATCGAGAGGCGGCATAACCAGGGCTATTACAAAAGAAGACTTCTCACAAAGAAGCGCTATCTTCCTACCAAAGGAAGCTCAATTCCTTTATCTAGTGGCAATCCCTGATGGCGATGATCGTGGACAGACAATTGTTGAAGCCATGGAGGCGATTGAACGTGACTATCAAGCTCTTAAAGGTGTATTGCCGAAGCAGGAATATATTGAACTTGGCAATGAAGATCTCGGGGACTTTTTGCGTACATTCAATGATCCTGCACTTGAGAAAGCTGATGGTGATGTCTTTGGGAGAATATATGAATATTTTCTTACTCAATTTGCAGGCGATAAAGCACATGATGGTGGTGAATTCTTCACCCCGCCTTCTTGTTCAAACTATAGTAAATGTTATTGAGCCTGATAGTGGGAACATTATCGACCCGGCGTGTGGTTCTGGTGGCATGTTTGTGCAGTCTGCTCATTTCATTGAACGTATGAAAGCCAACCCAAATGAACGGGTGACCTTTTATGGCATGGAGAAAAATCCAACAACCATCCGTCTTGCTAAAATGAATCTTGCTGTGCATGGGCTTGAGGGGAATATTGCGCAGGCCATATCCTATTATGAAGACCCGCATACTTTCATTGGCAAAGCTAGTTTCGTATCGGCCAATCCTCCTTTCAATGTAGATGAGATTGATGCGGAGAAGATTAAGACAGACCCACGCCTTAGTTTTGGTCTACCGGGAGTTAACAAAGAAAAGAAAGTCTCAAACGGCAATTATATTTGGATGAGCTTTTTTCACGCCTATCTCTCGGATAAAGGTCGAGCCGGAATTGTGATGTCATCCCAAGCCTCGAGTGCCGGTGGTGAAGAAGCCAAGGTCCGCCAGGCTATAATCAAGACGGGTGACATTGATGTAATGATCGCCATTCGAAACAATTTTTTCTACACCCGCACTGTGCCATGTGAACTATGGTTCTTCGACAAGGGAAAGCCAGAGCCATTGCGTGACAGGGTACTAATGATTGATGCACGGCAGATTTTCAATAAAGTTACACGAAAAATCTATGACTTCACGCCTGAACAACAAAAAATATTGCATCAATTATTTGGTTGTACAGAGGGCAAACGAACCGGTTTATTGCCCTCATAAATGAGCATTTAACCAATGCCGTTAAGGAAGCTTCAGAAATTCCCTTGAGAGAATTTATCGAGTCTGCTGAGACGGTTTTAGAGGGAATTTCGGCGTTACCATTTCATCAAGATCAAGAAAACCAGAGGTGCTTAAAACCTCGTTAAATGAGATCTCACACATAATAAAAAATATTGCTAAAGGGGTAAGTGGTTTCTCAATTACAGAAGATCTATTTGATCTAAAGCGAGCAGAAAAAGCGATGGTCGAAATGACCGAAATGGCCAGGGATGCTATCAAGCAAATTGATCATTTTTATAAGCAGGTTAACGCTGATCTGGGTGGTAAAGATGGTCGAGAGAAAGGGCATAACAGAAAGACCATGAGGATTTTAGATCAGGTAAGGGAGAATTTAAAAGACTCACTCAAATCCTTCATTACTAAACATGGTCACGCGCAATGGTTACTGACTAAGTTTCCTGATGCGAAATTGGTTGATGTTGAAGGTCTGGTCAAACTTGTTCATCAAAAAGAGATGGAATCCAATGATTGGAGTTTAACTCCTGGTCGTTATGTCGGCTTTGCTCAGAAGTTGAAAGTGAAGATTTTGACTTTGAAGAAGAGATGACTGTTATTCGTGATGAGTTGGAACTGCTTAATGAAGAGGCTGAAAAATTATCCTCTCAAATTAGCAAAAATTTTAATAGGTTAGTCTCGTGAGATTGAGAAAATTGGGAACCTGCTCAAACAAGTAAGACGGGCTGGCAAGCTAAAAGCGTCAGAATATCTCGAAGCAGGTGATTTTCCTGTAATTGACCAGGGTGAAGGTGAAATTGCTGGTTTCTCAAATGACCCAGAGCTTGTGCACAAAGAACCTCTTCCAATAGTTATTTTTGGGGATCACACAAGACGAGTTAAATTCGCAACAGATCCTTTTATCTGTGGGGCTGACGGTACTCAACTTCTTTACCCGAACGATGAGAACATAGATATCACATATTTTTACTATGCTATTAAAAATGTTGACCTTTCAAATTATTTACGCACGACACTTTAAGTTTTTAAAAGATCAACAAATCAACGTTCCTCCCCTTCATAAAAACAGAAGTTAATTGTTAAAAAACTTAAACCATACGATGAATTAATAAAAAACAATCGGCGGCGGATTGCATTGCTGGAAGAGTCTGCCCGTCTCCTTTACTGCGAATGGTTTGTGTCCCCTAACCAAAAAACAAACACCAAACCACTCAAAGAAATTGCAAACCTTACAATGGGACAAAGTCCAGCTTCCAAATTCTACAACGAAATTGGTGAAGGCTTGCCCTTTCATCAAGGCGTAACTGGCTATGGAATCAGATTTGTAGAGGATACAGTTTTCAGTACAAAAACAACAAAATTAGCAAATCCATCAGATATCTTATTGTCCGTTAGAGCACCTGTAGGACGGATCAATATTACAAAAAATAGAATCGTTTTGGGCCGCGGTTTAGCGGCGCTGAATTCCAAGACTGGATCAAACTCTTTTCTCTTCTATGCCTTAAAGTCCTTTTCTTTAAGGAGGACAATTGGAACTGGTTCGATATATGCATCCACGACAAGAGGACAGTTAGAAAATATAGAAATTTCAGATCCTCCAAAAGAGCAAATTGAGCAATTTGAGTATTTGGTATCACCAATTGATCGGCAAATCAGCAATCTTGACCAACAAATAAAAAATCTTATAAAAGCACGCGATCTCTTACTCCCCCGCTTAATGGATGGACGGATCAATCTATGAGCTATAGCGAAGATAACCTCACCCAAAAGACCTTAGCTGATTATCTCTCAATGGAACTGGGATGGGAGTCAGTCTTCGCCTACAATACTGAAATTCTTGGTGTAGAGGGAACACTCGGCCGCCGTACGGAACATGATGTTGTGCTGGAACGCTATCTTGGAGAGGCATTGGTAAAACTAAACCCTGGCTTGCCAGACGAAGCTCTATCAATCTGCTGCTCGCCAAATCAGTGAGACTTTAGGCTTTCAATCGATTACTCAGATCAACCGTGATAAATACTTGCTAATCCGCAGTGGTGTGCCTGTCAGCTATCATGAAAATGGAAAGATCAAAAAGCGCCGTTTGCGGATCCTTGATTTTGACACCCCAACGAACAACTATTTTTTGTGTGTGCGGGAGTTATGGATCCGTGGACCTGTTCATCGTAGAAGACCTGACCTGATAGGGTTTGTAAACGGTCTTCCTTTGTTGTTCGTCGAATGTAAAAGACCAGATAAAAACTTACGTCGAGCCTATGATGAAAATATTGCCGACTATCGTGACACCATCCCTCATATTTTCTATTTCAACGCCTTCCTGATGCTGGCGAACGGGATTGAGGCCAAGATCGGCTCCATCACCGCCCAGTTTGAACATTTCAGCGATTGGAAACGCCTTGCTGAGGGTGAGCCCGGCGTTGTACAGATGGAGACACTAGTCAAAGGGACCTGCACCAAAGCCAACTTCCTCGACATTTTTGAAAACTTCATCCTGTTTGATGACAGCATCGGGCAGACAGTAAAAATCGTTGCCCGCAACCACCAATATCTTGGTGTGAATGCGGCGTTTGAAGCAGTTCAGGATAGAGAAATACGTGATGGTAAGCTAGGTGTCTTCTGGCATACGCAAGGGTCTGGCAAGTCTTATTCGATGGCCCTGTTCGCGCAAAAGGTAAGGCGCAAACTTGGTGGTGATTTTACCTTCCTTGTCCTGACTGACCGGCAGGATCTGGATAATCAGATCTACAAGACTTTTGCCGGAGTTGGGCTCGCTGATAATGATAAAGACCCATGTCGGGCCGAGAGCGGAACGGCTTTAAGAGATTTGCTAAGCCAGCATAAAGCCTTTGTTTTCACACTGGTGCAGAAATTTAATCAGGAAATTACAGAGGGCGGTGAATATTCTGACCGATCCAACATCATCGTGATGACGGATGAAGCGCACAGAACGCAGTATGGCACGTTGGCAAAAAACATGCGGGATGCCCTGCCGAACGCCAGCTTTATTGGGTTCACGGGAACGCCGCTTTTTAACAATGATGAGATTACCCGCCGCGTGTTTGGTGGCTATGTTTCGACCTATGACTTCCAGCGCGCGATCGAAGACAAAGCCACCCTGCCACTTTATTACGACGCGAGAGGCGACAAGCTGAATATTACTTCCGAGGGCTTGAATAAAAGACTCGCAGAAGCGATTGCAGAGGCGAAATCGATGATGCTGATGTCGCCGTCAAGCTCGAGAATGAGCTGAAGCGGGAATATCATATTGTGACGGCTCAGGAGCGGCTGGAACATATAGCCCAAGACTTTGTCGAGCATTATGCCACCAATTGGGAAAGCGGCAAAGCGATGTATGTCGCCATCGACAAGATCACTGCCGTGCGGATGTTTGAACTGATCAGGGAACGCTGGTTGACGCATGCTGATGCGCTTGAGCGTGAGTTCAGTGTTGCCAGAAATGATCAGGATTTGTTGATACGCCAGAGGCAGGTCGCGTGGATGCGAGAGACCGAAATGGCGGTTGTCGTCAGTGACGAACAAGGGGAAGTTGATCGTTTCAAGAAATGGGGACTGGATATTCTGCCTCATAGGAAGCTCTTGAAAGACGGCTTTCTTCTGGAAGACGGAAATCGGCTTGATATCGATACGGCCTTCAAGCGTGAGGAGCATCCGTTTCGAATTGTGATTGTCTGTGCCATGTGGCTGACTGGTTTTGATGTGCCGTCACTGTCCACATTATATCTCGACAAACCGCTTCAGGCGCACACATTGATGCAGGCAATTGCTCGCGCTAATCGTGTGAAGGAAGGCAAAAATAACGGCCTGATCGTTGATTACTGCGGCATATTAAAAAATCTCAGGAAAGCTCTGGCTACATTTGCTGGCCATACAGGAGGCGAAGGAGGTGGCGGCGGTGACGATAGAGCCGATCCGCTCCACCCAGAGGAGGAATTGATCGCAGAACTGGCGGAAGCCATTCAGCTTGTACGTGATCAGCTCTTATCAAACGACTTTGAATTAGATGAGATGATCCAAGCAACTGGCTTTGCTCGGAACAAGGCTCTGGTTGATGCCAAAGAGGCCATCAATATCGATGATGAAAGCCGAAAACGTTTTGAAATTTCAGCCCGCGCGGTATTTCGTAAATACAAAGCGTGTCTGACCTTCAAAGGCGTGAGGGCTTATCACGCAGAGTATGAGGCTATTAATTTCATCTACAAGACATTGGAAGATGACCGAGATAAGGCAGATACATCAGAGATTATGCAAAGGCTCAATGCCATCGTGAGCAAAGCAATCAATGTCGAGGCTGATCCTGATAGTGATGATAAGATATTCGATATATCAAAGATAAATTTCGAGCTTCTCCGCAAGGAGTTTGAGAAAAGCGAGCAGAAAAATTCTGACGTTCAGAACATCAAGGATGTGATAGAAAAACGTCTATCCAAGATGCTGGCAGAAAATCCGTTAAGGACAGATTTTCAAGAGCGCTATCACGAGATCGTAGCCGACTATAACAAGGGAAAAGGACAAAAACACGATCGAGGCTACGTTCGAGGCCTTGATGCGACTAGCCGGTGAAATGACCGAAGAGCAGCACCGCCACGTTGAAGAAGGGCTCGAGAACGAACAGCAATTAGTTGTGTTCGATATGTTGCGAAAGCCTGATTTAACCAAAGCCGACATTAAAAAGATTAAGACCGTGTCGGCAAAGTTGTTGGATGAACTCAGGGCCTATCTGGAGAATGTCCAAGATGCCTTTGCCAAGCAAAGCACATCCGATGGCTTCCGCCAAAAAATCTATGATTTCCTTTATGATGATCATACGGGCTTACCAGCAGATACATACACAGAGGGTGACATTGATTTGCTTACCAACGAGTTGTACCAGCATTTCAGTAACAATCATAACCGTTTAGCTTCGCTCTCCATCTAATCTATACGTTACTAATCATGATCTACTGACCATGGACATTAGTTTCAAGCAAACACCCTGCTGAAAAGCGGATTAATTTGTAGTATAATAAAACCCTAATCGGTGACATTTATAAGATGACAAAAAACAACCTCTTAAAAGGGATACTTGGCGTTTTGGCCCCAACTGGCCAGGTAAGCGATGTGAAGCAAAAACAAGAAAAGGCACACCTTGTCAACGACCAGCTAAATTACCAGTTGGTCATTGTAGGCTTCATGGAGGTGCTAGTACAGGACCAAGGACCGAGGATGGTCTAAAAAGATTAGCTGATTCAAAAACTAAACATGGAAGATTTACAAAATTGGAACGGGAAAAAGCTAAAGCTAGAGCGGAGTAGGGTCGAATAATTCGATGTGAGTTAAAAGAACTCGAAACATGGTTCATTGACAATGGACATTTAAAAAAGAATTGGCGTAAAGATTGGGATCTTTTTATTCAAAAAACTTTATTACGTTAACATCATTAAATTAGTTGTCACACCTGTCACACCCTATATATAACTTTTTACAATAAAAAAATTTATATAAAAAAAGTCCTGTGAAGCGTGTGACAGGTGTGACATCAATAAATCTCCAATTGTTCTTCTTCTACAAATTTAATACCTTCGTAACACCTAATTCTATATAAACCTTGTCGTTTTTGTTTGGGGTATAAACCTTTGGTCTTGAAAAATTTGTTGATTTGAGTAGGTGTAACTTCTTTACCAAACAGCTCATTAGAAAAATTATCTACGCTTTCTCTTAATGAGTGAAGGGTAATATAATCAGCTTGTTTGTTAGTAACCTTGATTTGAGTTTCAAAATATTCAACTAGGGGATTATTTCTTTGTATGAATCCTTGTACAGATCCTCTTATTGAATTTGTATCTTCCAAGCCTTCTTTACAATATTTTCTGTAACCTTCAACACACCAATTTAAAATACCACTTGCTTCTAACTTTAACTTTGAAGGAAGGTTTTTATCCATTTGCTCTTTAGAAAAAGATTTTTGAATTCTATAATTTTTAGTCTTCTAAAAAGGCTAGATCATCCTCTTTATTTCTGGCATTTGATTCATAGCACAGATAAGTACAAATTCTGGGTTAAACTCAAACCAGCTTTGGTATAGATGTCTTGCTGTAAGTTTATCTCCTCCAGTTATAGATTTGATAAGGGTTGTGTTTAAAACAGTTTCTTCTGGAAACTCAGACAATGTTACTAATCTTTTCCCATGTAAATTTGCAATATCGCTTGGTATAGACCCATTATTACCGTTTATTAATGGTCGAGCACTAATTATACCTGCATATTCTCCAAACACATAAGATAAAGTATTTATAAATACGCTTTTACCATTTGCTCGGAGCCAATAATAAAAATAATGAATTGCTCATTTCGTTCACCGATAAGAGAGTATCCACAAAGCTTTTGAAGATAAATTTGAAGTTCTTCATCCTCCATAGTTATTTCATGAAGAAATTTTTCCCATAAAGGGCATTTAGCTTTTGGGTCATAGTCTATATTTGATTTAAAAAGTAATGTGGTCTTTATGATCCTGGTTTTTACTTGAGAAGCTTTTTAAATCATAAGTGACATTGTTCATGTTAAATAAGAATTTATTCTGGTTAAATTCACTAGCATTTAAATCAAGATGATGTTTTGCTGCCTCTAGCATTGCTTTTTGTCTAGAAATATTTTCAGAAGTTTTAGCCCATTTTTTAATTTGATCCATAAACTCAAATGATTGTATGGCTTCTTCTTTTATCTCTTTAGTTGTGTTTTCAGCCATTTTATTAACAGCCATTGTATCTTTTGACCAACGACCCTGTTCAAAGGCATACCAACTATTATGCTCAATACAAAATAAGGCTTTTGTAGAGTTTCTCCTAGCAAATCTCTTCCCGTTACCCAGGTCAGTAAGTGGCAATAAAGAATTAGATATACTAGATTCTAGAAAATCATTTTTTCTATATTTAATAGCACTATTAGAAATCTGCTCTAACTCTCTGCTATGAAGAGGAGATGTACAATATTGATTTAATTGAAAAGCTGCATCCTTTATAGATTTATCAGAGGCACCGTTATTAACCAGATTTACACATTCTTTGAATATAGTTTCATTTCTCTGTCCTTCTGGAATAAAATGTTTTTTCCAATAAGGTCTAGCTTTATGTTTTCTCGAATTGGAGCTATTTTTTTTAATGATGTTTTCTCATCTAAATTTTCATTTAATTGAATTTCATTGGATAATTTAATTAATTGACTTAACGAAACTTTACTTTTTCAGCGTGGTCTAAAAAATCTTCTAGCTCTAAGTGCTTTTCCAATTGCACGCAAGTTCTGGTAGAATTATTACCAGAAAAATAAGGTAAGTTGATCCAATTTCCAATTTGTTCTGTCTCTCCATTTCTAGGTTTCAACCTTTTTTTCTTGTTTAGGGAATATTTCACAATTTGGATAACCTAAATATTTAGCTATTTTACGAAGTGGTTTTTGGATTAATTGTGCTGAAGTGTCTTCTACAAAGAATAGATATAAGTGATACCCACCTGACTTACTCAAGCAGGTAAGAAAAGGAATTTTACTTTCATTTATTCTTTTTAATAGATCCTCTTGAGGTAAATTATAATCATCTATATCTAAAGCACAAAATACGATATTATGATTATCATCTTTGATAGGAACCACACCTATTCCTTGTTCACCATAAAGATGTTTTTTATAGTGTTCAAAATTAATTTTCTTCCTTACTGTAAGTGCTCTACCCTTCTTTTTTTTATCATTGTTTGATTTATTTATCTCAAAAGTTCCATAAGCTTTTGTGAAGCCAGTGAATAGTTTTTGAAATTTTTCAATAGTCATATCAGAGAGATTTTCCATTATAAGTCTCCCTTGTTGCTATCTTTATTATTATTTAAAAACCATTCTTTTACAGAAAGCTCATCAAACAGAGGTTCCCTACCAGAAGATTTTAAAGGTTTAGGAAAGTTTCTTTCTCTTATCCAGTTTTTAAGTGTGTCTCGACTTATACCTATTTGCTTACATATTTCTTTACGTGGAATTATATTTAAATTGCTCATAGCAAAGCTCCGTTTTTGATTAATAAAATATTTTTGAAGCGTCGCTTTGGTGAGAACTGGCAGCATACGTAAGCCAGTTTTAGCATAGTTTTGGATTGGACTATGTAACCACACAAATGAATTCTCAATCATTTGATTTAATAAATATGCCGCGGAGTAACTATGTTAGTAAAGACTATTTTTAAATTTTTTTTTTTTTTTAAGCTATTGAAATAATACAAGATTTTAAACAAAACTAACGACAACTCAAAGCCTCTTGAACCAAGAAACATGGACCATTGACCATTGATATAAATTTAAAATGTAGTGGAAAGTTGTCTTTTATTAGTTTTAATTGTTTCCTTTTGTTTCTCTTATCGATTAGTAAAAAACAAATTTTTTTATGATAAAAATCTATTAAATAGTTGCACTATTAATTCATAGGTAAAGTCAAACTAGTAGTAAGTAAGCTAGTTAAAAAGAAAATTATTAAAACAATAATCATTTCTACATTTATAGATTTTTTAAGTTTGATAATAGTTGTTTCATTTTCTGCATTTAATTTAGGTACTAATTGCAACTTGTTCAAAGCTCCAAGTGAAATTAATAAAAAGGCAAAAATGACTTTAATTAATAATACATTCCCGTATGTGGTATTAAGTAAGTTTGATATATTACCGATTAGAATGTAAGAAAATATTGATCCTGCAATTAATAAAGCAAATATATAAAAAACAGCATGTTGTCCGAAACTGTGAGCAATTTTTTTTAATTCTACAAAATCATTCAAATTACACATTTTTTGCAAGGGTAGTAATGATCCTAGCCAATAAGACAAACCAATCAAGTGTATTACTACGAGACTTTGAGTTAAAAGCCCCCCTTTGAGAGAATGTCCAATAACAATAAAAGAATATAAAATTAATAAGATAGCTATTACTTTTCCAATTAAAAATAATTTATTAAATGTCATTGGAATAAAATGTATTATTATGAAGCCTATAAATAGAAGAAGGAAGATTTTAGAGTTAAAGTACTAAATGATAAACTTATCATATCAATATCTAAAATTCCTAGAAAATCCCCTGACATATTTCCGGGTATAGATAAAATTGATAAAAATGAAGCTAGAATACCAACTTTTGTAAAATTTTGTGAAATGGTTGTACAATAGCTAAGTTGTGAAGTTGTTAAAACATCACGAAAATATAAAACGAATATAAATGTCCCAATAGAACCAAATACAGCAATATATAATATAAACCTAATTAATGGATTTAAAATTATCCAAATTTCCATCAAACTTTTTTCATTCTATTATAAAATTAATCTCGCCTTTGATAAAATGTCCATCTTTACTCATAGCACGCCATTGAAAAAGATATTTGCCAGAGGTTAATTTAGGCAAGCCTATAAAATGTTTTGGTGACATTTTCATAAGTACATCGTCCTCAATTATGATTTTTTTGTTATCACTTTTAGAGAATAAATTACTAACTATTGTATCTTTCTCTTCACCACTTTGTTTTAGTAAAGTAATTTTAACAAGTTTAGCATCTGATTTGAAATTCATTTTTAATTGTTCAGGAGCTTGACTTAATATTTCATTATTTTTTGGACTGATTGAATTTAGAGGTGAATGGGCAAAAACAACTGTATTTTTTAGAATAAATACTAGAGTTAGTAATAAAATTTTCATATTTGTTCCTTAATTTTTATTAGCTCTTGAATTAATTTGATCATGTATTTTTTTTATTTTTGAAGGCCATGTACTTTTTATATAAGACAATACAGCAATAATTTCTTCATCACTTAAAATATCTTTATAAGCGGGCATATTATTAGGATATTTTTCACCAATCATTTCTTCAATTCCATATTTCGTAACCATAAATAAATACCTATCGGGATGATGCCATGTATGACCAGTTGCGTCATGGGGAGGTGCAGGCATCATACCGTTAGGTAACCGTGACTTCCAATCTTTCTGTCCTTCTAAGTTAATACCATGGCATGAAGCACAATTTTGAGCATATATTTGTTTACCATTATTTAAGACTGAATTATTTGTTGTACTCAAGTTGATACTTGCATTTGATTTGTTGGAGTATGTTACAAAAAAATATAATGTTGGTAACAAGACCAACGCTGAAATTATTAATAATTTATTTTTAAAAAACATTAATGGCATCCTTTGCCTAAAGCTTTTAGTCTCCAATAATTATATGGTAATGGAGTTACAAAACCTGCAAAAAGCATAAATGGAATTACCCACCACGTCAGTATAGCTCCACCTGTAAGAATATAATCAGTTAAATTCATTGCAGCCTCCATTGAAATCATTGACACAAGAGACATTCCTATTGCAGTTTTGAAAGCTAAACTGAAAGACATTTGTTTAGAAAGAATGTATGTCTCTAATGCAATAGATGTCAAAATACCATTCATGATAGCAAGAGACATAATTGCTAAAACTGGCCAATCAATTTCTAGGAATTGGAAAAAAGCAATTGTGCCAAAATCTCCAATACAGCAACCTAACAAACACCAAGAAGTATTTTTAGATGCTTGTAGCCATGTATGATTGCAAGACCAATTAATATATAATGTATTTTGTATTGACATTATTAATCCTCTATTCTTAATTATATACACCTTCCTGTTAGGGGAAAGTAAAGGAGAAATTATGAATATTGGAAAAGCGGCAAAATTATCCAATTTAACCACTAAGGCTGTCAGATATTATGCTAATATTGGTTTGGTAAAACCTCAACAAAATTTAACTACTGGCTATAGGGATTATACTGATGGTGAGGTGGCAAAACTAAAATTTATTGGAAAAGCTAGAAAGTTTGATTTTAGCATAGATGAATGTAGAGAGTTATTATCTTTATATGAAGATAAAAATAGAACTAGCAAAGAAGTTAAAAAGATCACGTTAGAAAAAATATCACAAATAGATATTAAACTTAAGGATCTTAATGGTTTAAAAAAGAACTAAGTTTTCTTGCTAAAAATTGCCATGGAGATGATCGGCCTAATTGTCCTATTCTTGAGGAGCTATCAAAGAAATAGGCAATAGACATAATTTCATAATTTAAAGTTATTAAATTTAATAAAAATATTCTAATTACAAACCTTGAATTTTTTAAATTTACTATGATCTCATTAAAATGCAGTCAACAATACCAAAAATTGATTATGAGATCATTTCAAATCAAGAAGATTCATCTTTAAATGATGAGATAAAAAAATTTAATTATGCTATTTCTCATTATGGTTTTTTATTATTAAAAAATACACCTATAGATAGAAAAGTTAAAAAAAATATCTTTAAAACTTACAAAGAATTTTTTGCCCTTCCTTTTGAGAAAAAAAATAAAGTAAATATGGCCCTTACATCTTCTAATAGAGGATGGGGTGCTCCAAGAGGAGAACAAGTTAATCCAGAGTATAAACCAGATTATAAAGAAATTTTTGATAGTGGACCTCACCAAAAAGTTAAAGAAGAATTTAAAGGCCTAACTTATTACTCTAAAAATTTATGGCCTGATCAATTACCTTATTTTGAAGAAAATATTAATAATTATTATGATTTGTGTACTGACATAGGTATGAATCTTCTTTCTTTTATTGAGCATTCATTAAACTTCTCTCAAAACTTTTTAGAGATAAATTTGAAAATCAATGTCATTATTAAGATGTAATTACTATCCTCCTAGGAAATCAACATTATCAAATAAAGATTACGGTATAGCGCCTCATACCGATTATGGTTGTTTAACAATTCTGTTAACAGATAATAACCCTGGACTTGAAATTAAAAACCCTTCAAATGAATGGGAGTTGGTTTTGCCTGAAGAAGGAGAAGTTATAGTAAATTTTGGAGATATGTTAGAACTTTGGTCTGGTAAAAAAATTAAAGCTACATCTCATAGAGTATATGGAAATAAGAATACGAGATTTTCTATTCCATTTATCTTTAATCCTCAATATGACACAATAATATCTAAAAATAATATTATTGCTGGAGAATATTTATCTAAAAAATACAATTCAACTTATTCACATAAAATAAAGAATTAAATTTATTTTTAATTATATCATTTTTAAGATTCCTGCGTAAGCGGGGTAAGTAATAAAAAAATATTAATGGTGAAGATAACAACCTCAGAAGCTATATCTTATTCCAAAATTAACAAATTTACATAATTATCATTATCATTGTTATGGACACTTTCCATTCTTGAAACACTAAAATCTATTTTAGGTCTTCTGATTTCCAAACATTTTGATCTCCCTCATCATTGAATAAGCCTGAATATGAAAAATATAATAAAAATTAAAAATCTTATAATTATTAATTTTTAATTTTCTAATTCAAACTGTAATTAACCAAATAAAGACACACAAAGAGTATAACATTTTTATGTAAATAACTTCTAATTTGTAATATTTAATTGGAATACAATAATTTTACACCAACTCCTAACC